>CAWGMN010000008.1:0-290057 GCA_963823745.1 Terriglobia bacterium
TCCAAAGTGCTTCCGGATAAAAGCGTAAATCAGGGCTGAACGTACCTAACCGTACATGCGTGCTCGACACCGTCTCTGAGGTGGTCCTGCGCAATCCCTGGAATCTCTATCGTGCTACACCAGTCGCGAAAATGTTTCGTGAAGGAAAGTATTGGGTGCAGAGAAGTCGCGAGCGACTACAGGTTCTGGAGTAGTTCCTGGCGAAGACTGGTATTGCGAAGAGAAGTCAGAGTTTCAGCGTTGTCTTTTAGAGACTGGTAGGCAGGAAGTAGCATGGATGCAAGGAACTTCCTGCTCGCGGCAACACGAGCGGACAGAACATTCGACTGAAAAAGGCGACAGGAAAACAGCACAGTCAGGGCCATAAACGAATACAGCCGAACATGTACGCCGGCGTCAATCAGTTCCTGGGCCTGTTCCACCAGCATAGGATTAGGGCTGCGGAGTTGCGCGTAGCCAATGCGCTGCAGGATGGCGGCATTGTGGTTCATGCGCCGCAGGCAATCGGCCGTTTCGCGGATTTGCCTGCGCTGATCTTCGCGAAACTCGTCAAGAAAAACCACCGGACTGTCTTGAGAGATATCGCCAATCACGCTTAGCGCTTCAATGTTCACCGGTTGCAACAGAGGAAGAATTTCATCTAAAGCGACTTCAGGAACATTTCGTCTGCGCATGTTCATGAAGGCTGCGTACAGAAACAAGACCAACAGGGTGACCGAGAGGCCTATCCAGATCGCAAATGAAAAGTTAATCATTAGGTGGTGAACCGCTAAGAATCTAAATCGAATTACAATGCTACGTCAATCAAAACTTCATTTATACAAAAGGAGCATTATTCAAATTGGGAACACTGAAGTAATGACCCGAAATCAGGCCAATGAATAATGTTCAGCGATATAGCATCAATTTTCGCGGGGCTTGCGCAAAGCCCCGCTACGAAAACACCAGACAACGATTCGTGAATATTCACCCATGTTCCATTTCGGTACATCATCCATACAATTCTTAACCTTGACTTACTGACTTTGAGTAGTTCCCTGTGGTTCCCTGGCAAGAATGATCGCCGGTACCTCCTGCTTGCGAACTACCTCATTGTAGGCAGGCACATCGACAGTAAGAATCTGGTTCCATTTCGTGAGTTGCACGTCGAGTTGCTTGCTTAGCATGTCGAATACTTCATAGGAAGCCTGGGTAGGCGCCGAATCTGCACTCGACACAACTCCACCCAGGGCAACTAACTGGTTGTTCAACCGGATAGGATAGTTCAGCACGTCTTGCCCGCTTTTGGCCTTAGTTTGAATCAGCGCTTCTTCCACCTCAGTCATCTTCTTATCGAGTTGTTTTCCGGCGTCCGCTACAGCCTTGGCTTGCGGGCTGTTTTCAAGGCGCTTATTCAGCGCATTGATCTGGCTGCGAATATCGCGAATCTTGTTCACTGCGTCATGCGTCTGGGTGACACGCTCGCGAATTTTAAGCAGCAGGTCAAATTGCTTTTGCAGGTCTTCCTGGGTCAGCTTGAGCCGCGGATCGGGCTGAATCTCAAGTGGAGATGTGTAGGACTTGCCGTTCACAGTGAGCCGCAATTCGTACTTTCCCGGCAAGGCTTCCGGTCCTTCGATGCCTCCGCCCCAAAGCGGTGAATGCGGCACGCTGCTGGCGTCTTCATAGTGCATGTCCCATACGAATCGGTTCAGGCCAGCCTCGACCGGCAGTCCGCGATTTGGCGGACGGAACCCGAAGCCTTCGTCATCGCCGCTGTCATCGGCAGGCTTTTTCGGCGGATATTTGCGAATTACCTGGCCTTTGGAATCCAGAATTTCCAAAGTAATAGGCGGATTCTTTCCCGCAGCCTCGACTTCAGTGGCAGTAGTTTCAGGCTTTGGCGGCGCAGGTGCGTTTGCGGGCTTCGTCTGGCCTGGTTCCTTCCCCTCGACGGTCGGCTTTGCCGGAGTGACTGTCGCGGCCGGTACTGCCGCTTTCCTGGTCTCAGGCCCTTTGAGCGCCGTTTTGAGCGAATAGTAAATGACTGCGCCGTTGGGAGGGTTCTGGCCTACTGCTCCACCTCCGCCACCGAAGCCACCGCGAAAGGTCGTGTGATTGGCGGGACTGGGTGTGTACAGATGCACTTCTTCATTGGCGAAGTCAGGTTTGTATTGTTGCAGCGGCGCGACGTCGTCAAGGATCCAGAAAGCGCGGCCGTGAGTGGCGGCGATCACGTCATTGTTGTGAACAATGAGATCGTTTACCGGAGATACAGGCAGGTTTAGCTGTAAAGACTGCCATGAACCGCCGTCATCAAACGATACGTAAACACCCTTCTCGGTTCCCGCATACAGCAGGCCTTTGCGTTGCCGGTCTTCGCGGACTGCATGAACGTAATCACCTGCTGGAATCCCCTTGCTCAGGTTGGTCCATGTCTTGCCGAAATCTGTTGTTTTGAAAATATAAGGGGCAAAGTCATCCATGCGATGGCGCTCGACCGCGACATACGCGGTGCCGGCATCATAGGGAGAAGCTTCGATCATGCTCACTGTGCCCCACTCGGGCAAATCTTTCGGAGTCACGTTGGCCCAGTTCTTGCCTCCGTCCCTGGTGATCTGCACCAGTCCGTCGTCAGAACCGGTCCAGATCAGGTCTTTCTGTTTGGGTGACTCCACCACTGAAAAGATCGTGTCGTAAACTTCAATGCCGGTATTGTCTTTGGTGATGGGTCCGCCGGAAGGCTGCTGTTTGCTCTTGTCATTGCGGGTGAGATCAGGGCTAATGATCTGCCAATGCATTCCATTGTCAGTGGTTTTGAATAACACCTGCGCCGCAAAGTAGAGCGTATTCGGATCGTGCGGAGAAAAGACGATAGGTTCAGTCCACTGGAAGCGGTATTTCTGATCAATGGCTCCAGAGCCGATTGGATTGAGCGGCCACGGCGTAATGTTCTGGAGTTCTTCGGTGCGGTGGTCGTAGCGGGTAATCTCGCCGCCGTACGATCCGGCATAGACAATTTGCGGGTCGTGCGGATCGGGCGCAATGTATCCACTTTCGCCGCCACCCACCGGATACCAACTGGGCCGGTCAATACCCCCCTCATTGGCGCTGGCGATGCCTACTGTTGAATTGTCCTGCTGCGCTCCATATACGTAGTAGGGAAAACGCTCATCAGCCACTACGTGATAGAACTGCGCGGTAGGCTGGTTGCCTTGCGTGGTCCAGCTTGCGCCGCCGTTGGTGCTTACATTGGCGCCGCCATCATTGGATTCAATCATGCGGTCGGGATTCGCCGGATCAATCCATAGGCCATGATTGTCGCCGTGCGGCACGCGAATCGGGCGGAATGTTTTCCCACCGTCTATCGAACGATACATTCCCGTATTCAGGATGTACACGCCTTCCGGCGAGCGCGGATCAGCAAATACGTGGGTGTAATAAAAGGCACGCTGCCGGTACTGGCGATCGCTGTTGGTCAGAGTCCATGTGTCGCCTCCATCGTCGGAACGGAACAGTCCGCCCTTGTCCGCTTCTACCAGGGCCCATACGCGATTGGAATTGCCATAAGCCACAGCCACGCCGATGCGGCCGATCGTGCCCTCGGGCAGTCCGTGGCCGGAAAGATGCTTCCAGGTATTGCCGCCATCTGTGGAGCGATACAGGCCGCTGCCCGGGCCGCCGCTGTCCATGCTCCACGGCGAGCGGCGTGCCTGCCAAAGACCGGCAAACAGAGTGTTGGGATTCGCGGGATCGAAAGCTATATCAATGCCGCCGGTGTTTTCGTCTTTGAAAAGAACCTTGTTCCAGCTCTTGCCGCCATCCGTGGTGCGGAATATTCCGCGCTCAGGATTGGGCCCAAACGGATGGCCGAGCGCCGCTACAAAGGCTATATCAGGGTTTTTCGGATGGACGATGATTCTGCCGATGGACAGGGTATCGCGCAAACCTGAAAAGCTCCAGGTTTTGCCTGCATCTGTGGACTTATACACTCCGTTACCGGCAATGATGTTGCCGCGAATGCAGGCTTCGCCGGTGGCGGCATAAACCACATTGGCGTCAGAGGGTGCAACGGCTATAGCGCCGATGGAAGGCGACATATCTTTGACCTTGTCGGTCACGGGCCGCCATGTCAGGCCGCCATCAGTGGTCTTCCATACTCCCCCACCTACACCGCCAAAGTAATATGTGTTTTGATCTCCGTTCACGCCACTCACCGCCAGTACGCGGCCACCGCGAAACGGCCCAATCAATCTCCATGTAAGACCATGCCACGGCCCCTTGACCTCTTCCTGCTCCGGTTCCGTTGCAGATGCCGGTGAGGCAGTCGCGGTTTTTGCAGTGGTTGGCTCTGCGCTCTTGCCGATTTGCTTTCGCGGTTGCTTCGCGTTCTTTGTGGGTTGCGCCGTTTCTTGTGTCGGTTCTTGCGATAGGGCGCTTCCGCTCAACAGCACGGCCAGAACACACAGGTAAATAGAAATTCGTCTCATGGTCATCATGATTGCAGGCATTAAAAACTCTCCTTCCCGGGTGGCGAAGTGAACCGCACATCCTAAATTTCTTTTCGAAATTTGGCGAGTTGCAATCTCGAACACGGCTTTACGGCCTGCACGCAGGCCCTCGATACCACGGTGTTCCTTAAATTTTGAGGAATTCCCAAAATGGAACCAGTTTTAAGAAGTCGTCAGCAGGCAGCGATGGAACTTTCAAAGTAGATGCTATTTGAGACCGTAAATGGACAATCCAGATGTCAAATTCTCTTTCGCTCATTGTGTCGGTGGTACATTGCGGTGAGTGGCCATGGATTTTCTTGACACAGACCAGAGTGGCTGCTAACTTTCTCAGCGCTCCCGGCTGAATTGGACTTTCCAGGCACGAGAGATCACACCGTTTCAAGTTCCTGTAATTCCGTCCCTCTTTAACAGACATTCGCTCACGTCTGGGTACGGCTCCCCATTGGTATGGAGAAGGAAGAGGAGGAACTCCCTAAATGACGCGTCGAAAACTTCCCTTAGTGTTGTGCATTGCTGCCATGGCCATCCTGGCCAGCATCGGCATTGCGCAGACAGCGACTCAAGCCCCGGCCGCTTACGCTACTCCCGTGAATAATAATCAGGCGGGAGCAGTCAGTAACGGTTTCACCACCAACGCTACCTTTGCCGCAGACGAAGCGGTCTTCATGGAAGAAGAAGACATCTCCGTAGGTCTCGGACCAACCTATAACGCCCGCGCCTGCGTAGACTGCCACGCAACACCCAATGTTGGCGCTACCAGCCAGGTCAGCGAACTGCGCGTCGGACATACCGATGCCTCCGGCAACTTTGTGAACCCGACTATTCCCATCAACGATGGCGCCAACAGCATTCCCAACCGCTCACTGGTCAATGATCGCGCGATTTGCGATCAGGCATCGGAGCGGGTGCCCGGAACCGAAACCATTACGGCCTTCCGTGCTACCACGAATACTTTGGGCGACGGCTTTGTCGAAGCCATTGACAGCAATACGCTCGTTTCTATTGCCAATAACCAGCCCGGCCAGAGCGGTGGACAGATTGCCGGCGAATTCATTCAAGTACCGCTTCTGGAAGCATCGGGACAGATCCGCGGTGGACGCTTCGGCTGGAAGAACCAGCAGGCCAGCCTGCTTTCTTTCGCGGCTGACGCTTACGTGAACGAGCAGGGTGTTACCAGCCGGTTGCAGCCGACTGACACTACTTCATTGTGCGACACAGTTGCCGATCCTGAGGACCATCCGGATTCGGCAGGTTTGGCGGACATTGACCACTTTGCCCGCTTTATGCGCGCCACCCAGGCTCCTCCGCGGGACACCGCTTTGGCAGCCACGGCTGATGCACAGACCGGCGCCACCCTGTTCCACAACATCGGTTGCGATATCTGCCACGTAAGCTCCATTACCACCTCACCGGCAGGCACCGTAATCAATGGTGGACAGTTCACCGTTCCAGCAGCGCTGGGCAGCAAGATCATCCATCCGTATAGCGACTTCCTGCTGCATAACGTAGGGACGGGCGATGGCATTGTTCAGAATGGTCCGCAGGATACCGCGAACAAAATGCGCACGACTCCGTTATGGGGACTCCGCAATAAATCGCGCCTCATGCACGACCTGTCAACCTTCACCCGCAATGGCGCAATTCTGCGTCATGCCGGCGAAGCCAACGGCGTGATCAACAATTACCTCAACCTGAGCACCACTCAGAAAAATCAGTTGATCACCTTCCTGCAAACCTTGTGATCTGGTTCATTACGGCGAGGCTCCGATGGGGCCTCGTCGTTTTTCGTTGTCGTTTCTAAGCCGATATGACGCATAAATTCGCATTCATGATTCGTTTGGTATTCACATTCGCTCATGTTGCATTGCTGGCCGGATGTAAGAAGGTTGATTCTTCTCCGGCCGAAAAGCCTGTACCGGCAAAGGTGGTGCAGGCATCCCAAAGCCGGACGGCAGCGCAACAACCGCCGCCAGCCACAATGCAGGACGTTCAGGAAACCATTCACCGCATCTTCGGTAACGATGTGGTCGTGAGTTCCCGGGGAAAACCAGCATTCATAGCAGGCGATTTCAATGGTGATGAAGTTCAAGACCTGGCTGTGTTTGTGGAGCCTGTGGCCGGCAAACTGGGCGACATCAACAGTGAACTTGCCAACTGGACGATTCAGGATGCCGACCAGTTCTTTCTGCCGACGCCTGGAGCACACACAGTAACCATCCCTGAAATAAAGCCGGCCCACGTGGAAAAAGATGAGACGTTGCTGGCGGTAATTCATGGCTACGGTCCAACTGCGTGGCGCAACCCACAGGCCCGCCAGGCTTATCTGGTGAAACATGCAGCCGCAACTTTTCTCGGCACTAGCCGGTCATTCAGCGAGAAATATATTCGTGACATGAAACTGGCCATCCAGACTGACGTGATCGAAGCCAGACGCAACAACAAACCTGGCTTCTTGTTCTGGACTGGATCGAATTACGCGTGGCATCCGAAGAATGGTTGATCACTGATATGAAACAGGATATTCTCATAGCACCTAATAAGGTGCTCGCAGGAGTATTCCTAATGCTGGATATCACCAAGGACATTCAATCCCTAACAACATTTCGCAGGCGCTCTGGCGATTTCATGAAACAACTGAAAAAGAGTAAACGCCCTGTTGTGCTTACCGTAAAGGGAAAAGCAGCAGCCGTTGTGCAGGATGCTGAAGCGTATCAGCGCTTGCTCGACATTGCCGCTCTTGCTGACGCACAAGAAGGTATTCGTCAGGGTTTAGAAGACGCCAAAAAGGGAAGAGTGAGGTCCGCAAGAGAGTTTTTCGACGAGTTTGAAATCGCTCATGGCATATCTCGTTGAGCTTACTTCCCGCGCCCAGCGCGATTTAGTTCAGCTATTTGACCAAATCAATGCCGCGAGTTCCGATGCTGCCCTGAAGTGGTACTTGGGTCTTACAGACGCCATTCTCAGTCTTGAACAACATCCGAATCGCTGCCCCGTAACATTGCCCGAAAAGAATCTCAGACACTTGCTGTACGGCCGCAAGCCCCATATTTATCGCGTGATTTACCGTGTCTTCGAGAAACAGCAACGTGTTGAAGTACTCCACATACGTCACGGTGCAAGAGCAAAATCTGACAAGTCTGAACTTAAATAACCTCTACTTGCGTGTCGTCACGGAATGAATAAAACGGTAAAAATGCACGGCCAGATCTGCCTCTCATAACAATCCCATGCTTGACCGAATCAATATCCCTCAGATATAACTCTCCTCGTCTGGTGACTGGGAAGCGCGGTGAAAAGCCGCCACTGCCCCGCAACTGTAATCGCTTAGACGCTGAACATGTTTGCCACTGGGAAACCGGGAAGGCGTTCAGCTTCCATGAGGCGTGAGTCAGGAGACCGACCAGATACCCATCATTGGGTGTTCCGGCTTCCAGGGAGAGCCGGGCAGCTCCTTTGCTGTTTAGCTGAGATTTCCCTCTGTAGAAGTAAGCCACGAACGCAGGTTGCTTCATCATCGGCACTGGCTGATGAGGACTCCATGCGCATTGGAAGTTTGGGAGGGGACTGCTGTGAGAATCACTCGCGTTTTTTGCATAGCAATCGTGTTATGCATGGTTTCCTACGCCTATGAATCACGGTCGGTGCGCGGTGTAATCACCGATCCGGTCGGTGCGGTTGTGCCTCGGGCCACGGTGGAATTGCTGCGCGATGATCGCCCGGTGGCCAGCGCAGTGACTGACGAGAAAGGCCAGTACCAGCTTGCGGCGCCTGCTTCCGGGCATTATCGGGTGCGTGCCACGGCGGCCACATTTGCGTCGCAGACCAGCGCCCCTGTGTACGTAGGTGGCGGCACGGCGGCGGAGGTGAATTTTGCGCTGAATATCGGGCTGGTCGCCGAAAATGTGGTGGTCTCGGCCACCGGAACCCAGACTCCCGAATCGCAGGTGGGAGCTTCCGTGTCGGTGATTCCCAGCGACCAGTTTCAAAATAAGCTCGATGTATTCGATCCGTTGCGGCGCGTTCCCGGCGCTCAGGTTGTGCAGAACGGCCAGCGAGGAAATGGAGCGTTTTTGTTTTTGCGGGGCGGAAACAGTGACGCCAATAAAGTCCTGTTAGACGGAGTTCCGCTGGAAGATATTGGCGGACAGGTGAACTTCGGCACTCTGGCGACTACAGGGATTGACCAGCTTGAAGTGCTTGCGCGGCCCCAACAGCGTGCTTTATGGATCCGACGCTCTTGCCGGAGTCGTGAATCTCACCACCCGCCAGGGCACTACCCGGTTACCCGAGCTTTCTTATGCCGTTTGATGCCGGGAATTTCAACAGCTTTCATCACGATGCTTCGCTCGGCGGCGCGTATCGGCAGGTGGACTACCTGGCCGAAGTCTCACGCTTCGATACCGGCAACAGCCTTCCCAATAACTCGTTTCATAACGGCAGCTATGTGGGCAATTTCGGCTGGACTCCCACCAGTACGACTGACGTGCGCGTTACCGCCCGCTACACCACTGCCGCAACCGGATTGCCGAATACCATTGCGATCTTTGGAATTCCCGATGATTCCTTCGAGCGCGATCAGGACACCTATATCAGCGTGACCGCGCAGAACCAGACCACTTCGCGCTGGCATAACCTGTTTCGCTATGGCGCTACCCGGTTGCGCGAACAATTTGAGAATCCCACGCCTACAGGTCTGTTCGATGGTTTTGATTTTCTCGGCCAGCCGCTCACGATTCGCGGCGCAAACGGATTCAGCACCACCGGACAGGCGATTCTCGATTTCGGCGGCACGTATCCAATCACGTCCAGTTTTTCCAGCAAGCGCGATTTTGCTTATCTTCAGTCGGACTACAGTTTCAACCCGCATTTCCTGGCGCTGGTTGGCTTCCGCTATGAAAACGAGCGCGGCTTTACGCTGGCAGGCGGGAAAAACTCTACCCGGCGCAACAACTTCAGCTACACGACCGAATTACAGGGAAGCATAGGGCGCGCCTATCTGACGGCCGGTGTTGGCGTCGAAGACAACGAGATATTCGGAATCGCCGCTACGCCGAGAGTTTCAGCCGCTTACTACCTGGTGCGTCCCCGGTCGGAAGGGCCTTTCAATGGCACCAAACTGAAATTCAATTACGGGCAGGGAATTAAAGAGCCCAGTGTTTTCGAACAGACCTCGTCACTGTTTGATCTGCTGGCGCAACTGCCCAATGGCCAGCAGCTTATTTCGCAGTTCAACGTCGGTCGCATCGCGCCTCAGCGTTCGCGCAGCTTCGATTTTGGAGTGGAGCAGAGAGCATGGAACGGCCGCGCCAAGCTTGGGCTCACGTTTTTTCATAATCGCTTTACCAACCAGATTGAGTTTGTGAGCGATCTGGCCTTGCAGCAATTGGGAGTGCCGCAGCCAATCATTGATCAGACTGCCTTTGGAGCAAACGTGAACTCTGCCGATACCCGCGCACTGGGCGCGGAAACGGAATTCGAACTCGATCTGGGCTACGGCTTCAGCGCCCGCGCTGCTTACACCTATCTTGATGCCGTAGTGCAGCGGTCGTTTTCCAGTGATGCGCTTTCTCCTTCTTTTAATCCCGCATTCCCGACGATTCCGATTGGGGCATTCTCGCCGTTGGTAGGCGACCGTCCCTTTCGGCGTGCGCCGCATACCGGCAGCTTTTATCTGACTTACGCGCGCAAAAGATGGAATGCTGCGCTGAGCGGTTACCTTGTCAGTCGCCGCAATGACAGTACTTTTGCTTCAGATTCATTTTTCGGTACGACTATGCTGCTGCCGAACCGTGACTTGTCTGATGCTTATCAGAAAATAGATCTAAGCGGCAGCTACCGTCTCACCCATCGGCTCACCTTTTACACAACCATAGAGAACCTGGCCAACGAGCACTACAGTGACGCCTTCGGATTTCCCGCGCTGCCTCTCACCTTCCGCAGCGGTATGAAGATCAGGATTGGCGGAGAATAGAAACCTGCTAAATTTATCGCTTTGCTGCAATGTTTGCCACGAACAGGCGCAACACCTTGCTCGTGATTATGTATTAAGGGGCTCAATCAACTCGGACGTTGAAGACCTTAACATGTTCAGAAGGAACAAGAAGTCCTTCTTCAACTCCTCTTGGGACTACCTGAGTGACCTTCTTTGAGCGCGACAGAGCAATTCGTCAAAGAAGCTTTTGCATACTGAGTCGCATGAACTCATGATCTATCTTATATAGCTTATATAGCTGACTACTCACACTTCTAGCCGTAAGTTGATGAGCAGCCTTTCCGCTGAACACAGCGCGGCAAACCGCAAACTCGATGCTTGATTAGAGGACACATGTATCAGGGCACGACTTTAGCGTTTAGTCTGGCGTGAGCACAGCGAGCGACAGGTTGCGAAGTTGTGCCGCAAAGCCACTTGTAAATTTTGGGCTTCAACCCCTGCAAAAAGCCGTGCCTCACAAAGAATTAACGGGATGGTAGTACATAATATGGGCCAAATCGCGCGAATCTTTAGGGAGCTAGATCATTCTGGCGTTATACATTTAACGCGAGATTATTAAAACAACGTAGTCACCGCTGGACTTGTATTAGAAAGTTCACAGAATAAAGCAGGAATAGAGAATGCCGCCAGGACTAGATAACCTCAAGCATATAGTCGTTCTCATGATGGAAAATCGGTCATTCGACCATATGCTCGGTGCGCTGAAGCAGCAGGATCCACGCATTGATGGCCTGAAAGGAAATGAAAACAATCGCGATTCCACCGGAGAACCGGTTTTGGTGCAGCCTTTGGCAGATTTCCAGGGACAGCTCGATCCAGACCCCGACCACCATTTTCCAGCAGTGGATCTGCAATTATTCAATGGAGTGGCAGGTGATACGAGGGTCGCAAACATGCAGGGCTTTGTCTCGAGTTATTTCCAGCAACGAGGCGATGTCTCTCACTCGCACAAGATCATGTACCACTTCTCTGTAGATAAGTTGCCGGTGCTTACCACCTTGGCTACGGAGTTCGCGGTATTCAACCGCTGGTTTGCATCTATTCCGGGTCCCACGATCTGCAATCGCGCCTTTGCCCATTACGGTACTTCGTTTGGGCATGTAGGAATGGATCTGCTGTATGCGAACACCATCTATCAGAGCATCTACCAGCGCATGAAGAATGCCGGGCGAACAGCAAAAATCTATTACTACGATCAGGCCAGTTCCACCATGGAGGTGGTCAACCTGCTGCGCGACCAGCCGCAGTTTTTTGGCACCTACGACCAGTTTCTGCGTGATTGCAAACGCGGTACGCTGCCCGATTATAGTTTTATCGAACCCAACTATACCGATCACGATGGAGACTCGGGTGAGATTCTGGCTTCCGACCAGCACCCCGACCATAACATCTCTGCCGGCGAAGTATTTATCGCCTCTATCTATAACGCGATCCGCGAGAATCCGGGTATATGGCAGAGCACAGCACTGTTGATTGTGTATGACGAACATGGCGGAATCTACGATCATGTGCCGCCGCCTGCTTGCCAGCCTGATGGGTTTGTGGCCCAACCGGCAGCTACGGAGACAGGACGGCCTTTCATGTTTGACCGGCTGGGCGTACGAGTGCCTGCCGTGCTCGTTTCTCCCTGGATACCACGCGGAACCGTAGTTTCGCCAATGAATTCGGCGGACACCATTGACGATATGCGGATTTTTGAGCACGCCTCCATTCCCGCAACGGTGACAAAACATTTCTCGCTGAACAGCGCACGTTCGCCGCGAGAGCAGGTTGCAGAGACTTTTCTTGATCTGCTGTCCCTGCCCGTCATGCGGACAGACGATGTTTCATTTGAATAGAGCAGGAGCATTGGCATGGCTAAAATTCGCATTTTGAAACCCGCGCCAGGATCTTTTAATAAACATCGTCCGATCTCCCAGCTGCTGAAATCCCAGATTCAGCATTTGCTCGAATCAGAGAAACAATTGCCGCCCGAGCAGCGCAGCGGTGTGCAACTCGGGGAGATCAAGACCGAAGCGCAGGCTGCGGAGTACGTCCGGGAGGTCACAGCCAAACTCCGCTCCCGCCACAAGATCAAAGTATTGCAAGCCGCGGCTGGTTCGTTCCGGAAGGAGCGCCCGCTCTCGGCTTTGTTGAAAAATCAAATCCAACATCTCCATGAGGTCGAGAAGGCCCTGCCGCCGCAAAAGAGAACTGCCGTGGATGTTGCGGCGATTCGGACCGAAGCCGAAGCAGCCGCATATATCAAAAAGATCACAGCGGCGCTGCACCCGGAAGGCGCAGGCAGCGACTAGCTAGACGAAAAGCATGTGGCGAAGCAGAGGAACAGACAGAATGTTACGAGCATTGTTGATTGTAATTTTGGCGTTGGGCGTAGCTTCCACAACATTGGCGGCACAGCAAACTGCGCTCGCAGCGGAGTTGAGCAAGGAAGGCGCGGAGTTCAAGGATTCATGTCTCGCTTTTTCGATTGGCGGCTGTGCGGGCGTTCTGTTCACGGGACATCCGTTGCACATTGCTATGGGCAGCATTGCGCCGCAAAATGGATTCGGCGCGGGCGCCGCATTTGTTACACACTATGACGGCAAGAACTGGTTGCTGAAGTCGGATGTGGACGCCGTCGGATCAGTCAACGGATCATGGCGTGCCGGTGCTTACCTCAAGATCATTCCGACGCGGGCGCGAACGGTCCACCCGGTCATCAACCGTTCCCGATCAGGAGCAACACCTCATAAATCGAAGCTTCGCGTTGTGGACTACCCATTGATCAGCCTGTATGCACAGGCTATTTCTCTGAACAAGCTTGAGTTCTTCGGGCTTGGGAATACGACGTCGCTCTCAGGCCGGTCGTTTTTCAGCGAGCGGGAAACAATTGTGGGTTCCAGCGTAATTGTTCCCGTGCCCCGGCCGGAAAATTGAAGCTGGCCATTCTTGGAGAGATCAATGGGCGATTTGTAGAGGTAAGAAATCCCCAATCGGGAACTACGCCTTCCATTGCGTCTCTCTACACGCCCTCCACCGCTCCAGGACTCGGCGGAGGATCGGCCTTTGCTCAATTCGGGGCCGGAGTACGCATCAATCCGTCGGTGCATCAGAATTTTGTAAGATTGAACTACCTGGTCAATCTACAGCAATTTGTTTCCGGCGATTCCTTTACGTTTAGGCGATTCACTACGGACTTGAATCACGAGATCCCCTTTTATCATTCGATCACCACAACAGCGAAAGATGCCAACGGCCCTGATGAGTGCGCATCGGATAGTACCTCGGGAGATCTGCGTTGCCCGCCCATCGTTTCAACCTCCAGCAACCGTGAAGGAGCCATTAACCTGAGATTTCTGCTCACCGAGTCGGTCGCATCAGGAGGAAATGTAGTTCCGTTCTACTTTCAGCCGACTCTGGGCGGTTCAGACATCAATGGCAATCCTGTATTGAGCAGCTACCCTGATTACCGGTTTCGCGGGCCGGACGCAATGCTTTTCCATGCAGGAATTGAGCATTCCATTCCCGGCCTTGATCGCTTTAAATACCCGCTTCCGCTGGGGGTATTTTTCGGAGCTGATGCAGGCAAGGTGGCGCTTGCGCGCGACGACCTCGGTTTTGATCATCTGCGGCATAGCTTTTCCGCTGGGCTCACCTTGCGCGCGGGCGGGTTTCCACAGGTGTTTCTGCTCTTTGCCTGGGGTGGTCACGAAGGAACGCACGTGATAGCGAACGTCAACACAGCGCTTTTGGGAGGCTCAAACCGTCCCTCGTTGTTTTAAACCAGACGGCACTCTTGCTCGTTTAAACCATTCCAAATACCTTTATCTATGTTGTGTTGCATTCTTAGGGATCATCCCGGTTTTCACGTTGTAGTAAAGAGATGTTTCCTTGAAGTTGCCCAGGCCTTTTCCGCACCCGATCTGTCCCTCCGCGGAGGCATTGCTACTCGTAGAACATCTGCTGGAGGCGAAATGAGTGCAACGGGTATGGCCGCCGTCATCTTGAAGGCAGGAGAACCGGGGAATATTGCTGCTCCGGAAAAGCAGCTGGAACAGTGGCAGAATCATCTTCTTCCATTCATGAAGTGGTTTATCGTGGCGTTGACCGCTGCATTCTTTGTATTCAGCGCCGTTGATCTCGACCAGGTCAACGACTTCATCGAAGCCGCTGATCAGGATCATCCTCATGATGTCAATAAAGAGAAAACCTCTGTGAATAGCGGCCCATTGAATTCCGCGATGCAGCCGGTTTCAACTGCTGAAATTCCACCAGTCTTAATGACGGAAGAGGAATACTTCAGGCTTCGGCTGATCACGCTGGAATCAGATCTTGTGGATAAACGGTTCCACCTTGAAAGCGCGGTGCTCATGTCTCGTATCGTCGTGAAGCAGTTGTCGTTTATCACAGGTATTGTCATGGCCCTTCTGGGTGCTCTGTTTATTCTAGGCAAAGTGAGTGAGCTGTCCTCTAAAGTGGAGGGCGGAACTGCTCAATGGCATGTAGGCATCAACAGCGCATCTCCGGGCCTGATCCTCAGCTTCTTCGGGACCGTGCTGCTGGTCATTTCGCTGAGCTCTGAAATTAATTTGAGCACCAGGGAGCGTGCTGTCTACGTGAACCCGGCAGACGGCATTTCTGCTGCTTCTGTCGTTGGTAAAACGAACCGAAAGCCTGGCGACAGCAAATCAAAGCACTGGCAGCGCATTCCGGGTGTGACATCCCAGCGGCTTTCTGAGAGCGGGAAACCGAACGGCAAATGATGCTGACGGCTTTGGCAGGCGCAAAACTGGAAGGGCATTGAAGAGTCTGTTTTTTGAGGCAGAAGCAGACAAGTTTTCTGCCTCTTATTGATATAGAGCTTCTATGCCCTCTTCCTCGCGCAAAGCCAAAGCCGATATTGCTGACGGCGCGATTCCCGCCGAGCAGCTCGAACAGCCTTTTCCGAAACTGAATTTGTCCATTGAGCCGCCTTATCCACCGGCGGAAGCCAAAGCCGTAAAAGAAATACCTCAGGAGAATGGCTGGCTCTATGAGCCTAAGTGGGATGGCTTCCGCTGCCTGGCATTTCGCAACGGTCATGAAATCGTGTTGCAGTCGAAGGCTGGGCAGCCTCTGGGCCGCTATTTCCCCGAAGTTGTAGCAGCGCTCGAAGCCCTGCCAATGAAAAAATTCGTCGTTGACGGGGAAATCGTAATCCGCCAGGGCAGCGGGCTTGATTTCGATGCGCTGCTCCAGCGCATTCATCCGGCGGCCAGCCGCATCAAGAAACTTTCCGTCGCGACCCCGGCGACTTATCTGCTTTTTGACTTGCTGGTCAACGAGAAGGGTAAGAGCCTCGTGGCGGAGCCGCTTTCAGCCCGGCGCATGGCCCTGCAGGAATTTTCGGCTAATTTAGAGAACAACAAGCGCATTGCTCTTTCCCCCGCGACCTCCGACTTCGCCGCAGCCGAACGCTGGATGCAGCACGGTGCAGCCACAGGTCTGGACGGAGTGGTGGCGAAACGGCTGGAATGCGAATACACCTCCGGCGAACGCACCGGCATGGTAAAAATCAAGCGCATCCGCACCGCTGATTGCGTAGTAGGCGGATTTCGCTGGGCGCAAAAAGGCGGCCAGGTAGGCTCGCTGCTGCTGGGTTTATTCAATGACCAAGGCCAGCTCGATCATGTAGGTTTCAGTTCCAGCTTCACCAAAGAAGAACGCAAAAAGCTCAAGGCCATCGTTGAGCCGTTAGTGGGTGGTCCCGGATTTACAGGCAAAGCGCCCGGAGGTCCCAGCCGCTGGGCGCGTGAGGACCGCAATACAGAATGGTTCCCGCTGGAACACAAGCTGGTATGTGAAGTCCACTACGATCATTTTTCCGGCGGAAGATTCCGCCACGGAGCCAAATTCCTGCGCTGGCGTCCGGAAAAGAAGCCAACGCAGTGCACCACGGAACAGCTTAAGGCCGAGAAAACAGCTTAACTATTCTGCGCTGTTGACCCGGAAACTTGAAACAGTTAACAGGATCTCGCAAGTGGTAAAACTGAAGCATGAATCAAGATCAGTGGACCGCCGTCGACAATTACGTTTCTGAATTATTTTTGAAGCATGATCCGGCATTGGAAGCCGCGCTTGCGGCCAGCGCCGCTGCCGGCCTGCCGGAAATTCAGGTATCGCCCGCTCAAGGCAAGCTGTTGCATCTTCTGGCGCGCATGCAGGGCGCGCGCAATATCTTGGAAGTGGGAACGCTGGGTGGGTACAGCACGATCTGGCTGGCGCGGGCTTTGCCTGCCGGCGGACGCCTCATTACCCTGGAACTTGATCCAAAACATGCCCAAGTCGCGCGCTCCAACTTCGAGCGCGCCGGTGTGTCGGACGTTGTTGAGTTGCGCTTAGGCGAGGCCGCGGAAACGATGCGGCAACTGGTCAAAGAAAAGCGCGGCCCTTTTGACTTCGTCTTCATTGACGCGGACAAGCCCGGCTATGCTGAATACTTCCGTCTGGCGCTCCAGCTCTCGCGTCCAGGCACGGTGATTTTCGCGGACAATGTTGTTCGCAAGGGAGCGGTTGCCGATGCCTCCAGCAGCGATCCTCTGGTGCAGGGCATACAGCGATTCAATGAACTCGTAGCTGCTGAGCCGCGGGTAAGCGCGACTACAATTCAGACGGTCGGCAGCAAAGGACATGACGGTTTTGCGCTGCTGCTGGTGATTGCATAGTGAGCGTTGAGTAACGAACGTGCTTTTGCCCAGTCCCTCAGATCACTCCGGGAATGAACCGCTTGGTTCGCAGCATGTAGTTGCGATAGGGCTGGCCGAGTGTTTCCAGCAGCGCGCGTTCTTCCACTCGGACCCTGTAGCCATACGTCAGCAACATTGCTGTGGCCACCGCGGCCATGCTCATCCAGTTTGACAATGACGCAGCAATCCCAAGCATGAGTAGAGCGCCAGCAGTATAGGAAGGGTGCCGTATCCAGCGGTAAGCGCCACGGTCTACAACGGCCTGTCCGGCTGTTACAACCACCGCTGCCGTGAATGAAGTTCCCAGCATGCGAAAGCAGTGGCGGCGTAGCAGTCCTCCAGCCAACATCATGACTACGCCCAACCAAAGCCAAAAACGCTGATGGGCGAGAGCGCCATGCGCATTGACGAGTGCCACTACGAAGGCAGCAGCCACGCCCACACGTTGCAATGAAACGATGAATCGCATGGAACCCGCATCCTGCGGGCCAGCCTGTGCACGTGCGGACCGAAGCAGGCGCACCTCAGGATAAAATGCCCAAACGAAAACCAGCCAGAACACCAACGCATACGGCCAAACCAACACCAATGGAAGCGCAGGAGTCATATCGAATTTAACCGAGCCTTGTTTGTGACCTAATTAAAATTCATGCTGGCGATGGAGCAGGCATTCTATTTCATCGCCATCCGCTCCCGCAGTCTTCCTGTAACCATCAGCCACAACATGCGAAAGTCGCTGATGAACGACCAGAACGGATGTCCGAAGGTTGCCGGTCTGTTTCCTTCCACCAGATAATGGCCGGTCCATGCGAAACCATATGCCACCACAGGCCAGGCCAAAGCATAGAGCGGATGTCCCATGACAAACGCTCCAACAAAGACTGCGATGCCCAGTACAGTGCCGGCAGCGTGAAACAGCCGGTTGCGCGCATCGCTGTGCTCGTGGAGATAAAAGGTAAAAAACTCCTCGTAATTTGCGAACTGTTGATCGGCCAAGGTATTTCTCCGTAAGGGCGCGGTACAGAGATGCGATCAGGAGTGCCTGGTTTTATGCCATCCAGTGTCTCATAACACTAAGGCTGCGCGTAATCGAAAAGGCGGCCGTTCCTTGAAAACCAGCACTTCTGTGGGGCAAGATGTATGTGGTGGGCGTAGGTCTACTACTGGCATCCAAAAATCGCACGAGGGACCAAATCAAAATGAAGATCGGCATGCTGACCGGCGGGGGTGACTGCCCCGGACTTAACGCAGTGATTCGAGCGGTAGTTCGCAAAGGCATTTTTCACTACAACGACCAGTTTATTGGCTTTCTGGAAGGCTGGCGCGGAGTGCTGGAAAATGTCTACCGTCCGCTGGACCTCGAGTCGGTCGCGGGCATTCTGCCCCGTGGCGGCACGATTCTGCGCTCTTCCCGCACCAATCCAGCAAAGAAAGAGGGAGGACTGGAACGCTGCATCGAAAACCTGAAGCAGCAGAACATTGATTGCATGATCGTCATGGGCGGAGACGATACCCAGTCAGTCTCACAGAAATTGTTTGAGCGGGGCGTCAAGGTCGTGGCTGTGCCCAAGACCATTGACAACGACCTGAGCGGCACCGACTTCTGCTTTGGTTTCGATACGGCCGTCAATATTGCTACCGAAGCCATTGATCGTGTCCACACTACGGCTGAGGCCCACAACCGGGTGATCGTGGTTGAGGTCATGGGCCGCGATTCCGGATGGATCGCCATCTACAGCGGCATTGCCGGAGGCGCTGACGTGATCCTGATTCCGGAGCGGCCGTTTGAACTTGATGAAGTGGCCACGGCGCTGAGACACCGCCATGAACGCGGACGATTTTTCAGCGTGGTCGTAGTTGCCGAGGGCGCCAGGATGGCACGAGGCTCGAATCCCGGTTCGCTGGTCACCGAAACTGACAAGACAGATGAGTTCGGTCACGTGCGACTGGGCGGCATCGGCAACGTGCTGGCATCCGAGATCGAGAAGCGCACCGGGTACGAAGCGCGCGCCGTGGTGCTCGGGCACATCCAGCGCGGAGGCTCGCCCACCGCTTTCGATCGTATGCTGGCTACGCGTTACGGCGTAGGCGCGATTGACCTTGTGCATCAGGGGACATTCGGTAACATGGTGGTGCTCAGGGGAAATCACATCCAGTCCATTCCGATTACCGAAGCCATTGCCAAAACCAGTTATGTAAGCCCGGAACTGATTGAGGTAGCGCAAAGCCTGCAAGACCGTCGCGGCAACAAAAAAGGCGCTGCCTGAAAACAAAACCGAAATCTGCGATCAGAGGCACAGTACACAAAGAAGGCCGCTCGCTCGAGCGGCCTTGCGCTTCATCCGATATGTCTATCTACATCTATCGCGGCTGAATATTCCGTACCGCCTGCTGGTCTTGCGCCACCGTCTGAAACGGCAAAGGCTGGGTCTGCACCTGGCTGTTCGTGCCCTGGGCCTGGGTGGATTGCACCTCGAAATAATAGCGGGTATTGGGTTGCAGGTTGGTGATGGCCACTCTGTGGGTTTCCTGTCCCCAGGGCGCTTCCGCGCTCTGATTCAGGGCTTTGGCGTCGGTTCCATAGTGAACAACGCTTCCGGCGCGCACATTGGTTGACCATGCAATCACGGCGCTATTGGCGCCAATCATCTCCAGCACCGGCCCTTTGGTGATCCTCAAATTGTTATTGGCCGCATAATTGGCGGGCTCCGTTTTGAACTGTCCGCCCGAGAGTTGCTGGTTGTTCTGCCCAAAAACCGCGTAATAGTACGTGGTGTCCGGCTGAAGATTGGTTAGCTGGGCAATCACGCCCGCGCCGCCTCCTGTTTCAGGAGTGGCAATGAGCCGCTGGTTCATATTGGCAGAGCTTGTGCCGTAAGTCAGCGTGACTGCCGCCGTAGGCTGGCCCGGCAGCCACCAGATTTGCGCCGATGTGTCTTTGATCAATTGCGGAATCGGTCCGGCAATCAATGCGTTGGCTTCGCTTGCGGCAGGTGAGGGCACCGAGGGAGCGCTGGCTTTCTCTCCGGCTGCGCGCGTCTGGAACGACGATTCCGTGGCCTGCGCTTGAGTGCCTGTGCCCTGGCCCTGATCAGACTCTGCTTTGAAGTAGTAAGTCGTGGCGGGCTTCAGGTCTTTCAACTCGACGCGGTGCGTGAGTCCGCCCCAGGGCATGTCTCTCTTCAGGGTAAGATTATTTGGGTCGGTGCCGTAGTGCAGAATGGTTCCGGCGTTTACGTTGGTAGACCAGGCGATCTGCGCCGTGGTATCACCCACCAGTTCGACAACCGGACCGTGAACGATCTTGACCGGATCTTTGGCAAGGTTCTGGGCAGCGCACCACGAACCGAGAGCGGCAACCACCAGCACGCTGAATAGAAACTTCTTCATAGCTCTCAATCCTCCCCTGGGATCGTGCCTGTATTCTTAAACCCTATCTGCGGCAATTAGATGCGCGATTCTGAACGAGTGCTGACCCTGAAAGAACCTGAGAAATAATCCAGGCGGGCAATGCCGATTGCACAATGCAGCGGGCACAGGCAGAATGAGGTGCTTGCCGGCATGAATCCGTGAAGCGGCGAAGAGTCGAACTGGGTGAGACTGATGAAAAAATTATCTGGAATACTTATCTGGACTGCGGTGGCCATGCTGGGAGCGCTCGCGGTGGCCACCATCGCTCTGCATCGAGGCGAGGCCATCAACGCCCTGTGGCTGGTGGCGGCAGCCCTTTGCAGCTATGCGCTCGGATATCGTTTCTATAGCAAGTTTGTCGCTGCTAAAGTGCTGGCGCTTGACGCCGCGCGCGCCACGCCCGCCGAACGCCTCGAGAACGGCCGCGACTTCATCCCCACAAATAAATGGTATGTCTTTGGACATCATTTTGCGGCCATTGCCGGCCCCGGACCGCTGGTAGGCCCGGTATTGGCGGCGCAATTCGGCTATCTGCCGGGAACGCTGTGGATCCTGGTGGGTGCAGTCTTCGGCGGATGCGTACAGGATTTTGTGATCCTGCTGTTTTCCGTTCGCCGCGACGGCAAATCTCTGGGCCAGATGGCCCGCGAAGAAATCAGCAAAGTTGCCGGTACAGTGGCGTTCATCGCCGTTATCAGCATCATCATCATTCTGCTGGCCGTGGTGGCCCTGATCATCGTGAATCGTTGCGCCAGAGTCCCTGGGGCACGTTCACCATCGGCATGACCATTCCCATCGCGTTGCTCATGGGCATCTACCTGCGCTATTTGCGTCCGGGCAAGGTGCTGGAAGCATCGGTGCTGGGCTTCGCGCTGGTGCTGCTCGCCATCTTTGGCGGGCAATGGGTCGCGCATTCTGCCCAGGCGTCCGCGCATTTTCACTCTCAGCGGAACCACTCTGGCCGCGCTGATTATTGTCTATGGATTTGCCGCGTCAGCATTGCCGGTATGGCTGCTGCTCGCGCCCCGCGATTACCTGAGCACCTTTGTCAAACTGGGGACCATTGCCATTCTTGCCATCGGCATCGTGCTGGTCCACCCCACATTGCAGATGCCTGCGCTTACCCGGTTTATTGACGGCAGCGGACCGGTATTTGCCGGCAGCATTTTTCCCTTTGCTTTCATCACCATTGCCTGCGGCGCGATCAGCGGCTTCCATTCACTCATCTCCAGCGGCACCACGCCCAAGATGATCCAGCGCGAGCCGCAAACGCGCATGGTGGGGTACGGCGCCATGATGGCGGAATCGCTGGTGGGAATCATGGCCATGATTGCCGCCTGCACTTTGCAGCCGGGAACTTACTTCGCGGTGAACAGCGGCGCTGGCATGGTAGGCAACAGCCCCAGCGCAGCGGTCATGACCATCAGCAACTGGGGCTTTCCCGTGACTGCTGACCAGATGAATACGCTGGCCGGCTCCGTGGGCGAAAAGACCCTGTTCTTCCGCACCGGCGGCGCTCCGGCGTTTGCGCTGGGCATGGCCAAGATTTTTTCTGACAGCCTGGGCGGCTCAGCGGTCATGGGCTTGTGGTACCACTTCGCCATCATGTTCGAGGTGCTGTTCATTCTTACCGTGCTCGATGCGGGAACGCGCGTGGCCCGCTTCATGCTTCAGGACGCTCTCGGCCACATCTGGCGTCCGCTGGGGCGCACCAGTTGGTATCCGAGCATCTTTGCCACCAGCGCCATGGTGGTGGCGGCCTGGGGATATTTTTTATGGCAGGGCTTGCGCGATCCGCTGGGCGGAATCAACTCGCTCTGGCCGCTGTTCGGCATCTGCAACCAGTTGCTGGCCGCAGTGGCGCTGTGCGTGGCCACGACCATCATCGTCAAGATGCAGCGGGCGCGTTACATGTGGGTCACGCTGCTTCCGCTTGCTGGGACTGGTGGCGGTGACTTTTACTGCTTCGTGGGAAAAGATCTTTCATCCCAATCCGCTGATTGGCCTGCTCGCCCATGCCAACCAACTGGCGGCCGCGCACGATCTTCCGCGAAAAATTTTTAACGACCGTTTGGACGCCGCGGTCGCCGGATTTCTGGTGATATTGGTCGCCGTAGTGGTGGTTGAGTCGGCGCTCCAGTGGACCAGAGTGCTGTCCGGCAGGAAGCAGGCGATCACCACAGAAGCGCCCTTTGTGCCCACCCGCTACACCACGGAGGAACTCGCATGAAACGGCTGCATTCGTTTTCGAAATTGTTGCTGGCAGTGTTGCGCGAAATCTTTGAAGAAAACGCCTATCAGCGTTTTCTTCTGCGCACGAATAGCGCCGCGTCGGTCGAGAGCTACCGCCAATTTATGCGCGAGCGCGAATCAGGCATGGCGCAAAAGCCAAGATGTTGCTGATGCGGAATAAAATCTCACCACTGATTGCACTGATGGAACAGATTTGCACTGATTTTTTTGTAGCCCCAAAGAATCAGTGCAAATCAATTTGATCAGTGTTATCAGTGGTAAGGTTGCAATCTGGTTAGGCTACACTGGCTTTCATGCGCGTCCTGGGCATTGACTGCGGCAGCGAATACACCGGTTTCGGGGTAGTGGAGCAGTCGGGGAATCGTGAACTGGTATGCTGTGCAACCGGCGCCATCAAATTAAAATCGCGCGATTCCATGGCGCACAAGCTGCAACAGATCTATGTTGAACTCAGCGCCATCATTGCTCGAGCACAGACCCGAGATTGCCGCCATTGAAGATGTGTTCTACGCCGTCAATGTGAAATCGGCGCTCAAGCTTGGCCAGGTGCGCGGCGTTGCCATGCTGGCTGCCTCCAGCAGCGGCCTGACGGTCGCTGAATATTCGCCGCTTTCGATCAAATCTTCAGTGGTAGGTTACGGCAGGGCCGATAAGAACCAGGTGCAGCAGATGGTCATGCGCCTGTTGCGGCTTCCTGAAGCGCCGAAACCCAGTGATGCCGCTGACGCTCTCGCCATTGCCATCTGTCACATCCATACCGCATCTACCTTGCAGAGATATCAGACGACCACTTCATGACTCGCGCACTCCACTTCGTTCTCACCTTCGCCATCAGGTTGCTTCTGCTCAGCAGCACTGTTTGCTTCCGGCGCAACAGGCCGGCGCGCAGCCGGGAACGCCGGTACCCACCATTACTTTTGATCTTTTCTGGGAAGCCGCCACGCCCCAGAACTTCACCATCACCGTCAATTCTGCGGGTAAGGCCACCTATGTTTCCCGCAATCCTACCCGGCAGAAGAGGGAACAGAGGAGTCCAACGATCCTGATGAGGTGGTGGCGTTCACCATGTCAGACGGCAATCGCGACCGCCTGTTTGGGACCGCGAAAAAACTCAACTTTTTTCAGGGCGATTACGATTTCAAGCAGCATCGCGTTGCCAATACCGGGCGCAAGACCCTCAGCTACGATGATGCGGGCCATCACACGCAGACCGTCTATAACTGGTCAGAAAACAAGGAAATCCAGCAGGTGACCCGGCTCTTTCAGGGCATATCGAAAACCATTGAGCATGGGCGCAAGCTGGTGTTTCTAAAGCGTTTTGACAAACTGGGCCTCGACAAGGAATTACACGGCATGGAGGATGATGCGCAGAACCAGTATCTGGCGGAGTTGGAGATCATAGCGCCCACATTGCGGAACATCGAAAATGACCCCACAGTCTAAATTTAGCCCGGCAACGGGCGCATAACCTGCTGGCGAAGGCCGGACTTACCAAAGATCCAGCGGGCAAAGATTAAGAAGGGTAAGCCACTCTCATTTATCGTAAAGACACAGAACTTCAGCGCCTTAGCACGCTTTAACTCATCTAAGATAGGTAAGCCCTGAGAGGTGAGATTATGCTGCGCTACAAAGGATTGCCGGGCCTCATTTTCGCGATTGCAATGCTGCTGGCGCCGTTTGCTCGTGCGCAGGAGCAACAGGAAGTTGATTCGCACGCCAGAATTGTCCGTCTTAGTTATGTAGAAGGCGAGGTGCAGTTCGCCGGTGGACGCGATTTCGGTTTCGAAAACGCCACGCTCAATACCCCGATTTCAGAGCGCGATCAGGTGCGTACCGGCCAGGATGGCCGGGCAGAAATTCAGTTCGAAGATGGCAGCACCATTCGCCTGGCGCCCGATACGCAGATTACCTTTTCCGAACTGGGCCGATTCTCTTCCGGCGCCACTGTTACCTCCGTTGACCTCGATGCGGGCGAAGCTGAATTCAAGGTAGCCCGCCATAGTGACGATGACGTGTTTGCGGTACATGCCCGCCAGCGCGTGATCGAGCTGACGCACTCGTCGCAGTTTCGCGTCACGAACACCAACTCCGATCCTCTGGAAATTGCGGTTTGGAAAGGCGAGGTCAGCCTCAACGATCCTGAGTCGGAATCGCACGTCGCCATTAAAAAGAACGAGACTTTTACTCTCGACGCCGTGGATGCCGATCGCTACGATCTGCAAAAAGGCACTGAGGCCGATTATCTCGACGACTGGAGCGCAGAGCGCGAAGACTATCTCAGCCGCTATGCGACCCCTTCCAACGCCAATTATTCCCAATCGCCGTATGAGTACGGCATGAGCGACCTGAACTACTACGGCCAGTTTTACAACCTGCCGGGCTACGGATATTTGTGGCGGCCCAACAATGTGAACCTGGGCTGGGACCCATTCATGAACGGATATTGGAATTACTCGCCGCAGTTCGGCTATATGTGGGTTTCTTCCTATCCGTGGGGCTGGATGCCTTATCGTTACGGCCACTGGATATTTGTGAATGGATACGGCTGGCTGTGGCAGCCAGGGAATTTCGGCGGCGGCTGGCATCGCTTCCCCGGAGTGGTAAATGCGCCCCATGGCTTCCAGGTTCCAGTGCCTCCGGCGGCGGGTACGCGAGTTGCCGCGCCGGCCCAGAATCCCGGCAGGCCTGCGACCGGCTTTACCAACAACAGGCCGGGCGACCGCTGGCGTCGCTCCGTCCAGGCCGTGTGATTACCAATGACGATTTTCCGGGACGCGCTGATTCCGACAACCGGCGTCCGGCGGTTTCCGACAGGCCAGAGCCGGGCACTGTGCAGGACCGCCGTGCAGGAACTGAGTACGAAGGGTCGTCTGCCATGAGAACCGAGCAGGTTGCCCCGGCGCAGCCGCGTCAGGTTCCCGATGTGGACATGCACGATCGCCGCACTGGCACGCAGCACGAAGCTGCCCCGGCAACGCGCACCCAGCAGATCGAACCTTCGCGGGACCAGCAGGCCCCGGCGAGAGAGTTCCACGATCGCCGCACCGAACCGCAACACGAGGCCGCGCCGGCCACAGGACGCAGCACGTCCCGGAATCGCAGCCGTTGCCGGAAAATTGGCCGCAACTGGACAACCGGCCTGAACAGGAGAATTTTCCTGCGCAGCAGCCAAGGACTACAGTGCGCGAGCCAAACATTCCGCCATCGCGTGAGTCAGGCAGCGCACCTGCGCGTACATTTACTCCAGCCGACAGGAACATAGCGCTCCGGCGCGCACATTCTACGCCGCCAGCACCGAGCAGCGCTCCTGCGCGTTCCTACTCGCCGCCTGCGCCCAGCGCACCGGCGAGATCGTATTCGCCGCCGCCAGCGCCCGCTCACAACGAGCCAGGCAAGCCAAAGTAGGGATTGCGTAATTGAGTAAGTTGGTAATTGGGTAATTGTAGGACAAAGAGAGACGTGGCTCCGCTGCGTCTCTCTTCTCTTATAGCTTATTCAGGCGAAGGCGATCTCTTGTAGCTTTGCTTTCCGAAAATCAGTGTTGATCAGTTCTATCAGTGTGATCAGTGGTGAGGCTTCGGTGTTCAAATTACCCAATTACCAACTTACGAAATTACCAATTCTTCTACCCAATTACCAAATTGCTTGAACACTTCCGCCGTCTTCTCCAATGACATTGCCTCAGCGCGCACGTCCGCGCGAACTCCGGCCTGCTTGAGCGCGGCCCGAATCTTTTCCTCCGGATAACGCTTCTTCAAATTGTTCATGAGCGTCTTGCGCTTCATGGCAAAAGCCAGTTTCAGAAAATCAATGAACTGCGCCGGCTCTACACCCAGTTCCGCGAAACGCGGCGCTATGCGCAGGCGCAACACGCTCGAATGCACCTTGGGCGGAGGCACAAATGCGCCGGGAGGCAGGGTAAAGAGTTTTTCCACCTGCGCGTAAAGCTGGGCAGTGGCGGAAAGCAGGCCGTAGTCGCGCGATCCCGGCTTGGCGGCAATGCGGTCCGCTACTTCGCGCTGCACCATGATTACAATCAGGTCGAATTGATCGTGAAAGTCGAAGATGTGCAGCAGAATGTCAGAAGTGATGTAGTAAGGCAGGTTGCCCAGCAGACGCGCACGTTCCGGCTTGAGCGGACGCAGATCGTCCAGCGGGCCTATGGTGCGGTAGAGCACCGTACGGAAATCAACCGCAAGCACGTCGCCTTCCAGCACTTCAACGTGTGGCTGCGACTCGTACTTCACGCGCATCTCGGTGGCCAGCATGCGGTCGAATTCAATGGCAATGACTCGTCCGGCTTTTTTGACCAGTGTTTCGGTCAGGGCGCCGCGTCCGGGGCCGATCTCTACCACCACGGAATGGGAGACGTCGCCCAGCGCGTCCACGATTTTTTCAGCGGCCCTGCGGTCTGCCAGAAAGTTCTGGCCCAGCCTGGCTTTTTTTGCGGTGCGCAAAATTGACCCTCGTTCTTTCCGCCATTTAGACTTTGTTTTTTGCACGTCTCGCCTGTGAACTGTCCGGCGAAATGTGCCATCTAACTTGCTGCGCCTTGCAACCCGGCGCCGCGCTGCCGCCAGCCTCATGGAGACCGATGAACATCGTATTTGCCGCGTCTGAGTGCGTGCCTTTTTCCAAAACCGGCGGTCTCGCCGATGTGGTGGGCGCGCTGCCTAAGGCACTG
Source organism: Terriglobia bacterium (assembly GCA_963823745.1). Lineage (GTDB taxonomy): Bacteria > Acidobacteriota > Terriglobia > Terriglobales > Acidobacteriaceae > Angelobacter. The sequence goes on from CAWGMN010000008.1 coordinate 27,541, forward strand.
GCCGAGCTTGGACATAACGTCACGGTCTATCTGCCCAAATACAAGCAAACCAAACTCACCGAAGCGCGCACTGCGCTGCGCAGCGTGACTATACCCTTCGACGACCAGTACCGGTTCTGTTCGGTGCTCGACGGAGGAAAACAGTCCGGCGTGCAATTCTACTTTATTGACTACCCGCTGTTTTTCGACCGCGATGGCCTCTACGGATCTTCAGCCGGCGACTATGCCGACAATGCCGAGCGCTTTGCGCTGTACTCGCGCGCGGTGCTGGAAGCGGCCAAGATACTCGGGCCGCCCGAAGTCTTCCATTGCCACGACTGGCAAACTGCGCTGATACCGGTGCTGCTGCGCACCAGCTATGAAGGCGATCCCGTATTCCGTGAGACAGGCACGGTGTTCACCATTCATAACATGGGATACCAGGGGCTTTTTGATCCCGACATTCTGCCGCTCACCATGCTCTCCTGGGACCTGTTCACCATTGACAAGATGGAATTCTGGGGCAAGGTCAATTTTCTGAAGGGCGCCATTGCCTTCTCCGACTACATCACCACGGTGAGCCGCAAATACAGCGAGGAGATCCAGACCGCTGAATACGGCTTCGGACTGGAAGGCGTGCTGCGCTTGCGCGCCGGCAGGGTGTTCGGCATCCTCAACGGCGTGGACTACAACGAGTGGAGCCCGGAAAAAGATAAATACATTACCCGCGCATATTCGCCCGAAAACCTGGACGGCAAGCAGGAAGACAAGCGCGATCTGCTGAAAGAATTCGGCATCGCTAATCAGAACCCTGATCTGCCGGTGGTTGGCATCGTCTCGCGCTTTGCCGCGCAAAAGGGCTTCGATCTGATCGCGAAAATCGCCGACGATCTTGCCGCGTTGCCGTTGGTGATGACCGTGCTGGGCAGTGGCGACAAGCAGTACGAAGAACTGTTCCGAAAATTGAATCGCCAGTTCCCGGAAAAGATTGCTCTCAAGGTAGCGTATGACAACGTGCTGTCCCATAAGATCGAAGCCGGGGCGGACATGTTCCTGATGCCCTCGCGCTACGAACCCTGCGGCCTCAACCAGATTTACAGCCTGAAATACGGCACCGTGCCCATCGTGCGCGCCACCGGCGGCCTCGAAGACACCATTGAGCAATGGGACCCCGCCACCAGCAAAGGCACCGGCTTTAAGTTCACCACTTATTCCGGTCCCGCATTGCTCGAAACCGTTCATAAAGCGCTACAGTCATTCCGCGACAAAGAAGGCTGGAAGCGGTTGATGATCAACGGCATGAAAAAAGATTTTTCGTGGACCGCGTCGGCCAGAGAGTACGTGAAGATTTACGAGAAGTTGAAGACGTCAAGACCGGCAAGTGCGGCTTAAAACAGCTACTGGCTTCTAGCTGTTAGCTTCTAGCCGGTTACACATACGCTACGGGACTTCCACCGAACCGGGCAGGTGTTTAATAGCGCTTTCAAAAAAACCGCTAGCTCGCGCCAGCGGCGCAAGGAAGTATTTCTTTCAGTTCCTACGGCATCAGCTTCAGATGCGCAACAGATGGCATCTGGAAAGCTCCGTGACCGGGCTACTCTCGGTCGTCGCCGGACTGGAGTTTCGTTTATCCACCTGTCTCCAACCTGATGACAAACACGTAAGAAGGATAATGCAGGCTCCAGGTCCTCTTGCTGTATTCCGGAACCCAGGGCTTACGCCAAAGGCTAAATGCCGCCTCAGCTAAAACCATTTTCCCCCCTTGTATCTTCCTCTCACGCATATTTGAAAGGTATCGCGAGAATGCCTTGTCACACGCTCATATGAGCCCGTATCCCGTAATCTCCACCCGCCCACATCCGCTCGTCGCTTGGTCGGTGCATAATTCCCACTCCAATTCTCTTTACAATCTCCTCCGTTCCTCTGTTCCCAAAGGTGTTCTTCGCCGAGCGAAGTAATAAAACACCGGCACTCCGGCCAATATCACGACCAGCCCAATGGCTGAATTGCGCAGATTGTCGGTAAACGTGTAATACAACAGCACCGCTGCGGCAACGATGAAGAGCGCCGGAACCACCGGATATCCCCAGGTGCGATAGCCATGCGGTGTATCCACTTCGCGCTTGCGGAAGACAAACACCGTGCTGGCGGCAATCATGTAGAACAGCCATTCGGCGAAGATGGCCAGCGAGAACAACTCGCGGAATGCGCCGCCGACCAGCAGCAGCACAATAGCGATCAAACGCTTGAATAATCAGCGCCAGCCCCGGCGTATGAAAGCGGGGATGCACATCGGCCAGCGCGCGAAAGAAGTATCCATCGCGGGCCACGGCAAAGGGCACGCGCCCTCCGCTCATGATGGTGCCGTTCAGGGTGACCAGCATGGAAAGCGCCATGCCGGCGGAGACCAGCGCCGCGCCCCATCGGCCTATGGCAATCTGGGTTGCGTCTGAGGCGGGCACCGGTGAGTTCGCCATGGCCACGGCGGGCATCGTGTATTGAATGGCCGCGTTCATTCCCATATACAACACGGCCACCAGCGCCACTCCGGCAATCAGAGCGATGGGGATACTGCGTTCCGGATTCTTGATCTCGCCGCCGACCATGTTCAGATCGTTCCATCCGTCATAGGCCCACAGCGCCGCGACCAGCGCGGCCATGAAACCGGCCATGCCGCCCTTGGCGCCCAGAAACCTGGTGCCAAAGTTGCTCCAGCTTCCTGATGAAGCGGTGAATCCCACGAACGCTATGCCCGCAATCATCACCACTTTGAGAGCGGTAAAGACCAGATGGAAATTTCCCGCCCGGCGCACGCCGATGTAATTCAGCGCGGTAATGAGAATGGTTGCGGCAATCGCTACCAGATGACCGTAAGTAACCACGAACAGGCGCGTATCGCTCAGGTGCAACGAGAGAATGGGATGAGGCAGAAAGCTGAAGGCGGAAAAGTTTCCCAGCACCCGCACCAGTCCCGCAGTCACGGACGCAATCGAGGCCGGCTTGGCGATCAGGAACCACGTCCAGGCATAGAGAAAGCCAGCGAGCGGGCCATATCCATCGCGGACGTAAACGTATTCTCCGCCCGCCCACGGCCTCACGGCGCCCAGTTCGGCATAGGTAAGCGCGCCGAAGAAAGACAGCAGCCCGCCCACGATCCATGCCAGATAAACCAGGCCCGCGGAACCGACCGCCTGCATCATCTCCGCTGGAACCAGAAAGATGCCGCTGCCGATGATGGTCCCGGCCACGATGGAAGTGGCATGCCATACGTTCAACTCGCGGACAAGATTGCCGGTTGCCGTCTTCTCGATCTGTTCCGTGGTACTGATCCTGGTTTCTCCCATCATCGGTTCAATCAGTGTTATCGGTGGTAAGGCTTTCTCCGTGACTCTGTGTCTCGGTGGTGAGGTTTGTCACCATGCTGGCCACATAACCCACAACAAATGTAACGATTGCCCCAAACGTCACATACCATGTCCAGGCAATGTGGGTGAATCCCCAGATGTAGATGTTCAAAGCCAGCCCGCAGAGCATACCAATAATTGCTCCAGTTTGCTTTGCGCGGCGGGTCAGCAGTCCCAGAAGAAACACGCCCAGCAATCCACCATAGGCCAGGGAAGCGATGGTCAGCCCTTTTTCCAGCACGCTGCCGCCAAAACGGGAGAGCAGCCCGAGACAGAACAGCACCACGCCCCAGACGATGGTGGCGACGCGCGAAAGAGCAATGCGCCGCTCGTCGGTGGTCTCGGGTTTGATGCGCACATAAAAATCAAAAATGGTGGTGGAAGAAAGCGAGTTCAAGGCGGCGCTCAGGTTCGACATGGCTGCGGCCAGAATGGCGGCAATCATGAGACCGGAAACGCCGCTCGGCATGTAGGTGACGATGAACTGCGGAAACACCTGATCAGGCGAGGTAAAGTTCATCTTGCGAAAGAAAAACGCCCACAGCCCAATGCCCATCAGGAGAAACAGCGTGAAGTTGAGCAGAATGACCAGTCCGCTGGAGAGCAGGGCCAGCTTCGATTCGCGTTCGTTGCGTGCCGCGAGCAGCCGCTGCACCAGCAACTGGTCGGTGCCGTGGGTGGCGGTGGTCAGGAACATGCCGCCGATCAGTCCCGCCCAGAAAGTGTAGGTCTTGAAAAATGTGAAGGAGAAATCGAACAACTGTAGTTTTCCCTCTCGTGCCGCCCAGTCGAGCACCGGATGCCAGCCCAGAGGAAACAAGTGGCCGAGGGTAATGAACCCTGCAATCGTGCCGCCTACGTAGATGATGATCTGCACTACATCCGTCCAGATCACGGCCGCCAGTCCGCCCTCGAAAGTATAAAGAACGGTCAGCACCATGATGATAGTGACCGCGGCAATATCGCCGATGCCCAGCGCGGCCTTTACTACAATGGCCACGGCCCACACCCGCACGCCTTCGGCGGCCGCCCGCAGCACCAGAAAAACCGCGGCGGTAAGGCGGTGCAACGCCGGGCCAAAGCGGCGGTCAATCAACTGGTAGGCGGTGAACATCTCTCCGCGAAAATATTGCGGAATGAAAATCAGGCAGATAATTACGCGCCCCAGCAGGTATCCAAAGACCACCTGAAGAAAACCAAAGTTGCCTGCATAGGCGAGGCCGGGCGTGCCAATGATGGTGAGCGTACTGGTCTCCGCGGCCACAATGGAAAGCGAGATTGCCCACCAGGGGATATTGCGATCGGCCAGGAAGTAATCACGCAGTGACCTTCGCGACTTGCGAAATCGCAACCCGAAAAGTGTGATACAGATCAGGTAGACGACAATAATGACCAGATCAATAGCGTGAATGTGCATGATGTGCGAGAGAAACGCCATTAGTATCAGTAATAATCGTCCAAGGCAAAAACAAAGTTTGTGGTTAAGATGAAAGCGACACCATGCCTTTCTACCTGGGTATAGACGCCGGAGGCACCAAAACAGACTGCGCCATCAGCAACGGTGCTGAGCTGTTGGGCCAGGCTGCATCCGCCAGTTGTAAGGCGTCGCGCGTGGGCGAAGAGGAAGCGGCCCGCAACCTGCACGAGGGCATCATCAAAGTTTGCGAAGCGGCCAAAGTCAGCCCGCATGAAATCCAGCAGGTGTGCCTCGGCATCTCGGGTGCTTCGCTGCCGGGCACGGTCAAATGGGCGCAAAACGTAATTCATGAACTGGTGCCGGGAACGGTGCGGGTCACCGGCGACCACGTCATCGCCCATCGAGCCGCTTTTGGAATCCTGCCGGGAGTGCTGGTGATCGCCGGCACTGGATCTGTGTGTTACGGCCGCAATGATGCGGGCTCTACCGCCCGCGCGGGCGGATGGGGGCCAGCCATTTCCGACGAGGGTTCCGCCTTCTGGATCGGCAGGGAAGCTGTGTCTGCGGCATTGCGTTCCTGGGACAAAGGCGCGAGTGACGGTCTGCTCGCCGACATTACGCGGTGCTGGAATGTGCAGCAACCCGAAGAAGTGGTCCGCATTGCCAACTCCGATGCGCGGGCGCGCTTCGCTGAACTGGCAAAACCTGTAGCTGCGGCAGCCGAACGCGGAGACAACGACGCCCAAACCGTTGTAGGGCGCGCCGGACGGGAACTCGCCGGCCTCGCTGGCGCCGTGATCACCCGCTTGTGGCCTGATGGAGGCACGGTTCGCGTGGCCATGGCGGGCGGCGTTCTGCAGGGTTCGCTTCTGGTGCGCAATTCATTTCAAAACCAGTTGCATCTGGAATATCCCCACGCGGTGGTGAGCTTCGCATACGTGCGTCCGGTGCTGGGAGCGCTGGAACTCGCCGCTGAGCGCGGAGTGCTACAGTGAACGGACCTTCGGAAAGCTCAGGGGGAAAAGACGCGGCAGCCCAAGGCGGCTCTCTCGAAGAACTGGTCCACAGCTATTCCGCAGAAGCCCTGATTGCAGCCGCCAGCGATGGACGGCTCACCGAAGACCTGGCTCTGGCCATGCTGAATCGCCGCGACCTGCCCCGCGAAGCGCTGGAAGAGTTGAACCGCAACAGCGCAGTCGCGAAAAACCGCAAGGTGCGGCTGGCCATTGTGTCGCATCCGCGCACGCCCCGCCATGTTTCCGTGCCCACCATTCGCCATCTCTATACTTTTGAACTCATGCAGATTGCGCTGTTCCCGTCGGTAGCCGCCGACGTAAAGCGCGTGGCCGAAGAAGTGCTGATCAGCCGTCTGGCTACCATTTCGGCAGGCGAGCGATACAGCCTGGCAAAACAAAGTTCAGGGCGCGTAGCCGCCGCCCTGCTGCTCGATAAAGAAGAGCGAATCATGCGGGCAGCACTCGCCAATCCGCAAATGACTGAGGCGCTGATCGTGAAGGCGCTGCGCATGGAAGAGAAAACAGAACTGCTGGCGCCCGCCGTTTGCCATCATGAAAAATGGGCGCTCCGCAATGAAATCAAAGCAGCCCTGCTGGCGAATGAAAATACTCCGTTTGCCCGCGTGCTCCAGTTCGCCAACGAATTGCCGCCCAGCGTGATTCGCGAAGTCCTGCAGATTTCAAGATTGACGCCCAATGTGAAGAACTATTTGATTACGTTGTTGGAACAGGATTCGGAGAAGTAGTGGCCGGTGGCGAGCCTACACGCGAATAAATAGATTGAGTAATCGATAAATAAAGTCCCGGCAGGGACGTCCGCCAGTAGCCCGGCATGGAGTGGCAGCGGAATGCCGGGAACAATCCAGAAGCGACCAGAAGTCCCGGAGGGACGGTCGAGCCAATGTCCTAATGCAGTCTCAAAGGATATAGAAAAATTATTACAGCAACGCAAACCTGTGAGCCGCGCGCAGCGCGCGTCTCAGAGACGGTGCGGAGCACCGCCTCTACCCGCATGTTTCTCAATGCGGCACGTTGCCTCTTTCAAACCTCCAATCTCTTACCATGCCCACGAAATGCAATCCTTCAGCCCAAGAAGCTCGCAGCTGAATGCTGAATGCTAATTGCTAATTGCTAATTGCTGATTTCCTGTTTCGCAAAATGCTGCAACACCGCCTCGGTCTGGGGCTTGGTGAGAATGGCATTGAGCGCGGCGGCATCTGCTGTCTGCACTGCGCGCACGCTGCCGAAATGTTGCAGTAGTCGCTGGCGGGTGCGATCGCCAATGCCGGGAATATCCAGCAATTCCGACTTGCGGTCGCGCATCTGGCGGCGCTTGCGATGGAAGGTAACGGCGAAGCGGTGGGACTCGTTGCGGATCAACTGGATCAGGTGCAGCACCGGCGAATGCCGCTCCAGCACTACAGGCTCATCTTCCTGACCGGCTACGTAGATAATTTCTTCGCGCTTGGCAATGGAAGCCAGAGGCTGGTTGGTGATTTCCAATGCCTCCAGGGCTTCACCAGCGGCGTGTAACTGGCCCAGGCCTCCGTCTATCAGAATCAGGCTTGGGAACGGCTTCTTTTCATCTCGCAATCGCTTGTAACGGCGGCCCACCACTTCACGCATGGAAGCAAAGTCGTCTACCCCCTCGACGGTTTTCACAATGAACTTACGATATTCAGACTTGTTCATCTTGCCGTCTTCCCACACCACCATGGAAGCGACAGTTTCCGAGCCCTGAATATGGGAAATATCGAAGCACTCGATACGTTTGGGCACATCGGGCAAAGTCAGGGCGTCCTGCACTGCTTCCTGTATGGCTTCGGCTGCGGGCTTCATCACCCTGAAGCGCTGGTCAAATGACTGCTTGGCATTCTGCGCCACCAGATCAATCAATGACCGCTTCTCGCCCCGCTGCGGCACAAGAATCTCGACTTTGGCCTGCCGCTTTTCAGAGAGCAATTCTTCCAGCGTGGTGCGGTCTTCAAAGTCCACCGGCGTCAGCACATTTCTCGGGACATAGATCTGGTCAATGTAAATCTGCTTCAGCAGCGCCGAGAAAAACTCGCCCGGATTAAACGGCTGTCCGGGTTCCCGCTCCGGCAGGTCTTCCCAGAAAAATTCGCGCCGGTCGAGCACCTTGCCTCCGCGCGTATGAAAGACGTTCACGGCCAGCATCTGGTTTTCGAAGTGGTAGCCAAATACGTCCACGTCGTCGCCTTCGGCCGCGGCAATGCGCTGCTTTTCCTGAAGCTGCTCCACGGTGGAAAGCAGATCACGATAGCGCGCGGCGCGCTCGTATTCCTCGCCGGCTGCTGCCTGTTCCATGCGCTGGCGCAGCGAGCGCGAAAGATCGGTCTGCCGCCCGTCCAGCAGCAGTTGCACATCTTTTACAGCTTCCTGGTAGGCGTCAAGGGTCGTCAGGTCTTTCACACATGGGCCCAGGCAGCGCTTGATGTAGTACTGCAAACACGGGTCGAGGATGATAGCGGTTCAGGTCTACCTTGCACGACGGAATCAGGAAGTGGCGGTGAATCAGGTCGGCAATGCGATGGGCCAGGTTTCCTGGAAAATAAGGGCCGTAATATTCGCTGCCATCTTTCTTCAGCCTGCGGGTGACGTACACGCGCGGAAAGCGCTCTGACTTGGTCAGCTTGATATATGGGTAAGTCTTGTCGTCACGCAGCAGGATATTGAAGCGCGGCTTCTTCAGCTTGATCAGGTTATTTTCAAGGGCCAGAGCCTCTTTTTCATTGGCCACCACAATGTACTCAACGTCCACCACCTCGCGCAGCAAAGAGCCGGTTTTCGCATTGAGTTCGCCCACACCTTCCTGAAAGTAAGAACGCACCCGGGCCCGCAGGCTCTTGGCCTTGCCTACATAAATGACCTCGCCTTCGGCGTTCTTGTACATGTACACGCCGGGCTGAAGGGGGATTGTCCGGATTTTCTCAATCAGGTCCATGGGTCAGAAGAGAGGAACAGCTATTTACCTCTATGTTAACAGCCAGGGTAGGTAAAAATTCTACTCCGGGAAGGGCGGCAGACCGGGAGGTCGTCCGCATCCTATTAGACAAGCACATGGAAACAAAGGATTTAATAATTTTTTCCAGTGTGGCTCGATTGGCAACATGCTTGCTGATTAGAGAGGTGCGGTAAATATGCGGCAAACCAGCCGCCCGGGTCCCCCAAGGAGCTTTCTCCCATGAACGTGAAATCAACTCTCGTGGTTCTGCTGGCCGGTGCATCCATGATGTTCAGCTCCGGTTGTGCTTCCAAGAAATATGTAAGGCAGCAAACGCAGCCTATTATTGACAAGTCGAACGAACTCGACGCGTTGACTGCCAAGAATACCAACGCTATTAAAGACGTTGATGCCCGCGCACAGCAGGGCATTCAGGGTGTGAATCAGAAGGCAGCCGCTGCTGACCAGAAGGCCACCGATGCGCGCAGCCGTGCGGACCAGGCCCAAACCATGGCCTCCACCGCAGCCACTCGCGCCGACGCGCTTGCCAACCAGGTCGCCAATCTGGACAACTATCGTCCAGTGGTCGAGACCTCGGTCCATTTCGGTTTCGATAAAGCCGATCTGACCTCAAAGGCCAAAACGGCACTTGACCAGCTCATTGCCGATGTTCCCAACACCAAGGGCTACATCGTGGTAGTGGAAGGCGGCACCGATTCAGTCGGCAGCGCGGCCTACAACTACCAGCTCAGCGAACGCCGTGCCGATGCCGTGGTCCAGTACCTGTCGGAAAAGAGCATTCCCGCACACAAGATTTATGTGATCGGACTTGGCAAAGACAAGACCGTGGCCAGCAATAAGGAAGCCGCAGGCCGCGCCAAGAACCGCCGCGTGGATGTCCGCCTGATGACCAACGTTGCCGGCGACAACCAGAACCAACAGTCTTCTGCGCTGACGACCGTAACTCCTAACCCGAGCCGGTAAATGTCTCACCTCCCCCGAGGCATTGCGCAGGATAAAGGCCGCCAGCCCGCTGGCGGCCTTTAAATTTTCTGCATGTTCATGAAGCGCTGCCGCTTACTAACTCTTTACACCGTCGGTGCCTCGCTGCCCTAAAATAGAGCATGAAGTTCGCTGCCCTATTTCTATTTCTTATTGCAGCTGTTGCTCTCCCGGCCCAGGAACGTTCGCAAGACGACCAGCCCCACATCACTCCCAAAAACCAGCCGAAACCACAGCAGCAACAGCAGCATGACGAAGATCAGGCCGCGCAGCCGCAGGGCGACAGTTCCAGCAAAGATTCCCAGATTGATTTGAGCGGTGATACTGCCGGGAAATCGGGTTCCGGCGCGGCAGCTTCCGGCACCGCTGGTTCTGACACACCGAACGACGTGCAAGAGATGCGTCCCTGGGACCCGCACAAAGCCGCTAAAGACGTGGAAGTGGGCCAGTACTACCTGAAGCACAAGAACTACCGCGCCGCGCTCGATCGTTTCAACGAAGCTCTGCTCTATAAGCCCAAAGATGCCGAAGCTACGTTTTATCTGGCCGAGACCCAGGAAAAACTGGAGCTGTTTACCAAGGCTTACGAGAACTACAGTCTCTATCTTGAAATTTTGCCGAAAGGCCCGCAGGCCGCCGCGGCCCATGATGCGTTGAAACGGCTCGATCCACGCGTAGAAGACAAAGTCCTGGATCCGCACCGGTCACCGGAGTTGCAACAGCTTATACAGCAGGGCGAGACGGCGCTGGGGCAGAACGATTTTCAGACCGCTTACGTCCAGTTTTCCAAAGCCCTGCAAATTGCTCCGGATGACGCACTCACCAACTTCCACCTGGCAGAGAGCCTTCAGGGACTGCAACGCCTGGAAGAAGCACGGTTGTTCTACCAGAAGTGCGTGGCTCTACAGCCTCATGGCATTCACGTAAGCGAGGCCCGTCGCCAGATCACGGAGATCAATTACACGTTGGGGAAGTGAGAGAAAGAGCCCGGAAGGGCGGGCGCAATCTAGCCCAGACCGGAAGGTCTGGGTAAGTTAAAAAATGAGAGAGCCCCGGCGGGGCGGCACTCGCTCTGGCCAAAGAGTCGCATGAAAGCAATTCGTCTAAATGGATGAGAGAACATGGGCAGTTCTTCGAATGTTAATGCGGTGATCAAAGATCTTCACGAGCAGGAACTTCATCACGGCAGGAACACTTTCGCGCCAGAGTTTATTTCGCTGCTGAAAAAACATTGTGTTCCGTACGAAATATGTATTCCGTTAGATGTGCCGCCCCGCTGCATGCATTATTCACGACTAATGAGTAAAAAGTGATATAAAGCAGTGTTCATTACGTCTCGGAATGCAGCAATCGTTGTAAGGGCATCGACAGATTGTTCTAGTGCGCTCCGCTCCAAAAGAAGGAGCTGCGCGCATGCCTTCGGCAGAGCGGAAGTAAGTCTTTTCCTTCGTTACCCGGCACTCCGCTTCCCAGATGCGCGATGGGCGCGCATCTGGAAAGCTGCGTGCCGGGCTACTTTCGGTCGTCCTGCCGGACTGGAGCGTGGATTATCAAGGTGTCTCGTCAACCTGAAATGATGATGGAAGTCGGCAATGATGAATAATGCAGGCGCTGGGGCTGCGCACGTTTCTAACCTTACCGAGACCTTCCGGTCTGGGCTAGAATGCCTCCGCCCTGCTGGGCTCGTTCATGCAGATAACCGGCATTCCATTTACCCCTATACGTGTTTCTCAAATAGTGTGGCGAAGAATCATCTTTTTAGAATCAGAGATTGACAGCAAGTAGACGACGCGCTATTTCAACCCTGGCATAAAGAGCGTGAGAGTTCGATTTTCGTGATCACAGCACTATGCAGTTAAGGGTGTGCAGGGGCTGAAGCCCAGTATTTATAAGGCTTTTCGGCACGACTGAAAGTCGTGCCCTGATACATGTCTCGTCGGGCGCATGCAAAATTTCAGTTCTCACACACGCTCTATAGCCCAGTGTTTGTGCGTCTTCTCGGCACGAGTAAACTCGTGCCCTGTTCCTTGTGTCGTCAACCCACCGCAACTGTAAGTTCTCACACATTCTCTGAATCCCAGTTGATATGGCTTTTTTAGGCGCGAATGAAAGTCGTGCTGTTCCAGAAACTCCAATGTAAGTCATTGAAGCAAACGCGGGAATTTTTGGATTTTCCGGTTCATGCAACCACCCGCACTCAGGGATGGTTCGGGCTGATACATTTCTCATTGACACATGCGAACTTCAGTCTTACTCGCTCTCTTCAGTCCCATGCTTCATCCCCGGCGTGCTCCTGCTAGTTCGCTCGAGTAGCTATCCACCATTGCGCTCACATGGTCCACGAACGACAGGTGGCTGTTCACACTGGAAGGAACACTGCCCTCGCGCAGGCTGCGCAAGATCTCGATGGCGCGCTGCAATCTCAGGCTCTGGACTTCGTAATCAACGGCTCCGGCTTCTCTGGGCTGGGCTACGGCTTCGATATAAACCCAAAGCAAATGCCGCACTGCATCCACGGATGCTTTGAAATCCCGCGTGACTTCCACCGAAAGCATTTCTTCAATGAGCTCGCGCACGCCTGAATGCTCCAGACTTGCAAGCTCTTCACGCATACCGTTTAGCTCCTGGGTAATGCGGCGCACTCTTTCTCTGATCGAATTCATGACCTCTCTCCTGAGATGGACTTGATACCGGGCAATGAACTCATACTACTGTCGCTCTGCGTGGCGGCATAGTTACTCTCGTGTGAGCCTGAGGATTTAAGTTAAGGAATGCTAATGTTGAGAGAAGATCGTTTATGCAGCCCCGTTGCGGGGCGGTTGTGGTGAAAGTATGCGGGCACAAAAATGCCGAAGATTTGAAGGAGCCCCCTGTCAAATCTTCGGCTAAGTACAGGCTACTTCTCCGTCCACCAAAGTCAACTGGCCAGGAATGCCAGTGATGCTGAAGCCGCCGGTTGCGGCTGAAACTTTGGAAGCGACTTTGAGCAAGGACCACTACCCCCTAGCACTCCCTGCCCGAATATCGCTTCCAAACAGTAAGGCGCAAAATCTTTGAAAAAGAGACCAAAATATTTTGGCCTTTTTTTATTGCCAGTCTTCTCCCGCGGGAATGGAGTCCAAGACGATCTGGGGCACCACTACCACGTTCTTGTCCTCAAAGTCGTAGCGGGCCATGACGTCCCGCCCGGCGATCAGGTGCTTGCGGCGCTTGTCCAGCAGGTAAACGCCTTCGGAGTGGGTGCCTCGCACCAGGATTGCGCCATCATCGAGGGCCGGGCCTTCCGCGATATCGGCAATGTCGTCCGACACCAGAATGTCGTGAAAAGCGGCGCGGTCCGCAAAAAGATTCATGAAAGTGAGCGGGAAAGGAACAAGACGCCTGTATCCCTGGCCGTCAATCACATAGATGGCACTCATTCCCCGCACTCTCACCTTGCGTCCGGCGAGCTTTGGTTGGGCAACGCTGTCTGTCGTCGGCGCGCGGTCAACGAACTCCATCGGGATCTCATTGATCAACCTAAGCTGGCTGATTGCCATGGATGACAGGGCTGACATACAAATACCTCGCTTTAAGAATTGCTCTTGTGAATAAGGCGGAAATGGAAGGAAAAAGAGACCGTCGTGGCCGGTTGGGCCATTTGTGTTGCCAACGGCATTTTGCTTGTTACGAAGTTGTGCCGCCCCGGGTGCGGGGCTCTTATTGTTTTCCTGAGTTTCCCCAGGGCTTACGCCGCTGGGCTAACATATGCCGCCCCGTCTCGGGGCGGTTGCAGGGCTGAGCCCAGTATTTATAAGGCTTTTTCGGCACGACTGAAAGTCATGGCCTGTTACATGTCTTTGGAATGGAAAGACCAAACCCAGCCGCCGGTGGCTGGGTTTGAGGTATTCATAGACAGAAAACAGGCTGTCACGGCAGCAACGCCCGACATTCTTGTTGCAAGCTATTTTTCGTGCTTGTGCTTGCCGTGGTCATCGCCGCCGCAGGACGCACAATCCACAATGATGATAGGGTCGACTGCCGCACTGACGATCATGGCGGCGGTCATGATGTTCATCGCCCGGAGTGCATTTATCGTGGAGCTTGTATGGACAATCTGCATGTCGCTGGTTCAAGGTCACGGTCACCGGCCGCTACTTGATAAGTCTCCACCCGGGACCGGATCGGCGCAGAACTTTCCTTTCTGGAATGGGCTATCGCCAGTAAACTGGACCTCGAATTCCTGAGTGCCTGTCCAGCTAACTGTATCGTTTATGTCTACCGTAAGTTGAGAGGGAATGGCGACCAGCTTTCCAGCCTGTTGTATTACTTGAATGACATATTGTGCGGGGCTCTGTTTGACTGGCTGGGTGTTCTTTCAAAGTGGCGTCTTTGCTCATAAATCTCCTTTTTCTACTCTGTTTGAATTCCGGACAAAATGAAATTCATCTGCTCAGGGCTCAATCCCCATACCTTGTCTGGGGCCGGTGAATAGTCAGTGCTTACTCACCTTTGTATCTGGCTTCCCAAACACCTTTGTTATAAAGGCGCAAAATCAGGTTGAAACAGCCCAGTAAAACCGGCGTTGCAGAGAAAATTCAATTGGCTTTGGCGGAGGCGAAATTCTGGGCCATGGTCTGATACCGCTGGTCAGACCGCAGCCGCGCCAGATCAGGCGTGCTTTGAATTTCCACCAGCGGATACCCGGCGCTCATGGTTGAACGTAAAGAGGTGAGCGCGCGCTCGCGTTGCCCGGTCAATTCGTAGACGAGCGCCGAAGTATAAAGGAACTCCGGATCGGTGGAAGGCGTTTTTTGTGCCAGCGCCAGTTCCCGTTCCGCGCGTTGTTTCTGGCCCAGTTTGGCGAGATAGAGAGAAAGGTTGGCGCGTACCTGAGCGTCGTCAGGCCGCACCGCAGCCTCCCGTTCCGCAATTTTCAATGACTTCTGAAAGGTAGCTGCTGCCTGCGAGCTATTGCCCTCAAGCATGTAGGCATCGCCGAGATTGCGCCATATACGGTCATCACCCGGACGCAACTCGGCTGCCTTCTGAAACATGGCGACGGCATCGGGATAGCGTTTCTGGTAGACCCGCACGCTTCCCATGTTGGAATAGGCGCCATAGCTGGGTTTCACTTCGATGGCCTTGGCCAACGTGGTTTCCGCCTTGGTGTACTCCTTCATGCTCAGGTAAACGCCGGCCAGATTGTAGAGAGCTTTGGGATTGTCAGGCGCCAGTTCCGTGGCCATCTGAAAATATCGCTGCGCCTGCGGATACTGCGAGTGCCGGTAATAAAAATATCCCAGGTCGTTGTAGTTGACCCAGCTTGCCGGGTTTCGATTGATCGCAGCCTTGAGCAGGTCTTCCGCCTGCAACAACTTCCCTGATTTATCGTAGGAGAGAGAAAGCTGATTGCGGGACTCATCGTCTGTGGGATCAAGCCGCAGCGCCTCTTCAAATTCCCGGATGGCCCCATCCAGATCGCCGCTGTCCTGGTCAATCGAGCCAAGCGCAAGGTGGGCGGACGCCAGCTTGTCATTGAGAGCCAGAGCTTTGGCGGCAGCCTGGCGCGCTTTCTCGTGAAGTGTGGTGTCTCCGGTTCGGCGGTATTTCAGCGAGTAGGCAAACGATATATTGGCATAGGCCAGGGCGAAGTTGGCGTCACTTGCGATTGCCTTATCAAACAGGGCGATGGCCCGGTCAATACTTTCCGCATCGTAGCGCAGCAGATATCCACGGCCCTGCTCGTAGAATTCATAGGCCCCCGGTTCCGCGGTTTCATCTACCGGAAGATGGTGCAGCATTCCTGGAGGCAATTTGAGGTCGAGCATGGTGGCGGCCCGGTCAAGCAGAGTATCTTCAAGATTCACCAGCGAGGCTTGCGGCACCTCAATATTTTGCGAGCGCAAGGCCTTCAGAGTACGGGCATTTTTTACGTCAGTGTGCAAATACAAGCGGCCATTTTTCTTTTCCAGATTTCCTGTTACCAGCAGGTTCACGCCCAGAGTAGAAGCGGCATGGCTTTCATCTTCGGGCTTTTGGTTGCGCACTTCTGACCACGGGACAACCCATAGCGATTTTTCCGAGGCCTGCAAGCGGGCCAGATTGGCTGTGAGTGATTGCGCCAGACCATAGGCAGTGGCTGGGCCGGCAGAATCAGTCCCGCTGGAAGTGAAGGGCAGCACGGCAATGTGTTTTTGCTCAGGCAGGCGGGCGGTCCACAAACGCAACGCCAGCGCCGGACCCAGCACCAGCAGCACTACCACAAAAATCGCGATAGCCACTTTGCCCGGCGTGGTCGCCGCCCATGACGCCAGACGGCCTTCCCCCTGAAGTGATCGCGCGACTTCCGGAGCAGAGGTGAAACGTTTTTTGGGGTCGCGTTCCAGGCATTTCAGAATGGTGCGGTTCCACTGATGGCCCAGGTCCGGCACTGCCTTGATGGGGGGCGGCGCAGTTTCCGAAAGCCGCTTTAGCGCTTCCGTCCAGTTCGAATCCTGATGAAAAGGACGATCGCCCGTCACCATTTCATACAACACCAGTCCCAGGGAATAAATGTCGCTGGCGGCGGTGAGATCTTCTCCCAGAATCTGCTCAGGAGACATATAGGCCGGGGTGCCGAAAATCATGCCCTGGGTGGTAGCCTGCGTGGCGGAGGCTTCTTTGCGCTGCATCCAGCGCGCAATGCCAAAATCAGTGACCACGGCGCGCACCTGTTCGCCCGTATCAATGAGCATAACGTTGCTGGTTTTGAAATCACGATGCAGCACGCCCGCCTGATGGGCCGCGTCCAGCGCCTGGCATAGCTGCAAGACGATGGGCAGCGCCTGGGAAGGGGACAGCCGGCCTGCCCGCTTCAGCCGCGCAGACAGGGTCTCGCCCCTGATCAACTCCATGGTCAGGAAGATGATTTCATGCTGCTGCTGGCGGTGGTAGCCGAGATCGAAGACGCGGCACACGTTGGGATGAGTCACGCGGCGCGCCAACTGCACTTCGCGCCGCAAACGTTCCACCGTGGTAGCGCCCAGCGAAGTTTGTTTGCGGATGACTTTCAGCGCAATCCGCTCGCCCAGTTCCTGGTCTTCCGCTTCGTAGACTTCGCCCATGCCCCCGGTACCCAGAATTTCAACGAGCTTGTAGCGCCCGGCCAGCACCTCGCCAGGTTGAATGGAAACGTCAGGAACATCGCTCTGAGCAGGAAAGGGAGCACTGTCGAGAAAGCCGCCCATTTCTTCATGGTGCGATAGCAACTCTGCCACCTGCGAGTGCAGATCGGCATCGTCTTTGCACATTTCTGAAAGAAGGGTGGTGCGGGATTCTGGAGGCTGATCAACGATCGCGGCAAAAACATTCTTGATTTGCGTCCAGCGCTCCGGAGTCATCACACTCTCATTTTCCGATACTCTTGCTCAATTCGCCATACAGCCAGGCTTTGGCGAGCTGAAAGTCGCGCTTTACGGTCGTGGGAGAAGAATTCAGGGCCTCGGCGGTCTCTTCGATATTCAGCCCTCCAAAAAACCGCAATTCCACAATCTGGGCCTGGCGCGGGTCCCATTGGGCCAGCCGGTTCAGGGCCTCATGCACGGCCACTACCTGCCACGATTGCTCATCGGTATAAACGAAGGCATTTTCCAATGAGATTTTTTCTGCGTCGCCGCCGCGTTTCTGGGCGTCGCGGGTGCGGGCATGGTCCACCAGGATGCGGCGCATGATCTGCGCCGAAACACCGAAAAAGTGGGCGCGGTTCTTCCAGTCAACGCCGTGCTCGCCCATGAGCCGCAGGTACGCTTCATTCACCAGGGCGCTGGTCTGTAAAGTGTGTCCCTGCCGCTCGCCCCGCATGTAATACCGGGCCAGGCGGTGTAATTCGTTGTAAACAAGCGGGATGAGTTGGGCTTCAGCTTCTTTGTCGCCTTTGCGAAGCTGAACCAGCAGGGCAGTGATGGGAAGAGAGCTGTCCTGATTATTTGAATTACTGTTACTCATGGCCAGGGGTAGGGACAACTGTATTCTGCTTTAGCCGGGCAAAGCAAGTTCCATTTGTTTTGTGGAACATCCAAATGGAATAATTTCATTCATCAGGCCGTGCTATTCATAACGCAAAGCTTCAATAGGATTGAGCCGCGCCGCCTTGCGCGCCGGATAGTAGCCGAAGAAGACTCCCACGGCTATCGAAAATACTACGGCAATGACCAGCGCCAGCATGGAGATCGAAACCGCCCAGCCCAGTACGTGCGGAATCAAAAAGGAAACCACCAGCCCGGCCAGAATGCCGATTGCTCCCCCAATAATGCTCAGGGTAACGGCTTCAATGAGAAACTGCCGCTGGACATCATCTTCCGTGGCCCCGATGGCCATGCGAATGCCGATCTCCCGCGTGCGTTCCGTAACCGAGACCAGCATGATGTTCATGATTCCAATGCCGCCCACCATCAACGACACGCTGGCGATGGAAGCCAGCAGCAGAGTCATGATGCTGCCCGCCTGGTCGGCCACATCCGCAACGTCCGCCAGATTGCGCACCGTGAAATCGTTATCGCGCCCAGGCTGGATCTTGTGGCGGTCGCGCAGCAAGGCTTCAATCTGCTGCTGGGCGGCGTAGGTTTGATCTTTTGATTTGGCGGAAACTACGACAAAGCGCAGCCAGCTTTGGCCGGTGATCTTTTTTTGCAGCGTAGTGATGGGGACGAACATGGCGTCGTCCTGATCGTTGCCCATGGCTCCAGACTGGCCTTTGGGGGTGAGCACCCCGACCACTTTGAAAGACAGATTATTGATGCGCACCGTTTGGCCAATGGGATCGGAGGAGACAAACAGGTTCTTGCGCACCGTCTCGCCGATGACCACTACGTTAGCCGCCAGTTGCATATCTTCATGAGTAAAGCTTGTGCCTTCGCGCATGGGCCAGTCGCGAATATCGAAATATTCCGGTGAGGTGCCGGTGGTGGATGTGCCCCAATTGTCATTGCCGAAAACTACCTGCACTCCGGTAGTGCTGCCGGGCGCGGCCATAGCCACGGCCGGACACTCCCGACACAATGGCGTCAACGTCGGCGGAAACCAGGCTCTGGGTATTACCCGCTCCGAGGTGGACGCCTCCACGATTGAAATTACCGGACGAGACGAACAGCATGTTAGAGCCCAGTGCCGCGATTTGCTGCTGCACCTGCTCCTGCGCGCCCTGGCCCAGCGCGACCATGGCAATCACCGCTCCCACGCCGATGATGATGCCCAGCATGGTAAGCCCGGAGCGCAGCTTGTTGCGCGCCAGCGCCCGAAGGGCAATTCGTATTGTGGCCAGTATCTCTGTCATGGAACAGCGCTCAACAGCGTTTCTTGCAGCCTGTTGCTTCCAAGACCAAAGAGTTATGTGAGAACTCGATCGTGGTCACAGCACCAGGGCAGTTAACAGGTGCAGGGACTGAAGAAGGTGTGTGAGAACTCATTTCCGTGACGACATTACTGTGAGGTCGAAGGTGTGCAGGGGCTAAAGCCCAATGTTTATGCACTTTTACGGCACGAGTAAACTCGTGCCCTGATACTTGTGTCGTCAATCCACCGCAAATTCTAAGTTCTCACACCCCCTCTGAAGCCCAGGATTTAGAGGCTTTTCGGCACGACTGAAGTCGGGCCCTGATATATGTGTCGTTAGCCTATACAAACTCAGTTCTTACAGGCGACCCTAAAACTCTTTGCTTCAGTCTTCCAGCACGGGCAGGTTCTTCAGCACCTGCGTGGCGATCAACCGATTGGCAACCACTTCATCTTTGCGTATCTTGCCGTCGCGGAACACCACGGCCCGCTTGCAGAACTGGGCAATATCGTTTTCATGGGTCACCAGCACGATGGTCAAACCACGCTCTTCGTTTAATCTCTGGAAAATTTCCATGACTTCTACCGAGGTACGGCTGTCGAGGTTGCCGGTAGGCTCATCGGCCAGAAGAATAGATGGCTGGTTAACGAGCGCGCGGGCAATCGCTACACGCTGCTGCTGGCCTCCGGAAAGCTGAGAAGGAAAATGGTCCATGCGGTCGCCCAACCCAACCATTTCCAACGCGCTGCGGGCGCGGCGCAGGCGTTCTTCCTGCGACACGCGCGCGTAGAAAGCTGGCAGCTCGGCATTTTCCAGTGCCGTGGTGCGCGCCAGCAGATTGAATCCTTGAAATACAAAACCAATCTTCTGGTTGCGGATGGATGCCAGTTGTTTCTTGTTCAGCGTGGAGACATCAATGTTTTCGAGTAGATAGCGACCGCTTGACGGCTGGTCAAGACAGCCGAGAATATTCATGAAAGTAGATTTTCCGCTGCCGCTCGCGCCCATTACGGCCACAAATTCGCCGCGCGCTATGTCGAGGCTTACGCCCCGCAACGCATGGACCCGGTTATCGCCAAGCTGGTAGTACTTATGGACTTCTTCCACGCGAATCACGGCGTCACCGCTGGCGATGTGGGTGGAGGCCCCGGCCATGCTGGTGAGGGTTTCAGCCATGCTTAACGGGCCCCACGCGGCGCTCCGCCCAGCGGACTCGGTCCGCCGCGGCTGGCTGCTGAACTGCGGCTGGCGCCTGTAATCACCTGATCGCCATCGTTAAGCTGGCCCTTGAGCACCTGCACCAGTTGCGTCGTGGTGTGGTCGGTAATGCCGGTGCGGATCTGGACCGGCTCAAGCTTCTTGTCCGGCAGCATCTTCCACACCACAAAAACATCGGTGGCGGCACGCGCTTCTTTGCGGTCGTCTGCCTGCCCGGTGTTCTGTCCGAGACCGGGACGTGGTTGGCCCTGGCCGCGTGCCGCGCCGCCCAGATTGGCCTCGCCGTTGTGTATTCCCATGCTGATACCGGATTTCTCGAGTGCCGCGCGCATCTCATCGGGCTTCAGGTCGGGACGGTAGCGCAGGGCGGCATTGGGCACTTTGAGCACATCGTGAGCGGTGGCCACCGGAATCGTGACATAGGCGGTCATGCCTGGAAACAGCTTCATTTCCGGATTATCGAAGTCAATAATGGTGTCATAGGTCACTACGTTCTGGACGGTAGTGGCGTTCATGCGGATTTGGGAGACGCGTCCGTGGAACTGGTCAGTGGGGAAGGCATCCACTTTAAAGATCACAGGCTGGTTGTTTTTTATCTGGCCTACATCGGACTCATCGGTCTTGGCGTAGACCTGCATCTTGGTCAGGTCCTGAGCAATGGTAAAGAGCGTGGGGGCCTGTAACGACGCAGCGACCGTCTGCCCGATGTCCACATTCCGGCTTACCACTACGCCGTCAATAGGCGCGCGGATGATGGTGTGGTCGAGGTTGGTCTGGGCCACCGTGACCGCCGCCGCTTTCTGGTTGGCCTGGGCTACCGCCTGCTGGTATTCGGCTTGTGCGGCTGAGATGGCAGCCACAGCCGCGTCTTCATTGGCTTTGGAAACGTCAAGCTGTTGCGGAGCTACGATACCCTGGCTGGCCAAGGGCTTGGTGCGTTCATAATCGGCCCGCGCCTGGGCTTCAGCGGCCCGCGCTTTTTCCAGGTTCGCTTTGGCGGCTGCCGCACTCGCGTGCGCGGTTTCCAGATCGGCTTTGGCCTGCAACAGAGCGCCCTCAAACAGTGAAGGATCAATACGGGCGATAATCTGGTCTTTCTTTACGTGCGAGTTGAAGTCGGCATACATCTTCGAGATGGTGCCGGAGACCTGAGAGCCGACCTGCACATTGATCACGGCATTGATGGTGCCGGTGGCTTCGACCACATCACGAATGTCGCCGCGGTCAATCTTCTCCGCGAAGTACTGCGCGGAATCATGGGTGGTCAGCATGCGGGCCGCGATGCCGGCGGCTGCGACCGCCACAATGACGAGTGCGATCCAGATTTTCTTTGCGTTTTTCACGTTTTTATTTGCAAGTCGTTTCTTTGCAAGTCACTCGATATGCAGAAGAGTACACCAGGCGACGAAAGCGGGGTGAGGAAGCCGCCCAGAAACGCCTGTCCCCAAGGCTCTGTCTTGGAATCCATTAATACTAGCTATTTTACGGTGCACAGCGAAAGATTGCTGATTCGCTTAATGATTCTTTACTCTGAGGCTTTTGCGCTAGCTTTTGGCCGGATGATTAGCTTCCGCGGATATCGCCTTTTTCTTGCGGCGGCTCAACACAAAGGGGCGGCGTCTACGGCGTTCCACGCGCGTATCAATCTTCTTCCAAAAAGCCACGAAGTAATCAATCGCGGAAATGACCGAAACGCCGGCCATGAACCAGATGGCGATCTGCGCAATCAACCTGATCGGAAAAATGAAAAGTTTAAAGTCCCAGATGTTCCAGTGCAGCGCCAGAATGGCGGCCACCACAGAGACGATCTGCACCACCATCTTGAATTTGCCTAGCTCGCTGGCTTCAATCGTGAAACCTTCCGATGCGGCAATGGAGCGAAGGCCCGAAATCATGAACTCGCGGCCAATGATAATCACGGCGATCCACACGCTCACAATCTCGGGAATCAGGTGGACCAGGGTGATGTAGGCCGCGGCAATCATGAGCTTGTCGGCCAACGGGTCGAGCAGAATGCCCATGGTGGTGATTTGCCCACGGCGGCGGGCCAGGTAGCCGTCCAAGCCATCGGTAATGGAGGCGGCAATGAACAGCCCGGAAGCCAGAAGGACCCGCTCAACGCTGAAACGGGTGCTGGCCTCGTTGAAATAGGGGGTGGTGAGCACCCATATCAGCAGCGGTACGGTGGCTATGCGTGAAGACGTTATGTAATTCGGCAGATTCACGGGGGCGGACAGATTATCCCTAAGAACCCATGCCAGTGCAAACTGTCGCGGGTCTTATTTCTTTCCGTTGATGGTATTCAGGCACTTTGTATAAAGGTCGAGCAGGTGACTGGCGTACTCTTCGGGTTTGCTCACCGTGCCTCCCTGGAAGCCCGCGCTGGCCGAACTTGTCTTGCCGTAAGTCGTAGTACCGGCAATGAATTTCATCATGTCGAGAGCGATATCTTCATTGCGGCGGGCGCCAGGAAATCCTGAGAACTGATCCATGTAGTTCCTCCAAAAATATTATGACTCTATTGTAGAAGAAGCGGGAGATCGGAGGATTTGGTAAGTGGGTAATTTTGTAATTTGGTAATTGAACGACGGCGATAATCACCGGACTGCGTTGAACAAATCTCGACGGAGAGCGGTCAGAAATTGTAGGTCATTGACGCAGAGCGATGTGCCTGGAGAGTCTTTGATTTTCAATTAACAAATTACCAACTTACCGAATTACCAAATCTCTCAGGTTTCAATCGCCACATGGCAAATCCTTCCCACAATGTAGTCGGCGAAGGTGCGGCCTTCTTCGATCTCCAGAATGGAGACTGGGTACGACTGGTTATGGGGACGCAGAATCAGGTTGCGTCCCGCGAGTTCCACATATTTCACCGTGGCGCCGCCATTGCGACGGACAGCGTACATGTTCGGTTCCTGCTTGCGGTATGGCTCCAGGGAATTGTAGTGGCGGTCAATCAGAACGGTGGCCCCCGGCAGCAGGCGCGGATACATGCTCATGCCATCCTGGGAGTCCACTTTCACCAGCACGAAGCGGCGCCATCGGTCGCGCGGGGTTTGAGAGGAGGGCCGCAGCCGCTTGAGAAAGCTTTTCTTGAACTTGAGAATGTCTTTCACATTCTCATTAGTGATGATCGGCTCCCCGGCGGCAATTGTGCCTTCCACCAGCAGCACGTTCTCAAAATCGTCTTCAGTGGGCGGCACAATGCTGGCGCGTTTGTTGATTTCGCCGGGTTCGATCAGATCGAGGACCGAAAGTTTCTGCACATTGAGCACCCGGTCCATGGCGTCAAGGCTGAGCGAGCGCTTATGGTTGAGAAAATTGGTAATGTGAGGCTGCTTGAATCCGGTCATGTGGGCAAGGCCCAGAGCGCTCAGTTCGCGTTGCGAGATACGGTCGAGCAGTTTGCGGCGAAGATTTTCCTGGAGCTGGCGAAATCGCATTGCTGATCATCATAACTTTCAGCAATATGCGAGTAAATGCGCGGGCTTAGCAGAAATACGCACATTTCTTAACTTTACGGCTGTCTCCAGGGCTGCGCAGCATCTAAAATGCGATTATGGACATGACGTGGGTTACTGACCGAATCAGCGTAGGCGGCGGTATCTGGAATGACGAAAACATGCAGGCATTGATCAAGATGGGCGTGACCCACATTATTGATATGCAGATCGAGTTTGACGATCGTCCGCTGGCCGAGCCTTACGATGTGAAGGTGCTCTACAACCCCACAGACGACGATTTCCAGCTTAAGCCGCCCGAACTATTTCAGCCCGCCGTGGACTTTGCCATGGAAGCGCTGGATGAACCAGACAGCAAGCTGTACATTCACTGCGCCGCGGGTGTACACCGCGCGCCAATGATGACCCTGGCTGTGCTGCGCGCCACGGGCTGGTCGCTGGATGACGCCAAAGAGTTGATCCAGGGCCGCAGGTACGTTGTGGACTTTGCCGACTGCTACGTGCAGAGCGTTGAGAATTTTATGAAGGTCTATGACAACTCAGATACTGTCGAGAGAAGATAGGCGAGGCGCGGTTTGACCTGCTGTAAGATATTTCCTCATGGCGACCAGGGCGGTGCAGCACATCAGGCGGATGCGGGGCGGCGCCCAGTCACACCTGATGCGCGCCGATGACGGCCGCTACTACGTCGTCAAATTTCAAAACAATCCCCAGCACCTGAAAGTTCTGGCCAACGAATTTCTGGCTACACGTCTGGCCGAGCACGTAGCATTGCCCGTCCCGGCGACCGAAATCATTGAAGTGGATGAATGGCTCATCGCCAATACACCCGACCTGCGGATGGAAATGGCCGGCCATTCCGTGCCCTGCTCGCATGGCCTGCAACTCGGAGTGCGCTATGTCTGCGATCCTTTTGAAGGACAGGTCTTTGACTATCTGCCGGAAAGTTTGTTCGATCGCGTGAAGAACCCTGCCAGCTTTGCCGGGATGCTGGCGCTGGATAAATGGCTTGGCAATGCAAATGGCCGGCAGGCGGTGTTTTATCGTGCCCCTCGCGAGAAGAAGTACAAAGTCGCATTCATTGATCAGGGCTACTGCTTCAATGCCGGTGAATGGAGCTTTCCTGATCTGGCGCTGCATGGCGTCTATTATCGAAATTTTGTTTATGCCCATGTGCATGGATGGGAATCATTCGAGCCATGGCTGGGACGCATTGAGCACTGCAATCCGACGGTCATTGAGGATATTGCCGGCGATGTCCCGCCGGAATGGTGCGCCGGCGATTGGGACGGATTGAAACCGCTGGTGCGCTCTATCGTGGAGCGGCGCTCCAGGGTGCGGGATTTGATCGGGGCTTTCCGGGATTCGTCGCGCAGCCCTTTCCCGGCATGGGGCCGGCAGCAACAGGGGATCGCGGCAACTGCATACGTGATGTGACCTATGGCGGAGACAGAAAAACAAAACTGCAAATTCTTCCTGGTGCGCTACGTGCCTGACGTGGTGAAGAACGAATTTGTGAACATCGGCGTGGTGTTGATGCCGCCCTCCGCGCCGGCGCAGGTGCGCTTTGCCCGTGACTGGTCACGGCTGCGGGCTATGGACCCTGCGGCTGATGTCGAAGTGCTGGATGCATTTGCGGGCGAGTTGCAGACCCGACTGGCCGCCGAAGGTGGGGAATCGCTTCTGCTGAAGAAGATGAATGACTGGTTTTCTAACTCCCTGCAAATTACAGAGTCGCAGGGCTGCGTGACGGCTTCGCCTGCACAGGAAGCTGATGAGCTTGCGCGTATTTATCTGGAAAGCACGCGCCGCCGAAGTTCAAGGGAGACAAGCGCCCGGCAGGCACTCTTAACGCAGATGCGAAAGGCATTTCAATTCCAGGGAATCTGGAAGGCCATGGTGCGCAATATACCGGCGTCGAAATATACGACTGGCGATCCTTTGCAGATTGATTGCGGTTATCGCGCTGGAGAGACGATCAGGATGTTTCATGCCACGCCGCTGCGGAAAGACGTGAGCATGGCCAAGACTCTGGCCTTTACCTTTCCGCGCATGGCGCAGGGAATCCGGGAGGCCGAGAATGCCCAGGCAGAATTAACCGCCATTGTTGAGGACGGCCTGCCGGAGCACGACG
Source organism: Terriglobia bacterium (assembly GCA_963823745.1). GTDB lineage: Bacteria > Acidobacteriota > Terriglobia > Terriglobales > Acidobacteriaceae > Angelobacter. The sequence goes on from CAWGMN010000008.1 coordinate 53,432, forward strand.
AAACCATTCGATTTGCAAGGGAGATATTGGAGCAGCAGGCGATCGTGATCGCATCCGTGAGCCAGTTGCCAGACTTGGCCGCCACGGCGGCGCGTGAGATGAGGTGAGGGCGTGTGCATGGTTAATCCATTGCCGCACCAGACCATGCCATCCAGAATAGAGAAATACAAACCAGATTATTAGCGTTATTACAACGCCATTGTGAGCATTGTTACAGCGCCGATTCTTGCCCACGCAAATGATTTTGTATGCTTTTCGGCAAGTTGCATAGGAAGCTCTGGAGGAGCATAACAAAGTGCCGGAGGCACGTACGCCAGTAGCCCGGCATGGAGCGGCAGCGGAATGCCGGGAGGCGAAATGACAAAGTCCCGAAGGGACGGCAGTATTTTCAATGAGCCGTCCATGGCAATCAACACCTGCGCAGGATTTATGTGTTCGCGATGCGGGAAGGCAAGAACAGTGTCGGAGGCACAGCAGTAGCCGGCATCAGCAATGCCGTCGCAATATCAGTGAGCGACGATTTCTACAGGGACGATCCTAGCCGTTCCAAAATCATCTTCAATTCTGCGTCGAAGTCTCTTTTGGCATGGTGTTCACGTTGATTTTGAATGTAACGGACGGTGTCATTTACCTGAGAGCCGCCGATGGTGAACGCGCCGTAAGACTCTTGCCATGCAAATGACTTTATCCCTTCCTGGCCGTTCAGCCATTTCGATGAATGGGCTTTGATCAATTGTACGGCTTTAGCTATTGCGATAGTCGATGGCAGGGACAGCAATAGATGAACATGATCACACGTGCCGCCAATTGCAATGGCTTTCATTTTGTTGGTACGGCGATTCCACCCATGTAGGAGTAGAGTCTCGCTTGCAATTCTTCAGGAATTAACGGGCGACGTTCGTGGGTCGAAAAGACATAATGCACCAGCAGGCTGGTATAGGTATGTGTCATGGAAACGGCATTGTAACTAATCGGTCCGTCCCTCCGGGACTTTCGTTTTGCCTAAGCTTACCCGGCATCCGCTGCCTCTCCATGCCGGGCTACTGGCGTACGTGCCTCCGGCACTTGATATGCACCGTTGTGATTGCGGAGGAAACTTGTCAAAGACTTCGATGAGGAATTGAAGATGATTCTGGAATGGCATGGGATCGTCCCCGTAGAAAAATGATCAACCGTCCCTCCGGGACTTTCGTTTTGCCTAAGCGTACCCGGCATTCCGCTGCCGCTCCATGCCGGGCTACTGGCATACGTGCCTCCGGCACTTGATATGCCGCCTCACCGAGTCGTGAGCACGTGCTTACGTCCTGCGGTTAAAACCATACATACATGTGCGGAGCATTTGAACGCTACTCTTCGGGAGTTCATTTCAACGGTGTGAAGCTTGCAAATAAAAAGGCATGGCCGAGGCCATGCCTTTTTGCTGATGATCTGAATGTTATTTGAGTTTGGCCTTGATGTTCGCAACCTTTGGTTTGGTTGATTTGCAGGTGGTGGGCGCGGTCTTGGTGTCTTTGCCCCAGTTATAGGCGCGGAAGCGGTCGGTCTCGATGACCTTGGTACGCAGGCCGTCCATGACCGGCGGGATTACCGGACTGAAGCCGTTCTCTACGTAGAACACGACTGCCGCTTCACCGGGACTGTCATCGCTCATGGATGCGCCCACGCCGAAGACGCCATCGCGTCCCAACATGGATTCGGTATGCGCGTCCTTTACGGCCATGGCGCGTTGAAAGTCCGCACTGGCTACAGTAATCTGCCGGTTGGCGGACGCCGAATCTTCGTTCATGATGCGGGTACGCACGCCGTTGATGGTTGCGGGAATCAGGCCGGGCAGGGCTTTGGTAGTGTGGACCAGCAGCGCAGCCTCTCTCGGATTATCGGCGCTGACGCCTACAGTTACATCGCTGATGGCCGGATTGCGGCGGAGTGCTGCCGGGAAACGGTCGAGGGCATTATTGGCGCGTGTTGCTTCTTCCGCTGTCAGCGTAGCTGAACTCGCGCTTACCGTGAGCGTAGCCGCGCCGCTGGTGCCCACCACGTTACAGGCCACGGCGTGGTCTGGTCCGCCGACAATCGAGAGTGTGCTTCCGGTTAGTGCACCGAGTTTGGCGAGCACCTCCTGGATAGGGTTGGCCGTGGTGCTGGTGCTGTTGCCGCCATACAGCAGACCTATGGGGCGGGCCGTTGCTGCGTCTACGATGAGCGAACCGGAATCACCCGAGGCGCTGAAGTTCCCGCCGTTCACGATGACCTGGTTCGCGAAGGTTGAAGTAAATGCTTTGGGGCCTCCGCAGGAGGCGGCGTAATCAATGGTCACGTTGGCAACGGCGGCCAGCGTGTTGCAGGTAAGTCCGGTGCTGCGTCCGCTCTTGGCTACCTGTAGGCCAGCGGTGGGCGCAACGGCAAGGGTGCTGGATGGCGGTGCTGCGGCGATCACGTTACCGGTTGCTGCGCCCAAGTCGAGAATGTTTCCGGCTGGATCAACTGTGCCAGGAACTGTAGTGGCGAGCGCCGCGTCCACGTTGCTCGGCGCGGGCCCATTGGTTCCATTTGCCGGCTTCAAGGCAGCCGCTTTGAAGAAGGTGCCGACTGTGGTGCCCGCAGCACAGTTGTTGTCCACCAGCCCGGGCTGGGTTATAGGATCAGTCGTCTTTGCGCCGGCATCTGATTTGGCCAGCACATGGTTATTGCTCAGGATGAACAGGCTCGTGCCATCGGTAACCAGACTTCCCAAAGTGCCGGAACAGCAGGTAATGGTGGTGGCGTTGCTCACCGAATCAGTCGAGTTGCCGCCGCTGGTTCCGAGTTCCACAGGAGAAGTTTGCGCATCGGCATTGTTATCAATGATTGTGTTCGCATTGGCGGTGGTGGTAGCCGCAGATTGCAACGCCGCCGTTATGGTTACAGACTTTCCTGGAAGCAGAGCGCCCGAACCCGGGGCAGTGTACAGGCCGGCGGAAGTAATCGTTCCCACGGAACTGTTGCCTCCGGGGATGCCATTCACACTCCAATTCACTACGGCAGTGCTGCCGTCAGCATTTTTGGCCTTGAAGGTATTTTGCTGTCCGAAGCCTACAGTGGTGGATGCAGGAGTGACGGAGAGCGTCCCGCTTGGCGTTGGAGTTGGAGTGGGCGCTGGAACAACAACCGTGGAAGAGCCTCCGCCTCCACAGGCAACCAGCAGCACAAGGAAAATACAGGCAAAGCCGGCTTTGAACATGTTCTTCATAAATAAATAGGACCCGGTTCCCAGCAGGAAAGTCGCTGATGAGTTGATTTTAACTTGTGAATAGGATACCTCGTGAACTGCTCATTAGTCGCGCACGAAAGTAATGTAAGTTCCTGTTTTACAAACTTATTCCGCCTTAGGGAGAAGCTCCTGAAAAAGTAAACCGGCAGGCCCTGATGAGCCTGCCGGTATGAAACGGAATCGAACTTCTGCGTTACTTAGCCAATATCCTCGTTGAAGTTCTCCAGGTAGTTTCTTACCGCCACCATGAACTGGTCGGCGTCGGCCCCGTCAATAATGCGGTGGTCGTAACCCAGCACCAGCCGGATGATGTGACGGACAGCAATGGAATCGTTGCCGTCTTCATCGGTGATGACCACCGGCTCTTTGAAGATGCCGCCCATGCCCAGGATTGCGACCTGCGGTTGCAGAATGATAGGCGTGCCGAACTGCGGCCCGAAAATACCCGGATTGGTGATGGTAATGGTGCCGCCCTGTACCTCATCGGGCACCAGCTTCTTTGTCCGGGCGCGCTCTCCCACATCGGAGATGGCCCTTTGCAGCCCTACGAAGCTGAGGTTTTCGGCGCCTTTGACCACCGGCACAATCAGTCCCCATTCAAGTGCCACGGCGATGCCAATATTGATGTTCTTGTGATACTGAATACCGTCGCCTACGACTGAGGAATTCACGATGGGCTTGACGCGAATGCCGGCCATCAAGGCTTTGGCGATGAATGGCATGTAGGTCAGCTTGGCCCCGTTCCGTGCTTCCCACTGTTTGCGCACCTTTTCACGGAACTTCACAATGCGTGTCATGTCCACCTTGAAAATGGTGTGGACATGGGCGCTCGTCCGCCGCGATTCCACCATGCGGTCGGCAATCTTGCGGCGCATCGGAGTCATGGGCACCACTTCGCCCGGCAAAGGCTGGAATTGCGGTGTTGCCGCCCGCTGCTGGGACTGCGCTGGCTGCGGCTGCTGTTGTTGAGTAACTACGGGCTGCTGCTGCGGTTGTTGCTGTTGGAAGCCGCCGCTGGATTGGGCCTGTGGCTGCTGGGTAGCCGCCGGTCTTTGTGCTGGACTTTGCGCTGCGCCGCCTGCTCCATGTTGCTGGATGAAACTCTGGATGTCGGTCTTGGTGATGCGTCCACCCAGCCCGGTGCCCGGAATTCCGGCGAGTTCAACATTGTTTTCGCGCGCAATGCGCCGCACCAGCGGAGAAGAGCGTACCCGTTCGCCTTCCTGTTCGTGTCCGCGCGAGGGGAAATCAATCACCGTATCGCGCGACTGTTGCTGGGCCGGCTGGCGCTCTGCCTGCTGGCTTGGGGGCGGCGCTGCCTGTTGCTGTTGTTGCTGCGCTGCCGGTTGTTGTGGTGGACGCGATTCCGCTGCCCGTGGCGCGCCTGCCGCTGCCCCAGCGCCGCCGATCACCGCCACCACGCTGTTTACCTGGACGGTGGTGCCTTCCTGCACTTTGATTTCACGCAGCACGCCGCTGACAGGCGCGGGAATTTCAGCGTCAACTTTGTCGGTTGAGATTTCAAACAGCGGCTCGTCGCGCTGTACCTGATCGCCTACTTTTTTGAGCCATTTGGTGATGGTGCCTTCGAAAATTGATTCGCCCATCTGGGGCATAACCACATCTGTACCTTTGCCGCCGCCATCACTTGCTCCTCCTCCACTCCTCCACCGCTGCCAGCCTGCACCGGGGCCGCGTTCTCGGTTGCCGGTGGCTGCTTGGGCGCAGAGGTGCCGTCGGCCTGGGGCGCAGATTTCGTTGGAGTGCCACCGTCGGTTGAGGCCGCTCCACCGGAAGTTTGAGCAGCCGTTTCGGCGGGTTGCGGCTTGCTTCCAGAGCCAGCGCCTGCGGCTGCGCCATCGGCGTCGATCACGCCTACGACAGTGTTCACCTGCACGGTGGCGCCTTCTGAAATTTTGATTTCCTTCAATACACCGCTGGCAGGCGCGGGAATCTCGGCGTCTACTTTATCGGTGGAAATTTCGAATAATGGCTCGTCGCGCTGTACCTTATCGCCGGGCTTTTTCAGCCACTTGGTAATGGTGCCTTCAACGATTGACTCCCCCATCTGGGGCATGACTATGTCAGTTGGCATGGGTTCCTTCTACTGGTGCAAATCTGGTGGTTAGAGCAACCTGAAATTATAAATGATTGTTGGGCATGTCGCGGGCAGGCGCACATCTACCACGGAGGCACGGAGACACTGAGAAAAGCAAAGCATTGGCCGCGAATGATGCAAACAAGCGCGAATCAGAAGACTGAACGATCTGTCAGGAAGAGCCTGCCAGAAATTCGAATTGCTGTTCGGTCAGGGGCACTACTGAGAGCCTGCCTTGTTTGAGCAGCGGAGAATCAGCGAATAATTTATTGGATTTGATTTCGGACAGGGCCACTGGCCTGGCAATGGCCTTTCCGGCTTTGATTCTTACCTGCGGGTTTTTAGGATCGGTGGCGTCCACGGATTCGACTGTTGCGGTCCCCACTGCCTGGCGTTCGTCTCCGGTGTGATAGATGACCAGCTTTGCGCCTTTCGATCATGCCGCGGAGATTTTTAACCGCCACGGGATTGGTGACGCCGTCCCAGATGGTGGACTTGTCGCGCTGGAGATCAGCGAAGCTGTAGGCGGTGGGTTCGGTTTTGAGAAGATAGTTCATCTTTTAATCCCGAGCGAAGCGAGGGATCCCTTTCAGCGTACTGAAATTTCAGGTCCACGATCTGTGCGCGATAACAGTATCCTTGCCCAAGGTGTATAGCCCTGAAGAGTTATTCAGATTATAGGGTTCCCTCCCTACGGTCGGGACGTAAAAAAATACGAGCATCTAATACGCGTGCAGTTTCCTTGCCTCCCTCACAATATCTTCCACCTTCGGCAGGAAATAATGCTCCAGTGGTGGCGAGAAGGGAACCGGCGTATCCAGTGAAGTGATGCGCACGATGGGGCCATCGAGATCGTCGAAGGCCTCTTCGTTGATGATGGCCGCGAGTTCGCCTGCGAGTCCTCCGGTGCGCGTGTCTTCGTGCAGCAGAATGACCTTGTTGGTTTTCTTCACCGTCTGCGTGATGGCCTCGCGGTCGAGCGGCATGAGCGTGCGCAGATCGAGAATCTCGATTTCAATTCCTTCTTTGGCGAGAATATCGGCGGCTTCCTGCGCGGTGTGGACCATGGCCGCGTAAGTAATGATGCTCAGGTCGCGTCCTTCACGATGAATACGGGCTTTGCCGATGGGCACGGTCACATCACCATCGGGAACTTCGTCCTTGATTCGGCGGTACAGAAATTTGTGCTCCAGAAACAGCACCGGATTGTTGTCACGAACAGCAGACTTGATGAGTCCCTTCGCATCACTGGGAGTTGCCGGAGCTACTACTTTCATGCCCGGAGTGTGGACGAAATACATCTCCGGATTTTGGGAATGAAATGGCCCACCGTGCACGCCTCCGCCCGAAGGTCCGCGCAGCACCAGCGGAGCAGGAGCGTTCCACCGGTAGTGCGACTTGGCCACCATGTTCACGATCTGGTTGAAGGCGCAGCCGATGAAGTCCATGAACTGGAATTCGGCCACCGGTCTCATGCCAGTGAGCGCCGCGCCAAAGGCCGCGCCGACGATGGCCGACTCGGCAATGGGCGTGTCAATCACCCGCTGCGGGCCAAAGTGATGGATGAATCCATCGGTCACTTTGAACGCGCCGCCGTAGACGCCGATATCTTCACCAATACAGAAGACCGATGGGTCGGCTTCCATCTCTTCCCAGAGTCCCTGCCGGATTGCTTCGAGGTATGTGGATTGCATATTAGCCTTCAGCAGTCAGCATTCAGCACTCAGTCCCTGAACATCTCACCACTGATAAACACTGATCTGACTGATCTTCACTGATCTAACGAATGATTGAAAACTTTCAATAAGAGTTGGTCGAACTGTAGATTTCCTTTTAAATCCGAGACCCATCAGCGTTCATCAGTGAAATCAGCGGTGAAGCTTTTGCTTTTGCATTCGCCCCTCATCACTCTCCGGGCAGCGAAGATGTTTCAATGACTGAATGCTGAGTGCTGACGGCTGATGCTACTTAAAATGTATGGCCGCCTCTGACTCTTTCAATTTCTTTCCGCGCGTCGTGATCTTTGGTACTCCGTACTTCGGCTTGATCGTGTGGCAGCCGTCTTCGCAGAAGACGCCCTCTGCTGCGGTGTGGGCCTTCGGGCATGGGCGAGTTCTCGGCGAAGTCACGGTCGGCCTGCAATTCTTTCTCTACTTCTTCAATCATCTTCTGGTTCTGCTGGGGCGTGAGCCATTTCTTGCCCAGCAGGTATTTCTCAAAGCGGTCAATGGGATCGCGCTTGCGCCAGAACTCCAGCATCTCCTTGGGCACATACGCAGCGGCATCGTGGATGGCATGGCCTTTCATGCGCATCAACTTGGCCTCGATCAACGGTCGGGCCTTCACCGCGATGGGCACGCTCCACGGCTTCGTAGGTAGCGTCGTAGACCTGGCAGGCGTCGGTGCCGTCAATAATCACGCCGGGCATGCCGTATCCGATGGCGCGGTTGGCAAGATCTTTCACTCCCACCTGATATTCCGTTGGAGTGGAATAAGCCCACAGATTGCTTTCCACCACCAGCACCAGCCCCAACTTGCGGACGGCGGCAAAGTTAATGCCTTCATAACTCACGCCGGTGGATTGCCCGCCGTCGCCGATCCAGGTAAGGCAGGCCAGTTCTTTGCCTTGCAGACGCGCGCCCAGCGAGACCCCGGCCATCACTGGAATCAGGTCGCCCAGCATGGAGATCGGGGACACCATGTTGCGTTTCTCGATGTCACCGTAATGCGAAGTGCCGTCTTTGCCCCGCGTGGGGGAGCCGGCTTTGGCCATGTACTGCATCATGATGTCGCGGGCATGAAAGCCACGGACCAGTTGCGAGCCCTGATTACGAATCATGGGCGCAAACCAGTCGTCCGGACCGAGCGCGTACGCTGAGGCGCAGGAACAGGCTTCCTGCCCCAGGCCGAAATAGACTCCGCCGACAACTTTGCTCTGCTTGTAGAGATTTTCGAGCGCCTGCTCCATGCGGCGGTTCATCACCATCCAGCGATAGAGTTCCAGGCATTGCTCTTGATTCAGGTACTTTGAATCGCGGATGGGAGGCACAGGAGTATCCAGCTCGCCGCGAATTTCATAATGGACTTCGTCACCCTCGCTCACCTCAATGACTTTGAATTCCGGTTTTTCCAGCCGCCAGTCGGGAATGCCGTACTGGTTCACCTGCGGAGCCGGCGAGTGGGAGGCAGGCTGTCCGTTGGAAGAAGATGCCGGTTTACTTGAGGTCTTGGAATTATTGCTGGAAGTTTTGCGCGCCTTGGTTTTGGTAGCCATGGGAATCAGTCGTCTTTCAAGTTTATACCAAGAAAAAACTCAACCGCAGAGGCGGGGGAATTGCCAAAATTGCCATGATTGCCAAAAATGCCAAAATTGAGTGAGGGGCTGAGCTGTTGGATACTGAAGAAAAAACCTAACCGCAGAGAGCGCTGAGAGCGCAGAGAATTGGAAGTGGACTATATGCGAACGCTCTGTTCCTGATGGAGTGAGCGCACGCAACACAAAGCTAAGAAAGCCAAAAGCTAAGAGCCAAAAGCCAAGAGCCAAAAGCCAAGAGCCTTCACGCTGCCGGTTGTTCTTCTTTCTGGCCCCGCCGGGCTTCCAGTTTTTTGCGAATCTGCTCGTAGCGTTTTTCGAGTTCATCCAGTTCCTCATCGGAGAGCTTTTCGACATCAATCAAATGATTATTCGCGGGGTGATGAGAGCGGATGAGTTCGTTCAGCTTTAAATGAAGCGCCTTGGCGTCGCGGTTCTGGGTGTTCTGGATCAGGAAGACCACCAGAAAAGTTGCCAACGAGGTGCCGGTGTTGATGACCAGTTGCCAGGTATCGGAATAGTGAAAGTAAGGTCCGGCAAGACCCCAAACCACGATGATAAGCACAGCCATCATGAAGATGTAAGGATGACCGACGATCTGCGCGGTCTTGCTGGCAAAGCGGCTGAACCAGAGATTCAGGGTACTGCTTTTCGCAACCTGCTCGCGGGCTTCAGAGAGAGCGCTCGTGGATGTTTGAGACATGGCATCGCCTTTCAGCGTACGCTTTATTAGATGAGAGTAGATGGGCAAATGTTTGTTTTCGGCGCAGGCAAGTTGATGGAAAATCTATGCCTTACGCACCATCTCTCTTCCATGTTCGAGATCAGCAGGGAAATCCAGTTTTCAGGGTGAAAACGGTATTATTAGGTATGAGCCGCGATGCTCGATTCAGCGGTCTTCCAACATAGAAGAGGGAATGTGAAAGGAGGAACCATGACTCATTAGAGGTGACAACTATGAGTCGTTCCTTCAGGAAGCGCCCTTTCTTTGCGATCTGCGGATACAGCAGCGCCAAGCAGGACAAAAGATGGGCAAACCGCCAAGTGCGCCGTACCCACAAGCAGGCCATTCGCAACTGTACTGATTTTGAAGAATTTCTGCTGCCCGACGTCTACGAATGTCCGTGGAATGATATCTACATGTGGGGACGCGACGGGAAGCAACTCTGGCGCGGCTGGTCGGCCCGCGAAGTCGAGTTTTACGGAAGCGAAGCCGCCTATCTCGAGAAGCTTCGGGAAAAGATGAGAAAGTAACCGGCAGAGGCTTCACGCCGGCTGCCATGCGCACTTTTGATAGAATCCTTGTCTGTGGCTAACGAGCGCAAAATCCGTGTGTTGGTGGCAAAGCCCGGCCTGGACGGCCACGACCGAGGCGCCAAGGTTATTGCGCGCGCTTTGCGTGATGCCGGTATGGAGGTCATTTATACCGGACTGCGCCAGACTCCGGAGATGATCGTCAACGCCTCTTTGCAGGAAGACGTTGATGTGATTGGGCTCTCCATTCTTTCGGGCGCGCACAACGCGATCGTGCCCCGGGTGACCGAACTTCTTCGCCAGAACAAGATGGAAGATGTGCTGCTGCTGGTGGGCGGCATTATTCCTGAGCAGGATTTCGAAATTTTGAAGAAAGCAGGGGTCGCGGGTATCTTCAATCCCGGAACTCCCATGGACCACATCGTGGAGTTCATCCGCAAAAACGTGAAGCCACGGGGTGTGCCTGCCGGCCCTGCCTGAATTCTTAGCTTTCCTTCATTTATCAATTTCTTCATCCATAATCGGCTGGGCTAACCGGTGAGGTATGCTGTCGTCTAACCACCTGTTGCGAGGTGGTGTGATGAAGCGATCTGTATTGCCCTTACTCGTGTTGTTTCTGGGAATGTCACTGGCGTCTGCTCATGGCCAGCGGCATCACGGACTTTCTATAACCAGCACTGACGATCCGTTGAATGATGACTGTGCTGCTCATTTGCACTTCGAGAAAAGCGATTTCCAGAGCGTAGTACACGATGAAGAAAGCCGCACTCTTCCCAACCAGCCGTTGACCATTCATGCTGAACAGAATGGCGGAATGCAGGTTACTTCGTGGGACAAGCCCGAAGTTTCCATTAAGCTTTGCAAATTCGTCGGCAGCTACAGCGATGATGAGGGCCGCGCGATTTTGGACCAGACCAAGCTTGATGTAGCGGGTTCCACCGTGTCAGTGAAAACTCCTTCCTCCGACGCCGATTACAGTATCGGCACACTGCTGCTGGTGCGCGCGCCGAAAAATGCCGACCTGAAGTTGTCAGTCCAGAACGGCGGTATCTCGCTGAACCGCTTTTCCGGCACCGCCGAAGCCAAGGCCATGAACGGCGGAATCTCCATGAAAAACAGTTCCGGCACACTCAAAGCGAAGGCCGAGAATGGCGGGGTCTCGATTGAAGATTGCAGCGGCGATGTGACTTCTGTGGTCGAAAATGGCGGGCTTTCTCTGAAACTGCCCAGACACTGGGAAGGCAAAGGCCTTGATGCCCGCACCGAAAACGGCGGACTGGTGATCTCGCTGCCCGGCAACTTCGATTCCGGGCTTGAAGTCGAGACCTCGGAACACGTGTCGCTGATATGCCGCAGCTCTGCCTGTGACAATGGACAACACACGCGGGAGAACGGCGGCCGCACCTTCCGGCTGGGCAACAGCCCTGCTCAGATCCATGCCAGCACTGTAAATGGCGGCGTTGTGATCAAAGACCGGGACCGGAACGACGGCGAGATTTAGGGCCAGTTGTTTTAACTCCTGAAAGTGCCGAAACTCGGCGGCGACTTTCGGGGTTGAAACAAGGTAGTCTGTTATATACAGGGCTGCATCTAATTATTTGCAGAGTTCCTGTCTTCTATGCTGCGGCAACTCGAAATTCTCACGCTTGTCCTGGCCATGGTTTCCACTGTGGCTTTCGCGCCTCTGGCCCTGGCGCAACAGAATCCCAAGCGGCTGATACTCAAAGACGGCTCCTATCAGGTGGTGACTAAATGGGAAGCCAAAGGCGATCGCGTGCGCTATTACAGCGCCGACCGCTATGACTGGGAAGAGCTGCCCAGTGATCTGGTGGACTGGATAGCTACGGACCGCTATAACCGCGCCCATGAGAAACAGCAATCGGTGAGCGCGGCCCGCGTTATTCAGGAAGACGAGGCCGACCGCAAGGCTGATGAAGCGGCAGCGCCCACCGTAGCGCCGGGATTGCAGTTGCCGGATGCCGGTGGCGTGTTTGTGCTGGACACGTTTCACGGCCAGCCTCAACTGGTGGAACTGGTGCAGAATGGCGGCGAACTGAACAAGCAGACTGGCAAGAACATTCTGCGTGCCGCCCTGAACCCGCTGGCGCTCTCTTCCAAGCAGAGCATTGAACTCAAAGGATTGCATGCGCGGGTGCAGGCCCATGAAGCGCAACCCGCTTTCTTTATCAACGTGAACACCAGCGGCGACACTGATAACTCCGCTGGTGGTACCGCTAACAAAGCCGGCGACACTGCTGCTAATACGGATACCGATCAACTGCCGGACCGTTATCGCATCGTGAAGGTTGAGCAGAAAAAAGAAAACCGGGTGATCGGCAATCTAAGCGTTGCCATTTATGGCAAGGTAAGCGAAAAAGAGAACTGGATTAAAACCACCAGCGCTCCCATGGGGAATTGGGTTAAAGTCACGCCCGCCGAGCCGCTGGCTCCCGGAGAATACGCACTGGTAGAGATGCTGGATAAGAAACAGATGAATCTCTATGTATGGGACTTCGGCGTGAATCCAACCGCGCCGCCCAATCCAAGTGTATGGACGCCGCGCCAGCCCACGAAAACTCAGACCGGAACCAATGACACCCCGGTACTGGAACAACGTCCGCCGAAAAAGTAGAAGGCCGGGCTCAATCAGCAGGCCGGGTTTTTTTCCTGCCCATGCTTCTGGCTGGAGTGCTGGCATTCAGACGGCTGGCTTCCAACAACAACTCCGATAATCCCTGCTGCTGCAAATCTTCAACGCTGCGGATCTTCACATGGCGAAGATTCTTGCCGGTGCCTTCCAGCAGTTTGGCTGAATCCGCCAGAGACGTTCCCATTACAAAGCCCAAAGTAAGATGGTTCTTGTTCACCATGAAGTAAGCAAAAGGACCGTTCGATTCAAACGTGGGAATTCCCCAGGCATTGATGCTCTCTGTGGTCTCAGGTAGGGTGCGTTTGACCAGGGCGCGGAGCTTGTTTACGACTGGTTCCAGCTTGGGGTTTTTGCTGGCAACGTAGGCGCCAATTTGGGCGCTCACAGCATTTTTAGCGGGCATACGTCTTCCTAAGATTTGTAGTATGCGGGGCTATTTCAGAATGCCTTGCTGGGCCACCGCGATGTTGTCACGACTGGAGTTCTTGACCATATACATCATCTCGTCGGCCTGGCGGATGATTTCGTGGGAACTCTTGGCGTCTTCGGGATAGGTCGCCAGCCCCATGCTGCAACGTACATTCAGGTTCAGGCTCTCGTCGGAAAGAAAGTGCGTGCGCCGCATCATGTCTTGCAGGCGGCGGGCCACCACCAGCGCTGAATTTTTCTCGGTCTGCGGCAGCAGGATCACAAACTCATCGCCACCGTAGCGAAACGCGTAATCAATCAGGCGGAGCTGCGATTTCACTTTGAATCCGATCTCTTGCAGCAGCTTGCTGCCTACCAGATGGCCGTAAGTGTCGTTGACCATCTTGAAATGGTCGAGATCCATGAAGATCACGCTGAACTCGTAACCGAAGCGCGCAGAGCGGTAGACCTCAGCTTCCAGCGTTTTGTAGAGATGCCGCGCGTTATACAGGCCGGTGCAATCGTCGGTGATCGTCAGTTCCTGGATCTTTTCAACGGCGCGCGCATTGTCAATGGCAATGGCGGCGTAATCGCATAGCGCATGCAGGAAAAACATCTCCTGCTCTCCGAAGCTTTCCATGGCGCAGTTGATGAGTTGTATCACGCCCAGCACGCGGTGCTTGGACTTGAGCGGCACGCAGATGATGGAGCGTGTCTTCCACTTGGTCATCTCGTCAATGCGTTTAGAGAAGCGGGCATCGTTGTACACGTCAGGCACGATGAGCGATTCGCCGTTCTTGGCGACCCATCCGGCGATGCCTTCGCCGACTTTGAGGCGGACGGTCTTGAGGGTCTCAGCGGCGTCACCGACGGCGATAGCGAAATAGAGTTCGTCCTTTTGCTCATCCACCATGAGAAGCGACCATGTGTCCGGACGGAAAAATTCCGCCATCTTGTCCATGATGGTCTGCAGGATCGAATCGAGATTTAATGAGGAGGTAAGGGCTTTGGCCACATCATTGAAGATTGCGACCTCTTGAAGTTGCCTCCTACGCTCCGGTACGGCAGCCTCGCTCATTTCTGCGTGGTTCCTTGTATTCTCAGGGGCAAAAGTTGTGAACTTTGGCGGTTATTATATGACGCTTTTTTTGCAGACAGCAACCAGTGAATTCCCCACGTACCTTCGGTGATAGGCCTTAGGTACCCTGAAAGTTGTTGCTGAAATTCAATTTACACTGCTTTTTGATTTGACACTAGAGGCTGGTGTTCCTATCATGTGCCACTTACCACCAGAAATTTGTGAAAACGAGTGCGGCAATGAGTGTGTTCGGCGATCGGTTGCGGCGGGAACGCGAAATGAGGGGTGTGACCCTCGATGAGATCTCGGAATCTACCAAGATCACAAGGCGCGCGCTCGAAGCCCTGGAACAGGAAGAATTCAATCTGCTGCCCGGCGGTATCTTCAACAAAGGCTTTGTTCGCTCGTATGCCCGCTATCTCGGTATTGACGAAGAGCAGGCAGTGAGCGATTACGTTGAGGCCAGCCAGGAACAGGCCCCTCCGGAAGACAAGTTTCCACTCGAAATCCACGAAGAGAACACCCAGCGCAAGCCGCCCCTGAATCCCAAACGTTCGATGACTCCCATTGTGCTGGCCGTGATTGCCCTGGCAATCGGCGTTGGCGGATGGAGTTATTGGGCCAAGTTTCGGCCCTTGCAGCTTGCGCGCTCGGAGCCGGCCAGGAATGCCGGGGCCGGTACTCAGAGCGCCGCTGTACCTGCTCAGCCAGCCGTTACCTCGCCGACCACTCCTGCCCAGGCTGAGGCTGGAAAAGCATCTACACCCGAATCTCCGGTGAACACGGCAAGTGCAGCGTCGCCGGAAAGCGTCAAGCCTGCCCCCGCACCGTCCGACGCGCAGCCCTCGACCGATAACTCCCTGAGTAGCAAGACGCAGTCAAGCGGCGCTCTCGACGCTTCCGCACCCGAGATCACGCAGCCGGCATCGCGTTTCACCGTCTCAGTGAAAGCGCTGGAAGACTCTTATGTAAGGATTGTGGCCGATGGCAAAACCGTTTCTGATGGCGTCATGGAAGCTAATAAAGAGCGCTCGGTGAAAGCCGGAAAAGAACTGGTGCTCCGGGTAGGAAACGCGGCCGGCATTGAGGTGAGCTACCAAGGGAAACCCCTGGGGCCTTTGGGAGAAGAAGGCAAGCCCCGCACCTTAACTTTCAATTCCGCCGGACTTCAGCAATAAACGCCAAACTCAGCAATAAACGCAAACTTCAGCAATAAACGCCAATAATTTCTCGGTTTCTGCGGCTACTTTCCATTAAAATCGTAACTAACCCGTTTCGTAGCAGGAAATCACCATTCGGCTGCGTTTCCCGTCTAGGCGGCCCCAAAGGGTTGTCGGTGAACGCACGTCCCATGTAGTCTACTTGCGGTATCCCATAAAACGGTTCCGAAGCGGTAAGTACATTTTAGGAGGAAGCTCAATTGGCTTCACGGGAACGCTTTCTATTTACTTCTGAGTCAGTCACAGAGGGCCATCCAGACAAAATTGCCGATCAGATATCCGATGCGATTCTGGATGCATGTCTGGCCAAAGATCCTCATAGCCGTGTGGCTTGCGAGACCCTTACTACTACCGGTCTGGTAGTCATTGCCGGTGAAATTACCACCGAGGCTTATGTTGATTTCCCCACCATTGTTCGTGGAACCGTGACAGCGGTCGGTTATACCGATGCAAATTACGGTTTTGATTCGAATACCTGCGCGGTCATGTCTTCCATTCATTCGCAGTCGCCCGACATTGCCATGGGCGTGGACACAGGCGGCGCCGGCGACCAGGGCATGATGTTTGGGTACGCCACCAACGAAAATGAAAGCCTGATGCCCACACCGATAGACCTGGCCCACAAACTCACCCTGAAGCTCTCTGAAGTCAGAAAGACCGGCAAGCTTCCTTACCTCCGTCCTGATGGAAAATCCCAAGTCACAGTGGAATATGATGCGAACCATAAGCCGGTCCGTGTAGACGCAGTGGTCATCTCCACCCAGCACGCTGAGACCGTGGACAACAAGACCTTGCGTTCGGACGTTCTGGAGCATGTGATTCAGGCCGCGATTCCGGCCAACCTGCTGGATGCCGACACCAAGTACCACATTAATCCCACCGGACGCTTCGTTGTAGGCGGCCCCATGGGTGATACCGGTCTGACCGGGCGCAAGATCATTGTGGACACTTACGGTGGAATGGGCCGCCATGGTGGTGGAGCATTCAGCGGCAAAGATCCGACCAAGGTTGATCGTTCGGCATGCTACATGTGCCGCTACATTGCCAAGAACATCGTGGCCGCCGGCCTGGCTGAGCGCTGCGAAGTACAGCTTGCCTATGCCATCGGCGTTGCCGAACCGGTAAGCGTGCTGGTGGATACCTTCGGCACCGGCAAAGTGGACGAGGCCAAGCTGGTGCAATTGGTCCGCGAGAACTTCAAGCTGACGCCCAAGGGAATCATTGAGTCATTGAAGCTGCGCCGTCCGATTTACAGAAAGACCGCTGCTTACGGACATTTCGGCCGCAAAGACCCTGATTTCACCTGGGAAGCGACCGACAAGGCCGCGCAACTGCGGGAGCAGGGCCTGGGCAAAGCCCAGGGGCAGGCCAGCAGCAACGTGGGCGCAAGCAAGTAAGCTCACTGCTTCAGATCGGCGGGTGGCACATGCTGCCCGCCTTTAGTTTAAGACTGGGCTGTTGGCCCGGATAGCAATCAAAAAATTCCAACTGCATGGCTGGTAAGCCACGAAAACAGGAGACTATGGCAACATCCGTATTGACCCAAGTTCCGTCTGATGTAAAGAATATGGAGCTCGCCGATCAGGGCAAGCGCCGCATTGAATGGGCCAACCAGTCCATGCCGGTGCTTCAGAGCATCCGCAAAGATTTCATCAAGAACCAGCCACTCAAAGGCATTCGCATCGCCGCCTGCCTTCACGTAACCACCGAAACCGCGAACCTGGCCATTACTCTGCGCGACGGCGGAGCGGACGTGGTGCTTTGCGCCTCCAACCCGCTTTCCACGCAGGACGATGTCGCTGCGTCGCTGGTGCGGGATTACCAGATTTCCGTTCATGCCATCAAGGGCGAGGACAACGACACCTATTACAAGCACATTCTTTCCGCTCTCGATCATAAGCCGCACCTGACCATGGACGACGGCGCTGACCTGGTGAGCATTGCCCTTACCAAGCGGCAGGATGTGGTGGAAGGAATCATTGCGGGGACGGAAGAAACCACCACTGGCGTGATTCGCCTGCGCGCCATGGCCAAAGACAACGCATTGAAGTATCCGATAGTCGCGGTGAATGACGCGCTGACCAAGCACATGTTCGATAACCGCTACGGCACAGGCCAGTCCACCATGGACGGCGTGATTCGTTGCACCAATTCGCTGATTGCGGGTTCCAAGTTCGTAGTGGCCGGCTACGGCTGGTGCGGACGCGGCCTGGCTTCTCGTGCCCGCGGCATGGGCGCGGATGTGATTGTGACCGAGATCGATCCGACGAAGGCCATTGAGGCAGTCATGGACGGTTACCGCGTTATGTCGATGGCGGAAGCCGCCAAAATCGGAGACATCTTCGTTACCGTTACCGGCAACAAGAATGTGCTTTCGCGCGAGCATTTTGAAGCCATGAAGAACGGCGCCGTAGTCGCAAACTCAGGGCACTTCAACGTCGAGATTGATATTCCCGCGCTCGAGAAAATGTCCTCGTCCAAACGCCCGACCCGCGAGTTCGTTGACGAGTATGCAATGAAAGACGGACGCAAGATCTATCTGCTCGGCGAAGGCCGTCTGATCAATCTGGCGGCCGCTGAAGGGCATCCGGCGTCAGTGATGGATATGAGCTTCGCCAACCAGGCGCTCTCCTGCGAGTACCTGGTGAAGAACCACAAATCACTGGAGCACAAGGTCTACCCGGTTCCGGAAGAACTCGATAAGAAAGTCGCCCGGCTGAAACTGGAGTCCATGGGCATCAAGATCGATCGCCTCACTCCGGAGCAGGAAGAGTATTTGGCGAGCTGGTCGGAAGGAACGTAAGGGAGCAGTTAGCAAATAGCACTCAGCAATCAGTGGAACGGCGGCTTTCGGGCCGCCGTTTTGCTTTTTCTCTTTCTTACATCCCGACCAAAGGGAGGGAACCCTATAGCCGCGACGCTCATCAGGGCTATTCACAGTTCGTCGAGTCGAGAGCACAACGATGGCAACTCCTTATGCAGTACTCATGCTCTCCGAATGTTCTCTCAATGGGGCGTAGCCATTGTGTTTGTCCCAATCAGTGAACCGAAAGAGCTTTGCAGACGATAGGGTTCCCTCGCTTTGCTCGGGACTGACAGCAGAAACCCTACAGCACCACCACCGAAATCCCCTGATTCCCACGCCCCAAGTCGCTGATCGCTTTTCCACTCGGGAAAGCGCTTCAGCAACTCCCACGTCGTTTCATCGGACTTCCGCCAGTTTTCCCCGGCTACAAAGGCTTTGATCGTGCCTTGGTCCACCAGCTTGCGCAGGTCTTTTTGCAGTTCAATGCGCAGCACGCCACCGGCGCCGCTGGAACCGTATCCGTGAATCAGCTTTACTGCCACGCATTTTTCCTGCCTCGCGACTTGCAGTTCGCGTTCCATGCGCAATCGGGCTTGCGCGACGGTGGGCATGCCCTCTTCGAGGTTCACTGTCTTGATGCGAACTGGCTTTCTCGACATGATTTCTCGTCGCTGACGTGGCTTCCAATACCAATTACCTTGTCACGTCCTTTGCAGTCTAATCCCGTCACAAACTTCTTTCCGTATTTTCATTTATGATTTTTAGAGTCATGAGTATGAAACAGATTGCCGATTGGGCCTTTGATACCGTCAACCAGCGCGGCGCGCAATATGCCGACGTAAGAGTTGTGGATGACCGCCATCGTAACCTCGCCACCAAAAACGCCAAGATCGGGCATGCGGGCAGCGCTGAATCACTGGGCGTGGGCATTCGGGTGCTGGTGGATGAGTCCTGGGGCTTTGCCGCCACTGACGATCTTTCGCGCGAGTCCATTGATCGCACTGCGGCCTATGCTGTGGATGTTGCAAGGGCGTCCGCCAGGGTCAAAGAACATCCCATTCAGCTTGCGCCTGAACCGCCCGCAAAAATTGAGTGGTCAAGCCCGTGCCAGATTGATCCGTTTTCTACGTCCATCGAGCAGAACCTCGACCTGTTGATGAAGATTGATCGTGAGCTGCTGGCGGTGCAGGGCGTAACGCTGGCGGAGAGCAGCCTGCATTTTGGCCGCTACGAGCAATGGTTTTATAGCACTGAAGGGTCTGACATTCACCAGACCCGATTCATCACGGGTGCCGGTTTTACTGCTCTGTCATTTCAGGGCACTGAAATACAGAAGCGCTCTTATCCCAACTCTTTCGGTGGACAGTACCAGAACAAGGGCTATGAACTCGTGGACGAGTTGAAGCTGGTGGAAAATGCTCGCCGTATTGGCGAGCAGGCCGTAGCGCTGCACAAAGCGGATCGCTGTCCGCAGGGACATGCAACGCTGCTGCTCGGCTCGTCGCAGCTTGGATTGCAGATTCATGAATCCATCGGCCACCCGATTGAACTAGACCGGGTGTTGGGTATGGAAGCCAATTTCGCCGGCACATCGTTCCTCACTTTAGAGAAGCTGCGCAAACTGAGGTATGGCAGCGATCTTGTCAACGTAGTCGCCGATGCAACCGAATCGCATGGCCCAGGGCTGGGCACGTTCGCCTATGACGATGAGGGAGTAAAAGCGCAATGTACGCCCATCATCTCCAACGGTTTGTTTACCGGATATATCTCTTCCCGCGAAACTGCCAACACCATTGGCGAGAACCGCTCCAATGGCACGATGCGGGCCGAAGGATGGAACCGCATTCCTCTGATTCGCATGACCAACATCAGCATTCTGCCCGGAGAGAAGCCGCTCACCTTCGAGCAACTGCTGGCTGATACCGACGACGGCATCTTCATGGAGACCAACCGCTCCTGGTCCATTGACGACAAGCGCTACAACTTTCAGTTCGGATGCGAGATTGGCTGGGAGATCAAAGGCGGCAAACTCGGGCGCATGCTGAAAAACCCGTCTTATTCAGGCATTACCACCGAGTTCTGGAACTCCATGGACGCCATTTGTTCCCGCGACCAGTGGACGCTATGGGGCACGCCCAACTGCGGCAAAGGCCAACCCATGCAGACCATGGGCACCGGACACGGCGCCGCGCCAGCAAGATTCAGGAATGTGAAGGTAGGCACAGCGTACAAGGGCAACTGAGCAAATAGCAATTAGCAATTAGCAAAGGCGGGGAGAACATGAAAGATTTTCGTGAGTTGAAAGTCTGGGAGAAGGCGCATGCTTAACGCTGGCTTGCTACCAGCTAACGAAAGATTTCCCCAAGCACGAACTTTTCGGGCTTGCTTCGCAGATTCGCCGATGTGCTTCTTCAGTCCCAGCGAACATAGCCGAAGGGTGCGGCCGGATGGGGAACGCGGAATTGCACCGATTTCTGCAAATTGCATGTGGATCCACCAATGAACTTGAATATCACCTGTTACTCGCAAAAGACCTCGACTACATAGCGGAGCGCGATCATGAATCAATTCAACAGCATGTCCTGGAAGTAAAACGCATGTTAGTAGCTCTCACCCGCAAAGTAGGGTCTGAACGTCTACTAAATAGTTTTTTAGGCACTCGCGATTGGATTGAGCAAGGAATGCTCGTGGCTTCCAATCCGGAATAAGGGCCTGAAGTTCTGAACGAGTAGGTTTTGCTAATTGCCAATTGCTAATTGCTATTTACTGAGGTCTCATGCTCGATCAAGCCAAAACTGAATCAATCTTCAAAAAAATAAAGAAATTCTCGACCGTGGACGAAGTGGAAGTCATCTTCTCTTCCACCAACTACTCGCTGACGCGGTTTGCCAACAACACCATTCATCAGAACGTTTCTGAATTGAACGAGGCTGCTTCCATTCGCGTCGCATTCGACGGCAAGACTGCTCGTGCAACCACGAACCGTTTCGATGATGAAGGTCTGAAGCGCGCAGTTCAGTCGGCGGAGAATATTGCCCGCGTGCAGGAGCCCAATCCCGAATTGCTTTCTATGGCTTCAGCCGCTGAAGCCCAGGGTGATGTTGAAAGACCAAGCCGCTGGTTTGAGCAGACGGCCAGGACCACCCCTGCCGAACGCGCAGAGGCCGTAGGTCAGATCGTAACTGCCGCGAAGAAAAACAGTCTGGTGACTGCCGGCATATATTCAACGAGCGAGCACGTTGAAGCCATTGTCAATTCGAACGGGTTGAGCACTTTTCATAAACAGAGCTCAGCAGAGGTCTCGATTACCATGCTGGCCGATGACTCTTCAGGCTGGCAAAAAGCCAACTCGCCCAACGTTAAAGATGTGGACCACCGGCGCTCTGCCGAGATCGCTGCTGAGAAAGCGAGGGAATCGCGGGCTCCACAGGAGCTTCCGCCGGGAAAATACACGGTGGTGCTCGAACCTGCGGCAGTCCTGGATATCGTGGGCTTCATGTTCTGGGACTTTGGCGGCCAGTCCATTCTGGACCAGCGGTCGTTCCTGTCGAACCGCATAGGAACTCGTCTATTTGGCGAGAACATCACCATTGAAGATGATGTTTACCATCCGCTGCAATCAGGCGCGCCTTTCGATGGTGAAGGCGTGCGCCGCAAGCGGGTCACACTGGTGGAAAATGGGGTCATCAAGAATCTGGTCTATGCGCGCGGTACCGCCGAGAAGATGCGCCACTCAGAGCATGCGGCCAAGGTCGGAAACATCGAGGTGACAGGACACGGTTTTGCCTTGCCTAATGAAATGGGTGAAGCGCCCATCAATGTTGTCTTCGTGACTTCGGGCGGCGAACAGACAACCGAGCAGATGATTGCCTCGACCGAGCGCGGCATTCTCATTACCCGGCTGTGGTATATCCGCGAAGTGGACCCCTATGAAAAGATTCTGACGGGAATGACGCGTGACGGCACATTCCAGATTGAGGGCGGAAAGGTAAAAAATGGCATCAGGAATTTCCGCTTCAACCAAAGCCTGATCGAGATGCTGAGCAGCGTTGAGGCCCTGGGCAGGCCGGTGCGCGCCAGCGGTGAGGAGTCGTTTGATATGGTTGCTCCCGCAATGAAAGTGCGTGATTTCAACTTTACTGAAGTAACAAAATTCTGAGTCTTGCGCGCAGGGCCGATGTACCAATGCGGAAACCAAAGTAATCTTTGGAGCGCATGATAACGGGTGTATAAGCTTGGTCAGAGGTGATGGGTGATAGATCTACGAAGTGCAGTTCGGTTTCCGCTCCGGCTTCCGATTACCATCCGAACATCTGATTCGCGCGAACACTTTGCCGAGACCGCGGACATTTCGGCAGGGCGGCGTGATGTTCCACATGAACAGCAGCCTGCCTGTAGACACGATCATCAGGTTCAGAATCGTTTTGCCGGCCGCCGTGCTGGGCGCGGATACCGATGTGCTGGTGAACTGCACCGGCCGCGTCGTCCGCTGCCTCGACGAGCAAAAAGAGGAATCCAATTTCAAAGACGCGCCGGGAAAAAAAGCCGTGGCCGCAGTCATTGACGAATACAATTTCGAGCGCGTGTTCTCTCACGCGGGTTAAGGTTGAACCACGAAGGCACAAAGGCCAGGAATGTTGTGGCTTTTGTGCCCTTCGGGTCTGAAAAGCAGCTGCTAGCCTTCGAGCCATTAGCCCTCGCTCTTTCGTTCAGATTTTTCGTCTGTGCGCTTTCAAATCCTGCAATCTGAAGAACCGGCAAAGCAAAATCTTTGCCACGAATTTCGCGAATATGCGCGAATTTTTGTGTCATGTCGCTCCTGACTTGCGCCTCTTGCGAAGGGCATATGCATTCAATTAAGAGCTTACCGTTTTCGCGAGTGTGCCGTTATCTGTTTTCCTGCGTTCCATTACTGAATCACTCGGGACATAAAGACCAAACGCCTGTTTGCTGCCTTGCTGCGCATCGAACCAATCTGTTCCGTTATAATGGACTCACCTCAAGATGAGCGCCGGAGAGATGGCCGAGTGGCTGAAGGCGCACGCTTGGAAAGCGTGTTTAGGGGAAACTCTAACGTGGGTTCGAATCCCACTCTCTCCGCCAGAACCTTTTGTGAACAATATAGCCGTTTGGGGTCATCGGGCAGGGGGGCACAGCCACGCTGGGGAAGGGTGCTTTCTCGAGTGGGTGAGAAACGATCGCCGCTGTCCGTAAGCGGCTTTCGACGGCACGCTGCTAGAGCAAGCACAGCTGCTGGAACTTGCTTACGTAGAGCGGGACTGCTCTCAGCCCACACGCTCGAATTTTGTCCGAAAAAATCGAGCTTCCACGTCTGAAAAAACCTACGCTAACCGTCTCAAATGTGGCAAATGGTTCCTCAGAAGTTCAGCCACATACCTTGCATCGTAAGTATTATTTTCGCTGCTTTGCTATACCTTTGGCAGCATACATGAATAAATGTGCTTTGAGCCGGGCGTCATTCATGTTGTTAATCTCATCCAGGGGCCAGCGAACGTTGTGGGCACAAGCGAATTCGTCAAATTCAGCCAGTTGCGTATACCCAGGTCTATTATCTACCGGTATGTCCGACGAATCCTTCGTTGTAGTGTAAGACTGCTCAAACTCATTAACACCCTCATCGAAAACTTTGGCAGCAAGATATTGAAAATTTTCTGTATCCTGCATGTGGAATGCCGCTTCAGCAAGCCAGACCGACGCCTGAATATTTTGAGGACCTTCAGGTAAGAGATCTAATTCTGTTGAGTTGGCGAACGTACCAACTCCTTCGCTTGCTGTAGATCTTTCTCTGCCAAAGCGGGAATAACGGAAGCGACCAGCACGGAACGGCTTTTTGGGTCTTCTACGGATTGCGTGAGTTCGAGCGCCGCCTGCGGATTCGAGTCGCGTGTGTTTCGTATGGCCCGTGACAAAGAATCTCGAAGAAATACTTTTTTCAACTTCCGGCTCGTTTTCGGCCGGCACATCTTTGGAAAAACGACCACTCGCAATCTGTGTAATGGGAGCATCGGCCCCTGCGAGATAGTAGTTATCCTTACTTTTCTGAAGCTGGTTGGCGAATGACTGATCTGCTTTTTTTAAGAAACTAAAAGCTCCAAACAGCAACGCTTTCCTTTGGTCCCGCAATCGAATATCACCGTTAGGAGTTTTAATAATCGCGAGGAACTGATCTACTTCAGGGATGCGATCACAATTCGGGTTTGTCAAATGAGCTGCAAATTCATGCAGCCCTTTCAGGAATAGAGGCCTGCTAACGACCGGTTCGGTATTTTGCAAAAACGTAAAGAATTCAGCGTCTTGATTCTCGACTTTGGAATCGCAGCTGTAATAGTTCAAAGCGTCTGCGAACAGCTCGTCGCCTGTTGTGTTCTCTTCCTTACCGGTGGGTGTGACCTCGCCAATTACCAAGGACATGGCATGAAAAGGATAAGCACCGTCTGACGCGAGTCTCGCGGCTTGCTTCTGCAGCGTCGGAAGAGACCTGCGACCAAAGGCTTTGAAATAATTCAGATAAAGAACTCGCGCCCCGAAAGCCCGCACATCTTCAGGCAGCCTTCCTTCCGAATTCGGGGCAGGAGATCCCATTTCCACGAACTTCTGCATCGCCAGTTCTGGATCTATCTTTGACAGTGCTACTACGGCATTCTTTTGAAAAGCAATTCTGTCCCAATCATCGAACTTTGGATTTCTAATGCTTTGAGCCATTGTGATTAGCTCTTGTGCCCATGGTGCAACTCTCTCTGGAGCAACCTCTGGCGCGATAACAACTAAGTCATTCAGGAATCTGATTCGATCCAATTCATCTAGACTGCTGAGCAAAGAATGGCTCTTGTCCAAGAAGGTCAGCGCTTCACTGGGTTGCGCAGCGCTAGCCAACCTGGGTGATGATTCGCTGGGGGAGGATGACGATCCCCCAACCAATACAGACAATAGAAAAATAAGGATTGCTCTGCCCATCAGAATGCCGTGCTTTGGACGAGCTGAGCGGCAGCCCGGTTATTTGTCATCAATGGAAGCAATGACCAGCTATCACGACAAGAGCGCTTCCCACACGAAGTATGAAAAAGATCATCATTCGCTAATATCGATGGGGAAAGAAAATTGAATGCAAAACTGCTGAAGTTAAATCGATCTTGGTGTAACTGGATGAGCGGCGACTTCAAAGTGCCTTGGGGAATAAGGTGTCCCCCGCCACTACCAGTTATACAAGATGATGAGCAGCTCGAATCTGTGCAGCTACCACCTGTTGTATCCTGCAGCTCGTTCACGGCTACACAGCCCCAGGCATGTTGCGCGGTCAACAGCACCAGTAGAAAACCACAAATGGCTAGAATCACCCTCAGCATCGGAGCTCCTTGTGACGCTCGCGTCGAATTGGCTCCTTCTCCTCTGTTGTTGGGCAAAGCGTCTTCTTAAAGCAACAACAGGTCTTGCTAGGGGGTTGTGGCAGGTTTAATATCTAGCGAAGAAAT
Source organism: Terriglobia bacterium (assembly GCA_963823745.1). GTDB lineage: Bacteria > Acidobacteriota > Terriglobia > Terriglobales > Acidobacteriaceae > Angelobacter. The sequence continues at coordinate 78,999 of CAWGMN010000008.1, forward strand.
CTCGAACAGGAAAGATTTCATGTGGCACTCTCCCTGCCTCATAGTGCCGTAGATTAAACCACACCGAACGTCTAAGCGCAACAGGGAATATCATCTATGGTGCCTCTTGTCGGCATTATACGCAAATCTTAGACATATTGATGAAGATTGATTAGAGTGCTAGCACTTTCGTGGCCAGACCCTCAGGCAGACGCTTCTATTTTTACTAAATTGTTAGACCTTCTTAAACCCTAAAAAGCTAAAGAAGGCCTTTGCTAAGGTTGGTTACTTCGATAGCATTCTATGCTTTGAAACTTACTAATTCTGAGGGCTCATATGCTTCGGTTGTCGAGTGACAAAAAGCAGTTCTTATATGACTTCTGTTGGACACATAAAAGTAGCTTCGCTGTCCTAATATTTGTTTATGCTTTCATTGCGACTCCTACTGCATGCTCGTGGCAGGTTCAAAATGCCACGCTTGCAGCGCAACTTGCATCACGCTCAGAATCCCTTCGTGTCGAAGATCCTGCGAAAGTGGAACTTAGTGCATTATTGTCCGCAGAGTCGCTGATCCGATTACCAACTCCTGAGGCGGATCATACCTTGCGGTCTTCTCTCGCGCTTTTGCGAAAGTCTTTCAGGACTGTGACTCATCGCGGGGCCATTAATAGTTTGTCGTTGAGTCCTGATGGCCTTTGGTTAGCGACAGGTAGTGATGATCGCACTGCAGAAGTCGTATTGCTCAATACCGGTGAAAGTCTTGCCCCACTGATTCATGAACACCGCATCACCCAGGTTGAATTCAGCCCAGATGGAGCGCTGCTGGCGAGCGCAGGCGGGAAGACAATCAAAATACTCGATTTGATTCACAAGCGTGAATTGCCTCCCATTACAGTCGATGGAACAGTCCTTTTGCTCAGCTTTGGCGGCAGTAATCGACTCGCGGTTGCTACGAGCCATTTTGTTACGGTGTATAACGCCCTGACCCATGAACAACTTGCTGAGTTCGATCGAAAGCAAGGAGTGCGTTCGGTGCGCGTTGACATAAGCGGGAGGTTCATAGCCATCGCGAGCGGAACCACAGTCCAAGTATCCAGTATTTCTCCTAAAAAAGACTTCCCGCCGGTTGATACTGGCGGTACAGCGCGTCTTATGAGATTCAACCCCGCTGGGACGTTGGTTGCCATCGCGATGACAGAAAATTCTGTGCGAATCTACAATACTGCGACAGGAGTGGCTTTCGGTCAACCGCTTCACGTTCAAGGACTGATTTCCGCACTCGCATTTAGCGAAGACGGTCGGTTGATCGCGGTTGCAGCAGGAAATACGGTGGTTATTTTTATGGTCTCCGATCATTGCGAGGAAGTATCACAAATTCATGACCAGTATGACATTTTGACGATTGCTTTCGTGGGAGAGGGAGCAATGATTGCCGTAGCACACGGGAACAGAACCGTCCAGGTGTTCGAATCGCGCTCCACAAGACTAATTGTGAATTTTATCCATCCGGGACCTGTGATAGCAATGGATGTCAGCAACAGGCCAGTTCCAACCGTAGCTATTGCAGCCGGCAAAGTCGCTCAGGTGTTCTCGCTAAGTAGAGGCCACAATGCAATTCCAATTTGGGAACATCTGAAAATTGAGCGAGCCGCATTCAGTTCTAATGGACGATTGATCATTACGGAAAAGGGCAAGGCTTACGTGCTTAATGTTGAGAATGGAGGGCAGTTAGACATCGTACCTGGCTCCGACTACCCGATCAGCAGCATCTCGTATAGCTCCGATGCACGATTTATTGTGCTTACAAAAGAGATTAGAGGTGGCCAGATTACTCAGCTATTTGAAAGTAGAGACGGGGGGGCTGTCTTGCAATCATCAGACATTCAGGCCACGGCGGTCGTAGCATCTGCTTTTAGTGTGGATGGGTATCTTCTTGCGATTGCCGGAGATAATACGCGATCTCAGTATGGAGAGAACCAAGCATATCTTCGCATATTCAGGCCATCTCCACTCCAGCAGGGAGGCGGGGTGAAGATTTGTCCCGGGTTGGCTCAGAGTGTGGCAGTGAGTCCTAATCATCAATTTGCGGCCATCGGTACGTCAAGCTACCTATGTATGTTTCGCTTGCAGCAAGCTTCTGAGTTCAGGGCGAACTATGGCAAGATCACTGCAATTGATTTCAGCCCAGATAATCATCTGATCGCAATCGGATCGGAAACCGGAGACATCCACGTTATGGATACAACTGGTGCAGAGGTATTTAATGCATCGAACCACGAATCTCCCGTGACTGCTGTACAGTTTGACCAAGATAGTACGACCCTAGCTTCACTGACAAGCAATGGTGTTCTACGCGTTTTCAATGTGACTAGGAAAGTGCAGATAAACCGGTTTCCGGAATCTAGGGTAAGAGCTTTCACATTTCGCAATAAACACCTCATCACGCTTCTGATGGATGAGCCGGGCCCCATTCTGCAAACGCATCCGTTGTCGTCAGGCGACTTAGTTCAGCAGGCATGCTCGATTCTCTCACGAAATTTGTCTCGTTCCGAATGGAACATGTATTTGGGATCCGAGCCATATCGCAAAACCTGTCGGAATCTGCCCTAGCACGTTGCGATGGATAGAATAATCACCAATATGGAGGCGGAGAGGTGACAGAGAACCGGGACGGCTGCTTTGAGCCAGAGTGGATCGCATTGGCGCTTTCAGGCGGTGGTTTCAGAGCAACCCTTTTTCACCTTGGAGTACTTAAGGCGCTGTTTGAGTTGAATCTATTGCACAAGGTGAAACTCATTTGCTCCGCTTCGGGTGGAAGCATACTCGGAGCCCATCTCGTGCTCAATTGGGAAAACTATATCCAAAGTGACAAAACCTTCGATGCTGCAGCTAATGAAATCATCAAGTTCGTCAAAAGCGATGTGCGGAATCGAATTTTCAGCAAATATGTTTGCGGTGGTATCCTCGTGTTGCCTTGGCTGTTGGGAAAATGGAAGCTGCCGGATCTGTTACAGCAGAAATATGATGAACTCTTTGGGAATGCGTGTTTTGCCGACCTGAAAGCATGCACCCGCCAGCCGGAAATTCACATTCTGGCAACAAGCCTCACGACAGGCGCTTTGTGCCGCTTCACCAACTCTGAATTCGAGATACTTAGTGATGAGCACACCCGAGTCAGCATTACGCAACTAAAAGTTTCGCTCGCGGTTGCGGCTTCTTCAGCATTTCCGCCATTTTTTCCGCCAGTTATCATGAATCACGAAGTTCTGAAATGTCACGAGAGGCAGTTTTATACGACCCATTTTTTGGCCGATGGCGGCATATTTGACAACTTGGCGCTTGAGGAACTCTTGAGAGTTGCGGCTGAATGGCCACGTGAGAAAGGAATTCTCATTGTGAGTAACGCCAGCAGTAACTTTGATTGGAGAATTGGGAAAAAATACGCATCTCTGCTTTCGCTGCCCAGGAATATTCGAGCCAATGAAATTATGATGCAGCGGATCAGCACGTTGGAAATGCGTATTTGTGAGGATGGCTGCCCAGAGATTTGTAAGATTGAAATTGGAAAAGAGCTAAGTCAGCGTGATAACCCGGAAGCTTTGCCGGTCGAGATGCAGAGGGCAATTTGGAACATCCGCACGGATCTGGATCGCTTTTCGGATACTGAAGTTAGTGCTCTAATCTGGCAGGGTTATGTAGAAGCTAGATCGGCTCTAGGACAGAAAGGTATTGCCCTTCAGCAGAAACTCTCAAGTATTCCACTTGGCCACATCCCTAAACCAGAGTCTACGGAATTAGGGGTAGTAGAGGCTGCCAGGCGACAGCGGTGGGTAAGGTTGGGTCTTCCGGTTTGGGGCGTAGTCGCTAGTATTCTGCTGTGGATATGTACTGCTTGGATCCTATCTTTTGCAGGCACACTTTGGGAGCATCGGTATGAGTTTCGGCAACAAGAAGCAACGCAAGCGCATTTACGAGAAGCGGCTTCAGCTTACGAGCAGGCAAAAAACGAGGTCGAGCAGAAGCTTGGGATGCGCGTTTACGCTGTTCAAATTATGGATGCCGCGAATCGTCCAGTTGCTAATGCCAAAGTCAGGGTCACATTCGACGATAGTTCCGGCGTGAAGCAGGAAGGGCGTACTGATCCAAAAGGATTTTTTCATTTCACAGCGGATGGCGCCGAACCATCCGGAGTTCATCTGCATGTTGATGCGCCAGAATTCTTGGCTCTGGATGAGATTTTCATCCTAAATCAAGAGCCGGTACATCGAGTAACACTGAATCAAGCAGACTAGTCCTGTAATGCATGATGTCACGAGCGACTGCTTGGGCTGTTGTCGTTAACAATTCGAGCATTGCCGAGTGGCTGAAGGCGCACGCTTGGAAGTCGTGTTCAGGCAAACTCTAACGTGGGTTGATCCACTTTTTTCACCATTTGTTCAATCCCTGCTAAGTTACACTCTTTCGCGGAATGAATTTTGCTGATGAATTTCTCCTCTTATATTCCCCGGAGACGTGTCGCGGACTCTCCCGTCCGCCGCCTATGAGCGAAATGATCGGACCGACTTACAGAGCTTTTCTGCAATGTTGTTGCGCTATGCGTTGCTCAGCGTTCCTCTATTCCGATTGAATTCCGCGTTTCCGTTTCAACGTGACACAACCGGCGTGCATTACTTGTGATCTGGCGGCATCCCAAGCTTCATCGCGCTATGTGCTGATACGCCTGTTGATTCTGAACATCTTAGCCGCCATCAACGAGCCTGTACCGACCTACACGACTTTGCTTGCCACCATCCTGCGGACTCTGTTTGTAGAACAGTTGTGGAGCTTTGTGGGCGTGACTTCGCTTGCTCATGTGGTGAAGTATTACCAGGACGCGCGCATGCGCGAGCTGCGGGAGCGGAATGCGCGCCGCCCCTGTGGAGCAACTTGAGTCTATCTCCAAGCAACTGCTCCAAAACTTGCAGTCCAGAAAGTTCTTTGCTTACAAAACCAATTTTGTGGGGAGGTAAGGGACGTGACCGGGATCATCCACAATGATTTGCTCCATTCGCCGTTTCCCAATTTGGAAAGTGTGTACAAAAGTTGTACCAATTGCTTGAACTGAACTGCGGAATTAAAGAAAATCCAGAACGTTATCTGGAAGAGATTCGAGCGGGAGCTTCAGCAATCCCAAGAGTCCAACCTGGCCTGTATGTAATTCGGATCTTATTGATGGTTCTAGGTTTGTCAACGAAACATGAAGAATTAATGCCTGAGAATTCTCTCAGCCAAATTCTATTCGGCCAATAGAGAAGTTAGAGAAATGCGCACCTTTTTGGGGCGGCAGTGTGCCTGTCCGTCAGAACCAGGGTGGGACAATGAATAGCGACTGCAATCGTCATTTTTCGCAGGCAACAACGTTCGTTGAGCTACTCCAGGCTCGTGCATCGCATGATCCTGAAGCGGTGGCGTACCGGTTCCTCGGAGATGGAGAAGCAGAATCCGCGCGAATTACGTATGGCGAGCAAGACCAGTTAGCGCGCGCGATTGCGGCGATACTGGAAGAGAAGAGAGCTTTCGGTGAACGAGCCCTGCTTCTATACCCGCCGACTCTGGAGTTCATCAATGCATTCCTAGGTTGCCTTTATGCGGGAGTGATTGCAGTCCCGGCCTATCCTCCGCGAAGCAGTCGCAGCCTGCCCCGGCTGCTGGCAATTGCCTCCGACGCAAAGCCACGGCTGATACTGACTACTTCAGCCACTACGCACTTGATTGAACCGTGGGTGAAACAGGCGTTCGGCGACAGCGGGATTGAGGTCATCGCGACAGATAAGATCACGCGAGATACGGCTGACCGTTGGCAAGGACGTAGGATTTACAGTGACGGAACAGCGTTCCTGCAATACACGTCAGGGTCAACTTCTTCTCCTAAAGGCGTCATCGTCAGCCACGCAAACCTCATGCACAACGAGGAGATGATACGGCGAGCGTTTCGCCAGTCGGAATCATCGGTGATCGTGAGCTGGCTTCCTCTGTACCACGACATGGGGTTGATCGGCGGCGTTCTGCAACCCTTGTACGCAGGGGCGCAGTGCATCCTGATGTCTCCATTGGCTTTTGTGCAAAAACCATGGCGGTGGCTCAACGCCGTAAGCACCTATCGTGCGACTACCAGTGGCGGGCCGAATTTTGCCTATGACCTGTGTGCCCGCAAGATCAGCGAAGAGCAACGTGCAGAGCTTGATCTTTCCTCGTGGAAGGTAGCTTTCAACGGTGCGGAACCGGTGCGAGCAGAGACTCTACAAAAGTTCGCGGATATTTTTGCACCCTGTGGTTTTAAGAAACAGTCCTTCTTTCCATGCTACGGCCTGGCTGAAGCAACATTGTTTGTGAGCGGCGGGCAGGTTGAGCAGGAGCCAGTGATCTGCTCGATTCAAACGTCAGAATTACAGCGCGGGCGAGCGGCCGAGGCTGAGGGCGAAGGTCAAGAACTTGTCGGGTGCGGCAAGCCGTGGATGGGACAGCAGGTGCTGATCATGAACCCGGAAACGCAGAAAGAATGCGCTCCCGGAGAGGTAGGAGAAATCTGGGTTTCAGGGCCAAGCGTCGCCTGCGGCTATTGGAACAAGGTCGAGGAAACCGCAAGGGTTTTTCAGGCGCGTCCAGCAGAGAGCGGGGAGTCCACTCTTCGCACAGGAGATCTGGGCTTCTTCCGCGACGGCGAGCTGTTTGTTACCGGACGGCTGAAGGACCTCATCATTGTTCGCGGGCGCAATTTCTATCCTCAGGATATCGAACACATTGTCGAGAACAGTCATACGGCGTTACGCGCCGGCTGCGGAGCTGCGTTTTCTATTGAGGCAGAAGGCGAAGAGCAGGTCATTGTTGTTCAGGAAGTGGAAGCGCGGGCGGAACTCAGCGGTTTGGAAAAGGCGCTGGAGGAGATCAGGAGCGCCGTAGCGCAGGAGTTCGAACTCTCGCTGCACGACCTAGTTCTTATCAAACAGGGAACTATCAGCAAGACCTCAAGCGGAAAAATCCAACGGCACAAGTGTCGAGAGAAGTACCTGAACAATGAACTGGAAGTTTTAGCGCGCAGCTCATTGAATAAGAGCACAGACGCGAGTGCCTACATTGCAAATGAACAGCTCAGCCGCGAGAAACTGATACAGCTCGGTGCGGCAGAGCGGAGAAAAGCACTTCAGCAGGAACTGATTGCACTGCTGTGCCAGTTGCTGCGGATTTCGCACGAGAACATACCGCCAGAACGGCCGCTGGCTGCACTTGGCCTCGATTCAATGGAGGCCATCCACCTGAAGCATGCTCTGGAAGAGCGGTTGAACGTTTCCGTATCGCTTGCCTTCCTGCTGGAGACTGCCACGGTTGAACAATTGACGGCCGTTGCACTGGAGCAACTGGAACAGGAGGCAGTGTCCCGCACCGGCATTCTTCCTGATGCAGAAGAAGCACAGGTCTTTCCACTCTCCTACGGGCAGAGAGGAATGTGGTTTGCGCAGCAAGTGGCCCCCGAAAGTTCCGCATACAACATTTCGGTTGCTGTGCGGGCATCCGGGCCACTTGACGTAGAAGCGTTGCAGTGCGCATTGAACCAACTGATGGCTCGTCATACGGCCTTGCGAACCAGCTTCCACCAGGGGCAAGGCGGCGAACCTGTGCAACAGGTGAGCTCTGCCGCGGAAGTGAAATTAGAAGTGCAGAACGCTTCGGACCTGCCGGAAGAATCTCTTGCAAGAGAACTTAACAGGAGAGCAGGCGAACGGTTCGACCTGGAAAAAGCGCCGTTGATGAGGGCAGTTGTTTTCCGGCGCTCACAGCACGAACAGGTCCTGCTGCTCGCGATGCATCATCTCGCGGGAGATTTCTGGTCTTTCACGCTGGCATTTGAGGAACTCATCCGGCTGTATTTCCAGGAGATTGCGGCTGTCCCGGCGCAGCTCCCGGCGTTAAGCCTGCGGTACAGCGATTATGTTCGTCACCAGCAACAGCAGCTAGCCGGAAATGATGGGGAAAAACTATGGTCGTACTGGCGTGAGGCGCTGCGGCTACCTCTACCCACTTTGGACTTACATACAGACCAGCCGCGCCCAGCGCTACAGACGTACAACGGTGGCAGCTATGCCACGGTGATCGACAGGGAGATGTGCAGCGCATTGCAGCAACTCTCAAAACATTCAGGCGCTACGTTGTACACGACTTTGCTGGCGACCTTTCAGGCGCTGCTCCGGCGCTATACAGGACAAGAGGATGTTCTTGTTGGCTCGCCCGTAACCGGACGGAATAATCCGCAATTTGCGAACCTGGTGGGCTTTTTTACCAACCTGCTGATGTTGCGTAACCAGTGCAGGGAAGACATCAGCTTCAGGCAATACCTCAGCGAGGTTCGGAGCACAGTGCTGGGAGCACTGGACCATCAGGATTATCCGTTTGCTCTGCTTGTTGAGCGGCTACAACCGGCGCGTGATCTGAGCCGTCCGCCGCTGTGTCAGGCAATGTTCATCTTGCAGAAGCCGCAACGACCAGAGCTAAAAGCGCTCTCCGCCCTGGCACTGGGGGATGACCGAACTGCCTTATCATTCGGCCCGCTCACGTTGCGGGGCATGGATTTGCCGGAGAAGCAAACCGCATTCGATCTCACGCTGTTGATGACTGAGACCGACTCCGGTTTACTGGCTTCACTCCAATTCAACGCCGATCTGTTCCAGCATGAAACGGCAGTGCGGATGCTCAACCATTTCCGCACGATGCTATCGGGAATTATTGCCAATCCTGAAAACCGTGTGCGTTTGCTGCCATTACTTACCGAGGCGGAGCAGGAAGAACTCCGGTCCTGGAATGCTACAGAAGTAAACCATTCAGGGATCAGATTCATTCATCGTGTGTTTGAAGTCCAGGCAGAGCGGACACCAGATGCAATCGCGATTGAAGATGCTACACGCCGCTTTAGCTACAAGGAGCTGAATGAACGCGCTAACCAGCTGGCGCATTATCTGCGCAAGCTGGGCATCGGCCCTGAAGCGACGGCCGGCATCTGCCTGGGACGCACAACGGACATTGCAGTTGCATTGCTGGGCGTGCTGAAAGCAGGCGGAGCATATCTGCCCATTGATCCTGCACTGCCGGAGGCCAGGATCCAGTACATGCTTGAGGATTCAGGCACAAATTCGGTAATCGGAAATGGCAGCCTGCGGAGTCATTTCTCTCAATATTCCGGCCGCTTTGTCGCGATCGATGGCGAGTGGGCAGAGATTTCACGGGAAAGTTCGTCTCCACCCCATCCAGTTGGTACGCCGGAAAACCTTGCGTACGTGATGTACACCTCCGGCTCTACCGGGCGGCCCAAAGGGGTGCAGGTTACCCATGCGTCGGTGGTGAACTTCCTTTGCTCGATGGCTGCCACTCCGGGCATTAGAGCGGCAGATGTTTTGGTGTCCGTAACAACGTTGTCATTCGACATCTTTGGGCTGGAGTTGTATCTGCCTCTGAGTGTAGGCGCCAGAGTCGTGCTTGCCTCGCGCGAGGTTGCCATGGACGGGCCGGCGTTACTGCAACTGCTGCGTAACTCTGGCGCCACGGTGATGCAGGCCACGCCAGCAACATGGCAGTTACTGCTTACGACCGGCAAACGGGAAATTCCACCATTGCGCGCACTGTGCGGTGGCGATGTTCTTTCCACAGAAGTGGTGAAAGAACTATTGTCGAGCGGCTGTGAGGTCTGGAACCTGTATGGGCCGACGGAAACGACGATATGGTCTTCGGTCCATCACGCCAGCTCCGCTGAAGAACCATCGTCGTGGACTTTGATTGGCCGAGCAATTGCCAATACACAACTCTACATCATGGATCCAGACCTTCAGCCGCTGCCGGCAGGCGTGCCGGGCGAGTTGATCATCGGCGGGGATGGAATGGCGCGCGGTTATTGGAATCGCGCGGAGCTTACCGCAGAAAGATTCATTCCTGATCCACTGGCCCACACGCCGGGAATGCGCATGTACCGCACCGGAGATCTGGCATGCCGCCGCGCGGATGGGCGCATTGAGTTCCTCGGCCGCCTTGATAATCAAGTGAAGATCCGTGGTTTCCGAATTGAGCTTCAGGAAATCGAAACCGCGCTAGCCGCGCATCCGGCAGTGCAGCAGGCAGTTGTGGCAGCACGAACCGATAAAAACAACAGCAAGTATCTTGCCGCCTATGTTGTGCCACAGCAGGGCACCGGTTTAACCAGTTCTAGCCTGCGCCAGTTCCTTTTGCAGCGCTTACCGGAAATCTTTGTGCCATCGCATTTCATGACTCTGGATGCGCTGCCGCTTACACCAAACGGAAAAGTAGACCGCAAAGCGCTGCCTGATCCGGAATTTCGCTCCAGTACTCCGGAGTACGTGGCGCCCGCCTCTGAGCTCGAACGCGCCATCGCAGGGATCTGGAAGCAGGTATTGAATACGCAGAAGATTAGCAGAACTGACAATTTCTTCGATCTTGGCGGACATTCCCTGTTGCTTGCCCAGGTGCACCGGAGACTGCTCGATCGGGGCCACAAGGTCTCCATGCTGGATCTTTTCAAGTCGCCGACCATCGCGTCACTCGCTGAGTATCTGGGGTCGGGCAGCAAGCAATCCAAGGCGGTATTGGCCGGAATACAGGCGGCTGATGCTCGCAAAAAATCGCAGGAGAGTCTTAAGAGCCGCGATATCGCCATTATTGGCATGGCAGGACGTTTTCCCAAGGCTGATGGAATCGAGGCTTTCTGGAAAAACATTGCTGCGGGCGAAGAGTGCATCTCCTTCTTCTCTGATGAAGAACTCAAGAAGTGGGGCATTGCCCCTGCTGCTATTGCTCAGCCGGAACGCGTGAAAGCGGGCGGAGTACTGGAGAATGAAGACCTGTTTGATGCATCATTTTTCGGCTTCAATCCGCGCGAAGCAGAGCTGATGGACCCGCAGCACCGCGTGTTTCTTGAGTGCGCATGGAACGCGTTTGAAAATGCGGGATACAGCCCTGACGAGTATGAAGGCCGCACCGGAGTTTACGCAGGCGCAGGACTGAATACATATCTGTTCGAAACGGTACCGGCGCTGGGCGAATCTTCAGCACAGCGGTATCAGGCATTCATCGGCAACGACAAAGATTTTCTGGCAACGCGGGTCTCTTACAAGCTGAACCTCAAAGGACCAGCCGTAACACTCCAGACAGCGTGCTCAACTTCTCTGGTGGCGGTTCATCTGGCGTGCCAGGCTCTGCTTACCGGTGAGTGCGACATGGCGCTGGCCGGAGGAGTGAGCATACGCATTCCGCAGCGCGAAGGGTATATCTACGAAAAAGGCGGCATCCTCTCGCCCGATGGACACTGCCGCGCCTTCGACAAGAACGCGGAAGGCACGGTATTCGGCAGCGGCACAGGAATTGTGGTGCTGAAGAGGCTGGAAGCTGCCCTGGAAGACAATGACACGATTTACGCCGTCATCAAGGGCAGTGCTATCAACAATGATGGCTCGAACAAGATCGGCTACACGGCCCCCAGCGTTGAAGGGCAGGCGGAGGTCATTGCCGAAGCTCTCAATATAGCTGGAGTAGAGCCTGAAACGATTGGCTACATCGAGGCACACGGCACCGGGACATCGCTGGGTGATCCCATCGAGATAGCGGCACTCTCGGAAGCCTTTCAGGCAAAAACCAGCAACAAAAATTTCTGTGCCATCGGTTCGGTGAAAACCAACGTTGGACATCTGGACACCGCCGCAGGCATTGCAGGTTTGATCAAAACGGTGTGCGCGATGCGCGCAGGAAGCCTGCCGCCCAGCATCAACTTTACTGAAGCCAGCCCAGCCATTGATTTCGCGAACAGCCCGTTTTATGTGAACTCTCAGTTGCAGGAGTGGCCAAGGAGTCACGTTCCACGACGCGCTGGCATCAGTTCGTTCGGGATTGGTGGAACCAACGCGCATGTGGTCATTGAAGAGGCTCCAGCGCGCACCACTAACACATCATTGCGGTCATGGCGGTTGCTACTACTTTCCGCGAAAAGCGACGCCGCGCTTAATGCACAAACGCGCAATCTCCAGGATGAGATAAACAAGAACCCTGAAGTCTCCATTGCCGACCTTGCATACACGCTGCAGGTTGGACGCACGGCATTTGCCCATCGCAGAGCAGTGCTCTGCAGCAACAATGAAGAGGCCGCGAACGCACTAGAGAGACTCCATCCTGAGCAGGTATTCACAGAAATCGCCGCGGATGAAAAGCCGCAGATTGTATTTCTCTTCCCCGGGCAGGGTTCCCAGTACGTAAACATGGGTAGAGAACTTTATGAGATCGAGCCGGTGTTCCGTCGCGAAATTGATTTCTGCGCGGACATTCTAAAGGCTCGCTTCGATCTCGACCTGCTGCAGCTTCTGTTCCCGCCACCCGGAGAGGAGGAGAGGGCAGCCGGACAATTGAAGCAGACCGCGATTACTCAGCCGGCGTTGTTTGTGGTGGAGTATGCTCTCGCCCGCCTGTGGATGAACTGGGGAATTACGCCGCAGGCGATGATGGGACACAGCATTGGCGAGTATGTAGCCGCGTGCCTGGCAGGTACCTTTACCGTCGAAGATGCATTGTCACTGGTGGCTTTGCGAGGCAAGCTAATGCAGGCGTTACCGGCGGGAGCCATGCTGGGCGTGCGCCTGCCTGAGTCGGAGACACGGGCCCTGCTCAGTCCTGAACTTTCCATTGCCGCCCTCAATTCTCCGAATGCATGCGTAGTTTCCGGCACGATTGAAGCTATTGAACGGCTGGAAAAACAATTGGAGACAAAGAGCATTCCATGCAGCCGGTTGCATACGTCTCACGCTTTCCATTCAGCGATGATGGAGCCTGTACTTCAAGAATTTACAAGTGCAGTCGGACAGGTACAGTTACGCAAGCCGCATTTGCCCTACATCTCCAACCTGACCGGCACATGGATTACCGCATCTCAGGCGACGAATCCTGAGTATTGGGCACAGCACCTGCGCCACGCTGTACGCTTTGCCGACGGGTTGAAGGAGTTGTTCGCGGAGCCCAATTCGGTGTTCCTGGAAGTCGGTCCGGGGCGCACGTTGAGCACTCTCGCCCTCCAGCAGAATAGCCGCGCAGCATGTTTCTCATCACTGCCACACGCAGGCGAACAGCGGCCGGAACTGCGCACCATCCTGCAAGCTCTGGGCCGCATGTGGCTGAAGGGCGTTGAAGTAAATTGGCGCGCCTTCCATGCTTGCGAGCGCCGCAACCGTATTCCACTGCCTGGTTATCCGTTCGAACGCAAGCGGTACTGGATCAAAGCAGAAGGACGTGGTGGCAAGAAGCGCGGAAGAGAACTCGACGAATGGTTTTATGTTCCAGTGTGGCGGCAAGCGACAATTCCGCCCGGATCTGAGCGACGGATTGAAGGGCCGGTGCTGGTGTTTGAGGATGAGTCAGGATTCAGTGAGCGGCTGTCAAACCGGCTACGGGCGCAGGGGCTTGCGGTGAGCACGGTAAAAGCGAGCACCAATTTCACAGCCGACGAAACAGGCACTTACGGGCTCAGGGCCGAGAACAAAGAACAGTACCACGCGCTTGCAGAACAATTGAGAAAAGCAGGTGCTTTGCCGCGCACAGTGGTGTATGCGTGGGGCATTACCGCCGGGCAGCAGCAATTCTCATTCGATCCGCAAAATCAGGAAGCATGGCAGGAGGTGCGCGCAAAGAACTTTGACGCAATCGTGTTCCTGGTGCAGGCGCTGGAAAAAGCAGCCGGCGGGATGCAGGCTGATCTCATCATCCTCTCGAACAATATGCAGAAGGTCAGCGGTGAAAGCGTTCTACAGCCGGAAAAGGCGCTGCTGCTTGGGCCAACAAGGGTAATTCCTCAGGAATATCCGGCAATTACTACCCGCAGCATTGATCTGGTGCTGCCTGAGTTTGACGGCGCATCGGAAGACCTGATTGATGACGTTCTTTTCGAGATGACCCACGCCCATGAGAAAGAAGTAGCGTACCGGCGGGGAGAGCGCTGGGTACGCGATTACTTCACCCTGGCAAGTTGCAGGGAAGAGGAACCAATGCTCCGTCTGCGTGAACGGGGCGTATACCTGATCACCGGCGGGTTGGGAGGCTTGGGCATCACGTTTGCTGAAACTCTGGCAAAGGAGTGCCAGGCAAAGCTGGTGCTGATTGGGCGTTCGAATCTTCCTTCCAAAGCGGCTTGGGCAGAATGGCTCAACGCACACGGCCAGGACGATGCGACGTCCAAGACGATTCGCAAGCTTCAGGCGATAGAAGAACTCGGGGGAGAAGTGCTGGTAATGGCTGCCGATGTGGCCGACCGGGCAGCGATGCTTCGCGCCATCCATGCAGCGCAAGAGCAGTTTGGCGGCTTGAATGGAGTAATCCACGCAGCGGGTGTAGCGGGTGGCGGCATCATCCAACTGAAAGAGCAGGAAGCGGCAGACAGGGTGCTAAGACCCAAGGTGCTGGGCACAGCAGTCCTGAATTCCATTCTTGACCGGCAGAAGCTCGACTTTTTCCTGCTTTGTTCTTCGATTACTTCGATTACCGGTGGGTTCGGACAGAGCGATTATTGCGGTGCGAACGCCTTCTGCGACGCTTTTGCACAAGCCAGCTTCCGCCATCGCGGCTGCTACATCGCCGCAGTGAATTGGGATCGCTGGAATGAAGTTGGAATGGCGATCAAGGCCCTGCCTTCGGCATCGCCGGTTGGAATTCCTGAGCTGCTGAGCATCAATGAAGCAAGTGTAACTGCAAACAGCGCTGCTCATCCGCTGCTGGGAACACTGGTCTCGGAATCGAACGACAGGATTGTTTACCGCGCAGAGTTTAGTCCTGAGCGACAGTGGGTGCTGTCAGAACACCAAATTGCCGGACATTCCATGGTTCCCGGAACAACGTACCTGGAAATGGTGTGCGCGGCATTTGCGCAGCATTCACAGCAGCATCCGCCAGTCATTCAAAACGTAATTTTCCTGCAGCCACTGGCGGTGAGAGATGGTGAAGCCCGAACTGTGTTTACGGTACTGGAAAAGAAAGGCAATGGTTACTCATTCCGGGTTGTAAGTCAGCCAAGTAGCGCGCAGGAAAGCGAACAATGGCAGGAGCATGCGCATGGAGAGATTGGATCTGGCGAGAACGATCAAAAGCAAGTTCGGCTCGATGTGTCGCATGTGCTTCAGGGAATGAAGAAGGCCGGCGGGCAAACCATCAGTGCGAGCAATGGCAATGGAAACGGCATTGCTGCAGCGCACGAAAAATTTATCGTGACGGGGCCTCGGTGGGATGTTTTGAAAGAAGTTTATCTAGGCGAGAGACAAGCGGTTGGAATATTGGAACTGGGGCAGGAATTTGCAGACGACGTAAAGATTTACGCAATCCATCCCGCGCTGCTGGACGTGGCAACAGGTTTTGTCCATTTTCTGACCCAGGGCGATTTTCTCCCGCTTACCTACCAGCGCATCATCTGTTTCGCCCCGCTGCCCGCCAAGGCAGTCACTTATCTCCGCATGCATATGGATCCGGGAAAGAGCCAGGATGTGCTCACTTCGGACATTTCCATTCTCGATGAAGCCGGAGTTGAAGCCGTCCGGATAGAAAACTTCTCGATGAAACGCGTGAGCAAAGAATCGCTGGAGCGTCTTGAAGCGGCGGGGAAGAACAGCGCACCAAAAATCTCCATCGAGCAGCATTTCCAACGGCAGCTTACGCCGGGCCTGTCAACCAGCGACGGCGCGCGGGTGTTCACAAAAGTTTTGGCGCATGGCAGGTCGCCGCAGATTGTTGTTTCGACGCGGGACCTCCATGAGGTACTGCATGATGCCGCCACCATGGATAGCAAGAAGTTGCTGGATGAACTGCGTGAGTCCGCGTCGCAGGTTCCAACGCACGCACGACCGCAGCTCGCGAACGAGTTCAGCGCTCCCACAGATGAAATAGAACAGCGCATCGCGGCAGTATGGCAACGGGTGCTGGGAGTAGAGCGGGTCGGCATCTATGACAACTTTTTCGAGTTGGGGGGCACTTCGCTGAACGGAATCCAGGTAGCGGCGGAGTTGAAGAAAGAACTGAACGTAGAACTGCCGACCGTGACCATCTTTGAAGCGCCGACGGTGTCCGCGCTGGCGAAGTACCTGAAGCCTGATGCGGGCCAGCAACAGTTCCAGCAAGTGCAGGGCCGGGCTGAGCGGAAAAAGCAGGCCCTTGAAATCACGCAACGCCAGCGTATGCGAGCAGGAGCAGGCCGTGAGCGATAAAAACGACGCGAATGTATTCACAGGACGAGAAATTGCCATCATTGGCATGGCCGGACGTTTTCCGCGTGCGCGTGATTTGGCGGAGTTCTGGCAGAACCTGCGTTCCGGGGTGGAGTCGGTCAGGTTCTTCTCTGACGAAGAACTACTGGCAATCGGCGAAGACCCGCAGGTGATTCGTGATGTTCATTATGTAAAAGCGGGAAGCCTGCTGGAAGGCGTGGAGATGTTCGATGCTGGCTTCTTTGGCTACAACGCCCGGGAAGCGGAGATCATGGACCCGCAACAGAGGCTCTTCCTCGAGCACGCGTGGCATGCCTTGGAAGATGCAGGCTATGCGTCCTCGCAATATGAAGGGCTGATTGGGGTTTACGCGGGTGTGGCCTGGAACACCTACCTGTTGAGCAACCTGTCCACGCGCCTCGATCTGTTCGAAGGGCCGGGTGGTTTCCAGGTGTTCATCACCAACGATAAAGATTTCATGCCCACCCGCCTTTCCTACAAGCTAAACCTGAAGGGGCCAAGCATCATCATCCAGACGAGTTGCTCCACTTCACTGGTGGCTGTGCACCTCGCCTGCCTGAGCCTGCTGAATTATGAATGCGATCTGGCGCTGGCCGGCGGTGTGACCGTGAAGGTCCCGCAAGTCGCAGGTTACTTCCACCAGGAAGGCGGCCTGGCATCTCCTGACGGCCACTGCCGCGCCTTCGACGAGAAAGCTGCCGGAACTATTTTTGGCAGCGGCATCGGCGTGGTCGTCCTGAAACGTCTTTCGGAAGCGCTTGAAGACGGAGACAACATCCGGGCGATCATCAAAGGCACTGCAATCAATAATGATGGCTCCGCAAAAGTGAGCTACACCGCGCCCAGCGTTGAGGGTCAGGCGGAGGTGATCGCCAGCGCTCATGCCATCGCCGGGATCTCACCGGAAACAATTCAATACATCGAGACCCATGGTACGGGAACTTCGCTGGGCGACCCGGTTGAGGTCACGGCATTGTCCAAGGTTTTCAGCAAAGGCACGCCAAAGAAAAGCTTTTGCGGTCTTGGTTCAGTCAAAACCAATGTCGGACACCTTGATGCAGCCGCCGGGGTTGCAGGACTGATCAAGACTGTACTCGCGTTGGAAAACAAGGAATTACCTCCCAGCCTGAATTTTGAGCAGCCCAATCCTGCCATCCAGTTTGAAAACACCGCATTTTATGTGAATTCAACTTTAAGGCCGTGGGAGAGCAATGGAACTCCGCGACGCGCCGGAGTAAGTTCGTTTGGCGTGGGCGGCACCAATGCGCATGCCGTTCTGGAAGAAGCGCCGCGAAGAGAGCCATCAGATCCTTCACGCCCATACCAACTGCTTACGCTCTCCGCGCGGAGTGCCACAGCGCTGGAAACTGCTACTGCCAGTCTGGCTGTATATCTTGCGGAAAATCCAGGGGTACCGCTTGCAGACGCAGCCTACACGCTGAAAATTGGACGCTCAGTGTTCCGGCAGAGACGAGTGCTGGTATGCCAAGGCCGTGAAGATGCAGTCCAGATGCTGCAATCCGGCAAAGGAGTTTTAACCGCTTCAGACAGGGAAGATCCACGCGAGCGGCCGGTGACATTCATGTTTCCAGGACAGGGTTCCCAGTACGTCAACATGGGGCGAGACCTGTTTGAGCAGGAGCCTGTATTCCGGCAGAACCTTGAGCGTTGCACCGCGATCCTGAAGTCTCATTCCGATTTCGAACTGTTACAGCTTTTGTATCCCCCCGCAGGCCAGGAGGAATTGGCAGCAGAGCAACTGGAACAGACACAAGCCGCACAACCTGCGCTGTTTGCCATTGAATATTCTGTAGCGCAATTGTGGCTGCACTGGGGAATTACGCCAAAAGCAATGACCGGCCACAGTATCGGCGAGTTCGTAGCCGCAACTCTGGCCGAAGTCATGTCACTGGAAGACGCGCTGAAACTGGTGACGGTTCGAGGAAAGTTGATGCAGCAACAACCAACGGGAAAGATGCTGGCTATCCACCTCCCTGAAGAACAAGTCCTGCCACTGCTTTCGGCGGAACTTTCGCTCGCGGCTATCAACGAGCCGTCCAGTTGCGTGGTGTCCGGGCCTTCCGATGCAGTGGCAACCCTCCAGCACAGACTGGCCGAGCAGGCAATTGAGTGCCGGGTATTGCACACGTCGCACGCATTTCATTCAGGGATGATGGACAGAATCCTTGAACCCTTCGCGCGTGAAGTAAAGAAGATCAGACTCCAGGCGCCGAAGATTCCTTATATCTCCAATCTCACAGGAACGTGGATCACGCACGAGCAGGCGACAGATCCTATGTATTGGGCGCGTCATCTGCGCAACACGGTTCAGTTTTCTCAAGGCATGGAGCAACTGCTTCAAGATACGGAGCGGATTGTTCTGGAAGTAGGGCCGGGACGTACGCTCACCACTTTGGCCACGCGCCATCCCGCACGGCGCGATCAACTTTTGGTTTCGTCGCTGCGTCATCCCGGCGAGCAAACGCCAGACCAGGCGCGAATGCTTGAATCCCTCGGCCGGCTCTGGATGGCCGGACTAAAGATCGACTGGCGCAAGTTCTATCAGGAAGAACGGCGCTATCGCGTGCAACTGCCGCTTTATCCCTTTGAGCGGCAGCGTTACTGGCTCGATCCGCTGCCACGTTCAGCTCAGAAAAGTCAGGCGAGCTTGCCAGTGCACTACGGGAAAAAACAGGATATTTCCAACTGGTTCTACCTGCCCTCGTGGAAGCCAACCTTACTGCCTGCCAGAGCGGATGACGGTCGCAAGACATGGCTGGTGCTCAGTGACACGTTTGGTTTTGCAAACAAGCTAGTCAAGCAGTTAACCCAGAACGGCCACAAAGTCATAGCGGCAACAACAGGGGAAGAGTTCTGCCGGAAGAATGCAGAAACCTTTATTCTCCGGCCTTATTTCAAAGAGGACTACCTGCGGCTGCTGCAAGAGCTTAAAAAGGAAGGGCAGTTGCCGGAGGCCGTTGTCCACTGCTGCAGCCTCAACGTTGATCATGCACCGATCTGTGATGCCGCTGAGTTTGAAGAGTGCCAGTCCTGCGCCGCTTATGGCCTGCTCTTCCTTCTGCAGGCATTGGGAACTTTCCCGGATTCCAAGTTTGATGTGACCGTGGTCTCGAACCAGGTGCAGCGTCCAGTGGCCGGAGAACGCCTCCATCCGGAAAGGGCGCCAATGCTGGGACTTTGCCGGGTGGCCGGGCAGGAATTCGCGCATATCAGTTGCCGGTTTGTTGATGTGGCACTACCCGGGCCGGACGCACATAGGCCTCTGGATGTTCTCGAATTGCTGGTCTCCAGAGTGCGCCAGGAGATCAACGTTGAAGCGCAGGACGAAGTGGTTGCACTTACGCCCTCGCAACGCTGGACGCAGGTATTTGAGCCGGCTCCGCTGGAGGCCAGTTCCCAAAATATGCGTCTGCGCAATAACGGTGTTTACGCTCTGACTGGCGGATTGCAAGGCAACGGATGGCTGATTGCCCGCTATCTGGCAAAGCAGTTTAAGGCACGGTTGGCACTGCTCGAGCAACAATCTTCTCCGAGTCCGGCACAACACGAAAACAAGATTGACCGCGTTCAGCAAATACAGACCTTGGAGGCGCTTGGAGCGGAGGTCCTGGCCTTGGATGTGGAGCTCACGCAGGAGGTCTCAGTCTCACGCGCATGGATGGACATTGAGTCGCGCTGGGGAGCAGTCAACGGATTCATCCATGCACAAGAGCTTGCTGGCGCCGATGCATTCCGAGCGATCTCTGAGTCTGAGCCGTATGACCTGACTAAGCACTTCAGAACGAAAATTTATCCGCTGTTCGCCTTGGACGCTGTTTTACAGACAAGAAAGATGGATTTCTGTCTGTTGTGTTCATCGCTGGCAGCTGTGCTCGGGGGAGTGGGCTATAGCGCATATGCAGCGGCCAACCTGTTCCTGGACAGCTTTGCCAGAGAATGCAGCCGCTCAGGATCCACGCCGTGGATAGCGGTTGATTGGGACCTGTGGCTGGGCGAAAGCCAGTCCGAACAGATTACGCAACGGCGTGAAGACCTGCAGGATGCGGTAATGACAAATGAAGAAGGAGAACATGCGCTCAGCTGTATTCTAAGCGCCGGGGGCGGAGACCACATCGTTATTTCCACGATTGATCTGCCAGCCCGCATTAGCAGCGCGAAAGAGCGGCTCCGTGAGATGCGCGCGCGCAGAGAAGAACCTGTGGCGTCCAAGAGGGCAAGCCTGCTGCATCCCCGCCCGCCTTTGCCCACGCCCTACATCGCCCCGCAAACAGAGCTGG
Organism: Terriglobia bacterium; assembly: GCA_963823745.1. Lineage (GTDB taxonomy): Bacteria > Acidobacteriota > Terriglobia > Terriglobales > Acidobacteriaceae > Angelobacter. The sequence goes on from CAWGMN010000008.1 coordinate 99,556, forward strand.
AAGAATGCATCGCGAAGGTATGGCAGAAGGCGCTTGGGTTTGAAACGGTGGGTATTGATGACAACTTCTTTGACTTGGGCGGTGATTCTCTGATCGCCATCCAGGTAGCGAACCGGCTTAAAAAGGAACTGAAGCGCGATTTTCCAGTCGCAACGCTCTATCAGGGAGTCACGATCCGCGCGTTGGCACAATTGCTTGGTCAGGAAGAGGGCGAGTTAAGCCAGCAACTGGCAGCGGAGTTCGAAGAGAGAAAACAACAGGGTGCGGGACGCAGAGAACTGCAGGAACGAATCCGGTCCCGCAAAAAAGTCATGGAAGGTGTGGCATGAAATTGGTTGTGCAAAAGTTTGGAGGATCTTCGGTTGCCACAATCGAAAAAATCAAAAACGTGGCACGCAGGATCGTCAACACGAAAAGAAACGGCAACCAGGTGGTGGCGGTAGTTTCAGCTATGGGCGATTCCACTGACGACCTGGTCGGACTGGCCCGCCAGTTGTCTTTAGATCCCGCACGGCGCGAATTGGACGTGCTGCTTTCAACAGGTGAAACCGTTTCGACGGCATTACTGAGCATTGCCATCAAAGAGCTTGGCGAAGAAGCACTTTCGCTGACCGGCGCTCAATGCGGCATTCTGACCAATGACGTTTATTCGAATGCCCGCATCACGGAGATTCATCCGCGACGCGTGAAGCAAGAGCTGGAGCGTGGGGCTATCGTCGTGGCTGCGGGTTTCCAGGGGATCACGGACAGCGGTGAAACGACCACTCTTGGCCGGGGCGGCTCCGATACTACTGCAGTAGCACTTGCCGCAGCCTTGAACGCGCATGCGTGTGAAATCTATACGGATGTTGCCGGAGTTTTTACTGCAGATCCGCGCATTGTGCCGCAAGCTCGCTACCTCGAAGAGTTGGGCGCCAGCGAAATGCAGGAACTGGCATGGACAGGGGCAAAGGTGCTGAAGGCTGAGGCTGTGGAATTTGCCAGCAGCAACAATGTCCCGGTGGTGGTGCGTTCGACTTTTGAAGCCGGGCACAGCACGTGGGTTCATTCCCGTCAAGCGAAAGAGCTGGTTTTCAAGCCCAAACGCCCGGAAATTGCCGGAGTTTCCGGTAGGACCGATGTGCTCCGCATTGCGCTCACTCAAGCTAATGCCCCGGCCAGCATCTATGAAGAGCTGTTTGCATTCATTGCGAAATACGACCTGATTTTTGCGGCCGCCGGAGACACGGACGGAGGTACAGAACTTTTTATTTCGGCACTGGAAATGCCGGAGCCGACGGCATTCGTCATTGAATTTCGCACCCGATTTGGTCAGTACGCAAAAATCACCGATGATCTTGGGGCCGTATCGCTGGTAGGGTTCGGGCTGGGCTCGCGTCCCGCAGCTCTTCTGGCAGCCCTGAACATTCTTCGTAAAGCGAACATACCCGTCACAAGAAGCTTCAGCACACGTGAGTCGTTCTCATTCGTAATACCTGCCCACATCGTGAATGAAGCGGTGCAGTTGATGCACCGTGCCTTCATAGAAGGAACAGAATCCACCCAATTTCATGCGGCTGCGGCAGCCGCAGTGGAAAAGCAAGGAGTCATGGCATGAAAAATTTCGAAATATTCGAATCAGAAGTTCGGATTTATTGCCGTTCGTTCCCGGCAGTGTTCACCACCGCAACCGGCGCATGCATGATTGACGATACAGGAAAGGAATACCTGGACTTTTTCAGCGGGGCAGGTGCTTTGAACTATGGCCACAACAATCCCAAGTTAAAACAAAAGCTCATCGAGTACCTGGAAAATGACGGCATCGCTCATAGCCTCGACATGGCCACCGGAGCAAAAGAGCGATTCCTCGAAAGGTTCAATGCGGTAATCCTGGAACCGCGCAACCTGCATTACAAAATGCAGTTCACCGGGCCTACAGGCACGAACGCTGTGGAAGCGGCATTGAAGCTGGCGCGCAAAGCTACCGGACGGCAGACCATTATCCACTTCCTGAATTCTTTCCATGGCATGAGCATGGGATCTTTGGGAGTTACAGGAAGCGTGACCAAGCGCGCCGGAGCGGGCGTTCCGCTGCACTACTCCATGCCAATGTTCTTCGATGGCGATATGGGACCCGATTTCGACACGCTCGATTGCCTCGAGGCGTTGCTGAAGAACCCCGGCAACGGTATCGGTATTCCGGCAGCGGTCATTGTGGAGACCATACAAGCCGAAGGCGGAGTAAAAGTCGCGCGTGTGGAGTGGTTGCGCCGCCTGGAGCAAATCACCAAGCAATACGGCATTGTACTCATCGTAGATGACATTCAGGTGGGATGCGGAAGGACCGGCCAATTCTTCAGCTTTGAAGCAGCGGGCATCCAACCCGACCTCGTTTGTCTTTCCAAATCCATCAGCGGTTTCGGCTTGCCGATGTCGTTGTTGCTGGTCCGTCCTGAATTGGATGTATGGGCGCCGGGAGAACATAGTGGAACATTCCGCGGCAACAATCTCGCTTTCGTTACAGCGACCGAAGCGCTGTCATATTGGGAAAACAACAGTTTCAGCCAATCAATTGGCGAAAAAGAGAAGCTTGCAGTCTCATTGCTCGAGAACATTGCTGCCAGTTTTCCCGAGCACAACGCAAAGGTACGCGGTCGCGGACTGATTCAGGGCCTGGTATTCGAAAACGAAAGCGTAGCGGAGAAGGTCTCGTGCGCAGCTTTTGAACGTGGCTTGATCATTGAAACCTGCGGGTCACGCAATGAAGCCCTCAAACTGCTTCCCCCACTCACCATCAGCAAGGCTGAATTGGAAAAGGGCATCGCCATCATTGAGGACACACTGAAGGCAGTTCTGGGTGAAGTTTCAAAATCGTTTGCACTTGCAGGTTGAGAGAGCCGCTGGACAACAAAGAAACGGCAGGTTGGTATGGCTAAAAATAAGCTCGAAGAACTGAAGAAGATATATGAATTCAATGGTTCGGAAATCGCCATCATCGGCATGGCGTGCCGATTTCCGGGCGCAAAGAACGTCGAGGAGTTCTGGAACAATCTGCGCGGAGGCCGGGAATCGCTGTCACAAGTCTCTGCCGAGGACCTCAGGCGCGGCGGACTCGACCCACAAGCGCTGAATCAACCGAATTATGTAAAAGCTGTTCCGGTGCTTGACGATATTGAATACTTCGATGCTGATTTTTTCGGTTATACCTCGCTGGAAGCGAAACTGATGGACCCCCAGCAGCGGCTCTTCCTGGAGTGTGCATGGGAAGCTTTTGAGCACGCCGGCCATATTCCTGAAAATTCCCGCAAGGTGATCGGCGTTTTCACGGGCGCCAAGACCAATACCTACCTGTTCAATCTTTTTTCTAATCGCGATTTCTTCCGCAAGCTTGATACCTTCCAGATTGCGCTGGGAAACGATCTGGCCTGCATGGCCACGCGGGTCTCCTACAAATTTGGATTGCAAGGGCCAAGCTATGCCATCCATACCGCCTGCTCGACTTCGCTGGTTGCGGTGCATCTTGCCGGCCAGAGCCTGCTGCTGGGGGAATGCGATATGGCGCTCGCGGGAGGCGCCGCCATCAACGTTCCTCAACGCAGAGGCTATCAGTATCAGAAAGGCGGGATCTTATCTCCGGATGGGCATTGCCGGACTTTTGACGAGCAGGCCCAAGGCAGCAACTTTGGCAACGGCGTGGGAGCGGTTGTGCTCAAGCGTCTTGAGGATGCCATCGAGGACGGAGACAAAATATACGCGGTCATTCGAGGTTCAGCGGTAAATAATGATGGCGCTACCAAGGCCAGTTACACCGCGCCGGGAGTCGAAGGCCAAACACGCGTGCTGCTTGAAGCGATGGCCGCAGCAGGTGTAGATCCTGATTCCATCTCCTGTATTGAAGCGCACGGAACGGCAACTGATCTGGGCGATTCCATTGAAATGCTGGCCCTCACCAATGCTTTTCGGGCAGCATCGAAGAGGAAGAACTTCTGCGCCATCGGGTCAGTGAAGACTAATATCGGCCACTTGGAGACCGCGGCGGGAGTCGCTGGTCTGATCAAGATGGCTCTTGCGCTGGACCGCAAGCAGCTTCTACCCACTCTGCACTTCCAGAAGCCGAATCCAAAAATTGACTTTGAGAACAGCCCCTTTTACGTCAATACGCAGCTATGTGAGTGGAAGGAAAATGGTTCTCTGCGGCGCGCCGGCGTCAGCTCCTTTGGCATTGGCAGCACCAACGCGCATGTAGTGCTGCAGGAACCTCCGGCATTGGGGCCCTCCAGTACTTCGCGCCCATGGCAATTGCTCTTGTATTCGGCGCGCAGCGAGAACGTATTGGATTCATTGCAGGCGCAGATGCTGACTCACCTGGAGCAACACACTGAGTGTGATGACCGCTATTTCGCCGATCTGGCTTATACGCTAAAGGTTGGCCGCAAGTATTTCAAATACCGCCGGGCTGTGGTTTGCCGAGATACCAAGGATGCTACACGGGTACTGGATGGAGATGATTTGTCGCGGATACTTGCCTGCTCTGAGCAGGTTCCGAATTCTCCAGTAGTATTCCTGTTTCCCGGCCTCGGTGACCACTATCCCGGAATGGGACAGCATCTCTACCGCAATGAATCGGTTTTCCGGCAGCACGTTGACCGTTGCGCCGAACTGCTGCGTCCTCATCTTGGGTTGGACATTCGTGAGGTACTTTATCCGGAGGCGGAGTCTTCTGCGTCGAGCGCACCTGCGCCAGATCAAAAAATGGATTTTCGGCGGATGCTGGGCAGGTCCCGGAATTCCAGTGAAGCCGCACAAAAACTGAACCAGACTTCCATTGCCCAGCCCGCAACCTTTGTTGTGGAGTATGCTCTGGCGCAACTCTGGATGGAGTGGGGAATCCGCCCGCAGGCAATGATTGGCTACAGCCTCGGCGAATATGTGGCCGCTTGTCTTGCCGGGGTCCTCTCATTGGAAGATGCATTAGAACTGGTGGCCAAGCGAGCGATGATGATCCAGAATCTGCCCGCTGGCGCAATGCTGGCTGTTCCTCTTGGCCAGCAGGACGTTGCTCCACTGCTGACCAGGCATGGCCTCTCATTGGGCGCCATAAATAGTCCGGTTATGTGCGTGCTTTCGGGCCCCGTGCACGGTATTGAGTCGCTGGAAAAGGAACTGGCTGCCCAGCAGATCGTTTGCCGCAGGCTGGAGACAACACACGCTTTCCATTCGCGAATGATGGACGTGCTTGCAGCGCCGTTGACCCAAGTGGCACGCAAGTTCAAATTGCGTGCGCCGCAGGTTCCTTTCGTTTCCAACGTCACCGGCACATGGATCAGCAACGAAGAGGCGCTGGACCCCGGTTACTGGGCACGCCACCTGACCGGAACGGTGCTGTTCGACAGAGGCATCAATATGCTGTTCCAAGAGCACACAAGGACTCTGTTGGAAGTAGGACCGGGACAGGGACTCACATCGTTTGTTAAACAGCATCCATCGTGTCCTGCGGAAGTTGCGCAGCTTGCGCTGGCCTCTCTGCCCAGCACTTACGACCGGCGCCAGGAATTGGAGTTCCTGCTGGAAACCGTCGGAAAGTTGTGGCTCTCGGGACAATCAGTGAACTGGGAGCGGTTCTATGCGGATGAGACGCGCTACCGCGTGCCACTGCCAACCTATCCCTTCGAGCGGCAACGGTATTGGGTTGATCCGCCGGAACTCGAGGCGGAAAAGCCTGCTCTTTCTGTCCCGGAAAAGAAGCAGGACGTTGCCGAGTGGTTCTACGCTCCTGAGTGGCGCGCTGCAAATGAAAGCGAAAAGAAGACGCTCAAGCCGGGAACCTGGCTGATCTTTGTTGACGATCTTGGCTTTGGAAATGGTGTCGCCCGGAAATTGCAGAGTGAGGGCCATCATGTGGTGACCGTTGCAGCCGTAGAAAAATTCAGCAGTCGCGGCGAAACTGAATTCACGATGAATGCAGGGAATGCTGCCGATTACGTGGAATTAGTAGCAGCAGTGATCCAGAGGAACAAGATTGAGAATGTTGTGCATCTGTGGAGCCTTTCCCGTGATCCGCATAGCAGCACACCTGATGAAGCCTTCGATCGTGCCCAGCAGCGTGGATTCTACAGCCTGCTGTTCCTGGCGCAGGCACTAGGAAGACAGGGGCTTGCCGGAACTGTTCATCTGGAAGTAGTTACCAATTACCTGCAGAGAGTGGATGAAACGGATATTGTCCTGCCGGAAAAAGCCACCATGCTGGGCCCAGTGCGCGTCATCCCGCAGGAATTCCCGAATTTTACGTGCCGCAGTATAGACATCACGCTTCATGGAGACGAGGGACAAGCAGCAATCAGTGATCTGGCGGCACAAGTCGTTGCAGAGTTTGCAAATAATCCTGAATCGGCAGTGGCATATCGTAAGGGGCAGCGCATTGTGCTGGGCTATACGCCGCGCAAACTGGAGAAGGCTGATGTAAAGGGCAGGTTGCGCGAAAAGGGCGTGTATCTGATCACCGGTGGTCTCGGCGGCCTCGGCCTGCTTCTTGCCGAGCATCTGGCAAAAGCAGTCCAGGCGCGGCTCATACTCACCGCGCGTTCACCGTTGCCTGACCGCTCGCAGTGGCCAGAGATTCTTGAAGAAAAAAGCCACGAAGCCGTTGCCGAAAAAATCCGTGCTATTCAGCGGATTGAATCGTTGGGGGGAGAAGTCGTGGTGCTGGCTGCCGATGCTGGCGATTACACACAGATGAAGCAGGTTGTGGATTCAGCGGTCGCACGTTTCGGCACGATCCATGGTGTGGCTCATCTGGCGGGAGTTCCCGGCGGCGGAATCATTCAACTGAAGACCCGGGAGACAGTGGAGAAAATTTTCTCTCCGAAAATCAGAGGCCTGCTCGCCCTGGAGAGAATCCTGGGCAACCGCAATCTCGACTTTGTTGTCCTGTACTCATCTATCGCCTCAGTGCTGGGTGAGGCCGGTCAGGTGGATTATTGCGGAGCCAGCGCATTCCTCGATGCTTACGCGCAAAAGAATGTGTCCGCCGCAAAATGGCCCACCATGACCATCAACTGGGAAATCTGGCAGGAGGTGGGGATTGGCGTAAATACCGACGTCCCTGCACATATCCGCGAGTTGCGCCAGCAGATGCTGGCCAATGGAATCTCTTCTGCTGAAGGTGTGAATGCGTTTGACCGGGTGCTTGCCAGCGGTTTGCCGCAGCTAGTGGTTTGCCCGCAGGACCTGCAGGCGAGAATAGAACTGGGAAAATCGCTGACCGCCGAGGGCTTCCTGCAGCAAATGCACAAGGGCCGCGCTGCACAGCCACAGCCATCCCGCCGCCTGGGAACTGGTTTCACAGCGGCAGGCGTCGGAATGGAGCAGAAGGTCGCGCAGGTATGGCAGCGCATTCTGGGACGCGAGGAGATTGGCGTCCATGACAATTTCTTTGACCTGGGCGGGAATTCTCTGTTGGCATTGCAATTGGTTTCAGAACTGGGGCAGGAACTCGACATACAGATTGCGCCAGTCACGCTGTTTGAATTTCCCACCATCCGCGCACTCACGCGTCATCTTAATCCTGAATCAACGCAGGAATCTCAGGAGACCCAGGAAATTGAAGCTAGACGGAAGGAATCCCGCAAAGCAGCGCATTCGGAGATTGCCATCATTGGAATGGCCGGGCGCTTTCCAGGCGCAGCCAATGTGGAGGAGTTCTGGAAAAACCTCTGCGATGGCAAAGAGACGGTGACATTCTTTACCGACGAAGAACTTCTGGCCGCGGGTGTTGATCCGGCGGTGTTGCGCAATCCGCGTTATGTCAAAGCCGCATCGGTGCTCGACAATGTGGACCACTTTGATGCTGCGCTGTTTGGATATTCTCCGCGCGAAGCCGAGGTGATGGACCCTCAGCACCGCATTTTCCTGGAGTGTGCGTGGGAATCGCTGGAACGCGCTGGATACAATCCGTATGACTATCCCGGACTCATCGGGGTATTCGCAGGATCGAACCTGAGCACCTACCTGCTCAAGCTCTACTCAGATTCACGCGTAAGAAATTCAGTCAACCATCTGCAGGCACTCATCGGCAATGACAAAGATTCGCTGACCACCACCGTTTCCTATAAGTTGAACCTGCGTGGGCCCAGCGTCGCCGTGCAAACGTTCTGCTCCACTTCGCTGGTGGCCATTCACATGGCCTGCCAGAGCCTGCGCCAGGGCGAGTGCGACATGGCCCTCGCCGGTGGCATTCGCGTGGTTGTGCCGGCCGGTCAGGGCTATATGTATGAACCCGGCGGAATCTGGCCGCCAGATGGTCATACACGCTCATTTGATGTTAAAGCCAATGGCAGCCCGTTCGGCAATGGCGTAGGTATCGTTTGCCTGAAGAGACTGCAGGATGCAATTGCCGATGGCGACCACATTCATGCGGTGATCAAAGGCACTGCTACTAATAATGATGGTGCGGGCAAGGCCGGCTACACCGCTCCCAGCGTCAAGGGCCAAAGCAGCGTAATCCAGGCGGCGTTTGAAAACGCCGGTGTTGATCCAGCCACTATCGGTTATGTTGAGACCCATGGCAGTGCCACAGAATTGGGCGATCCCATTGAAGTTTCCGCGCTGACCAAGGCTTTCACTGCGAGCACGGATAAGAAGCAGTTCTGCCCCATCGGGTCAGTCAAATCCAACTTCGGTCATCTGGATCGCGCTGCGGGGGTGACCGCCGTAATTAAAACAGCAATGTCCCTGGAGCACCGCCAGATTCCACCCAGCATCAACTTTGAACAGCCGAACCCGAACATTGATTTTGCGAATAGCCCCTTCTTCGTCAACACCACGTTGCGGTCGTGGGAGGCGAATGGAAGTCCGAGGCGCGCGAGCGTTAACTCTCTGGGCGTAGGTGGAACCAACGTCCATGTGGTTCTCGAAGCGGCGCCGGTACTCGAGCCGTCAGGCCCCTCGCGCTCGTGGCAGCTGCTGCTCATGTCCGCGAAAAATGAAACTGCACTCAACCAGATAGGGACACGGCTGGCAGACCATCTGGAGGAACATCCTGAGCTCGACTTGGGTGACGTCGCTTATACGCTGCAGGTGGGTCGCAAGCCTCTCGAATATCGCAGGACTGTCGTCTGCAAGGATGTGGAAGACGCAAAACACGTCCTGAGCACAGGCGATGCGAAGCGAGTGGTGACCGCGTACAGGGAAGAAGCAGAACGTTCGGTGATCTTCATGTTCCCCGGAGTGGGCGCACACTACGTCAACATGGCCCGCGGGCTTTATGACAACGAGCGGGTCTTCCGCGAGACCGTAGACCGGTGCTGCGAACTCCTTTTGCCCCATCTGGGTTTTGACTTGCGCAAAGATCTATATCCAGAAGCCAAGGATGATGCCGCCCACAATTCAAACGGGAACTCCGGCATTGATATGCGCAAGATGCTGAAGCGCAAGAACGGCTCCGGCTCCGAACATCGGCTCGACCGCACTGATGTAAGCCAGCCGCTGCTCTTCGTCATCGAGTACGCACTCGCGCAGTTGTGGATGCAATGGGGCATCAGGCCGCAAGCCATGATCGGCTATAGCCTTGGCGAATATGTTGCTGCCTGCGTCTCGGGAGTTGTTTCGCTTGAAGACAGCCTGAAACTGGTAGCGGAACGGGCCAGGCTGATTCAAAGCTTGCCGAACGGAGCATTGCTGGCGGTAGCGCTGCCTGAGGATGCGTTGAAATCTCTGCTCAACGACTCACTTTCGATTATGGCTATTAACGGTCCAGAGCAGTGTGTGGTTTCAGGACCGGTTTCAGCCGTCGAAACGCTCGAAGGCCGACTGGGTGAAGATGGCATCTCCTTCCGGCGGCTGGAAGCCTCCCATGCATTCCACTCCCGGATGATGGAGCCCATTTTCGAACAGGTAGTAGAACTTGCAAAGAGTATTCAGCTTCATGCTCCACAGATTCCATACATCTCCAATGTCACAGGAACCTGGATCACTACTGACGAGGCCACCAATGCGAGTTATTGGGCACAGCACATGTGCCAGTCTGTTCAGTTCTCTCGCGGCCTGGAGGAATTATGGAAGCTACCCGGAGCTGTCCTTGTGGAGATGGGCCCGCCGCTGCTTTCCAGCATTGTGTTGCAGAACCAGCAACAGGACCGCCCGGTGCTGAGCTGCCTGCGCCACTCCTATGAGACTCAGCCAGACCTCGCGCACGCATTGCAAACTCTTGGAAAACTGTGGCTGCTGGGAGTAGAGCCGGAATGGAAGAGCTTCTATGTACACGAGAAGCGGCGCCGCGTGGTGCTGCCGCCGTATCCGTTCCAGCGGCAGCGGTACTGGATTGAAACCCGTGACGATCAGCAGAAAACTACGGATCGAGTAATTGGCGGTTCTTTGAACGGCACAGAATGGTTTTACGTGCCCTCATGGAAACGCATGCAGTCCGTTCCTATGGCTCCTCGTTCGGAGCGTAAATGGCTGGTCTTTACCGATGCTACGGGCCTGGGCGATGAAGTTGTGACGCAGTTGGAAAGCAAAGGATGCAATGTGGTCCGGATCGAAGCCCGCGTGCATCCCGAGGATGTCACCTCGATGATTCGGGAAGGAGCGCCGGAAGGCATTCTTTACCTTGGCGGCGTCACATCGAATCTTTCAGGTGAAGACCACGCCGCTGCTCTGGAACGCTACCAGCGTGACTTGGCGCTGCTGGGGCAAAGCATGGAGCAGTTTCAGACCGCGGGGCCTGTGCCCACCTGGATCATCTGCAATCACCTTCTTGATGTAACCGGAGAAGAGCCTCTGCAGGTCGAGAAGTCGGTGCTGGCCGGTGCGTCACTCAAGCTGGCCGCGAAAATTCCAGGATTGCAGATCAAGCTGTTGGATGTTGCGCCTTCTTCATCGCTCAGGAAGACTGTGGAACGGCTACTCGCGGAGATCAGTTCCAATCTGTCCGGCCGGTTGGTTGCGCACCGTGCTGGCTCCCGGTGGATGCCGACGCTCTCCATTGCTGCCACAACTTCCGATGGCAAGTCACTGGTACAGGAGCAAGGCGTCTATCTGCTGGTGAATGCACTGGGCCCGGTGGGCAGGAGATTTGCGAGCCATCTGGCCGGCAGCGTACATGCCCGGCTGGTGCTCTCTGAATGTGAAGGCTTCCCGGAAACAGAACTGTGGAACGACTGGATGGCTGCTGATTCTGGCTCCAGCATCATTGCTTCGAAGATCCAGAGTATCCGGGAACTGGAACGCACAACAGAAGTCTTCACATTGAGCACCGCTCTGGCGGGCAAAGAAAGCATTGACAGTATTATCCGGCAGGCTGTCGAACACTTCGGCAGGCTCGACGGTGTCTGCTATTTCTTCGATCAACAGCGCCACAATGATTTCGAAACTGCTGTGAAGCCTCTGCTTCTGCTCCACGATGGCCTGCGGGACTGTGAGCTGGCCTTTAGGATAGTGGCCTCGCCTCTTGCTTCGGCTGAGGAAGCCACAGTCAGCTTCTTCATTGATAGCTTTGCAGCGCAGAGCGCCCGCGAGGAATTGCGGCCGTGGACAAGCGTAACCTGGCTCATGCCTGACAGCCATGGTGATTCCCAGGATGAAAGTATCGCCAGGCTTTTCCAACTCCTGCCCGCCGGTAATGTGATCGTTGCTCCTGAGCCGCTGAGCGATGGCTGGAATAAGTTCGAAGCTGTGCTTGATCATAGACTCACCCAGCCGGAGACCGGACCTATTTCCAACTATCCCAGGCCGGACCTGCGAGTGGCCTACATTCCACCATCTACCGAAACAGAAAAAATCATCGCCCAACTCTGGAGTGATTTGCTCGGGGTGCAACATGTTGGGGTTCATGACAGCTTCCTGGAACTGGGCGGCGATTCGTTGATGGCCACACGGCTGATCTCGCGCATGAAAGATGTGTTCCAGCAGGACCTCCCAGTGCGCTTGATCTTCGAGGCGTCCACCATCGCAGAACTGGCCAGGGCGGTGGACGAGAGCCAGACATCTGGAGTTGAGCAGGAAGATGTAGACCAGTTGATCAACATGCTGGAGCAGCTCTCTGACGAGCAAGTAGAGCAGGAGCTTGCGAGAAGAAAGCAGCTCACCGAGGAAGGAGTGTGAAAATGGCATCCCCTGTAGCGAAGCCCGGAACTGCATCTCCGCAGCCGTTGCTGGTTCCGCAACACCCAAGGTTGAAGCGGGCACGCAAGCTCATTCGCAATCTTGCCGTCGTTGCCCTGCTGCTCTTGTTCGGAGCGGTTGTGTTCGGAACATGGTTTGTGCGCAGGCCCTGGCCAGAGACGTCCGGCACACTGAAGACTGCCGGCCTCCACGCGAGGGTAGAGATTCTGCGCGACCGCTGGGGAACGCCTCATATATATGCACAGAACCTTCATGATTTGTTTTTTTCTCAGGGATACGTGCAGGCACAGGACCGCCTGTGGCAGATGGAATTCACGCGTCGGGTTGGCAACGGTCAATTGAGCTCTTTTCTTGGTCCGGATACCCTCGGTATTGACCGTTTCATGCGGACTATTGGACTGCGCCGCACCGCGGAACGCGACTGGTCTCACATCAGCGGAGAAGAGCGCGAGTTGATGCAGGCCTACAGCGATGGCGTGAACGCCTACATTGATGGGCATCGTGGGCGACTTGCCCTGGAATTCAACTTGTTTCATATAAAGCCTGCCCGCTGGACTCCGCAGGACATTCTGGTGACCGTAGGACTGATGTCCTGGATTCTTTCTGAAAATGCTTCGTTTGAACTTTCGCGCGCGCACTTTATCTCGCAGGCCGGTGATGCAGCCACCAAACAGCTTTTGCCTCCATTCAGCGATGGCGTTCCATTCATCGTTCCTGAGGGCGCGGACCATTACTCTGCACTCAAGAATCTTCCCAAAGAAAGTTCCCGTCTGCTCAATGCACTGATTGGCACGCCAGGGCCAAGCGTCGGGAGCAATAGCTGGGCGGTGAGTGGAAGCCGCACGGCGACTGGAGCACCCATGCTCGCCAATGACACGCATCTGGATCTATTCATGCCTTCCTCCTGGTATGCGACCGGATTGCACGCCGGCAATTTCGACGCGGTGGGATACTCCTTTACCGGAACACCCGGCATCGTGATTGGGCACAACCAGAACATTGCCTGGGGAATCACCGACCTGGTTGGCGATGTTGAGGATTTCTATATCGAGAAGCTGGATCAGTCAGAGCATGCGCACCATTACTTATTCCGCAATAACTGGCGCGATCTCGACACCGTAACAGAAACCATTGAAGTGAAGGGTGGATCGCCGGTACAGCTTGGGGTCCAGCGCACGCATCACGGGCCACTGGTTAGCAATCTCGGCGGCAGGTTTAAGTATCCGCAACCCCTGGCGCTCGCGTGGAGCGGAGATCAGTGTGAGACCGCGATTGCGGCGGTGATTGCCCTGAACCGCGCTGCAAACTATGAGCAGTTCAGGGCTGCCCTGAGCTTGTGGGACGGACCTGATCTTAATTTTGTCTATGCCGATCAGCAGGGAAACATCGGCTCGCAGGCCGTGGGCAGAATCCCTGTCCGTTCTGATAAGCATCAGGGCAGCATTCCGGTTCCCGGCTGGACCGGAGAGTATGAATGGAAAGGCTACGTGCCTGCTTTGAAGTTGCCCAACTCGTTCAACCCATCTGCAGGATTCATCGTTGCAGCAAACCAGAAAGCGGTTTCCGACAGTTATCCATATCGTCTTGGATACGAATGGGCTGACCCATTCCGTGCCATTCGCATTTCCGATCTCCTCTCCGCCAAAGACCATGTTTCTGTCGACGATATGAAACAGATTCAGGGCGACAACTATGACCTGCCAGCGAAGGACCTGTTGCCTTACCTTCAGGCCGTGCAACCCACGAACGATGTGGAACGCAAGGCGTTGTCACGTCTGCGCTCCTGGAATCTTTATTGCTCCGTAGACGATTCAGCTCCATCAATCTTTCAGACGTGGTACCGCTTCCTGGTGCAGGACACGGTTGGAGACGAACTTGGCCCCAAGCTGACAGAGGAATACATGGAGTATTACTGGGTCCACATGCCGGTTATGCTCAAGCTGACCAAGCAGCAGAACAACCCGCTGTTTGATGACATTCATACGCCGCAGGTAGAGGATCGTAATGCGATCGTCCAACGTAGCTTTCACGACGCGGTGGAGTGGCTGAGCAAACGTTACGGTAATGATCCAGACAACTGGAAATGGGGAAGGCTGCATACGCTTACTTTTCGTCACCGTCCGCTTGGACTGGCAGAGGTGCCCGTGCTCTCAAAGCTTTTCAGTTACGGCCCCATGCCTGATCCCGCATGTGACCGCTTCACGGTCAATGCAGCATGGTTTACTACTGACGATACTGAACATCCATTTAATGCAGTGGCGGGCACCTCGCAGCGCATCATTATGCAAACGCAGTCATGGGACAGCACCCTGGCCGTGAACAGTACCGGACAGAGTGAACACCTTTTTCATCCCCACCGCGATGACGAAACGCAGATGTGGGCAAAGCTTCAGTATCACCCGCTCAGCTTTACACGCAAAGCGGTGGAAGCCACGCTGGCAGGCACCCTCGAACTAGTGCCCGCTGAAAGCAATATTCAATCCCCAGCGCAAACCCCGGGGACCAACCACCAGTGAGAGAGATGACCATGTCGAATGCAGGTTTGGCAAAGACTCTTACTCCCAAAAAGCGCGAGTTACTCGAGCTTTTGCTGAAAGAGAAGAAGCAGCAGAAAGGTGAGATCGCCACTGAGAAACCGGCGACAATTTCCCGTAGGAAAGTCTTCACTCCGGCCCCGGTATCATTCGCGCAACAACGGTTGTGGTTCATCGATCAGCTTGTTCCCGGCACTCCGCAATTCAATATCCCGGCGGCGATCAGACTCAGGGGAGTACTGGACGTCAGCCTGCTTCATGAGGCTTTTGAGGAGATCATCCGCCGCCATGAGACGCTGCGCACCAGCTTCTCCTCAGAACAGGGGACGCCGGTACAGGTAATCGCTCCATCGGTAAAACTGGAAATTCCTGTCGTTGATCTACGCAGCAGGGCCGAAAGCGAACGGGCGGAGCAGGTCCAGAAACTGGTTACCGAAGAGTGCCAGCGATCCTTTGACCTGACGCAGGCGCCGCTTGTGCGCGTGACGCTAGTGTTGCTGGACGAGGCTGACCAGGTGTTGGTCCTGATGATGCACCACATCATCGGCGATGTGTGGTCTGTGCGGCTGCTGATGAAAGAACTGGCAAAGTTGTACGAAGCTTATTCCTGTGCGCAGTCGCCATCGCTTCCCGAGTTACCTATCCAGTACGCCGATTATGCCATCTGGCAAAGAGAGTGGTTGCAAGGCCCCGCGTATGAGGCTGAGCTCGGATACTGGACCAAACAACTGGCGGGCATGCCGGAGGAACTCGAATTGCCATTCGATCATCCTCGTCCGCCGGTGCAGAGCATCTGGGGCGCGAAGTATTTCCTGAAGATTCCTAAAGCCACTAATGAGGGACTGCGCGCACTCGGCCGCACGCACGGCGCTTCTTTATTCATGGTGCTGCTGGCGGGATGGAAGGCCCTGCTGCATCGTTATACCGGGCAGGAAGATATCGTCGTCGGCGCGCCCATCGCCAACCGCAACCGCTCCGAGTACGAGAACATGATCGGGTTCTTCGTGAACTCTGTGCTGCTGCGGACTGATCTTTCCGGTGATCCGGAATTCCTGGAACTCCTGTCGCGCGTGCGTGAAATGGTGTTCGGCTCTTTCGGGCATGGAGACTTTCCTTTCGAGCGGCTGGTGGAAGTCTTGCAGCCGGCCCGCAACATGAGCCGGAACCCACTCTACCAGACTGACATGATTCTGCAGAACGCGCCCACCTCCGCTTATCGTGTTACCGGAATGTCGTTTGAGCCGCTGCCGGTTGAGACTGGAACCGCCCAGCTTGATATGACCCTGGACATCTGGGAGGAATCAGACGGGCTAGGCGGATGGCTGGAATATGACGTTGATTTGTTTGAACGCACGACCGTGGGCCGGATGGTCAACCACCTTGTGCGGCTGTTTGAAAAAGTCGTCGAGAACCCCGGACTCCGCCTCTCCGAGATTCCTTTGCTGACCGATGCAGAGCAATTGCAGCTTCTGGTTGATTGGAATAATACCGCCGCAGAATACGACCTTACCACTGTCTATTCGCAGTTATTTGAGAAACAGGCGCGTGAGCGCGGACATGAAGTTGCCGTGGCTTATCAGAATGAACGAATTACCTATGATGGACTAAATCGCAAAGCAAACCGTCTGGCGCACCTGTTGATCGCTGAAGGAGTTGGCGCTGACACTGTGGTGGGTTTGCTGGCCCCGCGCAGCACTGATTTTGTGATCGCAATGCTTGCGATATTCAAAGCGGGTGGGGCTTATATCCCGCTTGATCCTGCTCATCCTGCGCAGCGCCATACCCAGGTACTGCAACAAAGCGCAGCCCCGGTTGTCCTGTGTGCGAAAGCACTTACAGCATCTTTGACGGAAGCGATCCAGAACCTTCCATCAGCCCGTCCGCCAAAAATTTTGGTGCTTGAAGACATCAACTATGAACAGGGTAGCCATGAGAATCCCGGCATCCGCTGTACACCCGACAATCTGGCTTATGTGCTGTTTACCTCCGGCTCTACGGGCGTGCCCAAGGGAGTGATGATCCACCATCGCGGCATGATTAATCATCTGTGGGCTAATGTAGAAGCGTTGGAGATGACTGCTTCTGACGTAATGGCCCAGACAGCGTCGCAATGCTTCGATATCTCAGTGTGGCAATTCCTTACGTCGCTGGTCCTCGGCGGACGCGTCCATATTTTTGAGGATGAGATCACCAAAAATCCTCCACGGCTGCTGCGCGAAGTTGACCGGCACGGCATCACTATCTTTGAAACCGTTCCATCACTTCTGCACGTGGCATTGGCGGAAACGCGCGGCTCTGATGCGCCACAACTCAAAGCTTTGCGCTGGCTCCTGCCCACCGGCGAAGCAGTCTCAGCACAGCTCTGCCGCGAATGGTTCAAAGATTATCCCGGCATTCCTCTGATGAATGCTTATGGGCCTTCCGAATGCTCTGATGATGTAACGCTCTTTCC
Source organism: Terriglobia bacterium (assembly GCA_963823745.1). Lineage (GTDB taxonomy): Bacteria > Acidobacteriota > Terriglobia > Terriglobales > Acidobacteriaceae > Angelobacter. The sequence goes on from CAWGMN010000008.1 coordinate 116,641, forward strand.
CATTCACCAGGTTGGCGATGAAGATGGACTGCGTGTTTCTATCGGCACTCCGGTTGCCAATCTCCAGGTCAGCATTCTCGATAGGAACTGGCAATTAGCTCCCATCGGAGTGCCGGGCGAATTGTGCGTGCGAGGTATAGGAGTGGGCCGCGGATACCTGGCCCAGCCCGATCGCACAGCAGCGGTATTTGTGCCTGATCCGTTCAGCAAAGACCCGGGAGCCCGTATGTACCGCAGTGGTGACCGCGCCCGGCATCTGCCCGATGGCCAACTTGAGTTTCTGGGACGCATGGATTTTCAGGTCAAGGTGCGCGGATTCCGCATTGAGCCAGGCGAGATCGAGGCAGCATTACGTGATCACCCCGCAGTGCAGGATACGGTGGTGATCGTAAGAGAAGATACGCCGGGAGACCGCCGTCTGGTTAGCTATGTGACTGCGCGCCAGGGACTCCAGTGCGATGCCACCGAGTTGCAGGGCCACCTGAAACAGAGGTTGCCTGAATACATGGTTCCTGCGGCCCTGGTATGGCTTGAGCGCCTGCCGCTCACACCCAATGGCAAGGTGGACCGCAAGGCGCTGCCGCCGCCGGAAAATAATTTGGCAGAACAAAAGTTCGTTGCCGCGCGCAATCCAGTGGAAGACGTTCTGTGCGGCATCTGGTCAGACATTCTGGGCAATGACAAGATCAGCGTTGAAGCCAACCTGTTCGAGCTTGGTGCTCATTCTCTGCTCGTGACCCAGGTGGTTTCGCGAATCCGCAAAGCTTTCTCAGTCGAGCCGCCACTGCGTTCCTTCTTTGAATATCCCACAGTGGCAGGCATGGCCAGAGTCATTGAAAAGCTCAAATTGAATGCTGAAGGTCTTTCTGCTCCGCCCATTGTCCGTATTCCACGCGATGGGAACTATCCACTCTCGTTCACCCAGGAAAGTATGTGGTTCCTGGACCAGACGGAGCAGGATCTGACCGCCTACAACGTTCCCGGGGCGGTGCACATGGACGGAACGCTGAGCACCATTGCGCTGGAGGCAGCTTTCAACGAGGTCCTGAGGCGGCACGAGATTTTTCGCACTACCTACCAGATTAACGATGGACATCCTGTCCAGGTCGTTCATCCACCCAGCAGATTCAAGCTTCCAGTGGTGGACTTGAGCGGATTGCGTCCTGAACACCGCGAGAGCGAAGCCTTGCGGATTGGACGCGAGAATGCGCAACGGCCTTTCAGCCTTCTGCACGGTCCTGTGCTGCGCGTCTTCCTGCTGCGTAGTGCTCCCATGCAACACATGTTGGTCATGACCACCCACCACATTGCTTATGACATGTGGGCACGCGAACTCTTTATCTATGAATTGGGCGCGCTCTATGAACAATATGTAAAGGGAGTGCCTTCTGCGCTGGAAGAACCGGAAATCCAGTGGGTTGACTACGCAGCGTGGCTGCGCAACTGGATGCAGGGAGATGTCCTGGAGCAGCAGTTGAAGTACTGGCGCGGAAAACTGGCCGGGGCCCCGCCGTATCTCGACCTGCCCATTGATTTTCCGCGGCCGCCGGTGCAGTCATTCAAAGGCGCGCGCATACCTCTTGATCTGCCTTCCGATGCGGTACGCGGCTTGCGGGCGCTCAGCCGGAAATGCGGCGTGACCCCGTTCATCACGGTGCTGGCCGCATTCAAGACATTACTGTCTCGCTGGAGCGGCCAGGAACATATCGTGCTCGGCGTTCCTATCGCCAACAGAAACCGCCTGCATGAAGAAAAGCTGATGGGCTTCATGTCGAATCTGTTGGTGTTTAACACCGATCTGGGCGGGAATCCACGGTTTGTGGAACTGCTGGAGCGAGTCCGTGAAACTTCGCTGGGGGCTTACGCTCATCAGGACATTCCTTTTGAACTCCTGGTCAAGGACCTTCAGCCGGAGCGTGCTCTCGACCGGCCCGCGATCTTCCAGGTCAGCTTCAATTACATGCTGAAGTACTCCGCTCCTTCCATTAATCTTTCCGATCTCTCTCTGCGGCTGGAGTTCCTGTACAGCGGAGGAACGCCATTCGAGATCACCGTCAATATGTGGGAGACGGATGACGGCCTGCGCGGCTTGATCGAGTACTGCACTGATCTTTTCCAGCATTCCACGATTACGCGGCTGGTTGGATATTTCCGCAGACTGCTGGAAAGCCTTGCAGCCAATCCCGAACAGCGCATCAGCGAAATACCATTGCTTTCACAAAGCGAACGGGATCAGCAATTGCTGGAGTGGAACAACACCGCGACCGCATATCCTCGCCAATTGTGTGTTTCGCAGGTTTTCGAGGAGCAGGCGCGCAAAACTCCCGATGCAATTGCTCTTGAATATAACGATGTGCGCCTCACGTACCGCGAGGTGGATGAGAAAACAAATCAAATTGCGAGATACCTGCGGGATTTCGGTGTTGGGCCGGAGATGCCGGTAGGTGTCTGCATGCGCCGCTCTCCGGAACTGGTGCTTGCCCTGCTTGGGATTCTCAAGGCTGGAGGCGCATATCTGCCGTTGGATGTCTCTTACCCAGCCGACAGGATCACCTTCATGCTGGAGGATTCTCATGTCCCGATCCTGATTACAGAGCGGGAATTCCTGGACAAATTGCCGGTTTCAACCGCAATCAGCATCAGCATTGATGAAGAGTGGCCCACAGTTGCATCGTTGGCACCGGAGCCAGTTCCGGTAACGGCAATGCCTGAGAATCTGGCATACATCATCTATACATCCGGTTCCACTGGCACTCCCAAAGGAGTGGCTGTGGTCCATCACAACATTGTCCGGCTGGTGCGGGAAACGAATTACGCTACATTCGGCCCCGGGGAGGTCTTCCTGCTGCTTGCTCCGGTTTCATTCGATGCGTCCACCTTCGAAATATGGGGAGCGCTGCTGAATGGGGCGAAGCTCGCCATTTGCCCTGAGCAGAATCCTTCGATGTCTGAGCTTGGAGCGATCTTGAAACGGCATGAGGTGAGTACGCTGTGGCTGACCGCGGGCTTGTTCCACCTTATGGTGGATGAGCATCATGACGATCTTTCAACCTTGCGCCAGTTGCTGGCGGGCGGCGATGTGCTCTCTGTGCCGGATGTTCGTCGTGTGGTTGAGAATGTGGGCTGCCGCATGATTAACGGCTACGGCCCCACGGAAAACACAACCTTCAGTTGCTGCTACACCGTGTCCGACGCGAATGCCTTGTCCGCATCGGTTCCGATTGGCAGGCCTATCGCAAATACAGAAGCCTATGTTCTGGATGCCGGCATGGAACTTGTTCCTGTGGGCACCGTTGGAGAGTTGTATCTCGGGGGTGACGGCCTGGCTCGCGGTTATGTTGGCCAGCCAGGGCTCACGGCACGGAAATTTGTCCCGCATCCTCATAGCGTAAGGCCGGGTGCCCGGTTGTACCGCACAGGCGATTGGGTACGCTTCCGCAGCAACGGTGACATTGAGTTCATCGGCAGAAAAGATGGCCAGGTAAAGATACGCGGATTCCGCATTGAGTTAGGTGAAATTGAAGCCGCGCTGATGCGCCATGAAGCGGTGAAGGAAGCCGCAGTGGTTGCGCGCGAGGAAAAACTCTCCGACAAGCGGCTCGTGGCTTATGTCGTGACCGATGCGGCGGCGGAGATCAATACGGTTGTTGAAGAACTCAGGGACAACCTGAACGGCAACTGCCGCCTTACATGATGCCTTCGGCCTTTGTGCCGCTTGATCGCCTGCCACTTACCGCAAACGGCAAAGTGGACCGCGCCGCTTTACCCGCGGCAGACGATCACAAGCGCGAAGATCAATATGTTGCTCCTCAGAGCGAAACCGAAATTGCCATTGCTGGAATGTTCTCCGAGGTGCTCGGGGTGGAGAAAGTGGGGCTTTATGACAGCTTCTTCGATATCGGCGGGGACTCACTTCTGGCGGTGCAGTTGATCGGACGCATCCGCAAAGTATTCGGCGTAGATCCTCCACTCCGTCTCCTGTTTGAAAATCCCACAGTCCAGGGCGTTGCCGAAGCTGTAGAGACCCTGCGGTGTGCTGCCCAGGATATGTCCAGGGGCGAAGACGGCCAGGATATGGAGATGGTGGAAGAGGGAATGATCTAGAAGAGATTTGAACATGGGCCGCGAATTCCCGCGGCTTACAACATCGGAGATCGTATCAAGCGAGAACCCGGCAAGCTGAATTGGCTTGCAACAGTTATATGAGTACTGCACAGGTCACAAAACTGCTGGCTAATCTCAACCACCTGGGAGTCAAGTTATGGCTGGAAGGTGAAAACCTTCGCTTTAAGGCTCCCAAAGGCGCGCTTACGCCTGAGTTGAAAAATAGTCTTTCAGCCAGCAAGGCGGACGTGATTGAGTTGCTGCGCAGCCATGCTTCCAGTCGCGCTGCGACAGTTCCCGACGTTCAGCCACGAAGCACCCAGGGTGACTCTCCGCTTTCCTTTGCCCAGGAGCGCCTCTGGCTCATTGAGCAGTTGGGTCCTGGCGACGGTACCTACAACATCTTCGACGCGATCCAGATTGAAGGTGAACTGAATACTGTCGCCCTGGAACAGGCCATCAATGAGATTGTCCGCCGGCATGAAGTCCTGCGCACCATCTTCATCAGCCACGAAGGGAAGCCGCTGCAGTCTACTATTCCCAATGCCGCTTTGAGGCTGGCGATCGTTGATCTTCAAGGGCTGTCCGGAGAACAAAGGAAGGCTGAATTTAACCGGCTTGTCAGGGACGAAATCCGCCGTCCATTTGATTTATCAAAATGGCCTTTGCTGCGGGTCTTTTTGTTCCGGTTTGGCCGCCGCGATCATGTGCTGCTCCTTGACCTGCACCACATCATCTCTGATGGATGGTCGAGCGGCGTGCTCGTAGCCGAATTGAAAGAGACGTATCAAGCATTTTCCACCGGCATAATTTCACCTTTGGCGCCTCTTCCACTTCAATATGCCGATTTCGCGTGCTGGCAGCGAGAGTGGATGAAAGAAGAACGTTTGGAAAGTGAGATTTCTTTCTGGAAAGACCGGCTTGCCGGGGCTCCGGAAACATTACAGCTTCCTACCGACTGCCCTAGGCCGAAAGATAAGAGCACGCGGGGGGCGGTGTATGCATTTCATTTATCGCCTGAGTTGACGAATAGGGCATTGGAGTTGTGCCAGCAACAGAATCTGACTCTGTTCATGCTGCTGCTCTCCGTCTGGAACATTATCCTTTCGCGCTACAGCGGACAGCGTGATGTGGTAGTAGGGACTCCCGTCGCGAACCGCATCCGTCCTGAGTTGGAGCCGCTGATTGGCTTTTTTGTGAACACTCTGGCATTGCGTTGCACGCTCTGTGACGAATGGACCTTTGCCGAATTGCTGCAGCATGTCCGCGAAGTTACTCTGAGCGCACAGGATCATCAGGAACTGCCTTTTGAAAAGCTGGTGGAGGAACTCCAACCCAAACGGGACACAAGTTACACCCCGATCTTCCAGGTGATGCTTGTGCTTCAGAATACTCCCCTGCCGGAAATCAGAATGCCCGGCCTGGTGTTGCGGCGGATTCCCCTGCATGGTGACACATCAAAATTCGATCTTCTGCTCAGCTTGCAACAGTCCGGCGAATGCATCAATGCCGAACTGGAATACGACAGTGAACTTTTTCATGCCTCAACGATGGAACGGATGGTGGCGCATTTCCGTACGCTGCTTGCCACGGCCCTGCAGCTTCCAGAGAAGCCAATTTCACAGCTGTCAATGGTCAGCGAAGCAGAAACGCACAAGCTGCTCATAGAGTGGAACGACACCGCTCACGTATATCCACTACAGAACGCCTTCATTCACCAGCAGATTGAGCGCCAGGCAGAAATAAATCCTCATGCGGTGGCGGTGCAGTTTGAGGACCTGAAGCTTACCTATGCCGAATTGAACCGCCGCGCCAATCAGCTTGCCTGGAAACTTCGCTCGCTCGGGGTGGGAACTGGTGTTCTGGTTGCCATTTGCGTAGAGCGCTCGCTGGAGATGGTGGTTGGGCTGCTTGGAACGATTAAATCAGGCGCGGCTTATGTACCGCTTGATCCCGCTTATCCCAAAGATCGCCTCGCCTACATGATGAATGATGGGCAGGCCCCGGTGCTGCTCACGCAATCAAGTCTGACGACCGCCCTCCCTGAACATCAGGCGCTGGTATTGCGCCTGGATTCAGACTGGCTGGAGCAGATTGCCTCACAGCCGGATCAGAATCCTGATGTAGTGCTTGATGACGCAGATCTGGCGTACGTCATCTACACTTCAGGTTCCACCGGGCAGCCCAAGGGCGCCATGAACACTCATGCGGGCATTCGTAACCGTCTGCTCTGGATGCAGGAGGCGTATCAACTCACCCCATCTGATGCTGTATTGCAGAAGACCCCGTTCAGTTTTGACGTTTCGGTATGGGAATTTTTCTGGCCGCTCATGATGGGTGCGCGTCTCGTCGTTGCCAGCCCCGGCGGGCACCAGGACAGCAGCTATCTCGTCGAGATCATCCGTTCGGGCCAGATTACCACTATTCATTTCGTGCCCTCCATGTTGCAGATGTTCCTGCAGGAGCATGGAGTAGAGCAGTGCTCCAGCCTCAAGCGCGTGATTTGCAGCGGTGAAGCATTGCCCCTGGAACTCAAAAACCGCTTCTTCACCCGGTTGAATTGCGAACTTCACAACTTATATGGGCCAACGGAGGCCGCAGTAGATGTGACGTGGTGGCACTGCCGGGAGAAGGATGAATTGCAGACTGTTCCAATCGGGCGGCCTATTGCAAACATACAGATGTATGTCCTCGATTCCCACATGAGACCCATACCCGAAAATGTCACAGGAGAGATCTACATTGGCGGCATTGGGCTGGCACGTGGATATTGGAAGCGCCCTGCGCTGACTGCCGAGAAGTTTCTGCCCAACCCTTTTGGCGCTGCAGGTACCCGAATTTACCGCACCGGTGACGTGGGCCGTTATCGCGAAGATGGAGCTATTGAGTATCTTGGACGCACCGACCACCAGGTAAAGATCCGCGGCTTCCGCATCGAACTTGGTGAGATTGAAGCCGCATTGCTCCGCTGTCCCGGTGTACGGGAATCAGTTGTGGTGGTCAGCAAAGAAAAAACTGGGGACAAGCGTCTGATTGCCTATGTGGCCACAGACGGGCTGCCTGCCGAACACTTAACTCAGGAACTTAAGACAAGACTCAAGCAGGAACTGCCCGCTTACATGGCGCCTTCTGCATTCGTGGTAATGGAGCGTCTGCCGCTTTCACCTAACGGTAAGGTAGACCGCAACGCCCTCCCTGCTCCCGAATTCACCCCGGACAATAGCGCCGCTGTAATGCCGCGCACTGCTACCGAAGAGAGTCTGGCCGGGATATGGGCTGATGTGCTGGGCAGCCATTCGATTGGCGTACATAGCAATTTCTTTGATCTTGGAGGACACTCGCTGCTTGCCATCCAGGTGACCTCCAGAATCAATGATGTCTTCAAGGTCAACTTGTCACTGCGGACCCTGTTCGAGACCCCGACCATTGCCGGTCTGGCCCAGAAAATAGATACGGCACTGCTAACGGGTGCTGGAGAATCGGCAGAGCGCATTGAGGTTGTCCGCGCTCTAGCCCGCTTCCATTGTCATTTTCTCAGGAGAACCTCTGGCTCTTCGAACAACTTTCTCCGGGAACTTCCACTTACACGACTTCACGCGCGGGACATGTTCGCGGCCCGCTGAATCCTTCAACCCTGCAGGACACCATCAATGAGGTGCTCCGGCGGCATGAAGCGCTGCGCACCAGCTTTCAAAATGCTGAAGGACTGCCATTGCAGCTTGTACACCCGGCGCGGCGGTACGGACTTCCGGTTACTGATCTGTCCGGACTTCGCCCTGAAGACCGCGAACGCGAAGCCATGCGCATTTCGAACCAGTTTGCAAAGCGCAATATTGATTTGACCGGTGCTCCGGTGGCCGAATTTGCGCTGCTTCGGCTGGCTGAGCAGGAACATGTTTTCATTCTCAGTATCCATCACGCAGCCTACGATCTGTGGTCGGGCGGAATATTGCTGGGAGAAATTGAACGTGCTTATCTTGCGTTCTCCGCCGGGGTGCCATTCACAGATCCGGAGCCGGCCATCCAATATGCTGATTTTGCCGTGTGGCAAAGAAAGTGGTTGCAGGACGAAACGCTCGAAAGCCAGCTTGCTTATTGGAAGGGAAAACTTGAGGGGCTTCCCGCGCTGCCCATGGACATTCCTGCTGACCGTCCACGTCCGGCTGTCGAGACTTTCCCCGGGGCATCAGTGTTCCATAACGTTTCCAGGGAACTGACAGAAAATCTCAAAGCTCTGGCTCGTCGTGAAGGCGTTACGCAATTCATGCTTCTGCTGGCGGCGTTCAAGGTTCTATTGCATCGCTACACCCGCCAGTCTGATGTGGTGGCGGGCTCAGTCATCGCCAACCGCAATCGCCCGGAGATGGAGAACACGGTCGGGTTCTTTGACAACATCATGGTATTGCGCAGCGATGCCTCCGGCACGCCGACCTTCCATGATTTCCTGCGCCGGGTTCGAGATGTTGCTCTCGGCGCCTATGCTCACCAGCATCTGCCTTTCGATTATCTGGTCAAAGAACTTCAGCCAGAACGTATCGCAAACCGCACCCCCTGGATACAGGCCATGTTCGTCTTCCTGCTGAATTATCCCGCCATGGAACGGGAGATGGCGGGATTGAAAGTCGTGCCTTACAAGGTACACAGCGGGAAGGCCATGTTCGATCTTCTGCTGGCCATGCGTGAGTCGGAACAGGGTTTCAAAGCCGAACTGGTGTACAACTGCGAGCTTTTTGACGAGTCCACCGTCTCCCGAATGCTATCTCATTTGGGCGCGATATTGGAGCAGGTTGCGGAAGACCCGCAGGTGCGTATCACCGACTTCGTCTTATGAGTGCTGATGAACAGCAGCAACTGGCGTTGTGGAACGATACTGCTCGTGAATTTAATCCACAGCACGGATGGATTCACCAGCAGATTCATGCGCACGCAGCCCGCATTCCTTCCTCGATAGCGGTCTCGTTCGAAGGTGCTCACCTTACCTATGCGCAGCTGAATGCGAAGGCGAACCAACTCGCACGCAAGCTGCAGGCCATGGGGGCGGGCAGGGGAAAGATGGTTGCCATCTGCGCGGAACGTTCTTTCGAGATGGTGATAGGCCTTCTCGGAATTTTGAAAGCCGGGGCCGCCTATGTGCCGCTTGATCCGGGCTATCCAAAAGAGCGCCTCACTTGGATGATGCAGGATGCGAATGCTCCGGTATTGCTTATTCAGGAAAGGTCCCGGATCGTTTGCCCCAGACCGGGGCCCAGGTGTTATCGCTCGATGCGCAATGGGAAAGCGAGATTGCGGCATTCAGCGCAGAGGATATCAATGTTGAATTCGACCGCCGATGATCTCGCCTACGTGATCTACACCTCCGGTTCTACAGGAAAACCCAAAGCAGCCATGAATACTCACGGCGGCATTCGCAATCGCCTGCTGTGGGGACAGGAGACTTTCCGGCTTGGGGTAGACGAATCTGTGCTGCAGAAGACGCCTTTCAGCTTCGACGTCTCCGTATGGGAGTTCTTCTGGCCGCTGATTGTGGGAGCTCGCCTCGTAGTCGCCCGTCCCGGTGGACATCAGGACAGCAGTTATCTCATACATCTGGTACAGGAGCAGAGAATTAGCACCATTCACTTTGTCACTTCGATGCTGCAAATTTTCCTCGAAGAGGCCGATGGCGCAAGTTGTCCCACGTTGAAACGTGTGATGTCTAGCGGAGAAGCACTCTCGGTCGAGATCAAAGACAAATTCTTCTCCAGATTCGATTGCGAGTTGCACGACCTCTACGGCCCCACCGAGGCGTCCGTTGAGGTTACATGGTGGCAATGCAGGAAAGATGATGGATTGCGCACTGTTCCCATCGGACGGCCCGTGGCCAACACACAGATCTACATTCTTGATCAGGAAATGCAGCCAGTGCCCGTAGGCGTGCCCGGCGAGCTGTACATCGGGGGTATTGGGGTGGCGCGTGGTTACTGGCAGCGTCCCGACCTTACTGCAGAGAAATTCCTGCCCGATGCTTTCAGCCGGGCTGGAGGACAACGCATGTACCGCAGCGGTGATGTGGCCCGTTTTCACCGCGATGGATGGATCGAATACCTCGGACGCACAGACCACCAGGTGAAAATCCGTGGCTTCCGCATTGAACTAGGTGAGATTGAAGCCGCCCTGCTCCGCCGGCAAATTATAAAAGATACCGTAGTCATTGCTCATGAGCACAAGCCCGGAGACAAGCGGCTCGTTGCTTACGTAGTGCCTGCGGAAACGATAAGTGAACACCAGCAGCCGCTTCTAATAGAAGAACTCAAGGCGGCGCATCCGCGAAGAATTGCCGCCTTACATGGTGCCTTCTGCGTTTGTCATGCTGCAGAAATTGCCCCTCCTGCCCAATGGCAAGCTGGACCGTAAGCATTTGCCCGCGCCCGAGTTGAGCAGCCTGCCCCATGGTGCTTATGTAAGCCCCAGGGATGTGGTCGAGTTGCAACTGGTGCAGATGTGGGAAGAGCTGTTGTCAGCTCATCCCGTAGGCATTCACGACAACTTTTTTGAGCTTGGAGGTCATTCGCTGAAAGCTATTCAGATGTCGGCACGCATCAAACAGCAGTTTGAACGCACAGCTCCCATCGCATTCTTCCTGCAAAATCCTACCGTTGCCATGCTGGCAGCAGCGTTGCGCGAGCAGGAGAAGGGAACAAGAACCAGCCGTTCCGCGCTCATCAAGATGAAGGAAGGCAACGGGCGTCCGCCGTTGTTCTTCGTTCACCCCGTCGGCGGTAACGTTCTCTGTTATGCCGGGCTTGGGCGTTATCTGGATGCTGATCAGCCCTTCTATGGATTGCAGTCTCCCGCAGATGAGCGCCTCGCCACTATCGAAAGTATGGCAACGCACTATCTCTCTTGTGTGCGCGAAGTGCAGCCAAAGGCCCCATACTACATCGGCGGGTGGTCTCTGGGTGGAGCAGTCGCCTTTGAGATGGCCCGGCAACTCGAAGCAAGTGGTGTACACGCCCAAGTTTTCCTGGTAGACGCACAGGCCCCCGGTGCCCATTTGGTTATGGACCTCGATGATCGCGCGCTGATGGCGCAATTCGTCAGTGATCTCGAGAACCTGAGCGGAAAACGGGCGGGAATTTCTTTTGAGAGTGCCGAAGGTCTGAGTACAGAACGCGCACTCAAATTGATTGTTGATCATCTCCGCGAGCATCAGATTGTGCCCTTTGAATTCAGTGCTCAAGAGTTGCTGTCAATCTTCAACATTTTCAGCAATAACTTGCGCGCATTCGCGGCCTACAAACCTGGATCTTGCGGGTGCCAGGTCAACTTAATCAGGAGTTCGGCTTCGGCCAAATCCGCACATTCCGCTTTGGGCTGGAAGGAACTGACTACAGGGCAATTCGAAGTCAATGAGATCGAAGGCGATCATTATTCAATCGTGACTGGCTCCCAGGTTACGACATTGGCAGCGCTTCTGGAAGAGAAGCTTGCACGGGGCAGTCAGCCGGCAGTGGCTGCTGCACAACATCGATGAGACAGGGAATTTAGGAGGAGATATGAACCAGCGGTTTCAGATTCTTCGGCACACCATCCGGCGGCTTCGGGGAAGACCACTATACACCATTGTGATTGTGCTCTGTCTCGCATTGGGGATCGGGGCCAACTCCGCGATTTTCAGCGTGGTGAATACCCTCCTGCTCAATCCCCTTATAGTCAAGGACATTGACCGCTTGGTATTCACGCTCGATATGCGCACGGCGGACGATCCATTCGAAGCCTCTGGTGTTGATTATGTCGCCTTCAGGAGGCAGGCCAATTCTTTCAGCAGTGTCGGTGTTGGCCGCAGGCAGACTTTCAGATTGCTGGGCACTGACCGTCCTGAGCAGATTGAAGGCGCTGCAATTGCCGATGATTATTTCACCACTCTGGGAGTGAGCCCATTCCGCGGCAGGATTTTCAACGCCGATGACAACAAGCCGGGCACAGGTTCCGTTGCCATCATCAGCTACGAATTCTGGCAGACCCATTTTGGCGGCGACAGCTCCCTCATCGGACGCAGTGTCCGGCTGAATGACCGCATTTACGAGTTAATTGGAATCATGCCCAAAGGCTTTGATCTGCCCTTGAGCACTTCAATTTGGATTCCTCTGGCCACCAACATAGAAACCCAGTCAGTCTACGACAACACAAGACACAACATGTTTCTGGTCGGACGCATGAAGCCGGGCGTCTCTATCGAGCAGGCAAATGCTGAAGTCCGGAGCATAGCCGTCAATCTTGAGAAGAGCTTTCCCGAGCAGCGTCGTGGCTGGAGTATGAAGGTCATTCCGCTCCGGCAGCAGATTCTCGGTGATATTACTGGGCACCTGCGCCCGGCCATCTACCTGCTCGTATTCATTGTTGGGTTCCTGCTGTTGATTACCTGTGCCAATGTTGCCAATCTCCTGCTGGTGCGTTCTCTGGAGAGGAGCCATGAAGTTGCGGTCCAAATTGCTCTCGGGGCGACCAAGAGACGCCTGGTTGCTCAACTGCTTACTGAAAGCCTGACTCTTTCGGTGCTGGGCGGTTTGGTTGGGCTTCTGTTGGCGCGTTTCGGCACGAGCCTGTTCGCCATCTTCAAACCCATCAGCACCTTTTCATTCAAGAGCGTTTTGGAGCACATTGCCATTGACAGCAGAGTGGTGCTTTTCACATTTGCCGTTTCGCTGGCTACAGGGGTTCTTTTCGGGCTTGCGCCAGTATTTCAAGCTTCGATTGGCGGAGCTCTGATCCAGAGCCTGCGTGAAGGCGGGCAGCGTGGAAGCTCAGGCACTTTCGGACGGCGGCTGCTCAAATTGTTGATGATTGGCGAGATCGTGATGGCTGTTGTGCTGCTGATCGGAGCCGGACTCATGGTTTCCAACCTCCAGCAGTTGCAAAATGCAAAGCTCGGTTTCCGTACAGCCCACTTGCTCGCCCTGCAGATGCACCTCTCGCCCGAAGATTATCCCAGCCATACGGAAAGAGCTGACTTCGTCAAGAGGCTGGTAGAGAGCGCGCGCACTGTGCCCGGAGTGGCCGCTGCTGCGGTGACTACCAATATTCCGCTGAGCCTTTCGAGCTTTGACGCCACCTACACCGTCGAAGGCAAGCCCCTGGTCAACATGTCTGAAGTTCCTATTACGGCCGACCGCGTCATTACACCTGGATATCTGGAGATGATGGGAATTCCGCTATTGAAGGGACGTTTTATCACTGACCTGGACCGTCCGGATACTCTGCCCGCTGTCGTGGTAAGTAAGAATTTTGCGCAGCGTGCATGGCCGGGTGAAGATCCGATCGGCAAGCGCGTGAAGCGCGGCTATCCACCTCGCGATGATTCGCCCTGGTACACGGTTGTAGGCCTCGTAGACGATGTGAAGGAAGACCGGTTCAACTATCGCGTTGACCGGCCAGTCTGGTACATGGCCTATGCGCAGCGTGATCTGTTTGGCCCTATTCAGTTGGTTGTGCGTAGCGATGGAAACCCGGCCACACTTACGAACGCTCTCCGCAATGCGGTGTATTCCATCAACAAAAATCAGCCTATCGAAAGCATTGTGACCATCGATGATCACATTGCCGACTTCTTCGGCCCGCAGCGCTTCAGCGCTCTGGCCGGAACAATCTTTGCGTTCGTTGGGTTGGTCCTCGCTGTTGTCGGAATCTATAGCGTCACTGCTTATTCCGTGACCCAGCGAACCAGAGAGTTTGGCGTGCGTTTGGCCCTGGGTGCGGGCTTGCGCGATCTTGTACGGCTGGTGCTGGTGGATGGTTTGCGCCTGGTCTGTATCGGTCTGGTAATTGGTTCTCTTGGTGGTCTGGTGCTTGGAAAGCTCATTTCGAATGTTTTGTATGAGGTAAGCCCGGCGGCTCCTGGCACCTTCATCGGCACCGCGGTGCTGTTGATCGTAGTAACGCTCGTCGCGATGTACGTGCCCACCAGAAGAGTAGTGAAAATTGATCCTAGCAAGACACTGCGTTATGAGTAGCAACAGCACAAAATATCCGGAAACTGCGCGAGCGCGTGGACGACTTCAAGGGGTCAGCGCTTTTGTCGCCGCCTGTTTTGGGCAGATGGCCTCGCTGTGCGGATCACACCTGATCAGCTTTGTGCTGGGGATCTGGATATACCAGCAGACCAGGTCCTCCACCAGCTTTGCTCTTATCGCGTTCTTCGCGATCGTTCCGGAGATCGTGCTTTCTCCGCTTGCTGGTGCTATTGCCGACCTTTGGGACCGTCGCTTAGTCATGATTGTAGGTAATTTCGGCGCGGCCCTCAGCACACTTTCGCTGGTTGCGATGGCCCTCACCAACCAGCTTGCGCTTTGGCCCATTTACCTGGTTGTGGCGGCAAGCTCTGCATTTCAGGCAGTCCAATATCCTGCACTCTCTGCTTCGATTCCATTCTGGATAAAAGAAGGGAACCTGTCGCGCGCCAATGCCATTGTGGAAGTGGGAAATTCCATTGCTATGGTCATCGCTCCCGCGCTTGCTCCTGTTCTTCTCGGCGCCATGGGGCTGAAGGGTATCTTCAGCGCCGCCGCAGCCACCTTTGTGCTCGCGATAACTGCTCTGGCCGTCAGCCATTTCCCGTGCCCCCTGCATTCTCCCGGACATCGTGTTGATTTTTTCTCACTCCTTCGCGATGCCCTCGAAGGTTGGAATTATGTGCAGCGCCGCCGTGAACTGTTTGCCCTGCTGGTGTTGTTTGCGGTCACCAATTTTGCCGTCGGCACCGTCCAGGTGTTGCTGCCGCCGTTCGTGTTGAGTTTCTCTTCCGCCACCGGATTGGGCATCGTCATGTCTTCTGCAGGAAGCGGGGCGATCGCAGGCGGTCTGCTCTTGAGTACTTTGGGCGAGATTCGCCACAAGATACGACTCATCCTCCTGCTTGTGCTGGGGCAGGGAATGGTTTTGTTTCTGGGCGTGCTGCGGCCCGATATTCCTCTGGTGGCTGCTGCGGCATTCCTGTTCTCATTCGGCGTGCCAATCATCTTCGCCTCCAGCCAGACGATCTGGCAAACGGAAGTGGAGCAGGAGATGCAAGGCAGGGCCTTCGCCATTCGCAAACTGGTCGCCTGGTCATCGTTGCCGCTTGCTTACCTGCTTGCCGGTCCGCTGGCTGATCGTGTTTTCGGGCCATTGATGATGCCCACTGGCGCTCTTGCTCCAAGTATCGGAGCTTTGATTGGGACCGGAACAGGGAGAGGAATCGCGCTGCTGTTCATCATATTGGGCTTGCTCATCGCGAGCGCTGTTTGTGTGGGGTTTAGATATCGGCCATTCTGGCAACTGGAAGAGCACCTGCTTGGGGACCCTGGAAGACAATCGGACAACAAAAATTCCAGCGCCGTTTTCGTGACTTCATGTAAATGAGACTGTGTTGCAAGAAAAGAAAGGAGGAACATCCAGTGGAGTTCAGCAATGTTGGAGTAATTGGGGCTGGCGTGATGGGTATTGGTGTGGCCCAGAACCTGGCTGAAACCGGACACCGAGTGGTTCTGGTTGATATCGATGAAAAGCAACTGTCCAAGGCTGGTGAGTCAATCCGCAGCAATGTGCGTATGCAAGCCTTCTTCCATAAAAAGGCTGCTACGCCCAAGCCGGATGCAGTTTTGGAAAAGATACTGTTTACCACCGATTATGACCAGTTAAAAGGGGTAGATTTTTTGGTGGAAAACGTGGTCGAGAAATGGAATGTAAAACAGGAAGTGTATCGTCGCATTGACGCTATTTGCTCTCCTGATTGCATTTTTGCGGCCAACACTTCCGCTATTTCCATTACCCGCATCGGCTCGACAACCACCCGACCCGACCGTGTCCTGGGTATGCATTTTATGAATCCTGTGCCCCTGAAGCCAATGGTGGAGGTGATACGCGGTTTCCACACATCACCTGCCACTCTGGAAACGGCCAAGCGGTTCCTGGCGGAAATGGGCAAGGAGTGCATCATCGTCAATGACATGCCCGGTTTCGTTTCCAATCGCGTGCTCATGCTCACCGTCAATGAAGCGATTTATCTGGTGCAGGACCAGGTGGCTTCTGCCGAAGATGTTGACCGTCTCTTCAAGTCCTGTTTCGGCCACAAGATGGGGCCGCTTGAAACAGGGGATCTGATCGGCCTGGACACCATTCTGTACTCGCTCGAAGTCCTGTACGAGAGCTACAACGATGACAAGTTCCGTCCCTGCCCGCTGCTCAAGAAAATGGTTTATGCGGGACTGCACGGCCGTAAGTCAGGGCGCGGCTTTTACAACTACGACGAATCTTCAATTGCAGCAGCGGTCTGAGAGGAATTATGAGAGAGAGAAAAGACAAGATCAAAACTTTCCTATCCAGGTTCTTTCGCAATCATGAGTTGCGTGATGACGATGACATTTTTGCCATGGGGTTTGTGAATTCGCTCCTCGCCCTTCAACTGGTGAACTTTCTCCAAAAGGAGTTCTCCATCACCATCGAAGACGAGGACCTCGATTTTGAGAATTTTCGAACTCTGAACAACATGGATGCGCTGCTGGAGCGCAAGCTGGCTTCAGACACGCAATTGCAGAGTGCCACCGCCTGATCTCCCGGAGGCTTCAGATGCTGGAGACCATCTCGGTTCAAAGCGCATCGCCGCGTTTCGAGATTTCTGAAGCGCAGAAGGAGGCGCGCCTTCGTTTCCGCCAGTTCGTGCAGGAGCATATTACTTCGTTTGCCGGAGAGTGGGACCGCCAGGAGCGCGTACCGCAGCAGTTCATTGATGAACTGCGCCTGCGTGGCTATCTCGGTGCGCCGCTCCCAGATCATCCCGGCGGAGCGATGGACGCCATTACTTATGGCCTGCTGACCGAAGAGATCGCGCGGGGTTGCTCGTCGGTCAGGTCTTTACTCACCGTGCATGACATGGTGTCACTTGGCCTTCATCGCTGGGGTAGCCGCGCTGTGAAAGATGAGTTTGGTAGCGCAGTTTCGTCCGGTCGCCTCATCTGTGCACTTGCGCTTTCTGAGCCTGAGGCAGGTAGTGATGCCGCGAGTGTAAAGACCGAGGCACGTCCCAGCGACCAGGGGTACGTGCTGAACGGACACAAAAAGTGGACTACCTTCGGCCAGGTTGCTGATCTGTTCCTGGTATTGGCTCGTTGTCAGGAACAGCTTGCCGCCTTTCTGGTTCCGGCATCCACTCCCGGGCTGATACGGACGCCGATGAAGGGAATTGTTGGTACAAGGGCTTCGTTGCTGGCAGAGATCGGGCTTCACGATTGCTGTGTGCCGCGGCACTACCTTGTCGGAAAGATTGGTTTTGGTTTTTCCCATGTGGTTTCCAACGTGTTGGACCATGGCCGTTACAGCGTGGCATGGGGCTCGGTCGGTATTGCCCAGGCATGTGTCGATGCCTGCCTGGATTATTCCTCCCGGCGCCGCCAGTTTGGTGCGGAACTGCGCGACCACCAACTGGTGCAGAGAAAACTTACTGACATGATTGTGGGCACGCGCGCCGCCCGCCTCCTCTGCTATCGCGCGGGATATCTGCGCGATTTAAAGGAGCCTGGTGCCAGCGCTGAAACATTGGTGGCCAAGTATTTCGCGTCCAAAACTGCTGTCCATGCGGCTAACGATGCGGTACAGCTTCACGGAGCCAATGGCCTGACAGAGGAATATCCTGTCGCCCGGCTCCTGCGTGATTCCAAGGTGATGGAGATCATTGAGGGCAGCAGCCAGATTCAACAGATCACCATTGCTCGTTATCCCTTTGAAGAACTTTAGATTCAGATTTTTGTCGCACTGGAAAATGGAGGATACAGATGTCCGCAACTGAAGCAGCGGCTGAACAGGTTGTAACACCATCGGCAAACGAGGAGCTTCCCCGGGTAAAACGCAAACCAGTGAAACTCCTCATTTGGGATCTCGACAATACTTTGTGGGACGGAACGCTCCTGGAAGACGCCGATGTGCGGTTGCGCGAAGGTGTCCGTGAAACCCTGGCATTGCTCGACCAGAGGGGAATTCTTCAGTCCATCGCCAGCAAGAATGATCACGACGTGGCCATGAACAAGCTCCGTGAATTGAGATTGGATGAATATTTCCTCTATCCCCAGGTGAACTGGAATTCCAAGGCCGCTAATATCCAATCGATCGTAAAATCCATCAACATCGGCATGGACACGGTGGCATTCCTGGATGATGACGCCTTCGAGCGCGAAGAGGTTCGCCACTCAGTTCCCGAGGTGCTGGTGCTGGATGCTTCCGAATTGGGCCGATTGACAGAGCGGGAGGAGTTCATACCACCGTTCATCACTGAGGACTCTGCTCGCCGCCGTCTCATGTACCGCGCCGATATTGAACGCAAGAAGGCGGAAGAAGAGTTTGTGGGGCCTCAAGAAGACTTCCTGGCTTCTCTGAAAATGCGCTTTGTGATTTCCCTGGCTTGCGAAGACGATCTGCAGCGCGCGGAGGAACTCACAGTACGCACGCATCAGCTCAACACCACGGGATATACCTATTCTTACGATGAGCTGAACGCCTTTCGCTTCTCGCCTGACCATCTCTTGTTGATCGCCAGCCTTGAGGACTGCTTTGGAGATTATGGAAAAATTGGACTCGCGCTGGTGGAAAAAAGCGCAACCATCTGGACAGTCAAGCTGCTTCTCATGTCCTGCCGTGTTATGTCCCGGGGTGTGGGCACGATCATGATGAACCACATCCTTACTCTGGCGCGTGATGCCGGTGCTCGGCTGCGTGCTGAGTTCCGTTCCAATGGAAAGAACCGCATGATGCTCGTGACTTATAAGTTCGGGGGCTTTAAGGAAGTTGACAAAGTGGACGACCTCATCGTCTTTGAACACGATCTTGAGCGCATACAGCCCCATCCGAAATGGGTGGACCTGGTGTTGAACACCTAAGGAGATTTTTTATGGAACTCGGAAATAATTTAATTGCTGCCGTACAACAGCGAGATACCGGCCTTGTGGCGAAGTTACTGTCGGAAGGAGCAAACGTCTCCCAACTAGATGAACAGGGTTGGACTCCCCTTCACTGGGCCGCGGGGGCCGGGGAGGCAGGGATCGTGCGCCTGTTGCTTGATCACGGGGCGGACATTGCAGCCACAGGACGCGACAATCGCACGGCGTTGATGGTGGCCCGTGCCGCTGGTAGGCATGATGTAGTGGCCCTTCTTACACAGTCGGAAAAGAGTGCGGGCATCTGGAAAGACCCGCGGGAGAGCAGGCCGTATTGCAAAGCGTTCTACCTGAAAGATCTGCAGGGCTTTTCGCAATGGCCACGGGACAACACCGCCGAAAGCGATGCTGACCCGATTCTCTATTTACATCAGGATTTCACCGTTGCTAAGTCAGTCTGGGCAGGTGAAGACGTGGTCTTCAATCAAGTTACGCCTGAGTGGATTCAGTATTGCCAGTCCCGGTTGAATTTTTCTATTCCAGCCGACCTCGTTTGATCGTAGTGGAGCATTCTTGCACAACAATGCCCTGCTAACGGTCATCATTTGGCGATTCGCCGAACTACGGGTCTTTAGGAAAGATGTTCATCACCCGGCGATAGATCTGGATATTGGATAGTAGATCAATACCTAAATTAGCCCCTTGGAAGGGTGATTCAGGAGCTGCGCATGAGTGCTGCAAGTCCAATTGCAAACCAGAACGATGTGATTCAACGCTGGCTTCCGTACTGCCGCCCGGATGCAGTCAGGCCAAGGTTGTCCCTGCTGTGTTTTGCTCATGCCGGCGGCTCGGCTCTCTCATTTCGCGCTTGGCCAAACAAGTTTCCATGGAATGTTCAGGTCTGCGCAGTGCAACTTCCCGGACGTGAGCGTCGCTTGCGTGAGCCTTTTATCAGGCGGATCCCGCAATTGATCGATCGCATGGCAGAAGAGCTTTTGCCACGGCTGGATGGACCGGTGGCGCTGCTCGGGCACAGCCTGGGAGCAAAAATTGCATTCGAGTTTGCCCAGAGGTTGCGCTCGCATTATGGTCCGCAAAAGGTCACTCACCTGTTTGTTTCTGGCTGTCCCGCGCCGCACCTGCGTTCAAGCCGCGATCCTATTTACAACCTGCCCGACGGCAAATTTATGGAGAGGCTGGCCGATTTTGGCGGGACTCCGCAGGAAGTGCTTGCAAACCCGGAGATCATGCAGTTCCTGGCTCCCCGGTTGCGTGCTGACTTTGAATTGGATGACACCTACACCTTAGAACCGGATGTCGTACTCGAATGCCCAATCACTGCATGGGCGGGCAGTGCCGATGAACTGGTCTCGCCGCAATCAGTGGCCGAGTGGCGCGAACACACTCGGGCAGCATTCACAAGTCGGGTATTGATCGGTGGACATTTCGCTTTTTATGAGCAGGAGGGGCAGGTCCTTCCTCAAGTCCGGCAGGCATTGCTGCATGCGGATTGAGTGGCCAGCAAAGTTCCGATCGCGAATAGTGGCCTGCCGCAGAATCAATCAGCCAACGCGTGGTGCTGGAAAATTGGATATTCATCCGGAGTTCCACGGCTAGTTGGAGATAAAGAATCAGGAGTCAATCGGATGTCTGAAAAATATTATTTGCGCCAAAACGTGCAGGTAGAACCCCTTGTTGACCAGTGGTATGCATGGCCGCATCTGGTTCCTCCGGCCACTGCTGCCCGGAACATTACCCACCGGCACTTCAAGATCATGGATTCCTATATCAGCGCCCCGCAGATCCATGCCAATGCCGTGAAGAACCCCAAGATGCTTGGCGGCCCATTTATTGATTACGGGGGCAAGCGCGTTGATGAAATCCGTGAACTGCGCGAACGCACCAGAAGCAATCGGGCCAATCTCATTCAACTATCGGAGGCCATCGAATCACTTGATGGAATGCTGCGAAACTCGGCCAAAGGCTATAGCCTGCATCCGCTGTACGAAAAGATTCCAGCCCCACTGCGCGGATATGTGGAACTTGTCTATGATCTCAATCATCATCCCTCATTTCGCCTTATCGAGCCGCTGCTGTATCGCAGCCATTATTACGATCCTTCGTATCAGAGCATTATGCTCTCGACCATTTCCAGCGATGAACGCCCCTTCGTGCTCAGCACGCCCCGGTTGGAATCCCCTGATGCTCTCCATCTGCGACTCCCATTTCATAGCCCGGTAATTGACGATCTGTTCCGCATGAAATCAACTCCCCGTACATGGAATGAGATCAAAGACATGGTGGGTATCCCCGAGTCAGAGGACAATCTGTTGAGATCTTTCCTGACTCCGGAACCGCCGCCCCGATATTCTCCCTATAGCGGCTCCGGCGTGCGCTGGCGCTATTTCGGCCACGCCTGCATTCTTATCGAGTCGCAGGGGACCAGCATGTTATTTGATCCGGTGCTTAGCTATACCTACGAGAACGGCATCTCCCGGTACACGTATCTGGATTTGCCGGAGACGATTGATTACGTACTTGTGACCCATGATCATCAGGACCATATTCTCTTTGAGACTTTGCTCCAGATTCGACACAAAGTGAAGAACATCGTTGTGCCGCGCAATAATGGTGGCCGCCTGCAGGACCCGTCTTTGAAACTGCTGTTCCAGAACTGCGGGTTCCAGAATGTAATCGAGATAGATGAACTCGAGGAGATCCAGAATGGGCAAGTGCGGATTACCGGGTTGCCCTTCTTTGGCGAACATGCCGACCTCGATATCAAGACGAAGATGGCATGGCTCGTCAGGATAGGCCCATACTCATTGATGTTTGCGGCTGATTCATGCAATATCGAGCCGGTTTTGTATGAGCACCTGCACCGCGACTTAGGGGATGTCGATGCATTGTTCCTTGGTATGGAATGCGATGGCGCGCCTCTTAGCTGGCTTTATGGGCCGCTGTTGACCCAGAAAGTCGAGCGCGCTATCGACGAGTCGCGGCGCCTCTCCGGCTCCAACTGCGAGCAGGGAATCCACATCGTGAATACCTTCAATTGCCGGGAAGCTTACGTGTATGCCATGGGGCAGGAGCCCTGGCTCAACTACATTATGAGCGTGAAGTATACAGATCAGTCCCGTCCCATTATCGAATCAAACCGGCTGATTGAGGCGTGTAAGCAGCGCGGCATTATTGCCGAACGATTGTTTGGTGAAAAAGAAATCCTGCTGGAGCATAAATTGGAGCGCAGCTCGTCGGAGCCCCAACTCGTCTCCGCTTGATTGAGAGTGCAATAAAAGTTAATCTGCGTTCATCAGCGGGCTGGATATACCTGCTGCCTCTGAGGTGTCCGCTACTGCTGCTCGCTCAGAAATTCCAGCACTGCAGATGTGGCTGCCGGATTGTAATGTCCTGACGGTGCTCCTTTGAATGCCTCCTCAGGCGTGTCATAGGCATAGAGCAGATGATTAGTTTTTTCGAGTTCCACGAATTTGCCGCTTCCGGGCCGGTGCTTGTTGGCAAGATTCGCAATGATTTTATGGTCGTCGCCGCTCATTATCCAGTCATACTCTCCATGGATTGCCAGTACAGGGACATCTACTTTGCTCCATGCACCAAGCAGGTTCAGGTCCTCAAGCTGAAAATAGAATGATGCGGGACGTCCATACTGGTGGTCAGGTTCGTCATACCATAAGCTGGCCAGCCCTGGCTTGATCTTGATAATTTCTCCAGGCGTCTTTTTCTGGACCAGATAGTCATCATAGAACTCGGCATAGCCTTTCATTGCCTGGGCAACCTGCTCTGCAGGCATACCGGCGAGTTGCACCCGCCTTCTTTCCAGCTCGATCATGTGTTCGAACCAGGTTTTGACCCAGCCGCCCAACACTATGTAGGCCTTCACGCTCTGGCCCTGAGTTACCACCGGTGCGAACCCGCCTCCATTGCTCATTCCCAGTATGAAGATCCGGCTTGTATCAATGAAGTCATAGTTTCCGAGCGCTTTGAAAGCGGCGCGGTATCCTTCCAACTCGGTTTTAAAATCAAGGGTGTCACAGGGCGGCCCTTCGCTATCGCCTGTTCCGGGTTTGTCAGTGCGAAACAGCACCATACCTGAACGGGTAGCAAGGTCCTGCAGAAGCTGGCCAAATCCATCGTCCGGCCCAAGGGCATACTCTGAGGAATCACAACTGAGCCAGCCAACCATGAAGATCACCGGAAGCTTGCCAGACTTGTTTAAAGGACGGGTAATAATGGTGCGCAGCCGGTACCCTGCATCGGTTTTGACCGAGTCGTGAATGATCTGTACGCCGGGGAGGTTTTCGCTGGGAAGTGCGTCCAGGATATCTGTGAGCTCCAGTTCTTTGCCAGCCCGTGTGACCTTAAACCGTACTTTGTCCCCGCCGTGCAGCGAGCGCAAGGTCTGGTTTAAGGTTTTACGACTGTCCAGGCGGATGCTGTTGACTTCAAGAATGTGGTCGCCAGCTTTGAGTCCCAGCTTGTCCGCGATTGTGGGAGATTCAACTTTCCGGACTTCTGCCCCACTTCCGGCAGGTTCGGCCATCCGCAGACTGACTCCAAGATATGCTTGCCGGGGAAGAGCATCCTTGGATTGCGCAAGAAGGCTGACTGTAAAGAGTGGAAGTAATGCAAAAAGTTTGAGTCTCATTTCTCCAATATGGTACCTGATAATTGTTCCTGCTCAGGAGCTCACTATTTTGAGAATGAAGATGTAGAATGCCCGCCGGCCTGTTAACCCACTTTCCTCTCATGCGAGTGTTTCAATTGCAGGAATAGGCGGCGCACGATCCGCGACATCGGTTCATCATGCAGCTCCGCCAGTTCCTTCAGCATGGCGTATTCCTTTGCGCTGATCCAGAGGTGCAATTGATACCGGCGCTTTTGATCGCTATGTTTCCTCGCATCAGGGATCGTGACGAGCCGGCCAGGCTCGGAGCTGGTTGTGGTACGTTCAGCCGTAGTGGTACTGTCACCTGTTTTGCCGGGAGAACCATTCTCTCTAGTGCAGATTACTGAGTTTGCGGCATCGCTTCTCATGGCTTTCGTCTTATAAATTTTGCAAGGTTAGAGGAATTAGATCGAAAGCTCACATCGAGTGAACTCTACTCATTTCCAGGACATCATGGGACCGATCTCGACCGGGTTGAATTATAGGGGTCAGGGATACTCGTCAATAACTGTGTCGATAAATGTTCTATTTTTGAAAAATGTCAGAGTGAATTTTTGAGCGAGACCGAATGAACTCAGGCGATCATGAACGTTCGAAGAAAATACCATTTATATGCGGCACACAAAGCTCTGGCGAGTCACTATAATACGAGCCCCATTGGACGTTGGTGCAATGCCAGTCTCTGATTCACGGTGTTGCCTTCTGCTATCAGGATGCGAAGCGGAAGGTGGTCGGCGCATGATCACCCTGCTGGGAGAGGATTCTTTTATGACAACAGCAGAGTAATGCGTCCGCTCATTTGCGTCTGAATTCGATTACGCATCGCGCATCGATGCCGCATCGCCTGATACGCGCGGCCATCGGTGATTTCGTTCCCACACGCGTACCGGATGTTTGATTCGTTGCGAAGAGATCGCTGTCGCTGACATCGTAGCCTGCTGCTTTCATCGTGCTGACGATCTCGTTCGCAACTGCAGGGTCGATTAGCTGCAAATACCGGCAAGAACTCGGGCGATGAAGCGGCCGCCTGGCTGGATGAAATGTATGGAGAGATGTGCGCAAACCACCGTGCTCCAGCGTTGACACTTTCATTTGTGAGTTTGGAACATTCTGCGGTGACTGTGATGAAGCCGCGTCTATACCATCCAGACTGTAAGCTGTAACAGAGTCAACAGAAGATTTTTTGTGGGGGATGTGACAGATGTGATAAAACGAAAATGCCGGTGAATACTGCGTTTTGGGGCATGTCTTTGACAGCAAAGACCTTTGCGAAAACTGCGAAGAGAATCCCACTTTCTCCCGCCATATGTTCCAGTCCCAATGCACTGTGTTTTGAACTGTGCCGGCCGCGAATGAGCTCAGGGAGCCGATTCTATGTACAGAATTTGCCTGATCAACATGCCGTTTTCCAATCTCTCGCTGCCCTCCATTGCCTTGACGCAGCTTAAGGCGCGAGTGCAGTCCCGGTTCCCGGATCAGGCGAGCGTCGAAATTCTTTATCTGAACCACGATTTCGGCAAGTTTCTGGGAGTGGAGTTCTACAATTTTCTGAGCGGGTCCATGGAGTCACTGAACACTGGTCTTGGCGACTGGTTTTTCAGGAGCATGGCTTTTCCTGCCTTGCCTGACAACGCAGAAAAATATCTGGAGCGATATTTCCCGATCAAAAGCGCCGAAGTGCAGATGCTGAAGAACCTGATCGCGACCAAACGGCCCGCGCTGGAAGGATTCATGCAGCAGTTGATGGATCGCTACGATCTGGAGAATACGCAGATTGCTGGGTTTACTTCAATGTTCATGCAGAATGCCGCGAACATTGCCATGGCCCGCTTGCTGAAGCAGCGCAACCCAAAAGTGATTACGGTCATTGGCGGCGCTAACTGTGAGTTTCCCATGGGAGCAGTGGTTGCGGAAGTGTGACGGAACTTGATTTCGTATTTTCCGGGCCAGCGTTGAAAAGCTTTCCTGATTTTGTTGCGCACTGCCTTGCCGGTGAGACGGAAAAATGTTCATCCATTCGCGGTGTATTCAGCAAGAGCGTGCCCGTACCCAAGTCGGGACCACAGACGGTTGGCGAAGACTTGAGCATAGATACGCCCATCGCTCTGGATTACCAGCCGTTCATGGAGCGGGTAGAAGAATATTTTTCCAGCCGCGAGGTCAAGCCTGTTCTCACTTTCGAGACTTCACGAGGCTGCTGGTGGGGTGAGCGCGCCCATTGCACCTTTTGCGGACTCAACGGCGCGTCCATGGGATATCGCGCCATGAAGCCCGATGTAGCTCTTGAACTGGTGAATTCTCTGTTTCAGTATTCGGGCAAAGTTTCCCGCCTGATGGCCGTGGACAACATCTTCCGAAAAGCTATTTGCAAGACGTGCTGCCATATCTGGAAACTCCACCAGACATGGAAATCTTTTATGAAGTGAAGGCCGATCTGAACGAAGAGGAAATCGCAGTGCTCGCGAAGTCGGGTGTTACGCAGATTCAGCCGGGAATCGAGGCGCTCGCTACTTCCACGCTGAAGCTCATGAAGAAGGGCACTACCGTTTTTCAGAACTTGAAGCTTCTCAAGTTATGCAGTCTCTACGGAGTGCAGCCGCATTGGAACCTGCTGCTGGGTTTTCCCGGCGAAAGCGAAGAGACCTATAGAAAGTACGTTGAGATGCTGCCGCTGCTCACGCATCTGCATCCCCCGTCCGGCGCATATCCGGTGCGCTTCGACCGCTTCAGCCCTTACTATTATCAGGCGGAGAGTTACGGTCTGGATCTGCGTCCACTGGACTTTTACGCACTCATTTATCCCTTTAAGGAAGATGAATCTGAAGAATCTGGCCTATTATTTTTCTGACGCGAATGTACGCGCGGATTACTTCATCAATACGGCAAAATGGATCGGAAAGGTCCGCGCCAAAGTTCAGGAATGGCAGGCGAGCTGGAAAGATTCTTCGGCCCCGCCGCGTCTGTATTACAAGCCGCGATCAACCATTATTTATGATTCGCGCTCGGGTATGGCGGTGGAGCACGAGGTAGGTTCCGCCGGAAAGCCGTGCTCGATTATCTGGCTAAGCCGGCGCAGATGGACCAGGCGCTGAAGTTCTTTGTCGAATCGGGCATGGATGTTGCAGGCGAAATCAAAATGCTGCTGGAAAAGAAGTTGCTGTTCCAGGAAGGTGAACGCATGATGAGCCTGGTGCTGACCGGCGATCACGGCAGCGAGCAGGGGCGAGTCCCTTCTCGAAACGTGCCACTGCGGGAATCAGTTCAGCCGCAAGTCCAATAAATCTGGCGATTACAGCGGCAATACCGCTTTTACCCGCCGCAAATGGTCGCACCATTTCCACAACACATTGTATGTTTCATAAATGGGAATTGATTGCCGAAACGGGCAGTACAAGCCAAAATCAGCGTACAATATGCATATCCTTTTAGATTGAAAGACTTTCAGAGGCAAGTTGGTCTTGCGCTTCTTAAACATAAATCCAGTATTTTCCTCCTCCGCTGTTATCGTCTCGCTGTAAAGGTAAGGTCCGGCAGGCGGATTGCGAAGCAGATGCTTGCGCAATGAGACTTTCTGCCTGCGTTTCTTGTGCATGCAGCGAGAAAACTGAAAACGCAGGCTTAACAATTATCAAATCATCACGAGCCCGAAGCGTATCGGGCTTGTAATCGCATAATTCAACACTGAATTTTTCCAGCGCAATGTGAGCATTGCGACCGGTCATTTTGGGAAGCGCATGAAGCAATTCAAAAATCCGCCGTCAGAGAACGCTTCCCAAATCTACGGTGATGTCGGCTCGCTGACCGATTTGCTGGAACGGAGAGCTCAATTCGATTCCGGCCACGCTGCCTATACATTTCTCTCTGATGGAGAAATAGTAGAAAGCAGTATTGGATATCAGGAGTTGGACTGCAAGGCACGGGCCATTGCTGCCCACATCGCGGGGGTAGGGAAAGCCCGGAGACAGGGCTTTACTTTTGTATGCTCCGGGACTGGAATTTCTGCCGGCATTTTTCGGCAGCCTGTATGCCCGCGTGATTGCAGTACCTGCCTATCCGCCTCATCGTAACCGCAATCTACTCAGGCTCAAGGCCATTATTCGTGACGCGCAGCCATCTGATGGTGCTGACGACTTCGGCATTGCGGCCGAGAATTCAATCGGTGCTGCCTGAGCTTTGTGGTGGCAGACACATGGAAGTAATCGCGACCGATGAAACAGAGCGCGAACAGGGAAATCGGTATATAGCGCAACCGGTGAATCGCGATACTGTTGCTTTTCTTCAGTACACCTCAGGCTCAACCGGCAATCCCAAAGGCGTGGTGCTCACCCATGGAAACCTGCTGCACAATGCGGCCCTGGTGCATCACGCAGTGGAGCACGCGCCGGGTGATTCCTATGTTTCGTGGTTGCCGATCTTCCATGACATGGGATTTATGGCCGGGGTGCTGCAACCTTTATATGGCGGTTTGCCATGCTTCCAGATGTCTCCTGCGGCTTTTCTTGAGCAGCCCATTCGTTGGCTGAAGGCGATTTCGAAGTTCCGGGCGACCACCAGCGGCGGTCCAAATTTTTCTTACGAGTTGTGTGTACGCAAAGTAACTCAGGCCGAGCGCGCGCAGCTTGACCTTAGCAGTTGGAGCGTGGCTTTTAACGGCGCCGAACCTGTTCGTGCCGAAACCATGCAACGCTTTGCCGAAGTTTTTGCGGAATCCGGTTTTCGCGGTACGGCATTTTATCCTTGTTATGGGCTTGCCGAAGCCACGTTGATGGTTTCCGGCAGCGTCAAGGGACAAATCTCTCCGCTGGTGAAAGCCAACAGGAAAGCGCTGGAAGACCACGAGATCAGAGAAACATCAAACGGTGCGCCTGCGCAATTGCTGGTAAGCAGTGGCCGCAATCTGCTCGATCAGGAAATTGCTATCGTGCATCCCGATTCGCTGCGCCGCTGCGCCGCCGCCGAAGTTGGCGAGATATGGGTAAAAGGGGCCAGCGTCGCCAAAGGATATTGGGAGGCCCCGCAGGAATCAGAGAAAACATTTTCTGCTTATACCCAAAACGGCGATGGCCCGTTCCTGAGGACAGGCGATCTCGGCTTTATCCAGCACGGTCATCTATATGTAACCGGGCGACTCAAAGACCTGCTGATTATTCGCGGGCAAAATCATTACCCGCAGGATATTGAGTTGACCGTGGAACGCTGTGCTTCCGTTTTGCAGCCCGGCTCTGGAGCCGCATTTTCCGTGGATGCCAATGGGGAGGAGCGGCTGGTGATTGTGCAGGAAGCCGCCAACCGCAGGGACAGCGATCTGGATGCGGTGCTGAAATCCATCCGCCAGAGTGTTTCAGAAGCTCATGAGCTCATGCCTTTGGCCATTATTCTGATCAGAACCGGAACTATCCCAAAGACTTCCAGCGGCAAGATCCAAAGGCGTGCCTGCAAACAGGCATTTCTCGATCGCAGCCTGCACGTGCTGGCGGAATGGCACGAAACGGAAAGCATTCCCAATCGCAGCGAGGACACTGGAACATTGCCGGGCGTTGTGCCATGGCTGACCGCTGAAATTGCAAACAAAACAGCCATTGCTCCGGAAAGAATTGATATCCACCAGCCTCTCACTACTTACGGCCTTGATTCTCTCAGCGCCATCGAACTCGCGCACCGGCTGCAGGCTGATTTTGGTATCCAGGTCACCATGTCGGATTTGTTTGGTGGCATGACGATTGCCGGAATTGAGAAATTAAGTTCGGCTACAGAGAGTGTAGCGCCGGCAAATGCCAGCGATGTTTTTCCTCTTTCCTATGGCCAGCAGGCCCTGTGGTTTTTGCAGCAGATGGCGCCGGAAAGCACTGCCTACAATATTTCCCGTGCCGTGCGCATTCACAGTTTGCTCGATGTGGAAGCTCTCGAGAATGCGTTTCAGATGATGCTCAATCAGCATCCGGCTTTGCGCACCACGTTTTCTGCGGCAGAAGGCGGACCTCTACAGCACGTTCGGTCCGAAGTACAAGTTGCGTTCGAGCAGGTGGATGCTGGCGGCTGGAATCCCGTGCAGATAGAAAAGGCACTGGCGGAAGAAAGCTACCGGCCTTTCGATCTGCTACATGGCCCGGTATTCCGTGTGTGTGTGTTCCGTTTGTCGCCGCAGGATCATGTCCTCCATCTGGCTGTGCATCATCTGGTTGCCGATTTCTGGTCGCTCATGGTGCTCATGGAAGAAGCTGGCAGGTTCTATGCGGCACTGGTTCAGGGCAGTGCTCTGGGAAGTTTTTCGCCGCGGCATAGCTATGCCGATTTTGTGGAATGGCAGCGCAGGAAATTACAGGGAGCCGGAAGGTGAGCGGCTGTGGGCCTATTGGGAAAAAGAACTGGCCGGTGAAATTTCAGCTCTTGCGTTGCCATCTGATCGTCCGAGGCCGAAGGTGCAGAGCTTTCGCGGGGCTGCCGTTCATTTCGCGTTAGAGCGAGGACTATCAGAAAAGCTGCAAGATCTGAGTAGCGCGAAAAAAGTGACTCCATTCGCTCTGCTGTTGGCAGCGTTTCAGGTTCTGCTGCACCGCCTCACTGGCCAGCCGCAAATTATCACGGGCGCTCCAACATCGGGCAGGCCGCGCGTAGAGTTTGCTGATGTAGTTGGCTATTTCGTAAATCCGCTGCCTTTTCGCGCCAGCTTTGGCGAGTCACAGAGTTTTACTGAATTTCTGGCGCAGGTACGCGCTACTGCCATCGGTGTTTTAGCCCATGAGTTGTATCCCTTTCCGCTCATGGTGGAAAAGCTCGGCTTGCAGCGCGGTTTCGATGCCACGCCCATTTTTCAGAACATGTTTGTCTTTCATCAAAGCCATGCGGCTTACGGCGAAGATTTTGTCGCAATGGCATTGGGCCAGTCAGGCGCAATCATGCAGTGGGGCGGCCTGGTGTTGGAATCGGTCGCCATAGAAGAACAGACCTCACAATTTGATCTGACGTTAACTATGGGCGAGCAGCACGGCTCATTCACTGGAGCATGGCAGTTCAATACCGACATTTTTGAAGCGGAGACTGTCTCACGCTGGGCGAAGAGCTATGAGGTGTTGCTGGAAGGAATCGTTGCGGATGCGGAGAGGCCGGTGAATGAGCTGCCGGTGCTGGCGGAGTCAGAACGAAGGCAGCTGCTGGAAGAGTACAACCGCACAGAACTCGAGTACGAGCAGGAGAAGTGCCTGCACGAGCGCATTGCCGGGCAGGCGATGCAAACGCCAGACAGGATTGCCGTTGTAGATGGTGAAGTGGAGTTGACTTACGCGCAGTTGAACCAGCAAGCCAACCGGATAGCGGGTTATCTGCGGGAGCTGGGAGTGAAGCCGGAGCAGTTGGTGGGTGTATGCATGAGGCGGGGTGCGGCGATGGTGGCGGCCATGCTGGGAGTGTGGAAGGCGGGAGCGGGCTATGTGCCGCTGGACGCGGAGTATCCGAGGGAGCGGCTGCGGCTGATGCTGGAGGATTCCCAGGCGGCGGTGGTGCTCAGCGAAGAGTCATTGCGGGAGCGGATTGGGGGCAGCAGCGCGCTGGTGGTGAGCCTGGATGCGATGGAAGGAGAGATGGAGAAGCAGAGTGGTGATGAGCACAAGAGCAGGAACAATGACCTGAGCCACAGTGCGCAGGTGGCGTATGCGATCTACACCTCGGGTTCGACGGGCAGGCCGAAGGGAGTGGTGCTGACGCATGGCAATGCCATGTCGCTGGTGGAGTGGATGAAGCATGCGTTCAGCGCAGAGGAGCTGAGCGGAGTGCTGGCCTCAACTTCGATGAGCTTTGATCTTTCGGTGTTTGAGGTATGGGGGACGCTGGCCTGCGGTGGGACGGTAGTGCTGGCGGAGAATGTGCTGAGCTGGTGGGAAGAGGCGCGCAAAGGGAAGGCGGGAAGGGGTGCGCGGCGGGTAAAGCTGGTGAACACGGTGCCCTCGGCGATGGCGAGAATCAGCGAAGGCCAGGGCTGGCCGGAAGAAGTGGTGACGGTGAACCTGGCGGGAGAGGCGCTGACGCGCACGCTGGCGGAGCAGATTTATGGAACGGGAACAGTAAGGCAGGTGAACAACCTGTACGGGCCGACCGAGACCACGACGTATTCGACGTGGTCGGCGGTCAGGGCGGGTAGAGAGGTGCGGATTGGCCGTGGGGTGGCCAACACGCGGTTGTATGTGCTGGACAGCTCAATGGAGTTGGCGGCGACGGGAGTTATAGGGGAGCTGTACATCGGTGGAGCGGGAGTAGCGCGCGGGTACTGGAGAAGGCCGGAGCTGACGGCGGAGCGCTTTATTCCTGATGAGTACGGAAGAGAAGCGGGAGGGCGGCTGTACCGGACGGGCGATCTGGTGCGGTGGAGGAACGACGGGGAACTGGAGTACATAGGGCGAGCCGACCAGCAGGTGAAGATACGCGGGTACCGCATTGAGCTGGGGGAGATCGAGGCGGCGCTGATGGAGCAGGACGGAATCAGGGATGCGGCGGTGGTGGTGAAGGGCAGCGGAGTAGAAGCCCGGATCGTGGCTTATGTGGAGATTGTTGCGGGAGAAAAAGCACGAATGATCCCGCAGCAAATCAAAGATCAGTTGCAGGCGAGATTACCGGCTTACATGACGCCGTCGCAGGTAGTGCTGCTGGAAGATCTTCCGCGCACTCCGAACGGAAAGATAGACCGCAAAGCGCTGCCGGAGCCGGAAAACGAAAGCACGGAACGAAGCAGCCGCGCTCCTGCGAATGAAGTGGAAGAGCTGCTGGCGGGCATCTGGGCCGAGGTGCTGAAGCGCGAGCAGGTTGGAGTGGAAGACAACTTCTTTGAGCTGGGCGGCCATTCGCTGCTGGCCACCAGCATTGTGGCGCGGGTGGAAGAGCGCTTCCATGT
The DNA here is from genome assembly GCA_963823745.1 of Terriglobia bacterium. GTDB lineage: Bacteria > Acidobacteriota > Terriglobia > Terriglobales > Acidobacteriaceae > Angelobacter. The sequence goes on from CAWGMN010000008.1 coordinate 149,192, forward strand.
GCAGTTGCCGTTGCGCACGGTGTTTGAATCGCCCACGGTGGCAGGGCTGGCGCAGGTAGTAGAGCAGGCCGTCAGCGGAACGCGGAGCGAGCGTCCGGTGCTGGCGGTTGTTGGACGGGAAGGGTCACTGGCAGTTTCCTTTGCCCAGCAGCGGTTGTGGTTTCTGGAGCAGCTTGAGCCGGGAACGTCCACCTACAACATTCCGGTGGAGGTGAGGATCAGCGGAGTCTTCGAGCACGGCTTGGCGGAGCGGGCGCTGGCCGAAGTAGTGCGGCGGCATGAAGCGCTGCGCACGGTGTTTGCGGTTGAGGAAGGCGCGCCGGTGCAGATCATCCGCGGCGCCGCAGTGTTTGAGCTTCCGTTCACTGACCTGAGCGGCTTGCCTGCCGAAGAGAAAGAGCTGCGGCTGGAGCAGTTGCGGCTGCTGGAAGCCGAGACGCCGTTTGATCTGCAAAGCGGCCCGCTGCTGCGGGTGCGGCTGGTGCGCAGCAGTGATGCAGAGCATTTTCTGTTTGTGACCATGCACCACATCATCTCCGATGGGCCTTCGCTGGAGGTGCTGCTGCATGAGCTAGTGCGCAACTATGAAGATCTGACCGCAAACCGCGCATTCACGTTGCCGGAGCTGCGCTACCAGTATGCCGACTACGCCGCTTGGCAGCGGCAGTGGATTGGCGGAGAGCTGCTGGACACTGAGCTGGCGTACTGGCGCGAGCAACTGGCGGATTCGGCAGTAGTGCTGGAGTTGCCGCTGGACCGTGCGCGCGTAGCGCGGGGCGAGATCCGCTCAGGCGTGCATCCGTTTGCGTTGAAGCAGGAGACGACGCGAAAGCTGAAGCAGCTGGCGCGACGAGAAGGGGCCACGCTGTTCATGGTGGTGCTGGGAGCATGGAAAGTTTTGCTGTCACGGCTGAGCGGGCAGCAGGACATCAGCGTGGGAACGCCGGTATCGGCGCGTCCGGGGCGCGAGAGCGAGCAGTTGATTGGCTTGTTCATCAACACGCTGGTGCTGAGCGACCGCATGCGGCCGGAGATGAGTTTTGCTGATTTGCTGCGGCAGGTGCGGGAGACGACGTTGCAGGCCTATGCCAACCAGCATGTGCCGTTTGAGCGGCTGGTGGAAGAGCTGCAGCCGGAGAGGAGCCTGGCGCATGCGCCGCTGTTTCAGGTGATGCTGGCCTACCAGCAGTCGCTGCTGGCGGAGATGGAATGCTGCGGAGCACGGCTCAGTCCGAAGTTTTTAGACAATGGAGCCAGCAAGTTCGATGTGACGCTGATGGCGGGAGAGTCGGCGGAGCAGATGGCGGGAGCATGGCAGTACAACCGCAGCCTGTTTGATGCCGGCACGGTAGCGCGCTGGGCGAAGAGCTATGAGGTGCTGCTGGAAAGAATCGTTGCGGATGCGGAGCGGCCGGTGAATGAGCTGCCGGTGCTGGCGGAGTCGGAACGAAGACAGCTGCTGGAAGAGTACAACCGCACAGAACTCGAGTACGAGCAGGAGAAGTGCCTGCACGAGCGCATTGCCGGGCAGGCGATGCAAACGCCAGACAGGATTGCCGTTGTAGATGGTGAAGTGGAGTTGACTTACGCGCAGTTGAACCAGCAAGCCAACCGGATAGCGGGTTATCTGCGGGAGCTGGGAGTGAAGCCGGAGCAGTTGGTGGGTGTATGCATGAGGCGGGGTGCGGGGATGGTGGCGGCCATGCTGGGAGTGTGGAAGGCGGGAGCGGGCTATGTGCCGCTGGACGCGGAGTATCCGAGGGAGCGGCTGCGGCTGATGCTGGAGGATTCCCAGGCGGCGGTGGTGCTCAGCGAAGAGTCATTGCGGGAGCGGATTGGGGGCAGCAGCGCGCTGGTGGTGAGCCTGGATGCGATGGAAGGAGAGATGGAGAAGCAGAGTGGTGATGAGCACAAGAGCAGGAACAATGACCTGAGCCACAGTGCGCAGGTGGCGTATGCGATCTACACCTCGGGTTCGACGGGCAGGCCGAAGGGAGTGGTGCTGACGCATGGCAATGCCATGTCGCTGGTGGAGTGGATGAAGCATGCGTTCAGCGCAGAGGAGCTGAGCGGAGTGCTGGCCTCAACTTCGATGAGCTTTGATCTTTCGGTGTTTGAGGTATGGGGGACGCTGGCCTGCGGTGGGACGGTAGTGCTGGCGGAGAATGTGCTGAGCTGGTGGGAAGAGGCGCGCAAAGGGAAGGCGGGAAGGGGTGCGCGGCGGGTAAAGCTGGTGAACACGGTGCCCTCGGCGATGGCGAGAATCAGCGAAGGCCAGGGCTGGCCGGAAGAAGTGGTGACGGTGAACCTGGCGGGAGAGGCGCTGACGCGCACGCTGGCGGAGCAGATTTATGGAACGGGAACAGTAAGGCAGGTGAACAACCTGTACGGGCCGACCGAGACCACGACGTATTCGACGTGGTCGGCGGTCAGGGCGGGTAGAGAGGTGCGGATTGGCCGTGGGGTGGCCAACACGCGGTTGTATGTGCTGGACAGCTCAATGGAGTTGGCGGCGACGGGAGTTATAGGGGAGCTGTACATCGGTGGAGCGGGAGTAGCGCGCGGGTACTGGAGAAGGCCGGAGCTGACGGCGGAGCGCTTTATTCCCGATGAGTACGGAAGAGTAGCGGGAGGGCGGCTGTACCGGACGGGCGATCTGGTGCGGTGGAGGAACGACGGGGAACTGGAGTACATAGGGCGAGCCGACCAGCAGGTGAAGATACGCGGGTACCGCATTGAGCTGGGGGAGATCGAGGCGGCGCTGATGGAGCAGGACGGAATCAGGGATGCGGCGGTGGTGGTGAAGGGCAGCGGAGTAGAAGCCCGGATCGTGGCTTATGTGGAGATTGTTGCGGGAGAAAAAGCACGAATGATCCCGCAGCAAATCAAAGATCAGTTGCAGGCGAGATTACCGGCTTACATGACGCCGTCGCAGGTAGTGCTGCTGGAAGATCTTCCGCGCACTCCGAACGGAAAGATAGACCGCAAAGCGCTGCCGGAGCCGGAAAACGAAAGCACGGAACGAAGCAGCCGCGCTCCTGCGAATGAAGTGGAAGAGCTGCTGGCGGGCATCTGGGCCGAGGTGCTGAAGCGCGAGCAGGTTGGAGTGGAAGACAACTTCTTTGAGCTGGGCGGCCATTCGCTGCTGGCGACGCAGATGATTCTGCGGCTGCGCCAGATTTTCCATCGCGATATTCCTTTGCGCGCGGTCTTCGAGTCTCCCGTTTTGAAAGACCTTGCCGCCCATATCACCACAGCTATCAACGAACTTCAGGCGCTGCACCAGCAGGTAATTGCCATCATTCCAAGAGACGGAGAACTGCCATTGACCTCAGGCCAGGAGCGTCTCTGGTTTCTCGATCAGTTCACCTCCAGCCGAAACGCCTACAACATTACGGCTGCTGTGCGCCTGCACGGAAAGCTCGATAGAGATGTCCTACAGCGCAGCTTCCAGACCATTATCGAGCGGCATGAGATTCTGCGGACAGGGTTTGCGCATGCTAATGGCAAGCCACGTCTGGAGATTCGCCCCTTCGTGGAATTCGTATTCGATTATCGAGACATCAGGCAGCAGCCGGAAGAGGCAGAGCGCGAAATCAGGCAGCAGGCGAAACAGGAATTTGTTTTGAGCAAGCCTCCGTTGTTGCGGGCGGCGCTGCTGCGGACTGCCGAGATGGAGCACATTCTGGTGCTGGTGATGCACCATATTGTTTCCGATGGATGGTCGCTTGGCATTGTGGTGCGTGAACTGCGCGATCTCTACGAAGCTTTCCGGCAGGGAATGCCCTCGCCTCTGCCGGACTTAAAGAACCAGTATGTGGATTACGCGGCGTGGCAGCGGCAGTTGCTGGACAGCCCTGCTATGCAGAACGCTCTGGATTTCTGGAAGGGCCACTTATTGGGCGCGCCTGCGGGGCTGGAACTGCCTTCCGATCTTCCGCGCCAGGAAACACCGGATTATGCCGGAAGCACCGTCAGGCTTGGAATGGGCGGCGAACTTAGTACAACGCTGCACAAGGTGGCAAGGCATGAGAATGTAACACTCTACATGCTGCTGCTTGCGGGTTTCCAGGCATTGCTATGGCTCCGCACGGAAGAGAACGATGTTGTCGTCGGAACGGTGACAGCCAACCGCAATCATTTAGGAACGGAAGATCTGATCGGCCTGTTCGTGAACCAGCTTCCGCTGCGCACAAAATTTTCTCAGGGCATGACATTTCGCGAAGCGCTGGCCCAGGTGCGCGACGTGACGTTGTCGGCTTACGCACATCAGGATGTCCCTTTTGGAAAGCTGGTTGAAGCATTACAGCCGCAACGACGGCTGGGCCGCAATCCGCTGTTCCAGATCATGGTCATTCTTCACAACCAGCCGCTGCCTGCGCTGGAGTTTTCCGACGTCACCATGCAGCCGGTAGAGATTGACGTGGATAGCTCGGTCTTTGATCTTACGCTGTCGTTCACGCTCGACAGCGCTGGCGAGATTTGCGCTTCCATGCGCTACTCCACGATTTTCAAAAAACAGACGATCGAGCATCTTCTGCAAGATTTGAAAATTCTCTACCAGATCATGGCGCGCGATGTGACCGCGCCGATTCGCGACTTGCAGATTCTCTCTTTCGACCACCCACAAGAAAGGGAAGAGGCGTTTCGCCGATACAGCGAAATTCAGAGCGGCAAGCAATGGGTTGTTCCAGTTGAAGAACTCGCTGGACCAGTACGGGAGTTTATCGCTGGCAAATCTCTCCCTCAGCTATTTGCTGAACAGGTAACGCGTACTCCGCAGCAGATCGCCGTGCACTATGAAAGCCAGACACTCACATTTGCGCAACTGAACAAGCGCGCCAATCGTCTGGCTCATATTTTGCTTTCCTGTGGAGTCAGGAGGGAAGACAGAGTTGCCATCTGCATGGAGAGGTCTCCTGAAATACTGGTCGCGATTCTGGGGATATTGAAGGCCGGAGCGGCCTATGTGCCTCTCGATCCTGCTTACCCCCGGCAAAGAGTGCAATACATTGTGCAGGAGGCGAATGTTCGGCTGGCAGTTTCGCAACCATCTCTGGCTGCGCACTTTCTGCAGAGATAGGCCAAGTCATCTGCCTGGATGCAGAACAAGACGCTTGAGGCCAGCGAGGAAGACCCAAAGGTGTATCCGCTGCCTGAAAATCTTGCTTACATCATCTATACCTCTGGATCTACAGGCAGGCCGAAAGGAGTCATGATCCAGCACCGCTCGGTGGCGAACCTGCTGGAAGGACTACAGCACACCATTTATTCCGGCCACAAGGCGCCTTTGCGCGTAAGCATGAATGCTCCCATCGTGTTCGACGGTTCCGTCAAACAGTGGATTCAGCTGTTGCAGGGCCATACCGTTTGTATCCTGCCGGAAGCAGTCCGCCTCGACCCGCTGGTACTGAATCAATATATAAAGGACAAGCAGATTGATGTGCTGGACTGCACGCCTTCGCAGTTGAAGCTCATTCATGAAAATGTCAAAAATCATCTCAAGGCGGCGCTCGTCGGCGGCGAAAACCTTGATGCGGAAATGTGGGCAGCCCTTCAGAGTAGCTCAGACACACAGTTCTACAACGTGTACGGCCCAACAGAATGTACCGTGGATGTGAGTGTCTGTGCTGTTGACGATAGTGCGCAGCCTTCCATTGGCACCCCAATCCAGAATGTTCGCACTTATATTCTGGATGAAAATCTGCAACCAGTCCCCTCTGGGGAAGCCGGCGAACTTTGCGTAAGTGGCGAAGGTGTGGCGCGAGGCTACTGGAACCGGCCTGACCTCACAGCGGAGAAGTTCCTCCCGAACGCGTTCAGCGGCCTTTCGGGGGACCGCCTCTATCGCACCGGTGATTCCGTATGCCTGCTTCCAAATGGAAAATTAAAGTTCCTGGGGCGCGTGGACGATCAGGTAAAGCTGCGCGGTTTTCGCATTGAACTCGGAGAAATTGCGGCCGTGCTGCGCAACGTTCAGGGTGTGCGTGATGCCATTGTGCTGCTGGATGGTGAGCAGCAGAATCAGCAGCGGCTGGTGGCTTGTATAGAACGGAACGACACTGCGAAAGAAGTTGTGACCATCCATGTGTTGCGGGAAACAGCCAGGCTGCACTTGCCGGAGTATATGGTTCCATCTGCTTTCTGCATCGTGGATAAGTTCCCGCTCACGGTGAATGGCAAAGTAAATCGAAAGATGCTGCTCGGCATGGCTGCCGCTTCGGTTGAGCGCCCGGAAACTGTGATTGCTCCACGCAGTCAGACCGAGCAACAGATTTTTGGAATCTGGCAGGAGATCCTGGGAATAAAGCAGGCTGGCATTCATGACAATTTTTTTGATCTTGGCGGGCATTCGCTGGCTTTAGCTCAGGTGTCAGTCAGGCTGAGTGAGGTGTTTCAGCGCAGCGTGCCGATGATTGAGCTATTTCGCAATCCTACAGTCGCCATGCTCGCGCAATATCTTGACGGACAGCAGGCTGAACCGCAGAGCAAAACCAGAGTGCAAGACCGCGCCAGCCGGCGAATCGCAGCAGCGAATCGCGCAAGCGTAGTGAAAAGGTAACGTGAATGAGTGAATCGAACATGAGCGGATCGTTGCCGGGTATCGCCATCATTGGAATGGCGGGGCGCTTTCCCGGCGCGCGGACGCTCGACGAGTTCTGGCGGAACCTGCGCGATGGGGTGGAATCCATATCTACCTTCAGTGACGCCGAACTGGAGTTCGCCGGTGGCAATGCCGCTGATGCGAAGCTGCCGGGCTATGTAAAAAGCCGGGCCATACTCGACGGCGTTGAGATGTTCGACGCTGCATTTTTCGGTTATACCGCGCGTGAGGCGGAGCTTTCCGATCCGCAGCAGCGGCTCTTTCTGCAATGCGCGTATGAGGCTCTGGAGGCCGCAGGTTATACGCCCGAACGTTTTCACGGCCCCATTGGAGTATTTGGCGGGGCCGGTTTCAACCATTACCTGTTTGTGAACTTGCTTTCCAATCGTGAGCTGCTCGCTTCCAGCGGATTCATGCAGGCTTCCATCCGCAACCGCAACGACCATCTCACCACCAATGTGGCCTATAAGCTGAACCTGAAAGGGCCCGCGATCACCGTACAGACCGCGTGTTCCACATCGCTGGTGGCTGTGCATCTCGCATGCCAGAGCCTCATTCACTTCGAATGCGACATGGCGCTGGCCGGCGGAGTTTCGATCAGCCTCCCGCAGAAAGCGGGATACCTTTATCAGGAAGGCAGCATTTTATCGCCGGACGGGCACTGCCGCGCATTTGACAGCCATGCACAGGGAACGGTGAATGGCAATGGCGTCGGCATGGTTCTGCTCAAGCGGTTGCAAGACGCGCTGGACGATCGCGACCACATCGAAGCTGTGATTCTCGGTTCTGCCATCGGCAACGATGGTTCTCTGAAAGTCGGATATACCGCGCCCAGCATCGAGGGACAGGCGCAAGTGATTGCAGAGGCGCAACTGGTGGCCGGAGTGAATCCGGAAAGTATCAGCTACATCGAAGCGCATGGAACGGGCACACGGCTGGGCGATCCTATTGAGATCGCCGCGCTCACCCAGGCATTTCGGCAAAATACCGACGCCAGCGAGTTCTGCGCCATCGGATCGTTGAAAACCAACGTAGGTCATCTGGACACCGCGGCGGGCGTTGCCGGCCTGATCAAAACAGTTCTCAGCCTGAAGCACCGCATGCTGCCGCCGAACCTGCACTTCGAAAAGCCAAATGCAGAGATTGATTTTCAAAATAGCCCGTTCTTTGTAAATGCCAAACTGCGAGATTGGCGTGCGAGCGGCCCACTGCGGGCAGGCATTAGTTCGTTCGGCATTGGCGGCACCAACGTACATGCCATTGTGCAGGAAGCTCCTGCCGTCGAAACCCGAACAGAAACCCGGCCCTACGAACTATTGCTGCTTTCTGCAAGGACAACTTCTGCACTGCAGTCAGCTTGCAATCGTCTGGCTGATCATCTACAGCAACATTCTGAAATTCATCTGGCTGACGCTGCTTACACCTTGCAGGTGGGCCGTCGCGAATTTCGGCATCGGCGGGCGATTGTATGTCGCGGTCGCAATGATGCTATCGAGGCTCTGCGGAAAGCCGATGAGAGCGTGCGCGAACTGCACGAATCAGCGCCTTCTGTGGTTTTCATGTTTCCGGGGCAGGGTTCGCAGTATGTGAACATGGCGCGGGGCCTGTATGAAAGCGAACCGATCTTCCGCAGCCTTGTTGAGGAATGTCTGCGGCTGCTTCGGCCCCATGTGGAATTTGATCTTCTTGATGTGCTGTATCCCGCGAAAGCGGATTCCGACGCGGCAGCAAAGCTGGCAGAAACCAGTGTGACCCAGCCTGCGATCTTCATGATTGAATACGCGCTGGCCAGACTGTGGATGACATGGGGGATTCAGCCCCAGGCGATGATCGGCCATAGTATCGGCGAATATGTAGCGGCTTGCCTGGCTGGGGTCTTTTCCTTGCAGGATGCGCTCGCGCTGGTTGCGGCACGTGGCCGCCTGATGCAGTCGCTGCCCCGCGGGGGCATGCTGATGGTCGCCCTGCCGGAGCACGAAGTGGTTTCTCTGCTCAACGATAATCTCTCGTTAGCAGCGGTGAATGGCGCGAGCTTTTGCGTTCTCTCCGGGCCAACGGAACTTATCACGAGATTGGAACGTCAGTTTGGGCAAGGCAATGTAACCTGCCGCCGGCTGGTGACTTCCCACGCCTTTCATTCGGCCATGATGGACTCCATCCTGAAGCCGTTTTCTGATGTATGCCGTCGTATGAGTTTTCATGCTCCCAGCGTGCCATACATTTCCAATGTCTCCGGTGATTGGATTCGCCCGGAAGAGGCTATGAGCCCTGACTATTGGGTGCGGCACCTGCGCGAGACGGTGCGCTTTGGCGATGGTCTGGCCCGGCTGCGGCAAAAAAGTAACTCAGTTTTTCTGGAAGTCGGCCCGGGACGCTCGCTCAGCGGTCTTGCCCGCGCTGAAGGGCAGACGGTGCTTACATCGTTGCGGCCTCCATCGGAATCGCAGCATGATGGTGGACGATCAGGCTTTTCTGCTGGAGACGTTAGGGCAATTGTGGAGCGCAGGACTCAGTGTTGACTGGTCCGGTTTTTACCAGCATGAACAGCGCAGGCGTGTGCCGCTGCCACTGTATCCTTTCGAGCCACAGCGCTATTGGATAGAGCCGCAGACGTCGCCAGCATCCGGCGAGGCTCATCAAAAGCAGAAGCAAAGACTTCAAGACTGGTTCTACACGCCGACATGGAAATCAATGCCACTGGCCCACGCCACAGCCAGCGGTGTGAGAGGGAAGCGCTGGCTGTTGTTCTGTGACCGTTACGGAGTTGGCGAAAAACTGGCTCACTTGCTGCGCGCGGAGGGAGCCGAAGTTTTTACTGTGCAAGAAGCCAGTGATTTTGCCATGAGCGGCAGCTCTTTCAGCATTCGTTCGCAATCTGCCGAAGATCATCTTGCACTGCTGCGCACTTTGCAGGAACGCGGCGCGGTTCCCGAAAAAATCGTCCATCTCTGGAATCTGGTAGATGCTGACACTGGCGATGCAGGCGATAGTAGTTTCTGGGGCCCGATGTTCGTGGCCCAGGCAGTTGGCGCTCTGAAGAATACGCCAGAGTGCGAACTATTGCTGCTCTCCAATTATCTCTATGACGTGATTGGCAATCCGGTGCTGGCCCCGCAACGCGCGACCCTTCTGGGCCCGTGTCGTGTGATTCCACAGGAGTACGCGTCGGTCCGCTGTCGCCATATTGACTTTGATATTGCCTGTTCAGCGCCGGTAGATCCCGCGCTGCTGTCGAGCATGATGGATGAATGTGCGTCCACGACAGAAGACAAGATCGTCGCCTATCGTAACAGCCGCCGATGGGTACAGGGTTATGAATCAGTGGTCGTTCCCTCTACCGTGGAGACCTTGCCGATTCGCGAACACGGAACGTATTTTATTCCCGGCGGACTGGGCGGCGTAGGCCTGGAACTCGCGGAAGAGTTGGCGCAGTCGGCAAAGGCACGGCTGGCGCTGATTGCGAGATCAAGCTTTGTTCCCCGCGCGATGTGGTCGCAGTGGCTGCATGACCATGCGCCGGACGATGCAGTCAGCGCAAAGATTCGCAAGCTTCAGCAGCTTGAGAGCTATGGCGCGGAAATTTTGATCATCCGCGCGGACGTGACCAGCGAGCATGAGATGCGCGCCGCTATTGCCGAGACGCAGCAGCAGTTCGGCCGCATTCACGGAGTGATACATGCGGCTGGTGTTCCGGGCGGCGGTGTAATTCAGCTTAAAACCACCACTATGGTGGAGCCAGTGCTGGCTGTAAAAGTCAAAGGGACTCTGGTCCTGGCGTCCCTATTTAAAGAATCGCCGCTGGACTTCTTCGTTGCTTGTTCGTCGCGCAGCTCGGTTCTGGGCGGCTTTGGACAGAGTGATTACTGTGCCGCCAATGCTTTTCTCGATGTCTTCGCGCAGTATAGCCACGCTCATGCCGGCGTAAAGATGCGGTCCATCAACTGGGGCGGATGGCAAAGCGTAGGCATGCTGGCCGATCAGGTCACGCGCAGAGGGACAGTAGAAGGCGCAACGTCCGGCTTTGCGAAGGCCGCCGCACATCCTTTGTTGCAGGAACGGGTTGAATCAGCGGCACAAAATGCCTTCACGAGTTTCTTCAACCCGGCTACTCACTGGATCCTCGACGAGCACCGCATCGCTGGAAAGGCCGTCATGCCGGGTGTTGCCTATCTGGAAATGGCGCGAGCTGCGCTGGCCTATCGCGCTGGAAACTCGGTAATCGAAATCCGCGACGCATTTTTCCTCGCGCCGCTGCACGTAAGAGACGCCGAAACGCGGGAAGTTCGGGCGGTGCTGGAACCCGTAGGCGAAGGCTATGTATTTCGCGTCACCAGTCGCGCAGCGTCGGCAGGAAGCAGGGACGAGCGGCAGGAATATGCCACCGCCTATGTATCCCTGCTTTCGGCAGTAGCTACGCAGAAGCGGGACATCGAGGCGATCAAGGCGCGCTGCAATCCCCGCCAGAGGATTGGCAAAGAACAGGTTCCTCCAAGGAAGGGTTTGGTCCGCGGTGGCAGTCATTCCAGTACGCCTATGTAGGAGAGAACGAAGCGCTGGCTTTTCTGGAATTTCCTGCGCAGTTCGTTTCTGAATTGCAGGAATTAAGGCTGCACCCTGCTCTGCTGGACCGCGCCATGGCCATCGGTAAGGAGTTCCTGGTCAAAGAAGGCGTTTATCTGCCCATGAGTTACCGCCGGTTGCGCATCCTTCGACCGCTGGAGCCGCGAATTTACGTGCACGTGCGCCAGCAAGGTGCCGGCAAAGCTGCGTCGCCCACCATCTCTTTCGACCTCACTCTCATGAACGAGCATGGAGAAGAGCTGGTAGAGATTGAAGGTTTCACGCAAAAACGAATTCACGATGTCTCCGCGCAGATCAGGCTGGCTACCGCAGGACAGGAAAAGACCGTGGAAGCAGGAAGGGCGACAAACGCGATTGTTGCTCATGCTCTTCAGGAGCGTCTTCTTTACGGCATCACCGCAGAGGAAGGGCGGCAGGCATTTCGTTATGCGCTGTCCCTTACCGGACTTCCTCAGGTAATTGTTTCCACCACTGACTTTCATGCCGCTATTGCAGAGGCGAACAGCGGCCGTCCATTGGAGCAAGTCATAGATGATGCGCCAAAAGCTTTGGCGCATCGCTTGCATCCCAGGCCTGCTTTGCAGACGGAATATCAACCGCCGGGGAACGAGACGGAGCTGCAGTATTGCCGCAGCCTGGCAAAAAGTTCTGGGGCTGGAGTCCATCGGCGTGAATGACAACTATTTCGATCTGGGCGGCGATTCCGTGCAGGCCATTCAGATCATGACTCAGATCAACCAGCAAGGATTCTCATTTACCGTGCAGCAGTTGTTCCAGCACCAGACTATTGCTGAACTGGCCGCCATGGCCTCGACCGGCGACAGCGCAGGAATTGTTCCAGCACAACAGCCCATCAGCGAAGTAGATGAATTCAGCCCGGCTGCTTTTTCGCTGGCCGGTCTGGATGAGATGCGGCTGCGCGAACTGGAAGAAATATTGGACGAAGCAGATGAAGCAGGCGCGGCCGCCGCGCAGCAGTCGGGGAGCAGCGACGCATGATGAAAAACGTCGAAGACATCTACCCGCTGTCGCCATTGCAGGAAGGAATTCTCTTCCATACCCTGCTTGCGCCCAAATCAGGCGCTTATGTTGTGCACCTGAGCTTCCGAGTTGAGGGCCACGTAGATGTTCCGGCCTTTAAGCAGGCATGGCAGATCATGCTGGAGCGCCATGCCATACTGCGCAGCGCTTTTGTCTGGGAACGGCTCGAAAAGCCATTGCAGGTGGTGAGGCGGCAGGTTTCGCTGGCATGGGATGAGCGTGACTGGAGCCAGCTCAGCCAATCAGAACGGGATTGCCGGTTGCGCGAATACATGGCAGAAGAACATCGTCGCGGATTCAATCCTGCACAGGCTCCACTCATGCGCATGGGGCTGATTCGGCTTAGCGCCGGAAGTTATCAGTTCATCTTCCACTACTCGCACTTGTTGCTTGATGGCTGGTCGGTAAGCATTGTCTTTCGCGAACTGGCCGCCTGTTACCGCGCCTGTGCCGAACACCGTGCGCTCGAACTCTCCCAGCCGCGGCCCTACCGCGACTTTATCGCATGGCTGCAGCACCAGAACAAGAACGAGGCCGAAGCATTCTGGCGCGATGCCCTTCGCGGTTTTACCGAGCCTACACCACTGGGCATGGAAGAACTCAGGAAGAGCCAGGAAAAGTCTGAGGACGCGCTCAATCTGGAGCGGTCTTCTTTTCTCGCGGACGAGGTTACGGAAAAGCTCCAGGCCTACGCGCGCCAGCAGCGCGTGACATTGAGCACGATTGTGCAGGGAACTTGGGCATGGCTGCTGTCGGCCTACAGCCGCACCAGCGATATTGTTGCCGGAGTAACGGTGTCGGGGCGCCCGGTTTCCCTGAAAGGCGCTGAGGCGATGGTTGGCGTGTTTGCCAATACTTTGCCTTTGCGAATTGCCGTTCGGCATGAAGCTGCGCTGGGCGAATGGTTGCGAGAGATCCAAAAGCGGCAGAGCGAGATCAGCCGCTACGAATTCAGTTCATTGACCGATATAAAGAGCTGGAGCGAAGTTCCCGCGGCCCTGCCGCTGTTTGAAAGCTTTGTTGTCTTTGAAAATGCTCCTGTGGCCCATGATGCCCAGGAACTGCACAAGAACGTGCAATTCCAATCGAGCCGCGTGTTCGGCACCGCTAATTATCCCCTTGCGCTGCGTGTGGAACCGGGTGAACGGCTTTTACTGCGAGTTATGTTCGACAGTGGCCGCTTCAGCGAAAAGACAGCTTCCTGTGTTCTCCGCCAGATGGAACTGTTGCTCATGGCGGTGGCGGAAGGCTCTCCGCAGCATGTCGGGGAACTGTCTCTGCTCACATCGCAGGAACGCCGCGAGCTTCTGATCGCATGGAACCAGACTGCGCGAGATTACGACCGGAGCCAAACCGTCATCAGCCTGTTGGAACAGCAGGTAGAGCGCACGCCGCATGCAGTGGCGGTTGCGGATGAAACGCACAGATTGACTTACCGTGGACTGAACCAGCAAGCCAACCAGTTGGCTCATTACCTCCGAGGTTCTGGAGTGCGGCCGGAAGTTCCAGTAGGCATCCATCTCTCGCGCTCATTGAGGATGCTGGTTGCGGTGCTCGGGGTACTGAAAGCCGGGGGAGTCTATGTTCCGCTGGATCCTGATTATCCCGCAGAGCGGCTCGCATTCATCGTGCAGGACATGCAGTTGCCGGTGATACTCACGGAATCGGGTCTCTCTGCCAGGCTTCCCCAGAGCGTCGCGCAGTTGGTCTCAATGGATGAACATGCAGACTGGCGGAAGACAGTAGGCGAAGCGCAGAGTAACCCGGTTAAAACTGTTGAGCCGGAAAATGCGGCTTACGTGATCTACACCTCCGGTTCAACTGGAACGCCCAAAGGCGTGGTTGTTTCCCATGGCAGCCTGCTCAATTACCTGCTCTGGGTCAAAGACACGCTGCTGAACAATGGACAAAGTATTCCGGCCATCACCAGTCTGGCTTTTGATGCTTCGCTCAAACAGCTTTTTGGCCCACTGTTGAGCGGTGGAACTGTGCGCATAATCGGCGACTTTGTGCGTAATCCCGGCGTGCTGATGCAATTTCTCAACAGGGGCCAGCGGTTTTGAACTGTGTTCCTTCCGTGTGGCGGCATATCCTGGAAGAAATAGAACGTGAACCGCAATCGAATGTGTCAAGCCTGGTTCATCTGCTGCTGGGCGGCGAGAGCGCCTCGGCGGAATTGCTGGCGCGTACGCGAACCATCTTTCCTGGCTTGCGCATTTCGAACCTTTACGGCCCAACGGAAGCCACAGCCAACGCGACTTACGCCAAAGAGATCTCTGCCGAGCGTGTCACGATTGGAACTGCCATAGCCAACACGCGTGTCTATGTGCTCGATCGCAATTTGCAGCCGGTCGCGGCGGGAATGCCGGGCGAACTTTTTATCGCTGGTGACGGAGTAGCGCGTGGATATCACCGGCAGCCCGCGCTTACTGCTGAAAGATTTCTCCCTGACCCTTTCGGTAAAGCAAGCGGCGCCCGCATTTATCGCACCGGCGATCTTGTGCGCTGGCTCGCCCATGGCGAACTGGAGTTTCTGGGCCGGGTTGACCATCAGGTAAAAGTGCGTGGCTATCGTATCGAATTGGGCGAGATCGAGAGTGCTCTCGCGCATATTCCGGAGCTGAGGCAGTCTGTCGTGATGGTTCGTGAAAGCTCGGCTGCGGAGCGGCAACTGGTCGCCTATCTCGTGCCGCAAGCAGGATCGGTCTTTACAGCGGCAGATGCGCGTGCCCGTCTCGCACGGTGGCTGCCCGACTATATGGTTCCTGCGGCTTTTGTCGTGCTGCCCGAACTGCCCTTGATGCCCAATGGAAAGATTGATCGCCATGCTCTGCCCGCGCCGGAGCGCGATCACGTAAGCTATCGTATGCCCGGCACTCCACAGGAAGAGATGCTGTGCGAAATTTTTGCCGAGGTTCTGGGAACGGAATCATTCGGCGCCGACCAGGATTTCTTTCATGCCGGCGGACACTCACTGCTGGCCATGCGTCTGGTCAGCCGCATACGCGCAACCTTTGGCGTCGAACTGCCGCTGGCCGCGCTGTTCGAATCCCCTACGGTTGCTCAACTGGCAGGGCATCTCATTCCGCAAGAGAAGCCAAGGCCGCCATTGACCGTGCAGGCACGCCCGGCGCACCTTCCACTTTCCTATTCACAACGGCGTTTATGGTTCATTGATCAGCTCGAAGGCGGCAGCCCTCAATACAATATTTCAGAAGCTCTCAAGCTGCGCGGCCCGCTCGACTTGAATGCATTGCAGCAAACCGTGAACGCCATGATCGCCCGGCATGAAAGCCTGCGCACCTGTTTTGTGCAGACAGAAGCGGGGCCGCAGCAGTTGATTCTGCCCGAATTGAACGTTTCCATTGCAGTCGAAGATCTCTCCGCACGCAACGCCGACGAGCAGCGCCAGCGCATCGTGGACATATTGCGCGAAGAGCGTGATTCCGCCTTTGATCTTGCTCGCGGCCCGTTGCTGCGGGTCCGGTTGCTCCAACTGCGTTCCGATGAACATATCCTGGTGCGCACCGTACACCATATTGTTTGTGATGGCTGGTCGGTGGGCGTTCTCAACCGCGAATTCGCCGCGCTATATCAGGCGTTCCGCCACGGGCAGCGCAACCCGTTGCCATCGCTGCCGCTTCAATATGCAGACTTTTCGCTGTGGCAGCAAAGCTGGCTTAACGAAGACAGAATTGCCGCCGAACTCCGATACTGGAAAACCACACTTGCCGGTGCGCCGCCTGAACTGGAATTGCCCCGGGACCATGCTCGTGGACCGCGGCAGACTTTCGCCGCCGACATGTGCCACGTGACAGTGCCTGCTGCACAGTTGGCGGCCTTCCGGCAGCTTGGACACTCCAATAAGTCCACATTGTTCATGTCGCTGCTGGCAGTCTTCTCCATGCTGCTCGAGCGTTATACCGGACAGCAGGACATTGTGATCGGTTCCCCGGTGGCAAACCGGCCAGACGCTTTACTGGAAGGGCTGGTTGGCTTTTTCGTGAATTCACTCGCATTGCGCGTGCCGGTGAATTCTGAAATCACTTTCAGGCAATTGCTGGCGCAGGTGCGCACCATTGCGCTGGAGAGCTACCAGCATCAGGACGTTCCTTTTGAACGATTGGTCGAGGAAATTGCGCCGCAGCGCAGCCTCAACCGGACGCCCATCTTCCAGGTGGTTTTTGCCTTGCAAAATGCTTCGGGTGAGAACCGTCAATATCCGGGACTGGAAATGGCCGAGGTCACAAACCATGAATTGCGCGTGAGGCATGATCTGGAAGTGCATGCGCGTGAATCATCGGGCGAGCTCGAATTGTATTGGACCTACAATCGAGACTTGTTTGATCGCTGGCGCATCGAGCAGATGGCCCGTCATTTCGTCCGCCTGCTGAATGCCGCACTGGACACGCCTGAAATTCCAATTCACCAGTTGGACATGATAGGCGGAGAAGAACGCAGCCTGGTGCTCGAATCTTTCAATGAGACCGCACGGGCTCTTCCTGAATTCACGGTGGCCGCCATGTTCGAAGCGCAGGTCGAGAAGACGCCTGAAGCCACAGCCGTCGAGTTCGGCGATCAGCGGCTTTCCTATGCCGCACTGAATACCCGTGCTAACCAGCTTGCCCACGAATTGATGAGCTGCGGCGTTGCTCCGGAGACGCTGGTTGGAGTCGCATTGGAGCGTTCGCTGGAAATGATGGTGGCGCTGCTTGCCGTGGTAAAAGCGGGGGGCGCGTATGTTCCCATTGCCGCCGATCTTCCACGGCAACGACAGCAAAGGTTGATTGCCGATGCTGGTCTGCGCCATATCATCGTTTTGGCCGGTGATCGCGAGCAATATGCGCAACTGGTTCCGCACGTGATTGTCGTGAAAGACGAGCAGCACTCAGTACATGCGCCAGGCAGCAGCAACTCTCCGAAAATTAATTTGTCGCCGGCGCATGCCGTTTATGTGAATTACACCTCGGGTTCCACCGGACAGCCGAAAGGCGTGCTGGTATCTCATGCAAGCGTGGTGCGTCTGGTGTGGCAGCCGAATTTTATTCAGCTCGACAGCTCTTCGCGTCTGTTGCAGATGGCGCCCCTCAGCTTCGATGCCGCCACATTTGAGATATGGGGAGCGTTGTTGAATGGCGGCTCATTAGTGATGATGCCGCCCGGGCCATCATCAGTGGACGAAATCGCTGACGTGATTGTCCGGCAAAAAGTGAACACTCTTTGGCTCACCGCAGGCTTGTTTCAGCAGGTTGTCGAAACCGCGTTGCCATCGCTGGCCGGACTGAAATACCTGCTGGCCGGTGGTGATGTGCTGCCTCTCGACCATGTTCGGCGCGTGCAGCGAGCCCACCCAGGGTGTCGCCTGATCAACGGTTATGGGCCTACCGAAAACACAACATTTACTTGCTGCTATCCCGTGCCGCCAGATGCGGAATTTGCCCACGGAGTGCCGATTGGCTTCCCTGTGTCGAATACGCGCGTATATGTTCTAGACCGCCACATGCAGCCTGTGCCGATTGGCGTCGTAGGAGAACTTTATACTTCGGGCGCGGGACTGGCGCGCGGGTATCTCAAAGCTAGCGCTTCCACCGCAGAAAGATTTGTCGCCGCACCCTATGCGTTGAACTCTGGAGAGCGAATGTACCGCACCGGCGACCTTGTCCGGTGGACTCCCGAAGGCGCAGTGGAATTCATCGGACGTGCTGACCAGCAGATAAAAATACGCGGCTTCCGCGTTGAACCCGGAGAAGTTGAGGCTGTACTAAGCCAATCGCCAAACGTAAGCCGGTGTGCGGTGATTGCACACGCAGGCCCCGCCCTGGAGAAACGTCTCATTGCTTATGTGGTCCCATCTGACGGTCATCTTGCTGACGTGGCGGAGCTGCGAAGTTTTTTGAAAGACCGCCTGCCGGGCTATATGGTGCCTTCTGAATTCGTGTTGATTGAAACCCTGCCGCTGACTGCCAATGGCAAGATTGACCGCGCAGCATTGCCTGTTCCCGGAAGTTCGCACAATGGTGGCGATTACCGTGCGCCGCGTACTCCTGAAGAAGAAATGCTGTGCGAGATCTTTGCCGAGGTTCTGGCCGCGGAGCGAGTGGGCATTGACGACAACTTTTTCGAATCAGGCGGCCATTCGCTCATGGCGTCGCAGTTGGTCAACCGGGTACGAAAGATCATGGCAGTGGAGTTGCCGTTGCGCACGCTGTTCGAAGCGCCGACGGTGTCCGAACTCTCCGCTCATCTGCACAAAGCAGCCGGTATTCGCACTCCATTCAAACCACAGCCTCGCCTTGCGCGTCTGCCTCTTTCGTACCCGCAGCAGCGCCTCTGGTTTATTGACCAGCTGGAAAAAACGAGCACCGAATACAACATTCCCGGTGCATTGCGCCTGCGGGGCCCACTTGATGTGCCTGCGCTGGAAAAAGCGATCAACACCATCATCGAGCGCCATGAAAGCCTGCGAACAACTTTCATTGAGATCGGCGGACAGCCGTCTCAGGTCATAGCCCCGCAGTTGCAGATCAAGATTCCGCTCAAAGATCTGAGCGGCGTAGAACCCGCTGTGCAGCAGGAAAAAGTGATTGCGGCATTGCGCGCCGAGCGCCAGCAGCCCTTCGATCTTCAGCGCGGCCCATTGCTGCGGGCCAGCGTGCTGAAGCTGCAGCCGCAGGAGCATATTCTGCTGCTCACCTTCCATCACATTGTTTTCGATGGCTGGTCGCATGGGGTGTTCAGCCGCGAACTGGTTACCTTGTACGAATCACTTCATCAGCAGCGGCCCAATCCGCTGCCGCCATTGCAGGCGCAGTATGCCGATTTTGCCATCTGGCAGCGCGGCTGGCTGAAAGAAGAGGTGATTGAGCGCGAGCTGGAATACTGGCGAACGCAACTGGCCGGGATTCCAGAGCAGCTTGGCTTGCCCCATGATCGTCCCCGGCAGATGCGCCAGACCTTTGCCGGTCAGGTGTGCAGCCATACGATTCATTCCGGGCAACTGCAAGCCATCCGACGGCTGGCACAGTCGGGCTGACGCTACCTTATATATGACATTGCTGGCCGCGTTTGCTGTCTTGCTGGAACGCTACACCGGCCAGCGTGATGTTGTAGTAGGTTCGCCGGTCGCGAACCGGCATGATCCGCTGCTCGAGCCCATGATCGGGTTCTTTGTGAACTCTCTGGTCATGCGCGTGAGGGTAATGCCGCAAGCCACATTCCGTGAGCTGCTGAGCGAGGTGCGGGCCGCATCGCTGGAAGCATTTCAGCATCAGGACCTTCCTTTTGAGCGGTTGGTGGAAGAGTTATCGCCGCGTCGCAGTCTGAACACGCCGCCGATCTTTCAGGTTTTGTTTGCTGTGCAGAACTCACCGGTCGATTCGGTGCAGCTCCACGACTTGCAAATGGAACCCGTTACTGCGGATGAATTCCACGTGCGTCATGATCTTGAGCTGCATGTGCGTGAGCATAATGGCGAGTTGAATCTGCATTGGATGTTCAACCGCGATCTGTTTGACCGGTGGCGCATCGAGCAGATGGCCCGGCATTTCGCGCAGTTGCTGGAAAATGTTGCAGTCGAGCCCGAAAAATCTCTGCTGCGCCTTGATCTGCTTTCAGCGGAAGAATACCGGCAGATCATAGCCGACTGGAACAATACTGCCAGAGATTATCCGCCGCGCCTGCTTCCGGAATTATTTGAGAGCCAGGCCCGGATGTCGCCGGAGCGTGAAGCCGTTGTGTGCAACGGAAAGTCTCTGACCTATGCGGAGCTGAATCAGCGCTCCAATCAACTGGCCCATTATCTGCGCAGCCATGGCGTAAGACCAGAGGTCAGGGTTGGCATCTGCCTGCAACGCGGGCTCGATATGATTGTGAGCCTTTTGGCCGTGTTGAAGGCGGGCGGGGCCTATGTGCCTCTCGATCCGAATTATCCTGCCGAACGGCTGGCGTACACATTGCATGATGCTCAATCGCCGGTGTTGCTGGTGCAGCAGAGCCTGGTGGGTCAGATTCCTGCTTATGCAGGAACGCTGATACAGGTGGATGCCGACTGGCCGAAGATTGCGAATGAGAGTACCGCTAATCCAGCGGTGCTCACCAATCCCGAAAATCTGGCTTATGTGATCTACACCTCAGGATCAACGGGAAAGCCCAAAGGCGTGGCCATCCGCCATAGCAGCGTGAGCGTGTTGCTGCACTGGGCCCGCGAGACATTTCCGCCGGAAGATCTTTCGGGAATGCTGGCTTCCACCTCCATCTGCTTTGATCTTTCTATTTTCGAGATTTTTGTTCCACTTTGTTACGGCGGTACGGTCTTTGTAGTAGGAAATGCGCTCAATCTTGAAACCATGGCCGATGCCCAGCAGGTGCGTCTGGTGAACACCGTACCCTCGGCCATGCGTGAGCTGCTGCGAACCGGAGCGGTGCCGGAATCCGTGCGCACCGTGAATTTGGCGGGAGAAGCGCTGCCGCGTGAACTCGTGCACCAGATTTATGAGACAACCGCGGTGGAGCGGGTTTTCAATCTGTACGGGCCTTCTGAAGATACGACGTACTCTACTTTCGCTTTATTGCAAAGCGGTTCCACAAACAGGACAGTATCTATCGGCAGGCCGGTGGCGAATACCCAGGCCTATATCCTGAATGAATGGATGCAGCCTGTTCCGCTGGGAGTGGCCGGGGAGCTTTATCTCGGCGGAGACAAGCTGGCTCGGTGCTATCTGGGGCGCAGCGAACTCACAGCCGAGAAATTTGTTCCGGATCCTTTCAGTGCTCAGCCGGGCAAGCGGCTTTACCGCACCGGCGATCTGGCCCGTTATTCGCCGGATGGCAATCTGGAATTCCTGGGCAGGTCTGACCAGCAGGTCAAAATACGCGGTTTCCGCATCGAACCGGGCGAAGTAGAAACTGTGCTGGTGAGTTATCCCGACGTAGAGCAGGCGGCGGTGGTTGTGCGGGAAGGCCGTCCGGGAGAAAAGCGGCTGGTTGCGTATCTGGTGTCTGCTCCCGACTGTCAGATTGATCTCGATAAAGTACGGCAGAGTCTGCGGAGGCAATTGCCCGAATTCATGGTGCCTTCTGCGCTGGTTCTGCTGCCCGCGCTGCCTTTTACCCCGAATGGCAAGCTCGACATAAATGCTTTGCCTGTGCCGGAGAGTGTTGTGACCAATGATCGTGAAGTATTGCCCCTGACTGAACTGGAGCAGACCATCGCTCGCGCATGGCAGGAAGTGCTGGAAGTGGAAAAAATCGGAGTGCACGATAATTTCTTCGACCGCGGCGGTCACTCGCTGCTGGCGCGCGTGTTGCAATCGAAGCTGACAGCAGCTCTGGATCGGGAAATTGAGTTGGTGCAGATATTCCAGTTTCCTACCATTGCCTCATTTGCGCGCTCTCTCGAAGACGGCCACGCGGTAGCCGAAGAGCCCCGAGGCGGGCAGGAGAGGTTAAGCCAGCAGAAGAAAGCCATTGAAAAAATCAAGAAGGCCCGAAGCCTATGAGTGAACAACCACTGGATGGGATTGCAATTATCGGCATGGCGGGCAGGTTCCCGAAAGCGCCTGATCTCGAGCAGTTCTGGCGCAACCTGCGTGATGGCATAGATTCCGTCTCTTTCTTTTCCGATGCGGAACTTGAAGCGTCGGGAGTAAGTCCGGAAAATCTTCGCAATCCGAATTACATCAAGGCCAAAGCCGTGCTGGAAGACGCGGGCATGTTCGATGCCGCTTTCTTCGACATTGCTCCCAGAGAGGCGGAGCTGACTGATCCCCAGATTCGCGTGTTTCTGGAATGCTCATGGCAGGCGCTAGAGTCCGCTGGCTACGATGCGGACACGTATACGGGATTGATCGGCGTCTATGCGGGCATGTCTTTCAGTTCCTATATGCTTCAGGTGCTGGGAAGCAATGCCGGACCGGAAAGAATCAACACATTCCGTGCTCTGCTGGGTTCCGACAAGGACTATCTTTCCACATGGGTTTCCTACAAACTGAACCTGCATGGCCCCAGCTTGAATGTGCAGACTGCCTGTTCCACTTCGCTGGCTGCCGTGCACCTTGCTTGCCGCGCGCTTACTACTTTTGAGTGTGACATGGCGCTGGCCGGTGGGGTATCCATCACTGCGCCGCAGTGCACCGGATATTTGTATGAGCAGGGCAGCATCTTTTCTTCTGACGGCCACTGCCGCACCTTCGATGCCAGTTCGACCGGTTCCATGGCGGGAGAAGGCGCCGGCGTCGTGCTTCTAAAGAGGCTGGAAGATGCGGTGAATGATGGCGATACGATTCATGCGGTCATCAAAGGTTCGGCTATTAATAATGATGGCCGCAGAAAAGTTGGATACACAGCTCCGGCCGTAGATGGACAAGCGGAAGTCATCTCCATGGCGCTGGCCGTTGCCGAAGTAGATCGGCCATCCATCGGATACATCGAAGCCCACGGCAGCGGCACCAAAGTTGGCGACCCTATCGAGATCACCGCGCTCAACCAGGTTTACGGCAAGACTAACCCTGAGCGCGGAAGTATGCCGGTTGGTTCAGTCAAGACCAACATCGGGCATCTGGGCCCGGCATCCGGAATCGCAGGGCTGCTCAAAACCGTGCTGGCCATGCAGCATGGCCAGATACCTGCGTCGCTGCATTTTCAAATCGCAAACCCTGAAATTCCATTTGAGCGCGGCCCTTTCCGCGTAAACAGCGCTCTATCCGATTGGCCGCAGTCAAACCAGCCGCGCCGTGCAGGCGTCAGTTCCTTCGGGGTTGGCGGCACTAATGTGCATGTGGTGCTCGAAGAAGCCCCGCGAGTAGCGTCCTTAGATGCAGGAGATGCTGGCAAGCCCTGGGAACTTATTGCAGTTTCGGCCAGAACTCCCGCGGCGCTGGAGAATGCGACTGACCAGCTTGCAGAACATCTGTGCAACAATTCCGGCCAGAATTTTGCCGACGTTGCATTTACTTTGCAGATAGGCCGCAAGCCTTTTGAACATCGCCGCATGCTCGTCTGCCGCGACGAGCACGAAGCGGCAAAGCTGCTGGCCCAGCGTGTTCCCACCC
The DNA here is from genome assembly GCA_963823745.1 of Terriglobia bacterium. GTDB lineage: Bacteria > Acidobacteriota > Terriglobia > Terriglobales > Acidobacteriaceae > Angelobacter. The sequence goes on from CAWGMN010000008.1 coordinate 172,466, forward strand.
AGGTTTTCACCAGGGAAGCGCCCGCGCATCGCCGCCCGGTGGCATTTCTGTTTCCGGGGTTGGGTGATCACTATGTTGACATGGGCCGCGGCCTGTATGAGAGTGAGCCGGAATTCAAAAAGCATGTGGACTTCTGCTGCGAATTCCTGCGTCCTCTTCTGGGCATTGATCTTCGCGAAGCCATATATCCAAAGCAGGCGGTGAGGAACCAGGCGGAAGCCGGCAGCCGCGGCTTTGATTTCCGCAAGATGGTCACCGGTCAGAACGATGACTCTGGTATGCAGGAGCCCGCACTTTATCGGACCATCGCGGCGCAGCCTGCATTATTCGTGCTGGAATTTGCGCTGGCCAAATTGTGGATGAGCTGGGGTATCGTCCCTGAGTCTATGCTGGGTTACAGCATTGGCGAGTACGTGGTTGCGTGTATCGCTGGTGTGATCTCCCTCGAAGACAGCCTCCGGTTGGTGGCCGAGCGGGCCAGAAGAATTGAAGCGCTGCCTGCCGGAGCCATGCTGGCCATCGCTGCCGGGCAGGAACAGATAGCAAAGCTCCTGCCATCTGAAATCTCCATCGCTGGCGTGAATAGCTCTTCGCTGTGCGTGGTCGCCGGTCCGGTTGAGGCCATCGAGTCGCTGGAGCGGAAGCTGGTGGAAGAAAAAGAATTCGTCTGTCGCCGCCTGCAAACGGCCCATGCATTCCATTCGCCCATGATGGAGCCTGCGGCTGCCGCTGTTTCAAAATTGGCGCGAACCATGAAATTGAGTTCGCCCCGCATCCCTTACGTTTCCAATGTCACGGGAACCTGGATTACCGATGCCGAGGCCCGCGATCCTGAATACTGGATCCGCCATCTGTGCCAGCCGGTGCAGTTCGCGCAGGGGTTGCGTGAAATCTGCTCGCGGTCGCAGCCGGTTCTGCTGGAAGCCGGGCCCGGACAGATGTTGAGTTCCATCGCCGAGCAGTACCTCGCTGGAACTTACGCCATGGACAGAGTAGTGCTGCCTTCGCTGCCTCATTCCTCCAATCGCCGGGCCGATCGGGCTTTCATTCTGGAAACCTTAGGGCAGCTCTGGCTTGCAGGTATTCATCCGGACTGGTCAGCTTTTCATGCGCAGGAAAAACGCCGGCGCGTGTCGCTGCCTACTTATCCATTTCAGCGCAGATTGTATTGGCTCGAGCGGCGTGTGCAATGGATGGAAAGACCGCAGGCTGCATCTTCCGATGACGGAGTAACGAATGGCGGGCACCAGGCGGCAGAGGCAATGCAGCAAGTTGCGGAACCCACCAACGGCTCGGGGAAACACTCGCGTCCTGATCTGGGCACGCCCTACGCGGAACCGACCAACAGCGTAGAGCAGAAGGTGGTGGAAATCTGGGAGAACCTGCTGGGCATTCATCCGGTCGGCATTCACGATAACTTTCTTCGCCTCGGTGGAAACTCGTTGCTTGCCATCCGTGTCGCGGCGGAGTTGCGCGAAGCATTTCAGATCGACTTGTCAGTGCAGGCCATGATGACAACTTTTACCGCCGCCGAACTTGCCGTGGTGGTCGAAGAAACGCTGGTCACCATGATCGAAGGTATGGACGAAACGGAAGTCTCGTAAAGAAGGAACCCGAGAGAAGGAAGATGGCGACAACAAATCTCAATTTGTCCGGCGGCGTTTCGATAGGTAGCAGCGAGTCGGGGCTTCAGACGGTAGGCGTGATTGGCGCGGGAGTCATGGGCATAGGTCTTGCCCAGGCTCTGGCGCAAAGCGGGCTGCGCGTTCTGCTGGTGGATGTATCGGATTCTCTGCTTGATTCTGCCATGAGCAAGATTGGCAGGAATGTCCGCATGCAGCGCCTCTTTCAAAAGACTTTTACTGGCGATCCAAAAGAGATTATGGGCCGCATCACGCCTTCGGTGGACTATCAGACTTTGAGACAAGCTGACTTCGTGATTGAGAACGTTACCGAGAAGCTGGAGGTGAAGGCGCAGGTGTACTCGCAATTGGACTCAGTCTGTCCTTCGCACTGCGTTTTCGCTGCCAATACATCCGCCATTCCTATCACGCGCATTGGTTCCATGACGCAAAGGCCGCAGCAGGTTCTTGGCATTCATTTCATGAATCCCGTGCCGCTCAAAAATACAGTAGAACTGATACCCGGTTTTCACACCAGCGACGCCGCTGTGGAAACGGCGAAGAAGCTGCTGGCCATAATGGGCAAACAGGCCGTACTGGTGAAGGACTCGCCCGGCTTCGTCTCCAACCGCGTGCTCATGTTGACCGTGAATGAGGCGATTTTCCTGCTGCACGAAAACGTCGCCTCGGCCGAAGCAGTAGACACAATTTTCAAGAATTGTTTCGGGCACAAAATGGGCCCTCTAGAAACCGCGGACCTCATCGGGCTGGACACGATTCTGTTTTCCATTGAAGTGCTGTACCAGGAATTCAACGACAGCAAATTCCGTCCCTGTCCGTTGCTGCGGCAGATGGTGGATGCCGGACTCCACGGGCGAAAGAGCGGTCGTGGTTTTTATACGTACCCCGAATGACTCAGGAGAGGGAATGGACCAGGTAAAAGAAAAACTCAGGGCATTCATAGCGCTCCATCTTGGCGGTCACACGCTGGACGATGACGATCAGATTTTTGCCTCTGGCTTTGTCAATTCCATGTTCGCCATGCAGTTGGTGGCATTTGTCGAAAAAGAATTTGGCATCGGCATTGCCAATGAAGACCTCGAACTCGAAAATTTCTCCAGCATCGCCGCTATGGCGGCCCTGGTGGAAAGAAAGAATATGGCAGCGCAGCGCACCGCGAATTGAGCATTCACAATGGAACTCACCGACAGGCAGCAACAACGGCAAATCGAGTATCGCGAATTTACTGATGCTGTTATTGTGCCTGATGCCGGCCGCTGGGACCGTGAAGAGCGCCTGCCGCCCGAAATTGTTGCCGAACTGGCCCGCCGTCGGTATCTGGGCGCTCTGGCTCCGCCGTCTGTCGATGGCTCAGGATGCGACATGGTGGAATTTGGACTGCTCAATGAAGAGTTGGGCCGGGGATGTTCTTCCGTCCGCAGCCTTCTCACCGTGCATAGCATGGTTATCGCTACTCTACTGCGTTGGAGTTCGGAACCGCAAAAAGCCCGTTGGCTTGAGAAACTTGCGCGCGGCGAAGCCATTGGCGCGTTTGCCCTGACCGAAGCGGAAGCCGGCAGCGATGCGCGTGCCATCCAGCTTCAGGCCGTACAGCACGGCGATGATTTTGTTCTGAATGGCGAAAAGAAATGGATATCTCTCGCCCAGATTGCGGGAGTTTTTCTGGTGTTTGCCGCCGGCGCGGGAGGCCCTTGCGCGTTCCTGATCGAAAGAGACACGCCGGGATTGACGGTATCTCCCATATTCGGCCTGCTGGGCGCCAGAGCGTCCATGATGGCTGAATTGCGTTTTCAGGAATGCCTCGTTCCTAAAAAGAACATGGTAGGCGGCCCCGGATTCGGTCTCTCCTATGTCGCTTCATCGGCGCTGGATTGTGGCCGCTACAGCGTCGCGTGGGGCTGTGTGGGCATCGCAGAAGCCTGTGTTCAGGCCAGTCTCCAGCACACCGGCACGCGCCGGCAATTCGGCGCCTTGCTCAAAGACCAGCAACTGGTGCAGCGGATGTTAACGCAGATGATCGTCGGCAGCAAGGCGGCAAGATTGCTGTGTTATCACGCCGGCCGTCTGAAAGACGCGGGGGATCCGAGTGCGATCGTTGAGACGACGGTGGCCAAGTATTTTGCCTGCAAGACTGCGGCGGAAGCGGCGCGGGATGCGGTGCAACTGCACGGAGCAGCAGGCTGTGCCGCGGGCCATGTGGCCCAGCGGCTTTTCCGCGATGCCAAGCTCATGGAAATCATTGAAGGGACCAACGAGATTCATGAGATCAACATTGCCCAGAACGCCAGCCGTGTAATGGGCATGCACATCACAGGCAATGCAACCGGAGCAGGACAAGCGAAATGAGCAATACGCAATCAGCAGAAGAGACGCGCACCCCGGCTGCTGCGGCGGCGAAGCGAAAACGCGTGAAGTGCGTAGTATGGGACCTGGACAATACTTTGTGGCAAGGCACTCTGCTCGAAAACGATGCTGTGTGCCTTCGCCCCGGTATGGAAGAAATCGTGCGTGCGCTTGATGAGCGCGGTATTTTGCAATCGATCGCCAGCCGCAACCATGCGGAAACGGCCCTGGCCAGGCTGCGGGAAATGGGGTTGGAAGAATATTTTCTTTTTCCGCAGATCAACTGGGGCAGCAAAGCCGCTTCGATTCGGGCCATCACTGAGGCGCTGAACATAGGTGTAGATAGCATTTGTTTTATCGATGATGAACCCTTCGAGCTTTCTGAGGTGCAATCACTGCTCCCGGAAGTACTCTGTGTTGATCAGAAGCAGGCGGCAGGGCTGCTGCAGATGCCGGAGTTTCTGGCCCAGACTGTCACTGCTGAGTCCCGCATGCGCCGCCACATGTACCTGAGCGACATCCAGCGCCGCAAAATTGAAGAAGAGTTTGCTGGGCCGCATGAGCAATTTCTGGCCACGCTGGACATGATCTTCACCATCTCCAGGGCTGCGCCGGAAGACTTGGCGCGCGCTGAAGAACTGACCAACCGTACCAACCAGTTGAATACGACCGGCTATACATTTTCCTATGAGGAACTGGAAGAGCTCCGCTGTTCTCCTGATCATCTTTTGCTGATCGCGGAACTCTCTGACAAGTTTGGCGGCTACGGAAAAATCGGCCTGGCTTTGGTGGAGATGGCCCCACACGCATGGACGATCAAACTGCTGCTGATGTCGTGCCGTGTCATGAGCCGCAATGTGGGCACGGTCATGCTGAACCATATTCTTACCCGCGCGCAGCAGGCAGGCGTGCGTCTGTTGTCGGAATTTGTCTCCAACGACCGCAACCGCATGATGTACGTGACCTACAAGTTCGCGGGATTCAAAGAAATCGAGAAGCGGGGCCACGTGCAGCTTCTGGAGCATCCGCTCAAATCTATTCCGCCTAAACCGCATTTTGTCACCCTGAAAGTTTTGGACTGAGACCGTGAAACCGTTTTTTGTTGTTCTCGCGTATTGCAAGGCATCTGGCTTGTCGTCAGAAAGCCGCCGGTCGTTCTCGTTGTTGATTTCTCGTCATGGAGTGGTGCTTCAGCATGAGTAGCGAAGTGGAAATTAAGATCGAGTCGTCTTCAAAAGCTCTGAACGACCGCATCTCCCGGTTGACGCCGGCGCAAAGGGAAAAGCTGGCGCAGAGACTTAAGGGAAGTGCCGCGCCGAAAAGCCAGCCCGCAGCCTCGCTGAAACGCCGTAACGGGCTGGATTACCCCATGACACCCGAGCAGAAGCACATGTGGCTGATTCAGCAGGTTGATCCTTCTCTGAATTATTTCAACCACTCGCATGCTCTGCTGCTTCAGGGTGAGTTCGATCTTTCTGCTATGCAGCGGGCCATTGACGAAGTAGTGCGGCGGCATGAGAACCTTCGCGCTTCGTTTCCCGAAGTGAACGGCCAGCCCCGGGCCGTCACCGCTCCGGAGTTGCACATTCCCATTCCTCTTGTAAACGTGCCGGAATTTCCCGTGGAGGACCGCAAGGAACGATTGCAGAAGCTGGTCAACGAAGAAATTGCGCGCCCCATGGACCTGCTTCGCGGTCCGCTGGTGCGGCTGACGGTTTACAGAATCAACGAGCAGGAACACGCGGTTGTTCTCATTGTTCACCACATCGTCACTGACTTTGTTTCTTACGATCTGATCGAGAAGGAAATTTTCACTTTATATGCGGCTTTCACTCAGGGCCTTCCTTCTCCCTTGCCGGAACTGCCGGTGCAGTTCGGTGACTTTGCCGCATGGCAGGAAGAGTGGAGCAAATCGGAAGCGGCCGCTCGCCAGACCGAATACTGGTTGAAAAAGCTGGCCGATGTGCCCCGGCTGGATTTTCCGGCTGATATGCCGCGCCCGCCTTTTCGCAGTTTCCGCGGCGACCGTGTTTACCGCGTGTTGCCGGCCCCGTTGTGGGAGCAATTCAAGCAACTGGCCTACTCTGAAAACAGTACCCGTTTTACCGCCTTTTTGGCGCTCTATGCCTTGCTCATCTGGGTGCACACCGGTAAAGATGATGTTGCCATCGCGGTGCCGGTCAGCAATCGCCGGGAGGTTGAAACCCAGGGATTGATCGGGTTTTTCCTCAATACGGTGGTGGTGCGGCTCGATCTTTCCGGTAACCCCAGCTTTCATGAATTACTGGACCGTACCCGCGCGATATTTCTTGAGGCCCTCAGCAACGCCGACATACCGTTTGAAGCGATTCTGACCAGATTGCGGGTTGAACGCGACCCGAGCCGCGCTCCGCTGGTCGAATGTTCTTATGCCTTTGCCAATGATTTTGGCGTTGCCGCGCCTCCTGGCCTTCCCTTGAAGGTGCAGCGTCTCCGGGGTTACTACCGTTCAGCATGGCTGGAGATTGATCTGGCGGTGAATGACAACGAACATACCGGCTCGGTGTTCATTGACTATATTCCAGACATTTTCCGTGCTTCCACCATGGAGAGAATGCTTGAGCACTTGCTCTGTCTGATTGGGGAAGTGTCAACTCATCCTCAACTCCCGATCTCCGAACTCAATTTCCTGAGTGAGGCAGAGCGGCAGCAAGTGCTCTTTGAATGGAATCAGACACAGAGAGAGCTGCCACAGACATCGGTTCACGCTTTATTTGAGCGCCAGGTAGAGAATTCACCGTTGGCAGTCGCAGTGGAATTCGAAGGGCAGACGCTCACCTATCGAGAGTTGAACCATCGGGCCAATCAATTAGCGCACTATCTCAGAAAGTTGAAAGTGTCGCCTGACGTGTTGGTCGGGTTGTGTATCGAACGCAGTCTGGAAATGATTGTGGGGATGTTGGGCATATTGAAGGCCGGAGCCGGTTATGTCCCCCTGGATGCATCGTATCCGGCCGAACGACTGGCATGGATGCTGCGCGACAGTCAGGTAGCGATCGTTCTCACCCAGGAACGTCTGGCGGGTTCGCTTCCTGCAGGGTTGCAGATAATTCCGCTCGATGCGGAATGGAACAAAATCGAGGAAGAAAGTCGGCTGAATCTCGAAAGCAGGAGCGATCCTGAGAATCTCGCTTGCCTCATTTATACATCCGGTTCTACGGGTAACCCCAAGGGGGTGGCGGTTGATCATCGTGCGATCGTGCGGCTGGTGCTCGGACAATCCTTTTCATTCACCGCTGCTGATTAGGTCTGCAGTTCGCTCCGATATCGTTTGATGCGTCCATCTTCGAGATATGGGGCTGCTTGCTCAATGGTGGAAGGCTGCTGGTGTGTGCGCCAGAAATGCTTTCCCTGGAAGATCTGGGAAGAAACATTGAGAGCAGTGGTGTCACAGTGCTTTTCCTGACGACTGGGATATTTCACCACTTGACAGGAGAGCACCTGGAAAAACTGCGTGGAGTACGGCGGTTGTTAACCGGCGGTGATGTGGTGAACCCGCAGCACATGAAGTACGTGCGTAATACGTTACCGGGAACGCAGTTGATTGCGGCTTATGGCCCAACGGAAAATACAACGTTCACCACTTGCTACGAAGTCGGCGCTGATGATGCCAGTCTTGCGTCCAGTGTTCCCATCGGAGCGCCGATCTCGAGTACGCAGGTCTATGTGCTGGATGTCTATATGCATCCAGTGCCGATCGGAGTTGTGGGCGAACTGTACACCAGTGGCGAAGGTCTGGCGCGCGGTTACCTGAATAATCCAGACCTGACAGCTCAAAAGTTCCTTCCAAATCCTTTCAGCAAAAAACCGGGAGACCGGCTCTATCGTACTGGCGATAATGCCCGATGGCTTGAAAACGGAAATCTGGAGTTCGCGGGCCGGATTGACCAGCAGGTGAAGATACGTGGCTTCCGTGTTGAGCCTGGAGAAATTGAGGGAATACTCGGCGGATATGCTGGCGTGGGCAGCGTCGCGGTTATCGCCCGGGAAGATAATCCCGGCGAGAAACGGCTCGTGGCTTATGTTGCGCCGCGGCCCGGCCATTCGTTTAGTCCTGATATTCTGCGTGCCCATGTCGCACGAAGTTTGCCTGATTTTATGGTTCCTGCCGCCTTTGTTGTGCTGGATGCTTTGCCTCTCACCGCAAACGGCAAGGTGGATCGCAAGGCGCTGCCGGCGCCAGATTTCACCGCTTCCACTGCAGGAAAGCCGCGCACCCCGCAGGAGGAAATTCTGTGCGCATTGATTGCTGAGATTCTGCGCGTCCCCCATGTCGGTCCCCAGGACAATTTCTTCAACCGGGGCGGCGATAGCATCCTCTCGATTCAACTCGTCAGCCGCATGCGTCGCAAGGGCTGGGTCATCACTCCCCGCGATGTGTTTGAGCGGCAGACGGTAGAAGGGCTGGCCGCTGTAGCTCGCCCCTTGCATGAAACGGCAGCCGCTCCGGATATCGCGATTGGCGCGGTGCCCTTGACTCCCATCATGCATTGGTTCCGCGAGCGGGGCGCTTCAGTTGCGCGTTTTTCGCAGTCCATGTTGTTGCAGGTTCCGGCAGAACTCGGCCAGGAACCGATCGTCCGGGCTTTGCAATCTTTGCTCGACCGCCATGATGCCTTACGGCTGCAATTGACCATCGCAGACGACGGCCAATGGAGCATGAATATTCCTTCTCCGGGCTCCGTACAAGCGGCCTCCTGTTTCCTGAAAATAGACATCAGCCAACTCGATGAGGCGGCCAGCCGCTCTGTGATCCTTGCAGGAAGCCAGGGCCGCTGAAATGCGTCTAGATCCCCACGCCGGAAGAATGGTGCAGGCCGTATGGTTTGACAATGGCAGGCAAAGGCCGGGGCATCTTCTCCTCATTATTCATCACCTCGTTGTAGACGGGGTTTCCTGGCGCATCTTGATTCCTGATTTGCAGGCCGCATGGCAATCCGCTTCCGCCGGCCAGACCGTTGCGTTGCCGAGTAGCGGCACATCTTTGCGGCGCTGGTCGGAGCGTCTGAGTGCTGAAGCCATCAATCCGGCGCGCACCGGAGAACTGGCGTTCTGGACCGCAATGCTGGATGCATCCGGCGTCCTTTGTTCGATGTTGCGCTTGATCCTCAGCGTGACACCGTGGCGCGCTCCCAGCGGTTCACGCTTACACTTCCTGCGTCCGTAACCACGCCCCTGCTGAGCACACTGCCTTCCGCGTTGCGCGCGAGCATGAATGAAGTTCTCTTGACAGCGCTGCTGCTTGCGTTTCCGCCGCTGGGCCAATCATCGTTTCGATCAGGGCTGCCGCGATTCTTCCGGGCTGCTGCTCGATCTGGAAGGCCATGGTCGTGAAGAAATATTCGAAGGCATGGACCTGTCGCGCACCGTGGGATGGTTCACAACTGTATTTCCTGTACAACTCGATTGCCCTGACCTCGATCTGGGCGATGCTCTGGCCGGTGGACCGGCTCTGGTTCGATGCTTGAAGGCCGTGAAGGAACGGCTGCGAAAGATTCCACAGAATGGCATAGGCTTCGGCTTGCTGCGCTACCTGAATCCGGAAACCGCAGCGGTTCTGGCTGCGTTGCGCCAGCCCAGATCGGGTTTAATTATCTGGGCCGCTTCGCCTCTGCCGAGGCCTGCCGATTGGACTCCCAGCGTAGTGCTCGGCGCGGGTGGTGATCCCGACGCGCCGCTGCCGCACGCGCTGGAATTGAATGCCGTGACCCTCGACCGGCCTGGCGGCCCTGAGTTGAATGCGACATGGTCGTGGGCGCCGGCTGTGGTGCCAGAGGCCGATGTTCGTTCCCTTGCCGAAAGCTGGTTTCAGGCCTTGCGAACTTTGGTGGAGCACGCTGCGCATGCAGCCGGGCGCCGCCGGCATGGTTCCTTCGGAAGTGCCGCTGGTTCAGCTCTCGCAGGCGGAAATTGATCATCTGGAACAGAAGCACGGATCACTCGAAGAGATACTCCCGCTGTCTCCGTTGCAGCAGGGGCTGCTCTTCCACGCCTTATATTCCGCTTACGATAAAAAGGCACTCGATGTTTATAACGTGCAGATGGTTCTGGGCATGGACGGGGTATTGGATGAAGAGCTGCTTCGATCTTCCATGAAGTTTCTCTTGCGCCGCCATTCCAACCTGCGTGCCGCTTTTGAGCAGGAAGGCGTGAGCCAACCGGTACAGGTCATACCCGTAGATGTCCCACTGTCCTGGAATCTCATGGATCTCACCTCCATGCCACAGGCGGAACGGGTTCCGCATGCTGCTGAACTGGCACGCAAGGCGCAGGGCCTTCGTTTTGATCTTACTGCGCCCCCGCTGTTCCGGTTCAATCTGCTGCGCATGAATGCGAATACCTATAATCTGGTGATTACAAGTCATCACATTCTTATGGATGGCTGGTCTCTGCCGGTATTCGTTCAGGAGCTTCTCACCATCTATGAAAATAAAGACGCTCGCCAAACTGCCTCGTGTTACCCCGTATCGCGACTATCTTGCATGGCTGGCCACTCGCGATCACAAGCATCGCAAAAAGCATGGCTCGACGTTCTGGGCGGATTGCAGGAGGCGACCCATCTTGCTCCTGTCAATGCCGGGCACACCACGATCATTCCAGATGTGCTCAAGATCAGCCTGACGGAAGAATTTACGCATGTGCTTTCCTCCCTGGCTCGCGATCATGGAATAACTCTCAACACCGTGATGCAGGCTGCCTGGGCGATTTTGCTGGGCACGGCTTACAAATCGCGACGATGTTGTTTTCGGCGGCACCGTGTCTGGAAGACCGCCGGAGATTGCCGGAATCGAGACCATGGTAGGGCTGTTCATCAACACCCTGCCGGTGCGCGTGCAGTTGAAGCCTGGCGATGTATTTCTCGATGTGCTGGCCGAATTCAGGAGCAGCAATCGAAGCTCATGGCCCACCAGCATTTCGCGCTGGTGGAAATTCAGCAGTTAATGGGGTTAGGCGAGCTGTTCGATACCTTGGTGGTCTTTGAAAATTATCCTCTCGACCGTGAAGCGCTCTCGCAGCCTGCCGCCGCCATGCAATTAAGCAATGCGGCAGGCAGCGATTTTACGCATTACCCGCTCACTCTCAAAGTGCTTCCAGCGAAGCGGCTCGGCATATTTCTGGAATATCGCGGTGACATTCTGCAACGCGACGCGGTTGAGAAAGATTGGCAAACGCCTGATCACACTGCTGAACGCGGCGGCGGCCAACCCCAATGTGCCGCTGCATCGGCTTGACATTTTAGATCCGGACGAACGCCGCATGCTGCTTGACGACTACAACGCCACTGCGCGCGAAGTGCCGCTCATCTACCTTGCCTCAGGCATTTGAACAGCAGGCCATGCGGACGCCGGAAGCCGTGGCCCTCATCTGTGGTGAGCAGAGGCTTTTTTACACGCAGTTAAATGAGCGTGCCAATCGCCTGTCTCGCTATTTGCGCGGTCATGGGCGTGGGACCTGAAGCACTGGTGGGCGTATGCCTTGAGCGCTCGCTGGACATGGTGACAGCGCTTCTCGCCGTGGTGAAAACCGGAGCTGCATACCTGCCGCTGGATCCTGAATATCCGGCATCGCGTCTTTCATGGATGCTGGCCGATGCCGGCCCTGTCGTGGTAATCACCAGAGACAGGCTGCGCGGCCATCTTCCGGCGACCGTCAACAGAGTGGACCTCGATTCACCGGAAATCCAGAGTGCGCTTCAGGAGTTTTCTTCCGGCAACCTGACGGATGCCGAGCGCACCTCCGTTCTCTTGCCAACCATCCTGCTTATGTGATCTTCACCTCCGGTTCAACCGGCCAGCCCAAAGGCGTGCTGGGTACTCATGCGGCCTTGATGAATCGCTTGCACTGGATGTGGCAGGCATTGCCGTTCGCTCATGATGAGATTGCGTGCCAGAAAACATCGCTCGAGCTTTGTGGATTCCGTGGCCGAAATATTCGGGCCTGCTCTTGCAGGGGATACCGTCACTGATACTCGACCAGGATTCGGTGAAAGACACTGAGAAGTTCATCGCTGCGCTCGAACAGCGCCGCATCAGCCGCATCGTGCTCGTGCCTTCGTTATTGCGCCAGATGCTCAACTCCAGCGACGCGGGTACGCGCCTCAGAAACCTGCGTCTGGTCGTCACCAGCGGTGAAGCCCTGTCTGCGGAGCTGGCCGCGCTGTTCCAGCGCACATGTGCCGCAGTGCCGGCTTCTCAATCTTTACGGATCATCTGAAGTCTCCGCCGATGCCACGTGGCTCGAGCTTTCAGGTGCGGTCACTGAACCGGTGCCGATTGGCCGTCCACTGTATAATCTCCGCGCCTATGTACTCGACATGACTCTGGAGCCGGTTCCGCCAGGGTACCACAGCCGAGCTGTACATAGCCGGCGCGGGGCTGGCGCGCGGCTATCTGAACCGCGCAGATCTTACCGCGGAACGCTTTGTCGCTGACCCGTATGGCGCTCCCGGCACGCGCATGTACCGCAGCGGCGATCTGGCCCGCTGGCGCGCCGATGGCGTTCTGGAATACATGGGCCGCACCGACCAGCAGGTGAAGGTGCGAGGCTATCGCATCGAATTGGGCGAAATTGAAGCGGCGCTCGAAAACTCTGCCTGGCGTGGCCCAGGCCGTCATCGTGGCACGTGATTCTCGCGGCTCGGGAAAGCAACTGGTTGGCTATGTGGTTGCGGCTCCAGGCACAGTGCCGGAGCTGGCGGAACTGCGGCGGCAAGTGGGTGACAAGCTGCCCGATTACATGGTTCCCTCGGCTTTTGTAGTGCTCGACGCGCTGCCGCTCACGCCCAGCGGAAAAATTGACCGTCGCGCATTGCCTGCTCCCGAAACTCAGCGCGAAAGTTACCGCGCGCCCCGCACTCCGGAAGAAGAAATAATTTGCGGCATATTTGGAGAAGTGTTGTCGCTGGCCCGTGTGGGGATTGACGACAACTTTTTTGTCCTTGGCGGTCATTCGCTGGTGGTGATGAGCGTAGTGAGCCGTGTCCGGGCAACACTCGGCGTGGAACTCCCCATGCGGGCCTTGTTCGAAGCCCCCACTCCGGCGCAATTGGCGTTGCGCTTGCGTGAAGGCGGGTCGGCCCGTGCTCCGATTGCAAAAATGGAGCGGCCCGCACGACTGCCGCTTTCCTATGCGCAGGAAAGATTGTGGTTTCTCTACCGTCTGGAAGGCGCGGTTGCCACCTATAACATTCCAATGGCATTGCGCCTGAAAGGCGAATTAAACGCCGCCGCCATGCAGCAGGCCTTAAACGATGTGATTGCCCGTCATGAGAGTCTGCGCACCATCTTTCCTGAAGATCATGGCGTGCCCTGGCAGAAAGTGCTTTCCTTGGATGAAGGCCGCGCCCCGTTGGTGTTCGAGCAGGTCAGCGAGTCCAGCCTGGCGCAACGGTTGCGCTCTGCCGCCGGCATCACAATCGAACTCACCCGTGAGGTCCCCATACGTGCCTGGCTGTTTCAACTCGCGCCTGAGGAACACGTATTGATGGTGGTGCTCCACCACATAGCGGGTGATGGCTGGTCAATGGGGCCGCTGGCGAGAGATCTCGCTCATGCCTACGCCGAGCGTCTGCGGCAGCGGGTTCCCATCTTCGCTGAGCTTCCTGTCCAGTATGCGGATTACGCTCTATGGCAGCGTCGCCTACTGGATGCGGGAACACCCGAACATTCCCGGCAATTGTCTTTCTGGAGCAAGGCTCTGGCGGAAATACCCGAAGAGTTGAATCTGCCTGCCGATTATCCGCGCCCAGTTGCTGCTACTTACCGCGGAGCGAATGCCCCTCTACGTGTTGATCCAGGGCTGCATCGCCGGCTTGCGCAGCTTGCCCACGAGAATGGAGCAAGCCTGTTCATGGTTTTTCAAGCTGCTCTGGCGGCCCTGCTCTCGCGCAATGGCGCCGGTGAAGATATACCGATTGGAACTGCGATCGCTGGACGCGGCGACCGTGCGCTCGAAGACCTGGTGGGCTTCTTTGTGAACACCCTGGTTTTGCGTACCGACCTTTCCGGTGATCCGTCTTTCAGGCAACTGCTGGCCCGGGTCCGGGCCTTTGATCTTGATGCTTATAGCCACCAGGAATTTCCTTTCGAGCGTCTGGTGGAGGCCTTGCAGCCCTCGCGTTCGCTGGCCCGGCAGCCCTTATTTCAGGTGATGCTGGTTCTGCACAATGCGCCTCGCGCCGAGCTACCGCTGCCTGATTTGAATGTGAGCCTAGAACCGCTCCCTGCAACGGCGGCAAAATTTGATCTGACGTTGAATCTGCTCGAAAACAATAGCTCTTCAGGCGAACCTCTAGGCATTATCGGCGGGCTGGAATATAGCCTGGATCTCTTCAACCATGCTTCAGCCGAAATGCTGGTGACCCGCCTGGTGCGTCTGCTGGAACATGTTATTCAATCTCCTGACCTTCCATTGCACCGTCTGGAAATTCTTGCTCGGGCCGAGCGCCAGACGCTGCTCGAAGATTACAACGCGAGTATTCATCCAGTGCCGCACGTAACCCTTACCGAACTGTTTGAATTACAGGTAGTGCGCGCTCCCGGCAGCCCGGCAGCTACGTTCGGAGATGTGACGCTGACTTATGCTGAGTTAAACAGCCGCGCTAACCGACTCGGCCGCGTTTTGATCAATCTTGGAGTCGGGCCGGAACGTATCGCAGGCATCTGCCTGGAGCGCTCGCTCGATATGGTGGTGGCGCTGTTGGCTGTATTGAAAGCCGGTGGAGCTTATCTGCCGCTCGATCCTGAATATCCGCAGACACGCCTGGCGCAGATGCTGGCGGATGCCAGCCCCTCCGTCGTGATCAGCGTCACGGCACTCAGCGCGGTGTTGCCCAAATCAGCGCGCCTGTTCCATCTTGATGCGCATGAAACTACGGCTGTCTTGACCACCGGTGCCACCCACAATATAGAAGATGGGGAACGCACGGCGCCGCTTCTTCCGGCGCATCCTGCTTATGTGATTTATACCTCCGGTTCCACAGGAGTTCCGAAGGGCGCGCCCAACACCCACAGCGGTCTGGTGAATCGCCTATGGTGGATGCAGAGCGCTTATTGCCTGAATTCCGGCGATCGTGTGTTGCAGAAAACGCCATACAGCTTTGATGTATCGGTATGGGAGTTCTTCTGGCCGCTGTTGTTCGGAGCAGAACTGGTAATGGCATCTCCCGGTAGTCATGGTGATCCGGCCTATCTGGTTCAGACCATCATTCACAACCACATCAGCACGATTCATTTTGTGCCTTCCATGCTGCGCGCATTTCTCGATCATCGCGATTCCGGAAACTGCCGCAATCTGCGGCGTGTGATTTGTAGCGGCGAAGTACTTTCCTCTGACCTGCAGGATGCATTTTTCCACAAGCTCCCCGGCGTGGAACTGCACAATCTGTACGGGCCCACTGAGGCTGCGATTGACGTCACTAGCTGGGCTTGCCGTCCGGGGCATGGTCCAACAATCGGCGCGCCCATTTGGAACACGCGCGCGTATGTGCTGAATAACGAGTTGGAACCGGTGCCCGTAGGTGTTACTGCTGAGCTCTACATCGCGGGTGCAGGATTGGCGCGCGGTTACCTGAATCGTCCAGCGCTCACAGCGGAACGGTTCGTTGCTGATCCTTATGCGGTTCAGCCGGGTGGAAGGATGTACCGCACCGGCGACCTTGTCCGCTGGCGTGCAGATGGCAGCCTCATCTTCGTCGGACGCGCAGACCATCAGATCAAAATTCGCGGGTTCCGCATTGAACTGGGCGAGGTCGAATCGGCGTTGCAGCAGATCAGCGGCGTGGCCCGCGCCGTGGTGATTGCCCGCGAACACGCTGGAGAAAAACAGCTCGTCGGCTATGTCGTACCGCAGGCTGGCATCGCTCTGAACGTTTCCGATCTCCTGAGCATTTTGAAAGAGCGCGTGCCGCACTACATGGTTCCGGCCATGCTGGTACCGCTGTCAGAACTGCCGCTGCTGGCCAGCGGCAAGATTGACCGCAGGCGGCTGCCTGAGCCGGCGAAGGAATTGTTAAGGTACGTAGCCCCGCAATCCCAAACAGAAAAACTGCTGTGCGAATTGTGGGCGGAAGTATTGCATCTCGACAGGGTAGGGGCCGCCGATAATTTCTTTGTCTTGGGCGGACATTCACTCATGGCCACGCGGCTGGTCAGCCGCATTGAAATGAAGTTCGGAGTGGAACTTCCATTGCGGCTTTTGTTCCAGCATCCGACCGTAGCCGGCCTAGCACGCGAAATAGACGGCGAGAAGCTGGCCAGGCAGGCAGTTCCCGCGTTGAGTGCCGTGCCCCGTCCTGAACATCTTCCGCTCTCGCTCGCACAGCAGAGGTTGTGGTTCATTGACCGTCTCGGCGGCGGCAGCGCGGAATACAACATGCCTGAGGCCCTTCGCCTGCGCGGAGAGCTGGATTTGCAAGCCCTTAAACGCACCATTGCGGCCATCGTGCAGCGGCATGAAATTTTGCGCACTCATTTCGCTGAAGTTGAAGGCGAGCCGGTGCAGATCATCGAGCCGGAAATTTCTGTGGACCTGCCGGTGGAAGATCTCAGCCGTCTCGATGAAGGCGCGATACGCGAACAGGTAGCCTCTGCTATGCGTCAGGAATGGGAGAACCCCTTCGATCTGTCGCGCGGCCCCCTGCTGCGTATGAAGTTGTTCAAGGTCGCCGCGCATGATTACATTTTTGTGCGGACTTTCCATCACATTATTTCCGACGGCTGGTCGCATGCTGTCTTTAATCGCGAGTTTGCCGCGCTCTATGAATCGTTCCATCAGGGCGGCGAAAATCCTCTACCTCCGCTGCCGGTTCAATACGCCGACTTTGCTCTATGGCAGCGGAAGTGGCTTGATAAAGCCGCTGTCGCGCGCCAGCTTGATTATTGGAAAAGCCAGTTGGCCGGCATCCCCGAAGAGCTCGACATTCCCAAAGATCGCCCCCGTCCAGCCATCCAGACATTCATTGCCGAAAAGCATGTGGCCGTGCTGCCGGCGGATCAGCTCGCCGCGCTGCACCATGCGGCCCAGTCGAAACAGGCCACTCTCTACATGGCGCTGCTCGCCGGTTTTGCGGTTCTCATGGAGCGCTATAGTGGACAAAGAGATATCGTGGTGGGCTCGCCTATCGCCAACCGCCGCGAAGTGCAACTGGAACAGCTCATCGGCTTTTTTGTGAACTCGCTGGTTCTGCGCATGAAGGTTGAAAGGCAAGACAGCTTCAGCGATCTGCTGAGCGCGGTCAGGAGCACCGCGCTCGAGGCCTACCAGCATCAGGATGTTCCCTTTGAACGCCTCGTCGAAGAACTATCGCCCCAGCGCAGCTTGAACCGCACTCCGATTTACCAGGTGGTATTCGCTTTGCAAAATGCCCCTGCCGCCTCTCAGAAGTTGCTTGGCTTGCAGATCGAAGGACTCGCGCCTGACCAGCTCAGCGCCAGGTTTGACCTCGAAGTGTTTGCCTATGAACACAAAGGCGCGGTCGAATTTTACTGGCTCTACAATCGCGATCTGTTCGACCGCTGGCGCATCAGGCAAATGGCAGACCAGTTTGTTCGCGTGCTTGTGGAGGTTGGCGCGCAGCCCGAACGTCCATTGACGCAGTTTGAGCTTCTTACCAGTCAGGAGCGGCGGCAGCTTGTGGTGGAATGGAACCAGACCGCAACCCAATCTGAGCCTCAAGCCACATTTCACTCGTTGTTTTCGCGGCAGGCCGCCAGAACTCCTGATGTTCCTGCTGTCACCTATGAAGATACCGGGCTGACTTTCCGCCAGTTGAATTCCCGCAGCAACCAGTTGGCGCGGCATCTTCGCCGCCTCGGGGTTGGGCCGGAGCAGCGTGTCGCAATCTCTCTGGAACGTTCCGTGGAACTGATCGTTGCCTTGCTCGCCGTGCTCAAGGCTGGTGCGGCTTATGTGCCTTTGGATCCGCAGGCGCCATCCCAGCGCTCGCACCTGATGCTGCAACAGGCCCAGGTTTCGTTCGTAATTGCCGGTGGGGAAAAGCAGTGGCCTGCCAATGTTCAGGTGATCTCCGTGGCCGATTGGCAGAAAATCGCCAAAGAAGAGGACACGGATTTTGAAAGCGGCGCACGGCCTGAAAATCTGGCCTATGTGCTCTTTACTTCGGGTTCTACAGGAATGCCCAAAGGGGTAGCCATCGAACATCGCTCCATATTGAATCTTGAAATAGCACTGCGTGAGCTGGTGAATACAGACCGCACCCGTGCCGTGCAGCGTGTCAGCATGAATGCGCCCCTTGTGTTTGACGCTTCCGTGCAGCAACTCGTCCACGTCCTGCATGGCGCGACACTTGTCATTGTTCCTGATCATGTTCGCCACGACGGCGGGAAATTCGTCTCCTTCATTCGTGATCATGCGCTCGATCTGCTCGACTGCACTCCATCGCATCTTGAACTGCTTGTCGAACATGGTTTGCTGGATGTGCCCGGCCTCTCCACTTCAGTTCTGGTAGGTGGAGAGGCGATTCATGAGCCGTTGTGGAAGAAGGTCCGCAACTCCAAGACCCTCAAATTCTTCAACGTCTACGGCCCCACGGAATGCACGGTGGAATCCGTGGGAGCCCACATCGCGGCGGAATTCAAAACACCTGTGATAGGGCGTCCGCTGGGCAATTGCACAGCCTATGTGCTCGATGCCTATATGCAGGTCGTTCCTGTGGGTGTGACCGGTGAGTTATATCTGGGCGGATCAGGGGTTGGTCGCGGATATCTGAACAATCCGGAGCTTACGGCGGAACGCTTTCTGCCGGATGGTTTCAGTGAGGAAGCAGGCCAGCGGTTATACCGCACCGGTGATCTGGCGCGTTGGCGTAAAGACGGTGCTCTCGAATTCCTGGGCCGCATGGATGATCAGGTGAAAGTCCACGGCTTCCGCATTGAGCTGGGTGAAATTGAAGCAGCTCTGCTATCCAATGAGAAGGTCATGCAGGCGGCGGTTCTGGCGCGGGATGATCGTTCGGGCCAACAGCAGTCCGGCGATAAGCGTCTGGTGGCCTATGTGGCGCTGCATGATCCCGCTAGTGCTGTTCCAGTGGAAGAACTCAGGAACTACCTGAAGCAAAAACTGCCGGACTACATGGTGCCTGCGACATTTGTCATACTGGCGAAATTGCCATTGACCGCGGGGGGCAAGGTAGATCGCAAGGCGTTGCCTGCTCCTGAACGCCGCACCGAAGAATACCGCGGTCCGCAAACGCCCCAGGAACAGATGCTGTGCTCAATCTTCTCTGAGGTGCTCGATGTGCCGCGAGTCGGATTGGATGACAACTTCTTCGAACTCGGCGGCCATTCTCTCATGGTAACCAAACTGGTTAGCCGCATACGTGCCGCAACCGGACAGGAACTGCCGCTGCGCATCGTATTCGAATCGCCTACTGTGGCCGAGTTGGTAAAGCATTTAGCGCCGCCGCAGCCACCGCAGCCCCCGGCCAGTTACGCCAAACCATCGGCGGTGCGCAGAAAGTAAAACATGGCTGAAGAGACACCAGTATTCGGCGAAGAGGCTTTCGATACCGAAACCGGAAAGGCGGTATGGTGGGACGGCTATGGCTGGTCCTACACCAAACCGCAGCCGCCGGCTGCCAGCGGAAATGGTGGTGCGACTGCACTGCTCGCCTCTCGGCGTCCTGAGAGGCTGCCGCTTTCCTATGCGCAGCAGAGGCTCTGGTTTATTGACCGTTTGGAAAAGACCAGCGCCGAATACAACATGCCTGAGGCCATGCGCCTGCGCGGCCGCCTCGACCTCGGCGCACTCAAGCGCACCGTCGCGACCATCGTGCAGCGCCATGAAAGCCTGCGTACCCGCTTTGGCGAGGCGAATGGCCAGCCGGTGCAGATCATTGCTCCGGAATTGCGCGTGGATCTTCCTGTAGAAGACCTGTTACAGATTGACGACACAAATAAGCGCGAGCGGGTGCTGGACGCATTACGCCGTGAATGGCAGCAGCCTTTCGATCTCACGCGTGGTCCCTTGCTGCGCATGCGGCTGTTCCGAATCGGTGATGACGATCATATTTTTCTTCGCACCTTTCATCACATCATCTCTGATGGCTGGTCCCAGGGTGTTTTCAATCGCGAGTTTGCCACGTTGTATGAAGCATTCTCCGGTGGGCGTTCCAATCCCCTGGATCCCCTGCCGGTGCAGTATGCTGATTTTGCGGTATGGCAGCGCACCACGCTGAATGAAGAAGCGCTTGCTCGCGAACTCGACTACTGGAAGCAACATCTCGAAGGCATCCCCGAACAACTCGATCTTCCCCGCGACAGGCCGCGTCCTGCAGTGCAGACTTTCACTGCCGACGTGTGCACATTCGCGCTCTCAGGCGGGCCGCTGGCGGAATTGAAGCACCTTACGCAAAAAAGCCAGGCAAGCCTTTACATGACTTTGCTGGCCGCATTTGCAATTGTGCTTTCCCGCTATAGCGGACAGGATGACATTGTGGTGGGCTCGCCCATTGCCAACCGCCGCCATGTTCAACTGGAACAACTGATCGGCTTCTTTGTGAATTCGCTAGTTATGCGGGTGCGCGTGAACCACGAAGAAACATTTCGCCAACTGCTCGTGGCAGTGCAGGCGATGGCGCTGGGCGCCTATCAGCACCAGGATCTGCCTTTTGAAAAGCTGGTGGAAGAACTTTCTCCTCAGCGTAGCCTGAACCGCACCCCTCTTTTTCAGGTCATGTTCGTTCTCCAGAATGCTGCAAAAGGCAGTCAGAAACTCAAAGGTCTCGAAATTGAGCCTCTCGCCGGAGACGAAATGCGCGTCCGGTTCGATCTCGAAGTGCATGCCTTTGAGGGCGAAGGAAAAATCGTTTTCTATTGGGAATACAACCGGGAGTTGTTTGACCGCTGGCGCATGGAGCAGATGTCACGCCATTTTCTGCGCATCATGGAGTGCGTGGCTGAGACGCCTGACGTGCCGTTGTACCGGCTGCCCATGCTTACCCCTGAAGAGCGCCGCAGCCTGTTGCAGGAATGCAATGAGACCGGACGCAAGCTGCCTGCGGGTACCCTGGCCGATTTATTTGAAGCGCAGGTGAAGAAAACGCCTCAGGCCGATGCCATAGTTTTTGAAGGTCGCAAGCTTTCTTATGCCGAGCTGAATGCCGGAGCCAACCGCGTGGCACACCATCTGCTGCAATTGGGCGTCACCTTCCGCAGCCTGGTCGCTGTGCGCCTGGAGCGCGGCCCGGAAATGATGATGGGGCTGCTGGGAATTATCAAAGCCGGAGCCGCCTATGTGCCTCTTGATCTGGCCTATCCGCGCCAGCGCGTGCTCGACATGCTGGCCGACAGCGAAGCACAGGTCCTGCTTACCACCGCCGGCCGCCGGCGTGAATTGAATGAAACAGGCATTCAAACTGTTCTGCTGGACCAGTTGGACGCGGCTCCTGCCTTCGCCGATAAAAATCCCGAGCGCCTGCTTCAACATCCATTGAGTCCCGCTTACGTGATGTACACCTCGGGCTCAACCGGAATTCCCAAGGGCATCGTAGTGCCGCACCAGGCAATCATTCGCCTGGTCTGCAACACGTCTTATGTGCGGTTGCACTTCGGCGTGCGCATCGCCCAGGTAGCCAATACTTCTTTCGATGCCGCGACTTTCGAAGTCTGGGGAGCGCTCTTGAATGGTGGAGTGCTGGTGATCTTTCCCCGTGAGGTCACGCTTTCGCCCGCAGTCTTTGCCGCGCGGCTCAAAGATGAACGCATTGATGCAATGTTTCTGACTGTTGCGCTTTTCAACCAGATGGCGATCGAAGCTCCCGGAGCGTTTTCAGCCATGCGCGATCTTCTGGTCGGTGGAGAAGCCGTTGACGCCGATTCTGTGCGTCGTGTCTTTGCCGATGGAAAACCGGAACATCTCCTGAACGGATATGGTCCTACTGAGAACACCACGTTCAGCACTACCTACCGCATAGAAGAGATTGCTCCTCATGCCTCTACTGTTCCTATCGGCAAACCGATTGAGAACACTCAGGTCTATGTGCTTGATCAATATCTTGAGCCTGTCCCCATGGGTGGTGTCGGCGAACTTTACCTGCTGGGGCCGGGATTAGCCACAGGCTACCTGAGGCGCGCGGCGCTGACCGCGGAACGATTTGTCGCCGATCCTTATGGCCGGCAGGGTGGCCGCATGTACCGCACCGGCGATCTTGTCCGCTGGAATGCGAATGGGGCGTTGGAATTTTTGGGCCGCGCGGACCAACAGGTTAAGATTCGCGGCTTTCGTATTGAATTGGGTGAGATTGAGGCCGCCTTGAATAGCCATGAGCAGGTGCAGGAATCTTTGGTGATCGTGCGCGAGCATGCCGCGCAAAAGCAACTGCTTGGCTACGTGGTGCCGCGTCAGGCGGAATCGGAACAAGTCGAGGCCCAGCACTCGCATATCGAGCACTGGCAGCAGCTTTACCAGACGCTTTACCGCCAGGGGCCCGGGATTTCTTCCCACTTCAATATCGTCGGCTGGAACAGCAGCTATACCGGCGAACCCATTGCCGCCGACGAAATGCGCATCTGGGTTGAGCAGACGGTGGCCCAGCTTACGGCACTCGGTCCTTCGCGCGTGCTGGAAATCGGCTGCGGAACCGGATTGTTGCTTACGCGGCTTGCGCCCCGCTGCGCAAGCTATACCGGCGTGGATTTTTCCGCCGAGGTGCTGGCCCAGCTTGAGCCTTTTGTGCGGCAACATGAGGAATTGAATCATGTGCATTTGCGGCAGGGGCTGGCGCATGAAATTTCCTTTGCGGCCGATGACAGCGTTGACTTGGTCGTGCTCAACTCCGTGGTGCAGTATTTTCCCAACATCAACTATCTCGTCCAGGTGCTGGAAGAGGCGGTTCGGGTTACGCGGCCCGCAGGCCACATTTTTATCGGTGATGTGCGAAGCCTACCCCTCATGGAGCCCTATCACACATCGGTGCAGTTGCATAAAGCCGATGCAGAAACGTCGTTGAACGAGTTGCGCCAGCGCATCAGCCAAGCCATGCGCAATGACAAAGAACTGCTGGTCTCTCCCGCGCTTCTGGATCATATAGCTCGTACCTGGCCAAAAATCGGACGCGCGAAGGTAACGCTTAAGCCCGGGGCTTATGACAACGAGCTGAGCCGGTTTCGCTTTGACGCCACGCTGACGGTGGGTGAAAAACAGAAAGTGGCGGAGCCGGAACACTGGATTGACTGGGACGAGTCCGGCTACTGGCGACACGAAGTCCGCAAGGCTATGCTCGAAAATCCATCCGTTGCGGCTGGCCTGCGCGGCGTAAAAGACCAACGCGTCGCGGCGGCGGTTGCGGCTGTGCATCTGCTGCGAACCACGCCCACTGAAATTATGACGGCCGGGCAATTACAAAGCGCGATTGCCGGCTCATCCGGTGCTGACCCTGAAGAGACAATGCAATTCGCCCGCAGTCTCGGTGTGGAGCATGTCTGGCAGGGATTCGATAGTGAAGCCGTATACTCTCTGATTTTCAGGCCGCAATGGGTAGCGCAGTCGGCCCGTGATGAAAACATCGCGCACAGCTACAAGCAATATGGCAATGCTCCCGCGCAGATTGCTGCCTTGGGCAGGCTGGGCCGGGTCTTGCAGGAATATCTGCGGCAGACTCTCCCTGAATACATGGTGCCCTCTTCCATCATGGTGGTGCCTGCCTGGCCGCTCAACGCCAACGGAAAGGTGGACCGCAACGCGCTGCCATCATCCGACCGGCATGATGATAACTACCGCGCTCCTCGTACTCCCATTGAGGAGATGTTGTGCGAAATCTTTGCCGATATTCTGGCGGTTGAGCGCGTAGGCATTGATGATGATTTCTTCGATCTCGGCGGGCATTCGCTCATGGCCATGCGGCTGGTCAGCCGTATTCGCTCTATGCTGGGTAGGGAACTGGAACTCAGCACCGTCTTTGCCTCGCCCACAGTAGCCGCGCTGGCGCCGCAGTTGCATACCGTTGAAAAATCTTTGCGCCCGCTTACGGCCATGCCGAGGCCCGAACGGATCCCGCTCTCCTATGCCCAGCAACGCCTGTGGTTCATTGACCAGCTCGAAGGCACAAGCGCCGAATACAACATGCCCGAAGCCATGCGCCTGCGCGGAAAGCTGGATATGGATGCGCTGGAGCGCACAGTGCATGCCATCGTCGAGCGCCATGAATCATTGCGCACGATCTTTACCGAAGTGAATGGCGAACCGGTGCAGGTGGTGCTGCCGGAACTTCGGCTGGACATCCCTTTGGAAGACCTGAGTGGATTGACCGACGAAGCCAAATTTGACCGCGTAGTGAAGACGATAAAACGTGAATTTTCCCAGCCGTTTCTGCTTTCCCAGGGGCCGCTGCTGCGCGTGCGATTGATCAAGGTGGGCGAAGCAGACCATGTTTTCCTCCGCACCTTCCATCACATTATTTCCGATGGCTGGTCGCAGAGCGTCTTCAACCGCGAGTTCATGGCCTTATATCAGGCATTCCATGACGGGTTGGAAAATCCATTGCCGCCGCTGCCTATTCAGTATGCCGATTTTTCCATCTGGCAGCGCAAATGGCTCGATGAAAAAGCGTTGCGCCGTGAACTCGATTACTGGAAGAAACAACTGGCGGGCATACCCGAGCAGCTTGATCTGCCCAAAGACAGGCCTCGTCCCCCGGTGCAGACGTTCGTCGCCCTCATGTGCTCCGCGCAACTGGATGCCGCCCAGATGGCAGCCTTGAAGCAGTTCAGCCAGATGCACGAAGCAACGCTGTACATGACTTTGCTCTCTGCATTTGCCGTTCTTCTCTACCGTTACAGCGGTCAGGATGATGTGGTCGTTGGCTCGCCCATCGCTAATCGCCCGGAATTCCAACTGGAGCAGCTCATCGGCTTTTTTGTGAACTCTCTGATAGTTCGCACGCGCGTGCGGCCGCAGCAGAGTTTTCAGGAATTGCTGGGCGCGGTACGCGCCATGGCCCTTGAAGCCTACCAGCATCAGGACCTGCCCTTTGAGCGGCTGGTGGCCGAGCTGTCGCCGGTGCGCAGCCTGAATGTGACCCCGGTATATCAGGTGATGTTCGCGGTGCAGAACGCTCCTATGGGCGCACAGAAGTTGAAAGGCCTGGAGATTGAGCCCATCTCCACCGGCGAGCCGCGCGTGCGTTTTGACCTGGAAGTGCACGCCTGGGAGCGCGAAGATGGAATGGATTTCTACTGGATGTATAACCGTGATCTGTTTGACCGCTGGCGCATAGATCAAATGGCGCGTCACTACATCGCGCTTCTGACCGCGGCCATTACCGATCCGGAAAAAGCCGTTTGGCAAATCCAGATGCTGAGCGCAGCGGAACAGGCCGAGGTGCTGGAGAAGCCGAACCAGACCGGCCATTCCATTCCCCGGAACAAGACCATTCCCGATTTGTTTCAGGAGCAGGCGCAGAAAACGCCCACGGCAGTCGCTGTGCTGTGTGGCGGCCACTCACTCAGCTATACAGAGCTGGATGCGCGTTCGAGTGCAGTTGCCGGTTATCTCATCACCATCGGAGTGCGTCTTGAATCTCTGGTTGGCATCTGTATGGACCGATCTCTGGACATGGTTGTTGCCGTGATTGGTGTTCTTAAAGCGGGTGGCGCATATCTGCCGCTGGATCCGGAGTACCCTGAGGCAAGGCTGGCGCAGATGTTGGCTGATGCTTCACCGGTTGCGGTGATCAGCACAAAGTCACTGTGCGGGCGTCTGCCTGCCGGCGCCAATGTGTGTTGCCTCGATGAAGCCTTGATGCAAACATCACTCGACATGCACAACGATCCGGCCGATTTCCAGCAGGGAAGAGACCGCCTGCTTCCCCAGCATGCCGCCTATGTGATCTATACATCTGGTTCGACCGGAATTCCTAAGGGCGTAGTGGTAACGCATGGCAGCGCTGTGGCGCTTCTTTCGTGGGCAGCTTCTTTCTTCGGTGAGGCCAGGCTTTCGCGGGTGCTGGCCTCAACATCTTTAAATTTTGATGTTTCGGTGTTTGAAATCTTCGCTCCGCTGGTGTCCGGCGGCAGTATTGATATTGTTCGCAACCTGCTGGCCCTGGCCGATCGTCGTGGCGAAGAATGGAACGGCAGTCTCATCAGCGCGGTGCCTTCGGCTTTTTCCAGCCTTCTTGATCAGAGTGACGCTTACCGAAACGTGAACACCATTGTTCTGGCCGGAGAAGCTTTGCCACCGGGGCTGGTGCGTGAGATTCACGAGATCGTTCCTGAGTGCCGCATTGCCAACTTGTACGGGCCAACAGAAGCGACCGTTTATGCCACCGCCTGGATTTCAGACATGAAAGACGACGTGGTTTCTATTGGTCGGCCCATCTGGAACACGCGGGTCTATGTTCTTGATGTTTCCTTGCAGCCAGTCCCGATCGGCGTCACTGGTGATTTGTATCTGGCCGGCAGCGGACTGGCTCGTGGGTACCTGAACCGGCCTGGCCTGACTGCGGAACGGTTTGTCGCAGATCCCTGGACGAGCGAACCGGGTGAGCGGATGTATCGCACTGGGGATTTAGTACGCTGGCAGACCAATGGGGAACTCGAATATCTCGGGCGCTCCGATCAGCAGGTGAAGATCAGGGGATACCGAATCGAGCTGGGAGAAATCGAAACTGCGCTTCGTGATATTGATGGCATCAGGCAATGCGTGGTGATAACCCGCGAAGACGGCGGCGGAAACCCACAGCTCGTTGCCTATGCTGTTCCCGGTCCCGGCGTCACCCTGGACGCTACGGCTTTGCGCCACCACCTCAGCATGAAATTGCCAGACTATATGCTGCCCGCTGCTTTCGTTGTGCTTGAAGCGCTGCCTCTTACCAGCAGTGGAAAGCTGGACCGCCGCGCCCTGCCTGCGCCCGAGTGGCGGCGCGAGAAATACGTTGCGCCCAGAACTCCGCAGGAGGAAATGTTATGCCAGATTTTTGCTGAAGTGCTGGCTGTAAGGCAGGTCGGCGTTCACGATAACTTCTTTGCGCTTGGCGGTCATTCCATTGCGGCCACAAGGCTGGTCAGCAGAATCAGGACGGCCCTTGGCGTAGACCTTTCTCTAAGAGCGCTGTTTGAGTCGCCCACAGTGAGCGACTTATCGTTAAAGCTGGCTTCGAGGCTGTCACATGAGAGCGCGATGGGCCAGGTGCTGGCTTTGCGTCCCAAAGGGAACCTGAACCCTGTTTTCTGTCTGCCGGGTGCGACGGGGTTGAGCTGGAGTTATGCCGCGCTGGTCCGTGAACTGGATCCCGAGCGCCCCATCTACGGCTTGCAGGCGCGAGGAATTGAGATCGAAACCCCATTGCCGGAGAGCATTGACGAGTTAGCGGATACGTATTTTGAACTGGTGCGCAAGATACAGCCTGAAGGGCCGTACTATCTTGTGGGCTGGTCGGTCGGCGGACTGGTCGCTCACTCTCTCGCCTGCCGCCTGCAACGGCAGAATGAAAAAATAGCCATGCTGGCATTGCTTGACAGTTACCCTGCCGCTGGGCTGAAGAATTCGCCCGCGCTGGCATTGCAGGAAGCCATTCAGGACTTCGCCGAGTTCATGCAGCTTGACACCGAAGCCTTGAAAGGGCGGCCTCTGAACCTGCCGAATCTGGTGGCTGCGGCGCGCGAGACCGAGCATGTGCTTGGATTGGTAGGATTAGAGAAAGCCGAGCGTATGTACAAGCTCTACGAACGCACCACTGCACTGATCTTCGATTTTCATCCCGGAGTCTATGAAGGCAATGTCTTGTTCTTTGCCGCCACTGACAGGCGGCGCGAAATTGTTTCCCCTCGCATGTGGGGACCGTATGTTACCGGGGAAATTGAGGTGCACGACATCAGTGGACGGCACGCGCAGATGATCGATCCGGCAGCGATGAGTACAATCGGACGTTTGCTGGAACAGCATCTGACCTCGAAGTAACCATTGATGTGGATTAGCCTGGATTTTGTCGCGATGGTAGCAAGCGATTCCATATGGACCGGCATGAGATAGCATGAAAACAGCTCCACATTGAGCTGCTGGGAGAATGATGAATGCACAATTTTTATCAGGATTTTCGTTATTCGCTGCGAAGGATCAAGAATGATCCGGGGTTTGCCATTGTGGCGGTGCTCACGCTGGCCCTGGGCATCGGAGCGAATAGCGCAATTTTCAGCATCGTGAACGCGGTTCTTTTGCGGCCTCTTCCATACCGCAATCCGCAGAGCGTGGTGCTGGTCCTGGAAAAGTCGCGGCAGCTTCCGAAATCCTCCGCTTCCTACCTGAATTTCAAAGACTGGCGTGAACAGAGCCAATCGTTTGAGGCCATGGGCGCGGTTCGCAATACCACATCTACTCTCACAGGCTCCGGCGAGCCCGAGCGCGTGGCCGCGCAGATGGCCACGGCAAACTTATTTGAGCTGCTCGGCATACAACCGGAGATCGGTCGTCCGTTTCTTCCCGAAGAAGACCGCGCCGGGGGAACCAACGTTGTGTTGATCAGCCACGGGCTTTGGCAGCGGCGCTTTTCCGGCTCTCAGCAGGTGCTGGGCCAGGCCGTAACCATTGATGACAAAAGCTACACCATCGTGGGCGTGCTGGCGCCCAATTATCAGATTCTGCAAACTTCGCCTGATGTAGTTGTGCCAATGGAACCATGGGCTCGTACTCTGCCCGATGACCGTGCCTGGCATCCCGGCATTCTGCCGATCGCCCGCCTCAAACCCGGAGTGAGCGTGCAGCAGGCAAATTCTGAAATGCAGCAGATCGCCAAGCGTCTGGAACAGCAGTATCCCGTGTATGACACCGGCACCAGCGCCCAGGTCATTCCCATGCAGGAACAGATGGTGGAAAATGTCCGTCCTGCATTGCTGATGCTGATGGGCGCAGTCGGATTTGTCCTGCTTATCGCCTGTACCAACGTCGCCAACCTTCTTATTGCGCGAGCTGCGGCCCGGCAGCGTGAAATCGCGGTGCGCACCGCAATTGGAGCAAGCCGTTCCCGCATCATTCGCCAACTGGTTACAGAAAGCGTTTTATTGTCGCTGGCGGGCGGAATATTGGGATTACTGATGGCCTGGGCCGCAATGCCGCCGCTGCTGCATCTGGCTGGTTCCGCCTTGCCCGGAAGCAGCCATGTATCGGTGGATCTCTCCGTGCTGCTCTTCACCATGGTGGTTGCGTTGGCGGGCGGCATTTTATTTGGGCTGGCTCCGGCCCGCCACGCGTGGCGGATTGATGTGCGCGAAGCCCTCAACGAAACCGACCGCGGCGCAGTGAGCAGCGGAGTGCTGAAACTGCGCGGGGCATTGGTGGTGGCTGAAGTGGCTACGGCCATGCTGCTGCTGGTGGGGGCCGGGTTGCTGTTGCGCAGCTTCGAGCGGCTGTCCACCGTAGCGCCGGGCTTTGCCACCGATCATATTCTTGTGGCCGACATTCCGCTTTCGCCCAATGCGCACCGCACGTCCACCGAGCGTCTCGACTTTTTCAATAACATGCTCGATCATGCGTCCACGCTGCCGGGCGTGCGTTCCGCCGCGGCTGCATCGTTCCTGCCTGTAAGCGGAGGCGGTGGGGCGCTGTATTTCAACATCCAGGGCCGCCCGCCGAAAGGCCATGACTATTCTGTGGCCAGCTACCGCACTGTGAGTCCCGGCTATTTCGAAACGCTTCAGATTCCCTTGATTCAGGGCCGCTTCGTGCAGCCCGGCGACCGCGAGACCGCTCCTCCGGTTGTGGTTATCAACGCGACCATGGCCAGGACTTTTTTCCCGAACATCAATCCTGTGGGACAGCATATTCAACTTGGCGGTCTTCCTAACGATACGGCCCCGTGGATGGAAATTGTGGGCATCGTCGGTGATGTGAAGCAGGCGCTGTCGAGCGAAGCAGCGTCGGAAATGTACGTGCCTTACCGCCAGGCGGACAAGACGGTCCCGGTGCTGGCCATGTCGCTGGTTCTGCGGACCGCTTCTGATCCGCGCGCACTGGCCGCCTCGGTGCGCAGTGTCGTGCATGATCTCGACCCCAACCAGCCGGTCGTAAAGATTCGCACCATGGACGAAAACGTTTCCGATTCGATTTCCCAGCCGCGCTTTCGCACCGTGCTGCTGGCCATCTTTGCCGGGCTCGCGCTGGTGCTCTCTTCCATTGGAATCTTCAGCGTAATGGCCTATTCAGTCGCGCAAAGAACGCGGGAACTGGGCGTGCGCATGGCGCTGGGCGCTTCACGAGGGCGCATTCTGCAACTGGTTCTGCTCCACGGCTTACGACTGACAATCATCGGCCTGGTCATTGGGTTGGCGGCTACCTTCGTTTTTACCAAGTACGTTTCCAGCCTGTTGTTCAGCGTCCGAGCCTATGATCCCATTACGCTTGCAGCTATGGCAGCGGTTGTCATCGTGGTCTCGCTGGTGGCCTGCTACGTTCCGGCCCGCCGCGCCACACGGCTTGATCCGATTGTGGTGCTGCGGCACGACTAAAGCTATTCATAGTTGCTGTGTCCCGTTTTTGGTGGAAGAGCGGTCAAGTAAAATTGAGAAATCCCATCTTCAGAGAATGTGTGAGAACTTCGAGTTGCGGTGGGTTGACGATACAAGTATCAGACCGCGAGTTTACTCGTGCCCTAAGACGCGTAAACACTGGGCTTCAGCCCCGGCACACTCTTAACTGCGTGGCGCTGTGACCATAAAATTCGAGTTCTTACACGCCTGTCCAGAAACACACACTGCGAGTGATCATAACCAATGAGAATCTTTGCTGTATCAGACGTTCACATCGACTTCGAGGTCAATCGGCAGTGGATCCAGAATCTCTCTGCCACCGATTACCGCAACGACGTGCTGATTCTGGCTGGAGATATCTCCGACTCCATACGGTTGCTGGATTGGTGCTTGACCACCCTGGCAGGCCGCTTCGCCAAAGTGCTATTTGTTCCAGGTAACCACGATTTATGGGTGTTTAACGACCAGACCTATGGCACATCTCTAGATAAATTCCAGCGCGTCTGTCAGGTCATTGACAACTGCGGCGCTTCGATGCGGCCGTTCCATAGCGACCGCCTGTCCATTGTGCCTCTACTCGGCTGGTACGACTACTCGTTTGGCGAGCCTACCAGCGAGTTGCTCGAAGCATGGGTGGACTATCGGGCGTGTCGCTGGCCGGACCATTTTTCGGAGCGTGAGATTACGCAGTACTTTTTGCAATTCAACCATGACGTTCTTAAGGTCACGAACGAGACCGTAATTTCATTCTCGCATTTTCTGCCGCGTCTTGACGTTATGCCAAATTACATTCCCGGAAACAAGAGAACTCTGTATCCTGTTTTGGGCTCGACCAGCCTGGAGGCGCAGATCAGGCAACTCAAGCCGGCAATTCACGTCTATGGGCATAGCCACGTCAATCGCAAGCTGGCGCTGGATGATGTGCTGTATATCAATAACGCCTTCGGGTACCCGACCGAGACAGCGATCACAGCTAAGCGGCTCATTTGCATTTATGAAAACCAGGCTGTAGCGGTTTCATAGCTGCGTATCCGGCAGTTCGCCTTGATGCTGATGGGCGGGCTTTGTGTGGTGGCCCGATCATCATGGTCAGGCGTTTTCCGCGAGCTGCTTGATCTTCTCCAGCATTGGCGTCCATCCACCTCCGGCCATCGTTTCGTCATAACGTGCTTTCCCATTGCCGACCGCGTTAAAGTCGCCCATCGAAACATGAAGCTGCGTGGAATTGCCGCCGGTGTTCTTCAACTCGTAAATAATGGTGAGGTAGTTTTCGGGTATGTCAGCAATCTTCATATCCGCCCCCAACACCGTATATTCCAGCCGGCGAGCTGCATCAATTGCCACCACATCACCCTTAACATAAAGATGGCCGTCCGCGGCGCCCTTCCACAATAATGGCGTTCCCGGTTTCCAGTTGGTCTCAACGACGCAGCCGAACATATACTGCTGAATGAATGTCGAGTCTGTGAGAACCGTCCAAACCCGGTTTGCGGGCGCATGGATATCAATGCTGTCTTCTACGATCAGTTTGCTCATGTTGACCTCGTTCTTCAAGGATGTACCGAGTATAGGAAACGGCTGCTGTCAATGATTGGAAAAACGCGACAAGACGAGGTGAACAATCGCGGGTGGCTTGCCTCTGAAACCGGCGCTCCGCGCGGCATTTTGAACCCTCCTCCGCTCACAGCAGAAGAGTTCCGCCTCGCGCGTCGCAGGCCCGCCGCCGAGCTTACGCAATTCATCGAGCACTACTGGATTGTCGCCTGGGACTTGCGCCATCGCGCTCCGCACACGCAAGAGACGCTTCCGCAGCCGAATGTGCACGTGGTGTTTGAGAAGAACAACTCCCATGCCTTCGGTGTGGTCACGGGCAAGTTCTCACGTTACCTGGAAGGCAAGTCGCACGTCTTCGGCATCAAGTTCGCGCCGGGAATGTTTCGTGCATTCCTCGGATATGCAGTCTCACGGATAACCAATCGCACGCGGCCAGTGCTCGAAATCTTCGGAGATGAAGTCACTGCCGTCGAAGAAATTCTTACCTCGGAGGCATCAGACGATCAACTGGTAGCGGCAACCGACTCTTTTTTTCAGGCACGTATTCCCGCGCCTGACGACAAAGCTAATCTCGCGAAAGAACTTGTCCGGCAGACCCTCGAGCAACGCGACCTGCTCACGGTTGACGACCTCGCCCGAAAGTCCGCCATGGGTACTCGGACTTTGCAGCGTCTCTTCAGTGAATATGTAGGAGTGAGTCCCAAGTGGGTGATCCGGCGCTATCGTCTTCACGAGGCGGTCGAACGCCTTCGCGATGGTGAA
Source organism: Terriglobia bacterium (assembly GCA_963823745.1). Taxonomy (GTDB): domain Bacteria; phylum Acidobacteriota; class Terriglobia; order Terriglobales; family Acidobacteriaceae; genus Angelobacter. Next base: position 205,284 of record CAWGMN010000008.1, read on the forward strand.
CGCCTCGATTGCGCTCAACTCGCCCTGGAACTTGGCTACTTCGACCAGGCCCATTTGATCAACGACTTCAAGTCAATCCTCGGCTATACGCCGACGGAGTTCCAGAAGATGCAATAAATGGCTCGCACGAGCATGTATCGTTTCGCCAGTCTGAGAAACTGGCGAAACACTCCATGTGTCCAGAATAAAGGCGGGAAGGGAATTAACCCAGCTCAAGCGGACCGACTGTGATTGATATTGGCGTTGGTCCGCGTTTTGTGAGCGGCGCAGGTTATCAGTCGCGTTCCGGGCGGGAGTCGCGGTCTTTCCGGATCTTCTTTTTGGCCCGCTTGCGCGCCAGGGCTTGTTTCACGCGGCGCTTCTCGCCGGGCTTCAGGTAGAAGGAATGGCGCTTCACTTCCTTGATGATGTCTTCTGCCTGAACCTTGCGTTTAAAACGGCGCAGCGCGTTTTCCAGCGGCTCGCCTTCCTGCAATCGAATTTCTGCCAAAGTGTTCCTCTCGCCCGAAAAATCAGGCACATCTAAGAATATATTAGGTTCGACATTCTGTCGCTGGTCAACCCGGCGTTTCCCATATTTGGGCCAATTCAAGGGGTTACGAAAGCGTGCCGCCCCCATGCAGAACTAAATCCTGATTACCTTAATCAGCATAGCCAGCAGGAGCAGGCAGAATCCACCATAGGCGAGGCGTACCATCCAGCGCCGCTCGTTTGCTCCGCCAAAAAGCATCAGGACGAAGGCCACCAGCCACATGAACAATGCAATTTTGATCACTGGTCTAGATTATAGGCCCGGATGCAAAATACCTGGCTGCTACAATTCTGCCGGATGCCGATGGCCAGAACAGTGGCGGGAATTGTTACCGGGGACCTGATCTTTGCCGGGTCGGCCGTACTGCTCTTTTACATTGCCCATGTTGATCCGCATGCGCCTGCTTCTTTGAAGTTCATGCTGGCCGGTATTCTTTACGGCATATTCTTCAGTCTGCTGGCCGGATTTGTGGCAGGGCTGATCAGCCGCAGGCCTGATCTGATCACTGGATTACTCCTGGCCGCCATCATTGCCATTGGAGCGGCCATCTCCCTATTTTCCCGGTCCGGCGAGGGCGCAATCTGGCCCCAAGTCTCTACGATCGTCTGCTTTGCTCCAGCAGCACTGATCGGCGACTGGCTGCGCAAGGCCCGTGTTTCTGCCGCCCGGCAAGATTAAACGCCTGAGACCCTGCAACCTCCCACTATTTACTTAGTTCTAAATGCTTAGAGTCTGAACTTCTTGTGGGTAGGGGCCATGCGTTTTCTTCAGGGGTGTTGTGTTCTGATCGTGTCCAGCGCCATCGCTTTTGCGCAAGGCACGCCCCCGCCTGACGTGGCCCAAGTCGCCCAATCCGAACCTCCGCAGACTGTTCCGGTGCAGGGCGCGCCACCCTCCAGCCAGGAAACACCTACGAATTTTCAGCAAGTCAAAAGCCTGGTGAAGAGGCAAATCAACAAAGCCATAGACGGGCGCGCGTATCCCAACGTGGATACATGGAAGCCGCTGACCACGCGCCAGAAGTTCGATATTTTCCTGCGGCACACCTATGCGCCCAGCACCTTCGCCGGCGCTGCGGTGGATGCATTCAAGGAAGATTTCAGCGACCACAACCGCGAGTATGAGCGCGGATGGCGCGGCCTGGGACAGCGTGCCGGCATCGAACTGGCCACCAGCGAATCCGATGTGTTCTTCCAGCAGTTTCTGGTGCCGTCCATTTTGAAGCAGGACCCGCGTTACTTCCGCAACCCTGACCTCCCACTGGTGAAACGTGCGGCCTATGCTATGAGCCGTGTGGTCATAACCCACGCCAATGATGGACATGAAACCTTCAACTGCTCCAAGATCATTGGCGGGGCCATGTCACAGGCATTGTCCGATCTCTACGTGCCCGCACAACGACAAGGTCTTTATCCCATTGTCGACCGGGTAACGTTCAACCTGGTAAGGGACGCGGGTTTCAATCTGGTGCATGAATTCTGGCCCGACCTTCGCCGCAAATTCCTTCACCGGTGACTCCCTTCGAATCGTGTAAAAAGGTCGCAACTCGCTACAAGCCTTGTCAATCGCGGCGAAAATCGCATTTTCAGCTCGCAACTGTCGCGCGACAAGGTCGCAACATCCGAACCTCATCACTGATACTCTGATAGGACAGATACACACTGATTGTTTCGTGGATGGGCATTAGGTTTTGGCCGTCATAAGTGAAAATTGAGGCCAAAATCCGCTACATCCGCTACAACCCGCATGAACAGCGGATGAACGCTCAAAATGAGTCCGTTACAAGTCCGCTACATGCGCTACATCCGCTACAAAATCAAGGCATCGCAATACCCACAGGCATAGCTCCGCCTACATCAGCCTGGACTATTGAGCCAAGTGTCCGCGGCCAAAAGCGTAGTTCTCAAATTTTCAAAGAACAAATCAAACGCACCCCTGAGGGCGCAGGCTGGAGAGTAGCGAACAAAAACACAGAATGCAAGCAATGGTGTCACTACGGCGCCACTACGCCGCCGTTGTGGTACCACTACGCCGCCGTAACATTTTGAGACAGTGATAAGTCCGTCTTGGGCGGATGGGCCTTTCTCTTCGGGACCTTATGATCGCTCCAGGGATGAATGTGACGATTTTGAGTGGGGTTGGACTTCCTTCGAGCACTTCCAGAATAGGTGTGGCCTGTTGCCTTCGTTTACACAGGCTAAAAAGCGTAAGTGAGAACTCGATTTTCGTGGTCATAGCACCATGTAGTTCAGAGTGTACAGGGGCTGAAGCCCAATCTTTATGCCTCTTTACGGCACGAGTAAACTCGTGCCCTGATACTTGTGTCGTCAACACACCGCAAAGCTTCTAGTTCTCACACACCTTCTGAAGCCCAATCTTTCCATGGCTTTTTCGGCACGACTGAAAGTCACGCCCTGTTACATGTCGCGATTATTCGTAACGCAAGCTCTCGATGGGATTGAGCTGCGAAGCTTTTCGCGAAGGATAGTATCCGAAGAAAATTCCGGTGGCGGCCGCAAACAGGCTGGCGAAGACCATGATCTGCGGCGAGAGTTGCAACTGCCAGTGCAATGTATTCTGCAATACCGATGAAGCCACAATACCGGTGAACACCCCGAGAATACCGCCGAGCAGGCTGATGACGACTGCTTCGCTCAGAAACTGAAGCTGCACGTCCGTTTCGGTGGCGCCAATCGCCATGCGGATTCCGATTTCCCGTGTGCGCTGGGTAATGGAAACCAGCATGATGTTCATGATTCCCACTCCGCCCACCACCAGCGACAGCGATGCAGTCGTGGCCAGCAGCAAGGTGAGCAACTGGCTGGCCTGAAGCTGGGCACGGATCAACTCTTCCGGCGTGCGGATGTTGAAATCGTCGTTTTCTCCCGCGTGCAGATGGTGGCGTTCGCGCAGCAGTCCGATGATGTCCTGGGTGGCCTGCGACATCACGTCGCGCGATTCCGCGGAGCAGAAGATATCGTCGAGCCAGAAATTGCCGGTGAGCCTCTTCTGCACCGTGGTGTAGGGCATGACCACAAAATCATCCTGGTCCTGGCCGGTGCCTGACATGCCTTTGGCGGCAAAGACCCCGATCACGCGGCAGGGCATGGCATTCAGGCGTATGGATTTGCCCAGCGGATTTTCCTGCTGAAAGAGGTTGTCCACGACGGTCTGGCCCAGCACGCATACGGCGCTGGACCGTTCCACGTCATCATTGGTGAAGAAGCTGCCCAGCCGGATGTCCCAGCGCCGCACTTCCAGAAATTCCGGGGTAACGCCCCGGTACTGGGTGCCCCAATTCAGATTGCCGTAGACCACCTGGATGTGGCCGTCTGTATTGGGTACGGCGCTTTTGATGCCGCGTACCTGCCGCACAATGGCCTGCGCATCTTCCACAACCAGGCTGCGGGTGCCGCGGGAGCCGACGCGCACACCGCTCTTGGCGCGGCTGCCGGCCTCGATCCAGATCATGTTGTCGCCCAGATTGTGAAGCTGGTCTTCAATTTTGGCCGATCCCGCGTTGCCGATGGCGACCACGCAGATAAAAGCGGCAATGCCCACCGCAATGCCAAGAATGGTAAGCGCGCTGCGCACCTTGTTGCGGCCAAGCTCGCGAAATGACTCAAGAAAAATGGTGCGCAGGTAATACATGGGTGAGAAGCTCAGAATTCAGGATAACCCAGCCATAAACAAAATGCAGATGTGCATGAGAACCGGGCCGAGTGGTACAGTAGCTCCGTTGTCAGTCGTGCCATGGCGACTTTCAGTCTGGCGGAATCGAGAGGCATTCATGAACTGCCGGTCCGCTGTTCGAGCAGTGATCGTCGCTGTGCTTATCTTTCAGGCGCCACTGGCGTATCCATGTAACTTTGTTTGGGGCTATTTCCATCAAGTTACCCGGCTGCGGGGCACTGTAGTCGGAACGGAATGGAGCAGCCCACAATGGCTCAGACAGCGGATCACCCGCGGCGATGTAGATTTGCGGTTGTACGAATACCGGGATACATGGGCAACTCGTGAGATGCCGCCTCTTGTCAAAAAGGCAAGAACCGACGGTCATGGGTGGTTCGACTTCGGGACCCTACAAGAAGGGCATTACACGCTGGTAGTTGACTGGCCCGTGCAGCAAGGTAACTTGTTCGATGTTGAAGTCAAGCAACTGCCAAGGCCAACTTCATCGGTCAAAATTGATGTCTCCCCTGTAGGAGGGGATTGCTCAGGTGGCCATGAATTCATTGCCTTTTCGGAGTGAGCCGGCCTTTATGGTTGAGCTCGTAACAGTTTCTAAGCTGTGTGATGCGGAGATTGAACGGTTTTTTGGAGTCAAGCAATGCCTGACTGCAAGACTTCGGCTAAAATGAATGCACCAGTCTTATCTTTATATGTCGGGGCGTAGCGCAGCCTGGTAGCGCACCTGCCTTGGGCGCAGGGGGTCGGAGGTTCAAATCCTCTCGCCCCGACCATTATTCAACGCAGGCTTCTGGGTCCATAAAACTTCCTGAGTCCATAACATCCACCCAGTCCATTTTTTCCACCTACCCCGAGATCGCCGCTAATGCCGTCCTGGTGCTGATTGCTGTGGCTTGCAGCTTGCTCGATCGGCAATTGGCTTCGCTTGCGGCGGCCTTTGAGCGTGAAGGCGGCTTTACTGAGCGTCTTTACCGCGTGCGCAAGAATGCCCGCGGAGCGGCACGATGAAGTGTTGGCGCTCCCTGTCAAAAACGAGCTTACTGTTACGTGCCAGGTAACCTGCCACCGAGAGTTATGGACCGGGTGGACATGTGGTCGTGGTTCCAATTTTCATTTGGTCAGAGCCAGCCCTACCAGCTTCATTCTTAGCTAGTGAACTTTGGGCGGTGCTTCGCACGATTTTCGGCCAATAACGGCGCTGCCGATTCGGGTGGCCTTCCATTCCAGCGGTACAGTCCCGGGCGGCAGCCAAAAGGTCTAGAGCTTTGGTCACCGTTTTTTTATGTTGTGGCAGAATTACCTCAGGTTCGGCAGGGCAATGCCCTTATTTTCTTTGTCTTGGGTTGTCGGTCGGATTAAATTCTTTAGTGGCCCTAAGGCAGCCGATTCTCTGTTACAAATCTCGAAAATCCAATGATATAGAATCTTGTGAACTGCAGGGGTGAGCTGTGGCAGACTGTGTTCCAGCAGCACTCCCCCTTACTCTCGTTGTGTAAGGAATGCCAAAGAAAATGATGATAAGAAAAACCCTCAGACTCGCGGCAGTGTGCGCGATACTTTTAACCGTTCCAACACCGTTTTTTGCAGGCACAACTCAACCGGCGCCTTCACCAAGTGCGCCGCAACCGGGTAGCGCGCCCTTTTGTCCGGAAGGAACACTCTGTATCCGGTGACAAAGGTAACGCGATAACCCTTACCAGGGTTTCCAGAAATTGCTTGTTTCGCGCCGTTTATAGAATTATCCTCTGGGATGCGAGGAGCGATGCATTTCAAAACCCTGATTTCTATGTTGTGGCTGGTGGGGCTGGGGTTACAGACTTGTCTCGGCGGCATACTGCTGGCGAGGCGGAGCTGGAAGAAATTCCCCATCTTCACTGCATACTGCCTCTTCGGCCTGATGAGTGATCTCGGGCTGTATTGGCTGTTCAAATCCGGTATGGGGTATTCGTTGTACCGGTATGGGTATGCAATTGAACAGACAGCCACATTGCTGTTAGGGTTTGGCGTAGTCTACGAGATTTTCAGGAAGTTGTTTGCACCGTATGCCGCCCTGCGAAAAATGGCAAAGCTGTTTTTTCAATGGGGGTTGATACTGCTGGTTTTGCTGGACGTATGCGTTGCTTATTCGCACAGCGCTATCAACGTGACCAGCATTTCGGAAACAGTGGTTGTGGTGCAGCAGGTGACGTACATTTTAGGCGTTGGATTATTGCTGTTCCTGTTTTTGTTTGCAACAGCATTTGGCCTTCACTGGCGGCAGAGCGTTTTCGGAATTGCTCTTGGACTGGGCATTCTGGATGCCTTCCAACTGATCGGGATCACAATGCTGTCGCACTATGGAAAAGTGGTCATCTGGGCGCTGAACATCGTGAATGTTGCGACTTTTGATCTCGTATTGCTTGTGTGGATGGCTTATCTGCTGATTCCGGAACGGGTTGAAGGCAAGACCACAATTTTCAAATTGCCGCAGTTAGAGCAGTGGAACCAGGCGCTTATGGAGCTTATACACCAATGATGATCTCATTTATAGTAATCGCCCTCGCACTCTTCGCCATCGGGCTGTTTTTCATAGCGGCGCGAAGCCGCAGAAGGCACATGCGCGAAGGCTCGATGCGTCCGCTGGACCTGCAGGCATTTCACTGCCTTATTGACCGCGAGGACGAGCGCTTTCTGCGCGAGAGTCTTTCCCGCACCGGCTTTATGAGACTCAAGCGGCAGCGCATCTCAGTTACCTTCAAATACGTTGCCCGCATCTCCAATAACGCGGCAGCCGTACTGCAGATGGCTGAGGCGGCCCGACAGAATTCTGACGTGCAGATAGCGGAAGCGGCGGCTCAGGTGGTGGATATGGCCACCCAGATCCGCATGCAGTGCATGATTGCCCAGGCAAAGCTGGCAGCCGAGTTTATGTTCCCTTCTCTGCAGCTTTCACCTGCGCTGCTGGTACCCAGATATCAGGCATTGCGTGAGACTTTAGCCGGCTGGGTTCGCTTCAGAACGCAGAGCCGCTGGCAACAGCCATCTAGTCGACTTCATGTGATTTCAGGCCCTGCATGGCGCAGGGCCTTTTTATTTCGTCCAGGCGTATTGTCCGGTTGCTCCAGGGCGCTGTTGCACTTTCGGCTGGCTGGAAACGGTTTTAAGACATTCTCCTTTCGTTCCCTAAAGCTTTGAGAGCCGGTATGTTGCGGAACCCACTTTGTGAGTAAAATTGACTCCATGCTCCTTCAAGGAATCTTCCCGGCTGTCACGACCCCCTTTTACGCGGATGGCGCTGTTTATTACAGGAAGATTGAACACAATATAGATCGTTATTCCCGCACCCCGGTGGCGGGCATGGTTATCCTTGGGTCGACGGGGGAGGCCGTGATGCTCAGCGATGAGGAGCGGCGCGAGGTTTTGCGGATCTCCGTGGAGACGACGGCCCCCGAGAAGGTTCTGATTGCCGGCACGGGCGCTGAATCGGTCATCGAAACCCTGAAGCTTACCGAGTATGCGGCCAAGCTGAAGTATGATGCCGCCCTGGTGCGTACGCCGCATTTCTACCGGCCTCAAATGACACCCGAGGCAATCACGGCGTTTTACCGGACTGTTGCCGATCATTCACCTCTGCCGGTGCTTCTTTACACGGTTCCGCCGTTTACCGCCTATGACTTGCCGCTGGAAGTCATTGTCGAGCTGGCCGGACACCCGAACATCATCGGCATCAAGGAATCGAGCGGCAATGTCCAAAAGGTTGCGGCCATGGTTGAGGCTACGCGGCATATTCGCCGCACGGCCATCGCCACCGAGGTCTTTCAGGCGGTCACCGAGCGCATGCTAGCTCCGTCCGCTTCGAGCAGAGAAGAAGCCGGCAGTCAGTTAGTGAGTGTCGGAGAATTGGCGGGAAATACCTCAGTAGCCGTTGCAACACGGCCAAAGATCAAGACCAGGCAGAAAGAGGTGGGCTTTCAGGTGCTGGTGGGCGCAGCCCACACGGTGCTTGATTCTTTGAAGGTGGGCGCCAGCGGCGCGGTATTGGCGTTTGCCGCTCCGGCTCCCACGATTTGCTTTGAAATTTATAGTGCCTGGAGAGACAATGACATGGACTTGGCCCAGGCCAAGCAGAATTCCATTGTGGGAACTACCCGGAAGGTTGTTTCCGAATTGGGCATACCGGCAGTGAAGTACTCCATGGATTTGAACGGATATTATGGAGGTCCGCCGCGATTGCCGCTGTTGCCTCTTACATCTGCGCAAAAATCGGAGATCGAATCTCAGATGGAACGCTTTCGGAACTGATCGTTTCATCTCCTGTTGTTCTTGTTTAGCGGAACAGATTGACTGTAGAAGTTATTAAAGCGGCAGTCTTCGCCTCTGGCCAGAATCTGCCGAATTAGATAAGGGCCCCATTGCATTACTATTTTGATTCTGTTCTGAAAGTAGAACGGAAACCGGTGACTCGTGGATACAGTTCTTTCAGCCGGTAAAAAGCTGCGGGAAATGCGGGAGCAAGTCGGGCTGACTCTGCGCGACGTAGAGATCGCAAGCACCACTCTGTCTGAAGTGCGGGGTATTGAGGAGTTCATCATCAATCCCAGCCGCCTCTCAGACATTGAGACGAAAGGCGTTGTTCCAAGCATTTACCGCCTGTACGTGCTCTCGGTGATTTACCGCACCGACTTTGCGGAACTTCTGAAGCTCTATGGCGTTGACCTGGGTTCAACAGCCGCAGACTTTTCCGTATGCAGGCCGGCCAAGACCCACCGGCTGGAAATCATGGCCGAGCGCGGTTCGGTGAGCATGCCCGTGCGTCTCGACCCGGGTTTCGATCTTCGCCAAAGCACCAACCTCGGACGCATGATCGAGAACTGGGGCGTGGTGCCCTTGCAATATCTTCAGGAACTCGCGCGGCGCAAATACACCTACGCGTATATAGGTCTTGACGACCTCACCATGTATCCGCTGATTCTGCCAGGTTCATTCATTCAGGTAGATGAAGAGCGCAGCCGGGTGGAAGAAGGCAAATGGCGATCGGAATATGAGCGTCCGATTTATTTCGTGGAAACGCGTGAAGGGTATTTGTGTTGCTGGTGTTCGATCCGCAAAGGGGAGATTGTTCTTCAGTCGCACCCGTTGTCGCCAGTGGCTGCCAGAGTGCTGAAGCATCCGCAGGAAGCCGAAGTGATCGGGCAGGTAGTGGGCATAGCGATGCGGCTTTCAGAGTGGCAGGCTACCGTTCAGCCACCGACGCAATCGAATGCTGAATTAACTGAAGGTGAGCCGAAAGAAGTTCGTCGTCGTTAGCCGGCGCTTTCAGTTCCAGCGATTCGGGATTAAGCAATTGCGGATTCGCAGACTGCCGCGAAGCGCGCTCGTATTCCTCGTAGATCTCACGAATGGGAAGATGGGTCAATTCTGTCGCGAATTCCGCGTGCAGCGCTTCCAGGGCCTGATGGGCTTTCTTCTCACCGAATACCCGGCTTAAACCCCAATGCTTGTACGTGCCGTCTTTGGTTTGCAGAGAACAGATATACGCGAGCTTTTCCACAAGTGTAGGAAGAGCTCGCAGCGTATTTTTTTTGAAATCATCAGTCGGATTCGAGATCATGGTTCCGTCGCCAAGTCTCACGGACGCAAGTCCGATTGGCTTTCTCCCCCCGGAAAGAAATTCCAGACCTCTTGAACGTAGCATAGCTCCGTGGGATATAACCGTCTTTTCAAAATTGTTCTAAAAGCAGAAATTCCGGGTACTTATGTAATCAGGGCCATCGCGGAATGAATCAGCATTCTGAGCCAACGCACGCCCCTAAGCACTCGGTAAGAAACGGCTTACACACAAGTGCCTGCTTTATAATGAAATCAGGAGATTGCTCCCAGTACATTTCAGTTTCGTACCACTCCTTGAAGGATATTTCAGGAAAACGATTACATGGGTACAGTGGATTTAACCGTACAAGAACTACCGGCGCAGGTCGCAGAACAGTCGCCCATTATCAACGATTTCAGCATCCAGGTTGCCACGGTGAACGGTTCGGGTTCGCAGTCGGCGAATACTGTGCTGTTGCGCAGTATTTTTCAGATGGGGGTCCCGGTTTCCGGTAAAAACCTTTTCCCTTCCAACATCGCCGGGCTGCCTACCTGGTACACCATTCGCGCCAGTAAATATGGGTATATTGCCCGTAAAAAAGAAATTGATTTCCTGGTGGCCATGAATTCAGAGACGGCGCGTGAAGACGTGATGTCGCTCGGCCCGGGTGCGGTGTGCGTTTACGACGAGCCACTTAACCTGAACACACTGCGCGACGACGTAATTTTCTATCCTGTGCCCTTCGATAAGCTGGTGGCGCCGGTTTGCCCTGAAGCGAAGCTGCGGCGGCTGGTCAAGAACATGATTTACGTGGGCGTTGTTGACGCTCTGCTGGGAATTGATCTGGCCCAGTCGGAAAAAGCGCTGGTCAAGCACTTTGCCAAAAAGAAAAAGGCCGCGGAACTGAATACCGCCGCCATTCGCGCCGGCGCCGATTATGCTCACGCGACATTTACGGAACGCTGCCCTTATTCAATTCAGCCGATGAATGAGAATTCCGGCAAACTCATCATTGATGGAAACGCCGCTGCCGCACTGGGCTGCATGTTTGCGGGTGTCACGGTGGTCACGTGGTATCCCATTACTCCGTCAACCTCACTGGTCGAGCAGCTTACCGAATATCTGAAGAAATATCGCATCGGCCCTGACGGGAAAGCGACTTTCGCCGTGGTGCAGGCTGAAGATGAACTGGCGGCGGCAGGCATGGTATTCGGGGCGGGATGGGCAGGGGCGCGCGCCATGACGTCAACCTCCGGCCCGGGCATTTCGCTTATGGGCGAATTCGTGGGCCTGGGTTATTACGCCGAAATTCCGGGCGTGATCTTCGACGTTCAGCGGGTCGGGCCTTCCACCGGCCTGCCGACCCGGACGATGCAGGGCGACATTCTCAAAGCAGCGTTCGCCTCTCATGGAGACACCAAGCACATTCTGTTGTTACCAGCTTCGGTAGAAGAATGCTTCACCCTGGCGATGGAGGCTTTTGAGCTGGCCGAGAAATTCCAGACACCAGTGTTTGTGATGACCGACCTGGATCTGGGCATGAATAACTGGATGGCGGATCCATTCGATTATCCGGAGCGGCCTATCCATCGGGGCAAGGTGCTGGGCGAGGCCGAACTTGAAAAGCTGGGCGGGTTTGCCCGCTATAAAGACGTGGACGGAGATGCAATCCCGTACCGCACTCTGCCGGGTACCATGCATCCTCAAGCTGCGTACTTTACGCGCGGCAGCGGCCACAATGAAAAAGGGCAATACAGCGAGCGTCCTGACGATTACGTTCGCAATATGGACCGTCTGGCAAAGAAATCAGAAACTGCGCGCAGCGCTGTTCCCGCTCCGGTGAAGCACGTGGAAGGCAAGTCGAAGATCGGCGTAATTGCATACGGCACGTCTCACTGGGCGATGGTTGAAACCATTGACCAGTTGGAAGAAGAATTCCAGTTCAGCATAGACTACCTGCGCCTGAGGGCCTTTCCCTTCAACCGCGATGTGCATGAATTTGTGAGAAACCACGATCGCGTGTATGTGGTAGAGCAGAACCGTGACGGACAGATGCTGGAATTGCTGAAGCTCGATCTCTCACCCGAACAGACGGTAAAGCTGCGCAGCGTGCGCCACTATAACGGCCTGCCCATTGATGCGCGTTCCGTCACCGATGAAATCATTTCGCAGGAGGGCAAGTAATGTCCGCGACTCCCACAGCGCCAGGACCAAAGACCAATCATGCTGGACTGAACGTAATTGACTATCGTGGCGGCAAGACCACCCTGTGCGCAGGATGCGGACACAACGCAATCTCGGAACGCATTATTGACGCCATGTTCGAGATGGGAGTGCAGCCGGAGATGGTGGCCAAGATGTCCGGAATCGGCTGCTCATCGAAGAGCCCGGCTTACTTTCTGAACCGCGCTCACGGGTTCAATACCGTCCACGGCCGCATGCCCTCGGTGGCGACCGGCGTCGCGCTGGCCAACCGCAAGCTGCTCATGCTGGGCGTGACTGGCGACGGAGATACAGCGTCCATTGGTATAGGACAGTTTGTGCATCTCATGCGCCGCAATCTTCCCATCGTTTACCTTATCGAGGACAACGGGGTGTACGGGCTGACCAAAGGCCAGTTTTCCGCCACTGCCGATGTGGGCGCCAAGCTGAAGACCGGCGTCATCAACGATCTCCCCCCCATTGATACGTGCCTGATGGCCATTCAATTAGGAGCGACGTTTGTCGGGCGTTCGTTCTCCGGGGACAAAAAGCAGCTTCTTACCATGTTGAAAGCCGCGCTTTCGCATCGTGGGACGGCCATGATTGACGTCATTTCGCCCTGCGTCACATTCAACGATCACGAAGGTTCCACCAAGTCTTACAAATATTTCAAGGAGCATGAAGAGCCGATCAACGAGCTTGGTTTCGTGCCCTATTTCGAGAATATTGAAGTGGACTATGATCCCGGTACGACTACTTCTGTCCGCATGCATGATGGATCAGAGCTTCGTCTGCGCAAGCTGGAACGGGAATATGACGCGACCGATAGGCTTGCGGCGATGCGCATTCTGGCGGAATCCCATGCGAAAGGGGAGACGCTGACCGGGGTCTTTTACATCAATACGCAGACGCCCAGCTTCATTGAGATTTTGAACATGGCAGAGGAGCCGCTGGCGAAATTGCCAGAGCGCACGGTGCGTCCGCCGCGGGCTGCGTTGAATGAGATTATGGAAGCGCTGCGTTGATGCTTCATTACACCCGGGGCTGAAGCCCCGCTCTTTCGCGACTTTACGCGGCCCTGAAAGGGCCGCTCTTCCACCAAACCGGCACACAGCGGAGCGCGCAAAGTGGGGAAGCTTGGTGAGAATGCCTTGATGCAGCATTGTGGAGGACACATCACGTGGATTCTTCCACTCCGCCCTCCCTCCTGCGTCGGTCGGCCTCCGGTCAGAATGACGGAGGCTGAGATTTCGTGAACGGTTACATTGCGCTCGTCGCGGCGTCGTCTGCAAAGCTACAAGCTTTTGTTGCCTGTCAAGCGCTATCGTCTCCGCATATTTACAGTGTTATGTGTTTATTAAGAGTGCTGCGTGCATCCTTTGCTGCCATAGGGTGCTCTAACCTGTAGCAATGGAACCATTGCCCACGCGCGTACGACTAGATTGACTCGTTACCTTGTAACTTCACCAAAACAATTTCCTATCGAATAAAAGGACAAAACATGAGGGTCACGACTGACCGGCTTAAAGCACGCGCAGAGCAGCTCAAAAAAGACGGCGTACGAGTTCGAAGCAATGCAGCAGTGGACGCGGCTCCCGCGCAAGAAATTCTCATCAGTGAGCCTGAAGATTCTGAGTCTCCATCAAACGCTGGAAATGATGAGCAAAAGATAGCCAGCTAAGGGGCCTCACTTTAGCTGTCGACCCTTCTAAACCACGTCCGTTTCTCGGCATGACTCTCCAGAAAACTCCGTCAATTTTCTTGCAGGCACGCGAGTTCAGTTGTCCATTTACTGGAACTCTGTAACCGGGTGATCGCCGTGATCAGGTAATCTCGTGATTCTGTACCGATGCTGAGGCTGTGGGCTGAAGGTTTACCGCCTCGACGTTGCGCGCTGAGTGCATAAGTCTTTCGGTGCTGCGCAGCTCAAGATGACACATGGCGCGGGCGGGTTGATATGAGGGGCGGGCTGTTACTTCAAAACGCTAGTTCGTGGAGATTTTGGTACTCCCCGCCTTATTCTCATGTCGCTCGTCCGACCGGGCACAACTTAATAAAGTCCTCTGATAATCCACTTGCATTGGTCTGTTTTCGGTTTTTGGGTGTAGAAAATTTTAATCTTGCAGGATTGGGGTCCGGTGGTACACTCCTCCCGCTTCTTACAACAATCCATCTATGGCCGTTACCAAGGCAAAGAAATGTCCAAAGTGCCAGGGCACTGGACGCCGAAGTGAAGGGGTGCATTGCAGCCATTGCAAAGGCACTGGGGAAATTATCGTAAGCACCTCCGAATCCCCCAGCGAGAGGAGTTCCAAATCTTCCGACTGAGTTTTTCAACTAAGGCTGTATAGGGCTGCAAGTCTGTCGTTGCCGATAGCACAGGTAGCGATGCTACGCTTCTACCAGTGATTTTGGTGAACATTCAAAAGTCAGCATGCAATTTCTGAGTGACGTCGCTCAAAAAGTGTCATACCTTCTTGAGAAACCCTTCTTTATCCCTGAATTTGTGTGAAAGCTCCTGAATAGCTGGAAAGAGATCGCCCAGTATCTGGGCCGCGGGGTGCGCACGGTTCAGCGGTGGGAAACCGCACTACAGCTTCCAGTGAGACGCCCGCATCGCAAAAGCCGCAGCTCAGTCATTGCCATGAAGAGTGAAATAGATGAATGGCTGGCCAGAACCCCGGCGCGCGCGTTGGCTTCAGAGCGCCTGAATAGTGAGGGTGTTCATGCTGACGTGAGTTCTGATGTCGCTGGCGTAACCAACCGGAAATCACCCATAAACCTGAGTGTGCTGGTAGTGGAAGACGATGTTGCCGATCTGAACAGTTGCGTGCGAATACTTACGCGTTTGGGTGTGACTGAGATCGATATTGACAGCAATATTCGCGCGGCCATCGCTCGTCTGCAACAGGTGGCCGCTGGAAAGCTTTCCCGCCCGGACCTGATTATTCTCGACCTTGCGTTTCCTGTCGACAGCGGCTTTGAAGTTTTGCGGCATTGCCGCTCCAATCTAGATCTCAAGAATATTCCGATCGTGGTGTGGACCAGGATGGAAGAAAAGCAGAGAGAGTTGTGTCAGATCTTTGGCGTGCGAAAAGTGGTACCCAAATGGGCCGGACCGAAAGAATTGGAGTCGGCACTCAGGTCAGCCCGCGTCGCATAGATTTTGACGAGACTTATCAGGCTGCTGAGGCTCGGCCCCGTGGTGCTGCACCAGGTGTGTTCTGTTGGCTGCAATTAAGTGTAACGACTTGGACCAGAACGATGGGACAGAACGGGCAGCTAAAAGAGCTGTAAAAAATTACGACAATAGGAGCGGCACTCGGGTCGGCTGGATGTGAGGAAGTGGAGCGAACTTATCCATGATCAGCCCGTAACCGAGAAAGCGGGAGATGCTGGGGAAGAAATGAAAGAACGCCCAGCGCAGGCAGGGGTTGCCACCCGGCTTTATCAGACTCTGGCAGCCAGAAAAAAGGTTAGGGTCAGCCTTGGGCCAACCCAACCAATAGGTCGCCTTAGGCTTTGAAGCCTAGTGCTGTTCCAGGGGCAAAGTTCAGGTGTCCGCCGTTACTACCACTCCAGAGCCAACCAAGTTGATCGTTCTCCGCAGGGAAGTGCGAATTTTTCATAATAGAGGGACCTGCGTTACTGGTATCGTGAGGTGACACTTCCTTATTCCCAAAGGGCGAAAATCCCTGAAGAGAGAAGGCTACGTTAAGCGAATGCTTCGCATCTTGTCCTGTCCAGGCGATGGCCAGGAAGATGTCTTTACCTTCTCCCGAATCCAGGACGGCCAAGGATGGACCATAACTGCTGGTTTCTGCAATTCTGTTGTGGTTTGGATGTGAGAAGTCCTCAAGCTTCATGCCTTCACATGATTTCACAAACAGATGATTATCAGTGCCAGTGAAAGCCAGAAAAAGATTCGAGATGCCGGCCCCGCTTGTATATTGGGCGAGTGCTGGCGCGCCCAAACTCAGGTCGCCGACAGGTATCTTGGTCCAAGTCCGGCCCTCGTCTCTCGAAGAAGCAATATTGAGATGACGTTCTCCGTCAGTTCCGGTCCACGCCATGATGAGTACGCCCATGTATGAGATCAGGGCTGGGGCGGCGATGCTGCTATCTCCCAGGGTATGCTTTCCACTCCATGTCGCTCCGCCATCGGCCGATTGCATTATGTTCAAGCTGTGTCCGGGGTTGGATCCTGTCCATGCCATGAATAATTTATCATTGTGTTTCGCCAGCGCAGGACCCGCAATACTGGTTTCTTTCCACAGCGTAGGATTCTTCTTCCAACTCTGGCCCAGGTCAAACGAATTGGCAGTGTTGAGCGCTCCTGTACCATCTGTTCCGGTCCAAGCCATGCAGAACGCCGGTAGTTTGTTAATGGGAATATGGACGATGGAAGGAGTTGCATTCGTGGTATCAGACATGTTTCTTGAAGTATTCAACATTGCTACACGACCTTTTTGCAGTGAGTTGTTAATAGGGTGAGTGTTCCGTCTTAGCACAACGAACGCAGTGCCAAAACTAATATATGGATGGAATGTGCCGATCGCTAAAGAGACAGCAAAGCTGCTGGTCACTCAAGCAGGGTTCATGTCGGTTTTCTCATATTCCATTATGACAAAACGAGAGGTATCAAACTGTTCTCTTTTGGGCAGAATGACAAGTTCCGGCGTCCCCCCATAAATGAGACGGAATTATGGCAAAAATGTGGGAACCTCTAAAGTGGCTTGTTGCGGAGCACAGATTCAGACTGCTCTTGAACCGGGGTGCGTCGTTCTTTGTTCATGGCTTCATGAAAAAGCGCCTTTTCTCTGACACTGGGTGTTAGTGCTTTCTCGAACACCTTTGGGTCAAACTCTATCATCGGTTTCTTTTCCATGTTTTCATCCCCCTTTTGGTGAAAGCGGTGCATGTACAGCAATTGTGCAGGCCTGAGGAAATGAAAACTGTTCTCTTTTGAACAAGGGACGAGAAATACACAGGAAATGGCGGTTCATTGCCATGGCATTTCCCACGATTCGTGCAGTGCCGGCGCTAGGATTACTCAACCCTAAGGTGGAACATCCTGGCATTTCTCTGCCGGAGTTAGAGGTTTCCGTCGTGAATAGGTCGGTTCAGTGAAATTGATGCGCGTAGGTTAGGAAGCCCCGGCGGCGTTCGTGCTCCATTTTGGAAGCAATGCGCGGCGCCAGGCTCTTGGTAAGCAGAAGACCATAGCCTTCGGCCTAAGGATTTTACTAACCCTTGAAAGGAATAGAAGTGCCGATTTGCGCCATTCTGACATTGGAACGTCAAGAACAGCGGGGCATGAACTGCCCGGCACGCAGTTGGGTGGTTCGTTGCTCCTAGAAGCGCCTTGTTTATCCCTGCTTTTTGGGGACCGTGTTCTGTTTTGCACAGTTTTCCAAGCTGCTGAATGCCATACTAGCGCCACCAAGGAGGAATGAAGACCATGGCTGCTACTATTTCCGCCCGGGTACTCGTAGTTGATGATGACGCCGGCATACGCGACGTGATGGCGATCCTGCTGGGTGCAAGAGGATATGAGGTGAATACGGCCAAACACGGGCTGGATGCGCTCTCGCAGATGAAAAGAAAAAAACCCGCAATTGTGATATCCGACTTGAATATGCCGCGCATGTCGGGTTACGAATTCCTGTCAGTGGTGCGGCGACGGTTTCCTGAAATTGGAGTTATTGCCATGAGCGGGGCCTATACCGGTTATGCCGGCGATGGCGGCATTAACATACCCAAATGCATTATTGCCGATACATTTTACGCGAAAGGACAGGCAGATTCTCCAAAGTCCCTTCTTGATGCTGTCTCGCAGTTGCTGACAACATCTGCTACGCGGGCCGCCGATCACCAGCAGGAATCGGTTCCGGCCTGGGTTTCCCGCAATGAGTACGACGGCAGCGTGTTACTCACCTGTGCGGAATGCATGCGTTCCTTTTCGTGCGATACGCGCGCCGAGCATTTTGGACGGATCCGGCAGTCCCGCTGCGTCTACTGCGACCACTTGATCCGCTACGTGATTGACCATTCGTCCGGCTCTTTTGCCTGGCAGGACCCGACGGGAGTTTTCATACATTAATGCCGATACTCATCGTCACCAGCAAAATTGACGGTAATCCTGTGGCCTGGCGGTGTTCCGGCTGCCTTCATGTGTTTTCTATTCCCGGCGCCCTGTCAGGCGACAAAAGACGCAAGAAAATCGCAGCGGAATTCAGAGTTCACGTCCAGCAGTTTCATCAACAGCATGGGGCTGCCAATGAGAGCGATCTTCGGATGCGGAACAACCTGAGTGCTGACGATGTTTGATCGAAGCTGATCTTGCGGTCATTTTGTCCTCTCTGGGCCAATCGTCATTGGGCGTCCACTCCAACTTTTGTGTGAAAACCCGGTTCAAAGGGCATTTCGCAGCAGTGAAAGGGACCAAGCAAGCCTGACGTTTCTTATGTTGAAAAAACATGGGAACTGGTCTATTTAGAACAGACTTTGTGAATTCCCGAATGAGATCATGAGCTACCGCCTCAGCATCGACTGGAACAGTCTCTGCCTTCATTGCTTATAGAAGGGAAAGGAAGCGCACAATGTCTTATCCTTCGAAACATCTGATACTGGTGGTGGATGACGACGCCACGATTCGGGAAACCGTGTCAATGTTGCTGACCTCCGCCGGATATGAGGTCAGCCTGGCCGAGCACGGATTGGACGCACTTTTGCAATTGCGAAAAGCCCTGCCTTCCGTGATCATCTCTGATCTCAATATGCCGCACATGTCGGGCTTCGAATTTCTTTCCGTGGTGCGCCGGCGTTTTCCCCAAATACCGGTGGTGGCTATCAGCGGCGCGTATGATTGTAACAGCGCAGTGCCGGGAGGGGTGATCGCCGACGCGTTCTATCCCAAAGGCGCAGGCAGCCGTCCGCAAACGCTCTTGGGCATAGTCGCCGACCTGATCACGACCTCCGCGGCCAGTACCATCGCCCACCAGAGGCAGTCAGCCCCGGTATGGATACCACGGAATGGGAAAGATTCACATGGAATACCCTACATCGTGCTCACCTGTACCGATTGCCTGCGTTCGTTTCCCATGAGTGTGGCTTCAGAAGACTTGCAAAAAATCCAGGAAACTCCATGCCTGTTCTGTCCCAACATCGTAAGGTATATCGTTGATTTTTCGCTTTCGATTGCTTCCCCGCTTACAGTCGCCGACGCACACAGCAAGGCAGCGAAAATCTAGAGTGATTTTTCAGCAGCCTTTCGCCAGGGCCATTGACTTCAGGAGTTGCCAGAATTGGCATGGTTGCCAAAATCAGAAGACAGCAGTTTGTGAAGAGATCTAGATGCTGTTGACCAGTTCAGCATCTATGCCCGCTCCATGGACCAGAGCGGAAATGTCAGCAGGGGTGAGGCGAGAGATGTCGTACTCGATTTTGATGGTAGAGGCCGAGTGCTGCAAGGAAATCTTCCGAACTCCATATACCTCATGCAAAATGTTCAGCCCGCGCATCTGGCGCTCGGTTGGAATGGTGCGATAACGGAAAGCAATATCAACTGCGGTCATGTGGGATCTCCAAGGCCGTGGGCGTTTAAGACGCCCGCTTATGCAACCATAAAGAAGCTGGGAAAGAGCACCAGAAGCAGCAGGATGGCCATGGCTGCGAACAGGTGCTTGTAGCCCCAATGGTTCCAACGCCGCGAAGAATCGGAAGACCAAAGCATCATGAGAAGAAGAAACGACGCGATCCACATTGTTATGGGCATCTCTCCAGCCTCTTCTGAACTATCTGCTTTCGAGGTTACTTGAACGACGAGGAAATATCTGTACCGGATTGCTCATGTCTTGGATGACTGCGGAACAGCGGGGCTAAATTCGGTGAGTTAAATCAGATGACTTTTGCGGGACTAGCGATCTTGCTTCACGTTTGGGTGGTTGGGGAACCTGCTGCTCCATTCCAGGCTGTGAAGCAGTAGTGATTTGCTGCGGGCTTCATGTTGTCTTTTCTCTGCCGCGAGGATGGCAGGATTATGTCCTCCGTTGGCCAATGTGTCAGCATTGCTTTTGACGGATTCGGCCATTCTCGGTCTTGCCATTTCCGTAACGACACTGGCTAGAGTAGCTTGAGGCGAGGGCTTGTGACCGGTATTTGTTGACATGATCAATCATGACAGAAGTTGCCAGCAAACACAGCCCTGTTTTGACCACTTTATGTGCGTGCTTTGCTGAAGTTGGTCACTATCGAACAGCGCCAGGCATTGCACAATGACATGATTGCTCGTACGTATTCGTTTCGGCGAGCAAGGACATGCCATGTCACCATCTGATATCGAGAGCGTCACTACAGACCACGATCCTGCTGTAAAGCCGTTAACCTGGGAGGGGCATACCGTGAACTATGAAAAGCTGCCTAAACACTACCTGCACATCGCGGTATCTCGATGCAAGCAATGCCAGGGACCACTGATTGACGGGTGGGCCGGTACGAAGAACAGCGACATCGAGAGGGAAACGGAGATAAAGCCCATCGGGCTGATGTGCCTGTCATGCGGCGCTCAACCGGAGAGGACCACCTCGCGAGACGCCGAAGTCTTTTTCCGGCCAGTGGAATGGGAAATGACAAGCAGCAACAACATGCCACCGGTTGAGGACCCGCCAGACCTGCTGTCAGCAGAGTTGTCGCAGGACGCAGATTCGCATTTGCAGTTGGAACGATCAGCAGTCTCAAAGTAAGCACATTGTGCGGCAGCACACGCGGCCCCTTAACGGGCCGCGAATTCGTTACCCAGATCCTCTTCTGCAATCTGCCCACGCGAGCATTTTCAATCTTTAGCGCGTGTATCTCTAGCGCGTATGCCGTCCACCCTGTTTCGTTTCCGTAAGCAGACGAAACCGTGCGCCGGCAGACTCAACAGGTATGGGGCAAAGCAGCCCAAAACCTACCGGGACCGCACAACTGGGACAGGCAGGAAACAAGTTGTTCCTGAGCAGAGTCACAAGCTTCTTCAAACGGTGCAAGTGGAAGGTCCGATAGCTTCCGCTTCGGGGAACCTTGTCGCCGGTGGTGAATTCAGGAGTCATCTTTACGCGCGTCCGGGTTGCTTCGGGTTTGAGGGGTAGAGATCTGAGCGATAAAGGGTCGGTCGAGAAAGAACGTTGCTTCTTCATAAATTATCCGTCTCTTTGAAACGGCTGGACCACCGTCATGTGTTCTGTGCAGGCCAATTGCTGTGTCAATGTGTGCCGGCAATGACAAAGCAAGCATGAATGGACTGAGTCCTGCCACGACTATCAATTTCGACACAGCCTTATTTCATAGTTAATGTCTTTAGGATTTCTCCACTCCACCTCTCTCCCTTCGGCGGTCGTGCTCCGGTTGGAATGACAAACTATGGGGGGCTTCAAATAGTAGGCCATTTCAATAAAAGCGTGTGTGACAACTCCATTGCCTCGCGACAACGATCATGGAACCGAAATGGTGCGGGCGCCAAGCCCCCGGACAAGGGAGCCTTTGGGGCGGAGGCGATAATCCCGAAGTCCAACTATTGAGCGGCGCTGGCCCGTTGCACGCCGGCCTTGCGGGAGGCGCTCGTCACAGCTTTGATGAAGGCCCTGGCGATATGTGGTGTTGCGACATTGCCGCGAAGAACAGAGCTGAAGGCGACATCACGCCCGTAGGCCAACTTAGTGGAATCGGTGTCCTGCTGGACCACCGCGCCTTCCAATGTCAGACCGGCAAAAGCCCCTTTGGAACGAGAGTAGGTGAGCATCTCTGTATCCAGCTTCCAATCGGTACCCGCGGAAGCATGACGGCCAACCGGCCCCGCTGCGGCCGAGCCTTCGCCACTGATCTGGAACTTGCTCGAGAGTAAATGCTGCATGCCTCTGTCATTCATGATGAGCATGATCAGGTCTACCCCTTCTACGCCGATCTGGAAACCCGCGCTTCCCCCGCCCACCGATATAAATGCGGGAGCGCTCCAGCCCTTCGGAGTGCGGCAAGTCGCGACACCGCGGCCATGTTTAGCACCCAGAATGAACCCGCCTTTGACCAGGTGCGGCACCACTGCAATGCACTTGGCATTTTCAAGAACTTCTTCGGGTATTCCCTTGTCAGGCGCCGCTACCATCTGGTTCAAAACTTCAGACGCCATCTGCAAACGGTTGGTTACATCTTTATGCTGATCGCCGGCCCAGGCAAGATTGCCTAAGCATCCCATCAACAAAAACACAATGAACTTTTTCATGGGTGTCGCTCCTTCACTTCTTTAAAACCGATTGTTTATGAAAATGACTTGTGTGGTGAAAATGAGTGGCACAGTTGGGGGCCAGAAGGAGACGCGACATGCTAAGTCTCTACCAGGCAGTATTCCTGCGCGGTTCTATGGTAGAGGAGAGATACAACACCACCAGCGCGCAGCATCAGCGCCGCTATTCTGATTCAGCGTTTATGTAACGCGGCTCATGGAGATATGTAAAGTGATCCACAAAGACGGAGGCCGCCTGTCTTTCCTGTTCGCCGGGAGCGGTTACCTGAAGCAATCCCGCGCCCGGCCTTTGCGACGAGGTAAAGTCGCCCTGCCGTTGCATAATCATATCCAGCGTTTTCGCCAGAATTGCAGAGCGGTATCCATTGCTGAATTTCAGTTTGGCTGTTCCGGGGGAGGATTGCGAGGCCATCCAGTATTCACAAATCAAATCCCATGATCCTTTAGAAGCCAAGTTCCAGATTTTCAAATACTCAAGCGGACTTCCCGGTGCATACTCAATTAAAATCAGTCCTTTTTCTTTTGTCTGAGAAAGGTCCTGCCAACTGAGGGTGACAGCGCTTTGCAGCATTTGATCTATACT
Organism: Terriglobia bacterium; assembly: GCA_963823745.1. GTDB lineage: Bacteria > Acidobacteriota > Terriglobia > Terriglobales > Acidobacteriaceae > Angelobacter. The sequence continues at coordinate 228,139 of CAWGMN010000008.1, forward strand.
GGTTTTCACTTTGCTATTCATTTGAGAATCTCCTTATTGTGACGCGGTGCCCGTGAATTCAGCCTCGTGCAGATTCGGGACGCTCTTGCCGGTCAATCCAGATGGCCAGGGCGAGCAATAACAAAGCTGCTACAACACCGGTAATTAAAGCGTTCATAATTATTCCTGATCCCTTTAAGGCGAATCCCTTTTCAGACGAATCATTTTTCAGACGAATCATTTTTCAGAGAATCATTTCAGACGAGATGATTGAGAGGATGATCTGGTTCTTGGAGGGCCAAGCTCGTTGTGTGCCAGATCATCCCCTCTGGTCTCCCGGTCTATCTGTGACTCAATAGAGTGAAGCCAACAAGCGGGCGTTTCGAAGTGCCTTGCTACTTACGACAGAACCGCATTGGCATAGAGACCCTTCATTACAGTGTGCGCGCCTGGAAAGGATATAACTGTATCGAATTGCTCATGGACCACGATTTTGTCAGCATCTCGCAATTTCCTGAATGACGCTGAACTGAACAGGAGCACACGAACGCAACGATTACAAAGCTATTACACAGCGGCCTCGCTGCGCGGGTTGGCGGAGTGTCTAATGAAGAAGAGAAACCAAAATGATGGAACAGTTCACGCGCGACAAGACTTTCGGCCAGCCAGTAGTGTGGGTCACAACATTCTTTCTGGTTTTATTTCATGCAGGCGCGCTGGCAGCATTATTTGTATTTAGCTGGAAGGCGCTGTTTCTTACGCTGGTTTTATGGTGGGTTGCCGGCAGCCTTGGCATCGGCATGGGCTACCATCGCTTGCTGACTCACCGCGGCTACAAGACGCCGAAATGGGTGGAGTACTTTCTGACTATTTGCGGCACGCTGGCGCTCGAAGGCGGCCCCATAGCCTGGGTGGCCACACATCGCGTTCATCACCAGAACACCGATAAAGAGGGCGATCCGCACTCGCCTCGCGACGGCGGGCTTCTGGGCGCACATGGGCTGGATCATCACCGGCCAGGCAATGCACAATAAATCCGCAGAACTTCTGCCCTATGTTCCCGACCTTCGCAAAGACAAATTTCACGTTTGGATCAGCGAGTGGCACTGGGTGCCCATCACCGTGCTGGGCGTCATCATGCTTGCTGTTGGCGGATGGCAATATGTGCTGTGGGGAATCTTTCTGCGCACGGTAATCGGCCTGCACTTCTACGTGGCTGGTCAATTCGGCCACGCACATGTGGGGATCGCAACGATTTCAAACCGGTGACACTTCCACGCAATAGCTTCTGGGTCGCGATGCTTACCTTCGGCGAAGGCTGGCACAATAATCATCATGCCCATCCGCAGTCGCCACGGCACGGAGTTGACTTGGTATGAGATCGATATGAACTGGTATGGAATTTCGGCGTTGTGCCTGTGCGGCCTTGCCTGGGACGTGAAGCTGCCACGACTTTCAAGGGCTGCGGCTACCCACCATGTACCAGAGTCGGCCTGCAACTAACCCTGGAATAGCTAAAGACATGGTCAAAAATGAACACTTTTTCTTGTGTGCTGTACCGTACAATAGACTATGGTTCAACCTGCGCGAAATCCATCGCTGCCCCGAGCTCCGTCTCTTCCACGCGGTTCCATTCGCAGCAAACTCAACTTCGATCCTGGTGGGTTTCTTGCTGAGAACGGTCTGGGAGGAACAGTCGTTGAATTGAAAAAAAATCAGAGGGCATTCAGCCAGGGAGATCATGCCCATGATGTGTTTTACATCCAGAAGGGCCGCATCAAGCTCAGTGTGATTTCCAAACGCGGAAAAGAAGCAACCATCACCCTGTTGAGCGTCCGCGATTTTCTGGGAGAGGATTGCATCGCGGCAATCCAACCTGTGCGCATGTCCACAGCCACCGCTCTTCTTCCCAGCACACTTCTGAAGATTGATAGAAAAGAGATGGTGCGCGTCATCCATGAGGAAAGCGCATTTTCTGATGTATTCGTCTCTTATCTGCTGGCCCGCAACATACGGACCCAGGAAGACCTGATTGATCAGCTCTTTAATTCCAGCGAAAAGCGGCTGGCCCGCGCTCTTCTGCTGCTGGCCCGCTTTGGCAAAGAAGGCCAACCCGAAACGGTGATTCCGAAAATCAGCCAGGAAACCCTGGCGGAAATGATCGGCACAACCCGGTCGCGCGTGAGCTTCTTTATGAACCGCTTCCGCAAGCTAGGATTTATCGAGTACAACGGAACACTCAAGATCAATAGTTCTCTGTTGAATGTTGTCCTTCACGATTAACCCTGATTGCAGCGCAAGTCTCCTTTCTGGTTCCCTCGCAGGCTGAAACTATTGCATGCTTTTTCCGAGAGCGGAGCGGCTCTTATTTTTCAGGGTCCCGCAAAACCTCTACGTTGATAGCAGCTACGGCCATCTTGACTACCTTGTAGTGGTTTTCCGGGTCTTCGGTCCATAGCAGCCATTGAACGCCGTCGGCGTCCATCCTGATCTTATTCAGTTCGCGCTCTCCGCCCTTCATGGGGACCTTCTCCCTGCCCAGTAACTCCATCACTACGCTGCCCGAAGTATGCTGGTGGGGAATGAGAACGCCAAACTGGCTGGGATTGCAGGCCAGCAGTCCGTCTTTTGGAATACAGCCGGTGGCGAGATAACGCCAGACCAGCAGTTCGCGGTGAGAAAAGAAGTTGTCGTCAAGAATCACAGTGGAAAGCGGCAGGATATAAGGCACATCCTGCTTTTTCTGGTCGGCCGGCAGCACATGTTCCACCAGAAACGAGTCTTTTGGCTCTATGCTCGATTCTTCTTTGGCCGGCAGGGTCGAGTGCCACTTATAGGACCTCAGGTTGCCGTCGCGGCCCACCTGCATTTCTGAGCTTTGCTCGGCGCGCGAGGAGCCGTCATTGACCTTGAGATCGGCAGTCACCGTGCCTACTTCACCGGATTGCTCAATGCGAAAGGTCTCGGTGCCTATGCGCTTTCCGCCGACATAGATGCCAAAAGTGCCCGAGTCCACCAGATGGGAAGCGGAGCCCTTCTTGTCATCTTTATCTTTATCTTTATCTTTGTCCCTGGCGGTCAGCGTCATGGCTGTCAGTAGCACCGCGATCAAAGCAATACCTTTCTTCACTTGTTGGCCTCCAACTTCTCTTTCCGGTTAAGTTCGTTTGCGAGCAACTGCTCGATTTCTTCCGCTACCTGCTCGATGCTTTTGCCGTCTGTCCGCACATGAAAGTCAGCCAGAGCATAAGCGTGCTGGCGGCTGGCGAAGAGCTGCCTGAAATTTTCTGCGTCCTGAGCTAGAGGACGCGCACATCCGCCATCGTTGCAGCGCCGCTCGAGTTCTTCCAGGCTCGCCTCCAGAAGAACGGTGGTACCGCCCGTATTTTGCAGCACTTCACGGTTGGCCCTTTGCACGAAAGCGCCTCCGCCCAGCGCGATAATGCATGGCCGCTCAAGCCGTTCGATCAATTCCCGCAGGGTGATGCTCTCAATGGCGCGGAATCCGCTCTCGCCTGCCGAGGCAAACAGGGCGGCAATACTGGCCTGTTCGCGCTTCTCGATCACTTCGTCCAGGTCATAGAAGTCTCGTCCCAGCCGCTGGGCCAGCAATTTACCCACGCTGGTTTTACCGGCACCCATGAACCCGACCATAAATACACTTCGGGTTTTATCTCGGCCGCTCATGCCAAACAATACGTGTTATTGCTTCTTTACGCGGATTTTACCACTGAAAGACTGTAGCTCAACCGAAGACAGGCCTGAATTGGAGGTGCCTGCAAAGGAACGTCCGGGAGCGGGAACAAAGGTTTTATGCTCTTTTTCCTTGAAAGGGAAGGCATTGTCAACCGAGCCGGTGACGGAATGCTCGATCAGATCAACGGAAGCATCGGAAGGAAGGGAAACGTCAATGGCCCCGCTGTGAGTGGTAAAGCGGTATGCGCCGCCACCGGAGGCGCTGCCCTGATAGGAAACATCGCCTTTGATGGTGTTTACGGTGGCTTTGGGAGCATTCACGTTAACCAGTTGCACATTTCCGCCGCTGGAAGTGATATCGAGGTGGCCTCCGCTAAGGTTAGTCACCGATACAGGGGCTGCGATGGAGCGAATGCGCAGAATGGATTTGCTGAGGTCGCGCACAGTGATGGCGCCGGTGTCAGAAGTAAGGGTTATATCTGAGCCGGTGCTTTTTGAAAGATTATTTCCGGAAGGAGAAACGGTGATGGGGGCGGTGGCCGTTCTCACGCTGACCGTGACTCCATCGGGCACCGAGATCTCGTAATCGACCCTGGCTTCGTCAGAAGTGGGTTTTTGGTCGGGAAGCGCGTGGGTCCTGACTTCTACGCGCATGTTGCCGGGCACGCTCTCACAGTCGAGTTCAACCTTGTCGGAGTGTTTTTCAGCATTCACGGTCACGAACTGTCCCGACCCGGGATGCAGTGTGACCGAGCCAGCAGCGTTCACTACGTTGACCGTGCCTCCGGCGGAGAGGTTCAGCCTGGCCTGCTTGCAGGTGTCGGCGCTAAATGCGAGCGTCGCAGCCAGCAGAATGATCGTGCCAATCGCCGCCTTGGAATGCACTCTGTTCATTTCATTCTTTCAAATCCGACATTTACTACCACTTTGTTCCCGGAAACTGCACGAGAGCCGTTCCTGCCAGGCGTTATTCCAGTGACCGGTCAGTCGCCATTTCGTAGAGCATGGCTTTTTCCTGATAGGCGCTCAGCAGATGTTCCTGCACCGCAGCGTCATTGGGATCATCATTCGCGGCTTTCTGCGCGTCGGCGATATAGGCGTTCACCTGGTTGAGATTGTCTTCATAAGGCTTGCGCAGATCCGGCCGATGCTGTGAGATCCGGCTGATGAGAACTCCGTCCTCTTCGTTTATCTGGGACGGGTTGGTGTTGGTTGTCGTGAAATTTGAGGCCTCAGCGCTTCGGGTGTTTGCCGGATGGTAATTTATCAGCACGGTTCCCAGCAGTGCTATTGCCGCCAGAGCCATCATGATTCCTAAGGGGGTCCAATTTTTTTTTTCTGAGTGAGTTTTCTTTGTATGTCCCGGGGGGGACATTCGACCCTCCCGGAGCAGGCCCTCGCGTTGCAGCGACTGCTCAATATTGGTCCAAACCTTAGGGTTCGGATCGTGCATGGGAAGAAGCAGCTTGGCCTGTTCCGCAATGTACTTCAGGTCGCGAACCAGGTCGGAGCATGCCTCGCAGGTTCCCAGGTGCTCGTCTTCTTCCGGGTTGCCGCCGCTCTCGATAATGTGCGGTAAGATTTCCTGAAACTGCTGGCAATTCATTCTCGTTTTATCCTCTCCGGACTTGCCGCCCAGCCCCTTGCTTTGTGTGCTATCTGCGGGAGGCCTTTTCGGCTCTGCTGAGCTTTAGCAGGTCGCGCAACTTCATACGCGCCTTGTGTAACTGTGACTTGCTGTTGCCGATGGAACAGCCCATCATTTCGGCAATCTCGTTGTGCTCGTAACCTTCAATGTCATGGAGCACGAAAATGATTCTGTATCCTGGCGGCAGGCTTTCTATGGCCCGCTCCAGATTGACCCTGTCAATCGAACCAGCCAGCACATTATCGCGGGCGCCGATGTCTTTCTTCGGTCCGTCTTCGTGCTGGGGCTCGAGCGCTTCATCGAGCGATACCTCGGGCAGCCCTTTCTTGCGCAGGTGCATGAGCACCACGTTCACTGCCAGACGGTGCAGCCAGGTGGAAAACGCCGATTCACCCCGGAACGTCGCGATCTTGCGGTAAAGCTGCAAGAACGCCTCCTGCGTCAAATCCTCGGCTTCCGCCGTGTTGCCGGTCATGCGCAAGCACAGGGAATATACGCGGCGTTTATGGAGGCCATAGAGACCTTCAAATGCCGGCCCATCACCGCCTTTGGCTCGCTCAATCGCCTCTGCTTCCGATAGCCCTGATGCGATGGTTTTCTTTGCTTGTGTCAATTTGCCCTTTAGAGGCCGCTGCTCGTGTGAGATGCGGCTGAGTAGCTGATGCGTTGCACTAAATGTGGTGGATGCGATGATGTCCCCCAAAAGAGGTGTTTGAACCTATTTCAGGAGCATTGGTTGTCTGTAAGCCCAAAACGCGTGTAACTTTTACCCAAAAGGATCAAGCAGAGCGCTTCCGCCTCGCTCCATTCCAGTATAAAAGCAATCCAATTCCGATCATACCCGCGGTGGAAGCCACGATATAAAACTCAAACAAAGGCTTGTTGGAATCAGCGGGAGGAATCATGGCCAGCCCCATGGAACCGAGAGTAACAATGAATCCCAGCAGCCCGGCTGCCCACACGCCGATTTTTCCGCCGGGAATCAGCACAGCCTGCCGGTTGGCAGAGCGGTCTGGCCGGGCTGCCAGCTTGATTACCGCCGCATACATGTAGAGAAACGGAATGAAGTACAGGATGACCGACATATCCACCAGAAACTGGTAGCCCTTGGCCAGGGTGGTGTTGATGTTTGCGGCGATCAAAACAATCGCCGAGATCCCCGCCTGAATCAGAATGGAAATCCAGGGCGTCTTCCACTTCGGATGGATATCGCCGAAGTAGCTGGGCAGGTAGCGGTCTACCCCGGCGACAAACGGAACGCGGGCTATGCCGGCTACGGTAGCGCCGATTCCACCGGCATTGCCCACCGTTACCAGAAGCGCCGCGAGAATACCAAACCAAGCAATTCCCAGCATGGTAGAGCCGCCGGTAATGGCCTGAAAGACCCCGTTGCGCACATCCACATCTGGGGCCGGACGCAGGGCCAGCAGAGCCACGGTGGCCACAATATAGATCAGCGGCAATCAGCACCGCGCTGGTGTAGAGGGCGCGCGGGAATGTGCGGCGCGGTTCATGCACCTCTTCACTCATGGCGCACACTAATTCCATGCCGGTAAAGGCAAAGGCGATCTGCGACCAGAAATTCACGGTGTCAAGGTTCCAGTCGGGCAGGGAATTCTTCCACGTGAAGTGCGTGGCGCTGCCATGGTGCAGGGCAATATAACCGCCAATACCAATCAGCATCAGCAGCGGAACGTAGGTGCCGACGCCTCCGGCATTTTGCAGCCATTTGCCGATGTTCAGGCCAACAATGTTGAGCAGAACCGCCACGCCCAGCAAGCCGAGCGACGTCCCCAGCGTGTAGACCTTGTTATCTGCCAGATGGCCATACCTGGGACCGCCGATGAATACCGACATAGCGACGCTGGCAGTAAGCAGGCCGGGAAAGTAGAAGAAGGTGTAGATCCAGTAGGACCATCCCGCCACAAAGCCGTGAAAATCGCCGAACGCCTCTTTGCTCCAGACATAGAGGCCGCCTTCAGCGGGAAAACGGGTGGAAAGCTCGACGATGATCAGCGCCGTGGGCAGAAAGAACAGCAGGGCGGCCAGAATCCACAGGCTGATGGAAGAGGTGCCGTTGTGGGCAGCGGCGGCGATCCAGCGCGGTCCCAGAACAGCGGCTATGTTGAAAAGGAGTACATCCCAGAAGCCCATCTCCCGCCGGAGCAGTGACTTCTCTGTCGCTGTTTCTGGAAGCAAACGTTTGGCCCTCGGCGGACATTATAAAGAATCGGGTGATCTTTGATCGGGTGATCTGGTGATCGTCGAACCACATTCATTACCGAGCTTTGCCAGGTACGAACAAAACAAAAGCAAAGGCTTCGCCGCGAATTACGCGAATGTGCGCGAATTTTTTGGAGAGGTGAAGAGCGATTGCCCTCAGAAAGAATCGGGTGATTTTTGATCGGGCGATCTGGTGATCGTCGAGCCATATTCATCACCGAGCTTTGCCAGGTACGAACAAAATAAGAGCAAAGGCTTTGCCGCGAATTACGCTAATTTACGCGAATTTTTGGGAGAAGGCGGAGACCGATATTTTCAGGTCGCCATGAGTCCTGAGAAAAGATAGAGAAAGAGTGGCGCAAAAAAAAACAGCAGGCCCGAGCAGACCTGCTGTTTCCCTCGTCCAACTAGACGCTTGCGCGTCTACTTGCGAAACTTGCGATACCACAATCCTGCGCCGCTGCTGGCAATGCCCAGCAGCCCGAGCAAAGGCAGAAAGGTAGAAGTGGCCGGGAGGCGATTGCTTTCCTGATCGCCGGACTGGCTCTGGTTCTGATTGAGCTGCGGAGTTGTGCCGGCGTTCGCAGTGGATGATGCAGCATTGGCATTGTTTGCATTTGCCGGGGCATTGGCTGCTGCGTTGGTTCCGGAAGCATTGCTTCCCGAAGTATTGGCTTCAGAAGCTGCGCCATGGGACTGGCTCGTTGCCGGAGCGCTCTGCTGGGTCGCGCTGGTACTCGGCGCCGCCTGAGTGCTGGCCTGAGAAGCGCTGGTAGCGGCTGGACTTCCGTTTTGTGGCGGCTGAGGCATATCTGACGGCGGCATGTTGCTGGCCATGGGGCCTCCGCCACCGGAATTCCCGCCATTCCCTAACATACGTTCCACATCGGAGTTGGTAATGGTCTTGGCGTTCTGCGGGCTCTGGGCCTTGTAGCGTGCCGCAATGTCCGCCACGCTGGCCGCTTTCACGGCGCTGGTGGTAATGCCTGTTTCACCAACATAAACAGAGGGACCGAAATCGTTAATCAGCCTGCCGGTATTTAAGCTTGCCGGGTTGACCGCCGCTCGTGGATTGATGGCCGGAGCATTGGTGTAGACCAAGGTCGAGTTTTCCGTGGTGCTGGTAACGCCGGTGTTCACCGGGGTGGAGTCGGTCACGCCTGCGCGTCCGGAGTCGCTGATGCCCGCAGTTGGGCTAGGCGAAGCAAACGTAGCACTAGGAGTGGCCAGCACACCGCCAGCAGAAGCGCCAATAAATCCTGAGTTGTTGACGCCCGCTGGGAAAGTGTTCTGATCGGCTGGATTACCCTGATTGCTGCCCGTATTTCCCGCCGGGCCGCCCATGGTTTCAGGGACGGTCGGGATGCCAGTATTGCCCGAAGGGGGATTCACAGTGCCTGACGACGCCTGGCCAGCCAGGCCGCCTATGGTTCCTGCTGTCGTGGGCGTACCGCCCGGAACTGCTGTGCCTGGCGCTCCTGCCGGGCCTGCGCCTGCGCCCGATGTAGAACCCGCAGAACCTGCGGACCCAGATGAACCGCCTTTTTGAGCGAAAACTGCTACGGATAACGATGTGCAAAGAGCTGATACCAGCAGAAACCTGCGAACCATAACCCACCCCTGCGCGCATTTACCAACGCACTCTGTTGGATTACTCCTGAGTAAACACGGGATGCCATCTCGCAGAGGGAAAACCGAGGGGAAAGCCGTGTGATGTTGCGTTGGCCCGCGAAAAAGACCTGCTAATGGCGGGTATAAGTGGTTGTTATTTCGCTTTTTATTCGCCTACAATCAGACCTGTTAAATGAGGTCTGAAGATGCTGAGTCAACTGTTGGTCAAACTGGGAAGGCGCATCCGCGAACTCCGGGTCAAGAAAGGCTGGTCGCAGGAAGAATTCGCTGCTAATTGTAATCTTCATCGCAGCCACATGGGAGAAATAGAGCGCGGCAACGCCAACATCACTCTTTCCACCCTGCTGGTCATTTCCATCAAGCTACAGACTACCGTATCTGCGCTGTTCAAGGATATTGATTGACTGCCCGGGGTTTCCGGTCCGGAAACCAATACAGACAATACGATTCAAGTGCAGGTTCCGCGCAGTCCTTCGAATGCGACGGCAACCGAGCGTTTTCACGGCATCACCAAAGTTGCGAACGGGTGAATGACGGGTAAAAGGCTCCTGCGTCGAGTCAACTATACGTGCGCGTTGTGAGCCTCTTACTCACTTTTTTCTGGACATCCCAATGCTAAAATGGCATAAAGCTATAGAGGAGAGTCTTTGAAAATGAACCCCAAGCAAAAGGTTTTTGCCGCTCTCAAAGATCCCAATTGGGACTGGCGCAGTATGGAAGGAATTGAGAGCGCGACTGGACTCCCCCGCGTTGAAATCCTTAAGGTTCTTGTTCATCATAACTCCAAGATCGAAACATCCCAATCGCAAGAACACGGAACGGTATATCGCCTCAAGAAGACGAAGAAATCACAAAAAGACGAACCTCTCCTCCAGAGGGCACTTGATTACTTGACACTCGGGAAAAACCGAAAAGTTGCATGATCTTGCGCTAGTCGCTAATCCTCCCTTGCTCCTGCATGGTTTCTGGCAAGTATTTTGGGCCGGATTTGCCGGTGGCTTGGCGGCAGAGGTGTTGGCTTTATACGAGCTGCGCCACAATGTAAGCACTGAGTTACCCGTGTATCTCAAATCACCATTTTACTGGGTGATATCGGGGGTAATGATGCTTATGGGAGCTGGTCTCACGACTCTTTATGGAGTTGAAGAAGTTCAAGCTCTGCTGGCTGTAAATATTGGAGCTTCAGCTCCGTTGATTTTGCGATCTTTATCTACCACAGTTACTCCTAAGCCTAAGATCGGTTGAGGTTTTTCAACCGCTCCGCCCCTAACTCCCGACGAATCTTGCGTAAAGGCTGCGGGCGATGGCAGCGTCAGTAGTCCCTTTGATAATGGCGCGTCCATCGGGGAACAGCGTGACCTCGTATGGATCGCGCCAGAATTTCAGTACGAAATCGTTATGCTTGACTGTTCCGTGAGGCCGAAGCCGGGTTGTCATTTCGCTGAAGTCCACCGGACGCTGCCGCTCGTGGATCTGAACTGAGTTCCTGCCGCACAGTGTGATCTGCGCGCGGCCTTCTCCTGCCAGGTGGACGAAATCACGCTTGACGCAGGTCTGGCAGTCACTGCGCGGATGCTCGGCAGATATCTCGGCCCGCTCGTTTGTCCAGAGGTCGAACGAGAGCAGGGAACGCCGCATGGTTTCCTTGGCTCCCACCAAAAATTTCAGAGCTTCCGCGGCTTGAATGGAACCAACCAGGTTCGCCGCCGCGTTCAGGATTCCGGCGGTGTCACAGGTGTCCACGGTCCCCTGCGGCGGGCGGGGGAAAATGCAGGAGAGGCACGCCGTTTCGCCAGGCAGCACGTTCATGGTGACCGAATACGAAGCGACGGCTGCGGCGTAAATCCACGCGAGCGAATTCTTCACCGCGAAATCATTGATCAAATAGCGGGTTTCGAAATTGTCAGTGGCATCCAGAATGAGATCGGTTCCACCGAGCAGCGCCTGCGTATTGTGCGGAGTAAGATCAGCAACCTGCGGCTCCACGTTCACTTCAGAATTGAAACTGGAAATCTTTCTGGCGGCGGCCACGGCTTTGGGCAGTGATTCTGAGGCGTCCGCCTCGTCAAAAAGCACCTGCCGTTGCAGGTTGCTGGGTTCCACGTAATCACGGTCTACGATGCGCAAGTGGCCCACGCCCGCACGGGCCAGCAACCCCGCAACGCATGCGCCGGTGGCGCCGCAGCCTACAATCGCCACTCGGGCCGCAGCCAGTTTGCGCTGGCCTTTCTCACCGATGCCGGGAAACAGGATTTGCCGGGAATAACGCTCTTCAAAAGTCACTTGAATTTATTATAGGTGTAGCTGCCGGAGTTCTGGTTGGGGCCGCCCTTGCCACGGTGAGGATTGCCTGCCAGACTCAAGGCACTGAAAGTCCGGGGAAGGAAGCTTTGTGGAGGGCTGGCAGGCAAAGAAACTTTGTCCGCCGGTGACCGTTTACAAGTAAGAGACTCAATCCCGATCTGGAAACCCGGAGCCCCGAATGGCGCTGGGCAAGCTGCGGCTTAGACAAAGAGGACCAACTGTTGCATTTCCGACCAGTACGGCTGGCGTTCGTGCTGTGGGCCACAATTTTCTATTCCTCGGTCCCGCAGCGGGGCGTAGCGCAGACCTCTGCCCAGCAGGAATCAGCCAGCAACGCTTCCCCTAACAGCGCGCATGAGGGCAGCGCTTCCGCCCCTATTGCTGCCGGCCTGAACAGCCTGCAAGGTCTTCCGGTAGCGGAGATTCATGTGGCCAGCCTCGCCGTTCAGCACCCGGCATGGCTTGAGCCGCTCATTGAGCAGAAAGTGCATGAGCCGCTCGATAAACGCAAGGTCAGGCAGACGGTGCAGGCCCTGTATAACACCGGACGCTTCTCTGACATTCAGGTGGACGCGCAACGCAACCCGCGCGGTGAAATTGTGCTTACCTTCAACGCCCGCGAGAACTTTTTTTTTGGTTCCATTCGCGTGGAAGGCGCACCTGCGCCCCTCAACAACACGCAACTGATAAATGCCAGCAAGCTGACTTTGGGCGAACAGTTTGAAGAAGAAAAAATCACTGCCGGCATCGCCGGCATGGAACGCCTGTTGCAGGAAAACGGATACTACCGTTCCGCGGTGCAGCCGTTCTATGAATGGGACACGCCTACCCAGCAGCTCAAGATCAGCTTTGTCGTAAATCAAGGGCCAAGGGCCCGCGTGGGCCACGTGAATGTGACCGGCACGCCTGGATACGATGTCTTACAAATATTGAAGATTACCAAGCTCCAGCCCGGTGACCACGTCAGCGCCGGGCAAACCACCCGCGCGCTCCAGCGGCTGCGCAAAAAATATCAGCAGAAAGACCGGCTGGAAGCGCAAGTCTCGATTACTCAACGCGTATACCATCCTGAGACCAATATGCTGGATTACACCTTCGACATCGTTCGCGGGCCGGTTGTGGAGGTTAAAGTTGAGGGAGCCAGCCTTCGTAAAAAATTGATCAAGAAATATGTGCCTATTTACGAAGAGAACGCGGTGGACTCCGATCTGCTTACCGAAGGCAGAAACAAGATTCGTGATTACTTCCAGACCAAAGGATATTTTGACGCTCAGGTAGAGTTTGGGGAAAACGAAGATCCGGCCGCGGAGCGCACCGACGTGACGTACAGCATTCAAGCGGGCAAGCGGCACAAATTAGTGGAGATCACGCTGAACGGCAACAAATACTTTCCGCGCGAAACCATCCGCGAGCGCATGGACATGCAACCCGCAGGCGGTTTGCTGCTTTACGGCCTGTTCAGCCAGACGATGCTGAACCACGATATCAGCTCGATTGAAGACCTGTATCGCTCCAACGGATTTCTGCAGACGAAAGTCAGCTCCAACGTCGAGGATGATTACCTGGGCAAGATCGGCCATATCAAAGTCATATTGAATATTGATGAAGGCCCGCAGACGCTCGTGGGTAAACTCACCATTCAGGGAAACTCAGCCGTAACCAACGACACTCTGCGCGGCCTGATTTCCGCCGGTGAAGGCCAGCCCTATTCAGAAACCAACATAGCCAACGACCAGTCGCAGGTCACCAACTACTACTTCAATCATGGTTTTCCGGCAGTGAAGTTTGAATCGAGCGCCAAGCCGGAACCCAGCGCAGCCAACCGCTTTGACGTCACGTACAAAATCACCGAAGGCGACCAGGTATTTGTAGACAAGGTGCTTATTTCTGGAATGCACTACACCAAGCCATTCATTGTGGAGCGCGAAATGGTGGTAAAGAGCGGCGATCCGCTCAGCCAGGAAGACATGCTCGATTCGCAGCGCCGTCTCTACGATCTCGGCATCTTTAATGCCGTGGAGATGGCAGTGCAAAATCCTGACGGCGAAGCTACGCATAAGAATGTGGCGTATCAGGTGACGGAAGCCCAGCGATATACCTTTACTTACGGTATTGGGTTCGAGGTAGCTACTGGACAGCCTGCCGCCTCGACTGCTCCGCAGGGAGAGACCGGCGCCAGCGCCCGGGTCTCCTTCGATGCGACGCGGCTGAACTTTCGCGGACGCGATCACACCATTACCTTGCAGACCCGCTACGGAAACCTTCAAAAACGCGCCCTGATCAGCTACCAGGCCCCGCGATGGTTCGATTTCAAGAACCTGACCATGAGCCTCACCGCTTTTTATGACGATACTTTCGACGTGCGTACCTTCGAAGCGCGCAGGCTGGAAGGCTCAGCGGAAATCAAGCAGCTACTAAATAAAGGAACAACGCTCTTCTATCGTTTCACCTATCGGCGCGTGAGTATTCCCCAAAATAGCCTGGTGATTGATCCGAACCTGGTGCCTTTATTTTCGCAGCCCGTGCGCGTGGGACTGCCGGCGTTCACTTACATCCGGGACACGCGTGACGATCCCACTGATTCGCACAAAGGCGCGTTCACCACTTTCGATATGGGTGTGGCGTCCGGCTACTTTGGATCGGAGGCCAACTTCAGCCGCTTCCTGGCCCAGAATTCCACTTACTATCAGTTTCACAAAAAGCGCTGGGTCTTTGCCCGGTCCACGCGCATTGGATTTGAAGAGCCGTTCAGCTCCACCAATTTCATTCCGCTGCCGGAACGCTTTTTCGCCGGCGGCAGCAATTCGCTGCGCGCCTTCGGCATCAACCAGGCCGGTCCTCGTGATTTACAGACCGGCTTTCCGCTGGGCGGCCAGGCCCTGTTCCTGAATAATCTTGAACTGCGCACTCCACCGCTGCCGTTGCCGCTGGTCGGCAACGATGTGAGCGCGGTGGTGTTTCACGATATGGGCAATGTGTTCACGTCCGCGGGCGACATTGTAGATAGTTTCCTGCGTCAGTCTCAGCCGCATCCGGCAGCCTGCACCAACCTGGCCGTGCTTGACTGCAATTTCAACTACATTTCACATGCGGTGGGCAGCGGGATTCGTTACCGCACTCCCATCGGCCCGGTGAGCTTCGATCTCGGTTATAACCTGAATCCACCGTCGTTCCCGGTGGCCCGCGAAAACCGTTCCGAACAGTTGAAGCATTTCAATTTTTTCTTCAGCATAGGGCAGACGTTCTAATGATTTCTCTTCTGCGGTTCTCGATTCTGTTGCTGGCGCTCTTGCCGTGCGCTGCCGAAGTCGTGGACCGCATAGTTGCAGTGGTGAACAAGCAGGTGATTCTGCAAAGCGAACTGGAGCAGACCCTGCATGTAGAGTTCCTGCTGCAAGGCAAGCCGCTCAATAAAGTCACGGGCCCGGAGCAGCAAACGGTGCTGGAGCAGTTGATTGACCGCGACCTGCTGGAACAGCAAAGCATGCACCCGGAGTTGCTCAACCCTACCGCTGAAGAACTCGCGGCACACATGCGCGAAGTGCGCGCGCAGCTTGGGGCCACCGATAACGAGCGCTGGCAGGCACTGTTGGCCTCGTATGGTGTAACCGAGCAGGATGTCGAGGAACAGGTCAGCTCGCAGCTCAGAATTCTCAAGTTCGTAGATCGCCGGTTCCGGGCGCTGGCCCAGATAGACCGCACGGCAATCAATGCCTATTACCAGGAAAAATTGCTGCCGCAGTTACGCAAGCAGAACGCGCCTCTGCCTCCGCTGAATGAAGTAGCTCCGAAGATTGAAAAGATACTTGCAGAGCAGCGCATAGACGAACTTCTGAGCAGTTGGCTGCAAACGCTTCGTTCCCAGTCCCATATTCAGAAGATGTCAGTGGACAGCAATGTGGTAGCAGACAGAGAGAAGCCTGCTGGAGAGAAACGATGACCGCGTCCGTCTCTGGCAATCCCGAGATTTCTTCCCGGCAGCATAAGTCCCGGCGGCGAAAGCTTGTGTTCTGGATAATTCTGCTCGGATTGTTCGCTGGCGTCATTGTGTATCTGAACAGCAATGCGTTTCACGCGCTGATACGCAACCAGGCCATTGCGCGCGTGGAGCAGATTACCGGCGGAAAAGTGGAAATCCAGTCTTTCGATTCGAGTTTGACTCATCTCCGTTTTCAGGCGCAGGGAGTCACTGTTCACGGAACCGAAGGCCGGGACCAGGCGCCTTACTTCCACGCGGACGCAGTGAATGGCCAGGCTATTCTCCTGTCGTTTCTGTCGCCGTCATTTGCTTTCAAGTCGCTGATCTTCGAGCATCCGGTGATTCACCTGATCGTCAATGCCGATGGCAGCACCAATCAGCCGCCGCCACAGGCGAAGCAGCCCTCGGGCAAAAATCCGGTGGAGCAATTGTTCACGCTGGAAATAGGACATCTCGAAGCAAGAAACGGTGAGATTATTGCTGAATGATCAGCGGATTCCGTTTGAAATTTCGGGCGAGCGGCTGAATGCGGGGATGACCTATTCTTCCAGCCAGAAGAAATATGAAGGCACAGCATCGCTGGCCTCAGTGGTGGCCCGCTACCGGAAATTTCCTGAAGTGCATGGCGCGCTGACCCTCACCCTGAGCCTGGCGCCTTCACAGGTGGAAATAAAATCTCTCAAGTTTTCGACTTCGCGTTCCACGCTGGAAGCCAGCGGCACTCTCACCAATTTCAACAACCCCGAGTTGCGCGTGCACTATTCCGCGTCAGTGGATGCAGCCGAGGCGGCCGCGCTTACAGGTATGCCGCAGGTGCGCTCCGGACATCTGGATGTTGACGGCGCCGGCGCTTATGCCAATCGCAAATACCTTGCGGAGGGCAACGTGACCGGGCGCAACCTTACCTGGGAAGAAGCCTCAACAAGGCTGAACGGTATTGATCTTTCCGCGCCCTTCACGGCCACTGCGGAAAAGCTGGAGCTTCCTCACCTGACGCTGCGCGCGCTCGGAGGCGTGACCCAGGGCGAACTACAGATCACTAATTGGAATGCCTCGCCTGACGCAGCCAAAGCGGCGGCCCAGCGTGGCGTGGCCAATTTGCGGGTCACCAATATCCAAGCCGGGCAATTGGCCGGCTTGATTTCCACGCGGCGGCTTCCGCTCGAGAAGATGAATCCCGCCGGAAATATTTCCGGGACAGTGAATGCCACATGGACAGGCTCGCCCCGCAACGCAATAGCGGAACTGAAGCTGGAAGCGAATCCTCCGGCGGGTCTTGCGGCCAACCAGGTTCCGGTTACGGCGCAACTTCAGGCTACATGGCACGGCGCGTCCCATTCCGTTGACGTTGCCACACTGAATTTGGCTACGCGTTCCATGCGCATGAATGCCACGGGCGCGCTGGGTATGGCATCCGCGCAGCTCAGGCTGGCTTTTAACGCTAACGACTTGAATGAACTGAAGCCGATGATTGCCGCTTTCAGCCCTGGTATTCAGGTTCCGGCTAATGTGTGCCGGCGGGCTTCATTCAACGGCGTAGTCTATGGTCCATGGAAAGGTATTTCGGCAAAAGGACGGCTGGAACTCGAAGACTTTGACAGCCTGCTGATCGCAGCGCTCATGTCGCCGCCAGGAACGTTCGACACTTCGCGCCAGGTGCGCTGGGATTCCTTCAGCGGCGACATCGCGTACACGCCTTCGATCCTGAGCACACAAAATGGCATTCTCAAGCGCGGCCCGGCGCAGTTCGCATTTTCAGGCAGTCTGGGGCTCAACAACGGCGTCTTTGTGGCCGACACCGGCCAGATCAAAGCCTCGCTGCGAATACAGAATGCCAGCATTGCCGAGCTGCAGCCGCTGATGGGCTGGAACTATCCTGTCACCGGAATTCTCAATGGTGATCTTCAGGCGACAGGGACCCTGCGCACTCTGCGCGGCAGCGGAAAGATAGACGCTACCCGGCTCACATTGTACGGTGAGCCATTTGCGCTGTTGCGCAGTGACGTCAACTTCGCCGCAGGAGAGGCGCAGCTCAATCACATTCTTCTTTCCCACAACGGCGCGCAGCTTTCGGGTTCTGCCGGATATAAGTTCCTGGACAAAACTTACCGCTTCGATGTCACCGGATCGAATATCGAGCTGGCTAACTTCCGCCGCTTCGAGCCGCAACGGCTCACCATGCAGGGCAAAATGGATTTTCACGCGTCAGGCGGGGGCACGTTGCAGCAGCCCGCCATTAACGCGCAGCTCAATTTCCATAAGCTGGTGCTCAACGGAGAAGAAGTTGGCGATCTGGCCGCCACAGCCCAGACGCACGGCGAAGAGTTGCTGTTGCGGGCCCAATCCAACTTTGAAAATGCCGCGCTGACCATGGATGGCAGCATGCAGATGCGCGACAACTTTCCCGGCCAGCTCACCATCAAGTTCCAGCATCTTGATTTTGATCCGCTCATACGCGCCTATCTGCAAGGCAAAATCACCGGCCATTCTTCCATGGAAGGCTACATTGACATTCATGGCCCGTTGAAGACGCCGCGCGATCTCACCATAGTTGCCGACATTACGCAATTATCGGCAGACGTGGAAAACGTGAAGGTCCATAATGACGGCCCGGTCCGTTTTTCCATGGGCAACCAGTCTCTGCACATGGACCAGGCCCATCTTGTGGGTGATGACACAGACATGGCGCTGCTTGGCGACGTGCAGATCGCTTCTCCGTATGCGCTTGACCTGAATGCCGACGGCCATCTGAACCTGAAGCTGTTGCGCAGCTTCAGCCCCAACGTGCTTGCTTCCGGCATGTCGAATTTTTCCATCCACTTCGGCGGCACCGTCGGCCAGCCTGACACCCGGGGGCGCGTGGATATTTCCAACGGCGCGATCTCGGTGGCTGACTTGCCCAACGGCCTTAGCCAGATCAATGGACGCCTCACCCTGGCCCAGGATCGCCTGCTGATCGAGAACCTTACCGCTCACACCGGCGGTGGAGAGCTTGCCCTTGGCGGCTTTATTGCCTTCCGCAACCAGTTGTATTTCGACGTGACCGCCACCGGCAACGACGTGCGCCTGCGCTACCCGCCGGGCATCAGCGCCTCTGCCAACGCCAGCCTGCACTATCGCGGATCAGAGCAGAACTCGCAGCTCAGCGGCACCATTACCATTCTGCGCTTTGCCATGGACCCACATTTTGATTTCGCGCAATACCTGGCGCGCGCCAAGGGGCCGGTGGTCGCAACGCAGAATCCGTTGCTCGATAATTTGCGGCTCGATGTTCACATCGTATCTACGCCTGAGTTGCAGGTGGAAACTTCGCTGGCCAAGCTTTCCGGCGACGCCGATCTGCGTATCCGGGGCACGGTCGCCAGCCCCGCCGTGCTGGGACGCGTGAACATAGCGGAAGGAAATATTTCTTTCAGTGGCACCAAATATCGGCTCGACCGCGGCGACATAACCTTCAGCAATCCGCAGGTGATTCAGCCGGTGATCAACGTGGAGATGTCGGCGCGGGTGCGCGGCTATGACGTCTCGATCGGCTTCCACGGGCCGGTCGAAAAGCTGGGGATTACCTACCGCTCCGATCCGCCGCTGCCCAGCGGTGACATCATCGCGCTGCTGGCCTTCGGGCGCACCCGCGAGCAGGACCTTTACAACAATCAGACTACCCAGACGCTGACTACCTCTGACGTAGTGCTGAGCCAGGCGCTCAATTCCGCTTCCAATAGCCGCGTGCAGAAATTGTTTGGGGTGGGCAGCGTGAAGATTGACCCGCAATACATCGGCGGGGCTGAAAACAATATCGGCCCGCGCGTCACCATTGAGCAGCAGATCAAAAATGACCTTACGCTTACCTACATCACCAACCTGGCTAATAGCTCGTCAGAGCAGGTGATCCAGGTGGAATACAACCTCACCAGAAGCATTTCCGTGGTGGCCGTGCGCGACCAGAACGGTATCCTGGGCTTTGATGTGCGCATCCGTAAACGGAAGAGGTAAGTATGGAAGCTTCGGACCAGCTATTCCGCTCCGAGCGGCTGTCCATGGTCGAAAAGCAGTTGCGCGACCGTGGCATTCATGACGAGCGGGTGCTGGCCGCCATGAACAAGGTGCCGCGCCATGAGTTTGTCCATAGCAGCCACTGGCCTGAAGCGTATGCCGATCATCCGGTAGGCATCGCCGAACAGCAGACCACTTCGCAGCCCTACATCATCGCCGCCATGCTTCAGGCGGTAGAGTTGCGTCCTCAGGACCGTGCTCTCGAAATCGGGGCCGGTTCCGGCTACCAGACCGCGCTGCTGGCCGAGTTGGTCAGCCACGTAGTAGCCATTGAGCGCCACGCCAATCTGACCGAAGAAGCGCGGCGTGCGCTCGGCAATCTTGGCTACCGGAACATTACTCTGATCACCGGCGACGGCACACTGGGCGCTCCCAAGGCGCGCCGTTCGATGCGATCGTAGTTTCGGCGGCAGCGCCCCAAGTGCCTCCCGCCCTGGTCGAACAAATCGCTGTGGGCGGCAGAATGATTCTGCCGGTAGGCGACAACCAGCAGCAAGTCTTACAAATCGTGCGTAGAACACACGAAGGTGTCTCCACACACTTCCTCGAAGGTTGTCGCTTCGTGCCGCTGATTGGGCAGCAGGGGTTTGCGGCGTAGCAATCCCTATGGGAATGTCACGACTGCATTGTTGAATGGGAACTCATGCCGTTGTATGACCGGCGTGACCTGCGATTTCGGCTGCCACGGTCGGCCCGAATCCAGCGCCGTTGGATCTTCCAGCAAGCCTAGTTGAGTGAAGGTCTCAAGTGCATAAGGAATGCCCTCCGCACCCAGAGGTGAATTGGCGTCCATCATCTGGAAGTGGAGGTGAGGAGCATCGGAATTACCCGAGTTGCCCAGTAAGCCCAGCGCCTGACCGGCCTTGACATTGTCACCAAGCTTTACCTTTAAACTGCCCGGTTGCAGGTGAGCATAGAGAGCGAAGTGTCCCTGCCCAAGATCGAGGACCACATAGTTGCCGACAGCGTTGTCCAAGGTGATGGCACGATCGCTGCGCTCCGTACTGCCCACATTCTCAGTGATGCCGTCCTTCAGGTCTGAAACCCGCGCGTCAGCTACTGCGAGTACCTCAGCGCCATAGCCGTAGAAGTTGGCATTAGACTTGGAATCTCCATGGAAGAGCCGTTTGTCGGGGCCAAGGCGCATCCAGTCAACGGCAAAGCGCTGGGCGATGCGGACCCTGCCGTTCACAGGCACGAATGCGCGGCGATGGTCGTAAGCGGAGAAGGCATTGAAGGCGACCCACCCCGACCCGCGTAGCGGTGCACGTAGAAGTGCAACCGGCTCCTGGACAATAGCAATAGGCGGAGCGTCCACTGTTTTCTCGATCACTGCACCATCTTTCCCGGCAATAGAGAGCGAAAGGCGATGACGAATCTGCGTTGGAGGATGGAGACCGGCGTCCAGCGTTATATCAAGAAAAACCACCGCGCTGTGGCCCTCGCCGATGGCTGGCGGCTTGCCCGTTGTATTGTCAGGCTCCAACGAAACCAGCAGCTTCTCCACTGGAACCAACAGCTTCTCCAGGGCTTCACCACGATAGCTGGCTAATGCATTCGGCCCGTCTCCAAGCACGTCGATTTCGGTTAGCTCGATGGGCTTGGGAGCGAAATTGGTGAGGTGGAGTTCGTAAACCAGCCGAACCCGGCCATCCACCATCACCGGCTGGGGTGCAGGGCCTGCAATGATGTCAATCGGAAACGGAGAAGGCGATTGCGCCAGGCACGGCAAAGTTACGAATGATGCGAGAACCGCGGCAGCTAGCAGGCGCTTGACCATCATCCCGCGATCTGGCCAGATTAGGCGCTTGATGACGGAGATCAGTTTCTGGCCCTGCCCCGGGTAAACGCGCCGAGCATTTAAACCTTGGCACAACATGGCATGTCCTTACCATAGAAATAGAGAGCGATGCATACCATATTAATCAAATTTCCCCAGCCGGTAGGTTACGCGTGTTCCGCGAAAGAGAACTCCGCAATGAGAGCGTCTTTTCTTTGAAGAAATGCCAGCGGAACGCAGTGGATGGAGTTTCATCGCTAGAGGCACAATAAGTAAGTCTTTCCTCGACTCACTGGAGAGAAAATTAATCTCGCTACTTTCTTGTTGAGCCTAAGCTTCCGGCCTGTTTTGTCTTCTCTTCCGCTTCCATTTCGGCGTTAATTTCTCTGGCTGCTCTCAGGCCCGATTCGTAGGCTCCGGGGTAGGAACCGTTATAAATGGCTCGGGCGGTGCCTTCTCCGGCGAAAAACACGCGCTTTGTTCTGTTGACCTCCACCGGTTCAGCGAGGATTTCGCGCTGGTACCAGTTTTTGGGTTCCGCCACTGAATAGGCGCCGAAGGAGGTTGAATCGAGGCTCCAGCGCGTTACCTGGATTCCTTCTTCCTGAATGTCCTCGTCAATCCTCGGATCGGCGGATATGTTGGCAAGAGCGGATTTGGTGATTGCAATCGAGAGATCGTCGCATTGCGGGTTGCTTTTCCCGGAACCGTGTTCCAGGCTGTCGCACCGCTTCTCCAACGTCTTGGCCCAATCTCCCCCGAAGAAGCCGATGGCGATGTTTTTGTTGAGCGGCTTGATCACGAAAGCCATGACCACCTGTGTTTTGTTTACCAGTGTGAGCTTCTGCTCTTTTGCGAACTTAAGTGCTGTCTCATTGGGGAGGTTCCCTTCATAAAGGATCCACGAGTTCATCGGCATTTTTGGAAAAATGTCTCGATTGAGCGGGACGATCACCTTCTGCATGTTGCCCATCTGCAAATGGTCTATGGCCCGGAGTTTTTCTTTCGGCAGTTCCGGATTGAACGCGATCACTTTCTTCTTCAATACTCCAACCGAAACGGTAACCAGAGCATTGGAACCCTCAAAGACTTTTCCTGCGGCGGTCACCTTCACTCCGCTCGCGGAATAATCCACTTCCGTGACCGGCGAGTTCAGGCAGACCGGCAAACCGTCTCCAAGCTTTTCAACGAAAGCGCCCATTCCCTTATCAATAAGGTCATCCTCTCCGGCCTCGAAGTATGCGGCGTCTACAGCGGAGGTCTTGCCCAGTTCAGCGGCGCTCTCCAATGGACCGGCATTCGCGATGAGCAAGGGAATGATGTCGCTGAATTTTTCGGCATGAGGTACGTAATGTTCCGCTACGTCGCTGGTAACCCGCAAATCTTTTTCAACCAGAGAACAGAATTTTTCAGGAGAGAGAACGCGTCCCCGGCAAAGATTAGTCCGAACAGCAGCCCTGCCAAACGGAATATTCTGTCCCAGATCGCGGCAAATTTTTTTTCGCGACACGTGGTTCTTGTATTCGCTGCATTCAAAGTCAGCCAGGGCCTGCTGGTCTTCAATGGACTTGGAGGCCAGCGCCACCGCCTTTTCGTATTCTTCCAGGGCATCGTCGTAGACTTTCTTCTCTTTGTCATTGGCCTCCTCGCCGTTAATAAAGTAGGGAAGATCGAGTTCTGTGCGAATTCGCTCGAAGCCCAGCGAGTCAACCAGCGCCGTGAGCGGGTTGGTGGGAACGCCGTGAATCCACGCGCCGCCATAATCAATTGGGACCCTGTCACTGCCGACATAACCGACATACCCGCGGCCACCTATCCGATGATTCGCTTCGAGGATCAGCACCGAGCGACCGAGATGCTGCAACTCCCTGGCCGCAGTGAGTCCCGCAATTCCCGCCCCGACGATGATCACGTCGTATTTGTTTTGCCCGTTGGAAGCCATGCAATATCCTTGGTCCGGTGACTGCGGCCTGGGAATCTGCGCGGCAACAAGTTGCGGGCATGCAGCCGCTATCGCAAGGGCCAATACGGTATTAAGAAGAACAGGCAATCGCACGCGTGAGCCCACCATGAGGTGAGCGATGGTCCTCTTCAGCATGGAGGCATCCTCAGGTTTAAAAATAGCGTTTGCATTGTATTCCATGCTGTGAACAGCACGAATATTTCACGTATCAACCTGCGACAACTGGCAAGCGTGCGCACAATATGGCAGGTTGACAATTTGTGTAGGGGTAGCTGCGGCGACACCGACGCTAAAGCGCCGCTCATTAATATCGTTTACGTGGGCTGGAAACGCCCACTCCCCGGACTGAAGTCCGGGGCTTCCACCAAAACGCCAACAGAGTGTCGGAAGGCAGGTTATCTGGCAAGCCACCTGCGGCTTAGATTGGTGCTTGAGAACGGCGCAGCCGCACCGCTCCGGCGAGAAAGGCCGCCGTGATTGCCAGTCCAATCCACAGCCCCGGACTGACCAGGAAATAAAGCGGATGGAGATGTGTCATTGCAGCCATTGAGGTGTTCCCCGGGAAATTCCCGCCTGCCGGGCCGCCAATGCGGTCCCCCAGCATGTGTGCGAAATGGGAACTATTGAAGGCATGTTTTTCAATCACGCCAATGGCAACCAGCGGCAAGGCAGCCCACAGAAACGCTGCTCGGCGTGCCCAGGCTGAGACCAGCAGCAGCCAGCCATAGAAAGGCGCATACCAGATGCCATGCCCAGCCAGCAGGTGGACGAACAGGGCCAACCACATCTGAAACACCTGCAATTGTGTCCATAGCAGCGCGACACTCACGCCGCTGCCCAGCAGCATTACGCTGCTCAACAACAGCATGATGAGCTGCGTAACAAACGTGACCGCAAACGCGATCAGAGGGAGAACCACGATCGGGATGCTGGCCTTCGCGAGCACTGTAGTGAGATCGGAAACCGGCAGCGACTTCCAGAACAGAATGCTGCGATCCCGGCGTTCGCCATGCAAAGCCTCGAGACAGTAAACTATCGCGACGATGAAAGCAGTCCCCATGATCAGCAGCGCAGCCAAGTCGTACGGTTGTTCGATTAATTTCTGTTGCTGCATCGGGTCGAGCGGCAACGCGGCCCGTATCCTGGCGCGCAGGTGGACTGTGCTGAGCAGGAAACCAAGCAGATATAGGGCGGCGGCAACCAACGGCGCGATGTAGATCGAAGGGTTCTCCCAGAATTCGCGGCGCACCGACCAGTATATGGTCCGGGTCACGGGAATGACCACTGGAGCGGTAGCGCGCGCTTCGAAAGGAGACTCGGGCATGGCGTTCGATTGCGTGTTCATCGGGCTGCTCCTTGCGCCTGGACGGCATCGTTGCCTATGACGGCAACGAACAAATCGGCAATGCTGGGTGTGCGCACTTCGCCTAAGGCGGCGAGTTGCAGACGGTCAGCTTTATCAAATAGCAGGATGCTGCGGCCGAGCGCCTGGCGCTCATGAATCGGATGGAGTGCCCGTGCGGCGGCAACCTGCTCGGGATTCACCTTCACTTCCGCAAAACGAGACTCGAAGTCTTCCATGTTGCAGGTGAATACGATTCGACCGCGGTTCATGAACATCACGTCTGTAAGAATGTTCTGGATCTCATCCACCTGATGGGTGGTCAAAACGATGGTGCGGCTGCCATCGAAGTAGTCGTTCAGCAGCGAATCGTAGAACTGCTTGCGATACAGAATGTCGAGGCCAAGAGTCGGCTCGTCGAGCACCAGCAATTTCGCATCAATGGCCATGACCAGAGCAAGGTGTAGTTGGACCACCATGCCTTTCGATAGTTCTTTGACTTTGCTGCCACTCTTGATAGTAGTTCGGGTGAGAAAAGCTTCTGCCTTCGCGCGGTCAAATCGCGGATGGATTCCGGCGACATAGTCGAGCGCCTGGGAAACCCGCATCCATCGCGGCAAAACCGCGACATCGGTTATGAATGAGACATCCTGCATGAGCTGGTCGCGCTGGATCCATGGGTTGCGTCCCAGCACCTTCAGTTCTCCCTGATATGAGGTGAGCCCGAGAATGGCGTTGAGCGCGGTCGTCTTGCCTGCACCGTTAGGACCAATGAGTCCGAGAATGCGCCCCTCTTCCACATGCAATTCCACGCCATCGAGCGCGACAGTTGCGCCGAACACCTTACGGAGACCCCGTGCCTCTATGCATGCCATAGTTTTAGCGTTCCTCCTCGGGAATATCTAATTTGGCAGTATTCGACGGTGCGGTGGCAGGAGGGGATAGCCGGCTGGCGGCATTCAGAAGTTCGTCCGCTGTCAGGCCCAGGCGCTGAATGGTTTCGTAAACTCTCGGCCATTCTTCACCGAGAAATTTCTGCCGTTCGCCCTGGAGCAGCAGATTGCGCGCTCCGGCATTGATGAACATGCCAAGACCTCGCCTGCTTTCCACCAGCTTCTCGTCCACCAGTTGCTGATAGCCCTTGAGGACCGTGAGCGGATTGACCCGATATTCGGCCGCCACACTGCGCACCGAGGGCAGCGGGTCGCCTTCTTTGAGAACGCCGTCGAGTATCATCGCGACCACCCGGTCACGAAGCTGGCGGTAAATCGGCTGGCTGTCATTCCACTCACGGTCCATCAAATTTTCCAGATGTCCTTATCCCTGTTGCTCCCAGTCATTTCGTTCGCTGAAGGTCCAGATGCGCCTGAAGCGGTTTATCTTTCATCATGAAAGTCCAGTCCTCAGTGTGATGGTTGGCGTCAATGATGGTGAAGACCGCGTGCTGCATGTGTCCGTGCTCAGTGTTTCCGGCAATATCGAGAAAGTCGAATTCCACTTTCTTTCCGTCCGGCGACATTTTGCCGGTCATACGCGGCCGGTTACCGGCATCGCAATAATGCGTGAGCATCAGGCGGTCTCCATCGAGGTAAAGCATCGTGATTGGATCGTCAGGAGCGCCCGGTTGCGACATCTCATGCATGAGCGCATTACCTCTTGAGGTCGTGCGGATCGAGATTTTCATGGGGCCGCCATCTTCCATTTTTGGTTGCGGCGGATCAACGGTCGCCTTACCTTCCCACGACCCTGACAGGGTCTTTAATGTGTCAAAAGACTTTTGCGCCTCGGACTGCGTAGCAGGATTCGCCGCGTGAGATTGCGCGAGAGCCAGACTGCAAAGTGACACCAGAACAATGGATAGCACAAAACGAGGGGACTTCATGGTTCATTCTCCTTGGAAGTTTTTTCTGTTCCTGCGGGCAGGGGGTTATGCGCCGGCTACTCAGTCGCGATCCGATCAGCCCCGGAATAACTTTCTGTCCGCTACTGTTATACTCAACTATAACACTATGTCACGTGTCAAGCTGATTCTCAATTCGCTTCTGTTATTTGGACAAATCCCGCCGACCAAACTATTGTCGAGCCTATAATGTGCGCTAACTAAATCCTGCGTTGCTCACTTACAAGCGGATAAGAAAAGGGAAAGAAAATGTCTACAGGTCCATCAGTTGGTCCGCAGGTCCCTGCCGGTTTGCCGCAGGGAACGCCCGCTAAAAATTCAGGCGTAAAGGTGCTTCTCTGGGTGCTGGGCGGCTTTGCCGCTTTCATGATCATTGCGATCGTCGGCTTTTCGGTGCTGGGCTTTGTTTTCATGCATAAAGCGAAGCAGGCCGGCCTTGATCTTGAATTAATGAAGAAGAACCCGGGACTGGCAGCGGCCAAGTTGACAGTGGCCGGCAATCCTGATGTGCAAATGGTTTCAAGTAATGATTCCACCGGAACGATTGTGGTGCGCGACAAAAAGACCGGCAAGCTCACCACCATGAAGTTTGACCCGCAGAAGAAGAGTCTGGTGGTTATTGACGACAAGGGGCAACAGGCGAAAATCACTGCCGATACGTCTGCTGGAACCATCAGCGTGCAAAGCTCAGATGGCAGCGTCACGCTGGGCGGAGGGGCGGGCAAGGCTCCGGCATGGGTGCCGCAATATCCGGGCTCATCGCCGCAGGCGAATTTTTCCTCCATTAAAGATGGCAGGCAGAGCGGCAGCTTCTCGTTTGTGTCCAGTGATTCCGTGGAAAAGATTGTGGGCTCCTACGCAGATACGCTCAAGTCGAGCGGATTCTCCGTCAGCCGAACCGGAACCGCCTCAGACACCGTCAGCACCGGCATCATCAACGCAAAAGACGGCGACCACAAGCGCTCGCTCACCATCTCGGCCCAGACCGAGAATGACGGAACGCATGTGCTCGTCAATTTCGACGAAACGCCCTAAGAGATCGCGCTGGATACAGCCTGCTTCATGCAGATGCCATGCGCTCTCGAAATGTGGTGGAGCTATCTGAAGACGAGGTGTGCGACTTTCGTTTCCAGATCCAGATAGATAATCGAGAGTGCGGTAAGGTCGAAAGCAGCGTGCGCGCACATAGGTAGGAACAGCCCGCCGGTGAGTGCGAAGATTGTTCCAAAAACCAACCCTGTGATCATCGCCTGCACCGCGCCGGCCAACCCTTGTTCAGGATAATGGACCAGTCCAAACCATATCGAGGTGATCATCACGGTTAAAGCTTTAGCGCCCGCGCCCGGCCCGAAAAGCTTACCGAAGCGTTCGAAAAGGTATCCACGAAACACGGTTTCTTCTCCGATGCCTGCGCTGACGATCATTGACCATACGGCTGCGGGAAGCGCCGCACGGTTTCCTGCCAGGAAATGATATGCGTGGTTGATGGGTTCGAAGCCAAAAAGCGGCAGTACCATCGCTTTCATCAGAAGTTTGAATGCTGCGCCGAAAAGCAGTCCAATGGTGAGGCTGGCGATCCAGCTTTTCGGTTGCACGTATCCGATTTCATGCCAGGGCGTGTTTGACAGCCGTGCCCAGATCAACACCAGAATTGCGCTGAGCGGCACGAGAAAAGGCATCCCTCCGAGACTAGCGGTCGGGATATTGCCGGGCAAGAGCACGATGAGAATCGCCAACAAGCCTAGAGGCCCAAAGCCCCGCAGGCTCGAGGCGAATAGCTCATCGTAATTGCCTTTCTCATCTTTCATTATGTCGATAACAATCGGTGTTCTATCCACGTCGCTCCCGGGGGCATCAATGAATTGGCCGTGGTGCGCTCGAAGCCCAGTATTTTATAAGGCTTTTCGGCACGACTGAAAGTCGTGCCCTGTTACATGTCTCGTCGGAGCATGCAGGTTTCAGTTCTCAGACACCTCTAAAAGGTCGCACTTTTCTCAAACGTTACGCTACCCTGAAAGGCCGCTCTTCCCGAATCTGCGACCACTGCAACTATGGAAGTGTTCTGAAGTGTTCTAATGACGAGAGCCGAAGGAACGCCATTGTGTTGGTGTTCTGCCCGTCCAGCGACGAAACGCACGGTGGAAATTAGACGGTTCTGCGTACCCAACGAGATACGCAACTTCAGCAATAGGAAGATGGCCTTCACGCAGGAGTGTCTCTGCGCGCTCGCGAAGTAACTGGTCGCGGATTTGATGAAATGAGGTGCCGGTCTCCGTGAGATGCCGGTTCATGGTGCGAACAGTAATTCCCAACTGTTGAGCAATTTCGCTCTGAGTGGCATGTCCATTCAAGATTCCTTCCGCCAGCGCGCTTCGCACCGAGTCCGCAAGATCCGGCTCTGGTTGCATTTTCTGAATGATCGCAGCGGCATACTTCTCGAACGTCTGTGCCAGCTCGGGAGCACTTTCGGGAAGCGACAACTCGAATACGCTGCGGTCTAACAGCAAAGCGTCCTCTCGTGCCCCAAATTGCACCGGTCCGCCAAAGAACCGCTCAAATCGAGATGGATCGTGCGGCCCATGCCATCGGAAGCGAGCTTCCCGGACCGAGATGGGGTGTGCAGTGAGCTGTCGTCCCCATGTGAGCCAGTGTCCCAAATGCGCGAATATAACCTGCTCGCGGCGGGGGTAGGGCGAGACGACGGGGTGAGGACTTACCAGCGCGATTTCCTGTCCACGGTCTTCCAGAATGAATTCCTGAAACCGATTTACCAGGCGCATGTATCGCTCGGCGCGGTGCAGCATGGCGCCGTAGCTGGCGCTGCTGCGGAGTAGAAATCCCCACAGCCCTGTTGCCTCCAGAGGCAAGGCCTCGGCGATGTCAATACCTAATGTTTCGCGCGCGTCCTGCAACAGGGCACAGACCACGGCCATGTGCTCAGTGTCAGGGACGAGAGCATTTCCCTCAACCCAGCGTCTGGTAGGAGCCAGCTTGCCGACATCAATTTCAATCCCGAGCGATTGCGCGGCTGAGACCAGCGCGTTGAGACTCCGCTCATGAATGTACTCCTCAGACACGGCCCCTCAAATTGTCCAAAAAAACCAATTGAATGTCCAACCCGGCCATTGTCGAGAAAACCCGATAGCGTCACTCTAAAACTGTATTTACTGTTCGAAGAATTTGACTAATGCAGGGAGGAATGTATGAAAGCACGTTTCAACTATGTCAAAGCTGCCCCTGGAACACTCAAAGCGATGCTCGGTTTGTCACAATATCTGCACGAATGCGAACTGCCGGATTCTCTGCTTAACCTGGTCTACCTCCGCGCGTCGCAGATCAACGGTTGCGCCTACTGCCTTGACATGCATTGGAAAGACTTGCGAGCGAGCGGTGAGTCCGAACAGCGGTTGTATTCGTTGGACGCCTGGCGCGAATCCCCGTTCTACACCGATCGTGAACGCGCCGCTCTCGAGTGGACCGAGGCCGTTACTCTGATCAACCACGGACACGTTACTGACCAGATCTATGAAGAGGTGCGCCCTCACTTCAGTGAGAAGGAGCTGTCAGACCTGACACTCGCCGTCGTAGCCATCAACGGCTGGAACCGTCTGAACATTTCAGCACGGAACGTTCCGGGTGACTATCAGCCTGCCAAACCTTACAAGGTTGAAAAGGGCGCTTAGCGGCTCGTCTGTTTCCGCCGGAGTATATTTCCAATCGAGGAGCGATTATGTCCAATACCGCAACTGATACTGATGTTCTGATCGTTGGCGCCGGACCCGTCGGGCTGTTTCTGGCGAACGAGTGCGCCCGGAGAGGACTGAGATGGCGGCTGGTTGAGACCCGCTCTTCGCAATCTGAATACTCTAAAGCGCTCGCGATTTTTCCTCGAACCCTTGAGATCTTCGACATGGCCGGAATCGTCGGCCCGTTCCTCGAACAGGCGAATCGGGTCACATCGGTCGCCGTAGTGACACATGGACGCACTCTGGCCCACATGCGCTTCACGCCGAAAGAAAGTCCCTACCCATTTGTCGCCATGGTCCCACAGAATGTCACCGAGAAACTTCTGGTGGAACAATTACGGCGTGCAGGAGGTGCGGTTGAGTACGAAACCACATTCCTCTCAGCCGCCGAGCAGGAAGACCATGTGAGTGTAACCCTTGACCGGAAGGGCGAGCCGATTCGGCTCAAGGCTGCCTTTGTGGTTGGCTGCGATGGCTCACACAGCGCCGTTCGGCATCTGCTGAACCTGCCTTTTGAGGGAGCAGAATACGATGATTCATTCATGTTGGCCGACATCGAAACGAATGAGGCCCTCCCGGCTGACGAACTCCAACTGTGTCCCAGCGAGTTAGGGCCAGTCGCTATTTTTCCGATGAGCGCCACTCGCCGGCGTATCGTGGCCACAATCGAGAACGTACAAGGAGATGCTCCGTCGCTTGACGTGGTGCGGAAGGTCCTAGCTCAACGCGCCCCCAGTGGGATAGAGGCACGGGCTTTGCACTGGAGCAGCTATTTTCGCATTCATCATCGCCAGGTCGCACAACTGCGCGTGGGGCGTATGTTCATTGCCGGTGACGCCGCTCACATTCATAGCCCATTTGGGGGCCAGGGGATGAATACCGGCCTGCATGACGTTTGGAATCTGGTTTGGAAACTTAGTCTCGTCCTGCATGGCCATGGCAACGAGGAATTGCTTGATAGCTACAGCGCGGAGCGACGCCCTGTCATCAAGAATGTCATTGAGACCACTGATTTCCTGACCAAGGCCTTGGGAACTCCGAGCAGGCTTGCACAGCTTTTACGCGATACCGTTATACCGATGGTGTCGCGGCTTGCCCCTTTTCAGCATGCCTTTGTGCAGAGGCTGTCAGAACTCGGTGTTGCCTATCGAGGAAGCCCGATTGTTGAGGGAGCGGGAAAGCGATACTTCGATGATTCGCTGCGCGGTGGCGATGGCATTCGCAACCGGTTCCTCCTTTTTTCTGATGATACAGACGCATCGTCCAGAGAAGCAGCCAGACAGATCGCCGAAGTATTCGGCGATATTGTTGAGCTGCGATTGCGGCCAGGCCACGACGTGACCCTGGTCCGTCCGGATGGTTACGTAGCGTACTCTGCCCACAGGCGGGACGGTATCGCAGCATTGAAATCCGTGCGGGCGCTTCTGGAACGTCAAACGATTTCGTCACCGTGCATCGTTTGATGAACGCAGCCAGACGGTGCAAAGATTCTTTGCAAGGTGAGGTACACGGCTCGGTTAAAATCAAAGGACACTCTAACGGGTGCTAGAAGGGGCTGGCAGCATAGACCTCATGATCTTTCGCGCCGTATTCATCGTTCTGCTTCTATCTACAACGCTCTCTGCGGGCATCATTGAAGATGTCCGTGGTGCGCTCGCCGGCAATCGATTCAGCTCTGCTGATGCCATGCTCAAGACGTACCAGGCCCAGCATGGAGCGGATTCGGAATACCTCGAAGCTCTTTCCTGGATGGCGCGCGGCGCTCTTGCCTCCGGACAGCTTGATCAGGCGCAAACCTACGCTGCTAAAACCGAATCACTGTCGCGGCAGCAGCTTCGCAAAGGGCCGCTTGATTCCCAGCCCCATCTGGCCACTGCGCTGGGTGCAGCGCTGGAAGTGGAGTCACAGGTCCTCGCCAAAAAGAACCAGAGGACTGAAGCTGTGGCTTTGCTGCGCAAGGCATTGGTCACCTATGGAAATACTTCCATTCGCCCGCGGCTCCAGAAAAATCTGAACTTGCTCAGCCTGGTCGGAAAGCCTGCGCCCCAGTTGGATATCTCGGAGCATCTTGGCCCGCAGCCCGCGCCGCTGGCCAAGTTGAGTGGATCGCCAGTGCTGCTTTTCTTCTGGGCGCACTGGTGCGGCGACTGCAAAGCCGAAGCCCCCATCATTGCCCAGCTACGCTCTGAGTTCGCGCCGAAAGGGCTTGTGGTGGTTGGCCCCACGCAGCTTTACGGCTATGCCGGGCAACAGGACAACGTAACGCCACAGCAGGAACTCGCTTACATTGAAGCGGTGCGGCAGCGCTACTACTCGGCGCTGCTCGATATGCCGGTCCCAGTGAGCCAGAAGAATTTCAATAACTATGGCGCCAGCACCACGCCCACAATTGTGGTTCTCGACCGCGGTGGACGCGTGAGCCTCTATCATCCCGGAGCTATGTCATACAACGATCTGCGGGTGGCCATCGAAAAGACTCTTTAAACCCTTACCACTGATCGGACAGATGGAACTGATTTGCGCTGATCAAGCGTATTTCTGGGTTTACTCGCGGAAGCAGCACAAGGCGCTCTATGCACTTCTCGCGATGACATCAACATGCCACCTTCTTCTGCCTTATCAGTGGTGATCAGTTAAATCAGTGTCATCAGTGGTAAGAATTTCTTCCGCGAAGCGGTTTCGCAGTTGTTCGGGATTGACTCCCTGCGAGCGCAAAGTACGCAAGCTTAATGCATCGTTCCGTTTGGCCAGTCGCACATTGTTTTCGTCGCGCATCAACGGACAATGAAAGTATTGTGGCTGCCGGAATTCCAACGCTCTTATCAGGAGCATCTGGCGGGCTGTACTTTTCAGCAGGTCAGCGCCGCGTACTACTTCAGTGATCTGCATTGCTTGATCGTCGGCCACTACCGCCAGTTGATAGGCAGGTATGTCATCACGGCGCCATACCAGAAAATCAGAGAAGTCCGTGCCGGCAATGAATTGTTGATGACCGAGAGACAGATCGTCGAAGCGTATTGCTTCGCCTTCGGGCACGCAGAAGCGCCAGCTTACTCCGGCCGGTGATTGCCACGCGGCAGCTTCGCTGATCTTATTGCGGCAGGTTCCGGGATAAGTAATCTCATCGTCGTCTTCATGCGGCGCTTGTAAAGCCCTCTCCAGATCTTTGCGCGAGCACGAGCACGGATAGATCATTCCCCGGTCGCGCAGTTTGCGCCAGCATTCCAGATACACGCTGCGCCGCTGGCTCTGAGAATACGGACTGAAAGGGCCGCCGATGTCCGGGCCTTCATCCCAGTCAAGCCCCAGCCAGCGCAGGTCTTCATACATGGAGCGCACGAATTCAGGCTTCGCTCTCTGTGAGTCGAGATCTTCGTTGCGAAATACCAGCCGTCCGCAGGCCGTGCGGGCGCGCTGCCATGCAACCCAGAAGGTGCGTGCGTGGCCCAGATGCAGGTAGCCGGTTGGAGAAGGAGCGAGCCGCCCACGATAATCCATGGAACGCTCACGATAAATCATTGAAGAATTGAAGAGAAGACAAACAGATCGGGCCTGCCTGAGCAAGCCCGAATCATAAGCTTTTATTTCGGACGGACGCTCACGATGTTGGGCGGCGCTGGAGTGCCATCAATTTTCTTGAACGATGTTGCCACCTGTGCGGTATCGGCATTGGCATTCAGGTCAATCAGGTCTACGGTATTGGTGCCGCCCATACCAACCCAGGCAGACGCTCCGTCCGGCAGCATAGAGCCACTGAGCGGCTCCGTGACTCCCGCAGGCAGAGAAATGACTGTAGGCGTAGCGTTCAGGTTCGACACCAGCAACTTGTTGATGCCAGCCGGCAGTTCGAGGAAGTGTACTCCGCTGGGCGCCACCAGCAACTGGCGAGCAGTGAGAGTGCCCAGCCCGAAATTCACCGACTGGACACTGTGCGAGGCCGTCGGTGGACAAAACGCATTGGCGGCCGCAGGCGGCCCTACCGTCACTCGATCAATATCAAGGCCGGTCGCGCTGGCCGCCACCATTACATCCTGGTTAAGCACCGGCTTCACGAGTTGATGAGCGGTGCTCAGGAACGCCGATTGTTGCTGGTTATTGCACACTGCGAGTGCGTCCAGGCTGCCGGAGTTGGCAATAAATACAAAGTCGTCAGAGGCCAGCGGCGCAATGTCTGCCGGGCTGCCGCCTACGGTTATAGTCTGCAAAGAAGAGAAAGGCGAGAGCACATAGACGTGCCCGTCGTTGGCTGCCATATAGGCCTTGAAGTTGTCGAAATCAAATGTTGCTGCGACCACGCCCGGCAGGAAAAAGGTTTGCAGGGTGCTGGACGTCTGGTCAAAGAGAATGGCGCGCTGGTTGGCGGGCGTAGGATCAATGGGCGCGCCGGTGCCTGGATCATTCGCGCCAGTCGAAACAATGACCCTCGTCCCATCAGGGGAGACGGCGAGAACTTTGCCCAACAGGTTGCTGGCCACGGTAGTAGCCGTATTGGCAGTCGGATCCAGGGCAACCAGTCCAATCGGTGTTCCCATATACGCTCGCGATCCTGACGCATTGAAGACCAGAGAGTTGGGTGCGCCCGGCAGTGTTATGGCCGTACCGGCAGTGTGCGTATCAGTCGCCACGGGAATCAATGTGGGAGACACGCCCGCCGGGGGAGTGAAGGAGCTGGATACATAAGCGGTGCTGGCCGGACTGGCGCCGCTCACAATAAGGCTGACCACATTGCTATAGACGGGAACCGCTATCCCATTTCCACACAATGGAGGAGCGCAGGAAGCGACAAGTCCGGTAGATCCCGGCGATGCTGCGGTCACCGTTAATCCTGTGACAGTCGCATTGATCGGACTGGTGCTGGTAAGGGGCACAGTAGTTATAGTCTTGAAGACGCCGGATACATCCACCATGTCTACTGCAAGCGCCACGGTCCCGCCGGTCGCGGTCACCTGGGGAGCTGTTGTTGGACTCCCGGCCGGATCGCTCGCTACCCGCAGAATAAGCTGGTGCGGCATACAGGTGTTGAATGTGACCGCGGTCGAGCTAGCGTTCGAGTTGGTGGCGAAGACCCCGGTAGCTCCCGGATTCTTTGCCTGAATTGATCCATTTGTGTCCACTGTGGCCACCGAAGGATCGAGAGTTGACCAGGTGAAGGGGCCCACTGAGCTGGTGATATCGGCGCCGTTATGAAAAGCGTGGGCCGTAAGCTGCAATACTTCGCCAGAAAAGGCGCAATTGGCGACCGGCACCGGGTCAACGGTCACTGAAGTTACCTTCGGATGTACCGCGGCTGTAGTAGGAGCGCTGGTTACGCCTGAGGCCGTCACAGTAATGTTGGCAGTGCCGGAAATGGGGTTTCCGGAAGCATCATTGCCGTTGCAGACCACGAAATTTGCATCCCACACCCCGCCGCAAACCAGTCCACCGGGCACCGTGCCGCTGCCGGGCGAAACACTGATCACCGAGGGATTCGAGGACGTAAATGTGAACGTGGTATTGCTGACGGCGGTGCCTGCCGCGTTGGTGGCCGTGGGGGTAAGCTGGACGACGTCGCCGGAATTCAGCGACAAAGCAGTGGGCGCAATGGTGACTGCGGCAACCTTGGTAGAAGAGGAGGAACTTCCTCCGCCGCAGCCTGCCATGAATAATAAAGACGAGACAATAAACAGAATGAATCCTGAAGAAGTGGCAAACCGCCGCATGCGTCCTCCCCGCGCGGGTTCCCACCCTTGCGGACCAGTCTGAGATTTGGGCTTAAATAAAGATTCAGTGTAGTTTTTCATTATGATTTCTTCAAGGCGAGGCGTTGCGCAGTGTTCCTCGCTGTTCCAGAAGTTCGCCGGTCCCCTGAAAAATTGCTTGAAAACAGATTGCTTCAATATGACCGGGCGGCAAACTCTCGAAACGGTCTTGCCTGACCAGACGGGTGATTCAGGCACACTCCGGCCCGGCGATTTCTCCCCTGCCATCGAGAGAACGTGGATGCATGCCATTTATTGCGGCCCGATTCGGGTATTGCGGCTCTAATTCAGGGTTACGCCGATTTTTTTTGTCCCCTGGCCGCCGGCATGTTGCGGAACATGGGTCGCCGGGTTGACGCAGGAATCCGGCAGTTGCTATATTAACTAGGTTCCGCGAGTACAATTTAGCTTGTCTGTAGTGAAGCTGTAACAGTAAGTTGCCCGGTAGGAAAAGGGCATGCCTCGCTGAAACGATCTGCGCGACCTTCCCCACAGAAGAAGGGTATGCAGGTCAGGGAAGACGAAACGGAGCGCCTCCAGTTTTTCCGGCTCGGCGTCACCGTCGGTTCCCAAATACCGATAGGTTTCTAAAAATTTTTCGCTGAAAAGCGGAATTATGGCTTGCGCGTGTATGCAGCCAGCCCGAATTGGGTTCAAAGCAGGCCGTCTGCATGCGTGTGCATGGCTATGGCCGCTGAGTTAATAAAGGAACTATGCCGACATTCAATCAGTTAGTCCGCAAAGGTCGCCAGGCGCCCAATTACAAGACGGCCAGCCCGGCGCTTCAGGCATGCCCGCAGCGTCGTGGCGTGTGTACACGCGTCTATACCCAGACGCCCAAGAAGCCGAATTCGGCGCTTCGCAAAGTCGCCCGTGTGCGCCTTACCAACGGGATTGAAGTCACTACCTACATTCCCGGTGTAGGCCACAACCTTCAGGAGCACTCGATTGTGCTCATCCGCGGAGGTCGTGTGAAAGATCTGCCCGGAGTGCGGTACCACGTAGTGCGCGGCACCCTCGATGCGACTGGCGTTGCCAACCGCAAGCAGGGCCGCTCCAAGTACGGCGCCAAGCGACCTAAATAGTCGCGTTCAGCGGGGTTAGGTCCGCTGCGATCTGCTTGGAAAAGATTCAGGGACGCGTAATCGTCCCAAGGATTCATTAAAGGACGGCCTGCCGTCCTGAGGATTAAAGAGCTATGCCAAGAAAAGGACATATCGGCAAGAAAGAAGTAGTTGCCGACCCGATCTACAGTTCCACGCTGGTCACGAAGTTTATCAACTCCATGATGTGGGGTGGAAAGCGTTCAACCGCGCAGAATATTTTCTACCGCGCCATGAACAATCTCCAGTCCAAGGGCGGCGATGAGGCCATCAAGCTGTTCAAGAAGGCCGTGGAAAACACCAAGCCGCTGCTGGAAGTGAAGACGCGGCGCGTGGGCGGAGCCAACTATCAGGTGCCGGTCGAAGTAAACCCCGATCGTCGCACTTCGCTGGCCATCCGCTGGATCGTAAGTTATGCGCGGGGACGCGGCGAAAAGGGCATGGTTGACAAGTTGACCAACGAATTGCTCGACGCCGCCAACGGACGCGGCGCGGCCATCAAGAAAAAAGAAGACGTCCACCGCATGGCCGAAGCCAACAAGGCTTTTGCCCACTACCGGTGGTAACAGACACATTATTGATTTAGAGACGGCGCACAGCGCCTTCTCGCGGCGCTGTGCAGTTGCATAGCGCAGGAACAGAGAAAGAGTTCAGGGATCACAGTGCCAAGACAAGTACCATTAGATCGTTGTCGGAACATCGGCATCATGGCTCACATCGATGCCGGCAAGACCACTACGACCGAACGCATCCTTTTCTATACGGGCATCACCCATCGCATTGGCGAAGTGCATGAAGGCACCGCCACCATGGACTGGATGGAGCAGGAGCAGGAGCGCGGCATCACCATTACCTCCGCCGCCACCACCTGCGTATGGCGTGACATCCGCATCAACATCATTGATACACCCGGCCACGTGGACTTCACCGCCGAGGTGGAACGTTCGCTGCGTGTGCTTGACGGCGCAGTAGCCGTGTTCGACGCCGTTCACGGTGTTGAGCCGCAGTCGGAAACCGTGTGGAGGCAGGCCGATAAGTACGGCGTTCCCCGCATTTGTTTCATCAACAAGATGGACAAGATGGGCGCCGACTTCGAGCATGCCGTCGATACCATCCGCAAACGCCTCAACGCCCGCCCCGTAGCCATTCAGATTCCCATCGGACAGGAAGCAGCCTACAAAGGAGCAGTAGATCTGATCTCCATGAAGGCCATCGTCTGGAAAGACGAATCCATGGGCGCGCAGTATGTGGTGGAAGATATTCCCGCCGACCTGGTCAAGAAAGCGGAAGCTTTCCGTGCGCAGCTTGTTGAAAGCGTCGCTGAAAATGACGACGAGATGCTGCACAAGTTCCTCGAAGGCGAAACCATTACTCCTGACGAGTTGCGGTCTTCTCTG
Organism: Terriglobia bacterium; assembly: GCA_963823745.1. Classification (GTDB taxonomy): domain Bacteria; phylum Acidobacteriota; class Terriglobia; order Terriglobales; family Acidobacteriaceae; genus Angelobacter. The sequence continues at coordinate 266,622 of CAWGMN010000008.1, forward strand.
CGCAAGAGCGTAGTAGGGCTCAAGCTGTTCCCGGTGCTGTGTGGAACGGCGTTCAAGAACAAAGGCGTACAGACCCTGCTTGACGCAGTGGTTGATTACCTGCCCTCCCCCCTTGATATTGCTCCCGCGGAAGGCGTTGATCCTGACCATCCGGAAAAGAAGCTGGTGCGCAAGACTTCTGACAGCGAGCCTTTCTCCGGCCTGGCTTTCAAGATCATGGCTGATCCCTTTGTGGGCCAGCTTACCTTCGTCCGCGTGTATTCAGGACACCTGAAGACCGGCGACAGTGTTCTCAATGCCACGCGCGGCAAGAGCGAGCGCATTGGCCGTCTGCTCAAGATGCACGCCAACAAGCGCGAGGAAATCAGCGAGATCTTTGCTGGTGACATCTGCGCCTGCGTCGGCCTCAAGAACATCACGACCGGCGACACCATCTGCTCGGAAAAAGCGCCGATCCTGCTGGAGTCCATAGAGTTTGCCCAGCCGGTCATCTCGGTTGCGGTCGAACCCAAGACCAAGGGCGATCAGGAAAAGATGGGCGTGGCTCTGGCCCGCCTGGCCCAGGAAGATCCAACGTTCAAGGTCAATACCGATCCTGATTCCGGCCAGACGATCATCAGCGGCATGGGTGAGCTTCACCTTGAAATCATCGTGGACCGCATGAAGCGCGAGTACAAGGTAGAAGCCAACGTCGGCAAGCCGCAGGTGGCCTATCGTGAAACCATCCGCAGATCGTCGGAAGCGGAAGGCAAATACATCCGCCAGACCGGCGGCTCCGGCCAGTACGGTCACGTTAAGCTGCGCATCGAGCCCAACGAAAAAGGCAAGGGCTTCGAATTCGAAAACGAAATTGTCGGCGGCTCGGTTCCCAGGGAATACATCAAGCCGATCGAGCAGGGAATTCGCCAAGCCATGGAAGGCGGCGTGCTCGCCGGCTACGAAATGGTTGACATCAAAGCCAGCCTCTATGACGGCAGCTACCACGAAGTTGACTCCAACGAAATGGCGTTCAAGATTGCGGCCTCCATCGGATTCAAAGAGGCTGTCCGCAAGGCTTCGCCGGTGCTGCTGGAGCCCATCATGTCAGTGGAAGTTGTGGTTCCTGAAGAGTACATGGGCGTGATCATTGGCGACCTGAACTCCCGCCGTGGACGCATTGAAGGCATCGAACACCGCGCCGGATCGCAGGTAATCAAGTCCATGGTGCCGCTGGCTGAAATGTTCGGATACGCAACGCAGATGCGCTCCAACACGCAGGGCCGGGCGACCTTCTCCATGCACTTCGCCTACTATGACGAAGCGCCTCGCGCCGTGACTGAAGAAATCGTGGCCAAGGTGCAGGGCAAGAGTCCGGCAGGCAAGTAAGCAGCCTGTGCAGCCGGAATATGTGATTGTCTGGCGGTTTGAAATCAGGCCGGGCGCAGAGAAGGAATTTATTGAGCAGTACGGGCCTGAAGGAACATGGGCACGGTTCTTCCGCCAGTCCGATGGATATATCAGGACTGAGCTGGTGAGAGATGTAGCAGTTGAAGGACGGTTTCTCACCCTGGATTACTGGCAGTCGGAAGAGCAGTTCAACAGTTTTCGCAAAGAACACCTGGCCGGCTATGAACGGCTGGATAAAGAACTGGAAGATTTAACCGAACGAGAAACGCGACTAGGAGCGTTCTGGTTCACGCAGGATTTAAAAATGGATATGGCAGTTTCGACGACAGTGAATGCTACCCCTCAGTTCTACAGCAAACTGCTGAATTGGTGGCGAACGCAAGATTCTGAATCCAAAAAGACATATTTTGAACGTGGGCTTTCGGAGGACGAGATCGAGCAATTTATGCCTGTGCAAGAAGAAGTTGATCATTTCACACCGCGAGAGTTACGGGCATATCTTTTGGCAGGTCTCTTGAACATGTTTTGGTTTCCTGAAACGCCAATTCCGAACGTTCAATCTGAATGGTCTGGCGAAACGCAGGATTGGACGTTGACGGTTGGTTACATGGGCAAGGTTGCCGTTGCTACAATCCCAGGAATTTTGCTAGATGAGGTTTTGCTACGAGAAAGGCCAGTTCAGATGGAGCAGCTGAAAGATTTGTTGAAACCGCTGGTGGATATTTTTAACTGAAGAATTAATGGAGTCAGTATGGCAAAGGAAAAATTTGATCGCAGCAAGCCGCACGTGAACGTAGGAACGATCGGTCACATTGACCACGGGAAGACCACGCTGACGGCGGCCATCACCAAGGTGTTGTCCAAGCACAATCCCAAGATCCAGTTTCGCTCGTTCGATTCGATTGACAACGCGCCGGAAGAGCGGGAGCGCGGCATCACCATTGCCACCGCGCACGTGGAATACGAGACCCCCAACCGGCACTACGCGCACGTAGATTGCCCCGGCCACGCCGACTACATCAAGAACATGATCACCGGCGCAGCCCAGATGGATGGCGCCATTCTGGTGGTGGCGGCCACTGACGGCCCCATGCCCCAGACCCGCGAGCACGTGCTGCTGGCCCGTCAGGTAGGCGTGCCCTACATTGTCGTGGCCCTCAACAAGTGCGATGCGGTGGACGACCCTGAGCTGCTCGACCTGGTGGAACTGGAAGTCCGCGAACTGCTTAAGAGCTACAAGTTTCCCGGCGACGATGTTCCGGTGGTCCGGCTTTCGGCTCTGGGCGCGTTGAACGGGGAAGCCCAGTGGGAAAAGAAGATTGACGAGCTCATGGAAGCGGTGGACAAGAGCGTGCCGCTGCCTGAGCGCAGCATTGACAAGCCTTTTCTGATGCCGATTGAAGACATCTTCTCGATCTCCGGACGCGGCACGGTGGTGACCGGCAGGATCGAGCGCGGCAAGGTGAAGGTAGGCGAGGAAGTTGAGATTGTGGGCTTCCGCGACACCCGCAAGACGGTGGTGACCGGAGTCGAGATGTTCAAAAAACAGCTCGATGAAGGCATGGCGGGCGACAATGCCGGACTGCTGCTGCGCGGCATTGGCAAGGAAGACGTGGAGCGCGGCATGGTGCTGGCCAAGGGCGGCTCGATCACCCCGCACACCAAGTTCAAGGCCGAGATCTACGTGCTGACCAAGGAAGAGGGTGGAAGACATACGCCGTTCTTCAAGGGCTATCGTCCGCAGTTCTACTTCCGCACCACTGACGTAACGGGAGTGGCGGAGCTGCCGGCGGGCACCGAGATGGTGATGCCGGGAGACAACGTGGCGCTGACCATTGAGCTGATTACGCCGGTGGCCATGGAGAAGGGCCTGCGCTTTGCTATCCGCGAAGGCGGACGCACCGTGGGAGCCGGAACGATCTCGGAGATCGTTCAGTAACTAACGGCAGTAACGAAATTAACGGCGGCAGCGTGCGCACAGAGTCAAGCGTCGTGACCGCAAAGCTCTTTTAAGGAAAAACAAGTGATTGGAAAAGACAGAATTCGCATACGGCTGAAGGCCTACGACTACCGCATCCTCGACCAGTCTACCGGCGAGATTGTGGACACTGCCCGCCGCACCGGGGCGCAGATCGCAGGGCCGATTCCGTTGCCGACGGTCAAGAACAAATATTGTGTACTGCGCTCTCCCCACGTGGATAAGAAGTCCCGCGAGGCTTTTGAGATCCGCACGCACAAGCGCCTGATTGACATTCTTGAGCCCACGCAGAACACGGTAGACGCGCTGATGAAGCTCGACCTGCCCGCCGGCGTGGATGTAGAGATCAAGGCGTTTGGGAAGGAACACAAATAGCTTCTAGCTGCTAGCCACTAGCTGCTGGCTTTTGTGTCGTGGAGCAAGCATCAGGGCACGGCAAAGAAGTTTCAGGCTGTGCAAGACATGTAACAGGGCATGACTTCAGTCGTGCCGAAACGATGGAAATTTAAATGGGCTTTAGCCCCTGCGCTAAAAGTTAGCGGCCAGGAGCTAGTAGCTAACCTTCAGTTCCTGCAAGGTCAAAGCAGAGCGAAACTGCTGACCAAACAGGAATGATGAGGAGAAGAAAACAAATGATCAACGGAATTTTAGGTAAAAAAATCGGCATGACCCAGGTTTTTGACGACCGGGGTGAAGTTCATCCGGTCACGGTACTGCAAGCTGGGCCTTGTGTGATCACGCAGCTCAAACGGGCCAATAAAGATGGTTACGAATCGGCGCAGATCGGCCTGGTGGAATTTGTAAAAGGCAAGAACGTCACCAAAGCAATGCAGGGGCACTTTGGCAAGCACAACCTGCCGCCGGTGAAGTTCATGCGCGAAGTTGCTGTGGAAAGCACTCCCCAGGCTGCCGCGCAATCCGCGGAGCAGTCGGCAGAGCAGGGCGGCGATGGCGCTTCCGGCAACGGCAGCGTGAAGGTCGGCGACAAAGTGTTGGTAGACATCTTCAAGGGCGAGAATTATGTAGACATAGTGGGCGTGAGCAAAGGACGCGGCTTTGCCGGCGTCGTGCGGCGTCACCACTTCGGCGGCGGCCCCGCGGCCCACGGACATATGTTCCAGGTGCAGGGCTCGATCGGTGCATCCTCGTTCCCATCACGTACCTTTCCGGGACAGCGCATGTCTGGCCACATGGGTGTAGACCAGGTAACGGTCCGCAACCTGAAGATTCGCGGCGTTGATAACGACGACAACCTGTTGCTGGTGGAAGGCGCAGTACCCGGCCCCAAAGGCGCATACGTGGTGATTCTGAAAGCCAAGAAACCACCCAGAGAGCGTCGCGGCTTCGCCGGTTCCACCACCCTTGACCCGTTGAAGGCAGCCAAGAAAGCCGCAGCAGGTAAGGGCAAGAAATAAGAGTAGTGAGGACGAGGCACCCGTCAGCGGGTTCGCCACAAGACACAAGCTAGCGGCTAGAAGCTAGTAGCTAAGAGCTAAACATGGCAAACATTGACGTAGTAGACCTAAAAGGCAAAAAAGTCGGCACCTTCGAACTGGCGGACGAAGTCTTCGGCGCGGTAAATGAAGACCTTCTCTGGGAAGCGGTAAAGCATTACCGTGCAGCCCAGCGCGCTGGTACCCATGCCACCAAGAACAAAAAGCTGGTGTCCGGTGCGGGCAAGAAGTTGTGGAAGCAAAAAGGTACGGGACGCGCGCGCGTCGGCTCTATCCGTTCGCCTATTTGGCGGCATGGTGGAACGGTGCATGGACCGCAGCCTCGCTCCTACGACTACCAGTTCCCGCGCAAAAAGCTGCTGGGCGCGTTGCGCTCGGCGCTGGCCGCCAAGTTTGCCGACGGCAAACTCACGGTTGTGGAAGCTTTTGAATTGTCCGACGCCAAGACCAATGCGTTCCGCAAAATGCTCGACACCCTCGGCATTGAGAAGACCGCGGTGCTGGTGGATGGGGCGAAGGACAACAAGAATCTGGAGCTCAGCACCCGCAACCTGGAAGGCGTGGAACTGCTGGCCGGCAATGAGGTGCATCCCTATCACCTGCTGCGCTATGACTCGGCGGTGTTCAGCCGTCCGGCCCTCGAAAGATTGCAGGACACGCTAAAAGCCACGGCTTCACGCCGTAAAGCGGAGGTGGCGTAATGAAATCGGCTTATCAGATCATTCGCCGCCCGGTGATTACCGAAAAAGGACTGGGCGTAAAGGAAACCGAAGGCACGCTGGTGTTTGAAGTCGCGGCCAAGGCCACCAAAACCGAAGTGCGGGATGCGGTGCAGAAGATCTTCAAAGTGAAGGTTGACTCTGTGCGCACCGCCAATTTCATCGGCAAAGAGCGCCGCCGAGGCAAGTTCTCCGGATACCGTCCTGACTGGAAGAAGGCCTACGTAAGGCTGAAGGACGGCGAGAAAATGCCGGAGTACGCGCAGAATTTGTAAGAAAGGCGCTGGCTACTAGCTTCCAGCTATTAGCTAATGCCGCCTGGAGTTGAATACGGGCTTGCCAGTAACAAAAGTGGAGCACACACGAAAGATCAGAGGCTTCATTGAGAGTGACGCAGCCCAGAATACAAAGCCAATAGCGAATAACTAAAGGCTGGTTTTATCAGAGGCTTCACGGAAATACCGAAGCCAAGAAGACAAGAGCTATTAGCCAGGAGCTAGTAGCCAGAGGCTGGTTTTAAATGGCTATCAAGACTTACAGACCGATTACGCCGACTTTGCGGTTCAAGACCTCGCTGACGAACGAGGAGATCACGACCAATAAGCCGCACAAGCCGCTGACGAAGATCAAGCAGCGCACCGGCGGACGCCGCAATTCCGGCGACATTACCATCTGGCATCGCGGCGGCGGACACAAGCGCAAGCTGCGCGCCATTGATTTCAAGCGCGATAAAACTGGTGTCCCGGGTACAGTGGCTTCGATTGAATACGATCCTAACCGCTCGGCCCGCATCGCCCTCATTGCTTATGCCGATGGCGAGAAGCGTTATATCGTGCAGCCGGTCGGCCTTCAGGTAGGGCAGAAAGTCGTAAGCGGCCCCGATGCCGACATTCTGGTCGGCAACGCTCTGCCGCTGCGCAATATTCCCGCCGGCACTACGGTGCATAACGTTGAGCTTCGTCCCGGCAAAGGCGCGCAAATGGTGCGTTCCGCGGGCGGCGCGGCTCAACTGGTGGCCAAAGAGGGCGATTACGCGCTCATCAAGCTGCCTTCCGGCGAGACCCGCAGGATCCTGATTGACTGCATGGCCACCATCGGCCAGATCGGCAACGTGGAGCATGAGAACGTGGCCATCGGCAAGGCCGGGCGCAAGCGCTGGATGGGCAAGCGTCCTGTGAACCGCGGCGTAGCCATGAACCCTGTAGACCATCCGCACGGTGGCGGTGAAGGCAAGACTTCCGGCGGACGTCACCCGGTTACACCCTGGGGACAGCCGACACGCGGTTACAAGACCCGCAACAACAAGCGCACCGATGAGTTCATCGTGAGCAGGAGACAGAAATAATGGCGCGTTCGCTGAAAAAAGGCCCGTTCATCGACGGTCACCTTCTGAAAAGAATTGATGACATGAACAACAAGAATGACAAGAAAGTCATTCGCACCTGGTCGCGTCGCTCCACCATCTCTCCGGAAATGGTCGGGCACACCATTGCCGTGCATAACGGCAAGAAGTTCATTCCGGTGTATGTCACCGAGAACATGGTGGGACACAAACTGGGCGAGTTCTCCTTTACCCGGCAGTTCAAAGGACACTCGGTGAAAGCGGCCACAGAAACCGCTGCCAAGCCGGCGCCGCCGCCGGGAAGGTAATGGAACGCAGCGGAGGGCCGCTGCCGACTGAAGCCAGGAATTGGTAACAACGACTTTAGAACAAGGTTGACTTATGGAATTCACTGCAAAAGCCCGGTTCACTCGAGTTTCACCGCAGAAGGCGCGGCTGGTGTTGGACCTGATCAAAGGCCGCAGGGTGGAAGATGCTTTGACCACCCTGATGGTCACTAAGAAGCGCATCGCCGTGGATGTGGCCGCTCTGCTGCGTTCCGCCATCCAGAACGCAGACTATCTGGGGCAGGAAAAAGGTTTTGACGTTGACGTGGACAATCTCTACGTCAAGAACGCGGTCGCCAATGACGGCCCGCGCATGAAGCGCATCCGGCCCGCTCCCATGGGACGCGCCTTCCGTTACCAGCGCGCGTATTGCCCACATGGAAATCGTGCTGGGTGAGAAGCACGCTCGTGACGAAGAAGGGCTGGCCACCGTGGTAGGCGAAGAGAAATCCAAAGCCGCTCCGGCGCGGAAGAAGAAAGCTGTGGGCGCGAAGAAGAAGTCGGCAGGCCGCAAGAAGACGGCCGCAGCCAAATAAAGAATCGTTGGTAGAGACGCAGCATGCTGCGTCTCCTTGAAACAGAAATGATTGGTAGAGACGTAGCATGCTACGTCTCAAAGAAGTACAGACGTTGCGAGTGCGGCGTCAAGAGTTGGAAAAGGAAAAAATCATGGGACAAAAAGTCCATCCATACGGGTTTCGTCTGGGCTACACCAAGCCGTGGAGATCGCGCTGGTTCGTTGAGCGTGATTACAACAAGCTGCTTCTTGAAGACGTGAAGCTCAAGGAAGAGCTGAAAGAGAAGCTGAAGTCGGCAGGCGTGAGCTCCATTGAGATTGAGCGTCCGGGCAACAAGCTGCGCATCATCATTCGTACCGCGCGGCCGGGCATCATCATCGGGCGCAAAGGCACCGAGATTGACAAGCTCAAGCAGGACGTCCAGAAGCGCACCGCCCGTGAAGTCTTTATTGACATCCAGGAAGTGCACAAGCCGGAACTCGATGCCCAGCTTGTGGCCGAAGCCATCGCCATCCAGTTGGAAAAGCGCGTCGGCTTCCGCCGCGCCATGCGCAAGTCGGTAGACTCGGCGCTGCGCTTCGGATGCAAAGGTATCAAGGTGCGCGTCTCCGGCCGCTTGAATGGAAACGAAATCGCGCGCTCTGAGTGGTACTTGCAGGGCCGTTTGCCTCTGCACACGCTGCGTGCCGACATTGATTACGGCTTCGCTGAAGCCCGCACCACGCTACGGCGTGATTGGCGTGAAGACCTGGGTGTACAAGGGCGACATTCTGCCGCAGAAGAAGAGAAGCTCCGAGCAGGTTCCAGCCGGGGCGTTTTAGAAGAAGCTTCTAGCTGCTAGCTACTAGCTACTAGCTAAGACCAGCGGGCACTGAAATATCAGCGGGTACCGAAGATCGGGTACTGAAGATAGAGATAAAAGCTGGGACTCCGAAGGGAGTAACAGCGGTGGAAGGAGCGGCCCTTCAGGGCCGCGTAAAAGAAGAATATCAATGGGCTTTAGCCCAGGGTTTAGCTAGAAGCTAGAAGCTAGTGGCTAGCAGCTAACAAGGACTTACATCATGTTGATGCCGAAAAAAGTAAAGTACCGCAAGCAGCAGCGCGGACGCATGCGTGGCAAGGCGTGGCGCGGAGGCGAGCTTTCGTTTGGAGATTTCGGACTGAAAGTTATGGAGCCGGGCTGGATCACCGACCGTCAGATCGAAGCCAGTCGCGTTGCCATGACCCGTTTCGTGAAGCGTGGCGGCAAAATCTGGATCCGCCTGTTTCCTGATAAGCCGGTCACCAAGAAGCCTGCTGAAACCCGTATGGGCAAAGGCAAGGGCGCGCCGGATCATTGGGTCGCCGTGGTTCGTCCGGGCCGCATTCTGTTTGAGATGGAAGGCGTAAGCGTGACCGAGGCGCAGGAAGCCATGCGGCTGGCTTCGCATAAGCTGCCGTTGCGGACTAAGTTCGTGGCCCGTGTGGGAGCACACTAGAAAGAGCGCGATAGCGGAGCAGGCAAAACCGTTTAAGGGATAAACAATGGAAGCAGAAAAGATCAGAAATATGTCCGATACCGAGCTGGACCATCAGCAGCGCGAGCTCAATGACCAGCTTTTCCGCCTCAAGTTTCAGCTCAAGATGGGGCAGACGGAGAGCCTGAAAAAGATCCGCGGCTTGCGCAAAGATGTGGCCCGCATTCAGACCATCATGCGCGAGAAGCAGCTTGGTTTGAAGAATGGCGGGGGCACGACCGAGGCACCGGTCACAGAAAAGACCACCGCCGGCGCCGCTGCTGCCCGCAAGAAGACCAAGGCCAAGGCTGCGGCCCGCAGGCGCACTGCCGTAAAGAAAAAGTCGGCCGCCAGCAAGCGCACAGCAACCAAGAAGCGGACCAAAAAACCAGCCGCCAAAGCAACGAGGAAGAAGTAAATGGCAGATACAACACCAGCAACCGAGCAGAAGGCCAGCCGCCGCAGCACCAAAATCGGGCGAGTGGTCTCCACCAAGATGAACAAGACCATCGTAGTCGAGGTCAGCATGCGCAAGGCGCATAACCTGTACCGCCGGGTGGTCAAGCATTCCAAGAAGTTCTACGCACACGATGAAACAAGCGTGGCCCATGTGGGTGATTTCGTTGAGATTGAAGAAACGCGTCCGCTGTCAAAGCTGAAGCGCTTCCGTCTCAAGAACGTTTTGCAGAAAGCCAAACTGGTGGCCGGCGAAGAGATACATCCGCAGGTCGGTTAGTTGGGCAGGGCACGATCCCGGTCGTGCCAAACACAGTAGGAACACGACCCCGCAGGGGGCATAGAAACGCTGGAAGCAGGAAGAGCTGACAGCTACGGAGAAACAGCCATGGCAGTCATGATGAGAAGCATTCTCGATGTGGCCGACAACAGCGGCGCGCGCCGCCTGCAGATGATTCTGCCGCTCGGCGGCCATACCGGCTTGAACGCCAGCCTGGGTGACATCGTCACAGCGGCAGTCAAAGAAGCGTCGCCCGATGGTACGGCCAAGAAGGGCAGCGTGGTCAAATGCGTGATCGTGCGCCAGCGCAAGGAGCATCGCCGTAAAGATGGCACCTACATTCGTTTCGACCAGAATGCAGCCGTGCTGATCAACGATGCCGGTGAGCCGGTCGGGACCCGCGTTTTCGGTCCCGTGGCCCGCGAACTGCGTGAAAAGAAATTTTTGAAGATTGTCTCCCTCGCGCCCGAAGTTTTGTAGGAACGCTCTATAAGGACGTTCTGTAAAGAAGCGCTGTGAGGGTTGGAACAGGGCGGACGCTGAAAAGCAGCCGGAAGCAAGGTGATGGAATAAGGCCCTTTGCGGAGCCCAGAATAGAAGTAGAAGACAAAAGAGGATTACATGCACAAACGAGTTGATATCAAGCGCAATGACACCGTGAAGGTCATCACCGGCCGCGACGCAGGCAAGCAGGGCCGGGTGCTGCGTGTGTTTCCGGCAAAGTCGCAGGTACTGGTAGAGCACGTGATGGTGGTCAAGAAGAACGTCCGGCCCAATCCGCAGCGCAACCTCAAGGGGGGCATTGCCGAGCAGGAATCGCCCATCTCGATTTCCAATGTCATGGTGGTTTGTCCCAGTTGCGGACCATCGCGCATTGGTCATGAGAGGAGCGGTGACAGGAGCGTGCGCGTCTGTCGGAAGTGCCGCACAACGCTCGACAAAAAGTAGTGGTAGCTGCGCTACCAGCTTCTAGCCGCTAGCTACTAGCTTCTAGCTGCAAGAGATTGAGGTAGCGAAGAGTGGATGGTAGTGAAGATTTAGGGTAGTGGACATAGTGGTGGCGGCAAAGAATCTTGTCGCAAGGTTTTGGGTGGAAGAGCGGCCCTTCAGGGTCGCGTGAAGAGCAGGAAGAATTTTGGGCTTTAGCCCCAGAGAAACAAAGCTAGAAGCTAGCGGCTAGTAGCTAGAAGCTTCTTCTAGAACTCACGAACCCGTAAAACCGGAAACCGTGAGAAAGGCAGAAAAGAAAACACATGGCAGCAAAGAGCAACGCGAGACTCAGGGAACGGTTCACCAAAGAGATTGCCCCGGCGCTCATGAAAGAGCTGGGACTCAAGAACCCCATGGCTGTGCCCCGCCTCCACAAGGTAGTGGTGAATATGGGCGTAGGCGAAGCCACGCAAAACAGCAAGATCATTGATCCGCTGGCCAACGATCTGGGACAGATCGCCGGACAGAAACCGGTCATCACCAAGGCCAAGAAGTCCATCGCGGCCTTTAAAGTTCGCGAAGGCATGCCCATCGGCGCCATGGTCACCCTGCGTGGCGACCGCATGTACGAGTTTCTCGACCGCCTCATCAACGTGGCCCTGCCGCGTGTGCGCGACTTCCGCGGCGTCTCGACGAAATCGTTTGACGGGCGCGGCAATTACACGCTGGGCCTGCGCGACCAGTTGATCTTTCCGGAGATTGATTACGCCAAGGTAGACAAGTTGAAAGGCATGAACGTGACCATTGTGACCACGGCCCGCGACGATAACCAGGCGCGCGCACTGCTCAAGCACATGGGGATGCCGTTCAGGCAGTAATTAGCAAATAGCAAATAGCAATTAGCCAAGAGCTAAAAGCCAAGAGCAGAAGTTAAAGATTGTTAGTTTTTGCAATTAAGCCATTGGGCCAAAGCAATGCAGATGTAACGTGACACGCGAATTGCTAATTGCCAATTGCTGATTGCTCCAAAGGAAAACATGGCTACAACAGCAAAGATTGCCAAGACGAATAAGAAACCGAAGTTTTCGACCCAGCACCGCAACCGCTGCAGCATCTGCGGAAGGCCGCGCGCTTACCTGCGCAAGTTCGGCCTCTGCCGTCTGTGCTTCCGCGGGCTCGCGCTCAAGGGCGAGATCCCCGGCGTCTCCAAGTCGTCGTGGTAGAAGAAGCAACTGGCAAATAGCAATTAGTAATTAGCCAAACCTTACCGGGCAACGACGATGTTTGAGCGTAAGAGACAAAAGCTAATTGCCAACTGCTAAATGGCTGGTTCATGCAGTACGTCACGGCAGGTTCCCCGGCATCGGGGCAAACGGGTGACGATAAGAGGAGAAAAGAGAATGAGTTTGACCGATCCGGTCGCAGATTTTTTGACGCGCATTCGTAATTCGATCCATGCGCGCCACCAGAAACTCGATGTCCCGGCTTCCAAGTTGAAGATGGAAATCGCGCGCATTTTGAAAGAAGAAGGCTACATCGCCAACTATAAGGCGACGGAAGAAGACGGCAGAAAAGTCCTGCGCATTTACCTGAAATATGGCCCGGACAACAACGCCGCCATCTCCAGTTTGCAGCGCATCTCCCGTCCCGGGTGCCGCGTGTACGTGGGCCGTAATGATATTCCCCGCGTGCTCGGCGGTCTGGGCATCAACATCCTCACCACTCCCAAAGGCGTTATGACCGGACGCCAGGCCCGCAAACAGGGCGTGGGTGGCGAACTGCTCTGCGAAGTTTCGTAAGCGCCGCGTACAGCATTAGCCAGAGCTTGTGGCGAAGTCGGCGCGCATTGAAGTACGGCAACAAGATTTGCTTCAGGGCACGGCTTGAGGTCGTGCCGAAAGAAACGAAATAATAACCGGGGCTTTTGGCCCCTGCTGAAATCAAGTTGTGGAACCTGGTTGTTCACTCAATAGGCGACTCACTTAGAACAAGGAATTACACAATGTCCCGTATCGGAAAAAAACCGATTCCGCTCCCTCAGGGAGTGAAATTTGAAGTCAAGGGCAATACCGTCGTAGTGCAGGGTCCGAAAGGACAGGTGCAAACCCATCTACCCTCCGGCGTGAAATTGCAAACCGCTGACGGCCACATCAACGTGATGCGTGAAAGCGAGGACAAAGCCGCTGTTCACGGTTTGGTTCGCGCGCTGGTCAACAATGCGGTGGAAGGCGTAACCAAAGGCTGGACCCGTGAACTCGAAATCGTCGGCATTGGTTACCGCGCCGAATTAAAAGGCAAGAACATGGTGGTGTTCACCCTGGGTTTCTCGCACCCGATTGAATTTCCCCTGCCTACAGGCGTTACCGCAGCGGTTGACGCCAAGCAGACCCGCCTGACGGTAAGCGGCATTGACCGCCAGAAGGTCGGACAGGTGGCCGCCGATATGCGTGCGCTGCGTCCGCCCGACCCGTACAAGCAAAAAGGTCTGCGCTACGCCGGCGAGAAGTTGAAGAAGAAGGTCGGTAAGACCGGAGCCAAGTAATTGGGTGATTGAGAAAAGGGTGATTATGATTTTCAATTACCCAGTTAAAAAAATTACCAAATTACCCAATTGACGGCAGAACGAAATCGAAATTTTGATCGTGGAACTCAAGGTGTTCTACGAAGCAAAGGAAAAGTAAAAATGATTCCTGATAGTTCCAAAGATAAGACCCGCCAGCGGATTCATGATCGTATCCGGAAGAAGCTGGCTGGTTCGCCTGAGCGTCCGCGCTTGAACGTGTACCGTTCGCTGAACCACATCTACGCCCAGATCATTGATGACAGCAAGGGCGTGACTCTGGCTGCGGCCAGCACCGCGCAGGGTGACACCAAGGGCAGCAAGCGCACCGGTGGCAACGTGGCCAGCGCCAAGAGCATTGGCCAGCAGATCGCGCAGCGGGCCAAAGAAAAAGGCATCACCAAAGTAGTGTTTGACCGTGGCGGATATCTCTATCACGGACGCATCAAGGCGCTGGCCGAAGCGGCCCGCGAAGCAGGTCTGGAGTTCTAATGGCGACAACAGCAATCAAAAAGAAACTCGATGCCGGCAGCTACCAGTTGAAAGACCAGGTGGTTGCCATTAACCGCGTGACCAAGGTGGTCAAGGGCGGCAAGAATATGTCATTCGCGGCCCTGGTGGTAGTCGGTGATCCGGGCGCAGGCGTGGTCGGCTATGGTTCCGGCAAGGCAAAAGAAGTGCCGCAGGCCATCCGCAAAGGCATTGAATCGGCCAAGAAGAACCTGATGAAGGTGAATCTTACCCAGCAGTCCATTCCGCACACCGTGCTCGGGCGTTTTGGCTCCGGCATGGTACTGCTCAAGCCGGCCCCTGAAGGTACGGGCGTAATCGCCGGTGGAGCGGTGCGCGCGGTAATGACTTCGGTGGGTGTGCAGAACGTTCTTACCAAATCCATCGGTACCGCCAACCCGCATAACGTGATCAAGGCCACGTTTGACGCCTTGAAAAGGCTGCGTGACCGCGAAGAGGTAGCCACGTTGCGTGGCAAGGCCTCGCAGGAGCTCTGATCATGACGGCAGAAAAGAAAAAGATCCGTATTCAGTATGTGCGCTCGAAAATCTGTACCCCCAAGAAGCACAAGCTGGTAGTCAAAGGGCTGGGCTTTACCCGGCTCAACCAGATCGTGGAGCGGGAAGATACACCCTCGGTGAGGGGCATGATCGCCAAGATCCCGCATCTGGTGCAGGTGGTCGAATAACTGTGTAAGTGGGTAATTTGTTAATTGGGTAATTGGAAGAACCAGCGGGTCACAGTTCAATTACCCATTTACTAAATTACCCAATTACCCAATGTAAACAGGGCAACCGAGTAGCCGACTTGTGGGCTGCGTCAGAAGGAAAAGAAAAGTGCCAACCAATTTATCAACGTTACGTCCTCCCAAGGGAGCAACGGCCAACCGCAAGCGTGTAGGACGCGGCATGGGCAGCGGCATGGGCAAGACCTCTACCCGCGGACACAAGGGCCAGCGCTCGCGCTCCGGTTCCCGCATGATGCGCGGTTTTGAAGGCGGCCAGATGCCTTTGCACCGTCGCCTGCCTAAGCGCGGATTCACCAACATCTTCCGCACCGAATACACGATCATCAACCTTGATCGTCTGGTAGAACTGGGGCAGGAAAGCATCACCCCTGAAGTGCTGGTTTCCAATGGACTGGCGCGCAAGAATGATCTGATCAAGGTGCTGGGTGACGGCGAATTGAAGGCCGCCATCTCGGTCCAGGCCCACAAGTTTTCCAAGTCGGCCCAGGAAAAGATTGCCAAAGCCGGGGGCAAAGCCGAAATAATCGGCAGCGCCGCACCAGAACCAAAGAAGCTGGATAAAAAGCCGCCAAAGCAGAAGAAGTAATCAGATGTTAGAAAAATTTACAAACATTTTCCGTGTGCCTGATCTTCGCAAGCGTGTGGTGTTCACGCTGGCGATGCTGGCCGTGTACCGTCTTGGCTCGTTCATCCCTACGCCCGGCATTGATACCTCGCGCCTGGCGCAGTCATTCGCCAGCCAGTCCGGCGGACTGCTTGGGTTCTACGATCTGTTCAGCGGCGGCAACCTGCGCCGTTTGACTATCTTTGCCCTGGGCATCATGCCCTACATTACCGCATCCATCATTTTGCAGTTGCTCACCGTCGTCTATGAGCCGCTGGCGCGCCTGCAAAAAGAAGGTGAACTGGGCCGCAGAAAAATCACCCAGTGGACCCGTTACCTCACATTCATCCTCTCGGTTGTGCAGAGTCTTGGTATCGCGGTCACGCTTCAGAGACCAGGGCTTCGTCCTCAACCCTGGCATTCCGTTCATTCTCATGACCGTGGTTACGCTGACCACCGGTAGCGTCTTCATCATGTGGCTGGGCGAGCAGATTACCGAGCGCGGCGTGGGCAACGGAATGTCATTGCTCATCTTTGCCGGAATCGTCGTCGGCTTGCCCCGAGGCATTGAGGAACTGTGGCAAAAGGCCCGCAATGGAAGCTGGGGTGCGTTTACCCCGGTCGCCATCATCATGCTGCTTGTGATCATGATTGTGGTCGTGGCCTTCATCGTCTACATGGAACGCGGTGAACGCCGCATCCCGGTGCAATATGCGAAGCGCGTGGTAGGCCGTCGCATCATGGGAGGCCAGGCCACCCATCTGCCCCTGCGCGTCAACTCCGGCGGCGTTATGCCGGTCATCTTCGCCTCATCGCTGCTCAGTATTCCGCAGATGCTGACCTATGCCGTCAAGCAGGGCAGCACCACCCAGCGTTATTTTGGCGGGCTGCTCGCCCAGCTCAAATGGGGTGAGCCGCTGTACACGCTGTTGTATGCCGTTGGCATTGTTTTCTTTGCTTATTTCTACGTCTCCATCGTGTTCAATCCGGGTGACGTAGCTGACAACATGCGCAAGTATGGCGGGTTCATTCCCGGCATTCGTCCCGGACACCGGACGCGCGACTTTATCAACGAGGTGCTCACCCGCATTACTCTGGTGGGCGGCCTTTACCTGATTCTGATCTCGCTGATTCCCGAGTGGATGATCGCCGGCATGCACCTGAACCACCTGCCTGTATGGCTGGGTGGAACATTCTTTGAAAATCATGTGCCCAATTGGTTCCTGAACGGATTAAACGTGACCTTCTACTTCGGCGGCACGTCGCTGCTGATCGTGGTGGGCGTGGCCATGGACACGGTAAACCAGATCGAATCCCAGCTCATTATGCGGCATTATGAGGGCTTTAGCCCCCGTAGCGGACGCGTCCGCGGCCGGAGGCTCTGGTAAACAACCATGTCTGGTACGGCGCTGGCTGTAGGGCCGATTCTATTGCTGGGCCTTCCTGGCGCCGGAAAGGGCACTCAGGCCAAGATGATCGCCGCTGAGTACGGTATTCCTCAGATTTCGACCGGCGACATTCTGCGCGACAATGTCACCCGGGGCACCGAACTCGGCCAGAAAGCCAAGGCGGTCATGCAGCAGGGTGGGCTGGTATCAGACGATCTGGTCAATGGCATGGTGGCTGACCGCCTGGCCCAGCCGGACTGCGAACGGGGCTTTATCCTGGATGGCTTTCCCCGGACCGTCGCCCAGGCTGAATGGCTGGGAAAATATTTAGAAACCCGCACCTTTGGCGGGCGCAGGATACCCCCGGTTGTGATCAGTATTGAGCTCGGGTATAATCAATTACTGCAACGGCTTACCGGAAGGCGTTCTTGTCCCACCTGTGGGCGGATTTATAACGTCTATTCTCAGCCTCCGCGGGTACCGGGAGTTTGCGATTTTGACGGCACCTTGCTCATCCAGCGCAAAGACGACAAAGAAGAAGTCATCGCTGAACGTATTAAGAGCTATGAACGCCAAACCTTGCCATTGGTTGATTATTACCGCAAACAGGGCGGTCTGTATGAGATCAACGGCAATCTTCCGGCCGAGCAGGTGACCTCGAATATGTTTGCAGTCATCGAAAGGCCTGCTGCGCAGGCAGGTATTCAATGATTAACTGCAAATCACAGGCAGAACTGGAAAAGATGCGGCGCAGTGGCCGCATCGTGCGCCAGGTGCTGGAAACAGTAAAAGCCCTGGTCGCCCCCGGCGTCTCCACCATGGATCTGGAGCGCGTGGCGGAAGATAAGATCCGTGAACTCGGCGCAAAGCCCGCGTTCAAGGGATACTACGATTATCCCTGTGTTCTTTGTACATCGGTGAATAACGAGATCATCCACGGGATCCCGTCGGAAAAACGGGTCCTGAAGGAAGGCGATATCGTCTCGATTGATTGCGGCGTCGTGCTCGACGGCTACTATGGCGATTCGGCCATTACCGTTCCAGTAGGCGGCACGATCTCAGAGGAATTGGAAAAGCTTCTGAGCGTTACGGAAAACTCGCTCAAGAAGGCCATTGAGGAAGTGCGGCTGGGCAAGACTGTAGGCGATGTGGGTGCGGCCGTACAGGAATATGTGGAATCGCACGGCTTCAGCGTGGTGCGCGAGTTTGTAGGGCACGGCATCGGCACCCGGCTGCATGAAGAGCCGCAGGTTCCGAATTACGGCGTTCGTGGCCACGGGACGCGGCTGCGTGAAGGCATGGTGTTAGCCATCGAGCCCATGGTGAATATCGGAAAGCCGGAAGCGCGGGTGCTCGGCGATAAATGGACAGCGGTTACAGTGGACGGCAGTTACAGCGCCCACTTCGAGCATTGTGTAGCGGTAACCAGGACTGGGCCGCTGGTGCTGACTGAGTAGTGGAACTTAAGTAGTAGCTACTAGCCTCTAGCTGCTAGCTACTAGCGAGAACAGAATCACTGACGGAAAAATTGCTGAACTACTGGTGGTCAGAGATGGTGGGATAACCAGAACCACTGGTAGAGACGTAGCATGCTACGTCTCCTGCATGCGCAACGAAGATGTACAGGTGAAACATAAAGTTGGAGCAGGAATCTTTAGGTGGAAGAGCGGGCCTTCAGGCTCGCGTAAGTGCATTAAAGTGAAAAGGGGCTTTAGCCCCGGTGAAAGATCCAGCTAGAGGCTAGCAGCCAGAAGCCAGTAGCTGAATTCAGGAGCTGAGTGAGCAAAGAAGACGCGATAGAGGTGATGGCAACGGTCATCGAACCATTGCCCAACGCCATGTTCCGGGTGGAACTGGAAAACAAACATCAGGTGCTCGCCCACGTCTCCGGCAGGATGCGCAAGAATTTTATTCGCATTCTTCCTGGCGACAAGGTTGCTGTGGAGCTTTCTCCCTACGACCTGACGCGAGGCAGAATCGTATACAGATACAAGTAGTGCAGGCGTAATCGTAAATTGTGTAATTGTGTAATTGGGTGATTTGGTAATTGACTAATTGAATTTCAAAATTACCCATTTACCAAATCACTCAATTACCAAATAGAAAAAGAATTTGTTCGAAGTCCGGAACGATTCGGGCCTTCGATACTTTAGAGAGGAGAACAATGAAGGTTCGGGCTTCAGTAAAGAAGATTTGCGATAAGTGCAAGATCGTGCACCGCAAAGGTGTGGTGCGCGTGATTTGCGAGAACTCGAAACATAAACAAAGACAGGGATAAAACAGGTCCCCGGATCGGGATGAAGGGAAACCAGTCCTGTAAACCGATCGGCACAGCAGCTTAGGAGAAAAACATGGCACGTATTTCAGGCGTTGATCTTCCGCGTAACAAGCACGTGGACATCGCGCTGACTTATATCTACGGCATCGGTAATTCCCGCTCCCGCAAAATTCTTTCCAGCTCTAATGTTGAGGCTTCCAAGAAAGTCCAGGACCTGAACGAAGAGGAAGTGAACCGCATCCGCCAGACCATTGAGAACGAAGGCGGCGTGGAAGGTGATCTGCGCAAAGACATTTCCATGCACATCAAGCGGTTGATTGAAATCGGCTCGTATCGGGGCTACCGTCACCGCCGCAACCTGCCGGTCCGCGGACAGCGCACCCACACCAATGCCCGCACCCGCAAAGGTCCGCGCAAAGGCACAGTGGCCAACAAGAAGAAGGCGGCCGCAAAGACTTAAAACAGCTTCTAGCTGCTAGCCTTTAGCTGGTAGCTACTGCTGTTTGGTGGAAGAGCGGCCCTTTAGGGCCGCGCGGGAAGCAAGAAGAAACGTTAACAGCATACAAGAAACAGCCCGGCAGGGCGGACGCAATCTGGCCCACCACGGAAGTGGTGGGAAACGGTTAAATGAAATTAGAGTCCCGCAGGGGGCGACACAGGTTCAGCTAGAGACTGGCAGCTAGAAGCTAGCAGCTCTAAAAAGGACAAACAGCATGGCCAAGGCAGCAGGCGGCGCCGGAACACCCAGCGCCAAAGGCAAAAAGAAAGTCTTCAAGAAGAAGGAGCGCAAGAACGTTCCGCACGGTATCGCCTACGTGCAGGCCTCCTTCAACAACACCATCGTGACCGTCACTGACGGCGAAGGGCGCACGCTCTCCTGGAAGAGCGCGGGTTCTTTGGGCTTCCGCGGATCGCGTAAAGGTACTCCGTTCGCCGCGCAGCAGGCTGCCATGAATGCCGCCAACCAGGCGCGCGATCATGGTGTCCGTTCGCTCGAAGTGCGCGTTAATGGCCCCGGCTCCGGCCGTGAATCGGCCATTCGTGCGCTGGCTGCTACGGGTCTCGAAGTCAGGTCCATCAAAGACGTGACTCCGATTCCGCATAACGGCTGCCGTCCGCCGAAAAGACGCAGAGTCTGATTTTTAAGCTGCCAGGTGGAAGCGGCAGCTATTAAGGATTGGGATGGAAGGGCAGCCAGGCCTGTAAACCAATCGTCACCAGAACCAACAAGGAGAAATAACTTGGCAAGATATAAAGGTCCAGTGTGCCGCCTTTGCCGTCGCGAAGGCATGAAATTGTTCCTCAAAGGGCCCAAGTGCTTTACCGACAAGTGCCCGATTGAAAAACGCAACTTTGCTCCCGGCCAGCATGGCAAAGACCGCAAAGCCAAGATCGTAGGTTACGGCTTGCAGTTGCGCGAGAAACAGAAAACCAAGCGCATCTACTTCACGCTCGAAAACCAGTTCCGCAATTACTTTGAAAAGGCCGCGCGCATGCCCGGCGTCACCGGCGAACTGCTCTTGCAGCAGCTTGAGCGCCGCCTCGATAACGTGGTGTACCGCCTGGGCTTTGCCATCTCTCGCCGCCAGGCCCGGCAGATCGTCCGCCATGGCCATATTGACGTGAATGGACGCCGAGTGAACATTCCCTCGTATCAGGTGAATGCCAACGATGAAATCCAGGTGCGTGAAAAGGCCCGCAAGTTTACCGTGGTCGAAGGCGCGCGCGAATACTCCAGCCATCAGCCGGTTGCTAACTGGCTCGAGGTGGACCGCGACAACCTCAAAGGCCGCGTACTGAATCTGCCCAAGCGCGAAGACATCAACCTGCCGGTGAACGAACAGCTCATCGTCGAGTTGTACAGCAAGTAAGCTTTTAGCTTTTGGTGGAAGAGCGGCCCTTTAGGGCCGCGTAAAGAGCAAGATGAATTCGGGGCTTTAGCCCCGGCCAAACGCTGCAAGCGAACGGCAAGCCCGCAACGCGGGCGGCAGATGTTAGCCCAGCGCGTAAGCGCTGGGAGAGCGTCACATAAGAACAAAGCCCCGAGAGGCGACACAAAATTCAGGGCCTCAAAACCCTGAGCTTTAGCTGGGAGCTAGCAGCTAGAAGCTAGTAGCTCCTAAGCCAATTGCCCGCACCAAACCAGCCCTGGGTCATCCCCGTGGCCAAACGGAGCGGAATTGAAAGGAAAAAGAAACAATGGCTCTTTGGAGAGGTTTTCAAAAACCTAAGCGTCTCGCGACCGATACCGAGACATTGACTGACAAATACGGCCGCTTTTATGCGCAGCCGTTTGAACGTGGGTTTGGCACCACGATCGGCAACGGCCTCCGCCGCGTGCTGCTTTCATCCATTGAAGGCGCAGCGGTAACCGCCGTAAAGATCGAGGGTGTGCTGCACGAGTTCCAATCCATTCCTGGCGTTGTAGAAGACGCTACGGACATCATCCTCAATCTCAAGCAGATTCCCTTCAAGCTGAGTGGCGATGGTCCCAAGGCCATCTACCTGAAGGCTGAGCAGCCGGGCGTCATCACCTCCGGCATGATCGAGGCTGATGGAGATGTCGAAGTTCTCGACAAGAACGTCTATATTGCCACCGTTTCTGAAGGCGGCAAGCTCGATATGGAAATGCGCCTGAAGCGTGGGCGCGGCTATGTTTCCGCCGACAAGAATTTCGACGAAGATCTGGGACTCGGCTTCATTCCCATAGATTCGGTCCATTCCCCGGTGCGCAAAGTGAACTACACGGTGGAAGCGGCGCGTCTTGGCCAGATCACCGACTACGACAAGCTCGACATTGAAATCTGGACCAACGGCGCGATCGCTCCGGCGGATGCGCTGGGATTGGCGGCCAAGCTGCTCAAAGACCACATGACCATCTTCATCAACTTTGAAGAGGAGCTTGAGGCCGAATCGAGCCGCGATGAAAAGCCGCAGATCCGCAACGAGAACCTGAACCGCTCGGTCGAAGAACTGGAGCTTTCTGTGCGCAGCTACAACTGCCTCAAGAATGCCAATATCCAGAGCATCGGCGAGCTGGTGCAGAAGACTGAAGCCGAAATGCTCAAGACCAAGAACTTCGGCCGCAAGTCGCTCAATGAGATCAAGGAAATCCTGGCTTCGATGGGACTTTCGCTGGGCATGAAGATTGACGAGCACGGCAATGCCGTGCCCGGCCCGACCAGCCAGATGCCTTCTCTCACCGCCGGCCCTGTCGGCGTTGGAGACGGCGATATGGATGGCCAGGAGTACTGAAGAATCGGGTGATCTGATGATCGGGAGATCGGGTCCTCCGGTCTCCTGATCGTCAGGTTCATCAATAGATGTGAAGATCATGGCTTCAACAGATTTGGTGGAAGAGCGGCCCTTTAGGGCCGCGTTCAAAGGTTGAAGGAAAGGGGCTTTAGCCCCGGTGCAAGATCAGGTTTTTACCAAATACTAAATACCAAATACTAAGTACCAGGCTCGCGCGCAGCCAGCAATAAAGAACTGAAGGACTAAAACCATGCGTCACCAAAAAGCAACCAAGAAACTCGGACGGAACACCAGCCATCGCCGCGCCCTGCTGCGCAACCTGGTGACCTCGCTCATTTTGCATGAACGTATTGAGACCACTCCGGCGAAGGCCAAGGCCATGCGTCCGCATGTCGAAAAGATGATTACCCTGGGCAAGCGTGGCGATCTTTCCGCGCGCCGTCTGGCTGGCGGATATCTCATGACCCGCGAGTCCGTTGACCGCCTGTTTGATACCGTGGCCCCGCGTTTTGGCGATCGCAATGGCGGCTACCTGCGCATCATCCACAAGGGTTTCCGCGTGGGCGATGGCGCAGCTACTTGCTTCATCGAACTGCTGGGCAGCGAGAAGTTCCTGGAGAAGAAGCGCGAAAAGCGCGCCGAAATCCGCGCCAAGCGCAAGGAAGAAATCCAGAAACAGATGGAAGCCGAGCAGGAAGCCGCCGCAGCCGAACAGGGTGGCGCCGAAGGCGAGAAATAGTTTTCGTCCAAGGCAGCTCCTCTTGCGAATCAAAAAACTGCGTGCTCGTGTCATTCTGAGCCGGCATGCAAAGAAACTGCTCCGCTGCTGCCGGGCGTGAGCAGCAATGAAGTACGCAGCGAATGCCTGGCGGTACAGGGTGTGTTCACATCTTTACCGAAGACAGCTTCAACAAGACCGCGCTTCTTTTTCAAGGGCGCGGTTTTTTGTTGCTGTTTTTTTGCTTCTTACTTTTGCCTGCTGCTGTTGTTGTTATTGCTTTTTTTCCTCGTTTGATGTCCGAGCGCAGCGAGGATACCCCAAGCGACACCGTCTCCGATCATTGAATCCTCGTGGACTCATGACGTTCCAGCTAAAATAGAGGCGCGCCTCTCGCGCTCAAAGTAGCGACCTTTCTCAGAACTCCAGCGTGACAATAGTAAGGCGTAGAAAATCTTCGCGCTATTGTGGCAGCACCATCACCTCCACG
>CAWGMN010000009.1:2500-295652 GCA_963823745.1 Terriglobia bacterium
CGCCACTCCGGCTAATAATCCCGCTTACGCGGGACGGAATTCACCGGAGGGCTACCTATTTTGTGAGAAGACTCGGATTTGAACCCTCGTTTCATCTCACGACTGGCACGTTCAACCTTATTGTCAAAGACCTGAGTCGCATTCCGCCTGAGCGGCGCTTTCAGGTACTCCAGACGCAAGCGCCTGGAGCTCCTCGAAACATCCGGATCGAAACCCGGACTACATCTCCCTTGTCCTTACGGACTTGAGAGACGAACCTTTCAAACTTACCGCGAACTGCTGCTGCTTGTCAATGTGCAACCAGTTATTTTTCTGGTTCCTTTTGTTTTTCTGATCTGGCTTACAGATTGGAATCGGGCAGATCGCGAAAATCGCAGCATCGCGCACCCCTGTTCGCCGTTTCTTTGCTGCACGACTTCCCTTACAGGACCGCGAATTCAGTCGCGATACGCGCAGCAGCAAACAAGAGCTATATGAACTTGATAAAAGATCTCAATGAGGTTTTCTTACAAACCCTTCAGGACTCGCTGTTCCCGAATGCTGCCTCGCAGGTGCAACCTTGAGGCTATTTGGTGGCTTAATAATTTGATGATCACACAACCGTTAGGATTCAACTTGTTGTCTGATTCACTGCCTTACCTGCCGGGCCTTCCTGCCTGCTCATTTTCGCTGGCCTTGCCCGACGTGAGCGCCACAATCATTAACGTCTTTGATTGTTATACCAAGCTGCGCCGAGTTGCGCAAGGGGGAGGCGGTGGAAAAAATTTGAAGAATCGGTGCATCGGGTTATCGGTGTATCGGGTCATCGGCTAAACCCAAGAGCTTTTGCCGCGAATTGCACGAATTTTCGCGAATGAGGAACGAGGGATCAATATATCGGTATAGCGGGCCATCGGAATGAGGAGATCGGCACATCGGGTCATCGGGATATCGGTGCATCGGGAAACCAAGAGCATTTGCCGCGAATTGCACGAATTCTCGCGAATGAGGAACGAGGGAAATATATCGGTATAGCGGGTCATCGATATATCGGAAAAAGCTAAGCGTGATTCGCCACAAATTTGCACTCCTGATGCAGCGATGCACAGGTGTACCGATAACCGCTCCTTCCTAATTCGCGGCAGGATTTTGCATTTCCGATCCCCCGATGCACCGATTTACCGATTGTTCTTCATTCGCGAGAATTCGCGTAATTCGCGGCAGGATTTTGATTTTTCCCGATGCACCGATGACCCGATTTCCCGATGCACCGATTCTTAGATGTGGTTTGCTACCATAATCTCAGCCCCGCGGAGGTGAGGATTTGCAAACACTTTGGCAGGACCTGCGCTACGCATTGCGCATGATGCGCAAAAGTCCCGGATTCACTCTGGCCGCCATGATCACGCTGGCCCTTGGCATTGGCGGCAATACCGCTATCTTCACCATCACCAACGCGCTGCTGCTCAAGTCGCTGCCCTTCAAAGATCCTGATTCGCTGGTGATGCTGAACACCGCACGCCGCGGAGAGAGTGATCAAGGCGCAGGCGGCAACGAGTCACTGAACCGGTACGAACTTATCCGCGATCGCAATCGCTCGTTTGAAGGCGTAGCGGTATTTGCAATAGACTCCTTCAACCTCACCGGACAAGGCGAACCCCAGCAGGTGCCGGTGGCGCGTGTCTCTGCCAACTTCTTTGGCCTGCTCGGCGTGGCGCCGCAGATCGGGCGCGCATTCACCCCCGATGAAGGTACGGTCGGCGGCAAGCCTGTAGTCATGATCAGCGATGCGCTGTGGCACACGCGTTTCGGCGGCCGCCCGGATGTGATCGGCCAGGCCATTTCGCTCGATTCGTCGCCTTACACCATTATTGGCGTTCTTCCTGCCATTCAATTCCCTTTCATTGGGCCGGCGGACGTCTGGTCTCCACGCTACTTTGAACTTACCGTCATGACGCCCGAGCACCTGCGGGCCGGCGTGGGCTATCTGACGATGATTGCGCGACTGAAACCGGGCACATCACTTCAATCAGCTTCGTCTGAGTTGGCGGTGCTCAACCAGCAATACAACCAGCAATATCCCAGCGCGCCTGATGGCGGCCCCAACGTTTCCATGGTGGCGGGCAACTTGCAGGAAATGACAGTCGCGAACATCCGGCTGCAACTCATGGTGCTTTTCATTTCGGTTTCGGTGGTGCTGTTCATCGCCTGTTTCAATGTAGCCAGCCTCTTGCTTTCGCGCGCTCTGGCCCGCGATAAAGAGATTGCCATTCGCAGTGCGCTGGGAGCGCGGCGCAGCAGCGTGATCCGGCAACTGCTTACGGAAAGCCTGTTGCTGGCGCTGATCAGCGGCGCGCTGGGATTGGCGTTGGGCGCGTGGGGCACGCACATGCTGGGAACACTGGCGCAAAACAGCCTGCCTCACGGCACAGACCTCTCTATGGACGGCCATGTACTGATCTTCACTCTCGCCATCTCACTGCTCACCGGCCTGGTATTCGGCATCTTCCCGGCACTCAAGCTGGCCCGTACCAATGTGAATTCCGTGCTGCGCGACGAAGGCCGCGGCACCACCGGCGGACACCAGCGCATCCAGATGATGAACCTGCTGGTGATCTTTCAGATTGCGTTGTGCATGGTGCTGCTCATTGGCGCGGGACTGCTCATCCGCAGCTTCGAACACCTGCAAAAAGTTGATCTGGGTTTCGATCCTGCGAACGTGCTCAGCATGAACATCTCGTTGCCCACGGTGAAATATGCCAAAGCCGACCAGCAGATTGCCTTCTTCGACGAACTGCTGCGCAAGGTGGACACCGTGCCCGGAGTGCGCAGCGCCGCCATCTCGGCTGCGTTACCGCTCACGCCCCGACGCATCACGCCTGTTCTTCCTGAAGGCCAGCCGGAAGTACCCCTGGCCAAGAGGCCATTCATCATCATTGAAGCCATCAGCCCGGCATGGTTCCAAACCATGGGGGTCCCGCTGAAGATGGGACGGCCGTTTTCCGAGTCGGACAATGCCCAGGCGCCGCGCGTCATCATTGTGAATGAGGCGCTGGCCCGCCGTTACTGGCCTAATGAAAATCCCATTGGCAAGCACATCGTTGTGGGGCGGCAGACAGTTTCAGAGGTGGTAGGAGTGGCCGCAGGAATCAAGAACGCTGGGCTGGCGCTTGATCCCCAACCCCAAATCTATCTGCCTTTTCCGCAACTGCCCTGGGGCAACATGAACCTGCTGGTGCGGACCTCGATGGAACCCCACCAATTGGTTTCCGCGGTGCAGCAGCAGATTTATTCGATTGACCACGACCAGCCCATCACCGACGTTCAAACCATGGACGAACTTCTCAACGGATCACGCTCGCAGCCCCGGGCGACCATGTTTGTGCTGGGCGCATTGTCTACGGTCGCGCTGGTGCTGGCGATTGTGGGCATCTACGGAGTCATTGCCTATTCGGTGGCGCAACGACGGCCAGAGTTGGGGATACGCATGGCGCTAGGCGCGGCCAAGTCCGATATTCTGCGGCTGGTCGTGGGACAGGGATTGTCGCTGACTCTGATTGGAGTGGTTGTAGGAGTCGCCATGGGACTTCTGGCATCGGTTCTTTTCACCAAAGCGATGGCCAGCTTGCTCTACAAAGTGAATGTCCGCGATCTCGCGACGTTTGTGTTTACTCCGCTGGCGTTTCTTCTGGTGGGATTAGCGGCAAGTTACATTCCCGCGCGGCGGGCGACGCATGTGGATCCGAGTGAAGCGTTGCGAGGGGGCAGTTAGCTGAAGCGGCTCTTGGCTCTTGGCGTGTTCCAACAGTACCAAGCTGTGCATCAATACGGTTTTCTGCGCCGCAAGAAGCTTAGATTACAATGCTTCATGAGATTAGTCGTTTAAGTTCCTAATCTTATGTCAGCGTTGGCCGTTTGATCCTGGGCAGTGGTTCTTGTTGCTTCCTTTTCTGTTTAAGCTATAATCCCGCACCATCCCCCCTAGCTTCGGTTCGGCCTTCAAAGGTTTTCTGTCAGCTTTCGTTCTCTCACCTTTGAGGCAGCATGGATCCGAATCTCTTTACATGGACTGGCAATAGACCAGTGAAGCGCTAATTTGGCTGTTCAGCACCTAACGCGCTGCGCCCGACAATAGTTTACTAATTGACATGTTTACCCACAATGCGACTAGCGGGATTAAAGGCCACTGGTCGCCAGAAAGAAATTTGAGCATCAAGCAAAGCAAAACCTGGAGAACGATATGTCGTCGCACGATTTCTGGAGATGGTTGCAAAAAGAAGGTAGATTGATCTGGCTGCTCGCGAGCGCCATTCCTCTTCTCGGTTTTTCAAGCAAGGAAATTATTCCCAGCGTTAACAGATTTATTGCCACACACGATGGCGCTTTTGAGCTAGCGATGCAACTATTGCATGCTTCTATAGTGTTGATCGTAATTGTGATGATCCCTCGATATCCAGTATTTACAAATGTGAAGGTTTACCCTCAAGCATCAGAAAGGCTCTCGTCTTTTCGTCTCATTGGATCGTGCTATGGATGGCTAATTTGGCTCTTTGCTGTCCTGAGCCTCAGGGCTGCCACCAGAGTCTTCCCGGGCACACTCAGCGATATAGGTACAATGGATCGGTATTGGTTTTTCATTCAAAATCTTGTAATGAACTTCTCAGCTGTTTACTTTCTATTTTGCTATCTCAATCTCGCCGAGCCGTCGGGACCTCACGAACATGATATGCATCTGGCGTCCAGCATTCGGCTGCTAGCAATAAAAGAGAAACGCCGGTATATCTGGCTCCTATTTGTCGCCTTTGTGTTTGCAAATATGCTATGTACATTGGGCCTTAATGCCTATCATGGAGCCAGAGTTACTTTCATGATCATATGCGGCGTAGCATCAGGCGTCGGATTGGCGCTGCTTACTGGAAGGTTCAAGAGCAGGTATATAAATGCGCCGAGATTCGTCTTAGTCGCTCTTTATATTTATGCTGCTAATCAAGCATTGTACGGCTTTTATGATGTGCGAATTTCTGACTACGACGGGGATCTTCGACCCTATATTAGTTTGCTTTTGTTACCACTGAAGCTAATCTTATTTGCTTTTGTTTCATGGCTTATGAAGAATGGCGGATTATTGTTTTATCTAACTCAGGTTCCCGATATGGACGCCAAAATCAAAAATGAATGGGAGCAATTCAGAATCAACACTCATTTGAAGATTGAAGACAACTCTGATGAGAAGCGCGCTTCATCTGCTCATCTATAAGCATATTTTGAGCTCTAGCGACCGCTTTGTCTATCTCCAGGGGACACTCCTTGATGATTGTCCCCTGACCCGCAGGCGTGATTTAAGAAAATGAGTGGTAACTGCCGGACCGGATTGCTACTTTGGGCCTCTGCGGAAAACTCGTTTCTTCGCTCTATCAGTGCAGATCAGTCCAATTTGTGTGATCAGTGGTGATGGGTTACTGCGCTGTATAGCCGCCGTCCACTGGCAGCGAAGCGCCGGTGATCCACGAGGATTCGTCGCTGGCCAGAAAGATGGCTGCCTGGCCTATGTCTTCGGGCTGGCCGAAGCGGCCCATGGGATGCATGGCGATGCGCTGCTGGCGGGCCTTTTCATCGAGGCTGAAGCGGGCCACCATCTCGGTATCCACAATACCCGGGCAGATACAGTTCACGCGGATCTTTTCCGCCGCGTGATCGAGCGCCATGGCGCGAGTCATGGCCAGAACCGCTCCCTTGGTCGCCGAGTAGGCCACTCGGTTCCTGGCGGCAACATGGCTCAGCACCGATGCGATATTGATGATTGAGCCGCCACCGGCGGAGCGCAGATGAGGCAAGGCCGCACGGCAAAGCTGCCATACGCCGCGCACGTTGATGTTGAAGCTCTGGTCCCAGTCCTCTTCAGTGTGCGATTCGGCAGTGCCCGGCAGCAGCACGGCGGCATTATTCACCAGTATGTGCAATGCGCCGAAATGTCGCACCGCAGTTTCTACCACCTTCTTCACGTCGCTCGTCTTGCCTGTGTCGGCCTGAACGGCCAGACAGTTTGCGCCGATTTCTCGCGCAGTGGCGTCGACCTTTTCGCGTGTGCGCCCGGCGATGGCTACTTTGGCGCCTTCACGGGCGAAGGCCAGGGCAATGCCTTTGCCGATGCCGCTGCCTCCACCGGTGATGATGGCGATCTTGTTGGAAAGTCTCATGCAGATGGTGCAATTTTACACAAGCACAGCTTCTCAGCCGATGCACAAGGAACGTTTGTGTGAGAACGTTTTCGGCGCGAGTAAAATTCGTGCCCTTCTCGAAATTCCGTCAATTCCTGATTCTCGGGCGCGAATTCAACACGATCAGAATTTATCTTGCGTCTCGGAATGCAGCATCGTTGTAAGGACATCGACAGATTGTTCCAGTGCGCTCCGCTCCAAAAGCAGGAGCTGCGCGCAAGCCGCGGCGCAAGGAAGTGCTTCTTTTCGTTCCTTACCCGGCACTCCGCTTCTCACATGCGCAACAGAAGCGCATCTGAGAAGCTCCGTGACCGGGCTATTTTCGGTCGTCCTGCCGGACTGGAGAACGAGTAGATGTTATTGGCCGAGCGACTGCAATTTGTCTTTTACGTAAGCAGCCGATTTGGAGTTGGGCGCGAGTTCCAGATATTTCTGGTAGGCCTGCCGGGCATCATCGTTGCGCTGCAATTTCAGGTAATCGTCGCCCAGATTCACGTAAGCAACGGCACGGTTCGGATCAAGAGCAATGGCCTTCTTCAGCCATGTAACTGCATCGTCGTACTTCTCTGCCCTGTAAAGAGCAAAACCAGTGTTGTTGGCGAACAGAGCATTGTGCGGATCAAGGTTTGACGCCTCAATGAATTTCGCTATGGCTTCATCGTACTTCTTTTCTTTATAGAGGCGCATGCCTTCGTCATTCAGGCTGAAAGCGGCGTTGTTTGCGGTGGGCGGCTGGGTGGTTGCCGCGGGATGCTGCAACCTGGCCTGGGCTGCGGCCAATTGCTTTTGCAGCTCTTCATTTCTGGTACGCAGTTGTTCCACCTCAGCATTCAGGCGGATGGCATCGTCACCCAACTGCGGCGAGTCTTCGCTGAGAAATTCGGACTCGTGCTTCAGCTCAAACATAAAATCGCCACCTTCGCTGCCTACCAGATTCCCGAAAGCGGGTGTCTGATGCGAGAGCGAAGACACGGCCGGAGCAACATAGGTCGCGAGTTCGCTGGCGGTAATCACCCCATCGTTGTTCAGATCGGCGCGGCCGTCGAGTCCCTGCAATAAAGTCCAGGTAAAAATCGAATGGCCATTTGGCCCGTTGTCGGCCACCTGCTCGTCAGATCCTCCGGCGGTAAACATCTGGCGCGCGCCGCGGCGGGTAATTTCCTGAAGATAGTTAGCGGAGCGGGAGATGCCGCCACCACGAGTCAGCGCCAGTCCGCTATAGCAGGAGTCCATGACAAACAGCAGATGCTTGGCCGGAATGGCTTCGGCAATGTCCTGAAAATTGGTCATGGAAATGGCTTGCCCCTGGTAGCTGTTGAGGTCGGCATCAACGGGGATGATGTAACCAAGATCGCGGCCTGAAGGCAGCTTGCGGGTTGCGCCGTGTCCGGCGAAGAAGACGAAGACGCGGTCATCGTGCTTCACCATGTCAGGATTGGCTAGCTTGTCGCCTAGCAGCGAGAGAATGTTCTGGCGCGTAGCTTCGTTGTTGAGCAGGGTGAAAACGTGGTCAGGTTTGAATTTGTACTTCTGCACCAGCACATCGCGCACGGCCTGGGCATCATTGGCCGCGTACCGCAGCCTGGGCCATTTCTGGTAGGTGTCTACGCCGATCACGGCGGCCCAGCTTTCACGATAAGGCGGCTCATTTGATTTGGGCAGTGACACGGTCTGGATGCCGCGCGTATCGCTCACGGTGAATCCGCTGCCGTTCCAGGCGGCGAAGCGGTAGCCATTTTTCTGGAGGGTCTCAATGAGCGAAGGCAGCACTGCGATGGCGCGATTATGGATATCGTGAAACAGAATGATGCCGCGGCCCTGACGGTCAATCTCGTTCAGCACCCGTTGCGCGACGGAATTGGGAACGGGATCGGCCCAGTCCATTGAGTCAATGTTCCACTCCATGGATTTCAGCTTGTCGGCCTGCACTGTCTGCAAAATGCCATCATTGCGGGCGCCATACGGCGGACGGAAGAGCACGGGGTCAGACTTCAATATGTA
The DNA here is from genome assembly GCA_963823745.1 of Terriglobia bacterium. Classification (GTDB taxonomy): domain Bacteria; phylum Acidobacteriota; class Terriglobia; order Terriglobales; family Acidobacteriaceae; genus Angelobacter. The sequence continues at coordinate 10,699 of CAWGMN010000009.1, forward strand.
TCTGAGCAGTGTGTTGGTGGAATCAATCTCTGACGTATAGCCCTTCTCATCCAGTTTGGGAAGCAGCGCGTGGGTGTAGCTGTGATTGCCGAGAGAGGAGCCCGATTCCAGAATGCGATAACTGGCAGCAGCCGTCGGCGTCAGCTTAACGGTGTTATCGGCGTTCACGGTACCCAGGTTGCGGCCTACTTCAAAGAAGATCGCCTGCAAGCCATAGGTCTTGAGAATAGCCAGAATCTTGTCGGTATAGCGGGGATGCGGGCCGTCATCAAAAGTCAGCAGCAAAGTCTTAGGCGGTAGCTCGGTGCCCCAGATTTCATTGCGGTTCTTCTTCTTTGCGGTTCCTCCACGAGTCGTGGAAGGCGGAAGACTGCTCTCATATTCTTTGAGTATCTGCTCGCGCTGATATTTCTGCCGGATGAACTCAAGATATTTTTCCCATGCTTCACGGCGGACGGCCATGCCGCGCGTCTGAAACCGATCAAAGACCTTGCCCAGTTCTTTCTGATACATCGCCTCAATCTGATTCAGAGCCGCGATGTCGTCGTTCAGGCGTTTTTTGAGCGGCGCTGTGCCGGCATTCTGCGGAAGTTCGGCGGAAAGGTCATCGAGCAGATCGCGAAAGGCCAGCTTGTCGGCATCGTGGTAATCGGCGTTGTTTTCCAGCCGGTCGAGGAATTTGGCCAGGGTCTCATGATTTGCAGCGAGGTTTGTCTCCAGGCCGGCAAGTCGATCTTCGTTCTGGTGGAAGATGATGCGTCCGACGGTGGAGACGCGGTCGTCCCTGTCAGAGTCGGTTCCGCTGGTGAGAACGATGATCTTGCGGTAGGCGTTGACAATGTCATCCGACTGCGCCGTTACATCAGGCTGGCTGGCCAGGCTGGAAGCCGTGAATAGGCACAATACTCCGAGTATAAAGACAAAATGTTTGCGCATGTCGCTCCGCCGGAAGCCGAAATTGTGAGACTCTGGTCAGCCAAGAGGATAGCAAAAGTTCAAGGCACAATTAAGCTGTCAATACAAACGGAGGTAACCGGGAAGAGTACACAGCCTGGAGGCTTGGCACATCTCTTGTGCAGGCATTGTTCGCGCCTTTCATTTCATCTCGCCGGCGCTAAGAAAAGACGCAGCGTGCTGCGTCTCTACCAATCACTTACGAAGCTGGCATGCTCCGTGGCCCGATTTAATGAGTTGGCTGCTTATAAACCGTGCCGCCTTTCATGACAAATACAGGGTTCTGCAACAACGTCACATCTTTCGTCGGATCGCCATCTACGGCGATGATGTCGGCGAACTTTCCAGTCTCCAGCGTGCCAATGCGGTCAGACCAGCCGAGCAGATCGGCGGCGTTCACAGTCGCCGTCTGGATCGCCTGCACCGGCGTCATGCCCAGTTGCACGTAGACTGCGAACTCGTGCGCGTTGAGTCCGTGGGGATAAACGGCGGCATCGGTCCCAAAGGCGACTTTTACGCCGGCATCAAAGGCCTTCTTCACGTTGGCGCGGGCCGCGGGAACGACCGTGCGCATCTTCACGGCAAACATCTCCGGCAGGCCGATGCGGGCGGCATTCTGGGTCATCCAGTCTCCCAGATACAGGGTAGGAACCAGATAGGTGCCTTTCTCTTTCATGGTCCTGATGCCCGCATCATCTATGTAAGAGCCGTGCTCAATGGAATCCACTCCGGCCTGTGTGGCCCATAATATTCCCTGTGCTCCGTGGGCGTGCGCGGCAACGCGGCGTCCGAGGCGATGCGCGTCGGCGACAATGGCCTTCATTTCTTCCAATGTGAATTGCGATGCCTGGGGATCGTCGCCTTTCGACAGCACGCCGCCAGTCGCGCATATCTTGATCACATCCGCGCCGTACTTAATGTTTTCGCGCACCTTATGCTGCACGGCTTCCACGCCGTCGGCCACGCCCTCTGCCTGATTGTGATATTCGAAAGGCAGCAGGTTGCTATCGCAATGTCCGCCGGTAATGCTCAGCGGCGGGGCCGCTGGCAATGATGTGGGGGCCGGGCACCATGCCTTCGTTGATGGCATCACGCAACGCGATATCGCTGTAGCCGGTCGCTCCCACGTTGCGCACGGTAGTAAATCCTGCTTCCAGCGTGATGCGGCGCATTCTTGGCCCCAATCAGCGTTTCTTTGGGCACGGAGATACCTAGCGATTGGTAGCCAAAATTCGGATCGTAGGTGAGGTGGGTATGCGCATCAATCAAGCCCGGCAGCAGCGTGGCGTTGGGCAGGTTGATGACGGTCGCGCCGGCCGGGGCGGCACCGGAACCGATGCTGGCAATCTTGCCGTTCTCAATGACGATGGTGGCGTTGTCGGTAATGTGTCCGGTTTTCACATCGAGCATGTGTCCGGCTTTGATCACCGTGGCTGCCGGAGCTGCCGAAGGTTGCTGGGCAAAAAGGCCAAGGGTGCATGCCAGCAGCAGGAAGAGAAAGATTATCTTTTTCATAGAACGGCGGGATTATAGCAGGAGAGAAACCGCGGTTTGCGCCGCAATCCATGTGCGATATTGCGAAATTCTGTAAAAAAGGCCCTCCCATTTGCAATGAGAGCGCCTTGGCTGGAATTGATCTAACGATAGGGGGAGTCTTTACCAGAACTACTTTGCAGCAGGCGCTGTGGCTGGCTTCACCATCTCAATATCGAGTGTGATGGAAACATCGTCGCCCACCATTCCTGCTCCTCCGCTTACGCCGAAATCTTTGCGGCTGATCTGGGTGGTGGCGCTGGCGCCCAGGTGCGAGTTGCCTTTCGGGTCTTTCATGGGGCCGTTCGGGCCTTCCACCTGAAGAACCACTTCCTTGGTGGTGCCATGCATGGTGAGATCGCCAGTGATCTTGAGTTTGCCGGTGCCCGCCGATTCCACTTTCTTCGATTTGAACGTCATGGTGGGATATTTGGCCACGTCGAAGTAGTTGGGGCCCTTCAGATCTTTGTCGCGCATTTCCACGCGGGTGTCTATGGTGTTGGTGTCAATGGTGGCGTCAATGGATGTCTTGGTGACATCGGACGGATCGAACTGGACTGTGCCCGTAACCTTGCTGAATGCGCCCCGGACAGTAGATATCCCCATGTGGCGGATCGAAAACTGGGCCGCCGAATGCATAGGATCAATCTGATACGTTTCCACCTGGGCGGACGCTGAGAGGGCCAGCAGGAACACGCCGATGAGAGTTAGACTGAGACGCTTTACCATTGTTTTTTCTCCTTCAGACTGTTTCAATATCGAAGCATTGGATTGTAGCAGAGCTCGGTTGGACTCTGTTTTTTGAGAATTTCTTGTTTCAACAATGGAAATCTCACCACTGATCACACTGATGTAACAGATCAACACTGATTTCTTGGGGAAGCTACGAATAGCAAACGGTATCGCTTCACGTGCCGCCCCCTTCACTGCTGTCATGCTGAGCGCAGCGCCCGCCTTTGGCGCGGAGTCGAAGCATCCACGTGATCTGTCCTTTACTAAGCTGATGCGAGGCATTCTCACCAAAATGTTCACGTTATGGACTTCTTCTCGCGAAATACGAACACAAGTCATCCAGATAAGTCTTTGTGGGAATGCCCTGGGCCGGCGTGGAAGAGAGACGCATCACGTGGATCTTTCCGCTCCGTCCTCCCTCCTTCGTCGGTCGGCCTCCGGTCAAGATGACAGGGTATCTGAAGCTTTATTAGCCGATGTCGGTAATAGGAAGCCAAGCTCTTAGCCTAAAGAGCGCTGCGGTGACTCCTGACCGGTTTGACCCGTTGTTTCCGCCTTCGCTAGACTCAAATTACTCCTTCTATGTCGCAAGTTTCTGAAACCACGATGATTCACGTTACCCTGCCGGACGGCAGCACCCGCGAGGTGCCCAAGGGCACTACGCCTTACGATATTGCCAAGTCCATCAGCCCCAGGCTGGCCGATGCTGCGCTGGTGGCGAAGATCAAGCAACCAGCAGTCAGCACTCAGCATTCAGTCACTGAACAGAATGATCGAGGCGGGCATTCGTCAGGATCCGGCGAAGCTGTTCCAGCGAGCGCCCACGCTCCTCAGTCGAAAGACGGCTGGCATTTTGCCGACCTCAGCAAGCCTCTGGAACAGGACGTGGAGTTGCGCCTGCTGACCGACCGCGATCCGGAAGCGCTGGAGGTGTTCCGGCATTCGTCCGCACACCTGCTGGCCACCGCGGTGCTTGAACTCTTCCCTGAGACCAAGCTGGGCCACGGGCCGCCGACGGAGAGCGGCTTCTTCTACGACTTTTACCGTCCGACGCCGTTCACGCCGGAAGATCTGGAAAAGATCGAGAAGCGCATGATGGAGGTCGCCAACCGCGACGAAAAATTCCAGCGCGAGCTGGTGCCGCGCGAAGAAGGCCTGGCGCGGTACAAGAGCGAAAACGACTTCATGAAAGTGCACTTCATCGAGCAGTTCACCAGGCCGGGCGAGCCGATATCCACGTACCGCAACGGCAAGTTTGTGGACTTCTGCCGAGGCCCGCACGTGCCTTCGACGGGACGCATCAAGGCTTTCAAGCTGCTCAATATTGCGGGCGCCTATTGGCTGGGGGACGAGAAGAACCAGCAGCTCCAGCGCATCTACGGCACTTCATTCTTCAACAAGAAAGATCTTGACCAGCACCTGCACGCGCTCGAAGAAGCCAAGAAGCGCGACCACCGCGTGCTGGGCAAGCAGCTCGATCTGTTCAGCATTCAGGAATTGGCGGGGCCGGGGCTGATCTTCTGGCATCCCAAGGGCGGGCTGATTCGCAAAGAGATGGAAGACTGGATGCGCGATGAGTACCTGAAGCGCGGCTACTCGCTGGTGTACACGCCCCACGTTTTCCGCACCAATCTGTGGAAGACCAGCGGGCACGAAGGCTATTACGCGCAAAACATGTTCACGCCCATGGAACTCGACGACGCTGAATATCGCGTGAAGCCCATGAACTGTCCCGGGCACATTCTGATCTACGCCGACACGCTGCGTTCTTACCGCGATCTGCCGGTGCGCTTGGGCGAACTCGGAACGGTTTACCGATACGAGCGTTCGGGCGTGATGCACGGGTTGCTGCGGGTGCGCGGCTTTACCCAGGACGATGCCCATATCTTCTGCACTCCGGAGCAGATCGAGGAAGAAGTTGTTGCCTGTATTGATTTTGCGCTGGCGGTGCTGAAAGCTTTTGGGTTTGAACAGTATCACGTGGAACTCAGCACCTGGGACCCGAACGATAAAAAGAACTTTGCCGGTGATGACGCCCAATGGGAACTGGCGGTGAAGTCGCTGGAGAACGCGCTCAAACGGCGCAATATCGAATACAAGACGATAGCCGGAGAAGCCGCATTCTATGGGCCGAAAATTGACATAAAGCTGGTGGATGCTATTGGGCGTCCCTGGCAACTTTCCACCGTGCAGTTCGACTTCAACCTGCCGGCACGTTTCGGCCTGGAGTATGTCGCGGAAGATGGAAGCCGCAAGCAGCCTCTCATGGTGCATCGCGCGCTGTTCGGCTCGGTGGAACGCTTCTTCGGCGTGCTGATTGAGCACTATGCCGGGGCGTTTCCGGTGTGGCTGTCACCGGTGCAGGTGGCGGTGATTCCCATCAGTGAAAAGCATACGGAATACGGCAAGAACGTCATGCAGCAGTTGAAAGACGCCGGCATTCGCGCCCACCTCGACGACCGCAACGAAAAGATGAATGCCAAGGTGCGCGAGCACACCATGCAAAAGGTTCCTTTTCTGCTGGTCGTCGGAGAGAAAGAAGCCGAAGCCGGAACCGTGAATGTGCGCGTGCGCGGCCAGCAGCAGCCCGAAGGAACTGTGCCGGTTGGCCAGTTTGTGGAGCGGGTGAAAAAGCTGATCGCGGAAAAGAGCGTCGGCTTGACCATTGGGTAATTTGGTAAGTGGGTAACTGGATTTCGTAATTGAGTAATTTGGTAAGTGGGTAATTGAGGATGGCGCAAGCATAAATTACCCAATTACCAGATTACGAAATTACTAAATTCTCAACGCTGCAAGCAGTTCATTCTCGACTAATCATGACAAAATTCCCTGGTTTCTCCCCTGAAGTATTGGCCTTTCTCCGCTCGCTGAAGCGCAACAACCGGCGCGAGTGGTTCCAGCCGCGCAAGGAAAAATACGAATCGCTGATTAAGTTTCCCATGCTGGAACTGGTCGGCTGTTTGAATGAACAGTTCTCGCAGATTGCGCCGGAATACGTCACTCCGCCGCAGAAGGCCACATTTCGCATTTACCGCGACATCCGTTTTTCCAGCGACAAGAGCCCTTACAAAACGCATATTGCCGCCATGTTCCCGCGCCAGAGCGCTACCACGAAGATGGGCGGAGCGGTATTTTATTTCCACTTCACCGAAAAAGAGCTGCTGTTCTTCGGCGGCGTGTATCAGCCAGACCGAGACGAGCTTCTTGCGTATCGCACGCTGATCCAGGAAAGCCACGAAGAGTTGCAGGAGATTCTGCGCGATAGAAGGCTGCAAAAAACCGCAGGCAAATTGCAGGGCGCTCAGATGAACCGCATCCCCAAAGGATTTCCGACAGACCATCCGGCGGAAGCGCTCTTGCGGCAGAAACAGTGGTATCTGGAGAGTACCGTGGATTCGAAGCTGATTACCTCGCCCAAACTTTTGCCAACGCTGGTGGAGCAATTCCGGGTGATGTTGCCGTTGATGGAATTTTTGAATCGCCCGTTCTTGCAGAAGAAGGCGAAGAAGATGTCTTTCTTTTAGAGAGAAGCCGCCGCCGCTACAAACCCTCTGTCATGTTGAGCGTAGGACGACCGACGAAGGAGAGAGGCCGCAGTCGAAACATCCACAACATGCGTCCCTCTTCCAATCAGCTTCAAGGCATTCTCTGAAAGAAACCAGGAGAGCGGCAGTCCCGGCAAAAATGCCCGCGGCTCTCCACCGCTGAAAGAGCTTTCCTGTTGCAGGGGTCCCTCGCTTTGCGAGGGATGTTGAACAAAGACCTACTGGAACATGTCTCCCATGGAACTGGCGGTGGCTGAATTGCCGGGATGGTCGGTTACCTTCAGCAGATCCAGCACGGTACGCAGCAGGTTTTCGTGCTGGTAGAACGTAGCGGACTTAAATGCAGGCTTTACGTGCGCTCCGGCGAAAACGGTAGCAACCTGTCCGCCGCCGTGAATGATGTCAATATCCAACGACTCATCAAACGTGATGATGAAGACGCTGTTGGCCAGCGACGGATTATGAATGAGCGGGTCAATATTGGTCTTGAGCCAGGTATCCGCCGTTGAGAGCTTTGCTGAGTCTTCGCACAGCGAACCTCCGCCGGGGCAATCATGAGCATCGTTTTCCGCATTCGGCGCGATAAAAGCGAAGCTGGGGACAGTGTTGGCACTCAGATCGGCCCCCAGTTGGGTGAATGGAACTATGTTCGCAGCCTGGGCGGTTGGGCCAGACGCGGAGTTCACATCGCTGAGATAGGAGAACGGATCATGGTGCCTGAAATAAGGGTAAACATCACCGCCCAGATATCCGGCTGAAGGAATGCTTTCCATGTAGGCTTTCCAGGTCTTGCCCGCGCCCACCAGGGCCGCACAATGTTGTCGTCGGTCACCGTTCCGGTGAAGCTGTCATTATCGTTGGCTTCTTTTTTGCCTGCGGTCAGAATGAAATAGTTGTCAATCGAGGGATGTGTGTCGGCAAAGTAATTGGTCGCCAGCGAGTGAGCATTGGCGAGGGAATTCAGGTAAGGCATTGACGAACTGCCGATCACCTGGGCAAAAGCGTGGTTTTCGAGCACCACCAGAAAAACATGGTCGGGAGTGAACGTGCTGGGCGGAGGCGATCCGCCAGTCCCTCCGCCGCTTCCGGGAACGTTATTTGTCAAACTACTACCACCGCCACCGCAACCTATTGCAGCGGCCAGAACCAGCAGCCCCAGAGCGCTTAGAAACCTCGACACCATCTCCACCTCTTTAGTTTTTGTTTCCAACGCACTTGGATGCAGCAGAGCTGCTGCGGCGTGGTCTTAAGAATTAAAGAATTCAGAGACAAAGGATGATGAGATAAGTGTAAACGTCACGCCCTTTGACATTGTTTTGTCAAAAGAGCATTTTGCTTTGTTACGGAACTCTATGCTGCCCCGGCGCGGGGCTCCCATTCTTGCTGACTTTTACCCCAGGGCTTACGCCGCTGGGCTAACATATGCCGCCCCGTCTCGGGGCGGCTCTGTGAGAGTACGTGGAATTGTGGACGGAAGCCTCATCGCGCCTTTCGACACGACTGAACTCGCGTTCGTGATACAAAACTGTTGCGAGATGAAGCTCTAAAACGTTCCGGTTCAAGCCACCCCTTCCAATGCTTCATCCATATATGTATCGCCTTCGCGGGCGTTTTGGCGGCTGCCTTCGGCACGGGCCAGCGCGTAGGCGGCCAGGGCCATATTTACGTCGCGGACAGCAATGTCATAATCGCCATTGAGCACCAGGTTCCCGGCAATGCCCAACAGCCAGGCTGACGCTGCATAGCTGGCGAGCCGCGTCTGTTTGGTGAGAATCCCAACACCTACCAGCATTTCAATCACGCCCGTGGCGTACATAAAATGCTTGCCTTCCACCGGCAGGTTTTCCCGCACCTGCGGCGCCAGATACTTTTCCCAGTGGGTGAGCAGGTTGGTGAATTTGTCGAGTCCGGCGAGAAAAGCGGTGCTGCCCAGGCCCAGCCGCAGCGCCCAGTAGGCGTCATCCAAGTGTCCTTCGCGATGCATTCAGTTCCCTCCTACTAAGGTGGATGCCGGAAATGAAAGTAGTGTTTACCGCTCGGTAAACCCGCCATCCAGAGTACCCATCCAAGTGTTGGTAGCTACTCAATGATGGGTAGCGAAGAACCCAACGGAAGGTCGTCACACGTCCCATGTGGAAGTTACTGGTCTTATTCGGTCTGTGGATTTTCAGCCTGCAGTATTTTTTGCCGCTGCCTGTGGTCGTTATTCTTTTTGCCGCCCTGGTATCAGGAACTACCGTTACCCTGTGTTTTGCGATGAAACGCAAAGAGCAGACGCCGGTTCGCACTGTTATCGAGCGGGATACAAACACTGAATTCCTGGAGAAAGTAGCCTGAAACAAGATAGACTCTGCTCATGAATTCCATGAGCAGAGCCGCATCTTTATTGGGGATAATTCTGGCCGCGTGTCTCGCGGGCGCACAGACGCAGCAGCAACCGCCTGCTTCCACGTCCGTTGCGCCGCCAGGGGAGACCTCACTGGCAGCCCTGGTGAAGCAGCAGTTCGGCCCAACCTTTACTCTGCCCACGGATTTTCCTACTCCGGTAATTACCGCTGATTTCGACGGCGACGGGGTGGAGGATGTCGCTATTGTCGCCAAAAGCAGCGAGCCTTTCCCCGATTCTTATAGCTTCAAATACCAGGTCACGGATCCATATAACGCATATTTCGGTATGGGCGATCCGGCCATGTCGATGGCGTTCAGCGTTCCTGACCCGCAACGCAATCATTTTCTGCTAGTCATCTTCGGCGCCAAGGGCGAAGGCTGGCACGCCGCTACGCCCAAAGCAAAATTCGTAATCGTGAATGTCCCGTTCGACAGCATCGCGGTAAGCCGCATGTTGGTAAAAAAGAAGAAGCCACCTATTTTTGTGATCAAGACAGTGGAAACGGAGTTGATGGAATCAGCGGTTTTCTGGGACGGCAAGAAGTGGAAATGGGAACCGGGCAATCTGACCAACTAAGAATTGCCAAGATTGCCATAAATGCCAAAATTGCCATAACCTGTTTGAGTCTTCATGCGATTTGAGTTGATCGTCGCCGCCTGTGCATTATTCAGTATGTTGACGCCGCAGACTGCGCCAACCAAGCCGTCTAGCATCACGCAAACCGTTAAGAGCAGCGAAGTCCGCCTTTATGTAGATGAGGAAGGCTATGCGGTGCTCTCGGCGCTGCTTGCCGGAGATCCCGCCAAACCCGACACTGCAACCATAGCAATTCGCGAGAATACAGGCAGCTACGCCTGTCAGGCTGACAATAAGACAGCGAAAGAATTCCGCGAAGCGCTGAAAGATTACACCAGCGCCAATGAAACTCCGTGGCGCTTGCAGAAGAAGTTAATTCTGAACCATCCGTACTTGTTCGTCAGCGATGAAGCATTGAATGCCGCCGGCGGATTCCTGGAATACAGAAAAACGCATCCCGACATCCACGGGATTGTGTCGGTTTCCGCCGTGGGCTTCAATGCCAACAAGACGGCAGCAGTTGTATTTCAGTCGTTCCACTGCGGTTCGCGGTGCGGGAGTGGCCAACTCGTCGCGTTCCGCAAAATCAATGGGCATTGGACGAAGCTTGAGAGCTCACCCACAGGTTGCGGCTGGATTTCCTGAGCGCCTGCGCTGCCGTGCGGGCAGTTATAATGCTGCCTGAATGAACCTGGAACATAAGCTTGCAGAATTGAAGCGCCGCGACTCACTGGCCGAGGCAGGCGGTGGCGAAGAACGCCGCGCGCGTCAGCATAAAGAAGGCAAGATGTCGGCGCGGGAACGCATCGAGTTCCTGCTCGATGAAGGCACCTTCGAAGAATTCGACAAGATGGTGACTCACCATTGCACCGACTTCGGCATGGCCGGGCAGAAGACCTTCGGCGACGGCTTTGTTACCGGCTACGGGCGCATTGAAGGCCGGCTGGTATTTGTCTTTGCCCAGGACTTTACCGTCTTTGGCGGCTCGCTCTCAGAAGCCAATGCCGCCAAGATCGTAAAGATCATGGATATGGCCATGAAAGTCGGTGCGCCGGTAATCGGGCTCAACGATTCGGGTGGAGCGCGCATTCAGGAAGGCGTAATGTCACTGGCCGGATACGCGGATATTTTTCTGCGCAATACGCTGGCCAGTGGTGTGATTCCGCAGATCTCCGCGATCATGGGGCCGTGCGCGGGAGGCGCAGTCTACTCGCCGGCCATCACCGATTTCATCCTGATGGTAGACAAGACCTCGTACATGTTTGTGACCGGGCCTGATGTCATCAAAACCGTAACTCATGAAGAGGTCACAAAAGAACAGTTGGGCGGAGCGGCCACGCATAATGAGACTTCTGGCGTGGCCCACTTTATGGCGCATGATGATGCCGAATGCCTATCGATGGTGCGCGAGCTTTTCAGTTTTATTCCTTCGAACAATCTGGATGATCCGCCCCGGCGCGAATGCACCGATCCGGCGGACCGCGCCGATGCGGAACTGGACAACATTGTTCCCAGCGAATCGAACCAGCCTTACGATATTAAAGACGCAATTACGCGCATCATTGACGATGGATATTTCTTTGAGGTCCACGAGCATTTCGCCCGCAACCTGGTGGTGGGCTTTGCGCGGATGAATGGCCGCCCGGTGGGCATTGTGGCCAACCAGCCGGCATTTCTGGCGGGTGTGCTCGACATCAACGCTTCCACCAAGGGCGCGCGCTTCGTGCGTTTCTGTGATGCTTTCAATATTCCGTTGATCACATTCGAAGACGTCCCCGGATTTCTGCCGGGGACGCAGCAGGAATACGGCGGCATTATCCGCCATGGGGCCAAGCTGCTGTTTGCTTTTGCCGAGGCCACTGTTCCCAAGCTGACCATCATTACCCGCAAAGCTTATGGCGGCGCTTATTGCGTGATGTCGTCGAAGCACATCCGCACCGATGTGAATTATGCATGGCCTACGGCTGAAATCGCGGTCATGGGGCCGGAAGGCGCGGTCAACATTGTTTATAAGCGCGAACTGGAAAAAGCGGCAGCGGCGGGCAAGAGCGAAGCCGAGAAAGCCGAAATCTTCAGCCGCGTGCGGCAGCAGAAGATTGAAGAATTTCGCGAGCGCTTTGCCAATCCTTATATAGCGGCCGAGCGCGGCTATGTGGATGGAGTGGTCCGTCCGCGCGACACGCGGCGTCTGCTGATAGATGCGCTGGAGATGCTGCAAACCAAGCGCGATAAGAATCCGCCCAAGAAGCATGGCAATATTCCACTCTGATAGTGGAAGTCGAGTGAATAAGTGATGGATCGAGTCCAGAGAATGGTCCGCAAAACTTTCCCGCTGTTGCTGTTTCCGCTGCTGTGGATGATGCTGTCGCCAATCCTGGCAGCCCAGCAAGCCGGCAAAACTCCGGGAGACGTTGTTATTGACGCCGTGATCAAGGCCATTGAAGAGCGCTATCTACACGCGCATGCCAACCCGTTATGGAACATTGCGCGGGAGAAGCTGATGAGCGGCGGCTATAAAACTGCCGACTCCGCATTTCAGGCAGTGCGCACCCAGTTGGCGACTCTCGAAGATTCCGAGTTGAACCTGCTTACTCCGGCGGAAATCAGCGCCACGCAAAGCGAAGCTTTAGGCGAAAAGGTCGGTCTGGGCCTGCCCGACTTTGCCATTGATCTTGAAATCGCTACCGGCGAAGTTCGGGTGGTCACGCCGATAGTCGGCTCCCCGGCCATGAACGCGAAAATCGAGCCCGCCGACGTAATCACCACCATCAACGGCAAATCGGTACGCGATCTTTCTCACGAACAGGTGATGGATGCTCTGCGCGAGCAGCCCACCACCCGGCTGCAAATCCATCGCGGAGAGCAGACCATCGAGGTCACGATTCAATCGTCGGCGCAAAAACTTCAGCCATTGGAGTCCGCTCGCAAGTTGGTGAAAGGCACGAAGGTGGGCTACATACGGCTGGCGCAGTTCACTCCCGATCTGGCTGCGCATGTGCGCGAAGCCATCATGAACCTGGAAAAGAGTGGAGTCGACATTTTTGTGCTGGACCTGCGCAACAATCCCGGCGGATACCTGAATGTGGCTCGTGACGTAGCCGGAATGTTCACGACCGGCACGCTGGGTTTTGAGAGCCGCAGCAATGGCAAGAAAACGCCTGTCACCGCCCAGGGTGAGCCGCTTACCAAAAAGCCCGTGGCCGTGCTCATCAACGGCGGCACCGCCAGCGCGGCAGAATTCCTGAGCAGCGCGTTGCAGGGAACCAATCGCGCCACGCTCGTGGGAGTGCATACCTATGGCCGCGGACAGGCGCAGGTTTTTACGCAGCTTAGCGGAGGCTACGGGCTCCAGATTCCATCGGTACAGCTTCTCACTATTCGAAACCAAACCTACAAAGGCTCAGGCATCTCGCCAAACATAGAAGTCGAACAGGCATGGATTCCGGAAAAACAACTCGGCACACTTCAGGACCGGCAGTTTGCGCGCGCAGTGGCTGAGATAGCAAAGAAGAAATAGTTCGGCTAAATCGCTGCCTGGGCCTGGGCGAAGCGCTTGGCCTGAATCTCGATATAAACATTAATCAGGGAAACGGCGGCGGGGGTTACGCCCGGAATGCGTGAGGCCTGCCCCAGAGTGCGTGGGCGCACCCGTTGCAGCTTCTCGTTCATCTCCCGCGAAAGGCCGCTCACCCGGGAGTAATCGAACCAGTCAGGAATGCTGCGCTGCTCGGCCTTTTTCAGGCGATCAATGGACTTGCGCTGCTGGTCGAGGTAGCCGGAATACTTGATCTCCGTTTCGACGGTCTTCATCTCGTTGCGGGCGGCGGACGAAAGGCGTTGCGAACCCGCGTTCTGCGGCGGAGCATGATCAGTGCTGGCCGCGATCTCGGTAAAGAATTCAGGATAGAGCTGCGCAACGATTCCGGCGAAATCTTCAATCACAATTTCAGGGCGGCGCAGCAGTTGCGCCAGAGGTGAACCCAGGGCGCTGCCCAGATTGAGCGTGGGCGCCGAGGCCTCTTCGTTATTCATCTGCTGATCGTTTGCCGCCTGAGTTTGCAAACGCTCTTGGGCGGCGCTGCTCACTTTTTCCAGCACGTCAGAAGAAACCCGGGTCTTTTCGAGTAGCGCGGCCAGCTTCTCGGCGCGTTGCTGGCGGGCCAGAAAGTCGGCCCAGGCAGAGTCGCTAATCAGTCCTACACGTCGCCCATACGGAGTGAGGCGACGATCAGCATTGTCAATGCGCAAATGCAGGCGGAACTCCGCGCGTGAGGTGAACATGCGGTAGGGCTCGTTCGTCCCTTTGCTGATCAAATCATCAATCAGAATGGCGGTGTAGGCTTCTGTGCGATCGAGAACCAGCGGCGGCTCGCCTTTCACTTTCAATGCGGCATTGATGCCGGCCATGATTCCCTGGCAGGCAGCCTCTTCGTAGCCTGAAGTGCCGTTGATCTGCCCAGCCAGAAACAGCCGCGCAATCTGCTTGGTTTCAAGCGTGCGCTGCAATTCCGTAGGATCAATGGAGTCGTACTCGATGGCGTAGCCGGGGCGCAGCATCTCCGCCGTTTCCAGTCCGGGAATGGACTTGATCACCGCAAGCTGCACGTCGATGGGCATGGATGTGCTCATGCCATTCACATAAATCTCGTGCGTGTTCAGTCCTTCCGGCTCAAGGAAAAGCTGGTGCGTGGTCTTGTCTGGAAACTTAACGATCTTGTCTTCAATGCTGGGGCAGTAACGCGGACCGATGCTCTGAATCTGCCCCGAGTACATGGGTGAGCGATGCACATTCTGCTGGATGATGCGGTGCGTCTCGGCGGTAGTGAAGGCGATGTAACAGGGCACCTGCGTTTGCGTGATCTTGCGGGTGCGGAAGCTGAACGGCGTTGGGTCGGCATCGCCGGGCTGCGCTTCGAAGCGCGACCAGTCAATGGTGCGTCCGTCGAGGCGCGGTGGCGTGCCGGTTTTCAGGCGACATCCGCGAAGGCCAAGCAGCTTGAGCGATTCGCCCAGCAATTGTGAGGGTGGTTCGCCGCTGCGTCCGGCGGGATAGGTCTGCTCGCCGCAATGGATGAGCCCGTTCAGAAAAGTCCCGGTAGTAATGATCACGGCCTGCGCGCCTATGGTGCGTCCGTCGCGCAGCTTGATGCCTCGGGCGACACGGATGGCGGCGTCATCACCAGAAGATTCAAGATCTTCCACCATCAGCTCAGCCACTTCGGCCTGCTTGATGTACAGGTTGGGCTGGCTCTCGAGCACCTCGCGCATCTTCACCCGATATTGTGACTTGTCGCACTGTGCACGTGGAGACCACACGGCCGGGCCGCGCGAGGTATTCAGCAGGCGAAACTGGATGCCCACAGCATCCGTGACCTCGCCCATAATGCCGCCCAGAGCGTCCACCTCGCGCACCAGATGTCCCTTGGCAATGCCCCCCACTGCGGGGTTACAGGACATTTGCGCGATCAGGTCCACATTGAGCGTGAACAGCGCAGTCTTCAGCCCCATGCGGGCTGCGGCCATGGAAGCTTCGCATCCGGCATGGCCAGCGCCTACAACGACTACATCATATTGTTCAGTAAACGGCATTTCCGGTGGCTCTGCTCTATTTTACCGGAAGACCAGGGGTGCCCTTGCCCGAGGAAAGCGCAAACGCCGCTTTGGATGCGCACGGCGCTGGAACAGTCTGTCATGATGAGCATACACCTTTCCTCGAACCTGCGAATCTCCGCATGTTGCGGTACCGACGTGGTTGACTGCTATCGAGATGCAGATTGCTCACCCAGCTTCTCGTTGCGCATAGCTCAGCGCACTCTGCCGGGACTGCAAAACTTCTGCCGTTTATGTTTGCCGTCAAAATGCGGGCAACGCCACATGCTGCAACTCCCGCAGAATTCAGGAAATCCAACTCCTGCCTCAGAATCGCGTCCCGATTCGCGGCATGGGGCAGAGTGCCGATCGTATAGCCATGATCACCTTCGAGCCGCGACAAAAGAAAAGCTTCGGCGGTTTCAGAAGAGCTGTGCCGGACCAGCAACGATGCCTGCAATCCCAGCGCCAGTTTCTCGGTCAACCTGCGGCCGTAGGTTTCTCCCTCGCTTTTCATTCTGCCTGGATCGGCTTCAATTGCAGAAATGTATCTGTCGAGCCGGACATCGCTTCCTCTCCCTGTCGTATCTCGTCGAGCACCGCTTCCAATGCAGCAGGCTCTTTGGCTATCGTCCGCAAAACATCGAGGCAAATTACGTTGCCCGAACCTTCCCAAATGGAATAGAGCGGCGCTTCACGATAGAGCCGGGGCATTACCGACTCTTCCACATAGCCGTTCCCACCCAGGCATTCAAGGGCTTCGCCCACATGAACCGGAGCGCGCTTGCACAGCCAGAACTTGGCAATAGCGGTCGCCAGCCGGGCGAAGGCGCGCTCCTGCGGGTCTGATTCGCGCATGTCGAAAGCCCGGGCCAGCCTCATCATCATCAAGGTGGCGGCTTCTGACTCGATCAGAAGATCGGCCAGCACGTTGCGCATAAGCGGCTGCTCGATCAGCAGTTTGCCAAACGTATGCCGGTGGCGGGCATGGTGGACCGCCTGTATCGTTGCCTGACGCATGAGGGCGGCAGCCGCAATCGCGCAATCAAGGCGGGTGTGATGCACCATTTCGATAATGGTGTTCACGCCCCGGCCTTCTTCACCCACCAGCCGCGCCCAGGCCTGCACAAATTCAACTTCGCTCGAAGCGTTGGAGCGGTTACCCATCTTCTTTTTCAGCCGCTGGATATGGAAGCCGTTGCGCTCGCCTGTGGGAGTCCAGCGCGGCAGAAAAAAGCAGGAAAGTCCCTTCGGAGCTTGCGCCAGAATGAGAAATGCATCGCACATGGGGGCCGAGCAGAACCACTTGTGTCCGGTGATCAGGTATTCCCGCGAACTGTTGATCTGTTCAGCGCGGGTAGTATTGGCGCGCACATCAGAACCGCCCTGCTTTTCCGTCATCCCCATGCCCAGCAGCACGCCGGATTTCTCCTGCGCAGGAATAAAACGCGGGTCATACGAAGAAGAGAGAATCTTCGCTTCCCAGTCCCGAGCCAGATCGGGCTCAACCCGCAAGGCCGCCATTCCCGAAAACGTCATGGATATGGGACAGGTATGGCCCAGCTCATTTTGCGCCGTAATCATCATTAAGGCGGCGCGGGCGATCTGCGCTCTTTTTTCTTTCCCGATCCACGGCAGGCTATGCACCTGATGGGCAACTGAAGTCTGCATCAGGCTGTGCCACGCGGGATGAAAGATGACCTCATCGCGCCGGCGGCCCGCCCGGTCATGCGTGTGCAGCACCGGTTCATTCTCATTCGCTTCGAACCCCCACCGTTGCGCCGTTTCCGAGCCTAGCAGCCCGCCAAGTTCGGCGATCTTCTCTTTGGCCCAACCAGCGCCTTCCCTTTCTACCGCTCCCAGTAAAACCTTGTCTGTAAGGAACAGGTTGTAGCCGGTAAGCGGCGGCGTCTGGTTGAAAACCTCATGGGTCTGATGTGCCGCTTTCTGAGCGGGAGAGTTCATGGGGAGATTATAGAACTGCAATGACAGTGATCTGGAAGCAGCCAAGAGCCAACCAAGACGGCCGGAACTAAGGCCCTTGCAGCCTACAGAAAGAACGCTGATTTCGAAAATAGTTCACTGGTCCGAATCGCTTGGCGTAAGCCGCGCTCTTCGTGATATAAGTTTTCTCCATTGTTCAACACACCTTGCACAAGAGGATCTGGTTTATGCGTAGAAGCAGAAAACTCCATCTACTCCAAATATTTGTAACGCTTGCGACATTGCTTGTGGCATTTTCAATCAGCGTAAATGCCCAGAGCGAACGCGCAAGAATCGTAGGAACCGTAAGAGACCCACAAGGCGCAGTTGTGCCGAGCGCTACGATCACAGTTACGAACGTAGCCACCGGAGTGGCCACCAACACCACCACCAATAAAGATGGGTACTACCAGGCTCTGGAGCTTCCCATTGGTTCCTACAAGGTAAAAGTTGAACACGAAGGGTTCTCCACCACTGAAACCGCTGCCTACACGCTGGAAATCAACCAGGTACAGCAGATTGACGTAAAGCTGCCCATCGGCAAAAAAAGCGAAACGGTTGAAGTAACCGGAGAAGCAGCGCAGGTTGAGGTGGTAAATCCAACGGTGGGCGCATCCATTACCAGTCGCCCGATCGTTGACCTGCCGCTGAACGGGCGCAATGTGCTCGATCTGGCCACGCTGGAGCCCGGCGTTACGCCGCATAATCCTGATGATACCGGCGCAGGCACCTACAACATTGCCGGAGCCAGGGCTGATTCGGTGACCTTCCTGCTGGATGGTGGAGTGGACAACAACCTGCTCAGCAACGGAGTGGTCTTCGCTCCGAATCCTGACGCCGTGCAGGAATTCCGCATTCTGACCAGCAACTACACTGCTGAATACGGACGCAATGCCGGAGGCATCATCAGTGTCGTCACCAAATCCGGCGGCAACGAAATTCATGGTTCCGTGTTTGAGTTCAACCGCAACGACGCTTTCGCAGCCAATAAATATTTCAATAACAAGAATGACATTCCCAAGGAGTCTTTGAGCCGCAACCAGTTCGGCTTCACTACCGGCGGCCCGTTTATTAAGAATAAGCTCTTCTGGTTTGTGAGTTACCAGGGCCAGCGGCAGGATGCCGGACAAACCAACCAGACCAACACGTTCACCCCTGAGATGCTGCAAGGAAACTTCTCTCATGCGGGTCCCGGAGGAACTCCCGAACCGAATGTAGTGGCCTTCCTGCAAAATAATCCTTTTTACCAGGGAAATCCTGCGCTGGCGGCCCAAGGCATCATCGATCCCACCAAGATCGATCCGGCCGCGCTAAACTACATCAACGCCCATCTGATTCCCACATCTCCCACCAATGCTCTTACCTGCCCAACCGATACGACTTCAGGAGATGTCTGTTCGGGTGTGCTCTTCAGCCAGGCCAGCGCGATCAACAACAACAATGAATTCACCGCCAAGCTCGATTTCAATCTGAGCGATAAAGACCACCTGAGCGCGACTGCCGGGGGCCGCCGAGGCGACTTGACTGCGCCTTTTCAAACCGGCCCAGGATTCCCGGTTGAGTTCATCGCCCACAACTATTTCTCCGGCCTGACCTATACGCGCAGCTTCACTCCCAACCTGATCAATGAATTTCATTTCACGCTGCAACGCAACGTGAATCAGAATGCTATTCCGCTAACGAGCCAGCCGACTCCGTCTGCCCTGGGGGTCGCTGTCACCCCGGACCAGGCAACCGGCCCCACGCGGCTTGGCTTCGCGGGCGCCAGCGCCAGCGCCCTGCTGGTGGGCTTCAGCTCTCAGGGACCAACCACCCTGGCCAACAACACTTTCTCTTACTCTGACACCTTGTCGTGGGTAAAGGGACGGCACACATGGAAATTGGGTGGCAGCTTCATCCCCTACCAGAACAACACCCTGTTCGACTTCTTTGTTGACGGGCAATTCGACTTCGACAACAACAACGGCGCTTTCAATCAATACGCCAACCTGCTGTTGGGATTGCCGGAAGATTACTTCCAGTTCGGCAGCGCTCCTTCCAACATCCGGCAGAAATCCACATTCGCGTTTCTACAGGACGAATGGCACGCGAAATCAAACCTGGTGCTTACGTTGGGCGTTCGTTACGAATACAGCTCGCCCAAGCTTGATACCCAGGGCAGGTCGTTCACCATTGTTCCCGGCGCACAGTCTTCACGCTTCGTGAATGCGCCCCCGGGACTGCTGTTCCCCGGTGACGCTGGGGCCCCGAAGGGTTCGAACTTTCCTGATAAAAACGACTGGGCGCCGCGTCTAGGCTTTGCCTGGGACCCCTTCAAGAATGGCAAGATGAGCATTCGCGGCGGAGGCGGGCTGTTTTATGACGTGCTGAAAGGCGAAGATAATCTTCAGTTCAATGGCCAGGCCCCCTTCTTCGGTTTCACCAATCCGGTTTTCACCGACTGCCCGAACCTGCCTCCAAACCCTGATGGCTCACCGCAATCCGGCAGCCCTGGTTGCGTGACATCAAATCCAGGTTTCCTGTCAAATCCGTTCACCTCCAGCGGAACCGTGAATCCCTTCCCCTCGAAGCCCCCGGCGCCCAATATTGACTTCGGCGCTGCCGGCTTCCTGCCCTTCGGTGGTGGTGGAGTCTTCTTCGTGGATCCGCATCTGCGTACGCCTTACACCTGGCAGTACAACCTCGATGTGGAAAGAGAGTTGGCAAAAAATCTGGCCTTGGAAGTCGGATACCTCGGCAGCCAGTCGCGCAAGCTGACGGCTTTGGTGGACATCAATGCATTTGATCCCGCCACCTTGAACACTGCTGATCAGCACCGGTTCTTGAATGAGATCGGGACGCCTGACGATTTCCGCTTCAGCTTCACCCCGGAATTTCAGAACGTGGTGAACGCAAACTACAACGGCTTGCAAACTAAGCTCTCCAAGAAGGCCTCGGATACACCGTTTTTCGGCACCACTTATTTCACCCTGTCCTATACCTGGTCTCACAGTATTGACAATGCGTCAGGGTTCCGTAACCGCAACTTCCAGGTTCCTTTCTTTGATAGGAACATTTTCCGTACCTCTTCTGACTTCGACATCCGCCATCAACTCAGCTTCAGCGGCGGATGGGACCTGCCCTTTGATCGCGCATGGACGAACGGCCCGAGACGCCTGACCCGAGGCTGGAGTTTGTATCCGATCATCACCTGGCATACAGGCTTCCCCCTGGATGTCTCGGCTAACTTGTCTGCCAGGAGAAGCAATCCTGGCCCTTCAGGAGCAGGAGATTCCAACCTGGTGTTCGCTTCGTTGACCGGACCGATCACTTATACGAATCCCAATACCCCCACTCCGAATTCTCCCGGCAATCAATTCTTTACCGGGAATTTCTCGGTGCCTGATCCATCAACAATTACCGGCAGCTACGGCTCAGGACGCAATATCCTGCGTGGCCCCGGACAGGCGAATTTTGATCTGGCGCTGGCCAAAACCACCACCATTACCGAAAGAACCAAAGTGGAACTGCGGGCCGAGTTCTTTAACATCCTCAACCACCCCCAGTTCCTGAACCCCGACACCAACATTTCGGATTCGACCTTCGGTCAGGTGACTGACACGGCGCCGCCGCGCATCATCCAGTTCGGCTTGCGGTTTACCTTCTAGAAATCTTTGATTGATTTGAGGCCGGGCGCAAAGCCCGGCCTTTTTTATTGGTCTCGTCATGACAACGCGAACCGGCGTGTACCATGATGAGTGGGTAGAGCTATTCCATATCGCTGTATCGCGGTTTTGGTAAAAGAGCGACCTTTTCGCCGCGTAAAGTTGAGAAAATGTCTGGTTTAGAGGGTGTCTGGGAGCTTAGAGTTTGCGGTGGGCTGAAAACTCAAGTATCAGGGCACGAGTTTACTCGTGCCGTAAAGGCACATTCTCACACACGCTCTTTAGCTCCGATGCAGTGAGCCACGCGCGACACCATTCTGGAAACGCTTTAGATGAAAGGTAGAACGTGTTTCAAAACAATTTGCTTTCCGGCAAAAGAATTCTGATTACAGGCGGCGGCACCGGTCTGGGCAAAACTATGGGGAAGCGCTTTCTGGAATTAGGCGCTTCGCTCTACATCTGTGGGCGTCGCCAGCATGTGCTTGAAGAAGCAGCGGCGGAGTTGCAGGCTGCGACTGGCGGCACGGTGAAAATTTTCGTCTGCGATGTGCGCGATGCAGCCCGCGTTGAGGCCATGATCGAAGAGTTCTGGCGCGACGGGCCGCTCAATATCGTTGTGAATAACGCCGCTGGAAATTTCATTGCCCGGACTGAGGAGCTTTCCAACGGCGCATTTGAAGCGGTGATCGGCATCGTCATGATGGGCACCATCTATGTGACGATGGCTTGCGGCCGGCGTTGGTTGCAGGCAAACCAGCCGGCCACGGTGTTGAATATTTCCACTACCTACGCAGACACAGGCTCAGGATATGTTGTCCCCTCGGCCATGGCCAAAGCAGGCGTGCTGGCTATGACTCGCAGTCTGGCGGTGGAATGGGGGCGGCGCGGAATCCGTTTCAACGCCATTGCTCCCGGCCCGGTGCCCACCGAAGGCGCATTTTCACGGCTCATGCCTGCCCAGGAACTGGAGCGCATGGCGAAGAAACGTAATCCTCTCGGACGTTTCGGCACTCATGAAGAGCTGGCCAACCTGGCTGCATTTCTGGTGAGCGACCAGTCCGGCTATATCAATGGAGAGGTGGTTGTGATGGATGGCGGCGAGTGGCTTCAGGGCGCTGGTGAATTCAGCCATCTCGGTCAACTGCTGACGGAAGAACAATGGCAGGCGCTCAAGCCGAAAAAAAAATAGCAATGTTTTCTCGTTCTCGTTTTTCATAATCAAAAAGACATCTGCCTTTACATCTTTCTGATTCGAGAGGTCATTTACTTAAGTAACTGCCGCTTCGTCCCGATTACACAAGTATTACAAACACTGGCTCTGCGAGCTGTTACCTTTTAATCAACACTTCCGCAGGAGCCATTTATGGGAATACTTAAAGGAATCAAAGCCGACAGGACGTTCAGAGAGCCAATTGGCTGGATGACCACCTTCTTTATGGTGGCGTTCCACATCGGCGCAGTTGCCGCGTTGTTCATGTTCAGTTGGAAGGCGCTGGCCATGAGCGTGGTTTTGCTCTTCGTTTCCGGCGGCATGGGCATCGGCATGGGCTACCACCGACTGCTGACGCATCGAGGCTATAAGACTCCCAAGTGGGTTGAGTATTTTCTGACGTTATGCGGAACGCTGGCGCTGGAAGGCGGCCCGTTTTTCTGGGTAGCTACCCACCGCGTGCATCACCAGAACACCGATAAAGAAGGCGATCCGCATTCTCCTCGGGATGGTGGTTTCTGGGCGCACATGGGCTGGATCATGACCGGGCGCGCTCTGCACAATCATTCCACCGAACTGTTTCCCTACATTCCCGATCTCCGCAAAGACAAGTTCCACACCTTTATCAGCAAGTGGCATTGGATTCCAATTACCCTTTCCGGCTTTATTCTGCTGGCCATCGGCGGAATCCCGTTTGTGCTCTGGGGAGTGTTCTTCCGCACCGTGGTTGGGCTGCACGCGACCTGGCTGGTCAATTCAGCTACGCACATGTGGGGATCGCAGCGCTTCATCACCGGCGATACTTCCAAGAACAGCTTCTGGGTCGCTTTGCTGACCTACGGTGAAGGATGGCACAACAACCATCATGCGAATCCTCAGGCAGCGCGCCACGGCCTTACCTGGTATGAGATTGACATGAACTGGTACGGAATTTCCCTGCTGCGCATCCTGGGCCTGGCATGGGACATCAAGTTGCCGAAATTCAAGCCGGAACTCGTAAACATTCAGGCCAAAAAGAGCCCGGTCGCCACCGAAGCTCCGGTACGCATTGAGACATTGGCGGCAGCTTCCGGCGACGACTAAAGGCTGTTTCTCTCTAAGCTCTTAGTCCACTACAATTTCGTGGATGCGCATTACCAGCCGCGCCAAGACTATTGCCTTCTTCATTACGCTCGGGGCATGCGTGGTGGGGCTGGCGATTGCGCTCAACATCAGTTGGATGGTGCTCAACTGGCGACGCGTCGGCGCCATGGTGCTGGGAGTCATCTTCTTCGGAGTGATTATCGCCGGCATGGTGCTCAACACCATCTTTCTGGTCCGCGAAATTCGGCGTAACGAGCAGCAGGACAGCTTCTTAAACGCTGTCACCCACGAACTGAAAACCCCCATCACTTCTATTCGTCTTTACCTGCAAACCCTCGAACGGCGGCAACTCGACGAAGGGCGGCGGCGTGATTTCTACCGCATCATGCTGGAAGATACTGACCGGCTTCTAGGCACTGTAGAACAGGTGCTCAAGGCGGGCGAGGTACGCTCCGGAGATTCCCGCAAAAACTGGCACGAGATTAATTTTTCTGAACTGGTGACGGAAGCCGTAGAATTGGCGCGCCTGCGCCATACTCTGCCGCCAGAGGCACTGCACTTTGGAACGATACCCACCGACGGCATCACCATATTAGGTAATGCGGTGGAGTTGCGCATCGTGGTGGTGAACCTGCTCGAAAACGCTGTGAAATATTCGGGAAAGCAGAGAGAGATCGTGGTAGACATTCTCACCCCTGACATTGATAAAGTGCTGCTCCGCATTACCGACAATGGCATTGGCATTCCCCGGGCAGAGCTGAAACGCATCTTCAAACGCTTTTATCGCGTCCACAACTACGCAACCGACCAGGTAACCGGCACCGGCCTGGGGCTTTTTATCGTGCGATCTATCGTGCGCCGCCATGACGGAGAAGTTGTCGCCGAGAGCCCCGGCGAAGGCCGCGGCGCCACCTTCACTGTGCGTTTGCCCAGGGTATACCGGGTATGAGCCGTATTCTGGTGGTGGAAGACGAAACGCATATTGCTCAGGGATTGCGTTTCAATCTCGAAGCCGAAGGCCACACGGTAACCGTCGCCGATACCGGCGAACGCGCGCTGGACCTGCTGACGAAGACAGACGAGATCTTCGATGTGCTCTTACTCGATGTAATGCTTCCCGGCAAAGATGGATTTACCGTGGCGCGCGAACTGCGTGCCGCCGAGAACTATATTCCGCTGCTCATGCTGACCGCCCGAGGACGCCCTGAAGACGTGCTCAACGGCTTTGAGTGCGGCGCTGACGACTATCTTCCCAAGCCGTTTAATCTCGACATATTGATTGCCCGCATAAGCAGCCTGCTCCGTCGCAAAAAGTGGCAGCGGGCCGGCTGCGTCCAGCCCGGAGCCAATGGATATTTTTCGCTTCGACGGCAAGGTCGTGGATTTTCAGAAATTGCAGATACGCACTGCCACTCAGGTTTTTCAACTCACATTGATGGAAGTCGAACTGCTGCGTTACCTGATTCGCAACACCGGCCATCCCGTATCACGCAAGGCCATATTGGAAGAAGTCTGGAACCTGCACGAAGATACCGATACCCGCGCCATAGATAACTTCGTTGTGCGGCTGCGCCGCTATATAGAAGACGAGCCTTCCAAACCCCGCCACCTGCTCACCGTGCGCGGACTCGGATACCAATTCGTCTCCCAGCCTGAGCAATCCGGCAAAAAATAACGTGACTTGAGAATGCTAAGACATGTAACAGGGCATGACTTCAGTCGTGCCGAAAAAGCCCTATAAATACTGGGCCTTTGAGCCCCTGCACACCCTTCCACCTCACAATCATGTTGCCATCAAATTGAGTTCTCACACACCTGCCGCCCCCCACACTGCCCAATCCCCCAACCCACTGTAGGTTACTACCGTCACGTTGTGATCGCTCCACAGATGGAGTCCAATAGCAGGAATCTTCCTTTGCCCGGAAGCAACATATATGCGCAGACTTCAACTTATCGTATGCGTGGCCGTCGTGTTGATCTCGCAGGCGTGCCTGGCCCGCGACATCGCAGTGATTGCTCATTCCGGCAATTCGTCCATTGGGGTCAGCAGCGCCGACCTGCAAAAACTGATCAAGACCGACAGTTCGCGATGGCCCGACGGCAAAAAAGTCACAATATTCCTCAGCAATCCGGCTTCGGGCGATGGAAGATTTGTGCTGCAGAGGCTTTACAAGCTGGATCCTGGAGAAATCAAGCCGTTCGTTGATGCCCGCAAGAGCAGCATCATAGTGCTGGGCTCTGACGAACTGGTGCTGAAAGCAGTTGCCGATAATCCTGGGGCGCTGGGTGTGGTCAACGTTTACTCCATTACCAGCGCGGTCAAGGTGCTAAAAATTGACGGCAAGCTTCCTCTCGAGCAGGGATACCTCTTCCATGGCAACTGAATTTCCCTTGCGCCTGGTCCGGTTAGCCACAACGCTTCTGCTGCTCACGGCAGCAGTGCCGGCCAGCTTATCAGCGCGCGACAAACAGCTTCCCAAAGCAGTTCGTACTGCCAAGCCGCAGACTCTGCCTGTAACCACTACATCTGCTGCTGCCGCCCGTTATTTTGAAAACGGAATGCTCCATTATGAGGCCCACCGCTGGAACCTCGCATTGAACGACTGGCATGAAGCGGTCAAGGTCGATCCGAATTTTGCGCTGGCCTACACCTGGATCTGTATGACTACTGTTGATCCGGCAGAAGAGAGCAGCAACCGTGAGAAGGCCAAAGCGACAGCT
Organism: Terriglobia bacterium; assembly: GCA_963823745.1. Taxonomy (GTDB): domain Bacteria; phylum Acidobacteriota; class Terriglobia; order Terriglobales; family Acidobacteriaceae; genus Angelobacter. Next base: position 36,658 of record CAWGMN010000009.1, read on the forward strand.
AAAGACGCAAGTCCCGCTGAGCAGCTTATGGTCCGCTGGATGGCCAGCACCCACGAGAACAGATACGTCGAAGGCATTTCGGCCATGAATGACCTGCTTGCCATGTATCCGCAGGACAAGCGGCTGAACTTCTTGATCGCATATTGGCTGTATAAACAGGACCAGTATGAACTCGCCGAAAAACTGACCTTGAAGGCATTGGCACAGGACCCGAACTACGCCACGGCCTACAACCAGTTGGGTTATCTCTACTCCCGCTATGGCGATTACGATAAAGCTCTCGAGGCTGCTGCGAAATATGTAAAGCTGCTCCCTGGCGAGCCCAACCCGCACGATTCTTATGGAGAAATGCTTCGTCTTTCAGGACGTTTTGATGAAGCCCTGAAACAATATCGCATGGCGTTGAAGATCGATCCGACATTTTATATTTCGCAGAAAGAATTGGGCGAAACCTACGCCATCATGGGAGATGGTGAAAGGCACGGCAGGAATATGCGAAGGCCATACACGAAGCTCCCAGCGACGGACTGAAAGCCGAATATCTGCAGAAGTCGGCCATGACCTTTGTGCGTGCCCGGCAATATGATCAGGCCAACCAGGCCTTCCTCGACGCCGCCGCAAAAGCCCATGCCATGCAGCAGTGGATATGGGAAGCGCGCGCCTATCGAATTATGGCCATGTATGAACCTGACCATGCGGCAGCCGTCCATGATCTGCAACAGGCAGAAACCATTCTGGAAGCTAGAAAAAACGTAGTGGCCCAGGCCGATCTTAATGAAGAGCAGGCGCGCATCTGGCGTGTGCGCGTAATCAATGCGGTAGCTGCCTGGTCTTCGAAAGACGCTTCAAAAGACGCCCGCAAAGATGCGCAGGCCGCAGTACATGAGCTCGAACAGACTGGCCAATGCAGGCGGCTCCATCGGCATCGAGCGCACCTACCACGGCGCCGCCGGAACGCTGCTGCTGGCCCAACAGAAATATGCCGATGCCATCGCACAGCTTGAAGAAGATTTCGCCAATCCTCTCTCCATGAAACTTCTGCTCACCGCCTACGAAAAGAACGGCGCAGCAGAACAGGCCGGCGCATTACGCAAAAAGCTCAACGACTGGAAGATTCCGAGCATCGAAGAAGCGCTGGTAGTTCCCGAATTCCGTTCGCAACAAGCCATGCTCTCGCAGAAGTAAATCTCGGTTTCGAGGTTGCTGGATTTTCTGCCGCCTCTATAAAGCGCCTACTCTCGTTCCCGATAACTTTTCTGTTTGCCCGCCATCCGATTCCTTCAGTGCTGCGAGAAGCGGCCGATCATTTTCACAAGGGCACATTAGCTTGAACTTTCACCCACACACGACTCGACGAAGTGTGGATTACGCGATGCGGGAAATTGAATCCGCATCGCGCGCCAACTCCAAAAACCGCGCCAGATATGGAGCGGTGCGGCTTTGCGGCGCTCCTGCAACTTCGGCCAGCGTGCCTGCTGCGACCACCTGCCCGCCTTCGTCTCCTGCGCCGGGGCCGATATCGATGACCCAATCACTGGCGGCCACAACGCGCATGTCGTGCTCGACCACGATCACTGTATTGCCAGCCTCGACCAGTCCATCGAGTTGCACGATGAGCCGTTCTACATCGGCAGGATGAAGTCCGGTAGTCGGTTCATCGAGAACATACAGAGTGTTGCCGCGCTGTGCTTTTTGCAGTTCAGTCGCCAGCTTGATGCGTTGTGCTTCGCCGCCGGAAAGCTCGGTGGCCGGCTGGCCGAGCCGCAGATATCCCAGCCCAACTTCGCCGCAGAACATGCAGCGAGCGCGCGACGGCGGGTCGTCGGCGAAAAATTCCCAGGCCGCATCCACCGTCATACCCAGCACCTCGGCGATGTTCTTGTCGCGGTATTTGATTTCGAGTGTTTTCGCGTTGTAGCGGGCGCCATGGCAGGTTGGACACGGTGCATAGACGCTGGGCAGAAACAGCAACTCCACCATGACGAAGCCTTCGCCCTGGCAGGTTTCGCAGCGGCCCTTGGCGACGTTGAAGGAGAAACGTCCGGCATCATAGTGCCGGGCGCGCGCGGCCTTGGTCGCGGCAAACAACTTGCGCACATGATCGAACAGGCCCGTATAGGTGGCCAGGTTGGAGCGGGGCGTGCGGCCGATGGGCTTTTGATCGACCACGCACCAGGCGCTTGATGTGGTCCATGCCTGCGGTGATTCGTCCGCCCAGGGTCACGGGCGCCGTGCGCTCCAGCTCTTCGCTTTCTTCCGCATCCGGAGGAATCTCGTGGCCGAGATGCTCGGCGACCAATTCCACCAGCACCTGGCTGACCAGAGTCGATTTGCCGGAGCCGGAAACGCCGGTCACTGTGGTGAACACGCCGAGGGGAAAAGCGACGTCGAGCTTGTGCAGATTGTTGCGCGTGACACCACTCAGTCGCAGCCAGCCGCTGGGCGAGCGTCGCAGGCGTTCGGCGACGCGAGCGATGTTCAGCGAACAGATAACGCCGCGGTTTGCGGACGTTCTCGACCTGCTTCAGCCCCGCGGGCGGGCCGCTGTAGAGAACACGCCGCCGTGCTCGCCCGCCGCCGGGTCCGACATCCACGATCCAGTCGGCATGGCGGATGACATCGAGCTCATGCTCCACGACGAATAGCGAATTGCCGGAAGCCTTCAGACGATCCGAGCGCCGCGAGCAAGCGCTTCGGTGTCGGCCGGATGAAGTCCGGCGGACGGCTCGTCAAGCACGTAAACAACGCCAAACAAATTGGAGCGCACCTGCGTAGCCAGGCGCAGCCGCTGCAGTTCTCCGGGCGAAAGCGTGGGCGTGCTGCGTTCGAGCGTCAGATAGCCGAGCCCCAGATCGAGCAGAACTGCTGAGCCGGCGCACAGATCCTGCGGCGATCCGCTGGGCCACGACCGCTTTCTCCGGATGGGCTGCCGCGATCTTGCCAACTCTGGCGCGCGGTACCGTCGGCATAGGGCTGCATAAGCTCGTCAAGCCGCTTCAGCGGCAGTCGCGAGATGTCGGCAATATCGAGTCCCGCAAATTTGACCGACAAGGATTCGCGCCGCAGCCGCTTGCCATGGCAGACCGGGCATTCGCTGCTCAACATGTATTGCGACACGCGCTTTTTCATCAGCGCGCTGTCGGTATTGGCAAAGGTGTGCAGCACGTGGCGGCGCGCGCTGGTAAACGTTCCCATGGTAGCTGGGCTCTTCCTTGCGCTTGAGCGCGCGCCGGACTTCTCGCGGAGTGAATCCGGCGTAAACCGGCACCACGGGCTGCTCATCGGTAAATAGAATCCAGTCGCGATCTTTTTTCGGCAGCTCGCGCCAGGGCTTATCAACGTCATAGCCAAGCGTAATGAGGATATCGCGCTGGTTCTGCCCTTGCCACGCGGTCGGCCAGGCGGCAATGGCCCGCTCGCGGATGGTCAGCGAATCATCGGGAACCATGGAGCGTTCTGTCACTTCATAGACCCGGCCCAGACCGTGACACCGCGGACATGCTCCTTCGGGAGTGTTCGGCGAAAACGACTCGGCGTAGAGCAGCGGCTGGTTGCGCGGGTAATCTCCGGCGCGCGAATAGAGCATGCGCAGCAGGTTGGAAAGCGTCGTCACGCTGCCAACTGACGAGCGCGTCGTGGGCGAACCGCGCTGTTGCTGCAGGGCCACCGCAGGCGGCAGGCCGTCGATTTCATCCACTTCGGGCACAGCCATCTGGTGGAATAGTCGCCGGGCGTAGGGCGAAACCGATTCCAGATACCGCCGCTGCGCTTCGGCATAGAGCGTGCCAAAAGCCAGCGACGATTTGCCGGAACCGGAAACGCCGGTGAACACCACCAGGGCGTCACGCGGAATATCCACATCTATGTTTTTGAGGTTATGCTCGCGTGCGCCGCGCACGCGGACGAACCCGTTCAGGTTCCTGTCTGTAGCGGCAGCATGGGATGGACGGATCTCTTTCATCAGTGCGGCCCGCAGGCAGGTCGCAATAGGTATGATGCTGGCGGTTCACAAGCAGGTTGAATCAACGGCCTTGATACGGTATTGCAATCAGTTTTGACCGCTGATTACGCCGATAGACGCTGATTGGAAATCGCGTTTGCGGCACTGAAGAGAAGCTCAGGAATTCTTTCTTACCACCCAGGTCGTCATGCAGCGCTGATTCTGAACAACCGTGGTCTTCAACGGATCCAGCAACTCCCCGCCTAGCTCTTTTGTGAGCTGCACCAGCAAAGCTTCATCTACCAGGTAACGTTCAGACCCATCCGGCAGGAGGAACCGCCTGCCTTGCACCTGCTGGACCTGCTGCTCCATGCCGATCGAAGATGCAAGGCGGCAAAAGAACAGCCCAGCGGGACTTCAAAGCATTCCATGTACCGCGCAGCATGGCCTGAAACTGTTGGTCGTCGTGGGCAAAATGCAGCACGGCGCTGCTGATTACTACGTCTGCAAAAGCCGGGGGAAAGGTCGTCCGCTCGATGGATTCCGCATGAAAGTTGGTTGACGGCAACGCGGGCGCTAGCTGCGCAGCCAGTCGCTGGACGCTCTGAATGGCCTGAGGGTTCGAGTCCGCGCCAAAGACTTCGTAACCTTCGCGGAGAAAATAGACCAGATTGCGGCCCGACCCGCAGCCTGCATCCATGACGCGCATTCCGGGAGCGATCCGTCCTCTCAGAAGCTGGTCAAACAGGTAGATGTCAATTTGTCCGAATTGCTCTTGAAGATCAGGCATGTCATCAACCATAGTACGAGATCAACCCATACTGCTTGTACCACCACCATACAAAGGACGTGCCCACAAAATTCACCTGCTCTGCGCTCTCCGCGCACTCTGCGGTGATAAGGTTTTCGGGTGGCGCTTGAAACTACCGTAGAGACGGCTATCTCCACAGACCATCAGAAAGCTACCCACGGGCATCGCCTGGACGGCATTGACGTGCTGCGCGGCATCTCGATTCTGGCCGTGGTCCTGCTGCACATCAACCTGAGAATACGGCTGGCAAAAACCGCATTAGGCATGGCCCTTCCGTCGCAACTGGTCGCCGCATTGGTCTGGAATGGAGCAAACGGAGTAACCATATTCTTTGCTGTTTCCGGATTTCTGATCACCACCACCGCGCTGCGGCAGATGGAAGCGGCTCGACCAGATCAATCTGCGCAACTTCTACCGGCTGCGCTTTGCCCGTATCGCGCCTCTGCTGCTTCTGCTGCTGGCGGTGCTCAGCGTATTGCATCTGGCGCATCTCCCGGGATTCACCATCCGTCCGCAGCAAGGCACGCTGGGCCGGGCGCTGTTCGCGGCCTTAACGTTTCATCTGAACTGGTTGGAAGCCCAGCGCGGCTATCTACCCGCTAACTGGGATGTATTGTGGTCGCTCTCGGTGGAAGAGATGTTTTACTTCTTCTTTCCGTTGCTGTGCCGGCTGCTGCGCGGCTGGAGGCTCACGCTGCTGCTGGTCGGATTTGTCATCGTCGGTCCATTTGCGCGCACGGTGTTTACGCATAATCCGTTGTGGATAGAAAAGTCATACCTGGGCAGCATGGATGCCATCGCTCTGGGCTGCCTGACAGCGATGGCGATGCCTCATCTGCGCGTACGCTTCCTGCAGCAGCGCAGCCGGGTGCTGGCGTTGCAAGCCACGGGCGTACTGATGATCACGTTGATTCTGGGCTTTTGGCCGCTCAATAGATGGCTTGGCATCTACCGCACCGGACTCGATGTGACTGTCCTCGCCATTGGAACCTGCCTGGTGATAATTGCAGTAGCGCATACCCAACGACAGGGACGATGGATATCAAAGCCCCTGCGGTGGCTCGGCGAGCACAGCTACGAGGTGTATCTCACGCATATGTTTGTAGTGCTCTGGCTGGTACAGGCCTTCACGGCATTTGGCAGTCACATGAAATGGGCGCTGGCGTGGTATGCGGTCATGATTATGCTGTCGGCGCTGCTAGGCTGGATCACAGCCCACGGATTTTCCGAGCCGATGAACCGCTGGCTGCGTAGGAAGTGGGTAGATGATCGGGCAAAATTACCGGTCAACTTCAAGTCCGTCTCATCTTGACTGGAGGCCGGCCAGATGGGCGGGAAAGACCCGAGCGGAAAGATTTACGTGACGCCTCTCGCTTCGAAGTTGCGCCAAGGCATTCTCAAACAAGATCTACTTGATCAAGCTGCAATAGCCGATTGAGCCGTGCTCGGTTCCTCGGGCTCATCAGTGATCCGTGCTCCGTCACTTCGAATGTCGTCATCGGACAGTCATAAATGGCATAGGCAATCTTCGCCGGGTCACGGCGGGAGCGGTAGCGTATTCCATCGGGTTTTGCTGGGTGGTTTCTGAACGCTGCTGACCACTGCTGAGAGATCTTGTACGATCGGGTCAACAAGCGCCCATCTGCTCCAATGCGAGACAGGCTGCCGGGCTCAACAAGGTCCACGAATCGCAGAGCGCTTTGAAGTTGCAACTCAGCAAAGTGCCTTTCCTCCAGGTATGCACTGGACACCGCCGGAACTCCAGCAGTTTGTCCAAATGATTCGATGAAACAGCAATCCAGGTCTTCACCTGCGTACATGACTCCAAAGGAACCATTTGGACAGTCGGGAGCATCGTAACGATAATTTCCTGTCCTCCCAAAGAAAACAGCGCCATACGCGCCTGGATGAATCCGGAAGATGACTACGCCGGCTTCCAGCGTGTGAATGATGGGTTCTCGCTGATGAAGTTCTGCATGAGGTAAGGGATGTTCGCCGGGTTTCTCACTCATGCAGCCCCTTGCTCTCCATATCCTCGTGCTGCTTCAATGACGATTTCAGAATCGCCTCGACGCAGCGCTTCAATAGGGGTTTTGCCCTTGAGGCGATCATTGGGGGTGGTGAAAAAAACCAGTTGCATCCACGGGTCCAGGGTTTTCAGTTGGCGCAGGACCTCTTCCAGCCCTTTCAGCGTGTTCCCTTCTTCGAATTGAAATTGCGGGTACCCGTACCCCCGCCTGCCTTGAGTAAGGGCCAGGAGTTGATTGGAAGAGCGGCGTTTATCAACAGCTTGCCGGGAAATTCCGACTGTCTTGGCCACCTCTTCCGAAGTGAACGTACCGCCGGCTTTCTCAAGCATTTCCTGTTTTCTCTTGAGCCCTTTAAGTTTCGCTGCGACAAAGGGATCCTCAGAAACTGATTCGCCGATTCGCGGCGATGCATTCAAAGCTTCGAGCGCAACTTCAATATCAGTTTGCGCAGCGCTCGCCTCATCAATCTGTATGTTGGGCAAATCTTCTTCCAGATTCCTTACGACCCGTAACATTCTGGAAACAAATACTGGATGCTTCGTCTCGGCCACTTCCCGCAACGCCGAATTCAGCAGCCGGTGTTGCGGCTTTGGGTCTTCTTCGATGTTAAGACTGAGCTTCTGGCCCTGAACCGCGGTCGTAATCAGAAAGCCGTCAAGATTCATCGTGAGTCGCCGATTTTTTACCTGAATGAGAACGCATTGCCGCTTCATCTCAAGCTTCACATCAGTTTTGGAATTCGGGCTGAGAGAAAGCCGGACCGACCCGGGCGCGCGAGTCAATCGAATAGGAGAGGGTGCTCCCTTTGAGGTCCTGCCAAACCACTCGGTAACGCTCGATTGCACTTGTTCGAGAGTATTAGGGGTGACTGAGCTATCTAGCACGAGAGCCTCGGATTGACGAATTAATTATGGCATCTTATAGTATAATTCGTCAACCAACTAAAGTACTCTCGAGTGCAGCCTGGAAAAGTCCTCACAGGGTCTTTGCTTATTCTTTTACGCCGCGATATCCTCCTTGTGCAACGGCCGCATCTGCTGGAAGATTCGGTCGCGCCAACGCAATATATCGGCTTGCCGAATCTGTTGGCGCAGGCGCAGCATGCGCCGGTGGCGCTCTTCCTCCGGCATCTCCAAACCCTGGCGCAATGCTTCGGCCATGCCGCGCTCGTCATACGGATGCACGGCAATAGCGCCGATGCGCAGCTCTGGCATGGCTCCTGCAAACTCACTTAAGATCAGCACCCCTCGATTCTCGACGTGGGCAGCGCAATATTCCTTGGCAACAAGGTTCATGCCATCTTTCAAAGGCGTCACCAGCGCAATGTCTGCTGCCCGGTAAAGGGCCAGCAGTTCGTCGCGGGCAACCGACCGGTGCATGTATTGGACGGGCGTCCAACCCGGCTCGCTGAACTCTCCGTTGATGGCCGAGACCAGCCTCTCAATGTCAGAAAGCAGCTCCTGATATCCGGGAATGGCCTCGCGACTGGGAACCACTACCTGGATCAGCGTGAGCTTGCGCCGAAACTGCGGAAACCCGCGCAGGAAGGCGCGAAACGCGCGCAGACGTTCGGGAATGCCTTTGGTATAGTCCAGCCGGTCAATGCCAAGGGCGATCTGCATGCCCGAAGCTTCCTCTCGAATCTCGTTCATCCGATTGGCAACGGCCTGGGAGCGGGCGGCCGCCGCGAATTCCTTGAAGTCAATGCTGATAGGAACGGCGCGAATCATTGTGACGCCGCGCGCGGTGGCAACAACCCGCTCTCCGCCGCGCCCGCTGATGCTCGCCTCAGGGAAATAGCAGCGGATGCTTTCCACTAGATTGCGCTCGTCTCGCGCGGTCTGAAGGCCAATGAAATCGTAGTGGAGCAATCCTTCGAGTATCTCTTTGCGCCAGGGCAGCTTGGCAAAGATGTCCAGCGGCGGAAATGGAATATGCAGGAAGAACGACATGTAAGCCGACGGACGGCGTTGCCGGAGCATGTGCGCCACGCGTATCAGTTGATAATCGTGGATCCAGATGGTGTCGTTCGGCCCGGCTGCCGCGTCGGTCGCTTCGGCGAACTTACGGTTTACCTGCTCGTAGAAGTCCCAGTAGACCGGATCAAAATGGCAGAGTGACTGAAAATCGTGAAACAGAGGCCACAATACCTCGTTGGAGAAACCCTCGTAATAGTTCCTCTGCTCCTCTTCCGAAAGTATGACCGGCACATAGCGGAAGTTGCGGTCACGGGTGGCGTCTTCTAATTGCTGGTGCAGTTCCGCGCTGTCCTCGGTGCCGGCGCTGCCTATCCACAGCCCTCCATGTTCCTGGAGGACCGGTTCCAGCGCGCCTATCAATCCACCGGCGGAGGGCACTGCGATGAGACGGCCTTCCTCCCGCCGGAAAGAAACGGGAATGCGATTGGAAACTACAACTAAGCTCTGTTCAGCCATCAATCAGCTCCTGACTTGCGGACGACCTGCAGATATCTGTCGAGAAAAGCCAGCAGCTCCTCTGGCGGTTGAATCCACCATTGGGCCGCGGAATCCCGGGGCTCGTGGCGGACCAGCACACAGGCGGCATTCATCGTGCTGGTTCAGGGCATGAAAAGCGTCTTCATCGGTCTGGTCATCTCCCAGATAAGCCACCGGCGTGTTTTCGGATACGTCGGACAAAATGGCGCGCACCGCATTGGCTTTCGTGCAGCCTGTTCCCCGAACCTCCACACCGCCGTCGAAGCTCATCCACTCAAGACCCGAATGGCCGGCGCGAACAATCGAACGGCAGTAGCTCTCAGCAAGCTCATGGATCCGGCCTTGCCTCGGCGGGACCGAGTCCGCGCGTGTGCAACGCCAGGCTGCCTACCTTGCGCTCGGTTTGGGCCGAAAACCCGTTTCGCGAAACCAGAGATTGCAGCTCATCGAGATAGCGATTCTGCTCGGCAGTAAGCGGAGCAACTCCGTACTGGCCTCCCGGCAGCAACTTCTCGCGCCCATGGCTGCCCCAAATCTCAAGGCGCAAACCCGGCGGAAGAAGATCAGATATCTCGCTCGCAGGACGGCCCGAGACTACCACCAGCCGAAGACCGGGCGTGCGTGCAAGCTGAACCAGTCGCTCGGGTACTCCGGGATAGGACGCCGCTTCCATCCTTTCAAGCTGGAAAGGGGCCAGGGTTCCGTCGTAATCCAGCATCAGAACTGATGCCGGTGACTGCGCCAGGGTCTCCCACCATCCGGACCGCCCAAATACGCTCCAGGACTGCGGGCAGTGCTCCTGGGCCTCAGGAGTTTTGGCCATTGCTCCCGTATTCGATGGCGTGAGATCACGCATGTTCCAGTTAGATGCTAAGTGACTTACTTAAGCTATAGAAGGAAAGGAAGGAGGAGCTTTGAACCGCCGCATGACCTGTCCGAACCGAACTGCTGTATGGAACAATCCACGACATACACTTTATTCGCTGCAGAAATTCCGTGCTTTTGACTCCCTTCCAGAGCACCGACGGCATCATGCAGATTGCTGGTAGAGGCCGATCACGTTTCCGCCCGGATCGAGGAACCTCGCTGTGATCTGAGGAGCGTCGGCGCCAATAGGCTGAACGATTTTGCCCCCATTGGCGACAATGTCATCCATGGTTTTGGCTACGCTATCCACCATGATGTAAACGAGAAGACCGGGTTCTGCCGCGGGCGGACGATGAAGCACCCAGGAGCCGCTCACCTGGCCAGTTGTATCGTCGAAGGCCGTGCTGCCATCACCGCGAGTTCTCACATTCCAGCCAAACACCCGTTTATAGAAGTCGGCGGAACGCACAATGTCGGTCGCAGGAATTTCGATGTAGCAAATCTTGCCGTTCGCTGTTGCAGGAGGCATCTCAGTAATCTCGCCGTGGCATTTCATTGTAACGGAATTAAAGATAGGGCCGGCTGCGGTATCCAGAGCGATCCGGCTTCCCAAAGTCAATCCTATTACCCGCGCTCTATGCGCTCGACTCAGCCTTTCCTTCACCCCCGGCCACTCCGATGCAATGATGGAATAGCGCACCGAATCACGCGGAATATAGTCGGAGGCCATGCGGTGGGCCCGCAGGATCCCTTCGAAGTGTCCGCCGATGCGTTCGATCGCTGCACGCGAGCGCTGGTTGCGAACATCAGTGTGAAAGCACACGCGCAGCATTTTCCAGGATTCGAAGGCATGAGTGAGCATGAGCAGTTTCGCTTCGGTATTCGTCGCAGTGCGAATCGCGGCGGGACTCAGCCATGTGTAGCCGATCTCGCATACATCCGGAGTGCCGCGGCCATAGAGTGGATGATTTGGCGGCCAGAACCAGCGTTCCATTTCAAAGAAGCGTGTAGAGCCGATGATGCTCCCATCTTCTATGCGGACAATTGCGAACGGCACCGCGGTTCCGGCGTCCCTCCAGGCCAGGGCCTTCTCCACGTACTTGATGGTCTCGGGTCTTCCCTGCGGGACTGGACTCCACTGGTAAAGCCCCGGATTCCCGGCCGCTGCAGCCACCAGTCCATCTATATGATGATGCGCGAGCGGTTCGAGACGAATGTGTCTGCCTTGCAGCTCAGGAGATTCCAGCGCCATAGTGCCACTATATTATGCGCAATGATCGAATAGAAATTATGCGCAATGCCTTCCAATACACGCCGCCGCGATCAGAAAGCCGATTGCTTGTCGTCTAACTTAAGTTGTGTCACTGGTAAGTGAAGGTATCGCAAGTGGTAGATTAAAGTAAGTAGTGATTGGGTCTCCACATTCCCGCAAACAGGCGCCAGGACCAGGCGCAATTTCTTTTCTCTCGAACATATCGTCGTTTCGCAGAGATCCATTGGCGGGTTTCTTTCAAATGGCCCTGCAATATGGGGATGTAGTGCGTTACCGCGGCCTGTGGATTACGCACCAGGTCAGCAATCCCGCGCACATCCAGCAGGTGCTCCAGACCAATTTTGCCAACTATGGCCGTGGACGCGACTACAAGATACTGAAATCATCTCTGGGGGAAGGGCTGCTCACCAGTGAAGGCGCATTGTGGCAGCGGCAGCGCAAGATGACTCAGCCTGCATTTCACAGCCAGAAAGTGGCTTCATTCGCGCGCATCATGCAAGAGCACACCGAGGCCATGTTGCAGCGCTGGGAAAAGTTTGCACAGACAGGCGAAGCTTTCGATGTGGTGCCCGAACTGATGCACCTCACGCTCAACATTGCCAGCCAGGCGTTGTTTTCCACCAACCTGGAATCGGAAACTCAGGTCATTCGTGAAACGCTTTCCGTGGGCCGCGATTACGCCGTGAACCGCGCGTGGTCGGTGGTGCGCCTGCCGCAAAACCTGCCCACGGCCCGCAACCGCGAATATTGGCGGGCGCTGGAAAATTTTCACCGGATCATTGATGGCATTATCGCCAAACGCCGCCAGGCGCACGCGCCGGTCAACGATCTGCTCACCATGTTTATGGACGCCCGCGATGAAGACGGGCAGCCCATGTCTGATCATCAATTGCGCGATGAAATGGCGACCCTCATCACTGCCGGACACGAGACGACTACACTGGCCCTGAGTTGGGTCTGCTACCTGGTGGCGCAGCATCCTGATGTGGCCGAACGGCTGCTGGCCGAACTCCAGTTTCTGAACGGCAATGCGCCTTCGTATGAAGACCTGTTCCGGTTGAAGTTCACGCGCATGGTGATTGACGAGAGCATGCGTCTCTATCCGCCGGTGTGGGTGCTCTCGCGCACCGCCGTCAATGACGACGAGATGGGCGGCTTCCGCATTCCGGCGGGCTCTGAGATGCTGATCTTCCCATATATCACTCACCGCCATCCCAAATGGTGGCAGTCGCCTGATACTTTCTTTCCCGACCGTTTTGCACCTGACAATTCTTCGGCACGGATCAAGTTTGCCTACCTGCCTTTTGGAGCAGGGCCGCGCGCCTGCGTAGGGCTGAACTTTGCGATGACCGAAATCCAGATCGTGCTGGCGCTCCTGTTGCAGCGCTTTCGTATCAGCCTGGCAGAGAACCATCCTGTGGTGCGTCCCAATCCTTCGGTCACCCTGCGGCCCAGCCCGGGTGTCTACCTGAGGTTGAGCAAGGGCAGCAATTAGCAATTGGCAGTAGCTAAAGGCAAGAGCAAAAACAAAGGCAAAAGATTTACCGCTGATTACGCTGATGCGGCTTAACTTAGCTGCAACGTTCTGCTGTGTGCTCTTAGCTCCTGGCAACATGACATTTGCCGACCTTGTATACTTTTGCGCCATGAATACTCTTCGTTTCTTTGCGGCTGCTGTGGCGCTTGCGTCCTGCTCGATTTTCGCCCACGCTCAACAAGACAGTTTTACTGTAGGCACGGCCACGGCGGCAGCCGGACAAAAAGCCGACGGCTTTATCGAGGTGCCGGCAGGTTCCGATGCCGGAACGGCGATTCCGGTAGTGGTGGTGCGCGGCAGCAAACCCGGACCGGTGCTTGCGCTGGTGACCGGCGCTCATGGAACCGAATACGCCTCGATCATAGCGATCGAGAAGCTGATTGACCGGCTTGATGCCGCCCAGATTTCCGGCACTGTCATTTTGCTTCCGCTGGTGAACACTGCGTCATTCCTGCAAAAGGTGCCGCACGTGAATCCGGTGGACGGCAAAAGCATGAACCGCTTTTATCCCGGCAAAGCGGACGGCACGCAGACCGATCGCGCCTCGCTGGCGATCACCAAACAGGTCGTGGAGCGCTGCGATTACCTGATTGATTACCATGGCGGCGATCTCGATGAGAACCTGCGTCCATACAGTTACTGGCCGAAGACCGGCAATGACAAGCAAGACGCCATTACCCGCGACATGGTGCTGGCCTTCGGACTGGACCACATTATTGTGACCACCGATCGCCCGAAAGATCCGGCTGCTTCCCGCTATCTCGACAATACGGCCAGCACCCGCGGCAAGCCGGCCATTGCCGTGGAAGCAGGACACGCCGGCACAGTCGAAACCGATGACGTTCAGTCATTGGTTGAAGGCACGCTGAACGTGATGCGCTATCTGAAGATGCTGCCGGGAACGGCCAAGCCGGTATTGAATCCGGTGTGGATTGGGAAGGTGGACACAGTATCCAGCGACCACGATGGAATTTTCTATCCACTGGTGCAGCGTGGAACCTATGTGCAGAAAGGCATGGTGATCGGCTATGTCACCGACTATTTCGGACATCACACACTCGAAGCGGTTGCGCCGGAAGCAGGTGTAGTGCTCTATATCTGTTCAGTGCCTTCCATGAAGAAGGGCGACGCGATTGCGAATATTGGCGAGGTGGTGGCGAAACCGTGAGGGGATTGCCAAAATTGCCATAATCGCCGGAATTGCCAAAATCGAAGGACGCGGTTGATGCAAGTGCAACAACAAAATGCAATCTCTGCTTTCACCGCGGCCTGAAGAACGTGCGGCGAGAATTCGATTCCGTGGCTACAGCACATGCACTTAAGAAGATGCAGGGGCTGAAGCCCAATATTTATAGTGCGTTTTCGGCACGAGTAAACTCGTGCCCTGATACTTGTGTCGCCAACCCACGCACAATTTCAGTTCTCACACACGCTCTGAAGCCCTGCTGTCTTACTATCTCTAACACGGGCCTGAAAGGCCCGTTCTTTCACCGGACCACGCGCAAGTCTAATTATGGCAATTCTGGCGATTATGGCAATTTTGGCAATTCTTCAAAACTCTTTCACCGGCTTTGCCTGTTCCTCTCCCACTCTGCCGATTGCGATTTCTGCGACGAAATAGTTCTCACCTGGAATCGGAGATCCGGCCGCGCGCCGCATCATGGCAAGCTGGCCTATGTGCGTGAGCGAATCGGCTACGGGGCCTTGAAACAATTTCTCGGCTGGAAATCCCAGAGGCGAATCGCTTGCCAGGTAATCATCGAACTTCTTGAGCGTGGCAAAGAACCGCTCCACTTCCTGCTGCCATGGCATCGGTTTGGAGTCATGCCACACATGTTTTCCATGGCACAATGACAGCGCCCAATCGTACAGATCGCCCATGTGGGCAAGAATGCGGGCTGGAGTCCTGGATTTCTCCCCAAATTCGAATTCAGCAAAACTTTCAGGAGCACCCCGCAATGCTTTGCCGCCGCGATAAGCGACGGTAGCCACAGTGTGGCGCAATAACTCGCGGCTGGTCTCAACCGCTATAGCAGGTCGATTGGTACTCATGGGCAGGATTATATGTGATGGAATCGCTAATCAAGTCTGTTGCGATAGAGGAAAAGGAGACAGGACAGAGTGTCGCCCCTCCGGGGCTCGGTCTTTTACTATTTTCTTCCCACACCTTCCGGTGTGGGCTAGAGTGTCCCCCGCCCTGCCGGGCTCCTCTCGTACGCTGCAAACGATCAAGACATTCATTAAGTGGGTCGTAGTTGCTAACGCCAAGCCAGATGGATTAATTGCCATAATCGCCGGAACTGCAAACAGAAGCAGGGTGTTTAGGGTCAAGGAATAAGTTCCGCAAATGCGCAGTCGTGTAGCGTTGCGGACGATTGTTCTAGTGCGCTCCGCTCCAAAAGAAGGAGCTGCGCGCGAGCCGCAGGCGCAAGGAACTGTTCTTTTTGTTGCTAACCCGGCACTCCGCTTTCAGATGCGCAACAGCTGCGCATCTGAGAAGCTCCGTGACCGGGCTACTATCTGCCGTCCTGCCGGACTGGAGTTTCGCTGCTCTATCTCCGTCCCAACTACAAAGTTAGTGTTCAAATTGCATTGGCATTCGTGGCAATTTTGGCAATGTCTCAGCGCACTTCGATGGCGCGGGTCACTTTAAAGCTCAACAACTGTTCTGCGGGCAGAACGATTTCTTTGTTGCCGGTGAAGGCTGCGCCGGCTGTTCCTGCGCCTGCTCCTGCTGCCGCGCCAATAGCTGCGCCCTTGCCGCCGCCGGCCAATGCGCCAATCAAGGCTCCGGCACCGGCGCCGCCGCCGATGAAGCCGACACTACGCTTCCCTTTGCCTTTGGCCGAGCGGGCCACAGCCGCGGTCTGAATGGACTGCTCTTTACCGTTGATGGTCACAGAATTCAGCCGCACTTCCAGCAGCGCGCCGCCTTTGAAATGTCCCATGGATTTCGCATCTACCACTGTGCCCTGGGCAGCAGCGCCCTTCTCGATCACAGTCTTGCCGTCCACGGTTACCGGTTCAGCTACGGTGGCAGTGAAACTCTCTCCGCTGTGGCTGGTCTTGGAGCCAAGACTCTGGCCCAACCGGGCAACGATCACAGTGCCGGCCGGTATGGTCACGGCCTCTGCGGGCACAGTCTTGCTCGCATTAGAAGCACCGGGAGCGCCGCCGCTACCAGCTTTCGAGCCGTCTGCTTTGGAAGCGTCGGCCTTGGAAGCATCAGTGGAACTGGCGGGAACACTGGTTTTTTCGCCGCAGGCGACGAGCAATGACAGAGCCATTAAGACCACAACGATCAAACGCGAAGCTTTCACACTATCCTCCCTGAATTCGAACAACTTGTATCAGATGTAAAGGTCACAGGCAATGGACGGAGGGGCGTGTACCAACAATGACAAGGCTAAAACTTATCGGATTCGCCGGCAGCAGCGGAAGCCGCAGCCATCTGGACGGCAACCTGGGGTGAGCTGCCTTCTTTCAGCTTCTCCAGAAATTTCCGCGTATTCAAGAGCGGACGCTCCAGGCTGGCGTTATAGCTGGTCCATTCCGATTCGTGCTCGCGGGCAAAATGGGCGCGCATGCTTTCCATCTTGGAATCGAGGTCATCAAGGTAATGCAGCATCAGCGCCTCAGGAAACATAGGCATCTTGGGGCTGCCGAACTCATATTTTCCATGATGGCTGATGATCAGGTGCTCGAGCAGTATTTTGTACTCACCGGGAAAGCCGGGCAGTTCGGCCAGCTTGGCCTGCAACATCTCAAGCTCAATAATCATGTGCCCGAGAAGCTGGCCGCGCGTGGTGTACGCAAACGACCGGGCAAAGCTCAGCTCGTGTACCTTGCCGATGTCGTGCAGAAAGGCCCCGGTCATGAGCAGGTCACGGTCAATCATCTCCGGATAATTCTGGCAGGCCAGTTCGCACAGCCGGAACAACGAGACCACGTGATCGAGCAATCCGCCGATGTAGGCATGATGCAGGGTCTTGGCAGCGGGCGCATTCTTGTAAGCGCGCTCGATGCACGGATCGGACATGAATGTTTTCAACAGCAACTTCAGGTGTGGATTCTGAAAGTTCTCCACATACTCCGCGACGGTGCGCCAGAGCTGGTCAATATCTTTGGTGGTGCGCGGAAGGTAGTCCTGGAAATCAACTTCCGAGTCTTCCATGGACCGCAGCTTGTGCACCGTGAGCTGAAACCGTCCATTGAATTTATTGATAAGGCCGCGGACTTTTACGAAATCATCCTGATCGAAAATGCCGATGTGGTCGGGAACGTTGTCCCACATCTTGGCATCAATCTGCCCCGTCCGGTCGGCCAGGGTGAGCGACAGGTAAAGCTCGCCACTTTTCTTGGGTTTGGCCTGCTTGGAAGCCACAACAAAAGAAGAAGTGATTACCTGGTTCTCAAACCGGGCAGCATCGTTGATAAAAAATTCTTTCATGAGTGACTTGCTTATCTTTACTTAAGTTTCTGAGAAAGGCAATCAGGGAAACTCAGTAAGCCGGTAGCTTCCACCTTCCAGCGGTCGTAAACCCTGGCGGCTTTGAACAGGCCGTAAAGATCGGGGTCAATTTCGCCATCGTTTACCGCCAGATCAAGAATCTCGAGTGCGCGGTCAATGGAAACCGCTTTCTTATAAGGACGGTCAGAGGCGGCCAGCGCGTCGAAGATATCGGAAATCGTCATCATGCGGGTCTGAAGCGGAATTTCAGGGGCGGAGAGCTTGTAAGGGTATCCTTCGCCGTTCAGCTTCTCGTGATGCAGACGGGCGATTTCAGGGATCTGGCTGATCTCACTGGTCCAGGGAATCTGCTGGAGGAAGTTGAACGTATGCACTACGTGCGATTCAATCTGCTCGCGCTCTGCTTCATCCAGAGAACCTTTGCGAATCGAAAGCAGCCGCACCTCTTCGCCGGTAAGCAGCGGCCTGGTGTTGCCGGCGATATCCTGATAGTTGACGCCGGCTATCTGCTTCAGCGCTGAGAAATCGCCGGAGGGCAGGACGGTCGGCTCGTTGGCTTGCAGCACTGCGCGGAAATAGTCATCCACCTGGCGCAGCGATTCTTCGAGCCGGGCATCGAATGTGCCCTGCTGTTGCAGGTATTCATCGCGGCCCTTCTCCAGCAGATAGTCAATTTTCGAGCGCAGCACCTCGTTTTCGAGCGCGCGCTTCACAAACCCGAAGCGCTGCTCGATCAATTCCATCTGCGAGGGATACAGCTTCTTAGCTTTGACCAGCACCTCTTCCTTCACTCCAACTTTTCCAAAGTCATGAAGCAGGCTGGCGTAGCGGATCTCGCGCATCTCATCGCGGGTGAACTGCACCTCTTTGTAGAGACCGCTGTCGCTGCGGTCCACATATTCCGCGAGAGCCACGGTGAGATTGGCAACGCGGAAGGAGTGGCCTGATGTGGTAGGGTCACGAGTCTCAATGGCCGAGACTGAGGCGCGCACAAAGCCTTCAAACAGGCGGTGAATAGATTCGTAAAGCTGGCTGTTTTCCAGCGCCACCGCAGCCTGGCTGGCGAGTGAAATCACTACTTCCTGCTTGCGCCCGGCATACGGCACCACCTGTTCGACTACGGCGGAAAGGGAATCGAGCCTGGCGTTAAAGTCGCGTTTGGCATTGATGAGTTGCAGCACGCCTACGATTTCACCCTTCTGGTTACGCATGGGCGTAGCCAGAATGGATTGGGTGCGGTATCCGGAATCTTCGTCGAATTTACGGTTGACGGTATAGGGCACGTCCGGCGGCAGATTATAGGCATCAACAATATTGACTATCTCTCCGGTAAGCGCCACGTGCCCGGCCACCGAACTGTCGTCAATTTCCATGGTCACAGAGCGGAAAGGAATGTCCACACTGTCGTTCTGCGCCAGGCTGAACCGGAGATGCTCTTTATACAGGTCGCTTTCCGCCTTGGGTTTGTTATTGAAGGGCAGGCGGCGCTGGCGACGCTGCAGCGGCGTACGCTCCACCAGATAAATCGAACCAGCATCGCTGCGCGTGAGTTCCCGCGCCTTGGTAAGTATCATTTCCATCAGCCGGGCCGGATCGTGTTCCGAAGACAACGCAACGCCAATCTGGTTCAGCTCATGAATTTCCTGGCTGGCGCCGGTAAGCCTTTCATTGACCTCAGTACGTGAGTGAATCAGGTGGATATGGTCAAGAGCATTGTCAACCATTCGTTCCAGCAAGGGCTGGGGCACGTCCGGTGGAAGGTAGGCATACACGGCGCCGTCATTGCGCGGATCTTTAAACTTGTCGCGGGCCAGCCCCAGAACCCGAAGATTGGGCACACGCAGTTCACTGTAATGCTTCTCGATGATGCTTTCTTTTGAAACCAGCACCACCCGTTCCACCACTGCGTTTTCCCTGCCAATGTTCTCAAACAACACCCGCCGAAACCGCTGGACGCCTACCAACAACTTCTGCGCGACCAGGTCTTCTCCGAAATAAGCAACAATCGGCAAGGCACGCGGAGGCGTGGAACTAGCTCGGTTTTGCAAGGAAACGGTACTCATTCAACTCAAAGTGGGCGTGCCTCTGAAAGTGAACAAATAGTAGCAGATTGGCCGCTGCCGTGCGGCAGCATTGGGAAAGTACTGAGGTAACGGCAAGTTTGTTACCTGCGGAAGAACACCCCCCTATCACTTTGGGGGCCTTTTCGCGCTACATCCGCTACAAGCATTGTTTTCTGCACGATACGGGGAATTTTCTCCGCTACAAGTCCGCTACAACTCCGCTACATCGCAACGATGTATGTAACCAAAGCTCCGCCCTTGAACGCCCTGGAACGTTCCTGCTGATTTTCCAAATTGTCAAAGAACAAACTAACCACCCCTGAGGGTGAGAGTGGAGCGTAGCCGACAAAAAGCAGGAATGCAAGCAATGGTGTCACTATGGCGCCACTACGCCGTCGTTGTGGTACCACTACGGCGGCGTAGTGGCGGCGTGTTCGCAGACCTGAGAAAAGCGATAGGACGTACACATTCTTGTGAGAATGCCTAAGATCGGTGTCGCGAGGGATACACTCCGTGGATTCCTTCGGCAGGCTTTTCGACTGCGCGCCCGAACGCGGCGCTCCGCTCAAGATGACAGCTTTGGAGATTTTCCTGATAAAGAGCGGGGATGGACGGCGAACGAAAGTGCCATTCGTAAGCACTCTGGGTGGGGGACATTACCTGAGTTCTACTGCTCTTGTTACGGCATTTACCCTATCGTTTCTGGCCCCTAAATGCACAAAAATACAGGTAAGTAGCGATAGAATAGGCTCCAGCAACTCTGGTGTGGACATTATGAAAAAACTCTTTGCATTGTCAGCTCTCTTCGTTTGCACGGTGGCGATGAACGCCGTAGCCCAACAGTCGGTCGCCGATGCTGCCCGTAAAGCGGCAGCCAGCCGAAAGGCCGATCCGAACCGGAAGGTGATTGACAATGATGTCGTCCCGGCGATGATTGCTTCGACGCCTGACAACTCTGCGGTCGCCGCTGAACCGGCCAAAGCCAATGCCAGCAGCGACAAGGCTGCTGCGCCTACCAGTCCGGCAGAGGCAAAAGATAAGGCCAGTGCAGATGCAAAGGAAAACGCCGGCAAAGATGGCAAAGATGTTAAGGGCAAAGACGAGCCTAAGCTTACGCCCGCGGAAGAACAGAAAAAGACCGCCGACTCCTGGAAGAAAAAAGTAGACGACCAGAAGAAAGAGATCACTCAGTTGCAGCGTGAACTGGACGTAGCCGAGCGCGAAGCCCGTTTGCGCGCGGCCGCCTATGCCGCCGACGCAGGGGTAATGCTCCGCGACCAGGAGAAGTTCGCCAACGACAGCCGCAAGTCTCAAGCCGAAATTGACACCAAACGGCAAGCGCTCGCTGACGCCCAACAGAAGCTACAGGAAATGCAGGAACAGGCCCGCAAGTCCGGCGTTCCCGTTGGACAAGTCGAGTGAATACATTTGGTAATTGGTTAAATTGGTAATTGGGTAATTGGACCCGGATTTGATCTGATGGCAATCCGGGTATGCAAGTTCTGGTGGTTGCTCAATTACACAATTACTAAATTACTCAATTACCAAATTTACCGATCTCTTCTCCCTCGCCGTTGGTCGTAAAATCTCCATCTAAGGATCGTGATGAAGAAAGCTACGTTACTCACATGTTTCGTTGCGGCCATTCTGCTGGCGGGCTGCGATAGCACTCCCAAGAAATCAGAGACCGGCCCTGCCGCCGACAGCAACAAGGCGGCGGCCGTGGAAAGCGAGACCGGGCGTTTTGGGCTCCAGCACATGCTGCCTGCGGCACGCCTGTGGGCCGCGGATGCGAAGCCGGTGAGGCTGGAGTCAGTGAATCTGGGAGGCAATGACGGCCACGACGGTAAATCATCTTTCTGGCGCGGCACCTTCGGATCGGCGGGCAGACAGAAGGCCGAGACCTTTACCTGGTCTGGTATTTCGAATCCTGATACGCCCAAGGGCGTGAACCATGGCCCTGAAGACAGCTATAACCCTTCCAACCGTTCTGAGCAGGGTTACGACCTGGCATTCCTGAAGGTAGATAGCGATGAGGCATTCGATGTCGCGCAGAAACATGGCGGCAAAGAATTACTGGCCAAGAATTCCAAGCAGGAGGTGATCTACCTTCTCGACTGGGATGCGCGGACCCAAGCACTGAACTGGCATGTGATTTACGGCAGCAGCGAATCGAGCTCCAAGCTCACGGTGATTGTGGATGCGTCAGATGGGAAGTTTGTGCATAAGGAGTAGCGAAGAGCAGTTAGCAATCAGCATTCAGCCCGCGGGCATTTTGGGCTGAAGGTTAGCGTGATTTGGGCAGGAATGCATTTTTCCTTGCGATTGCTCAGGGCTGAAGAGCGTGTGTGAGAACTCGATTTCCGTGGACACAGCACGATGCAGTTAAGAGTGTACAGGGGCTGAAGCCCAGTATTTAAAGGGCTTTTTCGGCACGACTGAAAGTCGGCCCTCTCCAGAAACTCCAGCATTGGTTGATCATGAAGGCGCGCATTCAAGACCATTAAGATTTTCTTGTGCCAACGCAAGTTCAGTCGTCCCCTTCCGGGGACTCTGTTTCTGGCTTCACCTTCCCGCCGTTGAAACGGCGGGCTAGCTTCACACGTCCCGCGGGGCGGGACTGGAATGATTTGGGTTCCATCCAGCCACGTATTAGCTCAGAGACATCGTGATGCCTGAGTTTCTGGTTCATGCACCCCCCGCACTTCAGGGGTGGTTTGGGCTGATACATGTCTCGTTAACCCATACAACACACGCTAGAAGCCTCATTCGTTTGTATTCTGAAGGGAGTACCTGAGCCATGTCCTACAAATCAAAGAATTTTTCCGCACCATGAAAAAGCCTCATTCGGAACAATTCGCCTTCATCGTGTACCTTTAATGATGTTGCTGATTGATGACGAATGGCATCTTCCACCTCAATCTTCAGGCTGTGGCATCTGTTTCCGTGCAAGACGGGGCATGGGTGGCTGAACTGGCTATTGATCTTCGTTCCCCTGACGGTGATCTTCTACTTCCTGCATCTCTCACCGGCACTGATTTTTCTTAGCGCGGCGCTGGGTATTGCGCCTATGGCCGGGGTGCTGGGCGAGTCCACCGGCGCTCTGGCGGGCTACGCCGGACCGGTGGCGGGCGGGTTGCTGAATGCCAGCCTGGGCAATGCCACGGAGTTCATCATTGCGCTGTTCGCGCTGCACAGCGGGCACATCCGAGTGGTGAAGGCTTCTCTTTCAGGCAGCATCATTGGCAACCTGCTGCTGGTGCTGGGGCTGAGCATTATTGCCGGTGGCGCGAAATATGACGTGCTGAAGTTTGCGAAGTCCGCCACTTCGAATAACAGCACCATGCTGATGATCGCCGTAGCCGGGCTGGTGATGCCCGCGGTATTCAACCTGACTGTTTACGGTACGCTGGCGCATACCAGCCCGGCACTGGAAAGGCTGAGCATCTGGACCAGCGTTATTCTGGTGCTTCTGTACTGCTGCAATCTGCTATTCGTCTTCTGGACCCATCGAAAACTTCTTGGCGGCCCCTCGTCCGCACACGAAACGCCTTCTATGTCGCTCCGGCGTGCGTTGCTGGCGCTGGCCGGAGCTACTGTGACCATCGCCGTCCTGAGCGAGATACTGGTGAGCCAGATCGAGCCGGTCACGCACATCCTGGGTATGACCGAACTGTTCGTTGGAGTGGTGGTGATTGCGATCATTGGGAATGCCGCCGAGAATTCCACCGCCATTCTGATGGCCAGCCGCAACAAAATGGACCTGGCAGTAAGCATTGCAACAGGCTCGAGCACACAGATTGCCTTGCTGGTGGCCCCGGTACTGGTATTTGTGTCGGCGCTCTTCGGCCATCCGATGACGCTGGTGTTCAACGGATTCGAGATTGTCGCGATCATTCTTTCGGTGCTGGTGGTGGAGATGATCTCGTCGGATGGCGAGACGAACTGGTTTGAGGGAGCACAGCTTCTGGCGGTGTATGCGATCGTGGCGGTGGCGTTCTATTTCGTGCCTGAGCAGTGAGAAGTCCACCACAGAGACACGGAGAAAAGCAAAAACTTTTGCCGCAGAGATCGCAGGGTGCGCAGAGGATGGGGAGCGAACTAATCTGGTGATCCGGTGATCGGGACATCGGGACATCGGGACATCGGGACATCGGGACATCGGGACATCGGGACATCGGGACATCGGGACATCGGGACATCGGAGACATCGGGCATCGGGATCAAAAGCCAATTCGGCAATGCGCGCGAAAAAAATCTTCGCGAAAACGCGAATGCAAGATTAGGGAGTTTGGGGAAGAAAGACGAAGAGAGACGTTGCAATGCAACGTCTCTACCGTGGAGTTTCGTTATTTTTTATACGTGGTATTTGCCGGCCATTGAGTACCAGCGGACTTTCAGGGCTTCGGTGCCCATGCGCATACCATCGCGGAAGGGATTGATGGTGGAGCGATCATCGTGTCCCCAGGCCACCGGCACTTCGGCAACTTTCAGGCGTGCGCGGCGGGCGAGATAGAGAATTTCAGGATCGAATCCCCAGCGGTTGATCTGCTGCAAAGGGAATATCTTTTCTGACGCGCTGCGGGTGAATGCCTTGAAGCCGCATTGCGTGTCGCGAAAATTGAGTCCCAGCAGCACCCTGAGAAACAGGTTGAAGGTACGTGAAAGCACCCGGCGCTTGAAGGGCTGGCGCTCGAACTGCAATGACGGATCAAGCCAGCGCGAGCCGATGGCAACATCTGCCCCACGTTCGATGGCGGCGAAGAGTTTGGGAGCCTCAGAAATGGGGGAGGATAAATCGGCGTCAGTAAACAGGAGTATGTCGCCTTTGGCGTTCAGCATTCCATTGCGGACGGCATAACCCTTGCCCCGGTTGCCGGGATTCTCAATCAGTCGAACCTCGGGACAGCGGGCCGCATAGCTGCTGATGATTTGAGCGGTATCGTCCTTAGAGCCATCGTTGACCACCAGGATTTCCACACTCCAGCCCTGTTCGCGGACATAGTCAACCACTTTGTCGAGAGTCGCGCCGATGCGGCGGCGCTCGTTATAAGCAGGAATGATAATGCTGTATTTCGGATTCAATGTTTCAGACCTCATCCTCTATGACGATTCACATGTGCCGCTTATCAGAGCCCCAGATTTCTTTTTATCCCGCTGCTGAAAACCTGTGAGCCGCGCGGAGCGCGTCTCACAGACGGTGCGGAGCACCGTCTCTACGCAATGTTATTTGCACACGCACACACCCTGGTGCAATCAGCAGCGTTCCAACCTGTCAGGGGCCTGAAAACTTCAGAGCTGCACAGTTCTTCCGATGCAGAGTAAGGCCGGGCTGATGCTTAGGCGGCTTGTTCCTGCTTGCGCAGCATCTCGAAAAACTCACATACGAGATCGGGGTCCCAATTGCCCACGTTAGCTTCCTGACGCATGGTGCGTTCGGCTTCGTCATGGGAGAGCGCAGGCTTATAAGGACGGGCGGTGCGCAGAGCATCGTAGACGTCCACTACCTGAAGCACCCGGGCCAGCAGTGGAATCTGGTTGCCGATAAGGCCATCCGGGTAGCCGGTGCCGTCCCAGTGCTCATGATGGTGGCGGATGATCGGGAGAACGGAACGGAACGATTTGAGCGGGCGGCAGATGCTTTCGCCGATGGCCGGATGCTGCTTCATGATCTCCCATTCCGAGGGAGTGAGGCGGCTGCCTTTTTTCAGGATCTCATCAGGAATCGATACTTTGCCGAGGTCATGCAGGTATCCGCCGCGCTTAAGAGCGATAATGCTGTCGCCATCGAGGCCAATATAGTGGCCAAGGTCGGCGGCATAGCGGGCCAGGCGTTCACAATGGTTGCCGGTGTAGGGATCGCGCGATTCAATGCCAAGCGCCAGGGCCACGACTACGGCCTCAGCATTTTCCAACTCATCA
This sequence comes from Terriglobia bacterium, assembly GCA_963823745.1. Classification (GTDB taxonomy): domain Bacteria; phylum Acidobacteriota; class Terriglobia; order Terriglobales; family Acidobacteriaceae; genus Angelobacter. Next base: position 62,028 of record CAWGMN010000009.1, read on the forward strand.
GTAAATTCCTTGAGTTTGAGCAGGGATTTAACGCGGGCGAAAAGCTCTTCGGGATACAACGGCTTGCTCAGGAAGTCATCGGCGCCAGCCTCAATGCCGCGAACGCGATCATCGCGGTCGCTCAAACCGGTAATCATGACCACGGGGATGAGGCGGGTAAGAGGGTCTTCTTTCAGTTCCCGGCACACTTCATAGCCTGATTTGCCGGGCATAATCACGTCGAGCAGCACCAGGTCGGGGCGCTCACTGTGGATCATTTCCTTGCCTTCGTCGGGCTCGGTGGCGGCGAGCACATGGTAGCCGCGGGAGCCGAGCAGTTCACGCAAAAGCAACACAGTGTCCAGCTTGTCATCTATGACTAAAATCTTTGGCGCCCGCTGGCGCAGGCGAGCATACTCTTCCATCGTTCGTTCCGATATAGGACCCATTGCAAGTTGAGAGGAGGCGGCGGTACAAAGAGTTGCATCGAGAAACTCTGGTTTTTCCGCTTAGTGACTTTCGTTTGTATGGAAGGTTTCGGCGGGAACAACTTGCGTCCTCACATTACTGCATAGCAAACCGTTTCCAACCAATGTAGTTATTGTAGTGGGAAAAAGGGCCTGAATAAAGCATTAAAGGCGGGTGCATACCCAATCTTCCGCCAACCAGCCGATTACAGCACTGCTACTAACCCAAAAGTCATGATTGGGAACATAGTCTTTAGTAACTAAGACTTCGCGACCTAAAGCAGCAAACCACCTAAAGGCCGGATGCCCGGCCTGTCATGGCAGGCTCAGTGCATACTCAATACTCCAATCTCAAAGCCAATGCTGAAACGATTGACGAAGCCGCAAGCGATGCCGCCTATTTATCGGAAAATACCAAAGGGCGGCAAGGCGGCATGGTAGCCGAAAGCTGCCGTACAGCCAGTCCACAAGCCATGTCTAAATTCAGATGTGACATTTTTTGTCTCTTATATTGCCAATGAAGTAGCATAGCGCATAGTGACCCTATGCTGAAGAATTCTGTTACTGCAAGGCCGGAGAGCGTCTGGTGAAGACCCTGTCGCAATATCTCGAAGATGCCGCAGTAGCTCACGGCCACCTGTGCGCCGGACAAGTGCTGGGCGTGAGGATGGCCATGCATGGCCTGAACCAGCTTGGCATTGAAGAACCGCAGGGTAAGGACCGCAAACGGATTGTCACTTTCGTAGAAATTGACCGTTGCGCCACCGACGCGATTGGCGTCGTGACCGGATGCCGCCTGGGCAAGCGGGCGCTCAAGTTCCGTGACTGGGGCAAGATGGCGGCGACCTTTATAGACCTGCAAAACCATAAAGCCATTCGCGTGGCGGCCCGTGAATCTTCTAAGGCGCTGGCGAAAAGTATGTATCCAGAGCTGGAAAATAAAAACCAGCAGCAGATGCGCGCTTACCAGGAAATGAGTGACGAACAGTTATTTCAGACTGAGTGGGTCGAAGTTGAACTGGGTCCGGAGGAGTTTCCCGGCTACAAGTCAGAACGTGTGGTATGCGACCAGTGCGGTGAGGGCATCAGCTACCAGCGCGAAGTACATCGTGAAGGCAAAGTGTTGTGCCGCGGATGTGCGGGGGAGAAGTATTACCGGAGCGTATAGCGTAAAGCAATTAGCAATTAGCATTCAGCCCGCGGGGGTTTTGGGCTGAAGGTGGAGATTTTTCTCGGCATGCATCGAGCTTTTCGGCGATTCAGTTTCGCGCCTCTGGCGCTTCTGAAACTATTTGTGATCGTTTCCCAGCCCTTCGGGCTGGGCTAACTTCTCGACGCGCCTCTGGCGCTCTGCTTGCTCGCAGGGCAACGATTATGCAGGCTTCAGGATTTGAGTTCCCCGCGAAGGAATGCATTTCGCTTCTATTTTTTCCAGATGTAGATGTGGCTCTGGTCGGTGGAGGTGGTTACGTTCAGGCCCTGGGAGCGGGTGGCGCGGTTGATGGCGCTGCGAACGTTGGCGAGCTTTTCGCCTTTGAGGCGGCTGAAGGGGACTTTCAGGGCCGAACCGGCGGGCAACGAGCCAAGATCGGCAAGAATGTCGTTTACCAGCTTGAAGTGTTTGCCCTTTCTGCCTTTCGGTAATTGGGCCAGGGGAACAGTCGCGTAATTCAGCCGAAGCTCAGGGCGGCCCTTCTTCATCGCAAAAATAATATCATAGTGTTTACGCGAGATGGGATAGCGATACTTATCGTTACGCCATTTTACGATAAAAAAGCAGCAGCTTACGCCTAAAGAGCTACCGCGAACGCTGAGTGCTCCTGGTTTTTCTCGACCAGATGTAGAGAAAGCTCTGATCGGTCGAAGTAGCGACCTGAAGACGGCGCTGCTTGGTCGCGCGGTTGAGGGCGGAGCGCAGGTTGGCGATCTTGGCGTCGGCCAGGCCATCGAGCGGCACCTTGAGAGCTGCGCCTTCGGGCAAGCGGTTCAAATCATTCAGGATTTCCCCAACCACTTTGGTGTGTTTACCCCTTCGTCCCTGGGGCACCTCATCGGTGGGGACAGTGGTAAAGTGCATCGGTTTGTCGTTGCTCTTGCTCATTCGCGCGCCGGTAAACATTCGATTTCCGACCTCTTCTAAGATGCATTGATGTATTTAAAAGTTACCTTATCGTATCGCAAAATCTAAACTATTTCTACATAAGAAAATCTAAACGTAACGTTAATTTTCATGTTTCGGAGCTAGGGACAAACCTTTGCGGCATTTTGCCTGGTTGCGAACTTTATGCCGCCCCCGGTGCGGGGCTCACATTCTTTGCTGACTTTTCCCAGGGCTTACGCCGCTCGGCTAACATATGCTGCTCCGTCTCGGGGCAGTTCTGGTAGAAGTACGCGCCATTCGACTACAGGCTTCAGCCTTGGGGGTACCGCGGATTCAAAGACATTAAGAATTTATGGTGCAGCCAACGTAAATTCAGTCGTCCCCTGCGGGGACTCTGTTTATTGTTTGAACTTTCCCGCCGTTGAAACGGCGGGCTAGCTTCATACGTCCCGCAGGGCGGGACTGGAGCGATTTGGCGCAAAACAGCTATGCCGTCCAGCGGCGCGAGTGTTCAAATTTTTTCAAAGCCAGAGAGTGTTTTCACAACGGGTGATCTTCACGCAGGCATGTGCCTGCTCCCCAAAGGAAAACCGTATTTAGGATGGTGTTTCCGAAACCGGCGATACACCTCGCCGGAGTTGCTCTCTAGAGCGGTTCCGGAGAACCGTCGGCATTCTGAGGGTCGCAGAGGCCGGCCAGGTCGAGGGCTGCCTGGACAGCGGACGGCGCGCAACGCAGGTGGGTCCATTCCATACTGGTGGTATTCAGGATCTTGATTTCAGGATAGTTAGAGGAATCGCAGGTTACTGGGTTTACCTTCTGGAGAGATGAAGAGTGTGAAGGACTGGGGCGCATATCCGTACTCAATGATGATATTTTGCTACAGCTTTACGCGATCTTCGCTTAGGCTGTAGTCATTGTTGTTTAATTATACGTGAGATTTTTATTATCACGTTTATATTTTTGTATTGCGGTTGATTGCATTGAGATTCGCGATTGTTCTAGTGCGCTCCGCTGCAAAACAAGGAGCTGCGGCCATTCGACTTCGCTCAGGCCAGGCTCAAGCCTTCGGCAGAGCGGAAGCAAGTCTTTTCTTTCCCTTCCCGGCACTCCGTTTTCCAAATGCGCGAGGGACGCGCATTTGGAAAGCTCCGTGGCCGGGCTACTATCTGCCGTCCTGCCGGATTGGAGTCTTGTGCGGGTATGGGCTCGCATGAAAACCTGTCATGGCGGATGCGGCGACAGGTTCACGTGAGAATGCCTCGTATCGACTGGTGCTGAGGACCAGGAAACCCGAGGGATAGGTTAGGCAATCTTTCAGGGGGAGGACAAGATTGCAGTGGGTCTCAGCCTTTTTATGCCGCCCCGCTTGCGGGGCTCATCTATTCCGAAGGACACTTTTCCCAGGGCTTACGCCACTGGGCTAACATATTGCGCCCCGCTGCGGGGCGCTGCAATTGGGAAAACGGCCCCGCAAAATTGTTGAGAAGTGTTCATCTAATCTCGGGATGCGGCAAGACGAACAGATTCAGGTGAGAAATGCCTCGTATCAATGTAGTCAGGGACACAGCACGTGGATCCCTCGACTCCGCTCCCAAAAAGCGGGCGCTGCGCTCGGGATGACAGACTTGAAGATGGTTGTCATAACCGAGCATCACAAACTGCGAATAATGCAGGCACAGCATTATTCATACGCCAAGGCGTCTATGGGATCTTTCTGGGCGGCTTTCAGGGCTGGATAGATGGCTCCGAGCAGTGCGCCGCCGATGGCGATGAAGGTCGCACGCACGATCCAGCCAAGCGACAACTGCACCGGCAAGGTGGGCCAGTGGGCGATGATGCCGATTCGCGCGACCACGCTCACCAGAATCCCAAAGATGATTCCGCCAAGGGCCAGCAGAAAAGTCTCGCGCAGAATGACGCGCACTATGTAGCTCTTGGACGCGCCCAGCGACTTCAGGATGCCGATCTCACGGGTGCGCTCCATGACCGCCGTGTACATGGACTGAAAAATCACAATAAAGCCGATAATGACGGAGATGCCGATAACGATGCGAAGAAAGATGGAGAGGCCGGGAATGTTGTCGGCGGACATGGCGGTCAGCCATTCTCCAATGGACATAATGTTGTAATCGCCCATGCCGGGAAGGCTCTTGAGTTCCCGGATCACCAGGTCGGCATTGTCCTGATTGTCGAGCTTCACATACAGAATCGAAGCTTTGTTCTGCGCTCCGGCGAGGTCCTGCATGGTGGCCAGCGGAATGTAGCGGCGCGCCCCGCGGCCGTGCGGAATAATGCCGCAGATATTGAATTTCTGGTTGAGCACCTCAACCACGCTTCCGGGATGGACGTTTTTACCGGCAGCAAAAATGTCGTCTACGATCATGTCATTCGGCTTCTCAAAAGGGCCGCCTTCGAGATACTTGAAAGGCCCGCCGAGCTGCTGAAAGGTCGGGGATCAATGCCATAAATCACCTCGACGTTGGTGGTGGATGTGACCTGGGTAAGCACGGGGCTGACGGCGACTATGTGCGGCTGCTTGCGGAGGATGTCGGCAAGCTTGATGGGAATGGCGGCCGCATTGAAGGCGTTGATGATATTAGCGCCGGGAGGGCGCACCATGATGTCGGCGCCAATGCCTTTCTGGCGGACCTTGTTGTCATTGAGCATACCCATGGCGAGTCCCACGATCAGCAGGATCAGGGTCACTTCAACACCTACGGCAATCACGCTGATGATAGACCGCAAGGGCCGGTACACCAGGTTGGCAATGATCAATTTGTTCATAGATGGTTTGGGCGCTCAGTGATCGGATTTTGGTTTTGAATCGGTTACCGCAGACGGGCCGTTCAGCGCGTTGGCAGTGCTGTTCTTCTGGTCCATATTCACAAGCTGAGAACCCGGAGGCTGAACGAGCGCGAACTGTTCGTCTTTGAGAGTCTGGTTCAGGCGCAGCTTGGAAATGGTCAACTGGATCCAGTAATTCTCTATAGGACGCTGGATCTGCACAACCGAAGGGAACATGATGCCATTGTCATTGATGAACTTGGCATATTCGGCATCGGTGGCGACCACGCCATCATGGTTATAAATCAATTGGCGGTGAGGCAGCAGGTCGGTGCGGCTGAAGATGATCTTGCGCGAAAGAAACCAGACGTTGTTCTCGCGACGCACCACCACTACTTCATAGTCGGACTGCTCGAGGTCCTTGTGGGACTTGGGATCTTTCACTGTCTCGGTGCCCTGATCGAGCACCGCAATCTCATTTTCCGGATCAATGGGCTTGAGCAGCAAGGCATCGAGAATATGCTGGGGGCGCAGGTTTTCCAGGGGATTGGTCGAAGGCTTAACCAACTGGTTTGAACCCACATAGAACTTGTTGGTGGGGGGAATGGACAGCTCGAAAGTCTGGCCATTGCTGACCATGTCAAACAGGCGGTTGCGCACCACCGGCACCAGGCCCCACATGCGCACCATGCCCGGTTTCCGGATCAGCAGGTAGCCGCTAATCTGTTTGTAATCAGTGACCTTAAACTCGTTGGATTTGCCTTTCTTTTGCTTGGAAACGGAAGTATCTATATCAATGTTGGCGATCACACTTTGCAGCCGCCCGGCATTATCGTCAATAAACTTGACCAGATTGTCGAGGGTGGCAGTCTCAAGAGAAGCGGTACTCACGCTTTTCTGTACTTCGCGGGTACGGAACAAACATCCTGTCAGGGGCAGCACTGCCAGAAGAATAAAGAAACAGAATTTAGAACTTACACGCATTAATCCGTTACATTCCTCTCAAACATATAAGTATATCGGACTGTCAGGGGCAAGCGGCATGACACGACATTCAGCGGCTTAGGGATTTCACCACGGAGACACGAAGAAGGACTTTTTACCGCAGAGCGCAGAGGGGAATCGGGGGATTTGGTGATCGGGTGATCTGATCGGAAACTAGCGGGCCATGCGGCCTGGCCGCGGCGATAGGCGGTTACGCTGGCGGCGTGTTCCTGGTCGGGTGATCTGATCGAAACTAGCGGGCCTGGGCGGCGGCCTGGCCTCGGCGATAGGCGGCTACGTTGGCGGCGTGTTCCTGGTCGGTGCGGGCGAAGCGGTGATGTCCGTCGTTGGCCTGCATGTCCTTTACGAAAAACAGGTAGTCGCTGGTGGCGGGATGCATGGCGGCTTCCAAAGAAGCTTTGCCGGGATTGCAGATCGGTCCGGGAGGCAGGCCTGCAACTTTATAGGTGTTGTAGGGCGACTCGTATTGCAGGTCTGACCGGTAGATGGTTCCACGATAACGGCCGTTGAGCAGTGCCGCATAAATTACGGTCGGGTCGGTCGCCAATACCATGTGGCGAGCCATGCGGTTATAGAACACACTGGCGACCATAGGACGCTCGTCGGGCGCGGCAGTTTCCTTTTCCACGATGCTGGCCATGGTGACCAGTTGGTGCACATTCTGATTCAGTCCCATTTCCCTGGCGGCCTGGCGAAAGCGATGGACCATGGCGGCGGCGATGTCATGCAGCGATTCGGTACGGGTGAAATGGTATGTGTCGGGAAAAAGATAGCCTTCCAATGTGGGCGCCTGCGGGTCGAGATCATGCACCAGCGCGGCCTGCTTGCGGGCTATTTCCAGAAACGCATCATGGCTGCCCAGTCCGGCGGATTCAAGAGCGGCAGCAATGTCAAACATGTTGAAGCCTTCAGGCACCACCACGGTCTGAAAGAAGATATCGCCCCGGGCAATACGGTCGTAAACCTCTGCCTGGTTGGCCGGATGATCGAAGGCATATTCGCCTGCCTTGAGGGATTTGCGTCCATGAGCGTAGTGCCAGAGCAGAAAGGCATACTGGCTGCGGATGACCCCGGCATGTTGCAGATCGGCGGCAATACGGCGCGCCGAAGAGCCCGGCTTGAGCTGCACAAACTGCCGGCTATGCGGCCCAGCGGGCAGAAGAAGGCCGTAGGCCAGGAACGCGGCGGCCGCGATGATGAGGACAACAACGAGCCTGAAAAGAAAGCGCAACATGCTATGTGGTTATTGTAAGCGGGCGGGCGGGGTTGCGGGATGTTCCGGGAGATGGTGTACCGGCGGGTTTAATGCGCTTCGCACCTGTTTCTTTCCCGGCACTCCGCTTTCCGAATGCGCGAAGACGCGCATTCGGGGAAGCTCCGTAGCCGGGCTACCATCGGACGTCCTGCCGGACTAGTCGATTGGGGCGGGCAGTGAGTTGATGGTTCGCGCTTTTGGCGCTTTAGAACTCTATTCCAGTGGCTACAGCACGATCGAATTAAGAGTGTGCAGGGCTGAAGCCCAGTATTTATAGCCCCTTTTCGGCACGACTAAAAGTCATGCCCTGTTACATGTCTTGGTGGTGCAATGCGAATTCCAGTTCTCACACACGTTCCAAAAGCTCATCAACGAGTGTCGCCCCGGTGCGCTGGGGCTCTCTATCTTTTCAAAATGACAATTCCTAAGGCTCCGCCCTTGGGGCTACGTTGTGGCGCGCCTCTGGCGCTCAAAGTCATGCCCTGTTGCATCCTTTGTTGGCTTCAAGCCGTCCTGTTTTCTCTCATCTGTTTCATGGAGTTAGCATTGCGAGTAGAGCAAAGCTTGACTCCAGCCTGCGAGGCTGCGGTTATCGAGTGCTGCGGGCCTGAAGGAAGGATTGGAGGATCAGCACGGCGGCCATGCGGTCTACGGCCTGGGCGCGCTTTTGGATGCTTAGTTCGGCTTCGCGCAGCAGGCGGTTGGCTTCCGCCGAGGTGAGCCTTTCGTCCCACAGGTGAACCGGCAGGTTGAATCTCTGCCGCAACTGCTCGGCGTATTCGGCTACTTTCTGGGACTGGGCGCCGGCTTCGCCGCTCATGCGGAGGGGATTGCCCAGCACGATTTCGCGCACGTCATATTCCCTGATGACATTCCCGAGGCGGGCGAAGTCGGCACGGCGGGTCTTGCGTTGCAGGGTTTCAAGGCCTTGAGCGGTTATACCCAGCAGGTCGGACACCGCCAGTCCCATGCGCCGTGAGCCGTAATCAATGGCCAGGATGCGGCCGGTCACTTCCACACCGCAATTATACGTAGAAACTGCATCATACCTGTGAAGATGGCCACGAACCGAATCATTCCGCCCGCGCCCGAACAACTCTCTCCGCAAGAGCCTCCTGTCACTCCGGAAGCAGCCATCGAGGCGCACGAGCAGGAACAAACCCGAAAAGCCACTACTTCCATTCAGGCGAGTTCGGTAGCCCTGGTGATCATTGCGCTGGGTATCGTGCTGGTGATTTGCTATCTGGCCAAGCTGGTGCTTGTGACTTTGCTGGTTTCGATTCTGCTGGCGTTCGTGCTGGAGCCGCTGGTGACCCTGCTGGAGCGGATCAGGATTCCAAGGTCGGTGGGCGCGCTGCTGGCCATACTGCTGATGCTGGGCCTTGCCTATGTCGGCACTTATTTCTTTTACAACCGGGCCGTGAGCTTCCTGGACGAACTGCCGAAGTATTCCCACAAAGCGAAGGGCATGCTGGCCCATGTAAGGCAAAGAACCCACCAACTGGAGCAGACCACCAAGCAGATCATGCCGCAGGAAAATCAGCCGGCCAAGAATTCAGTGCCGGTCACGGTGCAGAACACCAGCAGTTCGGGCCTGCTTACCGAGCACCTGGCAGTGGTGACCGAAGTGGCGCTGACGCTCACCTTTATTCCGTTTCTGGTCTATTTCATGCTGAGCTGGCAGGAACATGCGCGGACAAAAACCGTGCAGCTTTTCCGTCCGGAGCACCGCACTACCGCCTATGTGACGCTGGGACAGATTTCATTAATGATGCGCAGCTTCATTACCGGCAACTTCATTATCGGGCTGTTCATGAGCATTTGCAGTCTGGTTGTGTTCGGCTTTCTTAAACTTCCGTACTTCTATTTTCTCGGGTTTATCAGCGGGTTCCTGAGCCTGATGCCTTATCTGGGCGTGGCATTGGCGATTGTTCCCCCGGTGGCGGCGGGCATCGGCACGCTGAGCACCACAGGGCTGATCATCATTTGCTTTACCGTGCTGGGCCTCCACCTGCTGTCAATGAATGTGCTGTATCCCAAGGTGATTGGCAAGCGGCTGCAATTGAATCCGCTCGTGGTGACCATAAGCCTGCTGATCTGGGGATGGATCTGGGGCGCGATGGGATTGATTCTGGCCGTGCCCATGATGGGCGCAATCAAGATTGTGTGTGACCATGTAGGCGCGTTGCGATCGTTTGGGGCTTGGATGGGAGAGTGAGGGAAGAATCGGGTGATCTGGTGATCGGTGCATCGGGTGATCGGTTTTTTCATTATCCCGAACGGAGTGGGGGAACCCTATAGGGTACGAAGAAACATTTGGGTAAACCTGCGGGTTCTTCGTTGTGCTTGCAGAGACGTAGCATGCTACGTCTGTACCAGCGATTTTTGCTTCCGGCTTTTGCGACCTTCAGTGTGAGTCTGTTTTTCATTATCCCGAACGGAGTGAGGGATCCCTATAAAGTGCTAAGAAACATTTGGGTAATCCTGCGGGTTCTTCGTTGTGCTCGCAGAGACGTAGCATGCTACGTCTGTATCAGCGATTTTGGTGGTTCCGGCTTTTTGCGACACCTTCAGTGCGAGTGATCTGTTTTTCATTATCCCGAACGGAGTGAGGGAACCCTATGGAGTACAAAGGAACATTTGGGTAATCCTGCGGGTTCTTCGTTGTGCTTGCAGAGACGTAGCATGCTACGTCTGTACCAGCGATTTTGGTGGTTCCGGCTTTTTGCAATACCTTCAATGTGAGTGGTGGAAGACGTCACGGTCCCGGAACAGCTTGAGAGATGGTAGGGCTCCCTCGCTGCGCTCGGGATGTGAGCGAAAGCTCTACTTGCTTGCCGTCAGTTTCTCCACCAATCCTGAATAATCTGCTTTTTCTATGCCGTGGACCCGCTTGTTGAACTCGTCCACTTTTTGGGAATAGTTCATGGAGCAGAATTTGGGGCCGCACATGGAGCAGAATTTGGCCTCTTTGTAGTAATCGTCGGACAGCGTTTCATCGTGCATGGAGCGGGCCGTCTCCGGATCGAGCGAGAGGGCGAACTGCTTTTCCCAATCGAAGGTATAGCGGGCATAGCTCAAAGCATCATCGCGGTCGCGCGCGCCGGGACGGTGGCGGGCCACGTCGGCGGCGTGAGCGGCGATTTTGTAGGCAATGATTCCGTCTTTTACATCTTTCTCGTTGGGCAGGCCAAGGTGCTCTTTAGGCGTGACATAGCAAAGCATGGAGGCCCCATGCCAGCCGATCAGCGCAGCGCCGATGGCGGATGTAATGTGGTCGTATCCGGGTGCGATGTCAGTGACCAGCGGCCCCAGCGTGTAGAAGGGCGCGCCGTGGCACCACTCCACTTCCTTATCTACCTGCTCTTTGATTTTGTCGAGTGGAACGTGCCCGGGCCCTTCGATCATGACCTGAACATCGTGTTCCCAGGCTTTCCTGGTCAGCTCACCAAGGGTCTTCAGTTCGGAGAACTGGGCTTCGTCGCTGGCGTCGGCAAGACAGCCGGGACGCAGGCCGTCGCCGAGCGAATAGGAGACGTCATACTTCTTCAGAACTTTGGTGATGTCGTCAAAACGCTCGTACAGGAAGTTCTGCTTGTGATGGTGGGCCATCCACTGGGCGAGAATGGCGCCGCCCCGGCTTACGATTCCGGTGATGCGCTTGGTGATCAGCGGCAGGTATTGAATAAGCACGCCGGCATGGATGGTCATGTAGTCCACGCCCTGCTGGGCCTGCTCTTCAATAACTTCGAGCATCAGGTCGGCGTTCAGGTCTTCAATGCGCTTCACGCGTGAGACCGCTTCGTAGATGGGAACGGTGCCGATGGGCACCGGCGAGTGGCGCAGGATGGCCTCGCGAATTTCGGGAATGCCGCCGCCGGTGGAAAGGTCCATGACCGTATCGGCGCCGAAGTGGACGGCGGTATGCAGCTTGCGCAACTCCTCATCCACATTGGAGGTAATGGCCGAGTTGCCGATATTGGCGTTGATCTTGCACAGCGAGGCCACGCCGATACACATGGGCTCCAGTTCAGGATGATTGATGTTGGCGGGGATGATCATGCGTCCGGCGGCTATTTCTGCGCGCAGGTCCTCGGGAGAGACTTTTTCCCGCTCGGCGACGTAGAGCATCTCTTCTGTAATCAATCCTTTGCGGGCATAGTGCATCTGCGAGACATTGTCGTCGCCGGTGCGGGCCGCTTCGGCTTTGCGCCGGGCAATCCACTCTTCGCGAAGTCTGGGCCGGTCGCCGTTTTTTCCGTTGCTGCCGTTTGTCGTCGTCGTTTTCGTCGTGGTCGTCGTTGTCATCGGGGGGAAATCACCTTCCAGATAGGAAACTCTTCATTATACCGCGCGCAATGAATGCGCCCGGCGGCGCAAATTCATGTGAAAAGGGCCTTGACCTGAGTTCCCGAGGTGGTAACCTTGAAGAAGCAATGTCAGCAGAAACGGGCAAATACGTACGCTTTGGAGCAGCGATTTCGGTGATCGTGCTGGCCCTGTGCTATCTGGCCTATACCGGAGTGCAGGAGAGCAAGAGCTATTACGTAACCATTCAGGAGTTACATGGGCTCGGCGACAGCGCCTACACCAAGAAGTTACGCGTGGGCGGCAGCGTGCAGCCGCACTCCATTCACCAGAACGGAACTCACGCAGATTTCGTGCTGACCGAGAAAGACCCGAAATCAGGCGTGGAGAATTCACTGCCCGTTAAATATAGGGGCACCGAGCCTCCACCGGACACTTTCAAAGACGATGCGCTGGCTCTGGTCGTGGGTGAGTATCGGTCGGATGGGTTCTTCTATGCTAAAGAGATCCAGGCCAAATGCGCATCGAAGTATGCTCCTCAGCAGCAGGGTACCCCGGCGGCCGCACCGAGTTCGAAGGGATACTGAGGTCACCGCTGAATACTGATTCCCTTCCAGTCCAGCTCAAACAAGTCTCAAAAATTTATGGCCGCACGGCTGCGGTAAGAAACGTCTCGCTCGATCTGCAAGCGGGCCGCTTCTACGTACTGCGCGGCGAGAACGGCGCGGGCAAATCTACTTTGCTGCGGATGGTGGCGGGGCTGAGCCGTCCGACGCAAGGAGAGATCAGCATTTTCGGCAGGCCGTGCCAGCGAAAGCCGCGCGCAGGTGGGCTATATGGCCCATGCGCCGCTGGTCTACGACGAGCTTTCCGGCATGGAGAACCTGCGCTTCTTCGCGCAGCTTTATGGCATGGCATCGGACGCAGCTTTGCAGCAGGCGTTACAGCGCGTAGGGCTCGACCCAACCCTGACCCGCCGCGCCGGACAATATTCACAAGGCATGCGCCAGCGGCTTTCCCTGGCGCGCTCTATCTTTCATTCGCCCCGGCTGCTGCTGCTGGACGAACCATTTTCCAATGTTGATCCTGAGTCAGCCAGCCAGATTGCCAGGCTGCTGGGCGACATGCGCGCTGCTGGAGTCACCATTCTGCTCATCACCCATCAACTGGGACTACTGGCTGATATTGCCGACGAGTTCCTCTTTTCTTTCCGCCGGCCAACTGGTGGAGCGCCGCTCTACGCCGCAGGCCAGCGCATGAGTTCCCCGTTCTTTCAGCTTACCGCCGCGCATATCGCCAAAGATGTGCGGCTGGAGTGGCGCTCGCGCGACGTTTTCAACTCCATGCTGTTTTTTGCGGTGCTGGTGGTGGTGATCTTCAGCTTTGCTTTTGAGCCAACCAGCGAAGAAGCCCAGCACATTACCGGCGGGCTCTTCTGGGTAGCTTTCCTGTTTTCGACGGTAGTAGCATTGAATCAGTCATGGGCGCGCGAGCTGCGCAACGGCGTACTGGATGCCTACCGGGTGTCGCCCTCAATGCCGGAAGCCCTGTTTTTCGGCAAGTGTGTTGGAAACTTTCTATTCGTGGGAATACTGGAATGTTTGATGGCCCCGCTGTTCATCCTGTTCTACAATCTCACTCCGGTTGGGCCCGCGTGGCAGCTTCTGTTGATTCTGGTGCTGGGCACATGGGCGCTGGTGGTGAACGGCACATTTTTTGCCGCGATGTCTATACGCACCCGCAACCGCGAGCTGATGTTGCCGCTGCTGCTGCTGCCCATCTCGATTCCGGCGGTCGTGAGCATGGTCACGGCAACGACAGGAGTGCTGACAGGAGATTTTTCACCTGCCACCCAGCTTAAATTTCTGGCAGTGTATTGCGTGGTGTTCACCACAACTTGCTTTCTGTTATTTGAAACGGTGTTAAACGCTGAATGAAATCAAAACTTTATCCCTTCTTTGTCGGGCTGGTGTTTGTGCTGCTCACCTATGGCACCTACCAGGGAGCTGTGGCTGCGCCTACGGAAGAGACCATGGGCGACGCCCAGCGGATCTTTTACTATCACGTGCCGGCAGCCACCGCAGCTTACACGCTGTTTTTCATCAACTTTATTGCTTCGCTGATCTACCTGCGTAAACGCAGCGCAGTCGCCGATGCCTGGGCCGCCACCACAGCCGAAGTCGGCCTGGTGTTTGCCTCAGTGGTGCTGGTGACGGGGCCGATCTGGGCGCGCTATGCGTGGGGACACTGGTGGGCCTGGGACATGCGGCTTACCACCTTCCTGATTCTGTGGTTGCTCTATGTAAGCTATCTGGCGTTGCGGCGCTCAGCGGAAGGCAGTTCGACTTCAGTCATGGCAGCGGCGCTTGCGATCTTTGCATTTCTCGATGTGCCATTCAGCTATCTGGCTAACCGGCTGTTTCGCGGGAACCATCCCGCGCCCATCACGTTGACTGATCCACGCATGAAGATCGCGCTCATGGCCAACATGATTGCGTTTCTGGCGTTTGCCGGCCTGATCGCGTGGTTCCGCTACGAACTGGAGCGGCTGCAACAGCAGGTCGATGCAGCGCACATCCGCAAAGCCGCGCTGGGGAACACCGCATACATGGTGTTGCCCGCCGTGTTTCTAGTGCAGGACCCGCACCGGCCCACCAAGTTCATGTATGCCGGATACATTGCAGCGTGGGTGATCTATGTGGGGTATCTGTTGTTCCTTACACGCAAAGTGGCGAGGCTGAAATTGGAAGTGGCGGAATTGGAGAGAACATAAAGGCCGATTTACCGCAGAGATCGCAGGGTGCGCAGAGGGTTTTAGAGCAAGTCACCCTCATTTACACCAGGGCTAAAGCCCAATGTTTATGCACTTTTACGGCACGAGTAAACTCGTGCCCTGATACTTGTCTCGTTAGCCCATACAAAATTCAGTTCTCACACACGCTCTAAAGCCCAGTATTTTTTCTCAACCTTACGCGGCCCTAAAAGGGGCCGCTCTTCCACCAAAACCGGAACACAGCAAGTACGGGAATGGCTCCAGGAATTGCCATGATTACTATAAATAAATTCCAAATTGAAAAACACGTGCTCACTTGCTCTTCTCTGCGATCTTTGCGTCCTCTGCGGTGAATCGCATTGCGTCAGGCGCGCTTTAATTCCTGTTCCGGCAGCTTTACTTCTCTGGCGATCATGGGCAGGCGGGCTGCTCCTATCAGGCCGGCATCGCTTCCCAGCAGTGCCCTGGTAATGATGGTGCTTCTGCGCGTGGGCAGCGAGTCATCATGAATATTCGTTCCGTGGACGCCGCGCACTCCGTCTACGGGCGCCGTTGCGTTGTATACGAACGACCGCTTACGAATTTCCTGAATCATGGTGGGAGCAAAGGCGTCCCAGGCGCTCACTACGCCTCCACCGACTACATACATGGGCAGGTTGAAAATGTTGATGAGGCCGGCGATCGCAATTCCCAGCGAACGCCCTACGTGGCGGAAAATTTGCTGCGCCGGTTCATCGCCCTGCACGGCCATCTGGTAAACGACCTTGGAGCTGAACTCAGGCCCTTCAGTCATGACCCGCGAAAGTTCGGGAGCTTTGCCCATAGCAATGGCCTCTACGGCCATGCGCTTGATGGCGGTGGCGGACGCATATTGTTCCACACATCCCTGTGAGCCGCAGCCGCACGGAGGCCCGGCAGGATCTACGGCGATATGGCCGAGTTCGCCGGCCATGCCGGTCATGCCATGCCAGATGCGTCCTTGCAGAATGATGCCCCCGCCTACGCCGGTGCCGAGAGTGATCATGCACATATCGTCCACGGTATTGCCGGCGCCCAACCACTTCTCGCCCAAGGCGGCGGAGTTGGCATCGTTTTCGAGAATCACGGTGGTGGAAAGGCGGCGTTCGATTTCTTCCTTCACCGGGTAGTCCTGCCAGCCGGGAAGATTGGGCGATTCGCGCAGCATGCCGGTCTGCATCTCGATGATTCCGGGAACGCCAATACCAATGCCGGCCAGAGCGCCGGTGCCGCGGAATTTCGTGGCCAGGCCTTGAATGGCGCCGCACATTTCAGCAATCACCTCGTCGCGTCCGCGGGTAACTTCAGTGCCGGTCGTGATCTTCTCAAGAAGTTTGCCGTTGCTGTCAACGGCGGCAATACGAAGGTTGGTGCCGCCCAAATCAACACCTATCGCGAAGGTAGCCATGAGCGGTTTGACTCCGGATTCTTCAGACATGATGCCTCAAAAAATTCTGACAATACGATTTGCGATGCTGCGGACACTTGCGCAGAGCTGATTGTCTTCCACAGCACAACACTATATCGTTTCCGCATGCAGATAAAAGACAGAGTGGCTGTTGTGACCGGCGGAGGCAACGGAATTGGGCGGGCATTGTGCCATGCCTTTGCCGCCAGGGGAGCGCGGGCCGTTGTCGTTGCCGATATTGACGAGGCGGGCGCGAGGCGCGTAGCGGAAGAGGTGAAAGGTGTCGCGATTATTGCCGATATGGGCAAAGAAGCGGATGTAGTGCGGCTGGTCGAATCTGCCAACCAGCAGTTCGGAAAAATTGATATTTTCTGCTCCAATGCCGGGGTAGGCGTGGGCAACGGCCCTGAAGCACCAGACGCAGACTGGCAGCTCAGTTGGGACGTAAACGTAATGGCGCACGTCTATGCCGCGCGGGCGGTGCTGCCGCAAATGCTGGCGCGGAAAGAAGGCTACCTGGTACAGACTGTCTCCGCGGCAGGACTGCTGACGCACATTGGGTCAGCGCCGTATTCGGTGACTAAACACGCGGCCATGGCTTTTGCCGAGTGGCTGGCGATTGCGTATGGAAATCAGGGAGTACGGGTTTCGGCGTTGTGTCCGCAGGGTGTGCGGACGAATATGCTGCGCAATTCAGAATCGAAATTTCTGCTGGATACCGCCATTGAACCGGAACAGGCCGCCGAGGAAACAGTGAAGGCGATGGAGGAAGAGCGGTTTCTGGTATTGCCGCATCCGGAGGTGGGAAAGTTTTTTCAGAACAAAGCGACGGATTATGAACGGTGGTTGAGGGATTTGAGGAAGATGAGGGAGAAGCACTCAGGCGCGAATAGCATATAGCCGAAAATTCTAAAGACGTTTCACCGCAGAGATCGCAGGGCGCGCAGAGGAAGGACAGGTCATTTTGATCAGAATGCCGAAACAATGTGCACGCATATGATCTATGCGCCGAAGAAGTGCCGCCCTGACGGGGCTCGATTGTTCTTCCAGTTTTCCCAGACCTTCCGGTCTGGGCTAGATTGCTTCCGCCCTGCCGGGCTCTCTTTTGCAGACTGCAAACAGTTTCGATTCCTGAAAGTGATTTCCAACTCTCGATAGTTGTTCGGGAGTTGAATGCTGCTGACGCTTCAGCAAGGAGCCAAGTACTAAAAAAAATACCAAGTACCAAATACCAGAGCCATTCAGGCGGAACACTGTTCACGGACTGAGTGCTGAGTGCTGACCGGCTGACTGCTACTTCTGACATTTCGGGCAATAGTGCGTGCCTCTTCCGGCTACGACGATTTTTTTGATGGGGGTCTTGCATGTGAGGCAGGGCTGGCCTTCGCGGCCATAGGCGCGGTGCTGTAGTTGGAAAAAGCCTTCTTCCCCTTCGGCGTCCACGTAGTCTGAAATCGAGGAGCCACCGGCGGCGATGGCTTCTTTCAATACTTCCTGCAATGCGGCGTGCAGCCTGGCGTACTCTGCCCGCGTGAGTTCACCAGCGCGGCGGCGCGGCCTGACTCCGGCACGAATCAGACTTTCGTCCGCATAGATATTGCCTACCCCGTGCAGCAGACTCTGATTGAGCAGCGCGCCTTTGATCGGCCCTTTGCGCTTGCGAAACAGTTTGGTGAAATCTTCGAGGCTGATGTGCAGCGGCTCAGTGCCCGGCCCTTCAAATGCGCTATGGCGCACCTCAAGGCGTCCAAAGCGGCGCGGATCAACAAAGCGCAGTTCCCTTCCGGAACCAAGTTTTGCCACCAGATGCGTATGCGGCGCCTGCTCGGAATCAGGGCTGGCCACCAGCAGGCGTCCGCTCATGCCAAGGTGAACGATCCATTGATGCTTGCCGTCTTTTTCACCCACGGCTTTTTTGCCTGTGGCTTTCCTGCCCCCAGCAAGATCAAACACAATGTGTTTTCCTACGCGGTGGACCTGTTCGATGCGGGCGCTTTCCAGAGTCCTGGCAATTTCGGCCGCCGGTGATTTCAGAGGCTCGGGCTTGCTGCCGATCCAAACGGAATCAATGCGATCGCCGGAAACGCGCTTGTCCAGACCGCGGGCAATGGTTTCCACCTCGGGTAACTCAGGCATGTGTCCATTATCTCAGGGAAGAGCTAAATCTTTTTTACGCAGAGGCCGCAGGCGGCGTAGAGGGCGAGAATTGCCATGATTGCCATAAATGCCAAAATTGCCAAAATTGAAAAAGGTAATACGGCTGATGCAGCACGATGCGGGGGAAAGCAGAAGAGACGACCTGCAGAATTTCAAGAACGCCGGGCCAGCGCCAGCAGTTCACGCTGGAAGTCTGTGGGATGATCGGCGGCCACTTCGAGCAGGTCGAACCAACGCGAACGGCCAAACATGTCACGAACGATCACCGGATTTTTCAGCCGGAGTTCCATGGTCACAGTTCCGCGCGGACTCAGTCTGGCCATGTTGCGGGGCCGGGGCGCATCGTCAAATTGCGGACGAGGACGCAAATCGTGCAGAAGTTCGGGCGCAAATTCACATGAGGCGAAACCACACCTTAGCCGCACCGATTCGGCTGTAAGCTGATGAGGCCGCGACTTCATGATGGCGTACATGCCGAAGCACCAGAGAATGGCCCAAACTTCAGCCACATGCATAATCAGGCGAACGATAGAACGATGGTGCAGCAACACTTCGTACACAATGCCTTCAGCGGCCACCAGCATGGGAACCAGCACCGGGAGATATTTAATCAGTGATTCTTCCACATAGCTGAAACCGGGCGGAGCTTTCAGGCGGAATCCGCGACTGGCCCAGGCGATGCCTGACCAGAGCAGGACCAATTCACGCGCCGAAATTGCGGCCAGCCGCTCGCCCATAAACTGAGCCAGGATCTTCTCCAGCGATTCTTCGAGGTAAGCTCCTGATCGAAAGCGCTGCCGTTCTCTTATCACCCAATACACGGCCACGATCACCAGAGTGAGATCCATCGCAGCGACCAGAATCGCAAGCTGGATTCGGGAACTCTGCCCGGCAGCAATGCGGACCAACTCCACACAGATGACGAACGGGAGCAGAAGCCTTGGCCAGGGAATTTTCCGTCTGACGATGGCAAGAAGAGTGAATCCGAGCGCGGCAATCGAGACGGAAAGTGTGAGCAGGATGGCCCAATGGCTTCCGGTACGGCCATGCCACACCTTATTGCCGGCCAGCCATCGAAGCAGCAGGGCAGCTAGAAGAGCGGCGATAGAAACGGCTTGAGCGAGCCTTTGGGTATTCACACTCTATTGTAAAGCGGCAGCTCACAATAAGCAGCAGCTACTCTGTCCAGCAGTTTCCAAGTTTCCCCAGGCGGCATCCTATTTATTGACCCGTAAAATCGCAACCAACTGTCAACAGCACGAAAGGGGGATCTAAATGCGTCTGCTCGATGATCTGCGCAATGCCGAGCAGAAAGGCGTAAATGCGATGCGCCGTGGCATGGGAAAGGCACGCGAACAATGGAGCGATATGGAACGCCGTATCCGCCAGAGAATGCGTGTTTATCCTCAAAAACTCAACAACATGAACACCAATCTCTCGGATTTTGATGAGCTTGATCTGGCGAACGAGAGAACGGTTGAACCCGAAAGAAAGCCGATTGTCTCCATTCATGGACGCGACGTCAAAGAGGGAGAACTCGGCAAAACTGCTGCGTAACTGCCCAAGCAACACTGCCCCGAAAATAGCCGGAACCTCAATCGAGGCCCCGGCTATTTTCTTTTGTCGCGTACTGAGATTGGGACCGAGCGGCGCAACGCGACCAGAGCGCCCTGGCTGGCATCCGCCTGAGCGTGGCTGGCGCGGGTGGAGACCTCCTGCTGTACAAAGCGTACAAATTCCTGCATCTGGCGGTTCATCTCTTCCATGCGTTCGCGCATTTGCAGAATGATGGCAATGCCTGCGATGTTCACGCCCAGATCGCGCGCCAGCGACAAAATGAATTCCAGCCGCTGTAAATCTTCTTCAGTGTAGAGGCGGGTGTTGCCCTCGGTGCGCGACGGCTTGAGCAGCCCTTCACGCTCATAGAGACGCAGCGTTTGCGGGTGGATGCCATACATTTCCGCCACCGACGAAATCATGTATGCGCCTTTGGATTT
The DNA here is from genome assembly GCA_963823745.1 of Terriglobia bacterium. GTDB lineage: Bacteria > Acidobacteriota > Terriglobia > Terriglobales > Acidobacteriaceae > Angelobacter. The sequence continues at coordinate 82,283 of CAWGMN010000009.1, forward strand.
GCGTTTGGCAGTCATATTTCAGTTTCTTTGACGAGCATAGATGCAGTGATCATAGCCATGCCAGAAAACTACTTTTTCAGGCAGCATGCCGTTCTTTTCAGCAACACGCCGCGACCTGGAGTTCTCTGGCCGGATCATAAAAATCACCTTCCGCACACCAATCTTGCTAAAGGCGTAGTCCATGCATGCACGCGCCGCTTCTGTGGCAAATCCGTTTCCCCACAGGTCCCGCCGCGTGTCGATCTCCAACTCCGGCATGTCCTCAACCTGTTGCATCACACAACCGCGGTCTCCAATCAACTCACCCGAAGACCTGAGTGCCATCGCCCACAAACCGCAGCCGTCCTTGTCATATCGGCCCATGTTGCGAATGATCCATTCCTCAACTTCTTTCCGGGAGAAAGGAGCAGGATAATACTCCATCGCGGCCGGATCACCGATTACTTTCGCCAGGGCATCTACATCGTCCGGCGTGAATTTACGCAAGAGCAGCCTGTCTGTCTCAAGAATCAGACCTTCTCCCATAGTTCCTGCCGTGGATCTTCAGGGTTCAGCTTCTGCAATTCCTGCCACAGTTCACGCACCTTCAGATCACGGGCCTCAGGCACCACGATTTTGATCTCTACAATCTGGTCGCCCCGAGCGCCGTCTCTGGTGGCGGACGGAACGCCTTTTTCCCGCAGCCGCAATCTTTGTCCGCTTTGGGTACCCGGCGGCACTTTCAACTGGGAACGTCCGTCCACGGTGGGCACTTCGATTTTCGCGCCCAGCGCGGCTTCCATGGCAGTGACTGGAACGGTTACATAAATGTCGTCGCCTTCACGGCGGAACACCGGATGTTCCCCAGTCCGGATGATGATGTAGAGATCGCCCGGCTGGCCGCCGCGCAGCCCGGCATTGCCCTTGCCGCCAAGCCGGATGCGCTGTCCATCGCGCGTGCCCGGCTTGATGCGAATTTCCATGGGTTCGGTGCGGGTGACCACACCTTCTCCGTGGCAAACAGGACAGGGGTTCTGCGCCTTGCCGGTACCATGGCAGCGCGGGCATTGCATATTGAACTTCATGGAACCGCTGTTTTGAGTTACCTTGCCCGACGCCGCCACATTCAGGACAGGTAGATGCCGTCCCCACACTGCCCGTGCCGCTGCAATTATCGCAAGCCGTCTGACGGGTGATATTCAGGCGCATGACCGTGCCGCGAATGGCGTCCCAGAAACCAATGTTGACCTGATATTCAAGATCGGTGCCATGCTCGGGCTCGGTCTGAGTCGCAGTTCCGCCACGCCCGCCACCGAAGATGCTGGAGAAAATATCTTTGAAGCCGCCGCCTCCGCTTTGCCTTTGGCCCGGCTCAAAGTTAGAAAAATCAAAACCGCTGAAATCGAAAGGCGCCCCCTGGCCGCCGCCACGCGAGTTGCCGCCGGGAACATTGCCAAAACCGCCTGCTCCGAAACCGCCGCCGCGCGCATAAGCCTCAGCCGTGGCCGGATCGATGTTGTCTGAGTAGAAACCCAGTTGATCGTAAATCTTGCGCTTCTTGGGGTCGCTCAGGATGTCGTTGGCTTCGGAAATCTCCTTGAATTTCTCTTCTGATTTCTTGTCGTTGGGATTTACGTCAGGATGATATTTACGCGCAAGTTTCCTGAATGCCTTGCGGATGTCGTCCGCCGTGGCAGATTTTTTTACGCCGAGTACAGAGTAGTAATCTTTTTGTTGCGTGGTTGCCATGTTGATTCGCTTACGTTCTCGTGAGAATGCCTTGCTGCTTTCTCGTTGCTCCGGTCATCCGTGGATCGTTCGACTCCGCGCTGCCGCGCTCCGCTCAGGATCCTATTGCTTCGTGCTTAGATCATCGTGAGAATGCCTTGACGCTCCTCATACTTCGAAATCCCTTTGCGTCTGTCATCCTGAGCGCAGCGCCTCGATAATCCGGATTTCTTCATCACTCATTGGCGCGGAGTCGAAGGATCCACGATCAGTTTCCTCTGCTATGCTGTTTCAGGGCATTTTCTCGTACCCGCAGTAGTTCTTTATTCTTCTCAACACGAGCGTCTGCTTCTTTCATTGACTCCTGCGGAAACAGCAATGTCTTGCTCCAACGCTCTGATAAATCCTGCCATCGCGGGTTCTTCTTTTCAATGAGCGCTATTTTCCTACCCCGCCGCCAGCCTTTCAATTGCTTTTCCCGGCTAATGGCGCGGTGGACTGAATCGTAACTTTCCCAGTAGACAAGCCGCTTGCAATCGTAAGTCTTCGAAAATCCTTCGATCTCGCCGGCTTTGTGTTCCTGAATCCGGCGCTCCAGACTGTTCGTCATGCCAACGTAGAGCGTGCCAGTAGTGCTCGCCACCATGTAGACCCAATATTGATGAACCTTCTGATTCATCGTGAGAATGCCTTGACGCCTTTCTCGTTGTCCCATCATCCCGTCGGATCCTTCGACTTCGCGCTGCCGCGCTCCGCTCAGGATGACAGCGATAAACATTTTCGATAATCCAATTGCGTTCGTGCTGTACATCATTGTGAGAACGCCTTGACGCTTTCTCGTTGCTCTTGTCATCCCGTGGATCCTTCGACTCCGCGCTGCCGCGCTCCGCTCAGGATGACACACGTGAACAGAGTGCTGGTATTCTATAACCCCGTTACTTCGCCGCATTGTCTGCGGGCACTTTAGTGGCCTGCCAGGCCACTACCTGCCATTTGCCGTTGCGTTTGAGGAACGTGCCGGTGTTGCGGAAGTAGTTGGTTTCCTGATGGCCCTCTTTTTCGTTATGTTGGACCAGGCGGAAATTCACTACTGCCATGTCGCCGTACGGATGAACCGTAACATCGTCGGCCTCATAGGTGGCCTTAGGCTCATTGGCCGCGCGCACGTCTATGTTCTTCATGATGTCGGCTTTATGGACGGTCACGCCCGTGGCCCGCGTGTAGATCACATCGTCGGCAAAGAAGTTGTCGAAAACCTGCCGGTCGCCCCGCGGAACGGCAGCGATGAAGTCTTGTAGTAATTTCGTGACCTCGTGAGTCGCATCAGTGGCGGAAGTTTGCCCGGCCTGGGCGTTCAGCGCCGCGACAAAAAGCAAAAGAAGCGATGTGTGCACGACAGCTTTTCTGACTAGCTTCATTCGTTCTTTCTGGCTCCTTCTGTGCCGCCCCTCCGGGGCTCTGTTCTTAGGGTATGTTTTCCCAGCGCTTACGCGCTGGGCTAACATATTTCGCCCGCTTTGCGGGCTTGCATCGTGGTGGTTCTTACGCTTTACATCCCATCCAGATCCTTGTCGAATTTGCCGTGAGGCAAAACGCCGACTGAACTTATGCAGCCCCTGGCGGAACTCGACTCGTATCTTTTGCTTTTCCAGACTTACTTCTGCTTTCCAGCGCTCACGCGCCGGGCTAACATTTCGCCCGCTTTGCGGGCTTGCATCGTTCTCAACCTAGCGGGCTTGCTCGTTCTCAACCTTAAATGGAACGTATTGCTAAAATTTCTTTAACCAAGAATGCGCAATTAAGCAGCCCCGACTTCCTGAATCAGGAATTTCGATTCGGGATCGGAGGTTATCGCTTGCATGATGAACTGCTGCGCCGCTTCAAGCGTATAAAAGCCGGGTAATGCGATCATGCCGGCCACTTGATTCAGCCCCTCTACCATCTTCATGATCAAATATTGTTTCATTCTATTTGGCCCTCTTGATGCAAAGGCGGCTGATCTACAGCCGCCCCGCACGCGTTTGCCTTGCTTAAATCTCCCAGCGCACTGTGCGCCTCAGGAGGTTGCTTTTGTCCTCACTTTAGTCCGTTACTTTTTGTCCTCGACATCCACGTATTCGGCGTCAATCACACCCTCATCTTTCTTTTGATGCGCCTGGCCGCCTGCACCGTTCGCTCCGCCACTTGCTTCCTGACCAGGGGCGGCGCCGGCAGCGCCATCCGGGGTCTGGGCCGACCGGTACATGACTTCGGCCAGCTTGTGCGACGCAGTCGTGAGCCGTTCGCGGGCCGAGTTCATGGCCGCGGGGTCGGTGCCTTCCAGCGCCTTCTTGGCCTCAGCCACCGCCGATTCCACATCGCCTTTTTCCGATGCTGAAATCTTGTCGCCGTGCTCTTTCAACATCTTCTCGACGTTGTAGACCATGCTGTCGAGCTGGTTGCGCGCCTCGATCTCATCGCGCTTGGTCTTGTCTTCAGCGGCGTGCGCTTCCGCTTCCTTGGCCATGCGCTCCACTTCTTCTTTGCTCAGGCCTGAAGAAGACGTGATGGTGATCTTCTGGTCTTTGCCGGTAGCGCGGTCTTTGGCCGTAACGTTCAGAATGCCGTTCGCGTCAATGTCGAAAGTGACTTCGACCTGCGGCACTCCGCGCGGAGCCGGTGGAATTCCGGTCAGGTGGAACTTGCCGAGCGTGCGATTGTCGCGCGCCAGCGGACGTTCCCCTTGCAGAACATGCACCTCGACCGACGTCTGGCTGTCGGCTGCGGTGGAGAACACTTCCGATTTACGGGTCGGAATGGTGGTGTTGCGCGGGATCATAGGAGTCGCCACGCCACCCAAAGTCTCGATCGCCAGCGTAAGCGGAGTCACGTCGAGCAGCAACAGATCTTTCACGTCGCCGGAAAGCACTCCCGCCTGAACAGCAGCGCCAATCGCCACTACTTCGTCGGGATTCACACCGCGATGCGGCTCTTTTCCAAACAGGTCTTTTACAAGCTGCTGGATGCGGGGCATACGCGTCTGTCCGCCGACCAGTACGACTTCATCAATGTCCTTGGCCTCGACGCCTGCATCTTTCATCGCCTGGCGGCACGGAGCTACCGAGCGCTGGATAATGTCTTCGATCATCTGCTCGAGCTTCGCGCGAGTCAGTTTTTTCACCAGGTGCTTGGGGCCGCTGGCGTCCGCGGTGATAAACGGCAGGTTGATCTCGGTTTCCATGGTAGTGGAAAGCTCGATCTTGGCCTTTTCCGCCGCGTCGCGCAGGCGCTGCATGGCCATTTCATTGCCCTTGCCACGCAGGTCAAGCCCTTCTTCTTTCTTGAACTCATCGGCCAGCCATTCGACGATGCGCTGGTCAATGTTGTCACCGCCCAGGTGAGTGTCGCCGTTGGTGGACTTCACCTCAATCACGCCTTCGCCCACTTCCAGCACTGAGATATCAAAGGTGCCGCCGCCGAAATCGTACACGGCGATGGTCTCGTCTTTCTTCTTGTCCAGACCGTAAGCCAGCGCGGCCGCGGTCGGTTCGTTGACGATGCGCTTTACGTCGAGACCGGCAATCTTGCCGGCGTCTTTGGTCGCCTGACGCTGTGCGTCGTTGAAATACGCCGGAACGGTGATCACTGCTTCGCTGACCGACTGCCCGAGATAGTCTTCGGCCGCCTTCTTCAGCTTTTGCAGAATCATGGCCGAAACCTGGGGCGGAGTGTATTCCTGCCCTTGGGCTACCACGGCCACGTGGTCGCCCTGGCGAACCACTTTGTAGGGGACCATTTTGAGCTCGTCGCTCACTTCTTCAAAGCGGCGTCCCATAAACCGCTTGATCGAATAAACCGTATTCTCAGGATTCGTGATGGCCTGGCGTTTTGCTACCTGCCCGACCAGACGCTCGCCTGACTTTGTGAAACCCACGACGGATGGGGTGGTCCTTCCACCTTCTTCATTTGCGATTACCTTGGGCTCTCCACCCTCCATAACCGCCACCACCGAGTTCGTGGTTCCAAGATCAATTCCTATAATTTTGCCCATTGGCTACTACCCTCCCTGCCTAAACTTAAAATTGCTAAATGAGTGGAAACCCTGCCTGACAACGATAGCATTATCAGAGTTGAGTGACTTATTGTCAAGTTATTAGATGGATGGCAGAGGGGTGAGGTTGCAGAAATAATCGGTTTGCTTTCAGTGGGTTACATTTACAGCAATTTATTTCGAGGCGCTGGCGAATGTCTTCGAATAGGCTTCCGTGAGCCGGGATTGAAGTTTTTGGCTGGCTTCTGCGGGCAGGAAGGCGGCCCGCAAGGCCTCCAGGTTGCAGTGCAGCAGGTCGGCGGACGTCCAGGCGAAAGCCTGTTCAAGCTCTTTGTATTCACGGTTCAGCGTGGTGTTGGTGATGGTCCGGGCATCAGTATTGATTCCCAGCGATACCCCCTCGCGGTAGAGCCGGTCCACAGGATGCTGCTTAAGCGAACTGCATACATTGGTCTGGACGTTGCTGCTGGGGCAGACTTCCAGATGGATCTTTTGCTCTTTGAGCATGGCGACTACTTCAGGGTCTTCGGCGCTGCGGACGCCGTGCCCGATGCGCGACGGGCGCAACTCCCTCAACGTCTCGCTTACGCTTTGCGCACCCGCGGCTTCGCCGGCGTGGGCGGTGACGGAGAGGCCGTGCTCGTGGGCGTAATCGAAAGCAGGCTTGTGCGGAGCCAGAGGAAACGCAGCTTCGTCACCTGCGATATCCAGCGCGACGGTGCGGCTTCCTTTCATGGCGTTGACCAATCGGGCAGTTTCCAGACTCTGTTCGCGGGTATAGTGGCGCAACGTACACAGGATCAATCGGGCCTCGATGCCGGTTTCCGCAATGCATTGCTCTACAGCCTGGTCCACGATTTCGGTTACTTCCTGCGGCTTGAGCCCTTCATCGAGATGCAGCAGGGGAGCGTAGCGGATTTCAGCATAGATCACATGATCGTCCGCAAGCTGCTCGAAAACATCTCTGACCACCGCTTTCAGCCTGTCTTTGGATTGCATGAGCCGCACTGCGTGGGGCGCGCGGGTGAGGTATTCGGCCAGGCTTCCGCACCGGCGCGGCGCCATGAACGTCTGGCGATAGGTCTGTTCGCTGATTTCAGGGTGAAAACCGGAAACTACTTTATAGCTGAGTGAGCAATCGAGGTGGAGGTGCAACTCGACTTTGGGAAGGGCTTCCATAAGGAAGATTAGCACAAACAAATTGCCAAGATGCCAAAATTGATGGAACCGCAGAGTCAAGAGCAAACCGGCTTGATGGCGATGGCGGAGATCGTTAAATAACTTTAGTCGTAGCGCTCGTAGATGATGCTTTTGCGTTCGAAGCCTAATTCCGTGAGCTGGGCGCGATTGGCTTTGATCATGTTGTTCAATCCGCAGATGTAGGCATGCAGTTGCTGCCGCCCTTCGGGCGCAAGGCCTTCCACAATTTTTCGCACGTGCTCCTGCACATAGCCGCGAAGGCCGGTCCAATTCTCGTCTGCACGGCTGAGCGTCACCACATAATGAAAGTTCGGATTTTCCTTCGCTACCTGCTCGAAATAGTCGCGGTAGTAAATGCTATCGGGCTGGCGGGTTCCATAGACCAGCCAGAACTCGCGACCGGCGATCAGGCTGCGTTGCTCAGCAGCAAACAGCCACTGCACAAATCCGCGAAAGGGGGCCACGCCGGTCCCGGTACAGATAAAGATGGAATCTTTGAGCGGATTACGCAGGGTAAAAAGGCCGTGGGGGCCGTGAAACCGCACCGTCTCACCCTCGCGCATATCGCAGAGCAGGTTGGAGAAAAATCCCTGGTCTACGCGGTTGAGGCACAGGTCAAATTCGGCGGCCGAGCGGGGCGATGAAGCAATGGAATACGCCCGGGTGATCTCATGGTCTTCTTTGTTGGCCAGCAAGGAAAGGAACTGTCCTGGGATGAAATCAAACTTCTCTACTTCCCTGACGCTGAATTCAAGATGGCGTGTTTCTTTAGAAAGCTGAAGAGCGCGCTTCAGCTCCGCCGTGTAGATCTTTCGCTCTGGCACATCTCAGTATAAACAGCGTGACGGAATTTACCACGCAGACATGGAGGCACTGAGAAAACCTTTTAACCAAGTGGGAAACTATAGAACTTTTTTCACCGCAGAGTGCGCGAAGAGCGCAGAGGGCTGGATTGCATGTTCGCGAAAGCATTGATGCTGAATGATAACGAATGCATTTTTCTATTGACTCTTTCCGAATCGGCTGGTCAATCAGAAAAGATGTTCTCCACTGCTGCATGTAACTCATTCATCTCTGCGCTCTTTGCGAACTCTGCGGTAAAGGCTTTCTCAGTGCCTCCGTGGTGGGTTTACGCGGCTTTCAACAGATGCCTGCGGAAGAAGCCGGCTACCCGGCGCATGGCGTCGAATTGTGCCAGTCCCTGAAAAATGTGTCCCTGGTCGGGATAGATTTTGATTTCGTATGGAACATTGTGCTGCTTCAAAAGTTCTTCCAGCCGGTAAGCCTGCTGCACTGGGACAGTTTGATCTTTGCCGCCATGCAGAATAATCACAGGCGGCAGATTTTTGGCCAGTGATGCCAGCGCTTCGGGCAGTCCACCCACCAGCTCGGCTACAGCGGCAATCCGATCATCCTGCGTAGCCAGAGCCAATGACAGGTAGCCACCCAGCGAGAATCCGAGCAGTCCAATGCGCTTCGCATCCACTCCCGGCTGCTCAGAAACAAAACTCAGAGCGTCTTTGAGCGTTTCCATCCAATCGGCAAAGTGAGGCTCGACTTGGCTGGGATACACCCAGGAATGGTCGGTGCGCTCAAAATAATGGACAACAAATACATGCACGCCAAAAACGGTGGCCTGCTGAGCGAAGGGATCGATCCCGTTCATGGGACCGCCGGAACCATGCACCAGAAGAATGGCCGGACTGCTGCCGGCCGTGCGTGGACGATAATGATCGATGCGGATAGACTTGCTTCCGCTGAGAAATGAGCCCATTTGTCTGATTAGATGGCTTGTGAGAGGGCCGCGATTCAGAACGGCTGCCGGTCACTGCTTGTCTGCCGGAAAATTTATTGCGGCTCTTGACCTTTCCCGTTCACGGCAGAGTCTAGCTCGGGGGTGGGAACCGGCCCTTGTCCGGGCGGGAAATATTTGGGCAACACTTCGCGCAACGCCCATTCGATGCGGTCTACGGATTCATTGATCAGTTGCAACTGCATGGAATCAAGACCGGGCTGGCGGCCTCCCCAGTATTTGATTACCTGGAGAGCGTTGCGGATATGATGATTCAGCTCAGCTACCGTCTGCATGCGTTCGCGCATCAGCTCACGGCGGTTTCTTTCGTGGGCGGCAAACGATGTAAAAAGCCAGCCGGCAACCAGGCCGGTAAGTGTATTGCTGAAAATCATCATCAGCAGGCGGGGAAATCCTTCTTTCACCAGCGCCAGATCCAACAAGAAGCCAAGGACAGATACCAGCAGTACGACTGCGAATGCTACAAGCCATGAATGCCGCGTCCAAAGAGAATCAAATCGGACGTTTCCATTTTCCATGATTTATAAATTGTAACCGCGACCAGCGCCGGCAAAGGGCCAGCGAGCAGCTTGCATGGTTTGGAATTGTTAAGCTGCGCAGACAGCAGAGTGCGGTCGCCGTAGTTATTCGACGGTAACCGACTTAGCCAGGTTACGTGGCTGGTCTACGTCGCACCCCCGGCGCACCGCGATGTGATAGGCCAGCAACTGCAAAGGAATGATCTCCAGCAATGGCGCCAGCAGTTCCGGGGCCTGTGGGACATAGATCACGTGATCGGCGGCTTCTTTGATCTCCTCGTCTCCTTCGGTAGCAATGGCGATTACTTTGCCTTCACGCGCCTTCACTTCTTTCATGTTCGACATGGTTTTGTCGTAGCGCAATACCGAGTCCGGGTCGCCGGGGTCTCGCGTGGCCAGAATGACCACGGGCAAATCTTCATCAATCAGGGCGTTGGGGCCATGCTTCATTTCGCCTGCCGGATAGCCTTCCGCGTGGATATAAGAAATTTCCTTGAGCTTGAGCGCGCCTTCGAGCGCAATCGGATAATGAATGCCCCGCCCCAGAAACAGGAAATCCTGCACTCGATGATATTGCCTGGCAAGGTCTTCGCATTCCTTGTCGCGCGTGAGCAGCACTTCCATTTTGCCGGGCAGCTTGACCAGTTCACTAATGTAGTACCTGGCCTGCTCGGTGGTGAGCGTACCCCGCAACTCTCCCAGATGCAGCGCCAGCAGAAAGAGCGCGGTAAGCTGGCCGGTAAAGGCCTTGGTGGAAGCTACGCCAATCTCAGGCCCGGCATGGGTATAGATGGTGCCGGAAGCCTCGCGCGCAATCATGGCGCCCACTACGTTGCAAATGGCCAGGGTCTTGCATCCTTTGGCGCGGGCCTCGCGTTGCGCGGCGATAGTATCGGCGGTCTCGCCGGACTGGGTGATGAGCAGCGTCAATTCGCCGCTTGAAAGAATAGGATCGCGGTAGCGCCATTCGCTGGCGTAATCCACTTCGACCGGAATGCGCGCCAGGCGTTCGATCATGAATTTACCGGCCAGTCCGGCGTGCCAGCTTGTTCCACAGGCGGCGATGTTCAGCTTTTGCAGCCTGCGGAACTCATCATGGGTGATCTCCATGGGTTCCAGAAATACCTTGCCGGTTTCCTGCGAGATTCTGCCTTCGGCGGTTTCGCGGACAGCCCGCGGCTGCTCATAAATTTCCTTGAGCATGAAATGCTTAAACCCGCCTTTTTCCGCCATGATCGGGTCCCAGCTTACGTGCTGCACCTCGCGCGTCACGGGATGACCGTCAAAATCCGTGAGCTTCACGCCTGACGGAGTCACAATAGCCAGATCACCGTCATGCAAAAAGAACAGGTCGCGGGTGTGATGCAGAATCGCAGGCACGTCTGAAGCCACGAAATATTCATTGTCGCCGAGGCCGATCACGGCGGGCGGGCCATTGCGAGCGGCCACAATCTTGTTGGGTTCGTCCACGGAAATAACCGCCAGGGCAAAGACGCCGGTCAGCTCTTTTACGGTGCGGCGCACGGCGTCTTCGAGGACGGGACTGTGGCCGTTTGTCTTGTGAACCAGATTCTTCTCGATAAGGTGGGCAATGATTTCAGTATCGGTCTCGGTGGTGAATTTGTGCCCTTCTTCGATGAGCTTCTTTTTCAGAGGAAGATAATTTTCGATGATGCCATTGTGCACGACCACAATGCGGCCGGTGCAGTCACGATGCGGATGGGCATTTTCTTCCGTAGGACGCCCGTGGGTGGCCCAGCGAGTATGACCGATTCCGTAGGAGCCGTCCAGCGGCTTAAGCCGGACTGCTTCTTCGAGGTTACGCAGCTTGCCTTCAGCGCGGCGAATCTGCAAGCCGTCCGCGCGATCGTCACAGGCGACGGCAATGCCAGCCGAGTCATAGCCTCGATATTCGAGACGGCGCAGTCCGTCAATGATGACCGGAACCACCTGCTTTTTGCCGACATATCCTACGATTCCACACATAGTTCAGCTTCCCTGATTTGACATTCTTTGCAGCGGAAAAGATTCGGAATACATTTTACCTGTAGCAGCGGAGAGATTGAGATTGTGCAGGGTTACGGGGGCCATTACACGTTTGAAAAATTCAGCCATCCCCTGCCGGGGACTCGGTCTAAACGCTCCAGCCTTCCCGCCGTTGAAACGGCGGGCTAGCTTCATACGTCCTTCGAACTGGGTAATCCTGCGACAGCCGAGCCGTACTTGCATACGGTATCCAGACATGTTCTACGCGAATTCCAAACCCGCGACGCAAAACTATTCGCTAGTCTTCGAGGCGATAGCTGAATTCTTCAATGACCGGGTTGGTCAGGACTTCACGGGCGATACGCTCGACCTCGGCCTGGGCTGCTTTTTTGTCGAGCCCGCCGTCGAGGGCCAGCTCAAAAAACTTGCCCTGGCGCACGGCGTCAACGCCCTTGTATCCCATTTTCTTTAATGCGCCTTGAATGGTTTTGCCCTGGGGATCGAGCACGGTGGTCTTCAACATGACGGTGACGTAGGCTTTCATGAGATCGAGGTTGATTATATCTGAACGGAAATGCCGGGTTGGAGCAACAAAAAAGCCTCCGCCGTTTGCGAAGGCTTCTCTGCGACGCGAAGCGAATGTTTACGCGCGTCCAACTCCGGAATATTCAAAGCCCATGGCCTTCATGCGCGGGCCATCGAGCAGGTTCTTGGTGTCCACCAGGAAAGGCCGGCGGATAATGCGGCGAATGCGATCAAAATCCAAGGTGCGGAACTCCGGCCATCCGGTGCTCAACACCAGAGCATCCACGCCTTCGGCCACTGCATAAGCAGAATCGCAATAACGCACATTGCCTGTGAGTTCCTGCTGGGCATCGGGCATGGCGATGGGATCGTAGGCCTTCACGTGGGCGCCGCGATTCATAAGCTCTTTTGCCAGACGGATAGACGCCGAACTGGCAACGGAATTGGTGTTCGGCTTGAACGCCAGTCCCAGAAGCCCGACTTGCTTGCCGCAGACGGTTTCGAGAACGCGGTTGATCTTGCCCATAATGCGATCGCAGAACTCGCGGTTGACCTCACGGGCGGCGGTCAGGATCTTCAGCGACACGCCTGATCCGGCAGCCAGGTTGGCGAGTGAATCCATGTCAGATTCGGCGAAGCTGCCGCCCAGTGATCCGGGTTGCAGGCAGCGCGGAGCGATGCGCTTGTCGAGTCCCAGCGCAAGGGCCAGATCAACGGCGTCAGCGCTCACGTGCTCGCACAGGCTCGAAAGTTCGTTGATGAAAGAAACCTTGGTGGCCAGAAATGCGGTGGATGCTTCGCGCACCAGTTCCGCGGTTTCGTGGTTGGTGACAATTACCGGAACACCGCGCATAACCAGCGGACGGTATAGCGCCTTCAGTGCCGATACTGCCTGGCTGGAAGCAGTGCCGAGCACGATGCGGTCAGGCCAATTGAAATCTTCGACTGCACAGCCTTCCGAGAGAAATACCGGATGGGAGACAATCACAACCTGTCGCCCGGCGGCCTTCAAATGGTTTTCGATGCGCTGTGCGGTGCCGACCGAGACCGGCGTAACCAGCACGATGATCTGGCCGTGATCGCAATGACCGGCAATTTCCAGGGCAATCTGCTCGACGGTGCTGCTGCTGTCTTCCGCGAGATAGATGATCTCCGAACGCTGCACCATCGACTGGAGATGAGTTGAATACATGAGGCGGCCCGCGCGCACCCCGCGCCGGACGATGTCGCTAAGGTTCTTCTCGTGAAATGGAAGAATTCCGCTGGCCAGCAGCGTGGTATTGACGGCGTCACTGCCGTAGGCTGTAACTGGAACGCCAAAATCTGCGAGACATGCGGCCACTACCGTGCCGAGATATCCACAACCATAAACACCTATCTGCATAATGAGCTCCTGGGGAAGCGCTGCGACAGCGTGTGGCTGCGGGGGAGGGCCGCGCGCCGACTAACCGTTTGGCATCATTGATTACAGCGCTTTGCAGGGTTCATCCGCAATGAAAATTCAGGACATGTACGGGCGAGCGTTCATGAGACCTTAGTAATGAAGAATCGGGTGCGAAGAATCGGGTGATCGGTGCATCGGGTGATCTGGTGATCGGAAAAGCGGTAGAGCTTGTCGTGGTGCGATACATCGTCTCCCACACTGAATCAGAGCGCGCAAAAGAGTTAATTCGACACCACTTTCACACGCTTCACCTGTTTTCCCATCTTTAACACGAAATCAGAATTGGGGAATGAAGCTATGTGACTCTTCTGCACTTCTCCGTTGACATAGACGGCGCCTTCTTTGAGTTTGCGCTGGGCTTCGGAAGCGGAGCTGACCATTCCCGCGGCTACTAATAATTTATCCAGCCGGATGGGACCGGGGGCCGCTGCCGCATTCGCGCCGGACTGTATCTGCTCCCGCGCGATCTCCTGCACCTCCACGTCATCGGGCACACTGTCTTTCTGGAATTGCCGGCTCCAGTTTTCTTCGGCCTGCTGGGCCGCCTGTTCGGAATGGAAGTCCTGAACGATGCGCCGGGCCAGCGCCTTCTTCACGGCCATGGGATGCTGGCGTCCTGCGGCTACATCATCTTTAAGCTGCTGGATTCCGCTGCTGGTCACATCGGTAAGCAGTTCGTAGTAACGCCACATCAGCTCATCGGAAATGGACATGACCTTGCCATAAATTTCCTGGGGCGGCTCGTTGATGCCGATGTAGTTCCCATAAGATTTCGACATCTTCTGCACGCCGTCAGTCCCTTCGAGAATCGGCATGGTCAAAACAATTTGCGAGGGCTGCCCAGACGCCCGCTGCAAATCGCGTCCCACCAGCAGATTGAACTTCTGGTCGGTGCCGCCGAGTTCTACATCGGCTTGCAGGGCCACAGAGTCGTATCCCTGGCAAATGGGATAAAGCAGTTCGTGCAGCGCAATCGGCTTTTCTTCCTGAAACCTTTTATGGAAATCTTCGCGTTCGAGCATCTGCGAAAGCGTGAATTTGGCCAGCAGGCGGACAAAGTCTTGCGGCGAAAGACTGGAGAGCCAGCGGGAATTGAAGTCCACCACGGTTTTCTCTGAATCGAGAATCTTGAACACCTGGGCCTTGTAGGTTTCGGCGTTGCGCTCGATGTCGGCACGGGTAAGCGGCGGGCGGGTAGCGGAACGTCCCGTGGGGTCGCCGATCATGCCGGTGAAGTCGCCAATCAGGAAGATGACGGTGTGGCCCAGGTCCTGAAAGTGTTTCAGCTTGCGAATGAGCACCGTGTGGCCCACGTGCAGGTCGGGCGCTGTAGGATCGAAGCCGGCCTTCACCCGCAGCGGCTTGCCGCTTTTCAGCGACTGTTCCAGGCGCTCGCGCAGTTCGGCTTCGCGGATGATTTCAGCCGAGCCTTTCTTAATGTAGGCAAGCTGCTCATCAACAGGAGGAAATTGTGGCATGGCTTTCGATTATAAAGAATGCAGCTTCTGAAGATATCAACGCCCGCTGGAACCGAAACCTCCGGCCTTACGGCTGGAATCGCTGAGTTCATCCACTACTTCTACAGCCGACGTGAGCACCGGATAAGGAATCAGATTGGCGATCTTGTCTCCGGCATAGATTTCTGCCGGAGTGTCACCCAGATTTTCGATCAGCACGCGAATCTCGCCGCGATATCCGGCGTCAATCACGCCGCCGCTCAACAACAGACGCCGCGCTGCCATGGAAGACTTGTCGCGCAGCAGCGCTCCCATCTTCTCGCCCGATTCAGAGCGGCACTCGATGGCGACTCCGGTAGAAATAATACCGTGGGCCTTGGCGGGAATGGTGATGGCGAGGGCCGCGTAAACATCGTAACCAAGATCTTCGCCCGGATGGGCCACCGAAGGCGCTTTAGCCGCCGGATGGAGCAACTTTACCTTGAGCATTCAGCAGCCCTCCGCCTGGTTCTTTGCCTTGACGATTTTTCTGCCGTCCACGCGCACCCTGCCGGAAAGCACCAGTTGAATTCCTTCAGAATAGGCGATGTGTTCCTGCTCCAGAATGCGTTCTGCAAGAGAATGAGCGTCGTCGTCTTCCAGTACCGGCACGGTCTTTTGCAGGATGATGGGGCCGTGGTCCAGGTGCTCATCCACAAAATGCACGGTGCAGCCTGCGACTTTCACTCCGTATTCGAACGCCTGCTTTTGAGCTTCGAGTCCGGGGAACGCCGGCAGCAGCGAAGGATGAATGTTGAGAATTCGATTGGGAAAGGCGCGGACAAAGTCCTCCGAGAGCAGCCGCATGTATCCGGCAAGACAGACCAGATCAACCCCGGCATCATTGAGGGCCGCAACGACTTCGGCATCATGATCTTCGCGCGTGCGTCCTTTGGAAGCAATGAGCCTGGCGTTCAACCCGCGACTGCGGGCGGTCTCCAGGCCGGGAGCGTCGGCGCGGTTGGAAATCACGATAGCAATTTCCGCATCCAGCCTTCCTGCCTTGATGGAGTCGGCAATAGCTACAAAGTTCGAGCCCCGGCCCGAAAGCAGGATTCCCAGTTTTTTCGTTGAACTCATGCGCTATAGGGTTTTCTTAGATGCCGTTGACTGACCCCTTCGCCATGCCGTCCGTAAATGTGCACGGCAGCAAAGATGTTAGCGGGCTGAATGCTAATTGCTGATTGCTAAGTGCTCCGCTCGTTTCAAGTAACCCATCGTAAGAAAGACAACAGCAATTATGGACACACACTAGGCGTAATGGACCTTGCGGTCGCCCTTGATGATGCGCCCGATCAGATAACTTTTTTCGCCCATTCTTTCGATCAGGTTCTGCACCTTTTTGTATTTGGCGGCAGGCACAGCCAGCACCATGCCGATTCCCATGTTGAAGGTGCGCATCATGTCATCGTGCGGCACGTTGCCGATCTTTTGCAGATGTGAAAACACCGGCAACACCGGCCATGTGCCGAGTTCCACGACCGCGGCGGTGCCCTTGGGCAGCACACGCGGCAGGTTGTCGGTAATGCCGCCACCGGTAATGTGGGCCATGGCGTGGACCAGTCTGCCGTCAATAAGCTTGCGCAGCATCGGCCAGTAACTCTTATGGCTGCGCATGAGTTCGTTGCCGGCCTTGTTCTTGATCTCGTTTACGTAAGTGTCGGGTGAGTATTTGGCGACTTCAAAAAACAGCTTGCGCGCCAGTGAATAGCCGTTGGTGTGAAGTCCGTTGGAAGGCAGTCCCACCAGCACATCTCCGGCTTCCACATCACTGCCGGTAATGATTTTCTTTTTGTCCACCACGCCCACAATGAAGCCGGCCAGATCATATTCGCCTTTGGGATAGAACCCCGGCATCTCCGCGGTTTCGCCGCCAATCAGCGCGCATCCGTTGTGGCGGCAGGCTTCGGCAATGCCTTCCACAATTTTTTCTGCGATAGCAGGTTCCAGCGTGCCGGTGGCCAGGTAGTCCATAAAGAACAGCGGAGTCGCGCCCTGCACGGCGATATCGTTCACGCAATGGTTCACCAGATCGGCGCCCACGGTGTGATGGACCTTCATCATGAAGGCCACCTTCAGCTTCGTGCCTACGCCGTCTACGCTTGAAACCAGCACCGGTTCGCGGAATTTTTTCGTGTCAACGGAAAACAGGCCGCCAAAACCGCCCACCTCTCCCAGCACTCCTTTAGTAAAGGTGCGGTGGGCAAGATACTTGATGCGCTGCTTGGCGCGGTCGGCGCGATCTATATCAACGCCGCTGTCGGCGTAAGTGATGGAAGTTGTTTTCAACCTGGATCTCTTGGGTGAAGACTGCCGTTTCTGCATGGAAGACTGGGTAATTCTAGCACCAAGAATCTCACCACGGAGACACTGAGGCACGGAGAAAATCAAGAATTTCACCGCAGAGGGCGCAGAGTACGCAGAGGTGAATAAGATATTGCTCAACATTAGCCAGGTCATCTGGAAAACATGGCCTAAAATCACCAAGGACCTTCAATTTTGGCATATCTGCAATCTTGGCAATTTCCCGAGTCTCTGCTGCTGCTCTGCGAACCCTGCGGTTGAAAAGGCTTTGGCTTTTACCTGGCGACTTCCAGGTCTTTTCCTACCGAATCGAGCACTCCATTGATGAACTGCACGGATTCCGGGGAAGAAAATTTGCGGGCTATCTCCAGCGCCTCATTGATAATCACCGGGCGCGGCGTGTGATGGTAGCCGAGAAATTCAGCTACGCTGGCCCGCAGCACGTTGCGGTCTACAGCCGCCATCCGTTCCATGCGCCAGTGCTGCGCATGTTTCTGAATCAGATCATCTATTTCCTGATGGCGGTCGGTGGCTACATGAAACAGGTCGTCGGCGAACCCTCTCACGGCTTCTTCCACATCACCCCGTTCATTCCAGAAGGTTTTGCGTACCTGTTCAGGCGTCTGCTTACCCATGTCCCATTGGAAAAGCATTTGCAGACAAAATTCCCGTGATTTGCGCCTGGTTCCCATAGACTTAAATTGTGCCTTTGCTCTTGGATGCGCTGCCGGCCGTCTTGCGTTTCAGGCTCACCATTTCCACCGCCGACATAGCGGCTTCAAAGCCTTTGTTGCCGGCTTTCAGTCCGGCACGGTCCAGGGCCTGTTCAAGATTTTCGCAGGTGAGCACTCCGTAGGTATGAGGCACGCCGGTTTCCTGTGCGGACTGCCCAATGCCCCGCGTGACCTCAGTCGCAATGTGCTCGTAATGGGTGGTCTCGCCGCGAATCAGGCAGCCCAGAGTAATAATGGCATCGAATTTGCCAGTCTCGGCCAGGGTGCGCGATTGCGATGGAATCTCGAAGGATCCAGGAACGCGGACCACAGTGATGTCTTCTTTGCGGCATCCGCTGCGACGCAAAGCATCGAGCGAACCTTCGAGCAGGCGCTCGGTAATGAAAGAATTCCAGCGGCTTACCACGATCGCAAATTTCATTCCCTGAGAATTGAAATCGCCTTCCACGGCATTCGGTTTCTGCTGCTTGTGCTGCCAGAAAGCGAACTTCATTCCTTTGGCCGGCTCGATCACCAACATGCGCGAACCCCAATGCGTATCGTGAATGTCTCCGATCTTGATTTTGCTCTTCAGCAGATCACGCACCGTATCAAGGTCCGTCACTTCGATCCAGACATCGGCAGGCATCGGCTCTTTGCCCGCCACAAACTCCAGCTTGCCCAGCGCAGCTTCGAAAGGAATGCCGCGTCCGCGGGAGGTCTTCCATTCCGTTCCCGGCTGAAATCCGAGCGCAGCGAACAGCGAGGACACAAGCTCCAGTTCCCGCTCGTTTCGGGTGGCGCGAATTGTGGTGATGTTCTTAATCATGACGAGCAGATCGCGCACAATCCCTTTGCTTTCTCCGCGCTTCCGCGTCTCCGTGGTGGGTTCTCAGCATCACTTCCCCTGGAAGTTCGCTGCGCGCTTTTCCAGGAAGGCCGTGGTGCCTTCTTTCTTGTCTTCGGTGGCGCAACAGATGCCGAACAGCGTAGCTTCGAGAAATAGTCCTTCCTGCAAGGTCATGTTCATGCCCTGGTTCACGGCTTCCATGCAGTACTGAATGGCGAGCGGGGCCATGCCGATGATCTTGCCGGCAATCTCTTCGGCGCGTGTCATCAGTTGAGCGGCGGGAAGAACTTCATTCACCAGCCCGATGCGGTGGGCCTCCTGCGCGGATATCATCTCACCGGTCAGCACCATCTGCATGGCGAGCCCAGTGCCCACCAGTCGCGGCAATCTCTGGGTGCCGCCATAACCCGGAATGATGCCCAGCTTCACTTCCGGCTGTCCTAATTTCGCATTTTCGCTGGCCAGGCGCATGGTGCAGGCCATGGCGATTTCGCATCCGCCACCGAGCGCGAAACCGTTGATGCAGGCAATCACGGGCTTGCCGAGATTCTCGATGAGATCGAGCACCGCCTGCCCGCGATGGGTATAGGCTTTGGCCTGCACCGGATCGTTTTTGGCAAGTTCATTGATGTCTGCCCCGGCAACAAAAGCCTTCTCACCGCCACCGGTCAGAATCACGACCCTTATTTCTTTATCGTCACGCAGGTCAGTGAACACCTGCCGCAATTCTTCCATGGTCGCCATATTCAGCGCATTCAGCACCTTAGGACGATCAATGGTGACGTAGGCAATCCGGTTCTTCTTCTCGACTTTTACATTTTCCATGTGTGTGGTTTCGGGCTGAGCTGATGGTTAAAACTGATGGTTAAAACTTAAGAGGCACGGGATTATTCGGATCTTTGTAGTCGTAGAACCCTTTGCCGGACTTGCGCCCATACCATCCGGCCATCACCAGCCGCTTCAGCAGCGGAGGCGAGGCGAAACGGCGCTCTTTGAATTCATCGAACATGACATGGGTGATGTAGTAGGTGGTATCGAGCCCCACAAAATCCAGCAGCGTGAATGGCCCCATAGGATAGCCGCAGCCCAGCTTCATAGCATTATCAATGTCGGGGATCGAGCCCACGCCTTCTTCATAGGCGCGGATGGCATCGAGCAGATACGGCACCAGCAGGCGGTTCACAATGAATCCGGTTTTATCGCTGGTGCGCACCGGCACTTTGCCCAGGCTTTTGCCGAACTGGTAAGCGGCTTCAAAGGCCTCTTCAGAGGTGGCAATGGTGCGGACAACCTCCACCAGTTTCATGAGCGGCACCGGGTTGAAGAAGTGCAGCCCGACAAACTTCTCAGGCCGCTTGGTAGCGGCCGCCACCTCGGTAATGGAAATGGAAGAAGTGTTGCTGGCAAAGATAGCGTCTTTCTTCACGATGTCGTCGAGCGCCGAGAAAGTCTGCTTCTTTTCTTCCACATTTTCAATGATGGCTTCGATGATAATGTCGCAATCGGCAAGAGCTTCCGGGCTGGTCACGCCTTTGATGCGTCCGCGCACAGTTTCAACAGGCTCTTTGAGATTGCCTTTCTCGGCAAATTTGGCCAGCGATTTCTCGATGCCTGCAAAACCTTTATCCAGAAATTTCTGCTCTTGTTCCAGCACGGTCACATCGTATCCGGCGGTGGCGCTGACCTGGGCGATACCCGAGCCCATAAGGCCGCAACCCAGCACTGCCTACTTTCTTTATAGTCATTGTTTCTTAGCTTCCTGGCTACTAGCTGCTAGCTACTGGCTTTTCTCTGCTGATTCGATCAGTGTGAATCAGTTCAATCAGTGTGATCAGTTGTACGATCCTGCAATGCTATTCTACTGCAGATTCTCGACAATCATCGCAATGCCTTGTCCGCCGCCGATGCAGGCCGTGGCCAGGCCGTACTTCCCTTTGCGACGGCGCAGTTCATAGAGCAGAGTGATCACCAATCGTGTTCCGGTAGCGCCCAGCGGATGTCCTAGAGCAATGGCGCCGCCGTTTACGTTGTCTTGCTGCGGTCCAGGCCCAACTCTTTTTCCACGGCGAGGTATTGTCCGGCAAAGGCTTCATTGACCTCGATCAAGTCCATGTCTTCGAGCTTCAGTCCGGCTTTTTTGAGCGCCAGCTTCGAAGCCGGAACCGGGCCGCTGCCCATGATTTTAGGATCAACCCCGGCAATGCCCCAGCTTACGATCCGTCCCATGGGCTTTATGCCGCGCTTCTCCGCCTGCTCCAGCGGCATGAGCACTACGGCCGCTCCGCCATCAACGATGCCGCTGGCATTACCCGCGGTGACGGTTCCATTTTTGCCGAAGGCGGCTTTCAATTTGGCCAGGCCTTCCATGGTGGTTTCCGGGCGAAGATGATCGTCTTTCTCAAACTTCTCTCCGGTGGGCTCGCCTTTGCGGTTCTTGAGGGCTACGGGCGTGATCTCCTCGGCCAGACGGCAGGCCTGCTGCGCAGCCCCGGCTTTCTGCTGCGATTGCAAAGCAAACTCGTCCATCTTTTCTCGGGTAATGCCCTGCTGCTCGGCATACAGTTCGGCGGTGTTGGCCATGTAAAGGCCGCAATAGGTATCGAGCAGCGCCACCATGAGCGAGTCTTCCATCTTGCCTTCGCCCAGGCCAAATCCCCAGCGCGCGCCGCGAATTACATGAGGGGCCTGTGACATGGATTCCATTCCGCCCGCCAGCACGTTGGTGGCTTCGCCAAGTTGAATCATCTGCGCCGCAGAGACGATAGACTGCATGCCCGACCCGCACAGCCGGTTTACGGTCAAAGCCGGAACTTCGATAGGCAGTCCGGCTTTCAGCGAGACATGCCGCGCCCCATAGAGAGCGTCACCGGAGGTCTGCTGGGCATTGCCGAATACCGCATGCTGAAATTCACCGGGTTCGATTCCCGAGCGCCGGATGGCTTCCTGGCTGGCAATGGACGCCAGTTCCATGGCGGTAAAGTCGCGTAGCTTGCCGCAATAACGTCCCATGGGCGTGCGCGCGCCGCTTACGATTGCAATATCAGTGGTCTGTGAATTCATACGAGAGAACCTGTAAGAAGAGATTAAGAACAACAGGGCAAACGTATGAGTTTATCAGCCGGAGAGAAGGCCGGGCAAACCGCACAGGACCTGCTCTGAACCGCACTTTACGATCGAATCGAGTTTCCGAGTGCTGACGAAGGGCAATAAAGGAAGTCATCGAGGAAGAGCCGCGGATTCGCAGCGAGACACGGAAATCAATGAGTTCCCGGATGCGCGTCCATCATGCATCCGGGGAATTTGGGCGCAGGTTTCAGCCGCGCTGCGGACCAGAGCCGCTAGTTTAGATTCAGTTTCGGATGAGACGCTGGCGGATTCGCCGTTGAGTTTTGAACAACCGGCTGTCCGGAAGCTGAAAATGATTGCCACGTTACATGGCGATTCAAATTTATATCCGTACTCCACGTGGCCTGCTTTAAAAAGCCGGTCGAGCAGCAGTCCCCCAAATCAGCCTGGCATTGTGCTTTGCATGCTGTATTCGTTCCGCATGCGATGAGGCAGTTGTGGTATTGGGTAGTGCATATTGTTCCTCCTGGGCAAGCAAGGGCCTGAGCATTTGCCGGTTTCAGGAGATACGTTCCAACTATCAGGGTGCTAAGTACAAGCAATCGAGTTACAACTCGAGACATAAGCATTCTCCTTCACCATCGCATTTTCGCGATGGTAATCGGAGTATAGGCCGGGTTGGGGTTTTGCCAGCCGAAGTTCCGAATAATTTCTCAAACAATTCCCAAAATGGTACGGCGGGTGCATCCGAGCCATCCACGCGAAATCGATGAGCCGCGCCAGGCGCGTCTCAGAGACGGTGCAGAGCACCGTCTCTACCATATGCATTATGGTGGGCGTTGAGTGTTTCGTTGCGCGAGCTAAGAAGACGTAGCAATGCTACGTCTCTACCAGTGATTTTGGTAGTTCCATCGATTGTGGTGGTCAACGGCTTTCGTTGATCGTCGTTACGTTGGACCATTGCTACGATCGATCGTTGCCACGTCATTCGTTGCTACGTCAATCGTCAATCATTGCTATGGTGCCGGCCAGCCTTGATCTATGCTCGATTTAGTAGCCTATGCAAAGCTGGTACGCTCGGTGTAAATCGCTTGTGCAATCAAAAGCCCTTACGCAGTCTCTCCCAACTGGTTGTAACGTTTTGCGGCGCGGCGGCCTAATGCCGTTAGCGGGGAGCGCGTTACGACTGATTGGCTTTCGCGGCCTTTCTTTCTTTGGGTGGAACCCCCTTCGGCGTTTGGCAATAGATGGTTGACCAGCGCCAGAGCTTCACTGGTGAGGCCGGGGGCGACGCCGTGGACTTTGGCCAGTAGTTTGGCCTGCCAGCTTATGACCAGCTCTGCCTGCCGTCGGCGGGTGGCATTCACGATCTGGCGGGCGGCGCGTTCTACGGAAATCGAAAACAGAGGATTGGTGCCGCTCAGGGCAAACCATCCGTATTCATACTTCTGCTGGCCTTTGAAATAGGCGTTCAGGTCTGAGCCGGTGCGCATGAGGCCGGGCACAACCGTCAGCACGTTGATGCCGAACCTTTTCAGTTCTGCATGCAGCCCTTCGGAAAAACCTACGGTAGCAAATTTGGCGCAGCCATAGGGAATGAGATGGGGGACGCTGACTTTGCCTCCGATGGAAGTTATATTGACGATCTCTCCGCGACCGGACTCAATCATCTGCGGCATGACCGCCAGTGTTGGGTAGACCGTGCCCCAGAACATGATGTCCATGGCTTCTTTGTAGTCTTCGATGCGTTGCGAAAGCAGCGGCCCCACGGAGATGACTCCGGCGTTGTTGACCAGCACATCAATGGCGCCGAAATGCTGGCGCACCACCTGCACCATGTGCTCGACCTGTTCCTGCTTACTTACATCGCAAGTTACGGCCACAACTTCTACGCCCAGCCGTTCCACCTGCTGGCGGGCGCGCACCATCTCTACTTCGTCGCGCGCGCACAAAGCGATGTTGCAGCCCTGGCGGGCAAATTCTTCAGCCAGGGCCAGCCCCAGTCCACGCGATCCGCCGGTAATCAGTACGGTTTTTCCACGAAGACCGCTTCTCTGAAAATCGTTTTTCAGAGAACCAGTCGAACGCCAGCGGCGCACCTGCTTATAGGCACTGCGGCCCACCAGCGCCATTCCTACGGTTGCAGCCAGTCCGGCCGCCACGCCACCCAATGCGAGTTTGCCTGCCGTTTTCATGATTACCTCTTTTCGTTTCGTCAGCTATTTTCCGCTTAACTGGCCATCGCCATTTCGGCCCTTGCTCCCAGAGCGGTAACGCTTACATGAAGTTTTTCGCCCAGCGACAGGAATTTCTGGTTCCAGAATAGAGAATCGTCGTCTGTGTTCCTGGTAACCGCCGGGTAGATGTTTTTGAGCATGGAGTAATAGATGTTCTGGGCTTCCCAGTAATCTATGGTCAAAGGAAGCATCTGCAAAACGGTGATGAAGACATCAATCCGGTCCAGCAGTTCCTTGTCATCAGGATGGGCGTGAAAGTTCCGCATCATCCTGCCCAGGCTGCGACCGGCAACATAGGAGAGCCCGGCTGTCTCCAGTTTCACGCCCTCGCGCTTCACCAACTCCATGAGCATGGCGACACGCAGGGTGTCCACGGGATCGGATTCCAGAGTCCTTCTCATGTCGGTGTTCAGGACAAATTCGGCGGTGATGCGCAACACTTCGGGAACCGGCTGTTTCATGTCGCGCAGGAAATGCAGCAGCGGGCCATGGCGCTGGTAGATGGTGCGGTAACCCTCCGCGGCTTCTTCCAGCGTTCGGCCCAGAATCACGTCGAGAATACGTTTCTGCTCATCTTTGAAGAGCGATTTGAGCGAGTACTGCATGCCCTCAAAATACAGATCGAGCGCCTGCAAGGCTTCGGCGAAATCGCCCTGGGAAAAAGCCGCGGTGGTCTCTTCCACCAGTTGGCGGTACTCGTCTTCACCCCGGAAGTCACGCACTCCGGCATGAAGCACCTGGTCGCCAAAGTGGATCACTCCAAAATTCAGATCACGGCACTCGCGGGTGATCTGGGAAGTCACGCGGATGCGTCCGATGCCCAGCTTGGCTGAGCCGGAATCGAGAGAGTGGTAGTCCTGCTTGCGGATGTCGTAGCAGAATTTCGGAACACCATCGTCGGCCGACTCAAAGATCGAACTGATGGCAAAGTGAGCGCCCACCTTGCAAAGGTCAACCATGGCGGGCCTGACCAGGTTGTCGTAGATCTGTGCGCCATCGCCTGCTTCTGGAATATTGCTTTTGGCTTTGGCCAGCAAGGTGAGGAACTCTTCTTCCAGATTTTCCTGGGCTATCTCACAGGCAAGCTGGATGACACGCCCGGCATACTGAATCACCTGCACGGTTTCAATGCCGCTGAGTTCGTCAAAGAACCAGCCACAGCTTGTATACATAAGCATGGCATGGCGCTGCATTTCCAGCAGCTTGAGGGCCAGCACCGTCTCCTCATGCTTGAGCTGCCGGCGCGAATACTTCTCAAAGAAGATCCACAGACTTTCGGGCGAGCGGTCGAGGATCACATCTATATAGTCGTTGCGGGCCTTCCATGGATCGGTCAGCAACTCGGCAGCCTGGCGTTCAAACAGCTCCGCGGCCCGATCGCGCAGATAATCGAGGGCAATGCGTAATCCGCTGCGCCACTGCTGATTCCATCCGCTGTATCCGGAGTTGCACCCGCAATCGTTGCGCCAGCGCTCTATGCCATGGCAGCAGCTCCATGAGGTGTTCTCGATGATCTGCACTTCCTGCGTAGGGGGAAAGTTTTCCAGAAACTCGCCATAGTTGGTGAGCCTGACGTCCGGTTGTGATTCGATATGGCGCAGAGCGTAGGCCAACGCCATGTCGCCATGGCGATGGTGGTGTCCGTAAGTCTCGCCGTCGGTAGCAATGTGCGAAAGCTGCGGCCAGTCTCGCGAATCAGAAAAGCCGTTTTGCAGCCGCAGGGCAAGCTGTTCGCCGCTGTTCAACAGCCTCTCAAAAGCCACCGCCTGGGAGATAGGCCCGTCATAAAAGAAGAGGTTGATCTTGTTGCCTGAGGGAAGTTTCGTAACGTAAGCCTTGCTGGGATCGATTCTTCCGCCGCTCACGTCTTTCCAGCTTCGCCCGCCAACCTTACGGGTCTTGCCGGCCTGCCGGGGAGCAAGGATGGTGAACTTAATTCCATGTTCCGCCAGCACTTCCAGCGTTTCGATATCCACGGCGGTTTCCGGCAGCCACATGCCTTCCGGCAAGCGGCCAAAGCGACGCTGGAAATCGCGTATGCCCCAGATCACCTGCGTATGCTTGTCGCGCAGGTTCGCCAGGGGCAGGATCATGTGGTTGTAACCCTGGGCCAAGGCGGATCCATGCCCGGAAAAACGTTGCTGGCTTTCCCGGTCGGATTCAAGAATGCACTGGTAGGCTTCGGGCTGGTTCTGCTTCATCCAGGAAAGCAGCGTAGGGCCGAAGTTGAAGCTGATTCTGGAGTAATTGTTGACGATCTCGCGAATGCGGTTTTTGCCGTTGAGAATGCGGGACGCTCCATTGGGCGCGTAGCATTCTGCGGTAATCCGCTCGTTCCAGTCATGAAAAGGATAGGCTGATTCCTGTCGCTCTACCGCTTCCAGCCAGGGATTTTCCCTGGGAGGCTGGTAAAAATGTGCATGAATGCAAATGAACTGGTCCATAGAACCGAAGGGGCGCACTAAGACTTCCGGGCAATATGATGTGAATCGAGGCGGCTGCGGTGCCTGAGAAGAAGTAAATACTCCATCGGAATTTTCAGCCTGAGTGGCTGGCGGAAATGGCTGATGCGGCGCCGGGGTCGGAAGTCTATTGCAAAGTAGGCCGGCCCAGAGAAAACCGAGAAGTTTGACATCGGGGTTCCCGGAAATGCATCCTCATGTGCCGCCCCGCTGGGGCTCTCCATCTTTTTTTAACGATACTCCCAACGCTCCCGCGTTGGGCTACGTTGTGACGCGCCTCTGGCGCTAAAGATGCATTGGAAGAATCGTGCCGCCGAATGGGGCTTTGTCTATGAGGATGTTTTCCCAGCGCTCACGCATTGGACTACCATGTGTCGCCCGCTCTGCGGGCTTGTGCTGCCGTCTTTTAATCAACATCACGCCAGTTAGGGCCGACGCCAATTTCCACAAGAAGAGGAACCGACAGAGGATGGACGGTTTCCATCTTTTCCCGCACCAGCGTGCGCATAACGTCGAGTTCTGCTTCCGGCACTTCAAACAGCAACTCGTCGTGGACCTGAAGCAGCATTCGCGATTTCAGCTTTCGGGCACGCAACTCTTCGTCCAGCCGGATCATGGCCAACTTGATCAGGTCGGCGGCTGTTCCCTGAAGCGGTGTGTTCACGGCGGTGCGTTCGGCAAAGCCGCGCATGTTGGCGTTCTTACTATTGATGTCGGGGATGGGACGCACCCGGCCAAAGATGGTCTTTACCTTCTGCTCAAGGCGGGTTTCGTTGAAGCACCTGTCTATGTACCGGCGCGACTCCGCTGTACTTCTCAAAGTAGGCGTCGATGAATTGTTTGGCTTCGCGCTGCTCAATGCCCAACTGCTGGGCCAATCCAAAAGCGGATAGTCCGTAGACGATACCGAAATTCACAGCCTTGGCGCGGCGGCGGTGTTCGGCATCCAGCATCATCGGCGGCACGCCGAATACCTGTGAGGCGGTCAGCGAGTGGATGTCATCTCCCCGGCGGAAGGCTTCGACCAGCAGCTCATCCTGGGAAAAATGGGCGAGCAGGCGCAGCTCAATCTGGGAGTAGTCGGCGGAGAGCAGCACGTTTCCAGGCTCGGCGACGAAGGCGGCCCGGATCTCCCGCCCCAGTTCAGTCCGGATAGGAATGTTCTGGAGGTTGGGATTGGTAGATGACAACCTGCCTGTAACCGCGCCGGTCTGGTTAAAGGTGGTATGCAGCCGGTTGGTGCAATGGTTGAGCAGGGCGGGCAGGGCGTCCACGTAGGTGCTCTTCAGTTTGGAGAGCTGGCGGTAATCGAGCACCAGGCGCGGCACTTCATGCTCGAGTGATAGTTCTTCCAGCACGTCTACGGCCGTGGAGATGGTCTTGCCTTTGCCATATTTCACCGGCTTGGGCAGGTTCATCTTATTAAAGAGGACGTCTCCAAGCTGCTTGGGCGAATTAATGTTGAAGGTAAAGCCGGCTTTCGCGTGGATCTCGCGGGCCTTAGCGTCGCACTGCTTCTCCAGGTGCAACCGAAAGATCGCCCAGCATACGGCAATCAATCTTGACTCCCGCTTCTTCCATGCGCGCCAGCACCGGCGCCAGCGGAAGGTCAATGTCTTCGTAAATCTTCAGCAGTCCGGCGCTTTCCACTTCAGTTCGTAAAGTGGTGGTAATGCGTCCGGTGACATCTGCCGATTCCGCCAGCGAATTGGCCAGCTTCAGGTCGAAGCTGCGAACCGCAATTTCCGATAAAGAATGATTCGAATACGTGGGATTGATGAGATACGAGTAGAGCATTGGATCATCACTCACCCCTCTGATCTCGATGCCCCGCGAGCCAAGTTCCCGCAATGCCGCCTTATAGTTGTGGACGGCTTTGGGAACTTTTTCGTTCTCTAAAAGCTGTTTCAGCTCAGCCGAGAGCTGGTCGCCATTGATGGCGGCCGTGAATGCCTTACCCGGCTGGGCAGAGAGCGCCGTCTTTAACGGAGCGGCAACGGCCGCAGCAGGGGGCGCCTGAGCGGCCGCCAGCAAAGGCAGATTGTCTGATTCCTTCTCGGCTTCTTCCTCTTCTTCAGTGGCTTCACCGCCACGGACGAGGTCAGATCAAAAGCAATAGACAGCGGCGCTGCTTTGACCAGGCTCTTGAGGTCTTCGGCTTCGAGTTCCCGGTACTCGGTATCTTTGAGTTCCAGCGAGGGCACCAGTTCTTTGAGCAGCGTGGTGAATTCCAGCTCGCTGAACAGGGAACGCAGGGCCAGCATGTCCGGCTCACCCGCCACCATCTTGTCGAGATCGAGTTCGATCTGCACGTTCTGGTCAATGGTGACTAACTGCTTGCTCCACAGAATGTTGTCTTTATTGTTGAGCAGCGATTCCCGGTAAGTCTTGCGTTCCACCTCCGCCGCATGCTCCAGCGTATTTTCCAGGGTGCCGAAGCGCTTGATCAGGTCTACCGAGCCTTTGTCGCCGATGCCGGGAGCGCCGGGAATGTTATCAATCGAGTCGCCGCGCAGGGCCATTACGTCAATCACCTGCTCCGGACGCACACCGAGAAGTTCTTCCACCTTATCGGCATTGCAGACCAGATTGTCTTTAGGAGGGTTCAGCACGCAGATCTTGTCATTCACCAGTTGCAGCATGTCTTTGTCACTGGAAACGACGAATACCTCGTACGACTGCTCCGCGGCCTTGCGGGCCAGAGTTCCTATCACGTCGTCGGCTTCGAAGCCCTGCTGCTCGAGAATGGGAATCCGGTAAGCGTCGAGCGCGCGGCGGATATAGGGCACCTGCTGGGCCAGATCGTGCGGCATCTCCTTACGGTTGGCTTTGTAGCCGTGATACTCGATCTGCTGAAAGCTCTGGGTCTTGATGTCAAACTTCTGTACTGAAGTAACTGTTTTGGCCTGGATGTCGCGAAAGGTCGGCCCGGCTACGTCGAAGACTGCCGCCAGATATTCAGGATTGAAGTCTGCCCGCAGCTTGCGGAGCATGTTCACGAAAACGTACGTTGCCGCCGTAGGCACGCCGGTCTTGGTGGACATGGGCCTTTGCCGCGCCATGGCGTGGTAGGCGCGGAAAATAAAAGACATGGTATCGAGTAAAAAAATGCGCCCTTTGGCCGAGGTCTGAAGCTGCGAGGTTTGAAGATGAGTAGCCAACAGAAAATTTTAACAGCTTGCCGCAGACTTCTGTTTCTTCCTACATTTCCACTGCATAACGCAAAGAAACGCGAACAATTCTGCTGAATGGGTCGCCGATGAATACCCGCTCAGGATACAATGACCTTACGAGGGCCCTGTCCCTTCCCAATTTTTATTCATAAGGAGAATCCATGGCTGGAAACTCACGCCCAACGCTGGCGAAGCGTCAGAAAGAGCGTAAACGACAGGAAAAGCAGGCCGAGAAAGCGCAGCGGCGCGCAGAACGCAAACTCCAACAGGAAACCGAAACCACTCCTTCAGAACGTACCGGCGATTTGACTGTGAATTACGATGAAGAAGGCCAGCCTCTGGGCTTCGATTTCCACGACTTTTAGCCTTTAGGCTCTTATACATACGAGAAGATTAGGTAAATTGCACCACAGGTGTTACACTACACCTACGCTAAGCATGCGGTTAACTTGCGATGCGGTGGTCCGTTCCAGAAGGTTTCGTTCGGATGCTCGTCCGCCTTTCCTGCTCTCCGTTGAATCAGCGAATAAAAACTAAATATATTGAGAGCGGCACCTTCAGGTCCCCCGTATTTGCGCTTATAGTGCAGCGCATGAATTGCAAGACGCCCCTCCGATAATAGAAAGAAACAAAAACTCGAATGTCACATTTTTCAGAAATGCCCCTTTCTGCTGTTGTACAGCAGAAGCTGGCCGCAGCCCTTTTTGTCACTCCAACCCCTGTTCAGGAACAAGCCATTCCGCACGCGCTCCAAGGCAAAGATGTACTGGCCACAGCGCAGACGGGCACGGGCAAAACCCTGGCTTTCCTGATTCCAATTCTTGAGCGCCTGCTGGCCGGTAAAGGCCGCGCAGTGGAAGCATTGGTCCTGGTTCCCACGCGGGAACTGGCCATGCAAGTCTCAGAACAATATGAACAATTGCGCGGCAAGGCTTTGCCGCCGGCAGCGCTGGTCATCGGCGGCCTGCCCGAAAACCGCCAGATTCGCGCATTGCGCGCCGGCGCCCGCCTGGTGGTTGCCACTCCCGGACGCCTGGAAGATTTTCTGGGACGCCGGCTGGTTGATCTGCGCCAGGTAAACATTCTGGTGCTCGACGAAGCCGACCGCATGCTGGATATGGGCTTTTTGCCGTCCATCCGCCGCATTACGGTGGCCCTGCCAACCCAGCGGCAGACCATGTGCTTCTCGGCCACACTGGAAGCTTCAGTAGCCGGACTGGTCAACGATTACATGCGCTCACCGGTTCGCGTGGCTCTGGGGTCAACGCTCAAACCCGCGGCCGATGTGGAATTGCATGCCTTCGAAGTAGCGACCCGCGAAAAAGGCACCGTGCTTCGCCATCTGCTTCAGGAAGAGCAGGGCCGCAGCCTGATCTTTGCCCGCACCAAACGCGGCGCAGAACGGCTGGCCAAAGATTTAAGCCGCGAAGGTTATGCGGCCGCCATGATTCACGGCGACCGTTCGCAGTCGCAGCGGACCAGCGCACTGGCCGGCTTTGATGAAGGCCGCTACAACGTGCTGGTGGCTACTGACGTAGCTTCACGCGGCATCCACGTGCGCGACGTGGCCCATGTAATTAATTACGACCTGCCCAACATGCCGGAAGATTTTATCCATCGTGTAGGCCGCACCGGGCGCGCAGGCGCCATAGGACGCGCCACCACTCTGGTTTCCGGCGGTGAGATCGTAGAGTTGCGCCGCATCGAGCGGGCGCTCAAGCTACAGATCGCGCGCAAGCAGATCAGCGAGAGGCCGTCGCGTTCCCCGCGAGCAGTCGAAAACACCCTGGCTTCGCGCAAGATCACGGCGCTCCCGGGCGAGGTATTCGTTTAAACCCATTGGCTCTTTCATGGAGTGCTCTTCTTAGAGGAGCACTCTTAATATTAAGCAATGGTGCTTCGGCAGTGGACGCCCAGTTCGAGGGTGAGAGCCAGCTTTAAAGAGGACTTTTGATTATCTGAGAACACAGCGTCGGCTGCTTCACTATTATTAAAACTCAAAGGTGTGATTCGGCAAAGATTCTTAAAGCTTGGGCACTGAGTGAAGATGCAGCGTAATTCTGAAATTCATCGGATTTCAGTTCGTCTGCGAAATCCGCTATTGACTTCATACAGAATGCTTTAGGCTGGGGAAGAGGACATTCTTGGGCAGCAGCATATACTCCATAAGCTTCCATCTCGATGGCCAGGAGCTTTCTATGTTGCTGAACGATAGCATCACTGCTGGTTTTATCCGCCAGCACTGCTGCACCAGAAGCAACAGGACCTATATGCATCCGTAATACTTGGTCAACTCTTGTTCCTTTCCATGATCTACGGATGGAATCCAAAGCCACAGCGTCTTCAGCAAAAACATTAAGTTTTGTCCTCAAAAAAGAATCTAGTCCGATTTGGTGAGGAGCCATTTGAAAGCTCGGACCCGCATTGGCGATAGCGATTTTGCCACTACCCCAATCCCAACCTGGGTCTGCAACGACTATATCTCCAAGCTGGCACCTTCCACGTATTCCCGCAGCTATACCAATCATAGCGATATACCGTGGCCGAAAAGCCGAGATAAGCTTAAGACTGGTTAAAGCTGCAGCCGTCATTCCCATGCGGGGGGTTGCTACGGCTATAACTGCTTCCTCTCTTCCATTTCTCCTCATGCTTCCTTTGAAATACTGAGAAGCATCGGATGGAAGAAGCCTTCGCTCCCATTTCCAAGGAACATCTAATAAGGCAGATAATTCAGGAATTGGCAATGCAGCTACGACCCCCAGAAAGGCCTCATACTCTTGAATCGGCTCCGATCTTTCGGCTAGAACAATGTAATCGATCTTGCGTTGGAGCTGTTCAGCCCAAGAATCGGACCCCGGATCGTATTGAATAACTGACCAAAGATCCTCCGCAAATCGTTTCGCTGCTTGTTCGCGAATATTAGAAAATGCAGTTAGTCCAACTATCTCTCGGGGACGATAATATTGTTTATCTCTATCAATGACCTCTTGGAGCAGAGCAATACCCGCTTCGGGAGCGGGTACCTGATCGGCTCGTTCTGGCAGTGCTATATCGAGTATCATCAAGTCGTATTGTTTCTGCTTTAACAGACTCTTAGCCTCCATTCCATAACGGGCCTGGTCTATATTTTCGATGACACAGCCTGGAACTTTTTGAATGGAGAGCAGGATTTTTCTAAGCTTCTCCGTATCATCCTCCACTATCAAAATCCTAGCCGCCATTTATATCCGCCTCTATAAAATGTTGAAGGTCTTCCTTCCATCTCTGTACCGCCGCATGATAGTAAACGGCGCCTATATAGTTACTTCCATAGTCAGATTTCAACTCCTTGTCTGAGGTCTTCAAGGCTAACGGCCTGCTTTCCCTTTCCGATTTTTATGAACTGAGTTACTACTATGACAGGTACCTTGATATCAAAACGGTCCAGTTGACGCAAAAACTCCCGCCCAGCAAAGTTATGGATTTGCCCCCCCGGATCATCAGGCGTCGCATCGAAGTTTGGTAGCGTCATATCCAGCAAAATTAGGCTTGGAATGTTTTGTCGAACCTCTTTAATTCCACTTTGCAGCGAGTGCGCTGTCTTAATTTCAGTAGCAGGAAATGTTTCACGGAGATAATCATATAGAGCTGAAAACGCTTATTCTCATCATCTTCAACAATCAATATGCTTTTCATATAGACTCTATTACCACCTACCAAGCAGATCCATCCGCACATAAAAAGTATTTTCCTTAAATCCAAAATCTAACCGTGATGGATCGTTGTCCAGCTTGAGAATATTCCGTAGCTTAATTAGTCCTGTCCCACCTTCAGATCTCATCGCCCGTAAATATCCTCCCTGCGCTATCATTTCCTTGATTTTGATCACTCTTTGCTTCCGCTCCTCGCTTATGGCTCCTACGCCAATTTCATTTGTTACGGTTATGCGGAAAAGATTATTGTAAATATTGGCGACGACTTTCACCCGAGGAATTAAGCTACCGGCGTGCTTCCTAGATATTGTCAAACACAATAAAAAAAATGTCGGAAAACATGGTTAGCTGCCGAAATGGAGGAAAAGTTTCGTGAGAAAAAGCAATATCGACCGACGGCGAAAAATCGGGATGAATATTAGTCACGCATTCAACGCCGATATCTACCAATTCCTCGAAACTAAACTCTCGCTCACTTCGCACATTGGCCAATCGAAACCAATTCTTCACTTGCTCCAAGGCCTGTTGCGCTCTAGTTTGTGCCGTTAAGATAGCAACATCCAACTCGGAAATATTATATTCGCCAGCCAAGCGTTTGAGATCACTCCTCAGTACTGCGAATAACTGTGTAAGCTCGGATTTGATTTCTATGTCTATCACGGTGTGGACATTACTGAGACACAATTCTAAACGATTCCAAAACACTTCTAAGCATACATCCAGAAAATATTCGAATGACTGATTGCGCTCAATCTCCGCAATTATATCACGAATTGTTTTGTGAGTGATTGGAATATCAAACAGGCCTTTAGGCTTTTCTGGCGATTGAACCTGAATATAGTCAGCGGCAAAGCGATCAATGAGACTATCGAAGTCCTGGGAAAACTTACGCATGCGTGCGTCAATAAATTCGAGGTCGGAGGAAGAAAGCTGGCTACTCATAATAGATATCCAGTACTCATTTTGTTGATACTCGTCGGAAGGTCCTCCGCGCTGAGAAATTATATGCTCTTGTTCCAATGGAGCTCGTAACTGTCCAGCCAGCTGCCCCGTGCCTTATTCGCATACTAAGATATGAATCTAGTCCATGTTCAGCATTTGCAAGACACTGATTCACAAAGCTGAACACCATTGTTACCAGAAGTTCACTTGTCTCGCTTTTTGGTAAATGCAATATTCTCTGAGCAGGACGCATACCGGATAACAGGTCTTGGATTGCCTGTTCAATAGCAGATATGCCGAGATCCAACCCCACATTCATGAGTGCTATATACCGAAGAAAGCTTTCCTTGAGAGTCTTATCAGCCCAGTGACGAATAGCAGAAGTATCAATAAATATTTTACTTTGCTCTATTTCTCTAACACCCTTCTGTACAACCAGCTTGCGAGTGATGTCACGGATCTCTTCCTCATACTGCTCCAGATGCTCAGAATCAATTTCTGCGAGAATTGCACAGATCGCTAGTCTTTCTTCATCCAGCTCTCGCGATGAATTAAACACAGTCGAAACCTGCATTACATCACTGATGCAAATCGATTTGAGGTAATGCACTAGAAGTGTATGGTCAAATTCAGACACTCTATCTCTGAGTTGCGAGGGCTTGTGAACTCCATGGGCAATCAGGAAATCCTCATAGGCATAATTACGTTCGCTCGATAACTCTGACTCAAAGTTGCGCACATAGAAGTCCAGCACAATTGACACAGACAGCTTTGAAGCAAGCTTATTCCGCATAAATTTATCGAGATCTCTGGCGCATTCAGAAAGGGGCATCATGGGAACAATACTAGGATCAGTGACACATTTCATTGCGACAAAGTCAACTGCCTCCTCAAGCTTCTTTTCCTGGAGCAGGCAATATGCTATCCATCGCGCAGCAATGCGCTGGTATCTTCCAGAAGCTTGCTCATGAAGCTGCAATGCAAACTGCTCAGCAGTTTGCAGGTCGTGTTTACGAATTGCCGCTTCTACTTTCACTTCAAGTCTGAGGTTTGAGTTTATTGTTCCCCACCAGTGAGAAGCTTCGACCGATTCGAGATCGCCTTCGCTACGCCATTGTTCCAATCCAACCACAGGATGAGTCTGTCCATAAGTCGCTTCGAGGAGTGTCGAATAAGAAGAGCGACAATGGGCGGGAAGAAATCTCAGGATCGCTACATCAATATATTCTGTATCTATAAAAGCAGCTAACTCTTTACCGGAGTGAGAGAGAGGAGAGCTAGACACTTGTGGCCAAAGGAGAGAGTCCAGAATAGATGCAAAACTGAAATAGTGACAGTTAAAAACTAAACGAGTTCCTTCCAGAAAGCTTTCTGCTATATTCCCCGGTTTGTCAATCAGCCTGCGTAAAATATTTCCAATCCTAGATTTAACATTCTCGATCCGTATCGCCGCTGCCCCTAGCTCTTGTTCAGCTATTGCCAAAAGAAAGGGAATCCAGATATCTGCGGGCTGTTTTGCAGACTCCTCCTTGAAATGCTCAATAATCGCTTCATAATTCCCACCGATATGAAATTCGTCAAGTAGCAGTGAGCGCGGCTGGCAATTCTTTAGATACTGAATTTCTCCGGTGGCCAAAAATAGCAACTTCTGCAGGCGGAAGTCTGTGATAGTTTCAACAAGCATTTCTAGAGGTTTTATAAAATGAGTCCCCAGCTTATTTAAGTCAGAAATGATAGAATGGCCAGCAAGTCTAATGAAACTCTCATAAAGATCGATCGCTGAATATGATTCCTCATAACGCAGCAATAAGGCAAGATGCCTTGAGTGCACGGGCATATCCGGCAAAATACGAAAAAGTAAATAACTGCGAAGATCTTCGCTAATTTCCCATTCCGATGATTTCTCCGCTATGTCTTTTTTGAATTGTAAAGGATTAGTAGTATCTTCATTCCTCCAGCTTATGAAGAAGGAGAAAGCCGGAATTAGACCTTCTTTTGCTTGTTCCTGAGCACGGTTCCGTATTTCTGATGAAAAAGTTTTTTGGGCTTCGAGTCCTCTTGTATTCTGTAGAACAGCGGTTTTCATTTCGAGAAAATACAAGGAAAAACCGGTGTCCAGCTCCATTTGAGTTAATGTTGAAGAGCATTCATTTATATTTCCTATTAAGAAGTCTTTTTCTAGCTTTGTCCTATGAGCTAAGTAAACATTTATTCCGTCGGCATGAGATATAAGAAGATTCGCAGCCCACAGGCATTCTTTTTCTAATGGAATTGGATTTGGAAGAGGAAGTCTCGTACTGAATTGCGCCAGATGTGTTCCAAATTCTGGCAAGATGCTTCTCCCTTGATAGGGAAAACTGGGCATTGTAGCTATAACGGAAGAATACAAGTTCGGCTGTACCGTAGCCCGCAGCCAGGCAAACGTATGTATTATTGATCTACTTCCACGAAGTGCGTTTTTGAATTTTGCGGGTAGTGCCGATTTTTTCTTATCCAGGCGCCTTTTCATCAGATTTAGAAGTATATCTCGGGATTAGGCCAAAGCAAATGGACGGTGGGAAGAAATTCAAAGGCTTAGAGTCCGGACGCTGCGGGCTGAGTGCATAGGTTCTTTCGGTGCTGCGCACCTCAGAATGACACGGCGCGGGCGGGATAATAGGGCGCGAGCGGCAATGATCTATTGAAACGGTCTCTCTTTTGCGAAACCACAGCACCAACAAACCACACCACCACAAATTGCAGCACCAAACCACGGCAACCCTCGAATGCTCTGGCTACACAATTGAGCGAACTACCCCGCCATCTACTCTTACGGCCGCGCCTGTTGTCGCCGACGCCTGCTCCGACGCGAGATAGACCACCATGTTGGCAACTTCTTCGTTGGTGGCAAAGCGTTTGAGCAGAGATGTAGGCCGCATGCTCTTGAAAAAATCTTTTTCGATCTGCTCGAAGCTCTTGCCCGACTGCTTCCCTAGCTGATCCACAAACCGCTCCACACCTTCTGACCTGGTGGGCCCGGGCAAAACCGCGTTTACGGTAACGCCGGTGCCGGCAACGGTTTCCGCCAACCCGCGGGCGACCGCCAGTTGGGCCGTCTTGGTGGTGCCGTAGTGAATCATCTCCGCCGGTATGTGCAGGGCCGATTCACTGGAGATGAACATCACCCGGCCCCATCCGCGCTTCACCATGCCCGGAGTGTAATGACGCGCCAGGCGCACTCCGCTGAGCACATTCACGCGAAAGAAGCGCTCCCAATCTTCGTCAGGAATATCGAAGAAGGCTTTCGGCTCAAAAATACCGAGATTGTTGATCAGGATGTCGCAGTCCGGTATCTCTTGAATCAGGCGGGCTGCGCCTTCCTTGGTTCCAAGATCGGCGGCCACGCCTTGCAGCCTGGCTTCCGGCAGCTTCGTACGTATCTGGGCGAGAGCCTGCGAAACCCGCTCTTGTGTTCTGCCATTCACCACGACCGTGGCGCCAGCTTCTGCAAGACCCCGGGCAATGGCATGGCCGATACCGGCAGTAGATCCGGTTACGATAGCTTTCTTTTCTTTGAGCTGAATGATCACGGGAATCCCTCTTTCGTATTCGTTAGACATTGTCAACGATTGCAGCGGTTGACCGACAGATTGTTCTAGTGCGCTCCGCTCCCAACAGCGGGAGCTGCGCGCAGGCCTTCGGCAGAGCGGAGGAAAGTCTTTTCCATCCTTTCCCGGCACTCCGCTACTCAGATACGCAACAGAGGCGCATCTGAGTAGCTCCGTGGCCGGGCTACTATCTGCCGTCCTGCCGGACTGGAGTTTCGTGCATCCATCTCCGTTCCCCTGCATTACTATCTTTAAACTCTTTTGGCCGCGACGTTTTTTGCAGGGGCTGAGAGAGTGTATGAGAACTCCATTTTGATGACAACATTATCGTGAGGTGAAGGGTGTGCAGGGGCTGAAGCCCAATGTTTATGTGCCTTTGCGGCACAAGAAGCTCGTGTCCTGATACTGGTGTCGTATGAGGAATCTTTTTTGTATTGACTCATATCGGACGACAGCAAAATCTTATGCTTCCCTACGGGACTCTATTACGTTGCAATCTGCTTCCCAGCACGCCTTTTCCCCAAATTGCGCACACCCCGCGCAATCCTGGGCCCCAATCGTGCTGGGCTCAATAATGCCGTCCCTTTGGGACTCTGGAGTTTCTGGTCCATGCAACCACCTCTCTCTTCAACGGTGGTTCGGGCTGATACATGACTTCTGTAGTCAGGCATCGCGTTTGGTGGCTTGCCGCGCTGCGCTTCAAAGGTCTGACAGCTTACTGAATAAACATGCAATCCCCGTACGAAAAGAAACGATACCGCTCTCGGACAGCATGTTCATAGGCGCGCAAGATGTTCTCTCTGCCGGCCAGCGCTGACACCAGCATCAGCAAAGTGGATTTGGGCAGATGAAAGTTCGTGAGTAGAGCGCTGATTACTCGAAACTTGAACTCGGGATAGATAAAAATATCGGCATCCCCTGTACCCGGTGAAATGCTGCCAGAGTTGTTCTGCAGGGCAGCATATTCCAGAGTACGTACAGTAGTGGTGCCCACAGCCACTACACGCTGTCCTGAATCCAGAGCATGGTTGATCTTTGTGGCGGTCCCGGCAGAGATGGTGAATGGCTCGCGGTGCATCTTGTGTTCTTCCAGCTTCTCTACGCGGACTGGCTGGAACGTTCCGAGGCCCACATGCAGGGTGACTTCGGCGATCTCAATGCCGCGCTGGCGGATGCGTTCCAGTATCTCCGGGGTGAAATGCAGTCCAGCAGTGGGCGCAGCTACGCTGCCCCGAGCGTCATCGCGGGCATAGACCGTCTGGTAGCGCTGGCGGTCTTCGGCGCGATCAAGGCGGTCTATATACGGCGGCAGCGGCACGTGGCCGAGTTTCTCCACGGCAGCAAAGAAATCAGGCACCGGAGAGAAGCGCAGCGTCCGCTCTCCGAACTCGCCTCGGGCCGTGATTTCGGCGGTGAGTTCAGGACTATCGGGGTCGCCAAAGTAGATCTTTTCTCCGACTCCGATTTTCCGCCCGGGACGCACCAGCGCCTGCCATTCCCATGGCCCTGACTGGCGGGCCAGCAGCACCTCGACCTGTCCTTTGAGAAACTCGCGCGCAGCCGGGTTCCTGGGGCTGAGTTGCTGGGCGTGCAGTCCGGCGCGACGGCCAAAAAGGCGTGCGGGAAAAACCCGGCTGTTGTTCACCACCAGCAGATCACCGGGATTCAGCAGGTCTGAAAATTCCGAAAACCTACGGTCTTCATAGCGGCCAGTGCCTCGGTCAGGTGCAACATGCGCGAGGCGCTGCGCTCGCCAAGAGGTTCCTGTGCGATTAAATCTTCAGGAAGATGAAAATCGAATTCCGAAACCAGCACAGGTGGATTATATTGTTACGACTTCGCCCACTTCATTCACAATACAATAGAGTCAGGATAATAAGGAGTGCCCGGACGCATGGGCCTGGGAAACGAAAACTGCATCCGCCAGGAAATTTGCCGGATCGGCAAAATGCTCTACGAACGCAACTTCGTGGCAGCAACCGACGGCAATATCTCTGTCCGCCTGGGGCAGAACCTGGTTGTTTGCACCCCGACTTCCATCTGCAAGGGTTCGATGCAGCCTGAAGACCTGGTCATCGTGGACATGCAGGGCCGCCGCCAGGAAGGCAGCCGGCTACCTTCCACAGAACTGGGACTGCACCTGCTGTTTTATGGATTGCGCCCCGACATTTGTGCGGTGGTCCATGCGCATCCGCCTACGGCGACCGGCTTTGCTGCCGCCGGCATTTCTCTCGAAGAACCATTGGTGGCGGAAGTAGTGATGGCTTTCGGCAAGATCCCGCTGGCCCGCTACGGAATGCCAGGGACGGAAGAACTGTCTGACGCGATGCGCCCGCTCATTCCCAACCATGATGCAATCCTCATGGCACATCACGGCGTGGTCACCTGCGGACACGATCTGCTCAAAGCCTACATGAAGATGGAAACCGTGGAGCATTACGCCAAGATCGCCCTGGTGGCGAGGCAGTTGGGGCCGACGCATCCTTTGCCGGTTGAGGAAGTACGCAAGCTGATGCGCGCCCGCGAACAATACGAAGCCAATAAGCCGCCCGCCCGGGTGGACTGGGAACAGTGATCGTTCATTGAGCTTCATTGGATTGGAGCGTATTGAGGACGCCACATCGAATCGGCGAGGAAAAAGCTGTGCCGCCCTCCAGGGCTCGGATCCTTTTCTATTCTTTCCCAGACCTTCCGGTCTGGGAAAGCATGTGTCCCTCGCCTTGCCAGGCTCCTCTTCTGTTCTGCTGGGCGAAGTTCGGCAGGAGGAGAATAGCCGTTTTAAAAAAAGGAAAGGGGCGGCCGAAGCCGCCCCGATCGGGAAATCCCTGGAAATTACAGCATTTGCACATTCTCTGCTTGCCAGCCTTTAGGACCCTTGACGACGTTGAACTGCACCGGCTGGCCTTCTTTCAGGCTGCGGAAACCATTCGCCTGAATAGCGGAAAAATGAACGAAAACGTCCTCCCCATTTTCCCTGCTAATAAAGCCATAGCCTTTCGCGTCATTGAACCATTTAACTGTTCCTTGTTCCATTGTGTTACACGCATTCCTTGTATCTGAAATTAGCGCTAATTTTTCAAAAGGTTAGTGCAGGCAGATGTGCAGAGATTGCAATACCGCTGTACAACGCTCTCGAAACCACGCGGCTTCATTATACCAACCCTCTTCAGAGTTGTCTCTCTGAAAAGCTCTGGCCAGCCACCCACATAAGCCAGGTATCCGGACCTGTCCGCCTTCTCACCGGCCACAATGTCCCAGAGATGGGCAAAGTAGCTGATTCGCCTGATGTTATCAACGGCGATAGCAGGCCAACTGAGAAGCTGTGTTACTTTACTTTGGGGCAAGATGATCGTCGGAACCGGAGTTGATATCGCAGAAGTTTCCCGCATCCACCATGCGGTGGAGCGCTTTGGCGACCGCTTTCTGCGGCGGGTATTTACCCCGGCTGAGGTCCGCTACTGCGTAGCGAGACAAAACGCCTCGGAGCGGCTGGCCGCCCGCTTTGCCGCCAAAGAAGCCGGCATGAAGGCCATTGGAACCGGATTGCGCAACGGCGTGACCTGGCAGAATTTCGAGGTGGCGCGCGAGCCCGGCGGGCGTCCGATGCTGCGCTTCAGCGGACGGGCGGCTGAAATTGCCTCTGCGCTGGGCTGCAAGCGCACCCATCTTTCCCTTTCCCACACTGCCGAGCAGGCGATTGCGCACGTAATTCTGGAAGACTAGGAAATCCATCATCGTAATGAGCCCAGCCACAATCACCCAAAAACTTCAGGATGTTCGCAAGCCGGCGGCCTCGCACGCGGTACTGCTGGCGGTAGCGCTGGTCAGCTTTGCCAGCCTGCTGCTGGAACTGGCCATGACCCGGCTGTTCAGCGTGGTGCTGTTCTACCACTTTGCTTTTTTCGCAATTTCGGTGGCCTTGCTGGGCCTGGGTTCAGGCGGGGTATTTGCCCATGTCCGGCGTGAGTGGCTGGGTAAGTACAATCTGCGAACGCTGGGGACGCGGCTTTGCGCCCTTAACTCGGTGTTCATCGTGATTGCCGCCGAGGTGGTGCTGCATACGCCAGTGTCGCTGGAAGTTACAGGCAGAAACTTCGGCAAGCTGACCATCATTTACCTGGTCACCGCCATTCCCTTCTTCTTTACCGGACTATTGTTTTCCGTGCTGTTTGCGCGCACCAGCCAGGAGATTTCCATTCTCTATGGCGCTGATCTGGCGGGCGGGGCCTCAGCCTGCCTGGCGGTGGTGCCGTTGCTGAATGGCATTGGCGCTCCCAATGCTTTGCTCTTTTCGTCTCTGTGCATGGCGCTGGCAGCGGCGATCTGGGCAGAGAAGTCCCGCAGCCGGGTACTTTCTCTGGCGCTGGCTGGGGTATTTGCAGTGCTGATCGGCGCGAACGCTTCCGGCCGTCTTATGGACGTGGTGTACGCGAAAGGCATGTTGCGCGATCCGAAATGGATAGAGTTCGCGAAATGGAACGCGATCTCCCGCATCGAGGTCAACAGCCAGAGCGGCGCCGCTACATCGTGATTGACGCTGACGCTACCAGCGCCATCATGAACACCGATCCGCGAAATTGGGATGACGATCAGAGCAGCCATCCGACGCCCACCCATACGGGAATCCCGCAAGGCTCGGGCTTCAACTGGAAAAAGAGCCTGATGTCCGCGGCGCCATCGGTGGCCAACGTTCTCAGGCCGCAGGGGGAATTCGCGATCATCGGGCCGGGCGGCGGCGTAGACGTTTTGCGGGCAGTAGCCAACGGCAGCCCCAACGTGACCGGCATCGAGATCAATCCGACCATTGCCAATGACGTGATGCGCGGCCGGTATGCCGATTATTCCTATCATCTCTACGAACTGCCGCAGGTACACATTCACGTGCAGGACGGCCGCTCGTACGTCCGCAATGCCAGCGCAGCAGTTCGACGTGGTGCAGATGACTTTGGTGGACACCTGGGCCTCAACGGCGGCAGGGGCGTTTGCCCTGAGTGAAAACAATCTTTATACGGTCGAAGCTTTTCGCGAATACTTTGACCACCTGAAGCCGGACGGATTCATTGCTATCACCCGTTGGGAGTTCAAGCAGCCGCGCGAAGCGCTTGCGCGTAGTGTCGCAGGCTATCGAAGCGCTGCACCAGACAGGGGTGGCTGATCCCCGGCATAACTTCGTGATTGTGGCCGATGGCGGTCTGAATGAAGATGGGCGTCCGGTGCTGGTGCTGGCCAGGAAATCGGCGTTTACCGCAGCCGAGTATGCGGCAGTGGCGCAGCATGTACGCGAAAACCCTAATCTGGTGTGGCTGAACCCGCCCGCCCAATATGCAGGCTTGCAGCCTTTGCCCCCCGCCGCCAATGCATTTCAGGCGCTGATTCACATGAACGATCCGCAGCAGTTTGCGCGGACATACGCCTACAACGTAGCGCCGGTAACCGATGGCGCGCCGTTTTTCTTCTTCACCCTGA
Source organism: Terriglobia bacterium (assembly GCA_963823745.1). Classification (GTDB taxonomy): domain Bacteria; phylum Acidobacteriota; class Terriglobia; order Terriglobales; family Acidobacteriaceae; genus Angelobacter. The sequence goes on from CAWGMN010000009.1 coordinate 125,494, forward strand.
AAACCAGCTACGTGCTGAAAAACATACTGGCCGGCAGCGGACACGGAATGGACTGGCGCATCAACCTGGGCGTGGTGGTGCTGGGCATGGTGTTGATTATTTCTGTTGTGGCCGTGGTGCTGTTTCTGGTGCTGCCGTTGCTGCTTCACCGGCATAGTCCGCAGGCCCACACCAGCGTGACAGCGCTGCTGTACTTTGTCGCCGTGGGTTTGGCCTACATATTGGTGGAAATTTCACTCATCCAGAGGTTTGTGCTTTTCCTGGGACATCCGACGTATGCGCTTACCGTAGTGGTCTTTCTTCTGCTGCTCTCGAGCGGCGCTGGAAGTGTGGCGGCGCGGCATTGGGTGTCCGGCAGCGGCAGGATCCGCATGGTGCTGGCTGGAACGGTCGCATTGATCGCTATCAATTTAGTGGTGCTGCCCCGACTGCTCTCAGCGGCAGTAGGCCTGCCTTTTGCCGCCAAACTTATGGTAAGCGCCGTGGTTCTGGTTCCACTGGGCTTTCTGATGGGTATGCCTTTTCCGACAGGACTGCGATTGCTGAAAGGCAGCGTGGAATGGGCGTGGGCGCTCAACGCCGCTGCCAGCGTGCTGGGCTCAGTGGCCGCCATGGTGATTGCCATTCACTTCGGATTGACTGTGACTCTGGGCTGCGCGGCCGTGGCTTATCTGCTGGCAGCGGGCTTTTCACGAACGTGGAACGAGAAGAGGTTCTTACCGCTGATTTGCGCTGATGAAAATCAACCACGGAGACACTGATTCACGGAGAACTGTCAGATGCGAGACATTTCAGAATTGATATTCATGGTCCAGAACTAACTGTTAAGCGTATGCAGGGGCTGAAGCCCAATGTTTATACGCCTTTACGGCACGAGTAAACTCGTGCCCTGATACTTGTTTCGTCACCCACGCAGAAACTAAGTTCTCACACACCCTCTGAAGCCCAATATTTACAATGCTTTTTGGCATGACTAATGTTTGCGGCACGACTAACTCATGCCCTGTTTACTTGTTTTGTCGGCGCACAAATCAGCTCTCACACATAATGTTATTTTGTAGACGAATTTTGCGGTTCTCCGTGCCTCAGTGTCTCCGTGGTTAAGCTTTTCTGCAAGATCACAATCAGCCGTATCGGCCCATGCGCGCCCTGCACCAGGATCTTCTCAATATCCGCTGTGCGGCTGGAGCCGCTGATCACGCAGGCAAATGAATTGCTGTCCAGCTTGTTCTCGCGCGTAAGTTTGGCCAGGGCTGTCTGCAAGTCGGGCAGGAGTTGGCTGGTGGTGGCAAAGACAATGTGCACAGGCGCGACGACGGAGATGCCTCGCCCGCCCTGGGACGCCGTGACCAGCACCGAACCGGTTTGCGCGATCAAGGCTTCCGCCAAAGAGACAGTTGCCTGTGAAATCTCTCGGGGCGCTCCCTGGCTCGACCAGCGCACATATGGTGCTTGAGCTATGCCCGATCATCTGCCGCAGCGTGGGATCATCCTGCACGTAGATTTCTCCGGCGGGCAACAAGGCAAGTGTCTTTGCGAGTTGCCGTGCGCTGTCTTCCGGGCCAGAAGTCATTACGCATTCCATCAGGTTGGCCGCGCATTCTTCGAGAAAGCGCTCCAACGGATTCGCAATCGGGGCAAAGATCACGCTGTCGCGGTTTCGGCAGGCGGATAGGCAACCGGCGTACGCAGCCCTTCGCGAATACGCTGGAGAATCAGTTCGCGGCTCGGATTGTTGTGATGCTCTGACAATGAACCTCGCACAACCGGCACACTGTGATCAAAATCTTTAAAGTTTTTGTCTTAATGCGACCAATTTGATTTAGCTGGATGCCGCAGCAGGGGCTGAAGCCCAGGTATTTTAAAGCTTTTTCGGCACGAGTAAAACTCGTGCCCTGATACTTGTCGTAAATTCCGGTCTACGTTCAATGCAAAAGTGCTATCACCGCAGTTCGCAATCAGCGTCATCCGCGAATCAGCGGTGAGAAATTTTTTAGTTCGCATATGCCTTTCTTCCACAATGCACGAAACGATTGCTAGGCAGCGGCACGTGAGACCTGCGTCGGTTCCATGCCCGCATAGGATCGAGCACCGATCCTTCCAGCCCTAATCCATAAAGCAGGCGCAGCGAACGGCGCATCAGCCATCCGCCCAGGGCGAACATGCGCGGACGCATCATGACCGAGCGCCACAGCCGGAATGCCATCTTCTCATCGGGATCGGTACGCTCTGCCGGCCCAGCGTGGCGTTTCTGCCGGTTATGCAACAGATGGTGATGCAGATCAATCTTTACCGGACACACGCTGGTGCACGCGCCGCACAGAGAAGAAGCATACGAAAGATGCTGGAATTGCGGCCCGCGCAGATGCGGCGTGAGCACGCTGCCAATCGGGCCGGGATAGATCGTGCCATAAGTATGCCCGCCAACCTGGCGGAACACCGGACAGATATTCAGGCACGCGCCACACCGAATGCAGTGCAGTACTTCGCGCTGCTCGGCATCGGCCAGCAGTTTGCTTCTGCCGTTGTCCACCAGCACTACATGAAATTGCTGCGGGCCATCGGCCTCGTCATCCCGTCTCGGGCCACCGATCATAGTGCTGTAGGTAGTGATTCCCTGCCCCGTGCCGGAAGTGGCGAGCACCGGCCAGAAAGTAGCCAGGTCTTCCAGCCGGGGAATCACTTTTTCTATTCCGGTCACAGCCACATGAATGCGGGGCAGGCTGGTGCACAGGCGTCCGTTGCCTTCGTTGGTGGAAATGGCGACCACCCCGCTGTCGGCCACCAGAAAGTTCGCGCCGGAAATGCCCATTTCTGCCGAGAAGAAAGCTTGGCGCAGCTTGCGCCGCGCCAGCGCCACCAGCTTCGCGGGATCATCGGCTTCCACTGATTCGCCCAGTTTTTCCCGGAACAGCTCGCCAATCTGGCCGCGATTCAGGTGCATGGCCGGAGTCACAATGTGGTAAGGCGGCTCGTTGCGTAGCTGCACAATGAACTCGCCCAGATCGGTTTCCCAGACTTTGATTCCACGGCTTTCCAGCGCATGGCCGAGTTCGATTTCTTCCGTCACCATGGACTTCGACTTCACCACGCTGCGCACGCTTTCGCGCACGGCGAGATCGACAACATAGGCGCAGGCTTCGGCAGAATTGGCGGCCCAGAAAACATGTCCGCCACGGGCCAGCACTTTTTCTTCAAACTGGAGCAGGTAACGGTCAAGATGGTTGACGGCTTCGCGCTTGATCTCCTGGCATTTGCGGCGGGCCGCCTCCCAATCCTGTATGCGAGCGCGGCCCTTGAGATGGGCAGCGTCGTAGCTGTCCATGCCCCGGCGGATGATTTCCCGGTGAACGAGGTCGGCGGACTTGACTGCCGCATCTTCGAGGAACCGCTGCGCCGGAGTGCTCATGCCTGCTCCCGCGCCAGAATGCTGGCCAGATGGATGGTGCGCGCCTTGGCGTTGCGGCGGCCCAGAATTCCCTGCACATGCATCAGGCAGCTCGAATCAATCGCAGTTACGAATTCCGCTCCGGTTACAGCTACACTGTCGGCTTTGGATTCGCCCATGGCGACTGAAATGCTTTCAAATTTGGTCGAGAAGGTGCCGCCGAAACCGCAGCATTCTTCAGAACGCAGCATGTCCAGCAGCTTGAGCCCTTCCACTTTCCGCAAAAGCTGTAGAGGCTCATCACGCAGGTGGAGTTCGCGCAGTCCGTGGCACGAAGCATGATAGGTGACGGTATGAGGAAAAACCGCGCCTACATCGGTCACGCCCGCTACCTTCACCAGAAATTCCGTCAACTCAAACGTGCGGCTGCCCAGCGCAACCGCCTCATCATGCACGCGGCTGCCCGTTGAGCAGTTCAGGATAAAACTCTCGCACCATCGTGGTACAGGAGCCTGAAGGACAGACGACGAACTCAGCCTTCCGAAAAACGCTCACAAACCTTTCGGCGCAGGGCCGCGCATCATTCCAATAGCCGGTATTGAAGGCCGGCTGCCCGCAGCAGGTCTGGTCTTGAGGGAATTCGACTTCATAGCCGATCCGCCGCAGGACTTTGACTGTGTCCACCGCAACTTCTGGCATCAACTGGTCTACAAAGCAAGGGACGAAAAGTGAGACGCGGCGCTGCATGGCTCTTGAACAAATATTACGTGAAGGCAACGGGAATTGAATACCCGGCGCTCATTGTGTGATCGGCTGTCTCTTTCAAAAGCCCGTCTATGAGGACGCAAATTCAATGCGCTCGAGAATTTATTCTGGAGCCGAAGGTAAGTTCAGTCGTCCCCTTGTGGGGACTCTATCTGTTGCTTCCACTTTCCCGCCGTTGAAACGGCGGGCTAGGCTTTATACGTCCCGCAGGGGCGGGACTGGAGCAATTATCATCCGGACATTTTGGCCAAAAGATATCATGCTGTCTGAGTTTCTGGTTCATGCAACCACACGCATATCAGGCGGTGAGGTAAGCATCGCAACTCTTGACAACTCTGCGCTCTCAGCGCACTCTGCGGTGAAGTTCTGATCGTCTGGGCTACTGCAAATCTATACCTTTCAGTATTGTTTTCTTCCGTCCGGCGCAGGCATTGGCTGCTATACGGCTCTAATCTTGGGGAGTTAAGCCTGCTTCTGTTATTATCGAGGGCTCATTACGGTATACAGAGTGCCGAGTCAAAAACAGCTCAAATGGTCTGAATTAAGGGTAGGAGTCACTGTTATTTTCGCGGCGATTACCCTTTCAGTGCTCGTTTTTTTCATGAGCGGCACGGCTGGAATCTTTTCCTCAAAGATCACCCTCTACACCTATTTTGACAATGCCGAAGGGCTGCTGGTGGGCGCCCCAGTACACCTGCAAGGCGTGAACATCGGCAATGTCAAAAATATCAGGGTGGTGCCGGGCCGCGGCCTTGATCCGGTGCAAATCACCATGAAGGTGAATACCAAGTACCTGTTCCTGATCCGTAAAGATTCTGCCGCCACCATTGAGACCGCGGGCGTGCTGGGCCAGTCGCTCGTAGACATTGACAGTAAAGAGGCTAAAGGCCCGGAGGTCAGTGACAACGATACCCTGAAGGCAGGCTACGCGCCCGCCATCGGGGATATGCTGCGGAGCAGCCAGTCAACCATTGCGAACGTAGATGTGCTGGTGAAACGCCTGGACCGTATTCTGGTATCGGTGGAAAGCGGGCAGGGATCGGTGGGCAAGTTCATCAATGATCCCAGCCTGTTCAACCGGACCAATGCCCTGGTCACGGAAATCCAGGGGATCGTGAATGATGTGGGGAATGGCAAAGGCAGCATCGGCAAACTGATCTACAACGATGAGATGTACACCAAGGCCGACGGCATGCTCGACAAGCTGAACCGCATGGTTGACGACATAAACCGCGGCCAGGGCACGCTGGGCATGATCGTGAAAGACCGCGCCCTTTATGACAACGCCAACCAGACCATCGCCAAGGCCAACCAGTTGATGGAAAGCGTGAACGCCGGCCATGGCGCTATCGGCAAGCTGGCCAAGGATGAAGAGTTTGCGCGCAAGCTCGACAACACCATCACCAAGCTGTCCGCACTGGCAGACAAGTTGAATTCCGGCCAGGGCACCGCCGGCAAAATTCTTCAGGACCCTTCCCTGTATAACAATGCCGACCAGATGCTGGTGGAGACCCGCAATCTGGTGAAGGCCATCCGCGAGAATCCGAAGAAGTACCTCACCATCCACCTAAAAATATTCTGAAGAGCCCGCTCTGCGCACAAAGCGCGCTAGGGCGCAATTCCGCAACTTCGCTGTTTTCGTGTACTATGGGTGTGTTTCGCCCCAGGCTTCCAGACACACCTATCTATCTTCTGAGGCAACGACTATGCGCATTTCCAGGATTTTGGCTGCCATGATTCTTCTTGCGTCCCTGGCTGCCGCCCAGCAACAGAAATCAGCTCAGCAACAGCAATCAGAAGAACCCAAACAGATTCCCAGCTTCGATACGCAAGCCTTGGACAGGAGCGCCGATCCCTGCAACGATTTCTATCAATTTTCCTGCGGGGGATGGGTCAAGAATAATCCCATTCCCGCCGACCAGCCGCTATGGGGAAGGTTCAACGAGCTGGCAGAGCGCAATCGCGCCATCCTGCACGAAATTCTGGAGAATGCCGCCAAGGCAACCAAGCGGGACGAGAACGAGCAGAAAATCGGGGACTACTATGCCTCATGCATGGATGAAGCCGGAATAGACAAGAAGGGCCTTGCGCCTCTGAAGCCGGAACTGGACCGCATCAACGCCCTCAAGAGCAAAGCCGAACTCACGGCCTTGATTGCTCACATGCACAGCCTGGGTTCGAACGCGCTTTTCGCTTTCGGCTCCGGGCCGGATTTCAAGAATGCCAAGGAAGTCATCGCCCAGGCGGATCAGGGCGGCCTGTCACTTCCCGAACGCGACTACTACATCAAAGACGATCCGAAGTCGGTGGAGCTGCGGAAAGACTATGTGCAGCACGTGACCAACATGTTCAAGTTGCTGGGCGACTCGCCGGAGAAAGCAGCCGCCGAAGCTACCGCGGTAATGAACATCGAGACGGCGCTGGCCAAAGGGTCTATGGAAGTGGTGAAGCGGCGCGACCCGGCTAATATCTATCACAAGATGACGGAGCAGGAATGGCAGGCGCTGGCGCCGGTCTTTTCCTTTCCTCAGTATCTGACGGGGCTGGGCGTAAAGAACGTGCAGAGCTTGAACGTAGTCTCCCCTGATTTCTTCAAGGCCATGGACGCGGAAATCAAAGCAGCCAGTCTAGACGACCTGAAAACTTACCTGCGCTGGCAGCTTGTACATTTCCAGGCCGAGATGCTGCCCACGCCGTTCGTCAATGAGAATTTCGCGTTCTTCGGCAAGACCCTGACCGGGGCCAAGGAATTGCGCGCGCGCTGGAAGCGCTGCACGGCATCCACCGATGGTGATCTGGGCGAGGCCCTGGGCAAGGCGTATGTGGCCAAGGTTTATCCGCCGGAAGCCAAGGCCAATACCCTGAAAATGGTGAAGGCGCTGGAAGCCGCCCTGCGCCAGGACATTACTGAACTTTCCTGGATGACCGAGACTACCAAGAAGCAGGCACTGGTAAAGCTGGAAGCCATTGAGAACAAGATTGGGTATCCAGACAAATGGCGCGATTACAGCACCCTGAAAATCGTTCGCGGCGACGCTTTGGGCAATTCCTTGCGCGCCAACGAATTCGAAACGCGCCGGCAACTCAACAAGATCGGCAAGCCTCTCGATAAGCAGGAATGGGGCATGACGCCGCCGACGGTGAATGCCTATTACAATCCCACGCAAAACAACATCAATTTTCCGGCTGGCATCCTGCAGCCGCCTTTTTATGATTTCAAGGCCGATGATGGATTGAATTTCGGCGGCATCGGCGCGGTGATCGGCCACGAACTTACCCATGGCTTCGACGATCAGGGCCGGCAGTTTGATGCCGAAGGCAATCTGCATGACTGGTGGACTCCGGAAGACGCCAAAGCCTTCGAAGAGCGCGCGCAATGCCTGGTGAAGGAGTATGACGGTTTTGTTGCCGTGGATGACGTCCATGAAAATGGCAAGCTCACCCTGGGCGAAAATACCGCCGACAATGGTGGCCTGCGCATTGCCCACATGGCATTGCTTTCGGCTCTTGCAAACTCCGCCAAGGCGCCGGAGAAAATAGACGGTTTTACAGAAGAGCAGCGGCTGTTTTTAGGCTGGGGACAGATCTGGTGTGAAAACCAGTCGGAGCAGATTGCCCGGCTGCTGGCCCTGACGAATGAGCATGCCATGGGTAAATACCGCGTGAACGGCGTAGTGCAGAACATGCCGGAATTTCAGAAGGCATGGGGCTGCAAAGCCGGTCAGGCCATGGTCAGCGCAAATGCATGCCGCGTGTGGTGATCGAGCAAATAGCAAATAGCGATTGGCAGTTAGCCTTTGGCTCTTAGCTGCCGGCAGCTTAGCAACACCTTTGAAACACGGAGGAACGGAGTCAGCAGAGGAATAGGATGTTTGGTTAGTAACAAACCACCTTTTCTCCGCTTACTCTGTTCCTCTGTGTCGAAAAAGATTTGCTTTATTGTGTGACTGAGATCAGGCCGGTGGATTCTGCCTGTTCGTGGGCGTGATACGAAGACCGCACCAGCGGGCCGGATTCCACGTGCCGGAAGCCCATCTTCAGAGCTTCTTCTTTCATGAAGGCAAACTCTTCCGGAGTGTAGTAGCGGGTCATGGGTAGATGGTCTTTTGACGGCCGCAGGTATTGCCCGATGGTAAGAATGTCCACATTGCGCTGCGAGAGATCGCGAAACACTTCCAGAAGCTCGTCAATGGTTTCGCCGATACCCACCATCACTCCGGTTTTTGAGACCATGCCGGGAGCAAACACCTTTACATTTTCCAGCAGGCGCAGCGTGCGCTCGTAGCGAGCGCCGGAGCGCACCGCGCGATACAGCCGGGGCACCGTTTCGGTGTTATGGTTCAGCACTTCAGGGCGGGCTTCCAGCACGATCTTCAGGCAGTCGTCGCGCCCTTGAAAGTCGGGGATCAGGACTTCAATCTGGCATCCGGGGGCCTGGCGCCGCACTTCGCGGATAGTTTCTGCAAATATCTCGGCTGCGCCCACATTGTCGTCGTCGCGGTTCACGCTGGTCACCACCGCATGCTTCAAGCCCAGCGTAGCCACCGCTTCAGCAACGCGGCGGGGCTCATCGAAATCGAGGGCCTCAGGCTTGCCTTTGGGGACAGCACAAAAGCCGCAGCGCCGGGTGCAGAGATTCCCCAGCAGCATGAACGTCGCAGTGCGATGGCTCCAGCATTCGCCGATGTTCGGGCACTGGGCCGATTCGCACACCGTATGCAGATCGAGCGTGCGCGCCAGCTTCTTGAGCGCGTGATAATTGTCGCCCATGGGAGCGCGCGCCTTGAGCCAGGCAGGCTTAGGCTGCGGCCTCCGGGGACTGACGTCTATCTGAATAAGTTCGATTGCGCTGGCCATTCGTCTGATTAGATGAGGAATAACCATTGTACGATGCGGGCAAGCCGGAACGCGAGAGCGCCGACAAGGGAAGGGCGCTCACGCGTCGAGGCGCTTCCGGCCTGCAATTATGCTTTTCAGAGTGCTATATCAGTCAGACCGGCTTGCGTTACCTCACCGATTGACACAGTCTACGGAAACTGGATCACAGACCTGAACGGGTCTCGTGAACGTGGTCGGCTGGCCTGAACGCAAACTTTCCGCCGCTTGAGGCATGGTGAGATTTCTGAGGCTTTCCTGATGAAGATGAAGCTTTTTGGCTGTGTTGTTCATGACGAGGTTCCTTGAGGGATGGATTTTACGATCGCCTTGCCTGGGTGAACCGTATTATAAACGTTGAAACTCAGGGACTAGCATAGTTGTGGTCGGGCAGTTCTGGATTCGAGATTGTTTTATCGCGCTGAAAATGGGCATGCATAAGTGACGGAGGGAGCAGAGAGAATGGCGGAAAACAAAACCAAGGCTACGAATTTGAGCGTGGCGGCGTTCGTTGATTCGCTCCAGGACGAAACCAGGCGCGCCGACGCCAAGGCACTGATTAAATTGATGCAAAGCGCATCAGGAGAAAAGCCGAAGATGTGGGGAACATCCATCATAGGGTTCGGCAGCTATCACTACAAATACGACAGCGGACGCGAAGGCGATATGCCCCTCATCGGCTTCTCGCCGCGCAAAGCCGCCAACGTTCTGTACGGCGTGACCGGCGCCAGCGGTTCCACGGAACTGCTAGCAAAGCTCGGCAAGCACACCGGAGAGAAAGGCTGCCTCTATATCAAGAAGCTCGCTGATGTGGACAAAAAAGTATTAGAGACGCTGCTTGCTAAAGCGGTCGCCGCCAGACGAGAGCGGTAACTGCTTAAAGCGTATGCAGGTAGGCGATCACGTCGGCGATCTGGTCGTCGCGCAGAGAGTTGCCCATGGGTGGCATCATCTTGCGTCCGTGAATGATGGTGTCCTGTACGAAACGGTCTTCCGCGCGCAGGCCGCTGGGCAGGTACTCGTGCCGGTAGAGCCCCTTTAACCCTGGGCCTTTCAGCGGACTCGACGAATACGGCTTGTGACACACCGAGCAATAAAGCTGAAAGACGCGCCGGCCCCGGGCCTGTTGCTCGTTCAGGCCAAGCTCGGCATCGGTTTTCTGGCTCAGGTCTTTTTCGCAACCGGTGAACGGAAGCAGCAGGAATGCCAGCAGCAGGATAGACGCTATTCGGGTCAAGTGACTATTATGTTCTGTTAGCCCACTTTTTGAAAACTCTTGCCTGTGTTCCATGCCGGTCGCACTGAAACGCGCTTACGAGAAACCCTCTCTCTCTGATGGCCAGCGGGTACTGGTTGACCGCCTGTGGCCGCGCGGAATCAGCAAAGACGAAGCCCGCATTGATCACTGGCTGAAGAACCTTGCCCCTTCTGACACACTGCGAAAATGGTTTCATGCCAACGGCAACTGGCCGGTCTTTAAGAGACATTACTTCAAAGAACTGGCGGCGTCTGAAGCATCTACGGAACTGGACTTGCTTTACAGACTGATTCACGAGCACGAGAAGATCACGCTGATCTATTCCTCGAAAGACACGGAACATAACAACGCTGTGGCGCTGAAAGAACTGCTCGAAGGCATGAAGAAGCCGCCTTCCAGCAGCGGCCCGGCCCGGGCGGCCGCCGCTTCAGGCCGAATTGCAAAGAGGCGGCCAACCGGATGATTCTCCGCTCCCTGGATATACCGCCGCCATCCTCGCCGGATTTTCTGCCGGCATGGCCAGTGATCGAGCAGATCGAAAAGCAGAAATATGCAGGCTGCTGGCTCATCACTCAACCTTCTCATGCCGCGCTGGCCGGGGAACTGGCAGCCGAATGTATTTTTCCGCAAGTCCCGCCTTTGACCCCGGAGATATTGAAGGCCATCTCTCTTCACGACTATGGCTGGAGCATGCTTGATGCGCAGGCGATCCAGCACAGCCGTGCGAATCCCAGCTTCCATCCTCGCTCGTTTATCGCCATTCCGGCTCCGCAATTTCTCACTGCATGGCAGGAATCCATCAAGATGGCGCAGAGCGTATCACCTGCCGGTGGATTCATTGTAAGCCGGCACTTTTATCGCCTGGCTCATCATGCAATCAGTACTGAAGACGAAGCTGATGATCGCAAGGCTTTGCAGCTTTTTCTGAATACCGAGGACCAGCGGCAGAAAAAGCTCGCTACGGCGGACTCTCTTCATTTTGAGCAGTTGGAGGCGCTGACCGATCTGCTGCAGTTCTGCGACCTGCTCTCGCTTTATATCTGTTGCGGAGCGCAGCAGAGCATCGTCCTGCCGAAATTTCTTGGAACCGAGGTGCGCATCACCCGTAACGGAAAAGAACTGAAGCTTGAGCCACAGGTAGTGAAGCCAGGATCACAATTCGCCGTGGCCGCCCTGCTCCATCCGGCGGTGAAGGGCAGTTCAGCCCAGCAGATAGAAATCACGATTGTGTGATTCGCTTATGTGGTCACTCTAAGCTGGGAATACGCGCTGAATGCTCTGATGAATCGAAACATCTCTCAGATGACCCGATTCGCCGATATCCCGATTTACCGATTCTTCAGATCACCCGATCACGAAATCACCAGATCACCCGATTCTTACCTCATTCCGTCATCATGATGATGGTGTTCGTGATCTTCTCCGGGTTTGTTTTCCCGCTGCCGTTCGACCGACCAAATGGCGTCAGGCGTTTTCTCCCATGGATACATGTGCACCATCCAGCCGAAAACGTGAGGCACAAAGGTTCCTCCGGCGGCATCACAGGCTTCTTTGGTAGAGATGGAGCCACCTAACCCAAATCTGGGATCCCTGGAAATCACATCCAGCTGTTTACCCTGCGGAGGCCTGCACATATTCACATGCTGGTGCCATTGCGCCACGCTGAGCGGCACCCGGTCGTTGATCTGGTTTTCGGTGAAGCGCTGGGGCGCCGTATACATTACGCCGATCAGATCATAGCCATCACTGGTTTTCTTGTAGAGCAGCGAAGTAGGCCTGCTGGCGTCGAAACCAAAGGCCGCATCGGCCCCGTACTGCCAATTGGTGAAGTGGTACATCTTTTGCGGAACATTCGGCAGAAAGATCTTATAGCCATCGGCCAGGGCCACTTTGTAATCCTTATATTTTTCCAGAGACTGGCGGGCCTGCTCCACGATCTTTTGCGCTTTTTCTTGATCGCCGGGCTGCGGAGCACGCAACATGGTCATTTGCATGTGCGGCCCCATCTCGTGATGGTGTCCCTCGGCCATGCTCTGGGTGGTGGCGCTCAGATCAGAGGCGGAAGCCTGCTCCTGCTGCTTGCTGTCATGTGCCAGAACCATGGTTCCAATTGCTAAAAACAAACAACATAAGATGGTTTTTTTCATTGCGTCCTCATGCTCAAGCGACTACGGTAGCAAACCCAACCCGGGTACGAAAGTTACTTTTGGTTCCAGCCTGGTCCAAAACATTGCCCTGGTTCGCGGGTTATATTTTGTCATCAAGGAGGAAAGATGACACCATTCTATAGACGGACGATTCTGGCACTCATTTCAATTTTTGTTGACGATTCCTGTGGCGTTGAGCGCCCAGCAAGCCTCGCAACCGCAGGCCAGAAGCAGACTGACGGCGCAGATCGCGGTAATGGCAGAGCGGGACGCGGTCAGGGTGGAGAGCTGATCAAAAAGCTCAATCTCAACGCTGATCAAAAGAAGCAATTCCGGCAAATCCGCCAGGAAAGCATGCAGCAGGCCAAGGCCATTCGGGCCGATAACTCTTTAAGCCAGCCCGATAAGAAGCAAAAGCTGCGGGAACTCCACAAACAGACCATGGACAAGGTCATGACCATGCTCAATCCTGAGCAGAAAGAGCAGCTCAAAAAGACCATGGAGGAGCGCCGCAATAACCGGAAGAACGGCAAAGATACAGAGAAAGAAGGTTCCACCAATTGAGCATTCGCAACGTGATGGCTGCTATTTGACAACCGTGACAGCTGCACTTTACCGCATGACCGCAGACCGATATAGTTTGCGGTCATGGCTTCTCACATAGATTGGGTCCGCGAGTTCTGCCTGTCACTGCCGCACACCACCGAAGATGTGCAGTGGGGCGATAATCTTCTCTTTCGAGTTGGGAGAAAAATCTATTGTCTCTTGAACCTGGAGCCCCAGGCGAAGGTGAAGTTCTCGTTCAAATGCACTCCGGAAAAATTTGCCGAACTGGTGGAAATCGAAGGCATTATTCCCGCGCCTTACATGGCCAGGAATCACTGGGTGGCGATCGTGGATTTAGGAGCTTTGCGACAACCGGAAATCAAAGAACTGATCCGCGGCTCTCACGCATTGGTATTTGAGAAGCTGCCGAAGAAGACGCAACGAGAGTTGAGCGAGACGAACAAGCCGGCGCAGGGAAGGCGGAAGCAGGCGAGCCATTAGCAGTCAGCACTCAGCATTCAGCCCGCAACCCTCTTCGGCTGAAGAATCGGATTGTTTTCGGCATGGCTGCGGTCGAATCAGTTCAAGCGCAAGGTTTCATTAACACAGCCCTCGAGTGCCGCATTCTCCAGCAGCGCTCCCAGTGCAGTGATATTCTGCAAGTGAGTAACAAGCCGAGTGCAGAGCAATCCTTCAGCCCAAAATGCTCGCGGGCTGAGTGCTGATTGCCAATTGCTGACTGCTTCTTAAAACACCCCAAACTTCTTCTTCTTTTTTACCTTGCTGTCTTTGACGCTGGGACCGCCGGTGTTAGCGGCGGTCATTACGATGGGTTTCGATTGATTCGGACTGGCTCCGCTATCGGCGTAGCCGGAATGAATATCAATATACGACTGCTCCCGCAGCTTGGTCAGATAGGCGCGCAACGCGGGTTCCAGCTTCTGTACGTAAATGGCCTCGCGAATCTTGTCTTCGACATCTTTCACTGGAGGGATGCCGGCCGGGCGGTGTTCGACCACCTTCAGGATCAGGAAGCCCTGTTTGGTGCGTATGGCGTCGGTGATTTCTCCTGACTTCAAGGAGAAGGTTTTGTCTTCCAGTTCTTTGGCCAGTTCGCCGCGTTTGAATGCGCCAATCTCGCCGCCATCGTGGGCCGTCGGGCCGTCGGAGTTCTTTTTAGCGAGGTCCTGAAAATTAGCTCCATTGCGCAGTTCGGCAACCAGTTGCTTGGCTTTGGCCTCGGCTGCGGCCACTTTGGCCGGGTCTTCCGGTTGAGGCTGCTCTGCCGCTTTGTCTTTCTCTTTGTCCTGATCGCTGGCCGGCGGCTTGGGCGGCTGGGTGGAGATCAATATTTCGCTCAACTTCACCATCTCGTCCGATTTCAGTTCCTGTTGGTGCTCGTTATACCAGGCCTGAATCTCTTCATTGGTGATGTGGATGCGCGAGCCCACCTCACGCCCAATCACCTGCTGGGTGATAATGCCGTTGCGAATCTGGTCTTTGAAATCTTCGTAGGAGACGCCCTGCTGGTTGGCGGCCTTTTCCATCTCTTCCATGGTGCTCAGGCCCATTTGCAGCCGGATCTCATTGAGGCGCTTGGTGGTCTCGGTTTCCGCCGTGATGCCCAGTTCTTTGCCTTTTTCCAGCAGGAGTTGCTGGTCAATCAGGTCGCGCAGCACGTCTTTTTCGCGCTCCGCCCACTTCTGCTGCCAGTCATTCGGATACCGCTGCTTCAAGTCTTCTTCTGAGGCCTTCTTGCCCTTGTCGAAGTCCGCTTTGGTAATGATGGAATCACCAACACGGGCCACAATCTCGTCAACAACATTGTCGGCGTACAAGGCAATCGCAAAAAACAAGGCCACAAAAGCAAGCACGAATGACTTTTTCAGCATGGTCACAACTTTCATCTGGGAATCTGGGGATAGAAATATGCTCTTATTCTAGCAGCCGCAGCTCTCGCCCTTCAATTTGGCTGCGCTGTCTAGAGAGGCTTTTCCGCTCTCAAAGAACGCAGATGCAGAGGGATATTTGCACGGAATCTCGGCTGAACCCAGGTGGCAAGGCGTTTTACTGCTGCTTTTTCTTCTTGTTCAGGATATTGCCCAGAAGCCCGCCCAGCCCCTTGGCCGGTGACTGGCCCGGCTGCACGCCATTTTGCAAGCTGCCTTTCAGAGTGTTGGCCAAGCCACCTATTGCGGGCATGAATTTGGGATTCGAGGTGGTGCCTTGAATCAGGAAAGGAATGCCTTTATTTTGGGCGGCGGACGAAATGCTGGTGAGCTGTCCTAAAACGCTTCCACTGCCGATGGCCAGTTTGAGCAGCATTTTGAAATCGAGTGCGTTGTTACTGCCGATCACACCATTGCCGGTAAGCTGACCTATGGCTGGAACATCCAATACGATGTTGTCTGCCTTAATGCCTTCCGGTGCTACGTGCAGAGCGCTGCTGAAAGTTTGAATCAGCGTGTCGGTACCGGACTTCATCCCGGTAAACGCCGCAATCGCTCCCAATTTTTCTGCCAGGTTGTACCCAGCCAGATGGGTGCCGGAAATGTCTACAGGACCGTTGATCAGCAGGTGGTCGAGCGGGCCTTCGGCGTCAAGGTTCGCGTTCAATGTGCCGCCTTGCAGCGATGCTCCTGCGGGCAGAGTCACGCCCAGTGCGGGCAATAGTCCTTCTATATCGTTCACCGCCATGCTCTTCGCGAGGACTTTCATATGCGTGGTAATGCCTTCGCCGCGCGTGCTGAATGTGCCATTGGCATTGGCTGTGCTGCTGCCGGTATGCAGGTCGGTGTTGAGATCGCCGTTTTGCGAATCCAGCCCGTAATCTGATTTGTAATCAACGTTTACAGCCTGGTTTGATGGGGTTCCGCCTTTCACCAGGCGGAGGTTATTGGCCTTGGCTTTGCCTTCGGAATGGATGTTACGGCCATCGGATTTTACGGTTCCATCGAAGTCGAGAACGCCGCCCAGCCCCGACGCCGGATCAAAAAGCCCGCTGGCCGCCAGATCGGCATGTTCCAAGGTGATCCGCGCGTCGAGAGGCGTCTTGGCCGAATCCTGCGCGTTCACCGGCCCTGCATTGCCCTGCACTTCCAACGCTCCGCCTCCGGGGGTGACCGCGCTCAACGTGAATGGAATCGCTGAAGTCGTGGAAATGTTGTGGGCCAGCAGATTGACCTTGTCGTACACGTGCTCTTTGCCTGCGCCATGTCCGCTGCTCTGCGCGATCCGGATTTTTCCGTCCTGGATCTGAAACTTATCTACAGAAATTTCCGAGGGGGCATCGTCGGATTTCTTCGTAGACTTGGCCGAAGAATTTCCCATGCTTGAGAAATTCCATTTTCCCGCGTTGTTTTTTATCAACAGGATGTCCGGCGACTTGATGGTGAGCGAGGTCACCTTCACTTCGCGACGCAGCAGCAGCGGCATCATCTGTAACCCGATCTGGAGTGATGAAGCCTGGAGAAACGGTCCCTTGTTGAAAGCCGGATCGTCGCTGATGGAGATGTCATTGGCCTGCGCCCCGCCGCTCAGAATGGAAGCGTCAATCTTGCCGATGTGTACCGTGCGTCCCAGCGCTGCGGAGAGCTTGCTCTCGATGTCAGGCCGGAACTTGTCAACGTTGATGAAGAACGGCAGCAGCAGCACTGCGATGATAAGAACGCCAACAATGATTCCAGCAATCACCAGAAAACGCTTCATACCTTGGAATGCTAGCAGTAAATTGACTGGCAGGAAAATAGACGACGCAACGGCAATAAACCGTAAGTTAAGAAACGTTAACGAAACGAACCAGGATCAGAGTTCAAGTATTTAGGGAAGGTTCACGCCGCTCAGAAATCCGCCCAGATGGGCTGTCAAGACAATCGCGATAGCTCCCACGAACTCAGCGGCCAGACGATAGTGCGGAGCAGGACGAGATAGACGCCACGCTCGAAAATGTATCCACCCGACGAGACAGACCAGAGTGGTGGAGATTATCGCGAGCACCAGATGTTCCAGCAGTAGACCTTTGAGCGGCTGGCCTTCCAGTTGCAATCGCCATGCGATGATTCCGGTGGCGACAACCGGCAGCGATGTGATGGCCGCAGAAATCAAATTGTAGTAAGCAGCGGCCGCCAGCGTAGTTTTGTGTGTCCACCAGGCCGCAAAGTCAAATGCGGCACCGCAGAGAAAAAGCGCGATGGGAAAGTGGATCAGCACGACGTGTTGAGCGTGTTTCGCCATCAACGCCGCTTTGATATCGAATGGATGCATTTCTCCTCTTCACTACCTTCGTCGCATGTAACTGGTTAGGTCGTGAAATATTCCGGGGCGAAGATGTTTCAAGAGCGGTCGGAGTTTTTGGTAATGGGTACATGAATTCCGAGCGGCTACACGACAGATTGTTCTAGTGCGCTCCGCTCCAAAAGCAGGAGCTGCGCGCACGCCGCAGGCGCAAGGAGTGTTTCTTTTCGTTCCTTACCCGGCACTCCGTTTCTCAGATGCGCATCTGAGAAGCTCCGTGACCGATTGTATGAGGAAGTCGGCTCGATCATGCGAGTAAACTTTTGGTGCTTTGACGAAGACCAAAGAGCTCGGCATAAAGGAGCCGACTATGTGGATTATAGGGTCTGATTACCATGCTGGTTTTCAGCAAGTAGCTTTATTCAACACCGAAACGAAAGACACCGGATGTTTGCGGCTGGAACATAAAGACGGAACAGCAGAACGTTTCTATCGCAGTCTGGCCGGCGAGCAAGTGCTGGTCGGGATCGAATCAACCGGAGGCACTCGCTGGCTGGAGCGGTTGCTGGCCGAGTTGGGTTTCCAGTTGTTGATTGGAGACGCGGCCCGCATCCGGGCGGCGGCAGCCCACAAGCAGAAGACCGATAGAAAGGATGCTGAACTGTTGCTGCAGTTGCTGGTGGAGAAGCGCTTTCCCAAGATCTGGATGCCCAGTCCGGAACAGCGCGATCTGCGCCAGTTATTGATACACCGTCATCGCCTGGTGCAGATGCGCAGCCGGGTGAAGAACCAGTTGCAGGCCCTGGCCATGAACGAAGGACTGCATCGCAAGGGACAGCTGTGGAGCAAGCAGGGCCAGAGCGAGTTGTTGGGTTTGTCTCTGGCTACCTGGGCCACGCAGCGGCGCACCGATTTGCTGGAACTGCTCAAGGAGTTTGATCAACGGATTGCACCTCTGGATCTGAAGCTCAAAGACCAGGCGCAGACATCAGCCGATGTGCAGTTGTTAATGAGCCATCCCGGAGTAGGGCCGGTGGTGGGCACAGCCTTTATGCTGACCCTGGGCGACCCGCACCGGTTTAAGACCAGCAAGCAGGTGGCCGCCTATCTGGGATTAGTGCCGCTGGAACGCTCCAGCGGATCACGAAAACGCTTAGGACACATCACCAAGCAGGGCAGCAGCCTGATGCGTGGACTACTGGTGGAAGCAGCCCGCGTAGCGATTCGCTACCTGCCGGAATGGAAACGGAAATACCTGCGATTGTCAGTGAAGAAGAACCGTTCCATTGCGATCATAGCCATAGCCAGACGTTTGGCAGTGCAACTTTGGTGGATGTGGAAATTGGGACGCAAGTACGGGCAGAAGTAAAATGCGTCCCATTCGCATGCAGGGTATGCCCGGGTAGCCCGGTGGGGAGTTGTTGATCCTCGACGTACTGATTGGGCGCCCTGCCTCCCTTCAACGGCAAGGGAGTTCGAACAGAGAATCATGGTCCGGTAGCATGGATCGAATAGATGGCTGATGGAATTTTTTTCATCGCACGATTACTCGAAAACGCGAGCCTTGGTCGGCCGCCAGAGCAAGAGCAACACCAAAAGCAACGGCAAAAGCCTCCTGGGGAAGGGGAAAAGACTCTCTTCACTCCATCGCACTCGTGTGCCTAGAGAGCCTCGAAAAGGTGACGAAAAACCATCGGCAGTGCAAACTTTATCCTTGACACCGCCGACTTCCTCATAGACGGGCTACTGTCGATCGTCCTGCCGGACTGGAGTTTCCTTCATCCCTCTCCGTTCCCAACTTTCAATTGGAAAATGATGCAGGCTAGAGCGATGGCATTTTGGGGCCCAGCAGGTTAGTACTGGCAAGGCTTACTGTCCGTAAGTGCGCTTCAGGTATTCCGCGATTTCAAATTCAAGTTGGGCATAGCCGCCATGAATGGTATTGCGCAGCGCGCTTTCCACCGAGTCACCACTGCCCAGGCGTTGCAGAATGCGGGCCAGATCACTCATGCCATAGCTGCTGCGGATGCACTCCGTCGCTGCCAACGCCTCGGCGTAAGCCACAAAAGCTTCGTCAGACGTATAGCTCTGGAAAGACCGCTCCAGTTGATTGAGCGGCACCTGGTTCCCTGATTGATAAAGAGAAGCCAGCCTCGGCCCGATAGCGGCCGTAGACCGGGGCTCTTCCAGTTGAGCAATACCTTCGTCAAGCCACTCAGGGGCGTGACTATGGGTAATCTGGGCGATAAAAGAATGAGTCAATTCATGGCGCAGCACCCGGGTGAGCGCCGGGGTCATCTCAGTAAGACCGGAAATCGGTACTCGAATCTTTCCATCATTCAGCGCTGCTGACCATGCCGCCGCGCGGGTCACATCAAAAAATTCCTGCTGGGTATAAAGAGAAACCGAAATGCTGGCTCGCGGCGCTGCGCCCAGATCATTGGCCAGAGGCCGAGTACTGATCTTCCAGCACGGAAACAATCCCATTGCGCAAAACGTCAGTGGCTTGCGCACCTTCATAGCGCAAGACAAAGTGGCCGGTATCCTGCTGGCGGAATTCAGCTTCAGTTTTCGATTCCCGTTCCACCCGCGCCAGCAGCGCTTCAAGCCGTTTATCGGGCTTGATGGAAAGCGATTTCTTCCAGGCCGCAGCAGCCTCGCGCAGATGATCAAGCCGGTACCAGGCATGGCCCAGCAAAAGGTAGGCGTCAGGCGATTCAGGATC
Organism: Terriglobia bacterium; assembly: GCA_963823745.1. Taxonomy (GTDB): domain Bacteria; phylum Acidobacteriota; class Terriglobia; order Terriglobales; family Acidobacteriaceae; genus Angelobacter. The sequence goes on from CAWGMN010000009.1 coordinate 145,431, forward strand.
GGCGCGCGTGGCCCGCTCGGCATAGATCTGGGCTTCGGCCGGCTTGGCCAATTGCAACAGCACGGCCGCGTAATGCTCGAGAATGATGGAATGCGCGGGAGCAAAGGTCAGCGCAATCGAGAGATAACGGGCAGCTTCAGGCAGATGGTTGCGCTGCTCCTCGAAATTTCCGGCAATGAAATAGGCCACCGCGGTGCGCGCCGCCACGCCTTCTTCCTGCACCGCCTTCAACGCTGCCGCATCAATCTGGCCGTCATGGACAATGCGGCTGTTCAGGGAGTCGGTGGGGGGCGCCGGTTGCTCTAACTGGGGCAGGTCCGCTGCCGGCGGGGGAGTGGGGCCGGGAACGTTTGTGGTCTGGCCAACGTCTATCTTGTCAACCACCGATTTGGGAATAGCATAGGTATTGTCTCCAACGGTGTACTCTACCCGGCCATTGGTCTCGTGCGTGGAATCGGCAACGATACGATGCCCGTTTTTCAGGTAGATAACGTCGGCTTGGGCGGTCAGACAGACCGCCGCCAAAAAAAAGGATGTGAGCTTGGATCGCAAACGCGAAGATTGTAGCAAGTATGTTCGCGCCGGGAAGCAGGGCTTTTACCTGATTACCCTGATAATCATCGGGCTGCTTCCTGCGGTTGGCCCAGGGCACAAAACCTCCTGATCTTTACCGCCAGATTATTAGTCCGGCGCTCAATCCCGCCGACGTGTACCAGGTACGGCACGTCTCCATTAACCGCGAAGACCTGCACATTGTGCTGAGCGACGGCACTATCGCGCTGTTACAGGCGGTAAACGGCCACACCATCGGGGCCATCTTCGAGGGCGCGGGCGAGGTGCTGCTGGTGCCTCCCGATCGAGCTGAGCGTACCTCGCTGGCGCTGTTCACCAAGGCCGGTGTGCTCGACGAGCATTTCTCTACTGCCTTTCTCCGCTTTTTCGATGACCAGCTAGTAGAAGAACTGCGCAGCGGGTTTCGCCCGGCCACCAACGGACAGGAATTTGCGGCGCACTGGGGTGAAGCAGTGCAATCGCTCGGCCAGGCCGATGGCCTTCAGCTTGTTCAGGCTATGACCAACACCGGAGAGGCAAGCTCGCGTTTCCTGCATATGCATGTGGGCGGCTCCAGCCTGGGCATTTTTGACGTCTTCTTTAACACCGCCGCGCCTGATCAAATCACCGTGGCCCAGGCTGTAAAAGAAAATAACGCGCTTTACTACAACACCTGGATGTCGTTTCCCATGCGTTCCATGAGGGAAGCACACGGCAAGATAGACCACGACAGTTCTGTGCGTGTCTCCGATTTCCGAATCCACTCCAGCATTGTGCCGCCCACCAATCTGGAAGGCGAAGCAGAGCTCACGCTAAAGGCCGGGGGTACAGGCCAGCGCACCCTGATTTTGCAGCTCTCGCGGTACCTGCGGGTCAGCGAAGCCCGGCTTGATGGGCAGCCAGTTGAATTTATTCAGAATGAAGCCACCAATGGCAGCGAATTGGCCCGGCACGGCAATGACTTGATCGCGCTTATTTTTCCTGCGGCCCTGGTGAAAGACCGCGAGGCAAAACTCACTATCAAATATTCCGGACCGGTAATGTTCAATGCGGGGGGTGACCTGCTTTACGTAGGGGCGCGAGGCATCTGGTATCCGAACGCAGGGCCATCGTTTGCAAACTTCGATCTTACCTTCGAGTATCCGGCTGCATGGACGCTGGTAGCCACAGGCAAGCAGGTTTCCAGCAGCGCGAAGAATGGCCGGCAGACCACCCGCTTCGTATCAGAAAAGCCCATCGCTCATGCCGGCTTTAACCTCGGCAAGTTTCAGACCGATCGGGCTATGGCGGGCAGTGTGGCCGTGGATGCTTATGCGGCCAGCAATGTTGAAGCGACCCTGGAGCGCAGCCTCATACGCAATGGCGCTGCCACCGGAGTCCATCCTGACCCCGCCCGGATGGTGGAGCACACAGCCCGACAAGCGGCAGACACTGTGCAGTTTCTCGATCAAGAGCTAACTCCGTTCCCGTATTCGCATCTGGAGATAGCGCAATTGCCGGCCCTGCTCAGCCAATCATGGCCGGGGCTGATCTATCTTTCGAGCGTAGCTTTTCTTTCCCAGCAGGAACGCAACGCGCTGGGGCTGCGCGATCCATACCTGGAACTGCTGTTCAGCAAGCTGATGCTGGTGCATGAGACAGCACACCAGTGGTGGGGTGATGCGGTGAACTGTGATTCCTACCGCGACGCATGGCTGATTGAAGCTCTGGCCAACTACAGCGCGCTGGTGATGCTGGAGCGCTCCGAGCCAGATGCTCCGGGCATTGCCCTGGAGTACTACCGCAAAGAACTGCTCAAGAGCACACCCAGCGGCATCATCGGCGACTCTGGCCCCGTGACTCTGGGCGAGCGGCTTGTCTCTTCCAAGTTTCCTGATACGGTTGAACCTGTGATCTACGGACGCGGCACATGGCTCATCCAGATGCTGCGCAGCATGCTGCGGCAGGCCAGCGGCGATAACAGTGATGCGCTTTTCTTCCAGGCGCTCAAAGGTCTGCTGGCTCGATCTACGAACGGCAAGATATCCACCCGCGATCTTCAACATGCCTTTGAGCAGGTGATGCCACCGGCCCTCAACTACGAAGGGCAGCACAACCTCGACTGGTTTTTCGATAGCTGGGTGAATGGCTCTTCCATTCCTGAGTTCTCTCTGGAAGATGTCCGCCTTACCCCCTCAGGCTCCAAAGTCACGGTAAAAGGTGTAGTTCGGGAGAAATATGCCGCCAAAGACCTGGTCACAGCGGTACCGCTCTACAGCACCGACCACACCGGGCATTCCCATTTCCTGGGATTCGTTTTCGCAGATGACGCCACCACCGATTTTCAATTCCAGGCTCCGGCAGGAACCAAAGACGTGCTGCTCGACCCGGCGAGAACGGTGCTGCGCAGATGAAATACGGTGACACCCGGCGGTAAAGCGCCGCTTCATTGCTATCGTGTTTACATGGGTTTGAAAGCCCACTTCCCCGGGCCGAAAGGCCGGGGCTTCCACCAATCCAGCATAAGTCGGCAGCCGCTTCGGCTGTGACTTCTTCTATTCTGCCGTTCTATATCCCCACCGCCCCGTAATCCGTCCCCGTTTCGGTGTCCCGGGTGTCCTCGTCCTCATAGGCTTTGTAGGGATTGCGATTGGTTCCCAGGCGACGTTTCCGCAATTCGAAGCCGGCATACAGGCCGCCGGCCAGCACGGCTGCCGTGAGGGCCACAATGGCGACGATGCGCTTGGGGTTTTGCAGAAGAGGACGGGACGCACGCGACGTGGCTATGACGGCGCTTCCAGCCATTCCGAAAACATCGCGAAAATCATCCAGTGACTGAGGGCCTCCGCGTTCCAGGGCACGGAAGGAATGCAGCACGCCGTAAGTCACAGGCATTGAGAGATCCTGTCCGCCACTTACGACGGAATGATCTACACCACGCTCCCGCTGAAGTTCCAACAGCTCTTCAATAGCTCCGGCAAGAGATTCAGGCTGGGTCCACATGCAACGGAAAGCTATACGGCCTGATTTGTCCACCAGGAACGCTGGATTGGGCAGCCCGGAGTATTTACGGTGAACGGATCCCCGAACATCATCAACCAACACGGTCATCCGCAGTTCTTCCTCATCACGAAGCAGGCGGGCAGCCCGTTCTTTCTCCTCAAAAGAACGGTGCGCCGGGATCCTCTCACCTGGGTGAGCTTCACGGGTATAGACAAAAAGGAAATCAATCTCGTCACCCCGAAACTCGTCATAAAGCTCCTTCAGTCCGCTCATGGAACCCGCAGTCATGGGGCAGGTTGCCGAACCGAATACCAGAAGCACGTTCTTCTTGCCTTGATAGTCACTCAGGCGCAGGGTCTCACCATTCAGGGTCTTGGCCTTGAAGTCAGGAGCGCGCTCGCCGGGCTCCGGACCGCCGAAGTTGCTCGCTCCAGCTTCATGGAAATGTTCCCGGGTGAAATGCTCGTAATTGTATTCGCTAAATCCCAGCATTTGGACTCCTTGTTCCCCTCACAGTGACTCTGTGCGAAATCATGCCCTTGACGCTTCGATGCCAGCAGTCTGCCCGCTGTTTGCCGTCCCGGCATCAACGCAACCTGTTAACCAGTTTGAGTGACTGAAATGCATTGTAATTCGAGTGGCAGCGAATTGGGACAGTGCCGTTTGTCCTATATTTTGAACGAAGCTACAATCATTGGTTTGATTTACTTCGACAGTTGACGCATACATCAGTGCAGCACTTTGGTAATCGTTTCTACTCACGTGGAGGTCTCGATGGCGGCATTGAAGACAGGGGAAACCGCCCCCGATTTTGAACTATCCGCGATCACTGGCAAGCAGAGGCACAAATTCAAGCTCAGTGATTATCGCGGCAAGAAAAATGTGGTACTGGCCTTTTATCCGCTCGACTGGAGCCCGACCTGAACCAACGAAATGTCGGCGTACAGCAGAGATTTAAGCAAGTTCGCCGAACAGAATGCCCAGGTCGTGGGCATCAGTCCTGATTCCATTTACAGCCACCAGGCTTGGCAGGAAAAATCCATTGGATGGCAGGAGTACCCGCTGGCCAGCGATTACTGGCCCCATGCCGGCATTGCCGAGAAATACGGAATCCTTCGTCTGGGAGACCCGCTGCCGGGCATCAATGACCGTGCCGTTTTTGTGGTGGATAAAGACGGCAAAATCGTATTTTCCAAGGTGTACGAGCTTGGCCAGGAACCTGACAACGAGGAATGCCTGGAGGCACTAAGGAAGTTACCGAGATAGCCGTCAGCACTCAGCAGTCAGCACTCAGTCCCTGAACTGTTTGGCCCGCACGAAGAGCTTGTTCCGGACAGAATCAGGACTGAATCTGGTTGGTGAGATGATTACCGTTTCAAACAAAAGCCCGGCTTTGGCCGGGCTTTTCGCTATAGCAGGAATGTTTACGGACTGAATGCTGAGTGCTGACGGCTGAGTGCTTACTTCTTCTTCGCCGACGCTCTCTTCACTGGAGCACTCGATGCTGGTCCGGCTTTCTTCTGCATGTCTTCGACGATCTGCGAGAGCTGCTGGCGGTCCACTACCTCGACAAACGGGGTGGACGGCCCGCCATTGCCGATCACAAAAATAGTCGGCGTGTGTTCAAGGTTCATGCGTTGTCCCAGTTGGAAATCTTCCTGCACTTTGGCTTTCAGCGTGCCCATGGGATCCACGGCAAAAGGCAGCGGCACCTTTTTTTCATCCGCAAATTTCTGGACGTAGGTGCGAAGATTGCCGGCGCTGATATTGGGCTGGTTCTGGAAAATGTAGCCACGAAAGTCATCGCCGAGTTCCTGAGACTTGGTGTCAAAGTAGCGCGCGTACACAGCGGCTTCGAACGACCAGGGGTGCTGGTGCAGCGGGAAGTCATGCAGCACCACCGGAATCTTATGGGCCTTGGCAGTTTCCCAGACCACCGGGTAAGCGCGGGCGCAGTCGGGGCATTCGAGATCTTCAAACATCACAATGGCGACCTTGGAACCCGGAGGCGGCTTCAGCGAAGAAGCATCCGCGGCAAATGAAAGACCAGCCAGTGACAGCACGGCCAGCAGTACGAAAGCCAGGCGAGAAATTAATTTCATAACTATTCCAGTAAACGTTGATTGAGCTGGGGAGCAGCTACAGAAATTTTAACCCAACCTGAAGGCCAGAGTCGCTTCCCGTGGAGCGGAATTAAAGGCAGGAAACGAAATCGAGAGTAACTTTATTTCTCGGCAGTTTTATCAGGTTCGCTGGAGGGCGTGACTTCCCCAACAAATTCATTTGCGAACGACTTTCCATTGGCGGGCATGGCCGTAACCGGAGGCTTATTTTTCTTAGCCTCTTTCATGAGTTCCAGCGTGGAAATCCTGGTGTTCTGGCTGGTCAAAGCAGGTTGGTTGACCAGAGACTTTGAAGGCTGTGCCGTCTGAACAGAAGCTTCCAGACCACAGGCGAACATCAGCATGGAAACAACGACGAGTAAGCGGCGCACAGTCAACATTATAGGAGTTGGCCGCCGTCTAAATCCGGTCTTTTTTACCCTAGTCCTGTAGAACCAGTTACCAGAGAGTTAACCATTACCGCCGCAACTCCGGAATTGAGACGAACCGCTTTCCCTCAGGGGTATATCTCTCCAGCAGTTGCCGGGTAGCCTCTATGGTGGGCTGGCGGTCGGTACCAAAAGCCAAATGTCCGCCATCGTGCAGCAGAACAACTTCACTCTGCGCTGGCTTGGCAGGCGCAGTTTGCCGCTCGATGTGCCCCAGAATTGTCTCTGGGGATTTGGCGCTCCAGTCGTAGGCAGTCACCGACCACATGACCGGCTCCAGGCCCATGCGGCGGGCAGCGTTCAGCACCATGGGGGTGCGTCCTCCAAAGGGTGGACGAAAAAGCGGCTGGTATTCACCCAGGGCGTCGTTCAGGGCCTTGCTGCAATCCTCAAGTTCCTTCCGCAATCGCGCAGGAGAAGCAAAGATAAGATTGGGATGGGTATAGGTGTGGTTCCCGATAGCGTGGCCGGCCTGCTGAATGGCACGGGCAATATCGGGCCTCTGGCGCACATATTTCCCAATCAGGAAAAAGGTCGCCCTGGCATTGTGCCTGGCCAGCACATCGAGCAGCCGCCGGGTATAGGGATCGTTGGGGCCGTCATCATAAGTAAGCGCCATCTCGCTCGGATCGCTGCCATGAGTCAAGGTGCGTCCATAAAGCTGTGAGTGCGGCGCCATGCATGCGTATCCGGCGTAGCTGGCAGCGGTGGCGCCGGCAATGGCCAGCGATGCGAGGAACATAGCTATTTCTTTTCGATTCTCTGGAGCTGTACCGTAAGCGTGCCCCAGAACATGCGCCCGCGCAGTTGCACCGGGATGCGGGCGGCATCGTCGGAATACCATATCCAGATTTTGCCCTTGTCTTTCAGTACGCCTGTCGCTGATTCAGGCTGCACCCGGATGGTATTGAAAGTCCCGGCTGGAGTTTTTATCTGCTCGTGCGCCTCCACATGAAGATCAACAGTCACGGTCTGGCTGCCGTCATTGAGAGGGACCGAATACGTGCTGCCGATTTGCAGCGGCAGGGAGCCCACATAATAGAGTCCGGAAAGCACATCGGTGACGCAGCCGGGAATCTCGTTCTCTGTGTGCTTGCTGTCGCCCTTGCGCAGATTCTTCTGGTCGAGCACGGCTTTGCCGCGCTGGTAATCGAAATTAATGCTGGTGTTCACGCGCCGCAGCCCTTCCTCAGTATTCTTGGTCAGGCTTCGCGAGCAGAAAGTAGTGGGATTGAAGAACGATTCATAATGGTCGTGCACGTGGTAAAGCAGGGCCACTGATCCGGACGCATCGGCTACGCCGGTTACGCGCTCTTCCTGACCAATCTGGTCCATGCGCAGGGTGGCCACACCGGCGTTGAACACTCTCCACTCGGCCCCATACACCAGAGTCTGCCCCACCGGAAAGTGGTAGCTGGCCTGCGGCTTAGGCATGGCCGGAAAAGAAGCGTGAGGCGCGGCGCCCTGCGAAGCTGGGGCGGGTTTTGGCGGAGGCGCGGGCGGCCTGGTTTGCGGCAAACCTGCCAGCAACATGAAAACCAGCGATGGAACCAGACTTATCGGGAATCGGATCAATGCTTGTACCAGGTCATTTTTAAAATCAAAGCAGCCAGCATGAGGGCCGAGCCCAGAATTGCATTGTACTCGCGGTGCTTCATATACAGATCTTTTGAGAAAACGCCGGTAACATCGCTGGAAGCGCGGTAGGGCGTGAGACGCGGCCCGAAGCGCGGCACATGCGCGGAATATTCCGCGTAATCGGGGAATGTAGAACCCAGAAATTTTTCTTCAGCCCGCACCACCGGAAGATAGATGAAGAGGAACATGGCCAGCGTAGCCAGGGCTATCCACCAGTTGCGCGAAGCCACTACAAAACCAATCGCAATAAGAATGGAGCCCAGATACAAAGGATTGCGGCTGAACGCATACGGCCCGGTGGTAGCGAGCTGCGCATTCTTGCGGATATGACCTGACGCCAGCGCCCGAACCACCAGCCCCATCACAATAAAGCCGATGCCGGCGCACAACGAGAACCACCACGGATGCGCCAGGTACAGATAACCGGCGGCAAACAGAAATCCCAGCGGCACACGAGACCGTGTGGCAATGCGCGGCCAGTCAGCCACGGGCGTTCCCCAGCAGCCAGCGACAGGCTGAAATCGCTTCTTCCACACTGATCTTCATCAACCCTTGTTCCGGCTGCTCATGATGAGAAAACGTCGTCTGGCTCTCAGGATTGCGCAAAGCAATGGACTGCGTGCCGAAAGGACCGGTGCGGGCCGGGTCTGTCGGACCAAAAATGCCGACCACGGGCACGCCCAACGAAGCAGCCAGATGCAACGGACCGGTATCCCCGCCCACAAACAGGCGCGCACGGCGGGTAAGGGCGATGAGCTCGCCTATGGTGCAGCGCACTGCAAAAGCATTATCACCACTGGCCTGAACGACTTGTTGCGCCAGAGCTTCTTCTCCGGCGGCGCCATTCACCAGGGTCTTCAATCCGTGGCTCGCCAGCGCCCTGGCAACTTCACCATAGCGTTGCGGAGGCCATTGCTTCGCGCCCCATCCCGCGCCTGGGTTCATGATGGCAAAGCTGGCAATTCCAAGATGCGCAATTTCACCGTCTGCCCATGCCTCGGCAGCAGCGTCATAAGGAAGCTGCGGAGCGATGAGTTCCACTTCGTGAATGCCGAGATGTTTTTTGAGCGCCGCAGCGGCCATGGCATGATTCTGCTCGATCACATGCGCACCGTCCCGGGAAAATTTATCGGAATAGAAGACTTTGGCCGCTGATTCCCGCGGAGTCACAAACCCGGCCCGAACTTTCGCGCCACTCAAGATGGCCAGAAAACCGGATTTCACTGCTCCTTGAAAATCGAGCGCCATGTCGTAATGAAGGCCGCGGATTTTCCCCATGATTCCCATGATTTCTTTGCGCGTATCGGAGTGCATGAGCTGGCTGCGCCATAGCCTGGTATTCACGGTGTGCAGCAGGTTGACCACCGGACGCTGGCGACACACGGTATTGTCCGCGCATTGCTGGCCTTCCGCGGCCAGCAGCTCCCGCCAACGCTCTTCCACCAGCCAGCCGATGGTAGCGTCGGGCATGGCCCTGCGTATTCCGGTAACCACCGGCAGTGCGTGAAGAATGTCTCCCATGGCGCCCAGGCGCACGATCAGGATTTTCGCCATTCTTCGCTTCTCTGCAATTTTGTCTTCAGGATTTCTGTGGTGGAGTGGTCTTTCGGATCGCCAACAATTTCCACCCGTCCGCCGCAGGCAATCACCACATCGCGCTCAGGCACATTTTCAGCCGTGTAGTCTGTGCCTTTGGCGTGAATGTCAGGACGCAGCAGCCGTGATCAGCCCGCGGACGTCCGGCTGATCAAATACCGTAACCGCATCCACGTCCTGCAATGCCGCCAGGATCTCAGCGCGCTCGCCTTCCGGCACGCGCGGACGGCCTTCGCCCTTCAAAGCGCGGGTGCTGGAATCGGAATTTACGGCGACCACCAATTTGCCTCCGAGGTTCTTTGCGGCATTCAGGTATCGAACATGGCCAACGTGCAGCAGATCGAAGCAGCCGTTGGTAAGAATAATTTTTTCGCCGGCGGCGCGCCACTGTTGCACCCGGCGGGCAAGCGCGGCTTCATCCAGTATTTTTTCGCTGGCTGGGGGCAATCAGCTCTCCGTCACGGCGCGCAGCAACTCTTCCCGGGTCACGGTGGCTGTGCCCCGCTTCATCACCACAATTCCACCCGCATAGTTGGCGAGGCGCGCGGCTGATTCGGCATCAGCGCCCGCCGCCAAAGCAGCGGTATATGTGGCAATGACCGTATCGCCTGCGCCGGTAACATCTGTTACCTCGTCAGAGCCATGAATGGGAATCGGCACCGGAGACTTTCCCCGGGCAAACACTACCATGCCGTCTTTGCCTCGCGTGACCAGCAGCGATTGCAGCTTCATCTTCTGCATGATGGCTTTGCCGGCCGAGAACAGCCGATCGTCGTTGTTGCCTATACGGATGCCCAGAGCTTCTTCCAATTCCGGCTCATTGGGCGTGGCTGCGGTTACGCCGGTGTAGTTGAGAGTGCGGTAGCGTGAATCAACCGTGACCGGCAGTCCATTAGTTGAGGAACGCGTGCGGATGCTGTTGAAGATTTCCGGTGTAGCCGCTCCGTAGCCATAATCGGAAAGCAGTAAAGCATCTGAGGCGCGAAGATAACCACGGGCTTCAAAAATCAACTCATGCTCCGCGGCGCGGTCGAGAGGTTCTTCTGGTTCGCGGTCTACGCGAATTACCTGCTGGCGGGCGGAATGGGTCATTCCCGCCAGAACGCGGGTCTTGGTAATCGTATTGCGGCCCTTCACCCGGCGTATGCCGCTGATGGAGATGTGCTTTCTGCGGAAAGCCTGAAGCAGCAGACGGCCAGGCTCGTCGTCTCCAACGACACCCACTGGCAGCACCGTCAAACCCAGATCAGCCAGGTTGTAGATGGCATTACCCGCGCCTCCGGGCACGACCGACCGTTCGCGATGGCGCAGAATCAGCACCGGCGCCTCGCGTGATACCCGCGATATTTCGCCGTAGATAAATTCATCGGCGATCAGGTCTCCCAGTACAGTAACGCTCAGTTTGGGAAACTGTTCGATAATCCTGACCAGTGGGTTCGTAGCTTTCGGGCTTTTATGCATGAGGGACTGGAAATTGTCTCATGATCGGGGCACAATCGCACAAAGCACCTTAGATAGCATTTAGTAATTGGGTGATTTGGTAAATGGTAATTGATTGCCAAAATTGCCATAAGTGGGGGCGGCGGGAAACAGGTACGATGAATACGTTTTTTGTAAGAATACCTCGTATCGGTCTAGTGCGGGACACATCACGTGGATGCTTCGACTTCGCGCCAAAGGGCCCGAGGCCTCAGCATGACAGATGCGGAAGGTTTGGGTGGGATTGCGATGGCATGAATTGTTCTTCCTGCTTAAGACTTCATTGCAACAGCTTCATCAGGCTCGAAACTACCTCACCGGCTTCAACTATTTCCATTTGAAGTTGAACTACCTGCAAGGGTTGAAGTTTGGCCGAGAGCAGTCCCAGGTTGATTTCATCTTTTTCGGTCGTAATAAAAACTTCAGCTCCGCTGCGGCTTCTGAGCGACAGCAGCAGATCAATGTCAGCCTGGCGATAGCGGTGATGATCGTAAAACGTTGCTGTTTCGATCACATTCGCTCCGGACTCTTTGAGGGAGGCGAAGAACTGCTGCGGGCGTCCCAGCCCGCAAAACGCCAGCGCCCTGGGTTGCGGATGAACGGTCAGCGTGTTGCGGAAAACGTCTTGCTCAGGAACATTCAGCAGACGCCGAGTGGTATGCCATCGCTGTTGAGGAAAAGCCGCACCGGACAGACTTTCCGGCGCATTCACCAGCGCATGGGCGCGCTGCAATGCTGCAAGCGGCTCGCGCAACCGGCCCAGTGGCAGTAATGTATCTTGCATGTCTGAGGCCGTGAGCAACACAATGTCGAAGTCTCGATGGAGACGGCGGTGCTGAAATCCATCATCGAGCAAATGCAGCTTGCCTTCAGGAAATTGCTTTTCCGCCAGCAATCCGGCCTGATAACGATCTGCGCCAACAATTACCGGCGCGCCCAGGCGGCGGGCCATGAGAAGAGGCTCGTCACCGAACTGGTCGGGCCATCCATTTGGATCAACTACAAGAATGTCATTCGACTGGCGGCCATAGCCACGGGAGAGCACGTCAAAGGCAATGCCCTGCTGTTTCAGCAAGGTTCCAAGGGCAATGACGAAAGGAGTCTTACCACTGCCGCCCACTGAGATATTGCCTACACTTACCACCGGGCGCGAAAGCCTGTGGCTCTTCAGGAAGTGACGGTCATAGAGCGTGTTCCTGAAGGCAACACCGGAAGCAAAGAGTGCGGAAAGCGGGTTCATCGGTTTTCCAGCAGAGATTGCAAAGCCTCACGCGTCTTGCGCGTGGCGCCGGCATGGCGCGTGAACAGGTCTCTGGCCCGCTGTCCCATCTGTTTCCTCTTCTGCGGAGCAATGGCCAGATTCAGCAGTTCCTGGGAAAGATTTTCTGGGGTCACCATTGTCATTCCGCCCCCGTCTTCAAAAATGCGGACAATCTCGCGGAAATTGAACGTGTGTGGGCCAGTCAGCAGCGCGACTCCATATTGTGCGGGTTCGAGGATATTGTGTCCCCCGACTGGAACGAGACTGCCGCCCACAAATGCAATGTCAGCCAGAGCATAGATGGAAGCCAGTTCGCCTACACTGTCCAGCAGAAATACTCCGTTTGCAATAGGACTTGGCGGGGTCCAGGCAGTGCGCCGGATCCATGGTATTCCTGACGCGGAAATCAAGCTGGCTACTTTCTCAAACCGCTCCGGATGCCTGGGGGCCATAATCATGATGGCCGCAGGAATCTGAGACAGCAAGGTTTGAAATGCGGCCAGCAATAACGCCTCTTCACCTTCGGTAGTGCTGCCGCAGACCAGCACCAGAGTGCCTGCCGGAATTGTGCGCCGCAGTTCCTCGGCAATCGAGGTCGTAGCGCCGGCGCGAACATCGAATTTCAAATTGCCGCTTACGTGCACACGATCTGCTGGCGCGCCGATCAGGGCCAGGCGGCGCGCGTCTTCTTCCGTCTGGGCCAGAAACAAGTCGACCTGCGCCAGCACCGCGCCTCAGAAAACGCTGAAATTTTTTGTAACGAGGAAAAGAGCGATCCGAGATGCGGGCATTGACCACAGCAACACGCGTGCCCCGCGAATGGGCGCGATGGAGCAGGTTGGGCCACAGTTCGGTCTCCGCCAGCACCAGCAACCGGGGCCGCAGCAGGTTGAGATAAGCGCTTACGGAGAAAACAAAATCCATGGGAAGAAAGAAACAACGATGAGCGCCGAAGCGGGTACGCGCCAGTTGCTGGCCGGTCAGCGTTGTGGTGGAAACATAGATCGCGATGCCTGGGTAGGCCGCCTCCAGTTCTTTAACTAGATTGCTGATGGCCAGCACCTCGCCCACCGAGACGGCATGAATCCAGACGCCTCCAGGCTCGATGGATTGTCGAAGACGGCCCGGGACTCTACCGAGACGCTCCTGGATTCCCGCGCGGTACTTGCCATGGCGGAGCATCTGGATGATCCACCAGGGCAGGGACAGCAGGAGCGCAATGGCCAGCAGCAGGCTGTAAGCGATATACATGCAGGCGAACGTACATTCTAAGCGCAGTTGTGAAAACCCGCTGCTGGCGGGATAATCAGGCAGTGCAGCAACGTATTTTTCTTTTTCCTTACCGGCTCGCGCTTTGCCTGTTTGTGCTTGCAGCCACACTCCTGTTGCTCGGTGATTCGAGGCCTTTTGTGCCACCCCAGGCTGCGGCGCCGCAAACGTATCCGGCGCACGAATCGCACGATAATGAAAAAGTTTCCATCGCCATTGATCCGTTCGACATGCCCGACAAAGCAAAGATCTTTCGCGTGAAGTACCGGGACAAAGGGTTTTTGCCCATTCGGGTAATCATCGCCAATGACAGTGATGACTATCTGTCATTGAATGACCTGAACATCGAATACATCACGGTAAAGCGGACGAAGCTGGAACCAGCAACCAAAGAAGACATTCTGCGCCGCCTGGTCAACACGCAGGAACGTCCCGACAAACCCGGCATGAAGCTGCCTCTTCCTATTCCCGGCAGGAAAAAGACACCCATCAACAAAGACGATGCCGCTGAAGTGGATTCTGCGCAACTTGTCATGGCGCCTCTCGATCCCCATTCCAGACGTGATGGATTTCTATTCTTCGACATTCAGGGCATTGACACTCCTGAGGCCGGTGCGCACATCTACTTTTCAGGGCTGAAGGCCGGCGGCAAAGAGCTGTTCTATTTCGATATCCCGCTCGAGAAGTATCTATCCGCTAAACCATAACCACGGAGACACGGCGTAGCGAGCCACACCCAATATTCGAAATCGGGTGTCTGAATCGGGTGATCTGATAAAACGGGTCGTCAATTACATCCCGAAAGAAATCAGTGTTGATCTGTTACATCAGTGTGATCAGTGGTGAGGGTTTTGCAGTGTCTCGGCGCATCGGTCGCAAGGACTTACTTATAATGCTTCCATGGCTACGCTCACACAGCTTGCTCCGGGGATTCGCGAAAAATATGAACCGGTGATCGGCCTTGAAGTGCACGTGCAGCTACTCACGGCCAGCAAGATTTTTTGTTCGTGCTCCACCGAGTTCGGCGCGCCACCCAATACCCATGTATGTCCTGTCTGCCTGGGACTGCCAGGGGCGCTGCCAGTCCTGAACAGGAGAGCCGTGGAGTTCGCTGTGCTGGCGGCGATGGCGTTAAATTGCGAGATACGCGAAACATCTATCTTTGCCCGCAAAAATTATTTCTATCCCGACCTGCCCAAGGGCTACCAGATTTCCCAGTTCGACAAGCCGGTGGCGGAGCATGGGTATATCGAGATCCCTTCGCGGCGCATCGGCATTACCCGCCTGCATCTCGAAGAAGACGCCGGCAAGAGCATTCATGACGGTTTTCCTGACTCGGCCACCAAGACCTATGTTGATCTGAACCGAACCGGCACGCCGCTGGCCGAGATCGTAAGCGAGCCAGACATGCGCTCGCCCGACGAAGCTTATGAATATCTCACGCGCTTGAAAGAGATCATTCTGTACACCGGCGTGAGCGACTGCAATATGGAAGAGGGGTCGCTGCGCTGCGACGCCAATGTGAGCGTCCGCCCGCGAGGACAGGAAAAATTCGGCACCAAGACTGAAATCAAGAATGTAAATTCTTTTCGCTTTATCCGCGAGGCGCTGGAATACGAGATTGACCGGCAGATTGAAGTGCTTGAAGAAGGGGGACGGATCACGCAGGAAACCCGGCTCTACAATCCCGGCGAGGGCAAGACCTTCAGCATGCGGTCCAAAGAACAGGCCCACGATTACCGCTACTTCCCTGAGCCTGATCTGCTGCCGCTGGTCGTGGACTCGCAATGGCAACAGGAGATTCGCCGGTCGCTGCCGGAACTGCCTGAGGTCCGGCGCAAGCGCATGGTCGGTGATTACGGCATTACAGACTATGACGCCCAGGTGCTCACCGTGAGCAGATCATTGGCTGACCAGTTCGAAGAGGCAGCCAGGGCGGCCAAGAACCCCAAACGGGTAGCCAACCTGGTGCAAAGCGAACTCATGGGACGGCTGAAAGCCAAAGGCGTTGAAATCGAGAGGTCGCCCATCTCCATGAAAGGCGTGGCCATGTCAGCCGATCTTCTGGAGGCCAACACTATTTCCAGCAAGATATTGAAAGACCTGTACGACAAGGCTTTTGAAACCGGAGAAGACTTTCCTGCCGTCTACGAACGTGAAAAGCCGCAGCAGATTACCGACACCGGCGCCATCGAAAAGATGATTGACGAAGTCATCACTGCGAATCCCAAGCAGGTAGAGCAGTACCGAGCCGGAAAAACCACGGTCATAGGGTTCTTCGTCGGCCAGATCATGAAAGCATCCAAAGGCCAGGCCAGCCCTGCGCTGGTGAATGAACTGTTGAAGAAGAAACTCGGGTGAAGACATTAAACATGCCTTGATTTTTTAAAGCCCAGAAAAGATCCGATGACTATGGAGCGAAGAGTTGTTGTAAGATTTGCATCCAATGTCCAGCCCAGCATTGTCCGTTAAACCTGAACTCAAGACTCCACCTATTCTTTTCCAAAGAACGCAAAGGGTCATCAGCGAAATCGAGGCGAAGCTCGGAGAGCGTCTCATTACCTATTGGAATTCTCCCAATGGTGCTATCTGTAATAACGATGTTACGGGTCTCTACGGTGTTCTACGAAGCATTGGCAAAATGGACGTTTCTACTTTTCATATGCGCTAACGTGCTTTATGGTGAAAATCACTTCTCAGGCAAGCGGTTGCCGATGAAGTCCACTTCTGCCTGGGCTGCGGGAGGATCGAGATTGGAGAGCGCTGCGATGATGTAGCCGGTTCGCGGGCAGATTTCCAATTCTCCATTCATTCCCGGCGCTCCTCCGCCGTGGCCGAAACAGTGGAGCCCTGTGCTGGTGCGATCGAAAAAGCCGTAAGCGTACTTCTCGCCGCTGGGTATCTCGGTCTTTCCGACCGTGAGCAACTCGGTATGGTGCGCATCCAGCAGTTTGTGGTTTTCTAGAGCCAGGGCAAACCGCATCAGGTCTTCCACGGTTGAGTAGCCACCGCCGGCAGAGGTTCCGCGAAAGGGTAACGTGTCAGTATTCGGGACCCAGCCTTTCCCAGTCTTTCGATCTCATGTAACCTATTGACCGCCCCGGCACCTGCTCGTTTTCAGGCAGTGAGTCAGTGGAGTTCATTCCCGCCGGCTTGAACACGTGTTCCCGCATGTAATCGTAGTAACTCTGGCCTGTCACCTTTTCGATGACCACGCCGAGCAGGATAAACCCGTAGTTGCTGTATTCCCACAGTGTTCCCGGCTCGTACTTCACCCCTCGATTGCCATACAGCTTGACGTAGTCCTGCAAGGTACGCAGTTCCAGACGGTGCGCGGTGAACTGTGGGCCAAAAATATCTCCAGTGCCACCGCTATGGGTAAGCAGGTGATGGATGGTCACCTTCGTGGCCACGTCTTTGTTGGGATAGTCGGTGAGGTATTTGCCGATGGGAGCGTCGAGCTTGATCTTGCCCGCCTGAACAAGTTGAAGCACAGCCACGGCGGTGAACATCTTGTTCATGGAGCCGATGCGAAACTTGGTGTCCAGCTTATTGGAAATTTTGTTTCCACGATCGGCCAGACCGTAAGCGCCAGTGAAAATGGGCTTGCCGTTTTTTGCTACCAGCATTGCGCCTGCAAAGCGGTCGTCCGCCGTATCTTTTTCCAGCTTGGCGCGCAGCGCGGCAACGGCGTCTGCCTGGTTAGTGCGCGGCTCGGGAAATTCTGCCGGACGGCGGATTGCCCGCAGGTCGAAGGTGATAATGCGATGGGGTTCCGCCGGCTGCACATCCACTACGCAACGGGCAAAGGTATCAGACTTGCGTTCCTGCACGATGGCGGAAAAATGGTTAGGCGCCGACTCCTCGATTTTCTTGAGATCGAAGCCCCCGGTCTGTTCGCGAAATTGCAGGCTGTTATCAATGTCAGAAGCAGCTTCGGGATAGTTCGTCTCCAGGAACTTCAATAGCTTCGCGCGGTCGCCCCCATTGAAAGCATCGAGCCATCCAGCGAACTGGCGGGCTGCCGCAGTGTCAGGTAGCTGAGGCTGAACCTGAGCCACACAGAAAAAGGATGCCAGCAACGCGAGAAGAAGCAGGATGCGCTTAGGAGAAGTCATAAAGGTAATGATTGGACGGCAAACGGCAGCGAGAGGTCAACACCAAAAAAACTACCCTCGCCGGAGGCAGGATCGCCCGCCCTGCTTTCGATTTCTTGACCACGGACTCATTTTCCAATTAGCCTTCTCGCGCCTTGTATGGAGTGCCCACAAATGAAGCGACACCTCTCAATCTTTGCTCTTTTTCTTTTCGTTGCTACTGGCGTCGGCCAGAATGCCGCTCCGAATGAGCAGGCGATTATTCGCCCCGGGGAAAACCTGGTGGTGGAGAACATTCCGCCGATACCGGCCGCCATTGCGCAGAAAGCCAACCAGTACGGCGAGGTGCGCACCGCGAATATTCTGGATTGGGAACCCACCAGGCGCGAGATGCTTATCAGCACGCGCTTTGCCGATGTGCCGCAGGTACACGCGGTAAAGATGCCGGGCGGCGCCCGGACCCAGCTTACCTTCTTTCCTGACCGCATTACTGGCGCGCTGTATGGCCCCGGCGGCAATTACTTTATTTTCAGCAAAGATATTGGCGGCGGCGAATGGTTCCAGTATTACCGCTACGATCTCAGCAATGGCAACATTACCCTGCTGACTGACGGCAAGTCACGCAACCAGGGCGCGCGCTTTGCCCATCACGATAACCGCTTTGCCTATACTTCCACGCGGCGCACCGGACAAGACACCGACATCTGGATCATGGACGCAACCGATCCCAAAACAGACCACATGGTGTTGCAGTTGCAGGGTGGCGGATGGAGTGCTGCGGACTGGTCTCCGGACAACAAGAAGCTGTTGGTGATCGAAAGCGTTTCTGCCACTCAGAGCTATCTCTGGCAGGTGGACGTAGCCAGCGGACAGAAGACGCAGCTTACCCCCAAACCTGCGACTGGCGAGATTGCCTACGACGAGGCCCGTTTCAGCCATGACGGCAAAGGCATCTATGCGACTACCGATCGTGATTCCGAATTCCTGCGCCTGGCCTATATAGATCTGGGCAACATGCAGCCTTCTTACCTGACTAGCGATATCAAATGGGACGTGAGCGGGTTTGATCTGAGCGAGGACGGCAAGAGCGTTGCCTTTACCGCCAACGAAGATGGCATCAGCAAGCTTTACCTGCTTGATACCGCTACGCGCAAGTACAAGCCGGTTGCAAACGTTCCAGTGGGAGTTTTCGGCGGCCTCCGGTTTCATAAGAACAGCCGTGATCTTGCATTTTCGGTCAGCTCAGCCCGATCGCCTTCCGACGTGTATTCAGTCAACATCGCCACGGGAAAAATCGAACGCTGGACTACCAGCGAAACCGGCGGCCTGAACACCGCAACCTTTGCCGAACCCGCAACTGGTCAGTGGCAGACTTTTGACGGCAAGATGATCTCGGGATTTCTCTACCGCCCTGACCCTGCGAAGTTCCCGGGCAAGCGTCCGGTGATCGTCAACATACACGGCGGCCCCGAAGGGCAATCGCGCCCCGGCTTTCTGGCCCGCAATAACTATTTCATTACCGAACTGGGCGTTGCCATGATCTTTCCGAACGTCCGCGGCTCGACCGGGTATGGCAAGACATTTCTGGTCTGGACAACGGCTTCCATCGCGATGACACCTACAAAGACATCGGCGCGCTGCTCGACTGGATCAAGAAGAATCCTGACCTCGACGGCGAGCAAGATCATGGTCACCGGCGGCAGCTATGGCGGGCACATGACCTATGCGGTAGCCACGTTCTACAGCGACCAGATTTGCTGTTCCCTTCCAGTGGTGGGCATCACCAATCTGGTGTCACTGCTGGAGCATACCGAAGCCTACCGCCGCGACCTGCGCCGGGTGGAGTACGGCGACGAGCGCGATCCGCAAGATGCGCGAGTACATGGAGAGGATTGCCCCGTTCAATAACGCCGACAAGATCCGCAAGCCATTGTTTGCCGTGGTGGGCAAGAACGATCCGCGCGTGCCCTGGACGGAATCACGGCAGATTCTCGACAAGCTCAAGAACAGCGGCATGCCGACCTGGTTCCTGATGGCCAACGACGAAGGCCACGGTTATGCCAAGAAGAAGAACCAGGACTTCCAGTTCTATGCGACCGTGATGTTCGTGCGCCAGTACCTGCTGGGTGAAAACTTCAGTAAGAAGTAACGCGGTGATCAGGGAGAACCGGGCTACGCCTGAACTACGGATGCGCTGGGCTATTGCGCTCCATGGCTACGCCCGCGAGAAAAACATTCCTGTTTTCCACATAAAAGGTGCTTTCTCCCTTGATTTCAGCTACTTTGCGCTTGTCTTTATAAAGCGCTTTTCGCATAATGGAATTGCTCTGTACGAGAAAACCGCGATTTAAAGGTACCAGTGGAACGATACCAACGAGCGGACGTCTTGCGGATTCTTCGCATCACAGCGCGGCAGTTGGCGGGCTGGGAAAAATCAGGCCTGATTCCTGCCGTAGACTCCTATTCCTTTTTTGATCTTCTGCAATTAAGAAAGCTGCGTGAGCTGCGGGCCAAGCGGGTGCGCTCCGCCGTGATTCGCGAATCGCTGCTGGCTATGCAACAGCAGGTGGCAGGCATGGAAAATCCCCTGCTGGAAGCCAGTGCCTTCGCCAGTAAATCGCGGGTGGCATTCCGCCATCACGGCGCTACGGTCGAACCTCTTGACGGCCAGTTTGTCATGGACTTCACGGACCGGCGCATTCTTGAGCCTACGAAAATCCATGCGATTCGCACGGCGGAAACCGCATCGGAGTATTTCGCGCGCGGGGTCGCGCTGGAGGAAGACCCGGCCACCCAGGCAGAAGCCATTGTGCACTACACCAAGTGCGTGGAACTGGATCCAACGCACGCCGCTGCCTACATCAATCTGGGCACCCTGTTTTATAACCGGCAGGACTATGTACAGGCTGAGCGCTTCTACCGCAAAGCGATCGAAGTAGATCCCCGGTATGCGCTGGCTTACTTCGATCTAGGCAATGTCCTCGACGAAACCGGACGGCTACAGGACGCTATTCGCGCCTACCAGGCCGCCATCTCGCTGGCTCCTACTTACGCAGACGCTCATTACAACCTGGCCCTGGCTTTCGACAAGTCACGCCAGCCGCGTAAGGCGCTGCGTCACTGGCAGGCTTATGCCAAACTCGATAACACCGGACCATGGGCCATCCACGCCAGAAACCAGATCAAGAAGATTCTGGCCGCCGATATGCTCAAGGTAGTGAGCCGCAGCAGATAATCAGAGCGGTCAGGCAGCCTGACCGCTCTCTTCTTTTTCCACGTGATACTCAGAAATATTGCGGTAAATTTCTTCCGGAAATTTCAGATCCCGGTAGACATTGCAGGAATCAGGGTTTTCGGCATCCGGACAGATGGGGAACTCCTGTTCTTTCTGCCACTGCAGTATCCGCTCGCGACGCGGCGGGTTATAGTCCCGGCCCTGCACCTGGTCGTATAAAGCGAGGGCCTGTTCTTCGCTGAAATCCTGGTCCTTGCGCAGGTAGTCCACCACTTCTTCTTTGCTCATGAAATGGCGGGCCACCATGGCAAATACCAGCCGCCCGTAATGACCGATATCTTCTCCGGCTTCCAGCGAGTCCATCAAATGCGCCATCATGGCGTTGTCGCGCATGTTCTCAGAAGGCATAATCACTCCACAGTAAGAATATTTCTCTTTTTGTTCGCCTGAAAGATTGGATGGCAATGGATGGTTATACGCTGCCTGATGGGCGTGAATAAGCGGTGTGGCTGTCAGTGAAAACTTGAGTTCGCGGTTAGAAAGAGGGTTAAGGCGGAATGCTAAATGGAGACACATTATTGTCAAAGATCCTGCCATCCTCAGCGGCGAACCGGTTTTTGCGTGGAACGCGCGTTCCTTTTAAGGCGTTGACGGATTATCTGGAAGGCGGCGTAGACACTCGACCAATTCCTGGAGCAGTCATCCCAGCGTGACTCGCGAGGCAGCAGTCGCTGCATATAGAAGAAGCCAGGTGCAGTCTGGTGCGCACGCGTCTGGAGTAACTGTCCGTAAAACTAATTATCAATAAGCCAGCAGCACGCGCACGTCGCGCACATTGGTTCCGGTTGGTCCGGTGTGAATGGAGTCGCCCAGCTTTTCAAGGAGCGACGCTGAATCGAACTCAGCAAGATGCTTCTGGATATCCAGCCCTGCGGCCTGGGCGCGTTCCCACGTGGACCCATCCACCACGCCGCCCGCAGCGGGACTGTTTCCGTCAATGCCATCAGTGCCGGCGCTCAATACGGTTATATTCTCGTCCTTGATCTTGTCGGCGCAGTACAGGGCAAAGTGCTGGTTGCGGCCTCCCACGCCCGCGCCGCCGCTTACTTTCACGGTAACTTCTCCGCCGGAGATGATGCAGGCTTTTGATACTCCCTTGCGCAAACGGCGCACCCGCTCCAGCAGGTGATCAGCGGCAGGGGCGAAATCCCAGTCATCGCAACTGTTGTCAATCTCCACGCCGAAGCCATAGCTGACCGCAGCCGTAGCCGCGGCCCGTTCGGCCGTATCGCTGGAGAGCACCTTCCACCAGCGTGAGCGGGCAAACACCGGATCGTCTTTCTTAGGCGTTTCTTCCAGCGAGCGTTGCTCGAACAACTC
The DNA here is from genome assembly GCA_963823745.1 of Terriglobia bacterium. Classification (GTDB taxonomy): domain Bacteria; phylum Acidobacteriota; class Terriglobia; order Terriglobales; family Acidobacteriaceae; genus Angelobacter. The sequence goes on from CAWGMN010000009.1 coordinate 167,471, forward strand.
GCGAACCGATGCGGGGAAATTCTCAAGCATCCGGTATTCCTCCGCAATGCGGTAACAATCTTCGACTGTGCTGGAATCAGGCATAGTCGGGCCGGAAGAAAGGGCATCGAGAGATTTTTCGGGAACATCGGAAATCAGAATCGAAACCTGCTGCGCGCCCTGGGCCGCTTGCGCCATGCGTCCGCCCTTGGTGGCCGACAGGTGCTTGCGCACGGCATTGATTTGCGCAATCGGAGCGCCGGAGAGCACCAGCGCTCGATAAGTAGTTATCAGGTCTTCGAGAGTGATTTCAGAATCTGCGGGTTTCTCGACCACCGCTGAGCCTCCGCCGCTGATCATGAAAATCGCCAATGACTGAGGATTGAGCGCGCCCAGTGACTTCAGAATAGCGTCGGCGGCGCGCACTGATTCGGCGTTAGGCTGCGGATGTCCTCCGGCGAAATACCGGTAGCCGTTCAGTTGATAGCTGTGCGGGTTGGGATCGGCGATGATTCCTTCAATCTGCGTTCCGGCAATGCGCGAAAAAATCTCGGCCATGCGGTGCCCGGCCTTGCCGAACGATACCGCAAACACCCGCGAGTAGGATTTCAGGTCGTAAAGGTCTTCGCAGATCCGCAGCACTCCGCGATCGCAGGAAAGATGACGCCGAAAGGCTTTTTCCACGCTTGATTCTTCCAGCGCGCGCTGGAAGATTTGACGCGCCGCCGAGCGCATGGAGTGATGAAGACTCATTAGTTTGCTTCCGCCTGCCGTCCTGGTTTGAAGAACTGGCTCACCCAGTTATGAATGGCCGCCTGCATTTCCGGCAGCTTGCCCACAAAAAAGTGATCGGCATTTTCCACAAACACCAGTTGCTTCGGCTCCGGAGTCAGGGCAAATACCTGCCTCAGATTTTCCTGGGGGCTGTACTGGTCGCGAGATCCGCTGATAAACAGTTTCGGCTTGGTGCAATGCTCGAGAAATTTGTAGGTGTAGGTGCGTCCTTCGACCGCGACCGGAGTACCAAGAGCGATGATGCCCTCCACTTTCTCATCCGGACACGCGGCCCGCAGCCCGGTAGCCGCGCCGAATGAGAAGCCGCAGAACAGGACCGGCAGCCGGTATTCAGAATGCAGCCAGTTCAACGCCGTGCGAACGTCTTCGACCTCGCCTCGTCCCTGGTCGTGCTCGCCTTCGCTTAGGCCTGCGCCCCGAAAGTTGAAACGCAGCGCCGGAAATCCAAAGGAATTCAGGGTCTTCATGGCGTGGTACACCACTTTGTTATGGACTGTACCGCCATACATCGGGTGCGGATGGCAAACCAGCGCAGCGTGAGTTGCGTCGGGCGCGCCGTCATTCAGCAGCGCTTCCAGCTTGCCTGCCGGCCCCTCAAGAAAGAACGCTTTGATTCCATTCGCCACTCTTTTCTTTTACCAGAGAATTAACACTCAACCCAAGCGAACAGTTATCCTTAAATGATGGATCCCGTTCGCCTGACCCGCCAACTCGTAGATATAGAGTCCATCACCGGCAATGAAGCTGCTGTAGGCGCCGCGCTCTATGACGAACTCTCAATGCTGGGTTACGTGACGCACAAAATGCCGGTGGCCCATGGCCGCTTTAACGTGCTGGCCACTCTCGAAGACAAACCGCCGCAGGTGGTGTTTTCCACGCACATGGACACGGTGCCGCCCTATATCGAATCTTCAGAAGATGCGCAGAACATCTACGGGCGCGGCTCCTGCGACGCCAAAGGTATTGCCGCCGCCCAGATTGCCGCCTGCCAGCGCCTGCGCAAAGAGGGCGCCGCCGTAGCTATGTTGTTCGTGGTAGGCGAAGAGCGCGACAGCCTGGGCGCCAAGGTGGCGAATGAAAACCCTTTAGGCAGCCGCTTTCTGATCAACGGTGAACCCACGGAGAACAAGATCGCGGTCGCGTCAAAAGGCGCTCTGCGCGTGGAAGTTGTAGCCAGCGGCAAGATGGCGCACTCGGCGTATCCGGAACTGGGCGAGTCGGCGATTGAGAAGCTGCTGAAGGCGCTTGGGCGTTTGCAGCAAATGACATTGCCGCAAAATCCTGAAGTGGGGCCGACCACCATGAATATCGGCGTAATCGAAGGTGGACGCGCGCCCAATGTAATTCCCGACTACGCCCGCGCCCAGCTTCTGTACCGTCTGGTAGGCCCTTCGGAACAATTGCGCGAAGAAATTGCAGCACAAGTCGCTGGACTGGCGGAAGCCGAAGTTGTGCTGGAAATTCCTTTCACCAAACTGCGTACAGTGCCGGGGATCGAAACCATGGTAGCGTCATTCACTACCGACATACCCGCGCTCACCCAATGGGGACAGCCCGTGCTGCTGGGGCCGGGCTCCATTCACGTAGCCCACACCGAACGCGAACATATTCCGAAGAAGCAACTGCTGCATGCGGTGGATTTGTATTGCGAAGTAGCGGGCAAACTGCTGAAACATTCTTGATTCTGTTTACAGAAAGACAAGATTAGCCGCGAATCACACGAGTCTACGCGAATAGATGATTCAGGAACTCGCGCCAATTCGCGCAATTCGCGGCCAAGTTGTTTAATTAACTTTCCTTCACCTTGATCATAAGCTTGCCCAGGTTTTCGCCGCTGAACAGCTTGAGCAGGGTTTCAGGAAAAGTCTCGATGCCTTCCACGATATCTTCGCGGGATTTCAGTTTTCCGGCGGCCATCCAGCCGCCCATTTCGCGGATTCCCTCCATGTAGCGGGAAGCATATTCAAACACCACAAAGCCTTCCATGCGGCCGTGGTTGACCAGCAATGACATATAGTTCGAAGGGCCTTTGAATCCTGTGGTGCTGTTGTATTGCGAAATAGCGCCGCAGATCACGATGCAGGCATGGCGGGCAATCTGGGTGAGCACCGCATCTAAGATTTCGCCGCCTACGTTGTCGAAGTAAACATCCACGCCTTTAGGACAATGCTTCTTTAACGCCTCTCGCACATCTTCGTTTTTGTAATCGATGGCAGCATCAAAGCCCAACTCTTTGGTGATGAACTGGCACTTCTCCGGACCTCCGGCGATTCCAACAGCGCGGCAGCCCTTGATTTTGGCGATCTGGCCTGCGACCATGCCCACCGCTCCGGCCGCGCCCGAGACTACTACTGTTTCTCCAGCTTTGGCCTGTCCCACATCCAGCAAGCCAAAGTAGGCGGTGAGACCGGGCATTCCCAACGCTCCGATATAGACAGGCAGCGGAACAAGTTTGGGGTCCACCTTCATGAGACCTTTACCGTCAGAAATCGCATATTCCTGAACTCCAAACGAACCCACTACGTGGTCGCCCTCGGTAAACGAGGCGTTCTTCGAGGCGATGACCCGGCCCACGCCGCCAGCGCGCATGACATCACCAATGCCGACCGGCGCAATGTAAGACCGGCTGTCGTTCATCCAGCCGCGCATGGCCGGATCAAGCGAGATGTACATCACCTTGACCAGCAGTTCGCCTTCGCCGGGTTCGCGCACAGGTTCTTCGGTGTAATTCCAGTCACTGCGTTTGGGCAGCCCCACAGGACGGGCGGCAAGCCGGAACTGGTGGTTAGTCAGGTTCATTGCGGTAGCTCTCCTTCTTTCAGTCTTTTGTTTGACGGTGCAAAGGCCAGCAGACGAGTTTACCGGATTATCACGAATTACATTCGGCTGGACGACGCTAGCCCCGGGTGCAATCCTCGCAGTCCTGTCCCCAGCCAAGCTGGTTCGCTGTATAAGCGATACACTTAATAGAATGAGCAGCGAAAGCCTGAACTCCCTCTCCCGTGCCGCTTCTTCCTACCTGCGTTCCGCCATGCACCAGCCGATTCACTGGCATGAATGGGGACCTGAGCCATTTGAGAAAGCCAAGCAGGAGAACAAGCCTATTCTGCTGGACATTGGCGCGGTGTGGTGCCACTGGTGCCACGTGATGGACCGCGAGTCTTACGAAAATCCTGAGGTGGCCCAGATCATCAACGAGCATTTCATTGCCATCAAGGTAGATCGCGACGAGCGCCCCGACGTTGACAGCCGTTATCAGGCGGCAGTGCAGGCCATCAGCGGGCAGGGTGGCTGGCCGCTTACCGGCTTTCTCACTCCCGAAGGCAAGCCGTTTTATGGCGGCACCTATTTCCCTCCTCAAGATGGCTACGGACGCCCGAGTTTCAAGCGGGTCTTGACTGACTCTGGCGCAAGCCTACCGGGAAAAGATCAATGACGTAAAAGAGTCGGCGGAAAACGTGATGAACGCCATCAGCCAGGCGGAATCGTTTGCGGGCAAGTCAGGCACACTGCGTTCGTATCTGCTGAACCGTCTTACTGAGTCCGCCGTCAAAATGTTTGACGCGGCCCATGGCGGCTTTGGTACTGCTCCTAAATTTCCCCACCCCAGCGCTGTTGATTTTCTGCTTCAGCGGCACGTGGAAACCGGAGATGCGCAACTACTCACGGTTGTTACCGCCACACTCGACAAGATGGCCCAGGGCGGAGTATATGACCATCTGGCAGGCGGCTTCCATCGCTATTCCGTGGACGAGCACTGGGTCGTGCCCCACTTCGAGAAAATGTCATACGACAATTCCGAGCTGCTCAAGAACTACGTCCATGCGTATCAGGTCACGCGAAATGAATATCTGGGAGCAGTGGCGCTCGACATTGTGCGCTGGATGACGGAATGGCTCAGCGATCAGGAGCATGGTGGGTTCTACAGCTCGCAGGACGCCGACTATTCTCTGGACGATGATGGTGACTATTTCACCTGGACACTGGACGAAACCAAAGCGGTGCTTAGCGGCGACGAACTGGAAGCGGTGATGATGTATTACGACATTGGTGAAACCGGAGAGATGCACCACAACCACCAGAAAAACGTGCTTCACGTTACCAGCAGCCTGCAAGATGTGGGTGAGCGTCTCCAGAAGACCCCTGAAGAGGTTCGCGAGCTCCTGGCTTCCGCCCAGAAAAAAATGTATACAGAGCGGCTGAAGCGTCCGACGCCGTATGTTGACAAGACGGTTTACGTAAGCTGGAACGCGCTCTGCATTTCCGCCTACCTGCAAGCTGCGCAAGTGCTCAACCTTGAAGACGCGCGCAAGTTCGCTCTGCGCTCGCTGGACCGCATTCTTTCCGCAGGGCTGGAAACCGGAAACAGGATTGCAGCATGTGATCGCCTATTCTGATCCGCAGGCGGAAAAACGTGGGGCAGCGCGCGGCGTCCTCGATGATTACGCTTTTACCGTGATTGCCTGCCTCGATGCTTACGAGGCGACCGCCGATCTCAGTTACTTCAACTTTGCCCGCAAGATTGCAGACGCCATGATCGCCGGCTTTTATGACCAGACCGGCGGCGGATTCTACGACGTAGCCGCAGGCAGCGAAACTCTGGGCGCACTCGCCGCGCAACGCAAAGCGCTCCAGGATTCGCCCACTCCGGCGGGAAATCCGGCAGCAGCCATCGCCTTGCTGCGCCTGCACGCCTACACTAACGAATCACGCTACCGCGACATCGCTGAAGACACGCTGGAAGCCTTTGCCGGCATTGCCGAGCAGTACGGCTTGTTCGCCGCTACCTACGGCATTGCGCTCGATATGTACCTGCAGCCCCACACCCAGGTGGTCATAGCGGGAAGCGGAGAGCAGGCCGACCGCCTGCGCAAAGCGGCCCAGACAAGCTTCTCGCTGAATAAATCGGTGCTGCATCTGCCGGAAGGCGAAGTCGTCCCGCAGATGTTGCCGCCGGCGCTTGCGGAAACCATTCCCAATCTGCCGGCGATTCAGCGGCACGAAACTGTTGCTGTGGTGTGCAGCGCTTTTGCCTGCCAGCCGCCCATCTCTGATCCGGAACAGTTGGAACGCGCCATTCAGGAAGCGATCAAGCCTCCGGTAGCGGCATAGCAAAGACGCTTGCCGCTGCGTTAAAATTCTGGACGTCATGGAACAACACGAGGTTTTCCAACCACCTGCCGAATTCAGCAAAGCGGCCTCGATCAAATCACTGGACGAATACAAGCGGATGTACAAGGCAGCATCCGACGATCCTGAAAAATTCTGGGCAGAACAGGCCCAGGCCCTGCACTGGTTCAGCCCGTGGAACAAGATTCTCGACTGGTCGAACCCGCCCTTCGCCAAGTGGTTTCTGGGCGCCAAGACCAACGTCGCCTACAACTGCATTGACCGCCATCTCACCTCGTGGCGCAGGAACAAAGCCGCCATCATCTGGGAAGGGGAAAATTTCGAGCAGCGCACCCTGACTTTTCAGGAACTCCATCGCAAGGTCTGCAAATTTGCGAACGCGCTGAAGAGCCTTGGACTCAAGACCGGCGATCGCTCCATTATCTACATGCCTATGGTGCCGGAAGCGGCCATAGCCATGCTGGCCTGCGCCCGGCTCGGGCATTCCGCATTCGGTGGTCTTCGGCGGCTTCTCGGCGGAAGCGCTGAAGACCCGCATTCAAGATCTTGAGGCTTCAGTCGTAATCACGGCCAATAGCGGATTGCGCCGCGGCAAAGATGTGCCGCTCAAGCAGAATGTGGATGACGCTTTGAAAGAGTGCCCTACGGTCAAGCATTGCATTGTCTACAAGCGGCAGGAGTTGCCGACAGCGATGAAGGCCAATCGCGATCATTGGTGGGACGATCTCACCACCGGCCTTCCTGAGACCTGCCCGGCGGAACAACTCGACAGCGAACACCCTCTGTATGTTCTCTACACTTCGGGCACGACCGGCAAACCCAAAGGCGTAGTGCATTCCACCGGCGGATATCTCGTCGAGGTGCAGGCCACCATGAAGTGGGTCTTCGATCTGCGCGATGACGATGTCTACTGGTGTACCGCCGACATTGGCTGGGTCACCGGCCACTCCTATGTTGTCTACGGGCCTCTTGCGGCGGGCGCGTACCACGGTGATGTATGAGGGCGCACCCGACTGGCCCAAGCAGGACCGCTTCTGGCGTCTTATCGAAAAGTACCGCGTCTCGATTTTCTACACCTCACCTACGGCCATCCGTTCGTTCATCCGACAGGGTGACCAGTGGCCGGAGAGCCACGACCTTTCTTCGTTGCGGCTGCTGGGCTCGGTAGGCGAGCCTATCAATCCAACGGCGTGGAAGTGGTATTACAACGTGATTGGTAAAGAGAAATGTCCCGTGGTGGATACGTGGTGGCAAACGGAAACCGGCGGCATCATGATCTCTCCGATTCCCGGCGCTACGCCTGCCAAGCCCGGTTCAGCCACGCTGCCGCTGCCTGGAGTCAGGCCGGAAATACTCGATGACAAGGGCAACAAGATTGAAGGCGCGGGTAAAGGATTTCTGGTGCTGACGCCATCCGTGGCCTTCCATGCTGCGCACCATTTACAAAGATCCTGAGCGATTCAAAGAGAATTACTGGTCGCGCTATCCCGGCATCTACTTCACTGGGGACGCCGCCACCCGCGACGAAGATGGCTACATGTGGGTGCTGGGCCGCGTGGACGATGTAATCAACGTCGCCGGACACCGCCTGAGCACCATGGAAGTGGAATCTTCCCTGGTGCGCCATAAATCAGTTGCCGAAGCCGCCGTAGTGGGCGCTCCTCATGAATTGAAGGGACAGGCCATTCACGCCTTTGTCACCCTGAAAGCCACCGAAAAAGAAAGCCAGACGCTCTATGACAACCTGCGCGAGTGGGTAGCACAGGAAATCGGCGCGCTGGCGCGTCCGGAGAAAATCCACTTCGTGGCCGCGCTGCCGAAAACCCGCAGCGGCAAGATCATGCGCCGGCTGCTGCGCGAGATCGTAACCACCAAGACAGTGGCCGGAGACACCTCAACCCTCGAAGATTACAACGTGATTCTCCAGCTCAGTAAGCAGGGCAAAGAGGAAGAAGAGATTCTGGGGGAGAAGAAGTAGTAGCTTCTTTCATTTATGTCCCGAGCTTTATCTACATCCCGAGCGAAGAGAGGGATCCCTATTGCAGCCATGCTGGCGAGTTGCAGTTCAGCCCAGCTCTACGTATCGAAAACGTCCAACACATCTTCAAAGTTCATGGGTTCCCTCACTGCCGTTCGGGATTACATAAAAGCTTCGTCCAGCAACTCCACCACATGCTTGACCGGCAGCTTCATGGCCCGCTTGTCTGCGCCGGCGCGAAGCTGGATCATGCAGCCTACGTTTCCGGTGGCCAGCATATCGGCGGAGACCGAACTGATGTCGTCCATCTTTTTTTCCAGTACCTTCATGGAAAGTTCGTTCTGGGTCACGTTGTAGACACCGGCGCTGCCGCAGCACTGGTCGGCATGAGGAATTTCCACCAGCTTGCAGCCAATGGCGCGCAGCAACTCGCGCGGCGGTGACTTTACTTTTTGTGCGTGCAGCAGGTGGCAGGCGTCCTGGTAAATCACATTCTGGTTGATCATCTTGCGCGGGGTACGCAGGCCCACCTCTGCCAGATATTCAGTAATGTCTTTTACTTTGGCGGAGAACTCGCGGCTGCGGCCGGCAAACTGTGCGTCATGCTCCAGCAGGTCGTCATATTCCTTGAGCGTTGATCCGCAGCCGGCGGCATTGGTCACAATCGCGTCGTAGCCGCCATTCAGAAATACTTCAATGTTCTTGCGCGCCAGCTTGCGCGCTTCGTTGCGGTAGCCTGCATGAGCATCGAGCGCGCCGCAGCATCCCTGGCCTGCCGGGACATGGACTTCGATTCCATTCCGGGTAAGAACATTCACGGTGGCGCGGTTCAGGTGCGAAAACGCGACATTGTTAATGCATCCGGCGACCAAAGCAACTTTGCCCCGTCGCTCGCCCACCGCAGGAAACGTCTTGCCGATTTCGCTGAAGAAGAACCTGGAATCCATGCGCGGCGAAAGCCGGTCTACATCGGCGACGCCCAGCAGCTTGAGAATGCCCAGTTTGCGCAGCAATGTCTGGATGCCCGAGCGCTGGTAAAAGCGCACCAGTTTCGCCATGAACTCCAGCAGGCGCAGATTGCTCAGCACTTTCTTGTAGAAGAAATTCCGTATCAGCCGTTGCAGCAGCGGACGCTTGTAATTGTCCTCGATCTGCGCGCGCGCCCGCTCTACGATGCGGCCATACTGCACGCCCGAAGGGCAGGCGGTCTCGCAAGCCAGGCATCCCAGGCAGCGGTCAATGTGCAGCGCATAGGAATCGTCAATGGGCCGCTGGGCGTCGTGCACCTGCAAAGTCTGGTAGATGCGCCCACGAGGCGAATCCATTTCCATGCCCAGCACTCGGTAGGTGGGGCAGTGATTGAGGCACAGACCGCAATGGACGCACTTCGACAATAGGTCCCATGTCGGCTGGTCGTCTCCTTTGACAGCCCGGCCTTCAATGATCGGCAACTCGAGAATTGCTTTACCTTGTTCGGACAAACCCTGTTCAGACAATGAATCGGCCTCTGTTCAAAATATTGTTTGGATCGAGCGCTTGCTTTACCTGTCGCATCAAGGTCAGGTCGGTAGGGCTGCTGCCCCATACGTCAAAGTGGCGTTTGGCTTCCTTAGGACACTGCATCACCATGGCGGAGGAACCTGCGGGCAGCAGTCCGCGAAATTCTGAAGCGCAGTTGGCGTATTGCATGGCCGCAACCGGACCCACCGCAAGCGGCACAAATGCCATAACCAGATTGCCGGTGGCGGCCCGGCCCACCATAGCGGGAATAAAGTCGTAATTGGGCGCGGCGCGCTCCAGCGCCTGTACGGCAGCAGGCACATTCTGAATGGTCACGTGAGTGTGGATCACCATCGCATTGCGGTGGCGCTCCAGAATGCTGTACCCAAATTGCGTTACCCATTTCCAGAACTGATCTTCGTCGGGTCCTTCCAGTTCACGCGTAACTGGCGAACCCAGTTCGCGGCGGCAGCGGGCCAGAACATTGTCACTGCCGGAGACTCGCACAGCAATCTGCCACTCGTTCGATACATTGCCCATTGGCTGTGACGGGGCATAATCATCCGGATCGCGCACCACCGGCGCATCGCAAAGATATTCCAGCGCTCGTGGCGAGATCATCTCCAGGCACATGGGCCCCAGCGGCGAATGCACCACCATATCGCGGAAGGCCAGCGCATCATTCAAAGAACCAAACGCGGCCACGAACGTGCGCGTCTTGCTGGGCTTGGGAAAGACCTTGAAGTTGGCTCCGGTAATTACCGCCAGGCTGCCATAGCTGCCGATCATGAGCTTCATCAGGTCATAGCCGGCCACGTTCTTCACTACGCGGCCTCCACCTTTGCCCATGGTGCCATCCGCGGTCACAAACTGAACACCAATGCAGAAATCGCGCAGGCTGCCAAAGCCTGCCCGCAGCGGCCCCATGGAAGCGGTGGCCAGCAGGCCGCCAACCGTGGCCCTCTGCGCATTCGCGGGATCAAACGGAATCCACTGCTTGTGCTCCGCCAGTCTGCTTAGCAAATCGGCAAAACGCAGTCCGGCGCCTGCGCCCATGGTCAGATCGCCGGGATCATAGTGAACGATTCCGTCCATTCGATCGGTGCGCAGCAGCACATCAATACGCTCAGGGATGCCGCCTGCCTGCTGCTTCGTCATCCCTCCCGCTGGCGCAACCACCAACTGGCGCTCATTGGCCATGCGTAGAATCGCGGCTGTCTCTTCGGCCGAAGCTGGGGAAACGGAAATGCCCGGAACCACGCCATTGATCTCAACATCTGCCGGGCGGACGTTCGCTCCTCCGACAATGGACGTCAATTCGCGTTCAATCAGATTGGCGCCGGCCATGGTGGTCATACCGGAACTCCTGCGACCGGCTCAACCACAGCTTTCGGCAATGGCCGGGTAGTTTCGCGGCACATGCGTGTTTCGGGGATGACCTTCTGCGGGTTCAACAGCGATTCCGGATTGAACACGTTGCGCAACCGCACCATCACATTCAGATCGTCTTCGGTGAACATGTAGGGCATCAGGTTCATCTTCTCGCTGCCCACGCCATGCTCGCCAGTAATGGATCCGCCCAGGCTCAGGCAGAAACTCATGATCTCCTTGGCTGCCTTGCGGCTGTCTTGCACTTCATTTTCGTTTCGGCCATCGAACATGATCAGCGGATGAAGGTTTCCGTCTCCCGCATGAAAGACATTGGCGATCTGCAAGTTGTATTTCTTGCCGATGCGCTCGATCTCGGCCAGCGTGGCCGGGACCTTGGTGCGGGGTATCACGCCATCCTGCGTGTAGTACGCGGGTGAAATTCTTCCCACAGCTCCGAAAGCTGTCTTGCGGCCCAGCCACAGCGCCTGGCGCTGGGCTTCGTCTTTGGCGCGGTGCACCTCGCGCGCGTTTTGCCCCATGCATACGGCGCGTACCGCTTCGGCCTGCTCTTCTACAGCTTCCTTCATTCCTTCGAGTTCAATCAGCAGCACTGCCGCCGCATCCACCGGATAACCCGCATGGACAGCAGCCTCCACGGCGCGCAGCAGCCATCCATCCAGCATCTCCAGCGCGGCTGGAGTAACGCCGCTCTGGGTAATGGCCACCACGGTGTTGGCCGCGTCCTGCACGCTGTTGTAGATGGCCAGCAGAGTCGTCACGGACTCAGGAAGTTTGGTCAGCCTCACTGTGATTTTCGTCGCAATTCCCAACGTGCCTTCAGACCCTACGAAGAAGCCCGTCAGATCCAGGCCGCAGCACTCCTGGGTTTTGCCGCCCAGTTCCACCACACGTCCATCGGGCAGTACAACTTCGAGTCCGGTGATGTGGTTAACAGTCACGCCCAGAGCCAGAGTGTGCGGGCCGCCGGAGTTTTCGGCCACGTTGCCGCCGATGGTGCAGGCTTTCTGGCTCGAAGGATCAGGCGCATAGTAATAGCCGTATTTCACCAGCGTGTTGCTGAGTTCCAGATTCACTACTCCCGGCTGCACCACCGCACGCTGGTTGGGAATATCAATTTCAAGAATGCGGTTCATGCGCTGGGTTGACAGCACAATGGCTTCTTTCTGCGCGATTGCGCCGCCGCTCAGTCCGGTACCTGCGCCCCGTGGCACCACTGGAATTTTATTTTCGTGGGCAACGCGCATGATCTTCGAGACCTGTTCAGTGTTGTGCGCAAACACCACCGCGCCCGGGCGGCTCTTGTCCACCCCGGCATCGTATTCATAAAGGCTCAGGTCTACAGGACGATCGAGAACAGCTTCACGGCCAACAATGTTCTTGAGCTGGCGCAGAATCGAGGAATGCATGAAGGTTTGCTCCAGGTTCCAGGAGCCTTAAGGCGTGCGTGAAGCGTTGATCTCCACTCAGGGCTCCATATAAATAATATAGGAAGATGCCCAGAGAGATGTTGGAATACTTCCGGGTTTGCGGGCGGTAATGATCACATTGAAATCCGGCGACATGGGCAGTTCCTCTAAAGGTTCTCCGGAAACCGGCTGTGCCAGAGCCAGATACTGCCAGAAGTCATAAAGATGAGCTTCTCCGGAAAATCCCTGTCCGGCATACGAGAGTTCCACGTTCTGTCCGGTAAAGTGCCAGGCCAGAGATGCTGCTACCGAGATCGCATGTTCGTAAGCCTCGGAAGAAACTGCTCCGGGCGCGGGATTGTCGAACACGATGCGCAACCGTCGCTCATCTTCACGGGTAAACTCGCGCACCTTGAGTGCTCCAGTCTTGGCGGTGGCTTTCCAGTCCACAAAACGCGCCGGATCTTCCGGGGTATGTTCGCGGATGCGGTACAGCTCTGAACCTCTGCCGCGCACCATGGCCGTATATTCCCCGGTAATCATGGGCAGCACGTCGAGAAAATCGTCGGACTCCAGAAGCGCCGGATAAACCAGAATGTCGCGCGTCATCTTCACGCGGCGGCTCTTCAACAGAAACGAGAACGGGAAACGCGTGGCCAGATGAAATGTGTCGTGGCTGTAACGGCCGCGCCGCGGAAAATTCAGCTCTACCGGGGCCTCGACCGTGCTCGCGGGCGGCACAAAGGAAAAGTATGCAGGACGCTCAAAGATATCGGGCGGCCTGGCTTCCGGCATTTTGCGGGCCAGCTTGTAATCAGGCAGGCGAAGCCACGCGCCATCTTTGGGAAAAACAAATTCCGTTTTGCGCCATTCCAGCTTTGGCTTGTTTTTTTTCTTCTTAAGCTGCGTAACCACTCGCACCGAGAACGCCGGAATCCATCTGCGCGGATTGTGCAGGGTGATATGGGCCGTGAAAGGCTTCCCGGCGAAGGCTACGTCGGGCATCACCACATTCAGTTCGAGGCCGCGCAGCACCGCCGCCGAAGCAAACCCGGAGACCGCAATGGCCGAGAGCATGGCCGCCAGAACAATGAAGAGCAGATTGTTGGTAGTGTTCAGCGCGGCAATGCCGATCACCATGGCCACGCCCAGATAAGCCAGCCCTTCGCGGGTGACTTCAAAATCAATCGCGTCCCTCATGCGCGAGCGCGTGACCCGCCGCAGCAGGTAAGGGACGGTAATTACGCCCACCACTCCCGCCAACAGCAATGCTGTAGAGGCGAACAACGCCGTAGCTGCAATGTTTCCGCTCTCCCGCGCCACGGTAGAGAGAATGGCAGCAACAAAGGCCAGCCCCAGGCCCAGAATGGCAAACATAAAGCGCAGCCAGACTTCGCCGTCGAAGTTCGTGAATACCGATTTCAGGGGGGCCGGGAACTGCATCAGTTTTTACGCTATTGCAAGGAAGATCGAAGATCAACGCTTTTCTTGCTACTCAAGGTGACCGAAGAGAGTGGCCTGAGAAAATTCGGATTTCTCACCGTATGGTATTGAGTTAATCCAGAGTGTTGGAACTTTACTGAATGCCCGCCAAAAATCTTTCCACCAGTTCGTTGAATTGTTCTGGCGTTTCCTCAAAGGGGATATGCCCGACGCCCGGGATGGAAGCAATCTGGCAGTGGGCGAGATGCTTCTGCAAGGTCAGGAACGAGCGCGGATCCACGGCGCCGTCCTGTGTGCCCCACACCAGCAGCGTTGGCGCTTGAATGCGAGGTATGGCCGCGCGCAGCAGTTCTATATCGCGCCACCAGAAGTGCAGGGTGGAGAGAATATTCTGTGCTCTGCCGGGACGAATAATCATGGGAGTGTAGCCGCGCTCGGTGCCGGGAGCGATCCGGCGCTTATCGGCATACATTCGCCGCACCGCCCAGTGCTGCACCGGATGGGAGATCGGCAACCCCAGCCGCACGATCATGCTTCCTACGGCGCTGCTGAAAAATCTGATTCTCCCGTTGCCATAAGACGACCACGGATTCACCGGCCCTACCAGCACCAGCGAATCCAGGCGTGGATTTTCGCGTTGAGCATCGCCGGCTGCGGCCAGCATGGCGACTGCTCCGCCAAAAGAACACCCCATGAGGGAAACATGCTCGAGTTGCAGATCATCAAGAAATTCTGAAAGCCGCTCGGCCTGCCGTGACATGCTGCAATCTGTATCCGCCGGAACATCGGAAAGCCCCGAACCGGGCAGGTCCAGTGCATACACGGTGTAATGGCGGGCAAAAAACGGCACGGTAAAACGCCAGCAGAAAGAGCCTCCCAGCAGGCCGTGCACCAGCACCAAGCGGCGGGCCATCGCCGGTTTTCGTAAAGCGCATGGTTACACCATCGGCGCTCACCCACTGGTGTTCACTCGTGTTTGGCACATTTGTCTGATGCAGGGCAACTTGCATAACAGCGCTACCACTCCAACCTATACAGATATCGCCTCTTATCAATTCGATCGCGGGACGATGGAACGGCGTCCCGCGATTTTTTTGTGGGCCTTACTTCGAACTAAAACACGGAACTCCAGTACACCAAAGCAGCACCGTTTTACCCTCCTGCGCTATCGAGCAATACAGAAAACCACACAGGAATTCCAAATATTGTAGCTTTAAAAATTCATACTCTTTATAATGATGCAAATCTAGGCATTTGAACAACTTAATCTAAACTCTGTCCCCGGTTTTCATGGCATCCAAGTTGCTTCAATCTACGGAGAAGACGCTCGCTTTCAGCCCCTCGGGAGCAGACCGTCTTCGCTCTGAGCGGATGCGAAAAGACCTTCAATTCCGGCTTTCGGCGCTGATTCTGGCGGTGGCCACGGCGGCAGCAATGGTCTTTGCCGGAATCAACTTCTGGAAAGAACGCCAAGCCTCTATTCCAGAGGACGGCGTGTGGTGGATGGAAAGCAGCCATTGCCCGGAAGGCCTGAGTTCCTGCCTTCAGGTTCAGCGCATTACTCCTGAAGGCCCTGCTGACAAAGCCGGCATCAAAGTCGGCGACCGGCTGGTCAGCATCTCCGATCAGCCGATTCAAACCTTCTCACGCCTGAACCGGCTGCTTGCGCGGCTGGGCGTCTGGTCGAAAGCTTCTTATGTGCTTGACCGCAACGGCGTGAAGGTGGATGCCTCGGTCATTATTGTGCCCGCCGAACGCCCGCTCAACTCCGGGTTGCGGCTGATTGCGCTGATCTATCTGGGCATCGGGCTGTATGTTTTGCTGCGACGCTGGACAGCGCCCAAATCCACCCATTTCTATTTATTCTGCCTGCTCTCATTCGTGCTGTACTCGTTCAAGTACACGGGCAAGCTGAACCTGTTTGACTGGACGATCTACTGGTCGGCAGTGGTAGCCGGGGCGTTTCAGCCGGCCCTGTTCCTGCATTTTGCGCTTACCTTCCCGTACCGCAAGGTATTTCTGAAGCGGCATCCCTGGCTGGCGGCCCTCATATATTTGCCGGGGCTGGCGCTGCTGGTGATCCAGATATCGGCCATTCAACTGTGGGCGGCGACTTCGCATCTGCTGTGGAACCTTGACCGCTTGCAGATGCTTTACCTGACGCTCTACTTCATCACTGCTGCGGCCATCTTATGGCAGGCCTATCGCAGGGCCAACCAGCCCATTCTGCGCCAGCAGATGAAATGGATCTCGCGCGGCACGGTGCTGGCGATTGCGCCCTTCACCCTGTTTTATGTAGTGCCCTTTATGCGCGGTGCGCTGGCTACGCCGGCCATGCAGTTCTCTTCGTTCTCGTTGGTCTTTCTACCGCTTACATTTGGCTACGCCATCGTCCGTTACCGCCTGATGGATGTGGACATCATCTTCAAGCGCGGCGTCGCCTACACACTGGCCACTGGCTTCATTGTGGGCGGCTACTTCATGATCGTAGGAGTGCTGGCGGAGGCCGTGCACACCAAGCTGCCTAACGTCGGTCCGGCGGGCATGGTGCTGGCTATCATCGTTACCGCGCTGGCCTTCGATCCGCTGAAGAACTGGTTTCAGGAGCGTGTTGACCGTTTCTTCTACCGCAAGCGTTATGACTACCGGCGCACGCTGATTGAGTTCGGGCGCGAATTGAGTTCGGAAACTGACTTGGGCGCCATGCTCACCTCGGTGATTGACCGGCTCTCCCGCACGCTGCTGGTGGACCGCCTGGCCATCTTCCTGACCAATCCTTCTGACCGTGAAGAGTTTGCCATGGCCAAGTCGTTTGGCATCTCGTACAGCGGTTCGCTCGACTTGAGTTTCATGGCGGTGGAACGGCCTGAGTATTACGCCGGACACATCTTCTTTGACAATACCCGCAAGGCGTTGCAGGAAAGCGCCGCAGCCCGCGAAACCATTGAGAAGCTGGATCTGAATTACTACATTCCCTGCACGGTGCAGGGCCGCACCATCGCAGTGATGGGGCTGGGCAAGACCGTTGCCGGAGACTTTCTTTCCAGCGAAGACGTGGAATTACTGGAAACGCTGGCCGGATATATTGGCATCGCCATCCAGAACGCCCGGCTCTATGCGTCGCTGGAAGAGAAAGCCAACGAGTACGAGCGTCTGAAAGACTTCAACGAAAACATCGTTGAGTCCATCAGCGTAGGCGTGCTGGCGGTGGACCTCGAAGACCGCATCGAGAGCTGGAACGCGCAGATGGAAGTGATGTACGCCATGTCGCGCTCCCAGGTGCTTGGCCAGCGGCTGAGCGACGTATTCCCAACGGAGTTCATGGAAGACTTCTACCGTTTCCGCCAGAACCCCGGCATACACAATCTCTACAAATTCCGGCTGCATACTCCGGCTGGCGATACGCGCACGGTTAACATCGCCATTGCTCCGCTGGTGACCAGGAAATTCAGCGTGATTGGCCGTCTGATCATCGTAGACGACATCACCGAGCGCATCGAACTCGAATCGCAGCTCAGCCAGGCTGACAAAATGTCGTCCATTGGTTTGCTGGCGGCGGGCGTAGCGCACGAGGTCAATACGCCGCTGGCGGTGATCTCCAGCTATGCGCAAATGCTGCTGAAGCAGGTCCGTGACGATGAGAAGCTGTCGGGCCTGCTCGACAAGATCACGCGCCAGACCTTCCGCGCCTCAGAGATTGTGAACAACCTGCTGAATTTCTCGCGCACCAGCGGCACGGAATTCAGCGACATCAACCTCAACAAGATCATTTCCGAAACGCTCAATCTGCTTGAACACCAGTTCAAAACCTCCCGCATCAAAGTGGAAACCGACCTCTACGAAAATCTGCCCGTCATTCACGGCAATGCCGGCAAGCTGCAACAGGTGTTCCTGAACCTGTTCCTGAATGCCAAAGACGCCATGGCTGGCAGCGGCGGCACCTTGCGCATACAGACGCTCAATGGCGTAGGCGTGAGCGTACGCGTCAGCGATACGGGCACAGGAATTGCGCCTGAGCACATCCAGAAAATTTATGATCCGTTCTTTACTACCAAGACCGCTCCCCGTGAAGGGCAGTCGCGGGGTACGGGATTGGGTCTTTCAGTCACTTACGGCATCATCCAGGAGCATGCCGGGAAAATTCAGGTGGAGAGCCGCCCGGGACAGGGCACAGCCTTCAATCTGGAGTTTCCATTAATGAGGAAGGCAGTCAATGTCTGAAGTTGCAGTTTTAAGTCGGCAGCAAAATATGGGAACAACGAGCCACGGAACTATCCTGATCATTGACGACGAGGCCGCGATTCGCGAGTCTCTGGAAACGCTGCTGGAATTCGAAGGATATTCGGTGCAGTCCGCGGAAACCGGCGAACAGGGGCTGAGCAAGTTGGGCGAACAGCCGTATGATCTGGTGTTGCTCGATTTCGCCCTGCCCGACCGCAATGGGCTGGAAATACTGGCCGACATTCATGACCGCGATCCGCAGCAGGCAGTGATCATGATCACCGCTTATGGCACCGTAGACAACGCAGTGCGTGCGTTGCAGAACGGCGCGGCCAACTTCATCCAGAAGCCCTGGGACAACGAGAAACTGCTGGCCGACGTGCGCGCCTCGGTGGGCCGCCGCCGCGCAGAAGAAGAAAATGAGCAGCTCAAGCGCGCCTTGAAGCAGCGCTACAACTTCGACAACATCGTGGGCAAGAGCGATTCCATGCTCAAGATTTTTGATCTGGTATCGCAGGTTGCGCCCAGCCGCTCTACGGTGCTCATTCAGGGGGAAAGCGGAACCGGCAAAGAACTGATTGCCAAGGCGCTGCACGCAAATTCGCCGCGCAAGAACCGTCCCTTTGTGCCGGTAAACACCGGCTCCATGCCGGCCGACCTGCTGGAGTCAACGCTCTTCGGCCATGTGAAAGGCGCGTTCACCAGCGCCGTCAGCTCCAAAAAAGGATTGTTTGAAGTTGCCGATGGCGGCACCATCTTTCTCGATGAAATCGGCACCATGAGTCTCGAAACTCAGTCCAAGATTCTGCGCGTGCTGCAAGACCGGAAGTTTATGCACCTGGGCGGCATCCAGGAAATTCAGGTGGACGTGCGAGTGATTGCCGCCACCAACATTGATTTGAAGACGCTGGTGCGTGAAGGCCGCTTCCGCGAAGACCTTTTTTACCGTCTGAATGTCATTACCGTTGATCTGCCCCCGCTGCGCAGCCGTTCGGAAGACATTCCCATGCTGGTCAACCATTTCCTGGCTAAATTCGCGCGTGAAAATGACAAACCGGCGCGCCAGATTTCGCCTGAGGCCCTGCGCCCCATCATGGACTACAACTGGCCCGGCAACGTGCGCGAACTGGAAAATACGGTGGAGCGCGCCGTAGTGCTCTCGAATGGCCCGGTAATCGGCATAGAGCTGCTGCCCGACCACATGGTAGGCCGGGGACTGGGAGGCAAGATTGTCGAGCGCCGTCCAGATGCTTCACTATTTGAAATTATCGAAGACTGCGAACGCCGCGTGATTCTCGACATGCTGGAAAAATGCAGTTGGAACCAGACCGAGGCGGCCGAGCGGTTCCATATCCCGCTCTCAACTCTGAACCAGAAGATCAAACGGCTGAACATCGAAATCAGAAAACGCAGCAAAGAACAGGCAACGGTGTAGTCGAACACCTGTGAAACACAGAGGAACAGAGTCAGCAGAGAACTGCGTATCATCTTTGCTTTTCAGATTACCCAATTACTAACTTACTCACTTACCCAATCGCCCTGCAATGTTGCGGTTCTGACATTGGCTCCGGCCCTCTGTTATAGTGGGCTATTCGATGGAGCTTACTTCTCCCACAGTAATCATGAAACGGAACGTGCTGGCCGTGCAGAACTATGCGGCGTTGGCAGTACGTTCCATGGCCAACCTCTTTCGCCGTCCGCTGTACCTGGCTGATGCAATTTATCAGGCCGACCTGATCGGCGTGGGGTCCCTGCCCATCGTAGTGCTTACCGGCACCTTCACCGGCGCGGTGCTCGCCCTCAATACCCAGGCCACGCTGGAGCAGTTTGGGGCCTTGTCACTCACCGGAGAGCTGGTTTCAGTCTCCATGGTCAAGGAACTCGGCCCGGTGCTTACCAGCCTCATGGTGGCCGGGCGCAACGCCTCCGGCATTGCCAGCGAACTGGGCTCCATGCAGGTGACCGAGCAGATTGACGCCATGCGCGCCCTGGGCACCGACCCTTACAAAAAGCTGGTCACGCCCCGCGTCATCTCGGCCGTGTTCATGCTGTTTTTTCTTACCATCATCTCCGATCTGGTTGGGCTGATCGGAGGCTGGTTTATCTCTTACACCCTGCTGGGTCTCGATTCATTTCAATACTGGAATACCGCTTACCAGTCGCTCGCATTCAACGACGTGCTTACCGGCCTCGTCAAGCCGCTGTTCTTCGGTTTCATCATCTCTACCGTCGGCTGCTATTACGGCATGAGCACCAGGGGCGGAACTCAAGGCGTTGGCCGTTCTACCACCCAGGCAGTCGTGGTTTCTTCGGTCCTTATCATTGCCGTGGACTTCTTTATCACCAAGTTCCTGATGGTTTGGTTTGGATGATCTTATGCCGGCTGAAGAAAGTCTGCCTACCATCCACAAAACAGTTATTTTTGAGGATGTATCCATCAGCTTTGAAGACAGCCCCGTGCTCGACGGAGTTTCTTTCGAACTGAGGCGCGGCGAGACCAAAGTGATACTGGGAATCTCGGGGTCGGGAAAAAGCACCGTCCTCAAGCTTTGCCTGGGCTTGCTGAAACCTGACCGTGGCCATATCTACGTGCTGGGGCATGATGTGACAGCCATGACGGAAGAAGAGCTTTTCGATTTGCGCAACCAGGTCGGAATGGTTTTTCAGGAAAGCGCGCTGTTCGATTCTCTTACCGTGCGGGACAACGTCGGCTTTCGCCTCACCGAAGAACACCTTCCCGACGAAGAAATTGACAAGCGGGTGCGTGAAGCTCTGAGTTTCGTGGAACTGGAACACACGATAGACATGCTGCCTTCATCGCTTTCCGGCGGCATGCGAAGACGCGTTGGGATCGCGCGCGCCATCATCACTCACCCTGAAGTTCTGCTCTACGATTCGCCCACCGGCGGACTCGATCCGATTACGTCAACCACCATTATCGAATTGATCATGAAGCAGCGCGACGTTTACAAAACCAGCGCTCTGCTGGTGACCCATCGTCTCCAGGATGGATTCACGCTGGCCAGCCACTACTACGATGCCCAGGCAAAACATATGGAGCCTCTGGAAGGTTCCGCCCTGCGCGATGTCCATACAACATTCCTGATCATGAAAGACGGCAAAATCATTTTCGATGGCACCGCGCCCGAAATGGCAAACTCGGGTGATCGAATACATCCGTGAATTCATTTCTTAGCTCTGCCGGCAGCGAACAAAAAGCTTCAACCGCAGCGGCCGCTGAGAGCGCAGAGATGGTGATTGTAGTTCCCAGGAGCAACTTCAAAGCATGTATGAGACCTTAGGAAGATTGCATAGTGTGAAAACTGAAAGTTTGCATGCGTCGGACGAGACAGTAACAGGGCATGGCATTCAGAATCGATGTCGACCAAAAGCCTGATAAAACTGGGACGCGACAGCAGGCAGTGCTGATGGACTTCATGGGATTTCGTGAAGACATACTGTGACCGGCAACGAAAGGCTGTGCAGGCCGCTAGGGCCCAGTATCTTATATCCGCTTTTCACGGCACCGCGCTAAACTCGTGCCCTGATACGGGTGCTCTCAACGCTACCGGAAGATTCCTGACAATGTACACACAGGCTAATTCAGCCCTGCCACACGTTAACCTTACAAAAATGTCACCACACACGCCATCCATGCACCCGCACACTAGCAGCTAGAAGCTAGCAGCCAGCAGCTATTTTTTACTTCTTCCTTACATCTATTCCAAAGACCAGGCACCAATGGCTTCTTCAGTTAAGAATCTTTAAGTGCAGAGATTCATCCTATGAATACGTGTTTCAACAGATAGCTCCAAGTGTTTCTAAATTTCAGAGTAGGAGACTTATGAGCAGGAAATTCTTTCTTCCTTTTCTCGCATTCATGCTGGTGTTTGCTGTATCGGGTTTCGCGCAGGACCTTCGTTCCGAAGTCAGCGTTCAGGGAACAGCGGACTTCACCAAAGATTCCACGAGTCTTGATATTCCTCACAGCGCCACCAAAAGCGGCGGCTTCATGGCCACTTACCGGTTGCACCTGAACCGCTGGCTGGCTGCCGAGGGCGCTTACGGATACACCCGCAATTCACAAGACTATCTCGATCCATTTTTCGGGCCTACACGAGTCCAAACTAACATCCATGAACTCACTGGCGCGGCCGTGATCAGTGCTCCCACCACCAGCAAAGTTCGTCCTTATGCTTTGGCGGGTTTTGGCGCTTTGTTCTTCAGGCCGGTCAACAATAGCGACAACGCTTTCATTGGCGCTGACAACCAGGCCAAGCCCGCATTTGTGTATGGTGGCGGCGTGGACTTCGACCTGACAAAGCACATGGCGTTGCGGGGTGAATATCGGGGCTTTGTGTTCAAGATTCCCGACTTCCAGTTGACCGGACTGGCCTCTGACTCTTACACGCACATGGCCCAGCCTTCGGTGGGATTGGTTTTTAGGTTCTAAATAGCGTTCGTAGAACACAAAAGCCAGGCATACTGCCTGGCTTTTGTGTTTATTTCTCTTGTTCTATTTTCCTGCTTTGGCGGCGGCGCGCAACTCCTCTGCGCGTGCTTTCAGATTGGTTTCAATGCGCTTGACGCGCTCTTTCGCCTGAGGCGTTTTGTTGGCCAGCTTCTCCACGTTCAGCATGAAGTCAGGAGCGTTGAACTCCTTCCGCACCGCGGCAATGAAGGGCTTCAACTTTGCATACAGAAAATAGGGTTCGCCATTCGATTTGAAGAACAGCTCTTCGTTGATGGCGCCGTCCAGCACCATGGCGGCAGCCATTTCCCAATAGCCGGTTACCTGGCGGGCATAAGCGTTGTGTTCCGTGCCGAACGCGCCGATCAATGCTTTGACCTCGCTGTAATCCGTTGGCCAGAACTGTCCCATCATGAACTCGCGCGCTTTGCGCATCACAGGCTCGCGGCGAAGATCATAAAGCTGAAGAACCAACTGAGCGTCCTGCGGTGTTGCCTTCTTGCTTGCCATGAATGATTGCTCCTCTTTTTTAAGTACTGCTGGTTAGGCATTGCGGGTTTCGCGCACCGTGTCATGCCACGGCTTCCGGTTGCGGAATCGGGCGTGAATAATCGCATTTTACCGTTGCCGCCGCGGCGGGGGCCTCTTCGACCTTGCCCTTCTTGCCGCGTTTCTTAGGCTTGGGCTGCTCTTCTTCGTCAGTCGCCTTTTTCGAATTGTTCGGGCATACCAGCATGGATCCGGATTTCAAATGTTTTTCCAGCAGGTAAGGGCTGCCGCATTCCGGACATTTCTCAGCCACCGGCTTATACGCGGAAGTGAAGTCGCACTTGGGATAATTCGAGCATCCGTAAAATGTATTCCCACGGCGGCGGGCTTTCTTTTCGACCAGTTCGCCATCTGCGCACTGCGGGCATTTCACGCCGATGAAATTCTGCTTGATGTATTTGCATTCCGGATAGCCGCTACAGGAAATGAATTCGCCGTAGCGTCCATGGCGCAGCACCATGGTGCGGTTGCATTTCGGGCAGGTTTCTTCGAGAGGGACGTCAGGCACTTTCTTGGCCTGGTCCAGGCGGCGGGTCGTCTTGCAATCAGGATATCCAGTGCAGGCCATGAATTGGCCGAAGCGTCCGCGCTTCAGCACCATCACCCGTCCGCAGTTCTCGCAATATTCTTCCTGCGTGGTCTCCGGCATTTCCGCCGTATCCAGCTCAGGCAGGTTAATGGGATTTTCCTTGGTGAAAGTGCAGCTCTCAGGATCGTCCTTTTTATACGTGCTACAGGCAAAGAAAGAACCGTGCTTGCCCCACTTCAACACCAGCGGAGAGCCACAGCGTTCGCACTTCTCTTCTGTGGGCTTCTCCATGCGCTTGATGTTTTCCATGTGCTTTTCGGCATAGCGCAGGTCTTTCTCGAACTTCTTGTAGAAGTCGCCAAGGGCCTGGGTCCACTTTTCTTTGCCTTCGCCAATCTCGTCAAGCTCTTCTTCGAGGCGTGCCGTATATTGCGGATCGAAGATTTCAGCGAAATTCGCCACCAGCAGATCGGTGACCACCAGACCGGTTTCAGTGGGAACGAACTTGCCGCCAATCTTCTGCACATACTGGCGCTCCTGAATGGTGGAGATAATAGTGGCGTACGTCGAAGGACGCCCAATGCCGCGCTCTTCCAGTTCCTTCACCAATGAAGCTTCGTTGAAGCGCGGTGGAGGCTCGGTGAAGTGCTGCTCGGGCTTGATTTCTCTCATCGTAAGCTTCTGCCCGGCTTCCAGCGGAGGCAGCTTGTGCTTGAGCGCCTCGTCTTCTTCGTCTTTTCCTTCCTTCGATTCCTCGTAAACCTTCAGGAACCCTTCGAACTTGAGCACCGATCCGGTCACCCGGAAAGTGAACGATTCTTTTCCCGACTTGGCTTCGATATCAATACTGGTCTGATCGAAGACCGCGGGCATCATCTGCGACGCTACAAAGCGCTGCCAGATCAGCTTGTAGACTTTGTATTCATCTTCCTGGAGGTACTTCTTGATCTCGTCAGGATGCCGCGCAGCCGAAGTAGGACGAATGGCCTCGTGGGCCTCCTGCGCCTCTTTCTTTGACTTGTAGACATTGGCGGTTTCCGGCAGAAATTCCTTGCCATAGCTGGCGGTGATCAGGTCGCGCACTTCGGCCAGCGCGTCGTTCGAGACGCGCACCGAATCGGTACGCATGTAGGTAATCAGACCGATTGAGCCTTCGTCGCCCAGTTCGATGCCTTCATAGAGGCGCTGGGCAATCATCATGGCGCGTTTTACACTGAAGCGCAGCTTGCGCGAGGCGTCCTGTTGCAGCTTGCTGGTGGTGAACGGCGGAGCGGCACTGCGGCGACGCTCCTTCTTTTCTACGTTTCTTACCGACCATTGCGCTTTCTCGAGCGCGGTGCGGATGCGGGTGGCTTCTTCTTCGTTCGGGACCTCGGTTTTTTCATCTCCGATGCCAATAAAGCGGGCATCAAAGGCCGGCGGTTTGCCGGAACTGAGATGAGCATCAATGGTCCAGTATTCTTTTTTCTCGAACGCTTTGATTTCGCGCTCGCGTTCCACGATCAGGCGCAGTGCGACGGTCTGTACGCGTCCGGCGGATAGGCCCCGGCGGACCTTGTCCCAAAGCAGCGGCGAGACCTGGTAGCCCACGATGCGGTCAAGCACGCGCCGTGTCTGCTGCGCGTCTACGAGGTCCTGATCAATCTTGCGCGGATGCTGGAACGCCTCCTGCACCGCTTTCTTGGTGATCTCGTTGAAGGTGACGCGGTGGATGGGAATGCCATCCTTCTTTTTCTTGCTGCCGTCACGCAATTCTTCCGCCAGGTGCGAAGCGATGGCCTCGCCTTCGCGGTCAGGGTCAGGCGCCAGATAAATGGCAGACGCGCTCTTGGCCAGCTTCTTGAGCTTGGCCACGACTTTCTCTTTCCCGGGAATGATGTCGTACTCGGTGCTGAAGTCTCCGTCAATGTCCACACCCAGCTTGCTTTTGGGCAAGTCTTTGATGTGGCCAAGCGAGGCTTCGACCTCGTAGTCCTTGCCCAGGTACTTATTGATGGTTTTCGCCTTGGCGGGCGATTCGACGATGACTAAAGATTTGGACAATGGGTTTTCCGGTTATCGAAACTACCATGAATCAAGTCACGACGCCAAATTCCTTCCATTCAGCTTGCAGCTTTCGGCAGGGGCTTTTGGCTCTTAGCTCTTGGCTTTTGTAATTTAGCTGCTCGCAGCCGCTTTGGCCTTGGGTTTTCCTTTTTCCTCAATTGCGCTCAACAAAGAGCGCAACATCTTTGCGAATACTCGTGAGTTCTCTCGCCAGCATTTTGGTGTTGCTCGGATGCGAGCAATCCCAGATCATGTGCAAGCAGCAAATGATAATCAAGTTCGCTTGCCGAGCCTAGAGAGATTTTTAAAAATCGACGCCATTTCGTTTTCGACTTTGGCGGCCACAGCCTTCGGCGATGTTGGCTCCGATGGAAGATGCGGAACGCCTGATCTGCGCAGTAATTCCATAAATTTCATCACGTGGAAAATCCCTCGAAGCCTTATACAGCTCCAATCGTCAAAGAATGTGCTTTGCTCCAGACCTGCAAATCCCGGTAGTTGCGCATCGAATGTTCCTTTCAAGCCTTCAGAGTGACCACAGATGCCGCCTCCTCAACTTTGAGAATCGCAAGAACCATATAACTGGTACCGCAACCATGATCTGCTTGCGGCACGTCTCGAGAGCCATCGGTTAAGAGCTAAGTAGCTAAAGGCTAGCAGTCTCAGAAGCTCTTCACATAATTCTTCCCCGCCATCTGCTTCACCCGCCCGCTTAGTTCCAGTTCGAACAGGGCGCTGAAGATTTCTGACGACGAAAGTTTTCCCTCCAGTTTTTCAATGATCTCGTCAATTTGCGTTGACTCGTGCTCCTGCAAGACCGAAAGGACCTTCTGTCCGGCATGTGATAACTTCTCTTCCGGGAAGAGGCTGCTGGGTTGCGGTTTACTGTCTGATGCGGCCAGACCGGCTTCGGATTCAACCTGATGTTTGATCTCGGTTGGCAGTTCCTCCCAAACGTCCTCCCAGGTGGCTGTCAATTTGGCCCCTTGTTTGATTAACGTATTCGGCCCCCAGGAGTTGCGCGAAGTCACATTACTGGGTACCGCAAACAGTTCCCGGCTCTGCTCCAGCGCATTGCGGGCGGTAATGCGGCTGCCGCTGAATTCGGCCGCTTCCACCACCAGCACGCCCAGCGAAAGGCCGCTGATGATGCGGTTCCGAATTGGGAAGTTCTGGGGCGCGGCGAAGGTTTCCAGAGGAAATTCACTCACCACCGCTCCACCCGTGGCCAGAATGCTTTCTGCCACTTTCTTGTTTTCCTTGGGATAGATCACGTCTACGCCGGTGCCGAATACCGCCACCGTGCGGTTCGAAGATTTGAGCGCCCCGCGATGGGCAGCCGCATCAATGCCGCGTGCCAGCCCGCTGAAGATCACCAGTCCACGCGCCGCCAGATCGCAGGCCAGCCGTTCGGCCATGCCAATGCCGTAAGGAGTCGGGTGGCGGGTGCCAATGATGGCAATTCCCGGTCGCCCAACCATCTCCGGGTTTCCGCGCACGTAAAGCACCAGCGGCGGATCGTAAATTTCATTCAGCCTCACCGGCCACTGCTGGTCTTCCCGCGTAAGAATAATGATGCCGGCCTGCGTGGCCCTGGCGAACTCAACATGCGCAAGTTCCAGTGACTTGCCCAGTGCGATGGCCTGCGCGGACTGCGCCTGCAGCCCGAGTCCTTCGAGTTCGGTAAGCGAGGCGTGGAATATGTCCTGAATGCTGCTGAAATGGTCAGCCAGCTTGCGTCCGCGGGTAGGGCCGAGTCCGGGAGTGAGAGTGAGGGCGAGCCAGTAAATCGTGTTGGAAGTTCCCGGGGATGTGGTGGCCATGTTTCGATTGCAGTCCTGAGCAGAGAAACTTCGCGGGAATCTACACGCATTGGCAGAACGATGTCAAATGACCATGGTTCGAAATGCGCTTGATAAAATGAGTTCATGCCCCGGCTCCGCATCTCTGCCATCAGTTTTCTCAACACCGCGCCCCTCATGTGGGACTTCGAAAATGGCGAGACTGCGGAAGCCTTGAAGGCCCATTTCGAATTTAATTACACCCTGCCATCGCAATGCGCGGAGCAACTGAAGGCCGGAACTGCCGACATCGGCATTATTCCTGTGGCCGCCTACACTACCATTCAGGATTTGCTGATTCTTCCTGATGTGGCCATCGCCTCGAAAAACGCGGTGCGCTCGATTCTGCTGGTAAGCAAAGTGCCGCTGGAAAAGATACGCAGCGTAGCCACTGACAGCTCTTCCCGCACTTCGGCCGCGCTGGTGCAGGTTTTCCTCAAGAAGTTTGTCGGAGTGGACGCTGGATATACCTCACAGCCGCCAGACCTTGCCGAGATGCTGCGCTGGCACGATGCCGGCATGGTAATCGGCGACCCGGCGCTGCAACTGAATACCGCTGGTTATCATGTCTTTGACCTGGCGGAGGAATGGAAGCGCTGGACGTTTCTGCCGTTCGTATTTGCCTTTTGGGCAATCCGTGGAGCCGCTTTGCGCCAAGCCGACTCTGACTTGAATGTAGCGGAGGTTTTTCAACAGTCGCGTGATAACGGGCTGCAACATATCCCCGAAATTGCCGCCGCCTGGGCTCCCCGGCTCAATCTGACCGCGAAAGATATTCGCGAGTACCTGACCCGCAACATTGACTATTCTCTCGACAGCGAAAATATTCAGGGCCTGAAATTGTTCTTCCGTTACGCTGCGGAATGTGGAGTGTTGCCCGCTGCCCCGGAGTTGCGATTTGCCCATCATCCCAGCATGGCAATTCACAAGTAGGCGAACCCCCGCGTGACCTCGGATCGGTCAGTTTTCGCTCTCTCGTTTGCCTGAAACCGGATCCAGAAAGACACGCAGCCAGCGGCTAGTGAGATTCAGCAGCCTCTCGGGATCGGCGCCTTCCTCAATCTGGTGGCGCAGCACCTCGGCGACCGGAATCAGGGCAGCTCCCAGCATAGAGGTATGGCGTTCCAGGTCAGGCTGATCGGCAAGTTCCTCAGCGCTTCTTCTGGCCAGCAACTGGTAGAGTTCCTGCCCGACATGATTCGAGAATTCCATGTGCCGATCTGTCACCTGAAGACCCCTTTGGTTGCTGTTTCGTTTCACCCAGGAACACCTGAATATCGGCGCATGCTGGTTTTAACCAGTGTAACAAAGGTTCACAAGGTTACATTTCTTTAGAATTCTGGCCTTTCCCACGGCATCAAAGATTAGGAATGCTGTTACTGCTTTATATTTCGATGTGGAACTGGTTGCAAAGGCTGGGCGGGCCGGGACTCGTTCTGCTGGGGCTGGCTGACAACTCTGTAGTCCCTATGCCCGGCAGTATGGACGCCCTTACGGTAATCTTGTCAGCTAACCAGAAGGACTGGTGGCCCTACTACGCCATTATGGCCACCATTGGCGGTCTGGTAGGCGGCTATCTAACCTATGCTCTCGGACGCAAAGGGGGCAAGGAAGCACTGGAGAAGAAGCTGCCTAAGAAGAAAGCAGAGAAGGTCTATAACACTTTCGAAAAATATGGGTTCTGGGCGCTCTTCGTACCGGCATTGCTGCCGCCTCCGGTGCCTTTCTCTCCTTTTTTAATTGCCGCAGGAGCCATGAAATACGCGCGGCACAAATTCTTTATCGCCGTCGGCGCAGGACGCGCCCTCCGCTACGGCCTCCTGGCCTACCTGGGCTCCATGTACAGCAAGCAGATTTTCGGATTCTTCCACCAGTACTACCGCCCGATCTTCTGGACTGTACTGATTCTGGCCATCCTCGGCGGAATCGGCGCCGGACTGTATGTATGGAAGCGCAAACGCGAAGGCAAACCGATCATTCCAGGAGGCGCATCGCCAAAGGAGGCAAAGGCGGCGTGAGAGCAAATGGCAATTAGCAAATAGCCTTTGACTCTTAGCTCTTGGCTTGGCGTATCAACGCTTAAGAGAGTTTTTCCGACTTCAAGAGTTTGCCGGACTTTCGCACGATTGCGTCCGAGCTATTAAGTCGAAATTACTCAATTACCAAATTACCCAATTACCAAATGGCGTCACCCGATTCTTCCCTGTTCTGTTCAGGTGCTATAAAATCAGAGCAGCATGTCCCTGAGCAAAGAACAAGCCCTGGAGCTGTTTCGCTCCGATGATCTGATCGGCATTGGCATGGAAGCGGATGCGCTTCGCCGCAAGCTGCATCCTGAAGGTGTGGTCACCTACATTATTGACCGCAACATCAATTACACGAATTTCTGCACGGAATACTGCACCTTCTGCGCCTTCTATGCTCCCGTGAAAGGGCCGGGACGGTCCAAAGGCTATGTTCTCGATTTCGAGACCATTTACGAAAAGATCAGGGAGACGGTGGAACTTGGCGGCACCGGCGTGCTCATGCAGGGTGGGCTGCATCCCGATTTAAAAATCGAGTGGTACGAAGAGATGATGCGCGGCATTAAGCAGCGCTTTCCACAGGTGCACCTGCACTGCTTCTCCGCTTCTGAAATCATTCACTTTGCTGACGTGAGCGGGCTGACAATTGAAGACACCATCAAAAGGCTGCGCGATGCCGGGCTCGATTCCATCCCCGGAGGCGGGGCCGAGGTGCTCGATGACGAGGTGCGTTACAAGATCGCACGGCTGAAATGCCTGACCGAAGACTGGTTGAATGTCCACCGGACAGCCCACAAGCTGGGCATGCGCACTACGGCCACCATGATGTTTGGCGTAGGCGAAAAGTTTGAGCACCGTATCAACCATTTCCAGCGCCTCTACGAACTTCAGGAAGAAACCGGTGGCTTCACTGCTTTCATTCCCTGGAGCTTTCAGCCTAAGAACACTGCTTTGGGCGGACGCCAGTGGGACGAGGCCACGGCAGTCGAGTACCTGAAAGTGCTGGCCATCTCGCGGCTGTACCTTTCCAATTTCAAGAATGTGCAATCAAGCTGGGTCACCCAGGGGCTGAAAGTCTGCCAGCTTGGCCTGCGCTTCGGCGGCAATGATGTAGGCTCGGTCATGATCGAGGAAAACGTGGTCCGATCCGCCGGGGTCACAAACTGCACCACCGAAGAAGAATTGCGGCGCATGATCCGCGATGCAGGATTCCGTCCCGCCCAGCGCGATACTTTGTACAGGCAGTATTTTTTGAATTAACAGCTTTGGTATTTGGGTGTTGGTTTTTGGTTTTTGGTGTTGGTTTTGATGTTACATCCCGAGCGAAGCGAGGGAACCCTACGGACTTCGACGAACAACGGACCAACAAAGAATGTTGTAGTTGTGTTCTCCGCTTTCCTTTATCTTTAGAATTTCCAGGAATAGAGCCCTTCTAATCCCAGCCACCACGTTCCGTGAAATTCGCGTAAATTTGCGCCGATTCGCGGCAAAGGTTTGCTCCTCGCTGTCAGCTTCGAAGATGGCAGGGATTCCTCGCTTACGCTCGGAATGAAAGACGAATGATAAAATCCAATGTTCTATTCTGTTACTTCCCGGAGTAACCCCTGAATATCTGTGCCAGCATTCTTCTGTACTCAGTGGCCGCCTCGCAGCAGCGCGGCCTGATGCATTATTTCCGCACTCATTATCTTGACCAGACGTTTCGCGGGCTGTATTCGCCCAATGCTTTCGATCTGCTGCTGCTGATTCCTTACTTTGTAGTCATGGTGATTCTGGCGATGTACGGCATGCACCGTTATGCGCTGGTGTACATGTATTACAAGAACCGCAAGAACTACAATCCGGAACCGCCGCAGAAGTTTACTGATTTGCCACGGGTCACGGTCCAGCTACCGATTTTCAATGAGCAATATGTCGTGGACCGGCTGGTGGAATCCATCTGCAAGTTGGAATATCCCAAAGACAAGCTGGACATCCAGTTGCTCGACGACTCTACTGACGAAACCAAAGAAGTGGCCAGGGCCGTGGTCGAACGCTACGCCGCCCTCGGACATCCGATTACCTATATCCATCG
This sequence comes from Terriglobia bacterium, assembly GCA_963823745.1. Classification (GTDB taxonomy): domain Bacteria; phylum Acidobacteriota; class Terriglobia; order Terriglobales; family Acidobacteriaceae; genus Angelobacter. The sequence goes on from CAWGMN010000009.1 coordinate 198,849, forward strand.
TGAGAACCGCGAGGGCTTCAAGGCCGGCGCATTGCAGAACGGCATGAAGACTTCGCGCGGCGAGTTCATCGCCATCTTTGATGCTGACTTTGTTCCGCCGGAAGACTGGCTGCTGCGCGTGATCCACCATTTTGCCGAGCCGCAGATCGGCATGGTGCAGACCCGCTGGACCCATCTCAACCGCAACTACTCGTTCCTGACCGAAGTTGAGGCCATTCTGCTCGATGGACACTTTATTCTCGAGCACGGCGGACGCTCGCGCAGCCACGTATTCTTCAACTTCAACGGCACCGCCGGCATGTGGCGCCGCATCGCCATTGAAGAAGCCGATGGCTGGCAGCACGACACGCTCACCGAAGACACTGATCTTTCTTATCGCGCGCAGCTTAAAGGATGGAAGTTTAAATATCTTCAGGACATCGAATGTCCCGCCGAGCTTCCCATTGAAATGACTGCCTTCAAGACCCAGCAGGCACGCTGGGCCAAAGGGCTGATACAGACCGGCAAGAAGATATTGCCCAAAGTATTCAAGAGCAAAGCGCCGTTTCGCGTGAAAGTGGAAGCCTGGTATCACCTGAGCGCCAACCTCAGCTATCCGCTGATGATTGTGCTCTCTACTCTGCTGCTGCCGGCCATGATTATCCGCTCGTTCGGCGGCTGGTTCCAGATGCTGCTGATTGATTTGCCGCTGTTTCTGGCGTCTACGTTTTCGATTTCCAGCTTCTACCTGGTTTCGCAGAAAGAGTTGTTCCCCCGCAGGTGGCCGCGAACCTTTTTATATCTGCCCTTCCTCATGGCGCTCGGCATCGGCCTCACGTTGACGAATACGCGGGCGGTTATGGAAGCGTTGTTCGGTGTGCAATCGGCTTTTAAACGCACACCGAAATACCGGGTGCAATCGAAAGCCGACAAGGTCATGGGACAGAAATACCGGCGGAGGCTGGGCATTGTTCCCTGGCTGGAGCTATTGGTAGGCAGCTACTTCATCGCCATGTGCTGGTACGCCTACTCCAGCGAGAACTACTGGACCATTCCATTCCTGATGCTGTTCGTGGTCGGTTACTGGTACACCGGATTGATGTCGTTGCTGCAAGGCAGATTTGATCGGCTTACCCTCGGCCGCGAGTCCGAACCGCGAAGCAGCAAGCCGTTTCCAGTGGGCGTGTAACATTGGGTTTCAGAACGTGTAAGAACCGAAATTGCATGTGCGAACGACACATGTAACAGGGCACGACTTTCAGTCGTGCCGAAAAAGCCTATAAACACTGGGCTTCAGCCCCTGCACACCTTCCACTTCAATGTGATGTTGCCATCGAATCGCGTTCCCACACCGTCAAAGCGCCCTGCCCATAGCCACACAGAACCACTGATTTGCGTCTGTCCAGCATTTTTCCAGGCACAAGCCGCTGTTGTGCAGTAGTTCTGCGATGGCGCCGGAAGTGAATTTGTAGCTGTTTTCTGTGTGGATGCGTTCGCCTGCTTTGAACTTGAATTCGCGCGCGAGGTCGCGCACCAGCACGCTCTGCTCGTGCTTGCTTTCCAGATGCATCTCGATACGCGACTTGCTGGCGTTCCAGAAAGCCACGTGCTCGAAAGTATCCAGATCGAAGTTCCCGCCCAGTTCGCGGTTGATGCGCGCCAGAATATTCTTGTTGAACTCAGCGGTCACTCCCTGAGCATCGTTGTACGCCGCATGGAGCACGCCGGGATCTTTGATCAAGTCGCAGCCCAGCAGCAGCGAGTCACCAGGGCGCAACGACGCCCGTACGCCGGCAAGAAATCGCACGGCTTCCTGCGGCTCAAAGTTGCCGATGGTCGAGCCGATGAAAAGCACCAGCTTGCGTCCGGAGAGGTTTTTGAGCTGCTGGCAGGTCTTTCGAATAATCCGCAACCACCGGACGCACTTGCACCGTGGGAAGACTTTGCCGAAGTGCGGAAGCCGCGTCTTCCAAAGCGGCACGCGAAACATCTATGGGATAGAACATCACCCGCAACTGCTTGCGTGACAGCGCTTGAAGCAGAATAGCGGTCTTGCTGGCGCTGCCCGCTCCCAGTTCCACTACGGTGAGATTCTTGCCTGCCTGGGCCACGATTTCCGGGGCAAAATCCTGAAAGATGGCCCGCTCGGTACGCGTCGGATAGTATTCCGGGCAGTTCGGTGATCTGCTCGAACAGGCGCGAGCCTGCGGCATCGTAAAACAGTTTGGGTGGAAGCTGTTTGGGAGTCGCGCTCAAGCCTTTGAGCACATCCTCTGCAATCGGGCTGATCGAAATTGCCGGTGTGTTATACGCTATCATCCGCGAGCCTTATTCCTGAAAACTGCCAGCGCGTTTCCGGAGTAAAGAAATTTCTATAGCTGGCCCGGATGTGTGAGCCGGGCGTAATGCACGAGCCTCCCCGCAGCACCATCTGGTTACACATGAATTTGCCGTTGTATTCGCCCAGCGCTCCCGCGGCGGGCTTGTATCCCGGATACGGCAGATATCCGCTGGCCGTCCACTCCCACACATCGCCAAAAAGCTGGAGCGGCCCGTCAGCCTCGATCTTGCTTGCCGGAGCAGGATGGAATCCGCCTGTTCCAGCAGATTGCCTTCGACTTTCGCCTGCGAGGCTGCCACTTCCCACTCTGCTTCACTGGCAAGGCGGGCGCCGGCCCAGCGGGCAAATGCGTCAGCTTCGTAATAACTCACATGGCACACCGGTTCGTGCTCTTCCACGTTGCGCATTCCTGAGCAGGTGAACTGTTGCCAATCATGCCCATTTTTCTCCCAATAGAGAGGCGCGTTCCAGCCATGCTTCTGCACCGCCAGCCAGCCATCACTCAGCCACAATTCCGGACGGCTATAGCCCTGATCTTCCATAAACGCGATGTATTCGCCATTGGTAACCAGCCGCATGGCAAAGCGAAATGGCTGGACGTAAACTTTGTGCCGGGGTCCCTCATTATCAAAGTGGAAAGAATCCTCAGGCGAGCCAATCTCATACAGCCCTTCCCCATAGGCATGAGGCTTCTGCGCGGGAGGCTCTGTGACAGACGGTGATGCAACAGACTGCTGGTATTGAGGCCGCAGCGGATTCACCCAGAAAGCATTCTTAATGTCCGTTACCAGCAGTTCCTGATGCTGCTGCTCGTGATTGATGCCCAGTTCGGCTAGTTTGCCTGCTTCTTCTGGAAGGTCCGCGGAGTCCAGCAGCTTGTGCATGTGATCGTCAACGTAACGTCGGTACATCTGCACGTCTTCCAGGCTGGGACGCGAAAAAGTATTGCGAATAGCCTTTTCCGGCTGCGCGCCCACTGCGTTGTAATAAGAATTGAACAGGCTGCGAAACTGCGGATGGAAGGGCCGGTAATCCTTCAGGTGTTGGGAAAGAATAAAGGTCTCAAAGAACCAGCTTGTATGGGCGAGATGCCATTTGGTGGGGCTGGCCTCAGCGCATGATTGCACCATTTGGTCTTCGGCGGTCAGGGGAGCCGTGAGTGCCGCAGTCTGCTGGCGCATGGCCTGGTATCGGTGCAGCAGACTTGCCAGAGGTTTGGGTGCTTCTGCTGCACTCGCCACTGCGGGCGCAGACCGGAACGTCAATATTGACTTGAGAGACATAGCTTATTTCCTTGGGCAAAATGCAGGGGCACACATCCTACGCCCTCAGTGTAAAAAATGCACTGTTTTCGCTGCGGGGTCCCCAAGGCATTTTGTTTTGATGCAAAACCGGGGCCGGCGCTCCATGAATTTGTGGACACGCCCCAAGGCTGGCCGGAACCGGTTTTTCGTGTATTGCAATGGTGGTATCGTCTAATCCATGCGCATCATCTTCCACGTAGATATGGACGCCTTTTTTGTCTCTGTGGAAGAGCTGTCTGACCCATCGCTCAAAGGTAAGGCGGTGGTCGTGGGAGGGCAAAGAAACGAGCGTGGCGTGGTGTCGGCGGCCTCGTATGAGGCGAGGAAGTTTGGAGTCCATTCCGCCATGCCATTGCGTACGGCGGCCAAGCTCTGCCCCCACGCTATTTTTCTCGACGGTCATCCTGACCTGTATCGCGAAAGCTCGCAAAAGGCCCGCAAGGTGCTTCAGGACTTTTCACCAGCGGTGGAAATGGCCTCTATAGATGAAGCCTATGTAGACATGACGGGCACGGAAAAGCTGCACGGCCCACCCCTGAAATCGGCCCACATGCTGCACCAGCAGATGAAAGAGCGCACTGGGCTGAACTGCTCCATCGGCATCGGCACGTCACGCCTGGTAGCCAAGATCTGCTCCGACCAGGCCAAGCCCAACGGGGTGCTTTACATACTGCCGGGGCAGGAACAGGCTTTTCTGGCCCCTCTCGATGTCGGCAAGATTCCCGGCGTGGGCAAAGTGACCAAGACGCACCTGAACAACATTGGCATTATTCGCATCGGCGATCTGCTGCGGGTGGAAGAATCGGTGCTCGAAGACAACTTCGGCAAGAACGGTCTGGCTCTGGCGGGCAAGGCGCGGGGTGAAGATGCGGGCGGCTGGTTTCAAGATGAAGTCGGGGCAGACTGGCAGGCCAAATCCATAAGCCACGAGCATACGTTTTCTGAGGATACCCGCAACGTAGAGAAGATTGAATCCACGCTGGCCCATCTTGCGGAACTGGTGGGCCGCAGGCTGCGTGAGCAGAACTTTTCTGCGCGGACCATCCAGCTTAAATTGCGTTACTCCGACTTCAGCACCATCACCCGCGCCCACTCGGTGCCCAATCCCACGCAGGTGGATACAGAGATTTCCGAGGTTGCCAGAAAGCTCTTCCGCGATAATTGGGAGCAGGGCCGCACAGTGCGCTTGCTCGGCGTCCATACCTCGAATTTTGAGACCTCGCTTTTCAACGATGCGCCGGAACAGATGGACCTGCTGGGCGACGACAAGCGAAAGAAATGGGCGCAAGCCCTCTCAGCCACCGACCGCCTGCGTGATAAATATGGCGAGTCGGCGGTCTTTCTGGCCAAAGGCATGTCCGGAACATTCAAAGAGCGGGTGCATGAAAACCCGGCGGAAAAGCCTGTAAGAAACAAGGAAAATCCTTAACTTTCGGCTCAAAAAGGCCCAGCCTGAAGCCGCGCGGCCCGCCAGTGGCATAATATCCCTTCCAGAGCTGAAACGTTTGATGTACGTGGCCCACTATCCAGCAAGCAGGTTCACGCGTCTGCCCCATGGAAGGAGAACTGGCTATGAACGTAATTGAGGCCGGAATCCTGATAACCAGTGTTCTGGCACTGGTGGTAATCGCCGCCTTTCAACACTTCAAAAAACGAGTTCATGCTCGCATCAAGGGTCCAGGAAATACGGAATTTGAGCTGGACACCTCGAACTCTTCCAACAAAGCCATCAATATCACGCGCGTTGTAACGCGGGAAGGCGGTATCACCGCAATTGATGGGACGGGTCACGGAATTACAATTGGCGATTCTGATGTAAGGACAAATATCACCGCGACAGTTACGAACAATGACGAAGATTAGCAGGGAGCCAGAGCTACCGTCCGACGGCGTCGATATATCTAACGCTGAAGCTCGGCGTGACATTATCGCCATGAATAGATCTGAGATTTTTCAGGGATAAACATATTCATCACTCGTCTGAAAGAAAGCGCTGGCATACCCGCTTGGCGATCTTCTTCATCGTTTTGATTGCGATGCTGGTCCTGCTCATCCCGTCAATCTGGTGGTTTCGGCAGCCCGTTCTGTGGCGCATGCTATTGGCTTATCAGGCAAATGAGGTGTTCAACCTGCTCAAACATGGCGCACACGGGCCGATTCACGTTGCACCTGGCCAAGCTACCCTTGAACAACTTACGAAGACTCTGGATCTACTCTCTGACAAGCTCCGCAGAGACCGGTATCACGAAGAAGAAGAAATCTGGATCGTTGACCATTACTGGCAATACTGGAATACCAGCGATTTTCTCAACTATTTAAACGCCAACAAGAGTTTTGTTTCACAAGGCGGCAAAATCCACCGGATGTTCATTCTCAGTGACAACGACCTTCGCAACCCGGCGGTGCAATCGGTATTGCGCTCACAATGTGAAATCGGAAAACTGGAAAACGGGAAGATCAGCAACGGCTTTGAACTCTGGCGCGGGAATCCGCAAGTGCTGCGAAGTCAGGCTCAGTACCAGGCGGTGTCCAAGGTATTTCAATCACTGCCCAACAGCACTAAGGGTTTTGAAAACTTCGATGCCATTCAATTCAAGTACGCTGTTTACTATTCTTCCGACTTCTCCACTGACTACAGCGCGCTGGGCAGTTCCACATGGATATTCAATCCCGAACAGGCAGAGAAGCTGGATTTGCGTAGCCTGTTTCAAGGCTCGATTGCGGAACGGATACCTTGCGAACCTTAGATTAACCGTTGCGTGCCGCCATTGCTTTCCTCCCGCCTGGCGGTCCAAATACACACGCCACTTTCTCCCGAAACGTTCGTGCGGAGCGCAGGTCATTCCAGATGTCTATCCATTCATGGAACGCGATACGCAGCGGATTGTAAGTGTTGATGTTCCTGGTGAGCCCGTACACCGGGCGGTCATGCAGATCTTCCTCCTCGAACGTTCCGAACATCCGGTCCCAGATGATCAGCGCTCCGGCATGATTGCGGTCAATGTACCGTCCATTGGAGGCGTGGTGGACGCGATGATGAGAGGGTGTGTTCAACACCAATTCCAGCAGGCCCATATCGCGCACCAATTCTGTATGGATCCAGAACTGGTAAAGCAAGGCTGATGGCCTGCATGGTGAGCACCATCAAAGGCGGGAAGCCTAGCAGCGGCAGCCACAGCCAGAAGACAAACGACATGAAGCCGCCCGTCCATGTCTGACGCAGCGCGGTGCCCAGGTTGTAGCGCTGCGAAGAATGATGCACTACGTGCGACGCCCAGAACACCCGGCATTGATGGCTCGTGCGGTGAAAAACGTAATAGGTAAGATCGTCCGCAAAAAAGAGCAGCAGCCATGCCCACCATTGATATCCAATGGGGAAGATGGTAAAGCGGTGGACAGCGCTAAAGGCCGCAAACGCAACGGCCTTGGTCGCCACACCCAGAATTACATTGCCGATGCCCATGCTCAGACTGGCGGCGGTGTCTTTCAATTCGTAGAGTTCGCGGCGCATGATGGTGTCCGCGACGATCTCCGCAGTGAGCAGCAGGAGAAAGCCCGGAATCGCCAGATGGATGAGGTTGTGCACCGTGGATATTTTAGCGGGATTGCACCCGTGCGCCGCCTAAGAACCAATACTTACCCATAAGAATTGATTCGCGACAATCGCGCATTCGCGGCAAGGTTTTTGCCTTACTGAATCTTCACCACAAACGTGACCGAGCCAGTCTGGCTGGGGCCAAGCGTTCCGGCAAAGGTCCACTGGATATTGCCGGATGCGCCAACCGAAGGAGTAGTAATGGTACAGCCAGTAAGATTGTTGGGTAGGGTGGCCGGGCAGACGGCGCTTACGAATGTGGTAAAGGCCGGAGTACCATCGTCAATTTTCAAGTTCGATAGCGGCGAACTGCTGTCATTGGTGAAGACGACGGTATAAGTCAGGTTGGCTCCCGGAAGCGCTTGCGCATGATCTACGCTCTTTTCCAGACGCAGGCCCGCGTTGGTCGGCGTACCTACCGTCGAGAGATCGCGAACAGTATAGGTGGCCGACAGCGCCGGGTTGGCGTTGGGATAGGTGAAGCTGGCGGTCACAACCACGTTATCGGTGGCGTTGAAGGGCGCGCCGTTAGGAATGATCTCTTTCATCACCAGGCACAGATTCGTTCCGGCCACGGTGATGATGGCTCCGTTAATTACCGGTTCGCCTGCATCAATGGAGCCGTTGCAGTTACTGTCCTGATACAGAATGCGCGTAAAAGTCACGTTGGTGGGGCTGGCAGTGGAAGTCAGCGTAAAGGTGACCTGTCCTGCGGTTCCCGGCGCAAAGATATGCGGATAGAACAGCACCGCGCCCGGAAGACCCTGCTGCGCCTGGTCGCTCTGCAAAGTATTCAGCGGCACCGCGCCGAAGTTTACGCCGGTGTAGAGATTCTCTCCCGCCTTGGTAAAGGAAACGGTGTCGGTGGCGCGGTTGTACGCGCCGGCAGTCGTCCCCACCTGCGCTCCGGTCGAGATGAATCCGGTGGGGTTGCTTTTGATAATCGCGACGGTGGTGGCGCCCGGAGTGATAAAGAGTGTATAGGTCCCATCGCTGGCAGTCTGCGCGGTGTCAAAGGTGGTGCTGCCGCCATCGGTAGCGCGCACGGTCACTCCAGTAATGCCCGCCTCGCCGCTATCAAGCACGCCATTGTTGGCCGTACCCGCTGTGGCTGTGCCTACGTCTTTGAATACAGTGCCGCTTACCAGGCTGCCGTGAAACAAGCCGAAGTTTTCATTGTTCACTGAAGCGCTGGCAACCGTCACCTGCAAGGTCCCTGCCGCAGGGCTCACAAAAGCAAAGCCGGCCGGAGCGGCGGCGGTGACTGCCGTAGCTGAGTTCGTCACCACGATCGAGTAGCTTCCGGCGGCAACATTGTTAAAGCTGAAGGTACCTGCGCCCGCAGGCACGGTGGCCGATTGCACCAGCGCACCAGCTTTGACCAGGTTCACGAATACGCTGACGCCGCCCGTCCAGTCTTCCGCAGTGTCAGGCGAACCATTGTGATTGGCGTCGAGGTAGACCTTGCCAGTTACGGCAGCCACCGCGGTCACGGTCACATTGCCTCCAAATTCTGACGTGGCTCCGGCGACGGTCGCGGTGGAGGTAAGCACAGTACCTGCGCCTACTCCAGGCGGGACCGCAATCACAAATTTGAAACGGTTGGTGGTATCGGTGCCTTGCGAGATGCCGTTGATCGCGGCAGGGCCGTAGGTTCCGGTGGTAGCGTCCTGGTCCGAAGCCGAACCTTCCACCACAGTGCCAAGATACGTCTTGCCCTGGCCAAAACCCGAAGGATCAGGAGCGGCAATGAACAACTCGATGCTGGAGCCGGGCCGCGCGAAGCCGGTGAGCGTTAACTGTCCGCCGGTAATGGTGGCCGTCTGGATTACCGGATAGTTCAGCAGGCCGTTGCCGCCGGTATCGGCATCGCCGGAATCGTTCAGCGTAACAAACGGGGATGTTCCGAGGCTCACGTTGTCAGTAGAGGCTTGCAGATCAATGCCGATTTCATGAGTAGGCGTCGAACCCGCTGTGCCGTTGGAGAAAATCGAGTTTTTGGTAATGACCGTAGTGGAAGCCGTAGGCGTCACCACGATGCCCCCGCCCACGTTGGAGAAGATCACGTTGCGGTCAACTGTGTTTCCGCTGCCGTAGATGCGTACGCCCATATCTTCGAGCGCCGTTCCTGTGCCAATGCCATTGCCGGTCACGGTGTTGTTCACAATGCTGTTGGAGCCGGTGCTCTGGAAGCTGTCGATGCCGGTGCCCCATCCGCCGATGAATAGATTCTGCTGAACTGTGCAGGCCGAGCTGTTCTCAATGTCTACGCCATCGAGGTTGGCATTGTTGATTCCATTCAGCCGCACCTCGTTGCGCTGGATCACCCACCCCGTAGACGCCGATTCAATGCCCATGCCTTTGCCCTCGGCGAAACCGATCAGGTTGTCCTGAATGGTTCCATTCTTGCCGCCGACCGAGCGAATGTCATCGCCAATGGAGCGCGTCGTCGCGCCCGGATCGGTAAAGCTGGTGGCGGTGCTGCCCAGAAAATTGCGCTCGATAAGGGTGCCGGTAATGCCGGTTTCAATCTCGATGTTACCGCTGCCGTTGCTGTTGGCGGCGGTGCCAAATCCATAAATTGCCATGCCCCGCACTACGGTGTTGTTGGCATTGATATCGAGTCCAATGCCAATGGTCCCGCGCGCCGCGCTGAGCTGGACTTCAGGTTTGTTCACGGTGCTGAGCGACAGATTGTCAACGCCCACGCTGCCGCCCACGCCCTGTGTGCCTGAGTTTGTATCGCCAACGTTGGTGGTCTGGAGCGTGCCGTCAATGGAAATGGAGGTGCCGGTGATGGCCGGCAGCGCCGAAGCGACCACGATCTGCGCTACGCCTCCGGTAAGCTGGTTGGTCAGCCCGGCGCGCAGTCCGGGAACGGCGCTGCCCCCGGAGATCATGAAGATGCTGGCTTCCACCCCGGCAGTTTGGCCTGACTGCGCCAGGCCGGTGTTCGCGAGAGTGTTGCTGTTGGTGATGAATTGCCGCAGCGATCCCTGGCCGGAATCACGGGTGCTCACGATGGTGTCAAAGTTGAATCCGAAATCTATACCCGTCACGGCAGCGGTAGACAGAGTAATACTGGTAATGGATTGCGCTGTATTCGTTCCTGTGGTCAGCGCCGCCAGCGTGGTGCTGCCGTTGCCTGCATCAATCCTGGTGGGATCTTCACCACCCACGCGATTGGTGTCCGCTGTGCCCGTCGTACCGGTGAGTCCGCTGGTGCGAAAGGTCTGCACGCCAATCAGGGTTGCAGTCGCCCCGGCGCGCGAAGAGGTGACAGTGGAATTCACCACGCGCACGGTGTAGGTATTTCCAGGAGCGCCGGTCAACACATAATTGCCATTCGCGTCGGTCAACGTGGAAGTGAGAAAGTTTCCGGCTGAGTCGTACAGTTCCACGCGGACGTTTGGCCTGCCAACGCCGGAAGAAGTGGCAAGGCTTCTGCCTGCGCCTCCACCGTAATTTACATCTTCAAAAACCGTACCCGAAATCTGAACTCGGGGAGCGCTGGCCAGGTCGCCTTGTTGCGTGGTCATGCCGCCGCCAATTGCGGTGGCGGCAAGCGTGGAGAGGTTGATGGAATACAACTGGCTGGGATTATTGTCATCTTCCACCAGCAGGTTGCCATTTACATCAAATGCCATACCCGAAAAATTGACACCTCCGGAGATATTGGCTACCGCGCCCAGATTGGTGACAGCCCCTCCGCCTAACGGTACTCGATATAGGTTCCTCGTAACACCCATATACAGCGTTCCATCAGGAGCAAAAGCGATATCGCCGCCCGCGCCTGTGGGCACGCCGGTCAGAGTGGCGGCGACCGTTGCTGCGCCATTCGACTGGTCCAGCGTGTAGAGATGCTGGGTCACTGAGTCCATGCCATAGAGAACACCGGAAGCAGAGAACGCCAGCCGGAGCAAAGCTCCAATTCCCGCGCCTACGGTGCCGATCTGCACCGGCGCGGTTGTGGGCGTCGCCGGATTCCAGGTGAATACAGCGCCATTGGTGACTTCGGTGGTAAAGAACACCAGGCCGTCACTCGGACGTTGCGCCATGGCTGCGGAAACCGTGGCGCCGTAGTTGGTGCGTTGCACGGTTACAGAACCATTGGCGTTCACCAGATAGATGTTTCGGGTGCCCGCGCCAATGGAGTAGACCTGGTCTTGCACACCGGCGAAAGCACACGTAGAAATTGCGAAGAGAGCCAGCAGGATGCATGGGCTAAAGCCCCGAAGTTTTTTGGCTTGTTCGGCACGACTGAAGTCGTGCTCTGATACATGTCTCGTAAATGCAAACAAGTTTTTTGCGCAACAGCTGAATATCTCGTTCAAGCAGGGGCTAAAGCCCCGGGATCTTTGGGAGCGGTTCGGCACGACTGAAGTCGTGCCCTGATACAAACCTTTTAGCTTTTGGACAAATGAAATGGGATGTCGTAACTCTTTGGAATCTTGTACGAACGCAATTTCATGCTGCAAAACTTCTTGCCGGCCAGACACACTCCGGGCGCGTGTGATCACGCGATTCCAAATTGCCCAAAATGTCCTCTGCCTTTGCATCAGCGCTTGTTCTCGCTTTTCGGTGAGAAGATGTTTTCGTCGAACTTGAATCTCATGCGCAGGAATGCGCCCCGGCGCGTAATGTCTTCGCCGGCCAGATCAGGGTCTTTGAAGCCCGCCAGGTTGTAGCCGGTGGAAAGCCACATGTTGCCGATCAGTTGATACCCGGTTTCAAATCCCAGGCCATACTGCCTTGACGTGGAACCGACGCTGTAAATGGTGCTGGTGGCCACGCCAATGTCCCACTTGCGGGTGAGATCATAGGTGCCGCGTCCGCCCAGCAGTTGTGTGGTCGCGGTGCTGGAAACAGCGTTGTCGCTGGCGATGTTCCATTTAGCGGCGTAGCGGCCTGAAAGCGTGAAGGGCGCGCTTACCTGATAGTTGGCGGTGGTGGCGAAGATGCCGATCTTGTCATGCAGAGGAGTGAGCGGCTGGGTATCGTCGCGGTCGCTCTTGAACTCCACCATGCTCAGCGCGTTCCAGCGGTTTCTCTCGGTATCGCGCAGAGCGAAGCCGGCCTGCGCGCGGTCCTGGAAACGGACGCCTGTGGTGCTGCCCTTGGTGGTGCTGGTGGAAAGAATGTTGCGGCCCAGGAACGTCCAGCTATCCGACAGCCGCGCGGCAAAGCCCAGCGTGTTCAGGATGCTGTCAGTGGTGGCGCTGCCACGCCATTCCATGCGCGCCGAGCTCTTCCAGTTTTCGTGCGCCGTGTACTCGAGCGCTCCAGTCAGGGCCAGCGAGTTCAGGCCCGCCCCGTTGGGGTCGGCGCCATTCAACGCTCTTATGCTTTCAATGCTGGTATTGGCGGCCAGACCTTTGGCGATGTTCCAGTTGTTGCGTAGTCCAATTGCGGCTTCGGCTTCGCGGCCGTTGCTCAGATCGGCAATGCGGTACTCGCTGAAAACGCGCGCATCTTTGTAATAAGTGCTTTCAATGCCCACTTGAGTGGTGTTGCGGTGCTGTAAGGTATTGAGCGAGTACACATCGCCAAGCGACGAAATCAGCTCCTGGCGGAAGTAAACTTTGCCTTTTTCCCAGAACTGGTAATTGCCGCCTAAGGCCAGCACGCGCTTGTCGGTGTTCTCAATGTCTTGCTCGTACTCGGCGCTGGCGGTGACCCGGTTCAGGTGAGGAACCTGCACGCTGAGCTTGCTGATCAGCGAGTTGATGCTGTTGGGAGTAATGCCCACGCTGCTGGCATTCGCAGGCGTGGCGCTCTCTTCGGCGTGGCGGAAGCCGAAGCGCGTCTGGATGTTTCCCGGATAGCTCTTTTCCAGCGACAGTTCGCCGCCCTGCAAAGTGCCGGTGGTGCTCACGTCTTCCGTGCGGACAAATTCACCGACCAGCCGCGTGGTGCCGTTGAGGGCGTAGCTGGCTTTGACGCCGGATTCGCCGCGGCCTTTATTGATGATGGACGTAGGATTATCAAAGTCCGCATCGGTGCGGCTGAAATAGGCCTTGCCTTTCAGCTTGTCGCCGTCGTGCTGCATCTCGAGGCGGTAACCAAGCCCGGTGCCTTCGGCCAGATGCTGCGTTCCGGCAAACTCGGCGGTGAATGATGTTTTCTCCTCGACTTTCAGTTTGGTATTCACTGCGAACAGCTTGTTAGGATCGGAAGGATCGCTATCATCCACGAACGTCCCGCCCACCTGTACGTAATTGTTGAGCTTCACCTGGCCCATTCCGCCGCCTGTCCAGAAGCGCTCGCCGCCCGAATTGACTTCATAGGTCACGCGTATCGAAAGCGGGTTCAGGTTGGAATCCAGCGTGGGTATCGGAGCTTTAAGCAGAAGCTGGCCGGTGAACGGTTCAAACTCGTAATCGCTGAAGCGCGAGAGTTGCTTGATGTCCACGATGACCGCAGGCTGGTTGCGGTCGCGCACCAGCACCTCGACTTTTTCGCTGTTCTCGACTCCATCAGGATTCGAAAGCGTGAACGGCCCCGAGGTGCCGTTGGCAAAGAATTCTTCCACCACTTGTTTCAGCGAGTCGTAGCTGGCGAATCCGGTCAGGTTCACCTTATCGGTTTCGTAGTGCTGCTTCACGCCGGTCATGCTGCGGCTGTAATTACCCAGGCTGTTGTTGATGCCGGGATCAGTGGTCAAAAAATCGCCGTACATAACGTAGGTGCGGCCGTGGTCAATGCGCAGGTATGCCTTGCTGGTGGACTGCGCGTCATAGCCGCGAACTGAGGCGTCGCCATACACCGGATAAAACTGGTCCGGCTGAATATCGCGGAACAGCCGGTCGCGCGTGGTCTTTTCAGAATCGTAGGAAAGCGTGAGCAGGTTCTCGCCTTTGATCTTGCCTTTGAGCAGCAGCACGGCGTGTCCTCCGGAATCGAAGTCGCCGCTTTGCGATGAGAACAATTGCAACTGGCTTTCGAATCCATCATTCAACGCGGGCTGAACGGCGCTGCGTCCGTGCTCTCCAAAATTGATCTGGTATTCGACCAGGCCCGCGGCCAGCATGGGCCGCAGTTCAGGCACGAACTCGACCTTCGTTTCAGTGCTAACCCCGCCGCTGCTCACACGCACCAGGCTGCTGCCCGGCTCAATGGGCGGCAGCAATTCAAATTCGGCATGGCCGCCTTCGATAAACACCTGCGTTCCCGGCTCGCGAGGGTTCAGGTCTTTCACCAGCCACGTGCCGTTGGTGGCTTCGAGCGTAAGCGGAGTGCGCACCGTTACCGGCACATCAGAGGCGTCAGTGAGGCGCACCGTAACTTTGACTGTGCTCTTGCCATCTGCCGGATGCAGCGTCTTCGGCATCTCGATCTTGAGCCGGCCCAGCTTGCTGGGAGCAATCAGCTCAATCTTCTCTTCTCCGCGCACGTTGCCGTAAGGATCAACCTGCACGGCTTCGATTTCGTTTTTACCCGGATGCAGGTTCACGCCGATAAATTCCCATACTTGAAGTTGTTTATCGGCAATCAGGGTCTTATTGCCAACCTGTTTTGCAGAAGTTTCTTCGCCGTTCACCCGCAGTTTGAGAGTCGCGCCCAGCGCGCCCTTGATGCGGATGTTGGTCTGGGTGAATGACAGTACGTCCTGATTGTGCAGGTCAACGAAGCCCAGTTCGTTGGTAAGGCTGGCAAACTCTGCGCCTGGAGCGCCGTCATCCGCCTTCTTCGCCGCCGGAAGTAAAGGCTGCGCTTTTGCCGTAGCCGGCGCTGCCGCATTGGCAGGGCTATGCGAATCGGTGGAGGCTGAATCAACAAATCCGCTGGCTGCCAGCGACTTGAGCTGCGTAGGATCTTTCTGGACATTGTCGGCGTTGAACTGCGCCTTGACGGCCCTGACCAACTCTTCCTGATTGTTGCCCAGCTTGGCCCTGCGCAGGTTGATTTCGCTGGCCATGGCCGAGGTGCAATTGCCGAGCGCGAAGTCGGCTTTCTGCATTTCACCGAACTTCAGGTCAATGAAGCGGCTGCCGCCGTCTCCGGCATTGCGGCTGGAAAGTGCCAGAAGCTGCGATCCGGGTGGCAGGCTGTAGTTGTCTACTTTCAGAATATGCGTGCGTCCGGGGACGCCATAGATGCTGTACTTGCCTTCCGCATCGGTAATGGCGAAGGTCCCGTCATCGAGATAAATACGAACACCGGGGACGCCGAGTTCGCCCTTGTCCTGAAGATGGTTGCCATTGCAGTCCTGAAAGACTTTGCCGACGATAAATCCATCGCCGCCCAGCAACCCGGCGCTCACCACGACGCGGGCGCTGGCGGTATTCGAGCGGCTGGCGCCGCTGACGGCCACCGCATGATTGAAGGCGTTGCCGGTAGCCGAACCCGGCCCGACCAGCACGCGATAGCTGATCTTCACGTCGGCATTGGCCGCCATGTTTCCGATATTGAAAGTAAGCACCGGGCCTTTGCCGCCCGCCGGGTCGGCAACCGCCGCGCCATTCACGCGCGCCGTGTTCTTCTGGTAAGCAAATCCGGGTGGCAGCGTATCGGTCACCTGCACGTTGGGCAGTGAAGCTGAAGTCAGGTTCTTGACTTCGACGGTGTAGTCAACAAATTCGCCCAATTCCACGTTCGGGCGGCTCACCGTTTTCTGCACGAATAGTGCGGTCGTGCCGGAAGTATCTACAGGAACGTCAAACACTACGGTGCCGCCGCCGGCATTCACGATGAAGCTGCCGCCGTAAGAGGCGACCGTGTCAATTACGCGGCCTGCGGGAAGCTGTCCGGGTGGCACAGTGGATGGGAAAACGAAATTTACCGGAGGCGTTACCACAACTCGGTAGGTGCTCGGCAAGACCTGCGGGAACTGATATCGGCCGTCCGCTCCGGTTGTGACCATGGAAGGAGCAGGCGTAGTGCCGTCGAACTGGAATACCGTGGCTGCGGCATTCGCATGCCCGCCATTGCCGTCGCCGGTTACGTCAATCAGCGTGACCTGCGCTCCAGCCACCAGCGCATTGCTGTGGCTGTCAAAAACCACTCCGCTGGGATCAATCAAAATCACCGCCGAAGTGGTGGTCGCGCCGCATCCGCTAAGCGAGGCGATCAGGTGATCGTCTTTCAAGACCTCCATGATGTGGTTGCCGGAAACCGCCGGGTTCACGCTGGCGTCGCGCGTGGGAATCGAAGGCAGCACCCGGAAGACGCCGGTATTCACGCCCGTTTCCGTGGCGGTGAATGATTCCGTGTCTCCGGTAAGGGACGATTGAATTGTTACGATCTTGGTTTCGGCCGTGTTGGGATCGAGATTGCAGGCCGCCGCGTCTACCTGGACCCACAAAGGCGCGTTGAGCGGAGTGGCATGAATGACCTGTTTGAAATTGCTGTCGAAATAATAGTTGATGCCCGGTGCAGGGCCGTTGACCGTGATGTCCGCTTCGTTGGAGAGCGCGGAAGTATCGGCGCCGTTGTTGTAGAACACCAGAGCGGTATTGCGGACAACGCCGCTGGCATTGGCCGCGAGGGCGACTTTGAAGCTGAAGCTGAAATTTGCGCTGGCGGCAAAGGTGTTGAGCAGGAAGCCGGCCGCGTCTACGGTGGAAAGATCTGCCGGAGCGGCGCTTACATAGGTCTGCGCCGGGCTGCCCGCCAGGTGATAAACAGGCGTGGCGGGTGAAGCGTTCACTACGGCAAGAAAACGAGTGTTGTTGGGAATGGCGTCGCGGACCACAATTCCAGTGGTAGCTACGCCGTCCACAGTTACGGCGACTCCCGCCGCGTCGGCAGTGCCGCTGTTTACCACATTCAAAGTAAACGTGGGCTGGTCGCCGGGATTGGCGGTGGGCTGTGAAACCGTTTTCGAAATAGTGAGCGACGCTCCGGTAGCAACCGGCTGCGCAATCACGTGAACAATATTGGAATTGGCTGAACTCGCGCCGCCCGTGGAAGGCTGGAAGATGGCGCTGGCCTGATTATCAATCGAGGTCCCTGGAGGAACACTGATGCCTGATGCTGCCGCTGCATAAAGCAGCGGCAACAGCAGGCATGCGAGGCTTGAGAAGAACTTCTTCACCTGCCAACTCCAGAAGGAACCTGTGCGAATACAAATCCAGCGCACACGCTCCGCAGTGGGAGCGTGTTGCGCCAGATTTGCTCTTGACTACTTGGGTCCCGTTACTGGATCTTCACCGCGAAGATGATCACTGCTGACTGTCCAGGAGTCAGGGTGCCCACATTCGCGCTGATCGTTCCAGCAGTTCCGTTAGCAGGTGCGGTGACGGTTCCGACCGTGGTGCTGGCCGCAGGATTATTGCGGTACACCGTAAAGGCCGGAGTGGCGTCACTGACAACCACACTGGTTACGTTGGCGGTGCCGGCGTTGGTGGCGGTGATCCGGTAGATCACGCAACTACCCGGTACGGCGCCGGTGGTGATGTTCGCTTGTCCAAAGGCAGTGTCGGCGACACCGTCGCAGTTCGCGTCAATGGCCTGCTCCTTCAACAGCCGCAGTTCACCATTGATGACCGTAGTCTGGTCTTGTGCGACAGCAAAGGTGGCGTTGTAGCCGGCGCGCGCTGTAGTGGTATCGGTGGCGCCCACGGCTGCGCCCGAAGGAGCAGTTACTTTGACGAACAGAACGACGCTCTGTCCTGGAGTCAAAGTAAAGGTGGTCGCGGTGGAAACCGCCAGATCAGCGGCGTCCAGCGTGCCGTTGCCGTTTGTATCCTGGAACAACACCGAGGTCCAGCCAGTCTGGTTGTCGGCGGTAATGGGAGCGGTGAAGGTAATCGGTTCGCTCACGTTACCGTTGTTGGTGAGGTTGTGGGTGTAAACCACCGATCCGCCCGGGAACACCTGGTTCGAGCCGTTCGGAGTGAGGGTGACGTTGTGAATCGTGTTTACCGTCACCTGATCATGTTTCTGGTCAAGCGCGCCGGAAGTCGGCGACTTGGCCTGGAAGAAGATGCCCTGCGCGCCCGCGGGGGCGTTCGCCGGGATGCTGATGACCGCGCAAACCAGCTTGGCGGTTCCGCCATTCACTACACCGGTGTTGCTGATGACCGCGCCCAGATTGGCCGCCGAGCAGTCAGCGCCCAGGCTGGAGCGGAAGGTAACAGACCATCCCACCGGCAAGGTGCTGCTGGTGCCGAACGTGGTTGTGGACGAAGCTACCAGGTCATAAGAATCGGCAACGGCGGCTGCGCTGGTGTTGTTTACGAACAACACAAACGTAGCTGTGGTGCCGGGATTGGTGGCAATGCTGACTACCGGTGAGGCTTCAGGTCCGGGGCCTACGCCCAGTACGCCTGCGCCGCCGATGGCCGCATTGTTGGTCAAGTCAACCGAGTTCGCCGTAATGGCGACCAAACGGTCAATCATGCTGGCATTGGCTCCAGCGTTGAGCGCGCCCACTGCTGTTGACGTGGCCGTAATCGTGGCATTGAACGGCCCACCGGTTGCGCCTGCGGGCAGCGCAGCTTTCACAATTACTGTGTAGCTGGCGCCGGCAGCCAGAGGAGCTGTATCTGGAATGCTGTTGCCGGTTGTATCAATCAGCGGAGTTACGCCGTCACTCTTATACAGCGTGAAGACCGTTCCGGCCGGGAAGGTGTTGCTGGGAACGGTGATGTCAAAGGAATCAGTTCCATTTCCAGTGTTGGTCACGATATCAGTGAAGGTAACGGTGGAACCCTGCGCGGCGGAATTGATGGTGTCAATGCCGTTGATGGTGCCGTCGTTGTCGTTCGCTGCAACGCCCGTATCGCTGATGGTTACGCTGGCGCTCTGGCGCACAGTGAAGTTAAAGGTGTTGCTGGTGCCGGTCACAGTAGTGCCCGAACCATCGTTGTAAGAAAGGGTGGCGGTGTTGCTCAGCACTCCGGGCACAACGCCTGAGGCGATGTTTACCTGGAAGGTCAGCTGTCCGGAAACGCCGGCCGCAACCTGATCAATGATGCCGGTAATGGTGCTGCCGGTCACGCTGTAATCAATGTGCGGAGATCCAGTCGCAGGCTGCACGTCGCCGGTGGCATCGGTCAATGCCGTAGCTCCGGTCACGCTCCAGCGTCCGCTGCCGGCTACGTAAGTCATGCCCGCGGGCAATGCATCAGCGATGTTCACGGTAGTGGCGGTGCTGTTGCCGCTGTTGGTGTACGTCAACGTAACGGTATATGGGCCGCTCGGTGATGCGCCGGAATTCGAGCTGATTACCTTGTTCAGGTTGACTACGGCGTTGGCGGTGACAGTCGTTACATCGGTGTTCGAGGCCGTCTTGGTGGCGTCAAAAGTGGATGTGGCCGTGACCGAGAAGTTGTTAGTCTGTCCTGCGGTCGCGCCTGCCGGCACTGTGCCGGTGATGACGAACTTGAATGCGCTGGCCGCGCCCGGAGCAACAGTGATTGAAGTTCCGGTCAAGTCGGTGAAGTTGTCAGGAATACCGTCGCCGTTGGCATCCAGGTAGATGTGTGTGCCGGTCAGCGTAAATGCGCCCGACTGCGCCGGAGCCAGGGTCAGCGTAAAGCTGTCAGACCCGTTGCCGGTGTTGACCAAAGTGTGTGGATAGAAAACAGGAGAGCCGGGCGAAGCCGTCTTGGCTCCATTGGCTGTAAGTGTGAGGCTGGCTACCTGTTGCACGATGGTCGTAACCACGTTGGAAGTAGCGGTGCGCGATACCGACGAGCTGTCGGTATAGGTAGCTGATGCCTGGTTACCAATCGAAGTACCAGCGGCGGTCTGCGCGGCTGCGCTTGTGGGCGCAATCATTATGACCGCTGTTGCCAGTACCAGTAATAATAAGAAGGGCAAACCCCGATACGCCTTGGACTTCCCCCCCCGGAAGTTGTCGCAATTCATGGTTAATCTCCTCAATACCTCAGTCAGTGCTTATTGCTTTGTCTCGCTGATGGAATTCCTGGACCTCAGCGGGATCACTTCGATTCGGCCTTTACCTTCATTCTTGCTTTCACAGACTTGCTGGTTCCACCGGCCATCTCGCCCAACCCCCAGCGGAGCGAGCGATAGTCGGAATACGGAACCAATTGCTCAATGGTTTTGCCGCTTGCGTCTTTGACTTGGCGTTTCAGAGGCACAGGCGCGTAATGCACATCGTCGGTGCTGGCGGTGACCGGGGTAGGATTCGCCGTCTCCGGTATGTATTCCATTCCTTTAGGTACGGGCAGCGTTGCCAATACGTCTTTCACGGCTTTCGTATCGGTATTCTTGTAATTGGCAACGTACTCGACGGTGTCACCCGGCTTGGCTTTATCGCCGGACTGCTTCTGCTCGACGCCGCCGGAGTTCACGATCTTGTTGACCGTAAGCACTACTTTCATCTCGCCCAATGCGGGCAGGCACAACAGCAGGGCAAGAGCGAACGACGCAGGTTTCAAAAGGAACACACGCATACAGCACACTTCTCCTTAAATTGATATTTCTCGCAACGCTTCTAAATTAATGGCCAGTGTCCGGCCAGTGAGCTCCGTCACAGTCCGCAGTGACACAACACACTGAGCAAATCATTCAAACTTCACACTGAATGCGGGGGAGAGAACTTCCGCGGGAAACCTTTCGGTTACGGATGTCCAATAGCATCAGTTATCTGGTGCAAGTTGTCGGGATTATAGCTTGGAGAGTTCGAAAGGCAGGTGATTACTCTCGTACTCTTTTCATTCCACTTATGTAGATAAAGGGCTTGATTCCATCGCGCAATTTAGTTTTTTGCCTTAGAAATCAATAAATATCCCAATGAAATGAAGTGTGCAGGCCTTACAGCTTAAGTTTGGATGTGTCGTGACGGCAAAGTTACTTTGGTAATCCTTCTGCCTATATTTCTGGTGTGCTGATCTGCATGATTTTGAAAACGCACCAAAGAGCGCGCCGGGAGGCGCGTCACAATGTAGCCCAATGCGGAAGCATTGGGCTACATAGACAAGTTACGATTTGAGCCCCGGAGGGGCGACACTCATTCCGCTTATACGAGAACTATATCTATGTGGTGTTCAGCGTGGCGCCCCGCTGGGGCTCTCAATTTTTTCCAAACGATAATCCCAACGCTTCCGCGCTGGGCTACGTTGTGGCGCGCCTCTGGCGCTTGAGATTTACACTTTAGCGAAGATTCGGCTTCTTCCAGTGTTGTGAAGGACTACGAGCGCGACTCAGCGACTCGACTTGCGAATGAAGGGGAAAGCAGCAAGCACCACTGGACGCATCATCCATCCGCCAGGGATGATGATAAGCGTCTGGACGGCAAGGCCGAGGTGGAACTTGGTTGCGAGTACATCAACGGAAGTCGCCAGAAGAAGCAAATAGATCAAGATAAGCGCACCTGCCATGAAGGGGTTCATAGAGCGCACTTTGTTATAAAAATTTTTGAAGGATTGCATGATATGCCCTAGAGTTGTAAAAGATACAACTTATTGTAATCCAGAAAACATTTTGCGACCAACCAGCGCAGAACCATTTCTTTTGTATACTATGCGCCGCGTTCTTCGTTCGTTTTGCATTCTGGAACATGAGGTCATGGATCATGTGGTTCTTCGTCAGGCTGTTCTTTGCTGCTGCCATCAGTTTGCCCCTGGTTCCAAGCGTGAATGCCATGGTTCTGGCTGCCGGGCCAATTCCGCCGCAACAGCAGAGCTCTCCTTCGTCTGCCTCAAGCGACAAGCAGACGGCCGACTACGTAAGCACGGTAGGTGCGACCCAGCCTGTTATTACCGTTCACGGCCAGTGTGCTGAAGGTGACAGCAAGAGCACGGCCCGCGCCAACTCCTGCGATAAGGTCATCACCCGCGCAGAGTTCGAAAGCCTCGTAAAGGCCCTCAACCCAGCAGGGCAGCCGATATCTGAGCGGGGGCGACAGAACCTGGCGCAAACCTATGCAGAGTATCTGGCTTTCGAATCGGCTGCCCGGGCTGCCGGCCTCGAAGATTCACCACAGTTCCGCGAGGTTCTGGATTTCGTGCGCCTGCGGACCATCAGCGATCTTTATCATCGCAATCTCCAGGAGAAATACGGTACGCCATCGCAGCAAGACCTTGACGCTTTTTACAAGCAGCATCTGGCTGACTTTGAGAGAGTAAAACTTCTGCGTATTCTTGTTCCCCGCGAGTCGCCCGGGGCCGCAAACCATCAACAATTCGAGAAGAAGGCCCTCGAAGCCGCCAACACTGCCCGCGCTCGCGCGGTCAAGGGCGAAGACCCAGCCCAGATCCAGAAAGATGTTTATGCGCTTCTCGGCCTTCAGTCCCCGCCAGTTGTTGATTTAGGCAGCTATGGCCGGGCGAATTTCGTGGAGAACGAGAGCAAAGACGTATTTGCCCTGAAAGCCGGCGAAGTCAGCCCGGTGGAAATCGAACCGAAGAACTATGTGATCTATAAGATAACCAGCAAAACGACATTGCCGGAAGACGAGGTCAAGAACGATATCGTACGCGAGCTTTCCCAGCAAAACTTCAAAGAGGCAGTCAAGGCCATTACCGATTCCGCGCACCCTGAATTCAATGAGCAATACTTCGGGGCCGGCATAGCCAAATCTCCGGCAACAGTGTCGCTGCCCGCTACGCCTCCTGCTCATTGATGATTTCATTGGGCAAAAAGTGGCGGATGCACCAGCGCATCCGCCACTTCTGAAACAAAGTCCAGCTACAGTGATCGCAGGAAGTTAATGACGTCCTGCTGCTGGGTACACGTCAATATGGATTGATTGTTGAACCTGTTAATGACCCCGTTGGCTTCAGAACCACAGGTCTGGGTAGTTGTGGAAGGAATGGTCACGGTCTGCCCATTCAAGATGAAAGTCTGGCCGCCGGTCACGACTGTAGTGCACTGCGTAGTGGGGGTAAAGTGCTGTTCGATAGCGTCGACCAGGCTGATCGAACGGCCGTCATGCATGAAGAACAAGCGCTGGCCGGCCCCCCATAATGGCGCGGTACGAAATTCGTCTGGCCCGGCATTTCCCTGGCTCACTCCATCTGCCAACTGCGCGCCCATGTGATGGATGGCAAAGTCGGAAAACGGGGAGAATGAAGCATTGTTCAAATCAACAAAGTTCGAAGGACCGGTATGCAGCGTGGCGGTGTGGCAGAGATTGCAACCCGCCTTGTTGAATGCAGCCTGGCCATCCAGGGCAGACGAGCTGAGCGGCTTGCATGCCGGCGCCGGCGGATTGCTGTTGGGAACAAGTCCGCTGCCAAAGTCGCATTGGGCCGGGGGTGTGTTGCCGAACATGAAAAAAGACAGTGACTCAATCTCTGAAGCGGTCACTTTGGGTATCTGTTGAGTAATTGTCGAAAGTGGAGTGGTAAAGTCTTCCGGCGTGGCATTGCCGGTACAGTTAGTACCGTTGTTCTCAGGCGAATCACGCTCAAATGGGAAGAGCTCATTGGTGAATCCCATTTCCACGTTGGCCGCTTCCCCCGCAAACGTTAACAGCGAGACGTTCTGGGCTTTCCATCCGAAACGGGTAATGGTCTGGTCATTGCCCACGCGGTTGAACCGGCCGCCAACACCCAATGCCTGCGTCTGATTCAGCGAAGTCGGGTCATTGACCGCGCTGTTCAGGTTGGCAGTCAGGAAGTCGTCTGAGGTGGTCTCTACGAAACCTACTCCAAAAGTCGGCGTTGGAATGCGCAAGATGATGTTGTTGTTGGCCACCGCGTCGCCGAATTTCGGTTGAGAAATCTTGCACGTGCCAGCCTGTGGCATTCCCTGAATGGTATAGAGATCGTGCACAGCTCCATCCAGCGTGTTGATCGGCGCACCTGTGGAATCTGTTGCGCGGGGGAACCTGGCTTCCACTACCGGGCCATTGGGCCTGCCTTGAACGAACGATGGAACGGTGTTGGTTGCGCTGTCAAAACCGGCAAGGCCGATTTGCGGATTCTGCGTGAACGAGGGCGGCGTACCTGGTCCCGGGCTGGTGCCGCCAAAACTCGGCTGGGAATGGCACATGAAACAGCTATTGCCATTGAATCTTGGTCCGAGACCGGTGATCGGCTGCGTTGAGGTTACTCCCGGAGCTGCCCCGTCAACGGAGGCGACTTCTCCAAAAATCCCCATGCCTGCTTCCCAGAATGCGAGCCGCTGGTTGTCTAAAGCAGTCCCGCCAAGAAAGCTGGGCAGAGGGCTGCCGGACGAGTTGTTGGCGCCAGTCTGGTCCTGCTGAGCAAAGTTGCTGAAAATGTTTCCGTGATTGTCGGCGACCTGATACACGATAGAGTCGCCGGCCGGACGCGGACCCGGATCAATCAGATTGCACGAGCTTGAAGTTGCCGGAGTTACAGCTCCTGGATTGTTATTGTTGGTAATGGTTTGAGCGCTCAAGAGTGACGTACAGGACAGCAACGCCATGAAGATGCGCAGGCGATACAGAAAGGAATTTTTCCTGGCGAACATGCTCTGCCTTTCTTTGCGTAACGTCTTTTCGAAGACTGTGGGAAAGGTGGTTGAAGGGAAATGGGAAGCGGTCGAGAGAAGGGGCCCGAGTAGCTGCTTGCGACAAGCAGAGTAGCTGTTATGCCGGCAAAAATCTATGCAAATGGATGTAAATTTTTGTTTTGCGTTCCATTTTGGGAATGGAAACCGTTAATCTCAGCGACAATGAGGAAGGCCGGCGAACAGCGCCGGTCTTCTTTGTTGGAATGTTCATCCTGCTATGGGCTCGGCAGCAGGAAGCTGCCGCTGGTGCCATCACTTCAAACCAGCAAGGTAGCTCATGCCGCTCGCGAGGAACAGGAGAAAACTGGCTCCTGAGAGAACAAATCCGGCATTGACCAGCATGTGCTTGACATACACCCTTCTCGACAGCAGATAGCTTTGGCTTGCCAGCGCGCGAATGTGAAACGCTGCGTCTGTGGAAACTAACTGTTCCTGAAATCTGTCATGGTCGAGCCATGAAATCGTTCTGAAAAAGAGCATCACGTTCGGCGAATAAGGTTTGCCACTTTCATTTATCTTCTTTTTCTCGAGTTCAAGAACGCTGTCTCCCTTGCCCCCGAGGAAGATTCGCGACCAAAGACACATGAGCGCGCTCACAATGGAACCGAAAAGGCATACGCACATAGCCATTAAAAGAAACCATGTGCGGCCGGTCAGGTGCTGGGTAAGCTGAGAGACCTCTGATGGAGTTTTAAAGAGGGAGGATGTGAGAAACGCGATCAATGCTCCATCGAGCGTAAGAATAATTTGCGCTTTCAGATCTGCGCTCTTATACCAATCAATGGTGGTTGCGAAGAGATTCTGCGCGTAGTTCACAGCAGCCGAGTGGTCTAAGGAGGGCGCGGCAGCCGCGCTCCCTCCAGGTTTTGTGTGGCCGGTCATGCTCCCTCCCTTGGACGTTACTGTTTTTTGATCTCCGAACCGGATTCCGTTCCTGCTGACGGAACGTGACATTATCCATCGGTTCACAGCTTTCTCGACAAGCAATTCACAGCCGGCACATCCGCATCCGTCAACGCTTTGGATCAACTAGCACACGACATTCAGCGGCATGGCGCTGCTGACGTCCCTTGTCGCTTGAGAGCTTCGACTGCGCCCCGCTAATGTGCAAGCAGCACGACAGCAGGAGCTGCGCATGAATTCAAACCCAATGTTGGTTCGCGGAGAATGCCGATGAACTTCTTCGCACTGAAACTCTGCTCTCTCGGTCTATTTGTGATACTTCGCCGTCCGCTGATGCAGGGCATCTATTCGACTGCAGCGGGGCGCATTGGGCGGTTTCGAAGTTGGCACGTTTCCACAGCGGCTTCCTGGCGGAATTATGTGCCCTGGGCCTTGATCGCTTTCCGCGCCGCACTCGCGCCGGGCATTATCGTGATCAGCCGGCTATCGGGCAGTGGGATGCTGCTTGCGGCGATTGTGGTGCTCGCCCTGGTGTCTGACGTGTATGACGGAGTTCTGGCCCGCCGCTGGCATGTGGACACACCCCGCCTGCGCCGCTGCGATACCGGCGCTGACACCCTGTTCTATCTGGGAGTGATCGTGGTACTCGCGTTGCGCTATCCGGAAATTGCCAGCCGCCTGTCTTTTCTCTTTGCGGCATTGATCTTCGTGGAGATCGGGCAGCATGCGTTTGCGCTGTTCAAGTTCCGCCGCAACGCCAGCTACCATTCCATTCTGGCCAAGACCTGGGGGCTGTTGCTGGCAAGCGCCGTCATTGGCCTGTTCGCATTTGGCATAAGCAATTGGTATCTGCATTTTGCGGTGGGTTGGGGAATTCTCTGCAATGTGGAAGGTTTCATCATGTCGCTGCTATTGCCCACCTGGCAACGCGACGTGCCTACTCTCGTCCATGCGTGGCGGCTGCGCAAAGAACTCATGGCCGAGCCGAACTTCGCCGACCTGGAAGGGGAGGTTTGACGCCTTTTCGGTGACCAATGAGGGTGAACCGAGAGGCTTCCTGCCACCCTCTTATTTCCGCAAAAAGGTCGCAACTCGCTACAACCCTTGTCAATAGCGGCGGAAACCGCATTTTCAGCCCGCAACTGTCGCGCGACAAGCTCGCAACTTTTACCGGCCAGGATGAAAAACCAAGCCTAGCTCCGCCCCCAACAGTAATGCTGCTTTTTAAATTTCAAAGAACAACTCAACCACCTCTGGAGGTGGAGGCTGGAGAGTAACGAACAAAAGCGGAGAATGCAAGCAATGGTGTCACTATGGCGCCACTACGGCGGCGTTGTGGTACCACTACGCCGCCGTTCACTCTTTTCCACGCCTTCTTAATAGAGGCAGAGAGCGCATGCTTCGGCTGAAAGTGACGGCAATCCGGGCATGGCTGAAATGCCTTGATGCAGCTTCTATAGGGCCGCATCTCATGGATGGTTCGACTCCGTCCTCTCTCCATTGTCGGCCGGACTCCGCTATAACGGGCCCAAATAAGCCCGGAATTAGCAGGAACTATGTACCTTGTGATTCACAGGATTTCATGACCTCATGTTTATGCGGCTTGCGGCACGATAAAATTTGCCGGGTTACACTTTCATGGCGTTTCCGCCTATGAACCTCGCCACCATCAAGAAGGCCGTTGACTCCGCTTACGAGTTTTTTGTCGCCCATGACGTTCCTTCGCCTCGCCTGAACGCGGAGTTGCTTCTGATGTTCGTTCTCGGACGTGATCGCGCCTACCTGTTTGCCTATCCGGAACGCGCGCTCACCGCCGAAGAACAAACTGCTTATGAGGAAACAATCCGGGAGAGGGGTCGTGGGTGTCCCACGCAGTACATCACCGGGCACCAGGAATTCTGGGGATTGGATTTTATTGTCTCGCCTGCGGTCCTGATCCCGCGTCCGGAAACCGAGCATGTCGTTGAAACCGTACTTGAACTGGTGAAGCAGATCGAACCGCAAAATACCTTGAGGCTGGTTGACGTGGGCACCGGCTCCGGGTGCATTGCCCTGGCGCTGGCCAGCGAACTTCCGAAGGCTGAGATTCATGCCTGCGACATTTCTGAAGCCGCGCTGGAAGTGGCCCGCCTGAATGCCGACCCGCCTGAACCTCGAAAAGCGAGTCGCGTTCCGCCTATCCGACTTGCTGTCCTCCTATGCGGGCCAGCAGTTTGATCTCGTCGTTTCCAATCCTCCTTATGTAGGTGAATCGGAAGCCGACAAAGTGCAAAAGCAAGTGCGCGACTTTGAGCCGCACACCGCAGTCTTTTCCGGGCAGGAAGGTATGGACATCTATAAGCGGCTCATTCCCGAAGCCCATGCCGTGCTCAAGCCCGGCGGATGGCTGGTGACCGAGATCGGCTTTTCTACGGAAGAAAAAGTGAAGCAGCTTTTAGCGGATTTCATCGAGGTGCAGACGACCGCAGATTTGCAGGGCATTCCGCGGGTGATTGCAGCGAAAAAACGGGCATAGGGCCGGTTATCGGCTGGGGTAGCTCGACTTCCATGGCGACATGCGTGAGGTCGAAGGTATTCAGGGGCCAACAGCCGGGCTTCAGCCCAAATATTGGCCCTTTCCGCACGACTAGGCTAAAGTCATGCCTTCTCCAGAAACTCCGTCAACAATAGTCACGAAAAAGCGAATTCAAGATCACTACGCTTTCTTGCAGCCCACCGTAATTCAGTCGTCCCCTTACGGGGACTCTGTTTGTTGCTTCCAGTTTCCCGCCGTTGAAACGGCGGGCTAGCTTCACACGTCCCGCGAAGCGGGACTGGAGCGAATTTTGTATCATTTGGAACGTTTTAACCGAGAGCCGCTCTGGAGTTTCTGGTTCATGCAACTACCCCGACCTTCAGGGGTGCTGCGGGCTGAGTGCATGGGTCTTTCGGTGCTGCGCACCTCAAGATGACATGGCGCGGGCGGCATACCGTTGACGCGGGTTTGAACGGGCGCCTTTTCACCGAATATCTTCCGCCGGTTATAAGCGGCACAAAGCGTGCTCATGCACTTACATATCCGGCTTGGCTGCGAATGCAAGCTACATCAGGTTAAATGCTTTATTTTCTTCTGTAACCAGTATTTGCCTTCCTGGAACTAAGGCAAATACTTTCTTTCCAGCAGCACTAGTTAAGGTACAATTCCGCACAATCAGCAGAGACTCACAGCAATTTTTGAGCCTTCTCCTTCAGTCCGGGGAGAGGATCCTCATTCGGGGCGGGCATACATATTGCTTGCGGAGCCGTCGCCCTGGTTCACCAGAAGATGCTGGAAGACAGCACCGAATCTTGCCAATACAGTCCTGCTATTACTGAACCGACAATCTGAAGGCGTTTCAAATCATCACCAAGATCGAAGTGAGGGAGACTATGAACACCAGGCGATGTTTAGTAATCGCAACAATAGCATGTCTGTTGCTATTGAGTTGTACCAACTTATTCGGCCAGGCGACCGCCAGTTCCAGCTTACAGGGAACAGTCACCGACAAATCACAGGCCGTATTGAGCGGAGCACAAGTCACAATCACCAATAAAGCGACTGGCGCCACCCGCACAACCAAATCCAACCAGATGGGCGAATACAAATTTGACCTTCTGCCGGCTGGCATTTACAACCTGAAAACAACTGCGCAGGGCTTCTCAACCGCGCAAGCAAATGATGTTGAGCTGCTGGTGGGAAGTTCGACCACCCAGAATTTCAGCCTCAACCCCGGCTCAGTGAATGAGACCGTTGAAGTGAGTGCAGCCGCCCCACTGGTTGACCAGCAAAAGACGGATGTCGGCCTGACGATCACCCCGGAACAGATACAAGACCTGCCCCTGAATGGACGCGATTTCGGCAACCTGGCTTACCTGGCTCCCGGCGTAAAACCGGTGAACTCTTATGACCCGACGAAAAACCGCTACTCGATCTTCGGGGTCAACGGATCCAGTGGCCGCAACGTCAACCTGACCGTGGACGGCATTGACAATAAAGACAACACCGTTGGCGGACCTGTCATGCAGCTTCCTCTGGAAGCGGTGCAGGAATTTTCCATCAGCACCGAGCGCTTTTCGGCTGCCAACGGACGCAGCGAAGGCGCAGCCATCAATGTGGTGACCAAGGCCGGAACCAATCAATATCACGGAGCAGCCTATGGCTTTTTCCGCGACCAGGCCCTGAATGCCAACGACTTTTTCTCCAAGCAGGCGAACCAGGACACCCCGCCCTACAGCCGACAGCAGTTTGGCGGTTCCATCGGCGGTCCTATCAAAACCGACAAATTCTTCGGCTTCTTTTCTTATGAACGGCAGCGGGAACATACCAGCCTTCCGGTCAGCGGCGACACCTTTGCTGAATTGACGCTGGCAAAGCCCCTGGGAGCACAGCCCGCAACAGTCATTCCCACTCCGTTCTTCGAAAATCGTTATGACGGACGCGGCGATTACAAATTCAATGACCACCACAGCGCTTACCTTCACTATGCGTACCAGGCGAACAACAGCCTGAATGACCAGTCAAACGGGTTCAACGATCTGACCGCCGGAAATTTCACGGTCAATCACATGCAGATCGGCAATCTCACCTTGAATTCGATCTTGTCGAACAATGTTGTGAACCAGGCGACGGTCGGCTACCAGTACTGGAACAACCTGATTGACTCGACGACCAAGACCAACACCTTTACTTTTGCCGGAAACAATTTCACGACTCCAAATTTCGGCACCAACACCAACGTTCCCCAGCAGTCATTCCAGAAGAAGTGGCAGTTCAAAGATGACATCAGCATCAATCATGGCCGCCATACCTTCAAGACCGGATTTGATTATGTATACGAGCCGGTAGTAGGCGGGTTCTTCGAATTCAACCCTACTCTGGAAATTGACTTCCAGGACCTGCCAAGCGTGATCCTCACCAAGCCGCAGGGATTTGCGACACCCGGAGAGGTAACAAGCATGTCGGCGACCTCGGGTGACCCCACCTTCCAACTTTCCACCAAAATGTTTGGCGTCTATTTCCAGGACGACTGGAAAGTCACTCACCGCCTCACGCTGGACCTCGGTCTTCGCTGGGATAAAGACTTCAACCTGATCGGCGGCACAGCCCAGGACCAGAGCCGCACCTTCCAGGAGTTGCAGGCCATCGGCAGCCCGTTTGCCGGTGTTCCTCATGACGACAATAAAGATTTCAGCCCGCGCGTTGGATTTGCTTATGACTTGACCGGCTCCGGCAAGCAGCTCATCCGCGGCGGTTACGGAATCTACTACGGCCAGACGTTCCAGAACATTCCGCTGTTCATGATTCAGCAGGCGAACCCGACCATTTTCCAAACTACCTTCTCGATCAGCGGAAGCGACGTAGTTCCCGGAACCGGCATACCGCTGGCCAACTGGCGATTTGGTGTAGACCCGTTGCCAACTCTTCCCCCAGCTTCGAGCCAGCTTCTGCCCGGCTCGGTGGGACGCCTGATGGACCCGCAGTACCGCAATCCGTATTCCGAGACGTGGAACTTCGGTTACAGCTGGCAGCTCACACCGCACTCTGTCTTCGAAGCGGAATACGTTCATGAATTAGGTTTGCACGAGTCCAAAACCATCAACCTCAATCCCACAATTGCCGGTGGTCCCCGTCCGCTCTCGG
This sequence comes from Terriglobia bacterium, assembly GCA_963823745.1. Taxonomy (GTDB): domain Bacteria; phylum Acidobacteriota; class Terriglobia; order Terriglobales; family Acidobacteriaceae; genus Angelobacter. The sequence continues at coordinate 230,027 of CAWGMN010000009.1, forward strand.
CTGCTTTCGCCGCTGCCGGCGTGCCGGTGCTGGGCCGTATAGATGACGAGCAGGCCATCGGCCGCTCCCGTTATGACGGCATGAACCTGACTTACCGCCAGCGCATGTGGAAGCGCTTCAGCATGGAAGGCACTTACACACTGGCGCGGGCCATGGCCTACGACGGCGACGCTGCCGCCTTCAGGAACCGGCCAACTGATCCTTTCAATCCTTTACGCGCTGCTGATTTCGGGCCCGTCTCCAACGACGAACGCCACCACGTCACCATCAGCGGCGTGACTGACCTGCCTTATGGAATCAAGATCGCTCCCATCATGATCTTCGGTTCCGCGCGGCCCTATAACGGAATCACGGGCAGCGACACTCTCGGTGTAGGCAGCGGACGCGGCAATGAAACCATCATTGTTCCCAACAGCGATCCGAATAACCTGACAGCCCTGGCTGGCAGCAGTTCCAGCGATTTACGCGCCTGCCTCGCTGCCGGTACTTGTCACGAAATCGGATTCGATGCACTGCGCGGCGATCCTTTCTTCCAGCTTGATACCCGGATCAGCAAGACCTTCAAGATGGGCGAACGCTCGCATCTCGAACTCATCAGCCAATTGTTCAACCTGACCAACAGGGCGAATTTTGGCAATAATTTCGACGGCAACGTGCGGGACGCGGGAAAGACCTTCCTGCAGCCCGTGGGATTCATCAACCCCAGCAGCACGGTAATTCCACGTGCTTTTGGAGCGGAATTCGGCGCCCGGTTCAGCTTCTAAAAAACCGGCCGTCAAACCTTACAGAGAGCTGGCGTCAGCCAGCTCTCTTTTTTTCTGCCCTTTCAGATTCCCTGTTCTCTGGTTCCATTTCACGCGTTGTCGCATGACCCGATGCATGTGTTAGTATCCTGCGCTTGGAGGTGAAGCTTGGCTGAAGTGAGAAGCTCTGCCGTGCCGTCGGGTTTTGGCCGCACGCTGCGCCGCGATTCCTGGTGGTGGGAAGTTGTTCCGGTGATTATTGCCTTCGGCGGATTCGGCATTTACGCGACCCTTCGCGCCTTCGAGGGCGCCTATTACGAATGGGGACCTTATCTTTCGCCTTTTTACTCTCCTCTGATTGATGCGCATCATCGCATCTGGCCGCTCTCTCCCGCGCTTCTGATTCTGGCTTTCCCTCTGGGATTCCGCGTGACCTGTTATTACTACCGCAAAGCTTATTACCGGGCATTTTTCGCCGATCCGCCCTCCTGCGCCGTGGGCGAGAGCGCGCATCGCAACTATCGCGGCGAAACCAAATTTCCCTTTGTCCTGCAAAATGTCCACCGGTATTTTTTGTATTTCGCCATCATCTTTCTGGGCTTTCTCTGGTATGACGCGTATCGTTCCTTCTGGTGGGACGGCCACTTCGGCATCGGCGTAGGCTCGCTGGTGCTGCTGATCAATATCGTGCTGCTCACCCTTTATGCTCTTTCCTGCCATTCGTTGCGCCATCTGGTGGGCGGCAGGCTCGATTGTTTTTCCTGCACGCGCCTTTGACCGCACGCGCCACAGCGCCTGGAAAAAAGCCAGCGGCCTGAATAACCGCCACATGCTGTTTGCGTGGGTAAGCCTGTTCTCAGTAGGCTTTGCCGACTTCTACATACGCATGGTGGCCTGCGGCGTTTTCAAGGACTTGAGACTACTGTGACCGACAACAAATACGAAACCCATGAACATGATGTACTGATCATCGGCGCGGGCGGAGCGGGATTGCGCGCCGCCATTGAGGCTCTCGGGCAGGGCGCGCGCGTGGCGGTGGTCTCAAAATCGCTGCTGGGCAAGGCCCACACGGTAATGGCGGAAGGCGGCATTGCCGCCGCCATGGCCAATGTTGACAAGGCCGATAGCTGGAAGACCCACTTTCGCGACACCATGCGCGGCGGCAAGCTGCTCAACAACTGGCGCATGGCGCAGCTGCACGCCCAGGAAGCGCCGGAGCGCGTGCGCGAACTGGAACAATGGGGCGCGCTGTTCGACCGCACATCGGACGGCGACATTCTTCAGCGCGCCTTTGGCGGACACACCTTCAAGCGGCTCTGCCACGTAGGCGACCGCACCGGACTGGAGATGATCCGCACGCTTCAGGACCGGGGCGTGGCCCTGGGCTTCGATGTTTTCATGGAATGCACCATCATCCGCCTGCTCAAAGACGGCGACCGCATCTGCGGAGCATTCGGATACTGGCGCGAACAGGGCCGCTTCGTTGTGTTGAAAGCCAAATCCGTTGTTATCGCCACCGGCGGAATCGGCAAAGCCTATCGCATTACATCCAACTCGTGGGAATACACAGGCGACGGAATGGCGCTGGCCTACGAGGCCGGAGCCGAACTTCAGGACATGGAGTTCGTGCAATTCCATCCCACGGGCATGGTGTGGCCTCCGGGAGTGCAGGGCATTCTGGTTACGGAAGCGGTGCGCGGCGAAGGCGGCATTTTGCGCAACAAGCTGGGCGAGCGCTTCATGGAAAAATACGATCCCAAGCGCATGGAACTTTCGACGCGAGACGTAGTCGCCCGGTCCATCTACACCGAAGTGCGCGAAGGACGCGGCAGCGAGCACGGCGGCGCATTCCTCGATATCTCGCACAAGCCCGCCGAATATGTGAAAAGCAAGCTGCCCAGCATGTATCACCAGTTCAAAGAACTGGCTGATGTGGACATCACCAAAGGCCCGATGGAAGTAGGGCCGACGTGCCATTACGTGATGGGCGGCATCCGCGTGGAAGCCGAGACGGCGCAAGCGTCGCTGCCGGGATTGTTTGCGGCCGGTGAAGCTGCTGCCGGACTGCATGGCGCGAACCGCCTGGGCGGCAATTCGCTTTCTGACCTGCTGGTTTTCGGACGCCGCGCCGGCCAGGCCGCAGCCGCTTATGCCGCACAAACCCCGCAAGGCACAATTGATTCCACGCAGATCGCTGAAGCCGAGCGGGAAATGCTCGCGCCTTTTGAACGCGGTGAGGGCGAGAATCCTTATGCTGTCCATCGGGATTTGCAGGAAGTGATGCAGAACCTGGTTGGCATATTCCGCATAGAAGAAGATGTGGTCAAGGCCTTGGGAGAACTGGAGAAGCTGAAACAGCGTTCGGCGCGAGTCAAGGTTGAAGGTTCGCGCATGTTCAATCCCGGCTGGCATCTCTCTCGCGATCTCCGCTCCATGCTCATGGTTTCTGAAGCGGTAGCCCGCAGCGCGCAGGCCCGCAAAGAAAGCCGGGGAGCGCACAGCCGCATAGATTATCCTCAGCTTGATGAACAGGTCTGGGGCAAACAGCACAATGTAATTTCGCGCGACGGCAACAGCATGAAGCTGACACAGGTCCCCACAAAAGTTATTCCAGAAGAGCTGAAGCAGCTTCTGGCGGAAGATAAATAAGCAGGAGGAAAAATGGCCGATGCGATCATGGAAGTGTTCCGGGGCGACAAAGATGGCGGCAGCCGGAAGCAATATACCGTTCCGATAGCGCCGGGCATGGTCGTGCTCGATGCCCTGCATTACATTCAAGGGCATCAGGAGCCTGATCTGGCCGTCCGCTGGAACTGCAAAGCGGGAAAATGCGGCTCGTGCTCGGCTGAGGTCAACGGGCGTCCGCGCCTTACCTGCAAAACTCGCATGGATTCCCTGCCGACTGACAAGCCCATCATCGTAAATCCCATGAAGAGCTTTCCGGTGATTAAAGACCTGGTCACAGACGTGTCATGGAACTACAAGGTCAACAAAAAGATTCCGCCATTCACGCCGAAGCGCAACACCAATTGGAAGATGGACCAGGCCGACATGGACCGGGTGCAGGAATTCCGCAAGTGCATCGAGTGTTTTCTTTGCCAGAACGTCTGCCACGTATTGCGCGACCATGACAAGAAAGAAGAATTCGGCGGGCCGCGTTTCTTTGTGCGCGTAGCAGCCCTGGAAATGCATCCGCTCGACAGCCTCTCAAGGACCAGGCTGCTGAAAGACGAGCTGGGCATTGGTTACTGCAACATAACCAAATGCTGCACGGAAGTTTGTCCGGAAGAGATCCACATCACCGATAATGCCATCATACCTTTGAAGGAGCGGGTGGTAGATGACTTCTACGATCCTCTGCTTCGTCTGGTGCGCAAGATCAGAAAAGCTCCGCCATCGGAATAACAGGAGGTCACAACGTGGAGCGGCAAATCAAGACCATCTCCAAAAGCGGCATTCCGGAAGCCCTGGCCAAAGTGCAGCATTACCGCTATCTCAACCAGGCGGAAGAAGCCGAATCCATCTGTCGCGACATTCTGGCCGCCGACCCTGAAAACCAACCGGCCCTGCGGCTGCTCGGGCTTTCGATCACCGACCAGTTCAGCGGAGCAGTGGCTGACCGCTACAAAGAAGCCGAAAGCAGCTTTGCCCAGCTTACCAGCGCCTACGAGCGCTCGTATTATCTGGGCATTCTCTACGAGCGCCGCGCCAAGGCGCAGCTTCGCGCCGGCCATCTGGCGCATTCGCTTGAAGTCAGCTTCGAAAATGCGCTGCGCTGCTTTGAAGAAGCGGAGAAGCTGCGTCCGCAGGGGAACGACGATGCCATTCTGCGCTGGAATCGCTGCGTGCGGCTGATGCAGAGCATCCCCGGACTTTCACACGAGCGGGACGAGCAGTTTGAGGCCAGCGACTCGCCGCCTGTGTAACCAAAAACCTCACCACGGAGACACGGAAGCACTGAGGATTTCACAAAGAAATCCAATTGAGTCGTTTACTCAAAGCGAAAATCGAAGACGTTTTGCTTTCTGGAATCCTCTATTCGCGCTCATTCGCGTTATTTGTGGCTTTGCTTTTGCTCATTGCCCACCATCGTGCTTCAGCGGATATCTGCTGTCGAGATCGAGATTCAATTCCAGCACATTGACCCTGGGCTCACCCAGAAATCCCCATTGCCGTGGTTCGATGTGGGCCTTAACCAAATTGCGCAGATCGGCTTCGCTGATTCCTCTGGCTTTTGCCACCCGCGTAAGCTGGAACTCTGCGGCCGCGGGAGTGATATGAGGATCGAGACCGGAGCCTGAAGTTGTAACCAGATCAACAGGAACCGGCTGCACAGGATTTTCCTGCCGCAGAGCAGCAGTATCGGTCGCGACGCGTTCAATCAGCTTGCGATTGGTTGGTCCCAGATTGCTTCCTGAAGAATTTACGGCATCATAGCCGTTCGCACCCGCCGCCGAAGGCCGAGGATGGAAATATGCCGCGCTGGTAAAAGGCTGGGCAAGGATGCGCGAACCGACAATCGAGCCATTTCTGGAGATAAGCTGGCCATTGGTTTTTTCCGGCATGATCCTCCCCAGTCCAAGTACCGCAAAGGGATAGATCAAACCCAGCAGAATGGTAGTCGCAATCGTCATGAGAACAGCCGTTATGAAATCTTTTTTCATCTACTCTCCTGTGACGCAAATACCTTGCCTCCACATCAGTTGCAAGGCCGAAGCCCAGTGTTCATGCGTTTTTACGGCATGAGTAAACTCGTGCCCAATGCCTGTTACAAAGCTAGATCTATTTCGGTAAAGGTGTGAATACATCTCTACCAGACCATTACGCTGAGTACTTCATTGCTGCTAACGCACAGCAGCAGCGGAGCAGTTCCTTCGCCTGCCGGCTCAGATGACCCGGGCAGAGGGTTCTTCCACAAACTGCAAAAGCGCTGTCCTATTGCATGTTTTTTATGCCGTCGTACGAATCAGGTCACTTATGCTATGAAAACCGTTTATCAGAGCACTCATGCCAAACCTATTCCACGAATGACCACGTCAATGACTTTGATGCCAATGAAGGGCACGATCACTCCACCCAATCCATAGACAATCAGGTTGCGCCGCAATAACGCTTCAGCACTCATGGCCCGGTACTGCACACCGCGCAGCGCAAGCGGAATCAGGCCAATGATGATCAGCGCGTTGAAGATTACTGCCGAAAGCACAGCCGAACGAGGCGTGGCCAGGCGCATGATGTTGAGCGTGTTGAGCACCGGAAAGGTCCCGGCGAACATGGCCGGAATGATCGCAAAGTATTTGGCGACATCATTGGCAATGGAAAAAGTTGTCAATGATCCGCGCGTCATCAGCAATTGCTTCCCTATCTCCACAATCTCCAGCAGCTTGGTGGGGTTGGAATCGAGGTCCACCATATTGCCGGCCTCCTTCGCCGCCTGCGTGCCGGAGTTCATGGCCACGCCCACATCAGACTGGGCCAGCGCCGGAGCATCATTGGTGCCATCGCCAGTCATGGCAACCAGCTTGCCTTCTCTCTGCTCCTTTTTGATCAGGTCCATCTTGTCTTTGGGTGTGGCCTGGGCGAGAAAATCATCTACGCCGGCCTCGCGCGCAATGGCCGCAGCCGTGAGTGGATTGTCGCCGGTAATCATGATGGTGCGTATGCCCATGGCGCGAAGCTGGGCAAAACGCTCGCGGATGCCGCCTTTCACAATGTCTTTCAGATGGACAACACCGAGGGCACGAAAATTCTCAGCCACTACCAACGGGGTGCCGCCGCTGCGCGCAATGATTTCGACCGAAGCCTGAACTTCTTTAGGAAGATAGCTGCCGTTCTCGGCCAGATATTTCTGGATAGCATCCACCGCGCCTTTGCGAATCGCTCTTCCATCAAGGTCCACGCCTGACATGCGGGTTTGAGCGCTGAAGGGGACGAACCGGGCATTGGCAGCGCCCAGGTCGCGTCCGCGCAACCCGTATTTTTCTTTGGCTAGCACAACGATGGAGCGGCCTTCGGGGGTTTCGTCTGGCAACGACGAAAGCTGGGCAGCGTCAGCAAGCTGGTCGTTGCTTACGCCTGGCGCAGCCACGAACTCTGCGGCCTGGCGGTTTCCCAGAGTGATGGTGCCGGTCTTGTCAAGCAGCAGCGTGTTCACATCTCCGGCGGCTTCTACGGCCCTGCCCGACATGGCCAGAACGTTGTGCTGCACCAGGCGGTCCATGCCGGCTATGCCAATGGCCGAGAGCAATGCGCCTATGGTTGTAGGGATGAGGCAGACCAGCAAAGAAACCAACACAAAAACGGTCTGCGGACTGCCGGAGTAAATGGCAAAGGGCTGCAAAGTAATGACGGCCAGCAAAAAGATCAACGTAAGACCAGCGAGCAGAATATTCAACGCAATCTCGTTGGGCGTCTTTTGCCTTTCCGCGCCTTCGACCAGGGCGATCATGCGATCGAGAAAAGTTTCGCCCGGATTGGAGCTGATCTTTACCGTGATCTGGTCCGATAAAACGCGGCAGCCGCCAGTCACGGCAGAGCGGTCGCCACCGGCTTCGCGGATCACCGGCGCAGATTCACCAGTAATGGCCGATTCATCTACCGAAGCCACACCTTCGGTCACTTCGCCGTCGCCGGGAATGGTCTGGCCGGCGGCCACCAGCACCAGGTCTCCTCGGCGCAGGATTGAGCCCGAAACGATTTCGGTGCTGCCATTGGGCAGCAGACGGTTGGCAAGAGTTTCCGATTTAGCGCGGCGCAAAGTCTCCGCCTGGGCTTTGCCCCGGCCTTCGGCCATGGCTTCAGCGAAGTTGGCAAACAGCACGGTGAACCATAACCACACGGTAATTTGCAGATCGAAGCCAAACTCGGCGCTGCCCCGGGCAAGGTCGCCGGCCAGCAGCGCCGAGGTGACAACGCTGCCGATTTCCACCACAAACATGACCGGATTGCGCATCATGATGCGAGGATCGAGCTTGACAAACGAGTCCAGCAAGGCTGTACGAACGATTTTCGGGTCCCACAGAGATTTCGATTTTCCCGGGTTTGCCTTTGGTGTGGCCGCCCTGGCATGTGCTTGTTTGGTTTGCATCGCGCACCTCATTCAATCGCTTACTTCATTCAATCGCGCACGTCGGTGAATCGCGTACTTCATTAAAAAGTCTTTCCCGCATGCATCAGCAGGTGTTCGAGTATGGGACCGAGACTGAGCGCCGGAAAGAAAGTAAGGGCGCCCACAATGATGATCACGCTGACCAGCAGGGTGGTAAACAACGGCGTAGTCACGGGAAAAGTCCCGGGCGAAGGTGGAATGATCTTCTTGCCAGCCAGGCTGCCGGCGACAGCCAGCATGGGGACAATCATCAGGAACCTGCCCGCCAGCATGGTGATTGCGAGAGTAAGCAGGTACCAGCGGCTGGGGCCGAGTCCGGCGAAGGCAGAGCCATTGTTGCCTGCGCCCGAAATAAATGCGTAGAGCACTTCGGAAAGTCCATGGGGGCCGTTGTTGGTCAGCGTGGAAAGACCAAACGGCGGCCACGCAGCCGAGATGGCGCTCATACCCAGCACTGTGAGCGGGAAGATGAGCACATACAGCATGGCCATCTTCACCTCGTAGGCTTCGATCTTCTTGCCCAGATATTCAGGCGTGCGGCCCACCATGAGACCGGCGATAAAAACCGAAAGCACTACAAAAATCAGCGCTCCGTAAAGACCGGCGCCTACGCCGCCAAAGATGATTTCACCCAGAGCAATATTCACCATGGGCACCATGCCGCCCAGGGGAGTGAACGAGTCGTGTACGCCGTTGACTGCGCCGCAGCTTGCGTCCGTGGTAATGGTGGCGAAGAGAGCAGAGTTGGCCATGCCAAACCGCACCTCTTTACCTTCCATGTTGCCGCCTGCCTGCATTGTGGATGGGCGCTGGTCTACTCCATGAAGCAGCGGATTGCCGCGAGTCTCCTCCCAATAGGCAGTGGTTACTCCGGCAAGAAACAGAACTGCCATGGCCGCAAATACCGCCCACCCATGGCGCTGCGATGCCGTCATCTTTCCCAGGGTGTAGGTAAGCCCCGCAGGTATGGCGAAGATAAAGAACATTTCCAGAAAGTTGCTGAGTGGAGTGGGGTTTTCAAAAGGATGGGCGCTGTTGGCGTTGAAGAAGCCTCCACCGTTGGTGCCCAGCATCTTGATGGCTTCCTGTGAGGCAACCGGCCCCTGAGCGATGATCTGCACGGTGACTCTCTCCATGACCGGCTTGCCATCAGGACCGAGCACCGGCTTGCCGTCCAAGCCAAGCTTCGCAACCTGCTGCGGTTCCATCAGCGTGGCCTTGTCGTAAGACCGGAGATTTTGCACCACGCCCTGCGACATGAGCGCCAGTGATGCCACCAGGCACATGGGCAGCAGAATCCACAGGACGGCGCGCGTCATGTCTACCCAAAAATTGCCGATCGTCTCTTTCTCGCGGCGGGCAATACCGCGGACCAACGCGATCGCGAGTGCTATTCCCACGGCTGCCGAAATGAAATTGTGATAGGCCAAGCCAGCCATCTGCGTGAGATAGCTCATGGCCTGCTCACCCGAGTAAAACTGCCAATTGGTGTTGGTGGTAAATGAAGCGGCGGTATTGAAAGCCAGGTCAGGAAGTACAGCCGAAAGCTTCTGGGGATTCAAAGGCAGCCATTGCTGCGTGCGTTCCAGCAGGTAGAGCACCAGCATGGAAACGGCGCTGAACAGCAACATGGCGGTGCAATACTCCGTCCAGCGCATCTCGCGGTCTTCGTCTACCCTGGCAATCTTGTAGAGCAGCTTTTCCACCGGACGCATAACTGGATCGATCCATGTACGCTCACGGCAGAAGACCCTGGCCATGAAACTGCCCAGCGGCTTCGTCACCAGGAGGATGGCGGCAATGAACAACAGAATTTGAAACCAGCCATTCAGCGTCATATCAGAATCTCTCGGGCCTCAACAAGGCATAGACCAAATACAGCATGAGCAGAAAGCTGATCAGCAGCATCAATATGTTTCCAACGCTCATTTCAAGCTCCTTACTTCAATTTGTCGCAGGCCGCCGTATAACCGATGGCGACGCTAAAGAAAATCACGGTCGCGAGTATCATCCATAAATCCATCTGACATCTCCTTCGTCAGAATTTCACCAGCAAGGCCAGATTCAGCCGGCTTTCCCGCTTGCGCAGATCAGGCACAAAGCCCGGCACAAATGAGCCGGCCGGACCGGTGTTGCCGCCGGGAGGCGTGACGCCGCCCGGCCCGGCAAAGTACGGCACACTCGCGGCGCGATGGTTGTACTCAAAACGGAAAGTCAGATACTGGCTGGGCATGTAATCAAAGGTGCCTGAGGCGTCCCAGGCTTTGTAGGGATCACCGGGATTTTCCGTGAAGTAGGGTGTTCCCGAGAAAGTTGTGGCCCCGTTGATGGGCGGCAGCAACACCAGATAGCGTCCGGGATTATTGATTGCGCCGCCGCCCACGGTGAAGGCGTAGCGGTCTTTATCGAACCAGAAGCGGTCATAGAACATGGCCCCGAGGAATGACTGTTTCGGCCCTTGCGAGGAATTTCCCATGCAGCTCACGCCGCTGCCGCTTTCGCAGCCGATGTCGCCAGTCAACGAGAATGCCATTTTGTCCAGGAAGTTCTGAGGCTTGTCGTAGTACTTGACTTCAACACTGTTGTCACTGTGAAAGCGGGTGCGATGCAGCGCGCCGAGGGTATCGCGGCCCACTCCATAATCATTGGAAATAAACGCCAGCCATCCGGTGGGACGATAGGCAATCTGCGTTCCCAATCCCGGCCGTCCGTTGGCAGAGCCATAGGATTGCCATCCATTGATGAGCCAGGTTTCAATCTTCAATTTTTCTGTGGGAAAAATCTGGATCCGCATTCCATTGAAAAACCATGGCGTGTTGGAAGAAACATACGAAGGCTGGTAGGCCCAGTTGTCGAAGTTGTAATAGCTGAACAGGCCGATGTACGACATGAAGATGCCGGCGTCTATGTTGATTCCATGCATCACGTTGATGTGGTAGCCGCCGTAGGCTTCGGAGATGTAGCGATATGCATTGTCGAGGTTCCACTGGCCGCGTCCGGGCGTAGGGTCATTGCGCGGCGTCATGGTGGAATACATGCCGAACTGCGTCATGAGGCGGCCACGCACGTTGTCATAATGAAAATCGCCGCCCACGCCTAGCTGCTGCACCTGGAATTCCCCGGTGCGTCCGCTTTCTGAACTGCCCACCAGCGTGTGATCAATCGGATGGTTGTAGTCGTAGATGTAACTCGTGTCGAAACGGAATTCTCCGGTAAAGAACTCCGTATCGAGCGCCGGCTGTTTGGTGCGGGCGTTGCCATTCATCCAGGTGAAGTCGGCGAACGCGAAAGGCTCGGCGGGCGCAGGTTGATCAGTGTTCTGCGCTGTTGCCGACGGAGATACGAGCAGCGCGTTTTGCGGCACCGGCTGTTGCGAACTGGAGTTGGCTGCCGCGGACGATTGCGCTTTGAGCTGGGCCTCAAGCTGCTGGATGCGGGCACGCATCTGCTGGAGTTCCTGCAATATCTCCGCGTTCGAACCTGCATTGGCGGGCGTGTTGCCGTCCTCAGCGGGATTGGGCGTGGCCGCGCTTTGTGCTTGCGCAGTATTTGAGGCAATGCCGCAGCAGAATATGGCCAGGATAGCCAGGTAATAGCAAGATTTTGTGGGCTTCGTACACGAATCGATGGATGACATAGTGACTCTCCCGTTCCGCTTGCGCGGTCGAGGAACAGTCCTAGTTAATTCTCATGAGTGTAAGGAGAGGCTAAAGAAGTTGTTAATTGTTTATAAGGAATCGCGCAGATTGCCGGTGCGAATGCCTCATGGCGTGCTACCGCACAACAGTGGCGGAGCAGTTCCTTCGCCTGCCGGCTCAGTGATGACACGGCGGACGAGATTTTTGATCGCTTTATAGAACTACTCTCAGTAATCAAATGCTGCACAAGGCCGATGGAGCAGGTATTATTAGCGAAATCAGCGGTAAGATTCAATTGCCTTCCGGCTCAAAGCGATATCCGACCCACGGATCGGTGACAATGTATTTTGGCGTTTCACCTTCCTCAATTTTTTTTCGCAACTGGTTGATAAATACGCGCAGATATTCGGGCTGCTGCAGGCTCTCCCCTCCCCACACCGCATTCAACAGCACGCGATGGGTCAGCACTTTGTTGGGATGGCGCGCCATGTAAACCAGCAAGTCGAATTCTTTTGGAGTGAGATGTATTTCTTCTCCGCGCACCTTGACCAGGCGCGATTCCGGGTTGACGTAAAAATCCCCCTGCTGAATCGGCTCCGAAGTGGTTTCTTGCGGCACAGAAGCACGGCGCAGATTGGCCCTTACCCGCGCCAGCAATTCGTTCACGCTGAAGGGCTTGGTTACGTAATCATCGGCCCCGGCATCCAACGCTTCTATCTTGCTTCTCTCTTCTCCGCGCACCGAGAGCACAATGATCGGCACCTGGGAGCGTTCCCGCACCGCGCGGCACAACTCGATTCCGGTCATGCGCGGCATGGAGAGATCGGAAATGATGAGATCAGGAAGCCAGTCCATAGCGGCATCGAAACCGCTCACCCCATCGGCTTCTGTCTTGACCTCATACCCTTGGGAGTTGAGGGTGGTCTTCAGCACGCGCGTGATCTGCGTCTCATCGTCCACCACCAGAATACGGCTGCGCTCTCTCATGCTCAATCCACTTCCTGCGTCACGATATGGATATCTACGGCCGGGGCGTTGCGCAGAAATCTCTGGATCGCCGTAAGGTATAGATAGTTGCGCCAGCTACGGGTCGCGGAGCGGCCAATGATAATCTGGGTAATCTTCTGTTCGCGCGCGAAATCGGCCAGCGCGACAGCGACCGACTTGCCCTGCCAATGAATGATTTTGGCGCCCAGATTTTCTGCAAACCTCAGGTTGGCGGCCAGCGAGCGGCTACGCTCTTCACTCCGGCCTTTCCCCGTTTCTACATGGACTACGTAAAATTCGGCATCCAGCCCCTGCGCCATGCGGGCTCCCCGGGCCACCAGTTGCTGCGACGCCGGATTCGAACTGATGCACACGGCCACCCGCTCGCTCACGCCCCAGTTTTGATCAATCTTCTTGCGGTGCAAGTAGGCTTCAAGGCTGCGGTCAACTGAGTGTGTTACATGGCGCAGCGCCAGTTCCCGTAAAGCCAGCAGGTTGCCGGCACGGAAGAAATTGCTCAACGCCTTGTCCGCGCGCTCCACCGGATAAATATCGCCTCGGCGCATGCGGGTCTGCAATGCTTCCGGCGTGAGGTCGGCCAGCACTACTTCATTGGCGCGTTCCAGCACCCAGTCAGGCACAGTCTCGCGCACATGGATTCCGGTAATGCTTTGCACCACCGGCGTAACGCTTTCAAGGTGCTGGATGTTCATAGTCGAAAGCACGTCAATGTTGGCTTCCAGCGCTTGCAGAACGTCCTCATAGCGTTTTTTATGCCTGCTGCCCTCTACGTTGGTATGGGCAAGTTCGTCTATCAATACGACTTGCGGCTTGCGGGCCAGCACGGCCTCAATGTCCATCTCTTCGAAGATGGTCCCTTTATATTCCAGCTTGCGCCGGGGCAGCGCCTCAAGCTGGCAACTCAGTTCAGCGATTCCTTTACGCCCGTGCGTTTCTACAATGCCAATCACAACATCTTCTCCGCGCTTGTGCCTGCGAATGGCCTCGCTGAGCATGTTATACGTCTTGCCCACTCCCGGAGCGTAGCCGAGAAACAGCTTGAAGATCCCGCTCTTCTTCTCGGGCTCAGCCTGTTCCAACCACTGTTCCGGAGTCCTGGGCATGCGCCTCCTGGCGGGTAGAATCAATGTCAGACTAGAATCAACGCGTGAACAGGCAACTGCCAACACCGATACGGGCACTCATTTGCGCCGGCGTGCTTGCCTTGATCACGTTTGTATACTCACGCAACGTCCATGTAAACCCTACAACAGTTTCCGTAAGTTTTTTATTAGCAATTCTTTCTGTGGCCGCGGCCTGGGGGCTGCGGTTCGCGATCCCTATGTCTATCGCGGCAGCCCTGTGCTTTAACTTCTTCTTTCTGCCGCCCGTCAAGACCTTTACCATTGCCGAAACCCAGAACTGGGTGGCTCTTTTCGCTTTTTTCTTCGTTTCCGTATTTGCCAGCAACCTCTCGGAACGGGCCCGCCGCCAGACTGCTGAAGCCCAACGCCGCCGCCAGGACCTGGAACGGCTCTACAAGCTCAGCGAACAGCTTCTGGTCACCGATCACCTGCATGAACTGCTGAAGATGATTCCCCAGTACGTGGTGGAAACCTTCGGGGTGAGTCACGCCGCGCTTTATCTTTCATCCAAAGACCAGAGCTACCGCTCCGATCCGCAACGCCAGGAAGTGCCCACCGAAGCGCTGAAAGAGGCTGCGCTTCGCGGAGAAGGCACTGTAGACCACGGGCGCAAGCTGGCCATTATTCCTCTGCGCATGGGAGTGCGGGTGGTAGGAGCGTTTGGCGTTGCCGGTGAAATCGGCCCGCGCCAGACGATGGAAGCCGTAGGATCGCTGATCGCAACCGCCATCGAACGCGCCAATGCTCTTGAGAATCTCACCCGCACTGAAGCAGCCCGCGAAAGCGAACGGCTGCGCTCAGCTTTGCTGGATTCCGTGACCCACGAATTCCGCACGCCACTCACCTCGATCAAAGCATCGGTCACCACGCTGCTTTCCGGCGCCACGCTCAGCCCTGACCAGCAGCAGGACCTGCTCACCGTGATTGAAGAAGAAAGCGACCGCCTGAACAGGCTGATTGGTGAAGCCGTGGAGATGGCCCAGCTGGATGCCAGGCAAGTGAAGCTCGATCTGGAACCGCATGACATCCGCGAGGCTATTGATGCGGCGGTGGCGGAAGCCAAACAGGTCACCAGCAATCATCCTGTTGAGGTACGCTTGCCCGAGTCTCTGCCCAAGGCCCTCATGGACGTGGTCTGGATCAGAAAAGTGCTTCAGCATCTGCTGGAAAATGCCGCCAAATATTCCACTCCCGGCGCGCCCATATTCATCAGCAGCGAAGTGAAAGATGACCGCCTGATTACCAGCGTGGCCGACCGCGGGCTGGGCATTGACGATCTGGAACGCTCCATGATCTTCGATAAGTTCTATCGCGGACAAAGCCAGCGTTACCGGGTGCAGGGCACTGGCATGGGACTGGCAATCGTAAAGGCCATTGTCGAAGCGCACGAAGGCAGCATTGAAGTGACGAGCCAGCTAGATCATGGTTCGGTATTCTCGTTTGGCTTGCCGCTGGCTTCGGCTGAAGAGCAAACCTCACCGCTGATGACACAGATTTAACTGATCTGCACAGATAAGGCGAAAGAGCATATGGAAATAACTGGTGCAATCAGAACAATGCACCAGCATTCAAGATTCGCGCGATTCGTGGCAATTCGCGGCCAAAGCTTTGGCAGTTACTTAAAACAAAAAAGGCACGAAGATCGCTCTCCGTGCCTTTCTTGATTTGATTTTGAATCTATTGATTGCTCTCGAGCAGCCTTACCTTCCAGCGGTCTTCTGCACCGGTCATGACTGCGGTGTACTGCACCTGGGCCTGGTCGGAATGGATGACTTTATCGCCGTCCAGTACCTGAGTCTCGATGCTGGCGGTATCGCGCAGTTCGACAATGGAGCCATCTTTGGAATAGAAGATCGCGTCCACCTTGTGGCCGTGATCAATGATGCGGGTCTTCAGGTTTTCGTGCTGCTGGTCTTTTACTCTCTGAGTCAGCTTATCGAGCGCGTAGCCCACGAAGTTTTCATTGAGCGGAGCGGTAGTGTTGTTGGAAAGCGCGGTATTCAGACCCTGCCACGCTGCCGTATAGTCGCGCACAATCGCCTTCTGGGTTGAATCTTCAAGCTGGCGAGGAGTGGCATTCTGGGTGTTGAGCTGCACGTTGGGTTTCGCATCAGCAAAGATCCGGGTCAGCAGCGGCGCTGCTCCGGAAATGGCCAAGGCGATTCCAAACATCAGCACGATCAAGCGCGCCAGCTTCATTATCGTGCGCCTCCTACATGAAGTTCATTGCCCAGCACCACGCCTGCCGCAACCGAAATCGTAGCATTGCTGGAAGCCGGCAGTTCCGCTTTGGCGATGCCTTTCTTGATGCGGGCGTCCACCGTGCTTCTGCCGGTGCTGTCCGTTTCGATAAAGGTCACGATGGTGCCGTCAGGAACCGGATTGCCAGTGCAGTCGCGCACCGGGTCGGTTTCCACGATGATGTCATTCTTTACCCGCTGCCCCAGATGCATGCGCAGGTTGCACGGATCGGAAGCTACCTGCTGCACCACGCGACGCGCCGAAGCATTACCGGCTGATGCCACGAACTGGGCTGCGCCTTCTTTCGGCCCGGAAGAGGCATCAATCGAAGCGTAGCCGTCATGCGTAGTCACGCTGCGGTTAGCCCCGTTGCCATTCACGGCCAGGCTGAAGTTGACCGGAGTAGGCTGAAGAATCAGGTTATGGTATTTGTCGAAAACAAAAACCGTTCCATTGATCACGTTAGGATGAGCCACCGGAACACGCGAAGGCCGTGCCAGAAAACTCAGGTTTTCCGGCGCACCGGGTTTCACCCAGAAGACTGACGATTGCGAGCCGCTGCCGGACTTCAACACGGCGATCCAGCGCCCGGCGCTGTGCAGTTCTTCGGGCTTGATCTGTGCATCGCTGCCCAGCTTGACCTTGTGCTCAATCACCTGTCCAGGACCAACCAGGTACAGAGTGCCGTCGCCGTCTCCGGTTGTGCCGATGGTCATTGCCTGACCGGCGACTGCGTTCTGCGGCAGGCGTAACTCGGCTGCGCGAGCGCTGTCTACGGCGAACCAGGAGGCCGCAACCACTAATGCGAGAATGATGAGCTTACGCATGGTTACTCCTGCCGGTTAAGGCTGAACTGGTTCACGGTTACGCGATAGGTGTGCACATTGGCTGCCAGATCATCGCGCAGGTCCACGGAAAACGGTTCGGGTGTTTGCGGCAGCAGAGCGTGATCGGCATAACCATCGGATACCCAGATCACCTTGCCGGAGTTGTCATAGAACGTAGCCAGCACATGAGGAATGTTCACCGTCTGGCCGCTTTCGTTGAGCAATTCACCCTTGAGCACCGTGCGACCTTTGGCGTCTTTCTCAATGCGCTGGTGAAGCACGCCAATCACCGGATCAGCCGATGCCGGCACCAGCATCCAGCTATGGGTCATGCGGCCGCCCTTGATGTCAGCCAGCTTTACGCCGGGGAAATCAATGCGATAGGGTGAGACTTCCTTAGGCAGCAGCACATGGGAAACTTTGTCGAAGCTGCTTTCCTGGGCCATGTCTTTACCGTTTTTATCGGTGAGCACCGCGCCCACGCTGATGAAAGCGGGAACGGTGTCTTCATTTTCCACTTCGCCCATTACCACTACGCTGCCATCGCGTTCGGTGGTGCTCATGGAAAGAATGCGGACGTTGGGATCTTCCACGTTCTGTGAGCCCCAATCATCGCCTTCGCCGCGCCAGATAATGTCCCAGCGCAGGTAGTTCACCGGAATTACCTGCGGAGGCACTGAGGGCTGCTTTTCCGAGGGCCAGTTCACCTTCCACGCACCTTCATCTTTCACGATCTTCAGATCGCGGGTGTCATAGAAGGCGCCCACTGCGGTGGAATACTTCAAGTCGGCGCGCACCAGCGCTTCATTGTCTGATTCGTGCAGCACGCGGGTGTCTGCGCTTTCAAATTGCGAGTAGGTGCGCAGGCTGCCGTCGCTGCCCTGTAAATCGCGAATAAAGGCCGACAAATCTGCGCCGCTGGAAGGGGCCACATAGCTATAGGCGCCTTTCCAGTCGTGGTTTTTCACATTGGCAAACAGGTTCTGCACTGCCGCATCGGGGGTGGAAGCCGATGAGGTAATGGAGTTGCTATGCACGCTGCCTGCGGCTATGAGTCCAATGGTGAGAACAGCAAATAAAATTGGTAGAACGCGGTTCATTACCGGGCCTCCCTTAAGACAGGTTCGTTCTCCGCGATCGCCGGGAACTCAATGGTTTCTGAATAGCGGCGGGGCTCCGGCAACGCCAGCACCAGCAGGATGGCCAGGATGCTGCTGCCAAACGGCAACGTTCCCCACAGCAATGCCCTCCACTGCGGTTGGACGCTGGCCGTAGCCTGTATCGTGAGCGGGTGGAATTCCCTCTTTGACCCACAAAGTCACGTTGCCGTGGTCGTAAGTCTCAGTCTTGCGCCAGCCGGCAAAGGCCAGCAACGGCTCATAGTAGTTATCGCGGACAAAGATGTATTTCAATCCATACTGGTCGGCATGCTTCAGAATGGCGCGCAATGCTTCCATTCCGTTGGTGCCGTAATATTTTGAATTGGTAAGCTGGGCCGATCCGTAGGCCGTCATTTCCGGTAGCAGACGCGCGGAGTTATATTCGCCGTCAACGCTGCTGGCGTTGGCGTAGGTGCCCACTTCAGAAAGCCGGTTGCCGAACCCCAGCGTGAGATAGCGGAACTTGTCATGTCCGTCACGGTTCAGGAACGAGACAACCTCTTTCACGCTGAAAGGCGCGTCGTGGAACTGGTGATACACCGGCCACGCCACGGCGACGGCCATGGTCAGCGCGGTCAGTGTTGACAGGGCAATCATCGCCTTCCGGCCGTAACGATCAATCAATATGACCGCCAACAACCCAACCAGCGGCAGCGCCATAAGGTTGGCCCAGAAGTTGAAACGTTCGAAGGTCAGCACTTCCCAGGCCCGGCCCAGCAGCAGTCTGGGAACCGGAGTGGTGCCGCCGAGTCCGAACAAGCATGGTCAGCCAGAAGCCGAGGAACAGAGGACGGAACCTTTTCTCGCTGAGTCCCCGGATGAAAATGAAGGGCAGCGCCAGCATCATGGCTCCCCATGGAACCACCCAGTAGTTCATGCCAATCTCGCCATTGCTCAGGAAGTTGGAGCGGCTGGCGTGGGGAATGGGCATCTGCTTGATCGGGTTGTGGTACAGGGACAGCCAGAACGGCAGCAAGACCACCAGGACTCCGGCAACCATAAGAACCGCGAAGATGATGCCGCGTGAAACAACGCCGACAGCGCTGGAATCCGAATCTTCGCTCCGGCGGTCAATGATGGCGGTGGCCAGCACCGGCAGGGCAAAAAGCACTGCGCCGAAAATCAGGGTCACGTGGTGAGCTGAAGCCGAAGCAAAAGCCAGCGCCAGGCCTTTCAACAATGCGCGCCAGCGGCCCTGCCGCGACCATTCATAGAAATAAGGCAGTGCGTTCAGCAACAGAGATGCGGCGAGAATACTGGAGAGCTGGCCGGCCTGGTAGGCCAGAAACGACAACGATCCTATGAATACGCTGCCTACCGCGGCGTAACTGGCGGCGCGCTCGCTCACCCATATTCGGGCGTAGCGGTACATTCCAACCGGCAATAGAAGAATAGCGATGAACTGCACCAGCATGTAGGCGAGGTTCAGCCCCATTACATGGGAAAAGAGCGCCATCCATTGGTGTTCGAGCGGCGGGTAGGTGGTTTGGGAAAACCCTGCAAACCACTTGGGGTTCCACGGATCAAACCAGTGCTGCGCGTAATGGGACGCGAAGAACTTGTGCAGAGTTGGCGTCATAAGAATCATTCGGCAACTGCATGAGCAGCAAAGGAATGTGGACTGCCAGCGCCAACAGCAAAATCCATGTTAAAGGGATCGCCCGGCTTGTGAGAGGACCTTGCCTGCCGGCTGCGATGGATGGGGAACTCATGAAAAAACCTCCGCTCTTACGAATGCTTCTAAACCAGGAATGAAGTCAGCAGCAGTTTTCTTTCAGCAGCAGTTTTGATTCCGAAAGTGGCCCAAAAGTTTGCCTTGAGGAACTCTGCCTGCGCAAGATTGCGTAAATTTTGCCTACTTGCCCCTCTCGGGGAATCCCTTCTGGCCAGAATGGCATCTTGATTCAGGTGAGCAGAGCTGCTCCATTGAGGAATGGCGGCTTGCTTCGGTTTCCTAATTCGCAGTCCGGAACCCCTGGTGGCTGCGTTCCGCTGCACTTGCACTGGTAATGCGAAAAATGGTGGTCCCAACAGTGAAGAAAATTTATCTGGGTATAGCTCTTTTCTGTTCCCTGTCTTTGTCTGCGTCCGCGTGGGCACAGAGCTTTGAGGTCAATGGCGCTGGCAATCAGCAACAGCAGCCCCAGACCAAGAAAGGCAAGAACCGTCCCTCGTCATCGTCTTCGACCCAGAGTTCCAGTGGCGCCAGCAGCTCCAGTTCGAGCGGCTTTGCCGGATTCGGTGGGAGCATCGAAACCGCCCGCTATTCCCGCGCTGCCGAAGCTGCGCTGAAAAAAGGCGACAGCGCCGCAGCCATGAACTACGCCCAGAAGCTCACGCAGGCCTCGCCTAGCGATGCTCGTGGATGGTTCCTGCTGGGCTACACTGCCCGCCTGGCCGGCAGGTCACAGATTTCGCTCGACGCCTACAAGCGCGGACTCCAGCTCGATTCCCATTCCGTAGAAGGACTTTCCGGCATGGCCCAGACCTATATGAGGATGGGCAAGGCCGATGAAGCCAAGAAGATACTGCTCCAGGTCATCGCCGCCAATCCCAAGCGGGCCACTGACCTCGCTATCGCCGGTGAGCTGTTCATGCAGTCGGGCGATTTGCAGACCGCTTCGAACCTGCTGGAACGTTCTGAGGCGGTAACTCCTTCGTCACACGCCGAGTTGCTGCTGGCTGTCGTGTATATGAAAGAGAAGCAGCCGGAAAAAGCCAAGCAACTGCTCGACCGGGCCCGCAAAAGAGACCCCAGGAACACCGATATTTTCCGCGCCGTCGCGCAGTTCTACCGCGATTCGCATGATTACAAGTCTGCTATCGAAACCCTGAAGCAGGCGCCGCGCAAAACCGCCGATCTTTATTCTGAGCTTGGCTACACCTACCAGTTGGCCGGCATGAAGAAAGAATCGGCAGACACCTACGAGAAGGCCGCCCAGATGGCGCCCAAGGTGATCAACATCCAACTGGCTGCCGCGCAGGCGCAACTGCATAACGGCGATCTGGATAAGACCCGCACCTTCCTGGCCCGGGCCGAGCAGCTTGACGCGAATCACTACCGGCTGCACGCCATTCGTGGCGACCTCGCCCGCATCGAGCGCCGCGACAATGATGCGGTGCGTGAATACCTGGCCGCTCTGGGTAACATGCCGGAAGTGCCGGCTGAGGGCATTCTGTATCCCACCCAGCTCAGGCTGGACTTGATCAACACCTATCGCGATGTAGGCGATGAATCTGCTGCCACGCAGCAAATCCAGATTGCGCAACAGGAACTGGGCAAGCTTCAGGTCATGGGGCCGGAGCGCGTGCAGTACCTGGCGTTGCGCGCTTCCATCAAATCTCTGAGCAATGATTTCCCCGGAGCTGAGGCCGACCTGAAAGAGGCCCTGCAACTCGATCCGCAGAACGATAACGTCACGCTGCAATATGGCAGTCTGCTCTGGAAGATGGGCCGCAAAGCGGAAGCCAAGCAGATGTACTCGGCCATGCTGCAACGCGATCCGAAGAACCGCTTTGCCCTGGAGTCCCTGGGCTACCTGTCGCGCGATGAAGGCAACAACAAAGATGCGGAGATGTATTTCACCCGCATGGCCAGCGCCTATCCGACAGATTACGTGCCTCATCTGGCGTTGGGCGATTTGTATACCGCCATCCGCAATTTCTCGAAGGCTGACGCCAGCTACCAGCAGGCTTTCAAACTCGCGCCAACCAATTCCCTCATCGTTGCCAATGCCGCCAACGCCGCCATTGAAGGCCACAAAGTGCCCCTGGCTGGTGACTGGCTGGCGCGCGCCAGCGGCACCATGAAGAATGATCCGCGGGTCATGCGTGAAACCGAGCGCTACCTGTTCCTGAAAGGCCAGTATGCGGAATCGGCGCGCCTCGGCCAGCAGGTAATCCAGAAGCTGCCGCGCGATCGTGAAGCTTCAGTGTACCTGGCTTACGATCTCTACAACCTCGGCCGCTATGATGATGTGCTCGCGCTGGTGAGCCAGTACGAAGCCATTCTGCCCAAGGAAGCCAACTTCCCGCTGCTCGCCGGACACGTTCATAAACAGAACCAGCTTTTGCAGGCAGCCATTGACGATTACACGCGCGCCATGCAGAAAGACCCCACCATGGCTGAGGCCTATGTGAACCGGGGCTATGTCCGCAACGATATGCAGGACGCGCTGGCCGCCATCAAGGACTTTGAGCCTGCATTGAAGATGAACCCCGACAACGGCATCGCGCATCTTGGTCTGGCCTTCTCTGAATTGCAACTGCACCGCTCGCGCGAAGCCCTGAACGAAGTGGCAATAGCGGAAAAACACTTGCCGGAATCGGGCGCTACCCATCTGGTGCGTGCCACTGCGTACCGGCAGATGCGCGTTCTCGATAAAGCCGAACGCGAATACCGCGCCGCTCTCAAGTTTGCTCCGGACGATCTGAAGCTGCACCTGGCATTGGCCGACACGCTCTACCATGCCCGCCACTACAACGAATCCATTGGCGAACTGGAAAGCGCCTTGCAGCTTTCGCCGGAAGATCCGCTCATTTACGCCAACATGGCTTCAGCCTATGCGCAGCTCCACCGCCGCCCGGAGACCTATCGTTATATTCAGGCAGCAGAACGTCAGGCGACTGACCAGTCGGCCATCCTGATCTCTACTGGCGATGCCCTGCTGACGCTGGGTGAGCGTGATGCGGCCATGGAGCGTTTTTCCCGCGCTCTGGATGCGCCTGATGCCAACCGCGTAGACGTCCGTCTGGAATTCGCCAAGCTGTTCGTGCGCGACGGCAAATTTGAAGACGCCAAGCAGCAGGTGGCGCTGGCTTTTGCGGAGTCGCGCATCGGCGAAGCTTCCCCGGTGACCACCGACAATATGGTGGAAGCCGCCAACGTATTTCTCGCCAGCCACGATTTCGATCTGGCCTCGCGCTACTTTGCCAAAGCCAGAGACATGGGCGCGTCAGATGACACAGTCGCCATCGGTCTGGCCAACACCTACGTTGCCCAGGGCAATGACCGGATGGCCGAAAAGGAACTCTCTGCTCTCGGCAATGGCGCCGATTACCAGCAGAACTACGATTATCAAGTTGCCTGGGGCAATATCTACAACCAGCGGCATGACACGCTGCATGCGCTCTCCGCTTTTGCCCACGCCCGCGAACTCTCGGCTGATGACGATGCCACCGAGCGGGCCCTGGTGCAGGTTGCAGGGGAAGAGGGTGCGCAGATTCGGCCCAACCTCGACATGCAGAGCGATTTTGGAAGCGAGGCCATCTTCGACGATGCCACGCTCTACCAGATGAACGATAGGTTCCTGGGCGGCACCGTTGCCGCGCACGCGGCCCAGCAGACCCAGGCGGGCACCACTTTCCATTACCACCCTGACAATTTCATACCCATTACCGGCTACATTGGCGAACGCAACATTCGCGGAACAACGTCGCTGCCCAACGTGGTCTCCATTTTGCACCGCAATACCTATGACACCATTTTCAATGTTGGCGTCAGTCCGGTATTGCGCGTCGGGAACGCGCACGTTGTGTTCAATCCCGGCATTGAATTTACGCTGCGCCGTGACACAGATGATCCTATCAACCTGAACCAGAGGCTCTTCCGGGAATTTCTCTTCCTGAACAGCTCTCCATTCTTCAACTGGCTCACGGTGCGTGGCTCCGCCATTCACGAAAGCGGCCCCTTCACAGCGCAGGACCTGAACTCGCGTGATCTGGGCGCAAGCCTGGAATTCGAAGTCGGACGTCCGTGGGGACGCAATTCGCTGGTCACCGGATACTCGGTGCGTGATCTTCAATTCCATCCGCTGGTGCGCGAATTCTTTACTACCTCAACCTGGCTGGGCTACGAGCGCAAGTTCGGGACTAAGCTTAGCCTTACCGGCCTGGGCAAGTATGTGCGCTCATGGCGCGTGCAGGACCTGGACTTTGCGACGGCGCAAATCCTGGTGCCCGGCGTCCGCTTCGAATACAAGGCCAACGACCGTTGGACCGTGGATGGCGCATTTGACTTTACCCGTGGCGAGGGCTTCCATACCTATGACAACGCGCAGAGTGGTTTCCTGGTGAGTTACATGAAGCCCATTCATCGCAGTTGGAATGACGGTAATGGCGGCGTAGGCGTTGACTACCCGTTGCGCATATCGGCTGGCATTCAGCAGCAGTCTTTCTTCAACCTTGGCGGACAGAGCAGCAGTTCCAGCTTCCGTCCGGTGATAAGAATCTCGTTGTTCTAAAGGCCTTTAATGAAGATCTGTTTTGTGACCGCGTTTCCGCCGAGCAAGATGCCGCTCAATGAGTACGGCTACCATATTGCCCGGGAATTACAGACCGACCCGCTTATCAGCTTGTCGGTGCTGGGTGACGATGACCTGGAAAAACCCGAGCCTGAGCTTCCTGAATTCAGCGTACATCGCTGCTGGAAGGTCAACCAGTTGAGCAATCACTGGCAGTTGCTCAAGGCCGTGCGCGACGTCAAGCCCAACGTGGTGTGGTTCAACCTCATCTTTTCGAGCTTTGGCAACAAAGAAAACCCGCTTGCGGCTTTTTCCGGCCTGACCTTGCCCGCCATGACTCGCATGGCCGGATACTACACGCACGTTACGCTGCACCACCTGATGGAGCACATTGATCTGGCGGACGCCGGAGTGCGCAACAAGACCTTCTTCAAACTGGCCGGCAACGTTGCTACGCGCATGATTCTGGCCGCCAACTCAGTTTCCGTTCTGCTGCCTGCGTATCGCCGCACTCTGATTGATAAATATCGCGCGGAGCACATTCACTTTCGCGCTCATGGAATACTTTCGGCGCGTCCTGAATATCCGGATTTTACAAAGCGCGGCAATCCCGAGCACCGCATTCTGGCCTTCGGTAAATGGGGCACCTACAAGCGTTGTGAATTGCTGATTGAGGCTTTTGTAGACCAGGTTGCGCCCCGGCTTCCCAATGCCAAGCTGATCATCGCCGGCACCAACAACGGCAATGCCCACGGATACATCGAAGGCCTGCAGGAACAATACAAAAACCATTCCAATATCGAATTCAAAGGCTACATCGCTGAAGAAGACATTCCTGAATTATTTGGCTCGTCTTCGGTGCTGGTGCTGCCCTACACTTCCGCCACAGGCGCCAGCGGCGTGGCCCATCTGGCCGCGCAATATGGCGTGCCTATCATTTCTTCTGATATTCCTGATTTCCGCGAGATGTGCGAGAACGAATCGTTGTCTATCAAGTTTTATCCGGTGGGAGATAAGGCCGCTCTGGGTAATCAGATCATCGAACTGCTTGAATCAGAAGAAGAGCAACACGCCATGGCCGAGCAGAACTTTTCCGCTGCCCTGCTCATGACCATGCCGCAGATTATCCGGCAATACGTAAGGTCATTTGATCGCCATCAGCGGGCCCGCGCGCTGGAATCGGTGTCCCGGTTCCGCCGCCTGCCCTCGTGGATTCCTTCGCGCTCTGCCATCTTCCGCGCATCAGCGCTCCCCGTGGAAGACGTGGGGCTAGGGCAGTTCTAGCGACAGAGGCGCGCCACTATCCCAGCAGTTCTCGTAGGGCGAAACAAGTGTCGCCCCTCTGGGGCTCAAACCGTAACTTGTCTATGGTCCCAATGCTTCCGCATTGGGCTACATTGTTACGCGCCTCCGGCGCTTTCTTTGAATCCTTCTCGTTACGCGCCTCCGGCGCTCTCTCTGAATTCTTCGCCAACGTGCTACAAGGACAGCCCACTCACACTCCAATCGCCTGCTGAATGGCGTCCACAATGGCCTTAGCGTGCTTCTCCATTTTCTGCTGCGATTCCGCTTCGATCATGACTCGGGCCAGAGTTTCGGTGCCGGAATAACGCACGACTACCCTGCCCGATCCGTTCAGGTCGCTTTCCGCAGCCTTGATCGCGGCCTGTACTGCGGCAAGCTGTTCCAGCGGCTGTTTCTCGCGCACCTTCACGTTCCTGATGACTTGCGGGAACACCTTAAGCCCGCCGACCAGCTCTGCCAAAGACTTGCCGGAACGGGCAACAATCTCCAGGACCTTGAGCGCTGTGAGAATTCCATCGCCGGTAGTGGCCGTACGCGAGAGAATGATGTGGCCGGACTGCTCGCCGCCTAAAACCGCTCCGGTCTTTTTCATTTCTTCGAGCACATACTTGTCACCCACCGGAGCGCGCAGCATATTGATCTTGAGTTCGCGCAGAGCCACTTCGAGCCCCATATTCGACATTGAGGTCGCCACTACCGTGTTGTGGGCAAGCACTCCGTTTTGCTGCAAGTCGCGGGCCAGAAGCAGCATGACCGCATCGCCATTCACTACCTTGCCTTGATGGTCGGCAAACAAGGCGCGGTCCGCATCGCCATCGAAAGAAATTCCCACATCTGCCTTGCGGCTCACCACTTCCTGCGCCACTACTTCGGGGTGCAACGCCCCACAACCTTCATTGATGTTGCGTCCGTTCGGATGATTGTGGGTGAAGCCGGCCTGAATGCCGCACATTCCAAAAACCTCAGGCGCGGTGGCGGTGGCGGCGCCATTGGCGCAATCCACAATGACTCGCACGTTGCCGGTGATGCTCACCGATTTCGCCAGCCAGCGGGCGTAAGCTTCGCGCAACGCAGGGTCTTCGCTCAGGGAAGGAGCATTGGGTAAGGAACTGTCCGCGCTGGCTGCGCTAAGCTGCGAAAAGATTTCAGTCTCAATTTCCAGTTCAATTTCGTCAGGCAGCTTATAACCGTCATGTCCAAAAATCTTGATGCCGTTGTCACGCCACGGATTATGAGACGCAGAGATGACCACTCCCGCCGAAAAACTCTGCGTATGCGTGAGATAAGCGACGCCGGGGGTGGGAATCACGCCTGCATTGGCCGTTTCCACCCCGGAATCACGCAACCCCGCAGCGAGCAATTCTGTAATCCACGCGCTCGATTCCCGAGTGTCCTGCCCGATGATAATGCGGCGCGGACCGGCGGGCAGGTGATGGCCTAAGGCAAGGCCGATGGCGTAAACAGTTTTCTTGTCCAGCGGATACTCGCCTGCTACCCCGCGAATGCCGTCAGTACCGAAAAGTTTTCTCAATGGTTATTCTCGGGAACTATTCTATACAGCCCCGCAAATCCCGTTGTGTGGAACCCAGAGGACTATGCTGAAACTTCCGCCAGCCCCGCGGGTACTGAGGTTTCAGTCTTTTGCGATCTGGTGCCTACCAGAAGCATAGCCACTACCAGGCATAATCCGCCGGAAAGCCAGAAAGCATCGCGGTAATCGCCCAGGTACGTGCGCATGGTTCCGGCGCTCAGGGCGGCCGCTGAGGCCCCCAATTGGTGCGCCGCGCCGATCCATCCGTAAACCACACCGACATTTTCTTTCCCAAATGTATTGGCGGTCAGCCGCACCGTTGGAGGCACGGTTGCGACCCAATCCAGGCCATAGAAGACGGCAAAACCCGAAAGCCAGATATGCTGGCCGGAAAGCGCAAAGGGCAGAAAGAGCAGCGATACGCCCCGCAGAGCGTAGTACCAGAAGAGCAGCATGCGGCTGCTGAATTTATCGGTAAGCCAGCCTGACGCTGTGGTGCCCATCAGATCGAAGATGCCCATCGCAGCCAGCAGTCCGGCGGCTGTGACCTCTGGAATGCCGTGGTCCATGCAGGCAGGAATGAGATGCGTGCCGATCAGTCCGTTAGTACTCGCGCCGCAGACAAAGAAGCTGCCAGACAGGATCCAGAATTCCCGCGAGCGAGCCGCCCACAGCAGTCCGCGCACCGGCGACTGCGCAATGTTGCGCTGAGAATCGGGAATCGCCGCCGTCGCGCCGTAAGGCAGCAGCCCAAGGTCAGACGGTTTATTTCTCAGCAGGAAGAATACGATCACGAAAACCACTGCCGTGGAGCCTGACACTGCATAGGTGGCGCCACGCCATCCGTGACTATTGATGATGCGCGCAAGCACCGGAAGAAACACCAACTGGCCGGTTGCGTTGGCGGCGGAAAGAAGCCCCAGCACCAGCCCGCGCCGCTCTTCGAACCAGCGATTCACCACAATCGCCGCCAGCACCAGCGCAGTCACGCCCGTCCCGGAGCCTACCAGAATGCCCCAGAACAAAATAAGCTGCCATTGCGTGTGTATTGTTGAAGCCAGGGCCACGCCGCCGGAGAGCAACGCCAGAGCGCAGAGCACGATGCGGCGAATTCCGTAACGGCTCATCAGAGAAGCAGCAAATGGTCCGATCAGTCCGAACAACGCTATGTTGACTGCAATGGCCAGCGAAATGGCGGCCCGCGTCCAGCCAAACTCATGCTCCAGCGGAACGATCAAGACCGCGGGAGTGGCACGCACGCCGGCAGTAGCCAGCAAAACCAGGAAAGTAACTGCGGCAACCACCCAGGCGTAATGGAAACGGAATGAAGACTTCTGAGCGGATTGCACTGTGCGCCCCTCCCGGCGGCCCTGCTGCTAATCGCATTTCACGAGAGAGTTTATTCTCTCATTGCTCGGCTATCATGATGGAAAATGCTTTATAGGGCTTTCAGATCAGCTTCTTTCGGTTCGAAAGGATCAGTGTAGATCAGTCTGATCAGGGCCATCAGTGGTGGGGTTCTGATGCGTCTCCGTGGTTAGTTCTTACTCGCGAATTCCGGACGAATCGTATCTGTTCCTGACCAGTACTGCTTGCGCAGATCGCGCTTCAGAATTTTTCCCGTGCCCGTCTTCGGCAGCGCCTCTAAGAATTCTACCGAGCGCGGACACTTGTAATGAGCAATGCGGGAGCGGCAGAAATCCAGCAATTCCTGCTCTGTCGCCTGCGCGTCAGGCTTCAGAACGACCAGTGCCTTGGGCACCTCGCCCCAGCGCTGGTCCGGCACCGGAATCACCGCGGCTTCATAAACACTGGAATGGGCCGCCAATGTTTTTTCCAACTCCAGGGACGAGATGTTCTCGCCGCCGCTTACGATAATGTCTTTGGCGCGGTCCACAATCAGAATGTAATTGTCTTCATTAATGGTGGCCATGTCGCCGGTATGGAACCATCCATCGCGCAGCACCTGCGCAGACGCCTCAGGCTGCTGCCAGTAGCCTTCCATCACACCGTCACTGCGAGCAATGACTTCGCCAATCGCCTGCCCGTCGCGCGGCACGTCGTTCCCCTCGGAGTCCACCACGCGAATCTCCACGCCCGGAATCGCATAGCCAGTCATGGCCTGGCTGATGTAGCGCTGCTCGCCTTCCCACTGCAGCCCCGGTTTCGTCTGCGCGGTGGTCAGCACCGGAGAGGTTTCCGTGAGACCGTATCCGGCAAAGCAGGCGCAGTTCAGTTTTTCTTCGACCTCGCGCATCAGCGTGGGAGAAGAGGCCGCGCCACCAATGGTGACTCGTTCCAGGGTACTGAGATCGAATTTCTGCCGCTCCGGACAATGGACCAGCGCCAACGCCATAGTCGGCACTACGCTACAGGCCTGCACCTTCTCGCGCTCGATCAGCCGAAAAACCTCTACCGGATCGAAACGATGAATCATTACGTGGGTCGCGCCTACAAAGGTAAGCGAATGGGCTACGCCCCATCCGTTGGCATGGAAGAGAGGAATGGTGTGCAGTTCCACGGTATCTTTGGAACTGTTGAAGTTCAAGGCGACATTCAGCGCGTGAAGATAAACATTGCGGTGGGTCAGCATCACGCCCTTGGGATTGGCGCTGGTGCCGCTGGTGTAGAAAAGTTCGGCCAGCGCATTTTCGTCGAAGTCCATTACGTCAGCGCGATGAGGCGTGGCGGCAGCCAGAAGCTCTTCATAATTACGGTCCATGAGCCAATCGGCCTGCGGCTTGCTATCGAGCAGGACAAAAGATGCCACCGTATTCAGTGAATTGCGGAACGACTCCACCATGTTGAGAAACTGCGATTCGACAAACAGTATGCGTGCGCCAGAGTCGTTGAGTATGTAGGCAAGCTCCGCCGGAGCCAGACGGATATTCAATGGCAGCAGCACTGCTCCGGCTTCCAGAACTCCGTAATAGGCCTCCAGCAGGCGATGGCAGTTGCTGCTCAAAAAAGCTACCCGGTCGCCGGGCTTGATACCCGCATTGCGCAAGCTGCCGGCCAGGCGTGCCACGCGATCTGCAAATTGGTCATAAGTGAGCCGCTGATCACCGCATACTACCGCCAGCTTTCGCGGAAACTGCAATGCGGCGTAGCGCAAAAAACGAATGGGAGTGAGAGGAATATTCATAGCTGAGTTCGTTACCAGGCCGACTGGCCTCCATCCACAACCAGAACATGTCCGGTCACATACGCAGCAGCATCGGAAGCCAGGAAAACAGCAGCGCCCTTCAGGTCGTGATCGGTACCGAAGCGATGCAGCGGAATCTTCTCCAGCAGATAATCCCTCTTCATCTCCAGCACCCGGTCTGACATGTGGGTGGGAAACCAGCCGGGCGCGATGGCGTTCACCTGTATGTTATGTTGCGCCCACTTGCAGGCCAGGTCTTTGGTAAAGCTGATCACGCCGCCTTTGCTTGCATGGTAGCCGATGGCCTGCACTGAGTCCGGAGCCGCGCCGCCCAGGCCGGCGACTGAAGCAATATTGATGATCTTGCCGCGCCCCTGCCCGATCATGATCTTGCCCACCGCCTGTGAGCACAAAAAGGTACCGGTCAGGTTGGTCTCCAGCACCTTGTTCCAGTCTTCCAGCTTCATCTGCTCTACGGGAGCGCCCCAGGAGATGCCGGCGTTGTTGATGAGAATGTCTATTTTCCCAAACTCCGAAACTGCGGCGTCCACCATTGCCTGAATGCTGCCCGGACTTTTCACATCGCAGGCCAGGGCCAGTGAACGCACTCCGAGTTGCTGAAGTTCCTGCGCTGCCTGCTCACACCGCTCTTTCTTGCGCGCGCACAAAACCACATCTGCGCCCATCTCCGCCAGACCTTCGGCCATCTGGCGGCCCAGGCCGATGGAGCCTCCGGTGATTACCGCCACTCTGCCCGTGAGGTCAAAGAGTTGTTTCATGTGCGTGGCTTGTGCGGCTTCTTTCAGCATCTTGCTCCTTCATCTTGTAGCATTAGAATTCTAGTTCCTGAATTTGGATTTGGCGACTCGGAGTAAGCTATGGCGCTTTCATGTTTAGCATAGACTTTGTTGATGTTTCAGTATAACCAGTCATAGATAAGCCCAGGTGCCCCGCTTGTCCCTTCGGCTGCGAACGGCAGTATTGATGTCATGTTGCTGATGCATCGAGCAAATTTGAAGGGCGGGCCGGTGAAAACGCTGGTGAATGATTAATTACGATTTTTCTTCTTTTAATGCTGGAGACGTACTTGGCAAACAGGATAAGTGTGGTGCTAAACTTTTTTTTGGATCTCTGCTACTAAATGCGCCCGGAGCATCCCATTCCGTCCCGCACACGAATTTTTTTGATTTCGCTGTTCGCCTCTTTCCTGGTGCTGGCAGTCTCTCTCGTCATACAGTGGCTGGTTTATGATGACTGGCTGCGTGAAACGGGCCCGCTGCGAATTATTGGGACAACAATTGCTGCCGTCATTACCCTGGGCTTTGTGCTTCGTTGGCAATATTCTATTCGCGAACAACAACGCGAGATGTTACGCCGCTTTGAACTTATCTCGCACATGAACGACCGGATCCGTAATGCGTTACAGGCGATTGAGTGCGTGACATACGTTGCCCAGCCAGAAGCAACCGAGGCCGTAAAGCGAGAGGTAAATGCAATAGATAAGATTCTGCATGACGTGCTTTCAGACGCCCAAGTCGTAAGCGCAAAAGTTCCTCGCGAGCCTTCCACGCACACCGCGCGAAAATCTGAGGAATGACGACGCAGTCCCGATTGAAGCCGGTATTTATCGGACGACTGAAAGTTGTGCCTCTTACAGTCCCTGTGCAGTTCCAATACGGCCCGAGTGAGGATAGCTCTCAAGCTTCGATCAGAGTGACGATTCGAATCGCAATCCGTTCCGCTGCTTCGAGTTTGTCTTTGGCGATGTAGGCACGAATTCCCTGCAACCGTCCGCGCGCCAGCCGGAGACCAAACGACCTCTACCGGCACAGTAAATCATCATGCAACCGCCCGCAGACACATTCAGGCGGCGACAATTCGTGATCGGTGCCCCATGAGAGGACCCAGGTCTTCATATCGTCATGGCGGATGTAATGCCCGGATTTTACTTGGCGCTCAGCCTGACGCAGTTCAGCGAACATCCTTTCCTGGCCGGCAACGCATGGCTCCACAGCATAGGAAATCAGAGAGTTCAAATCACGGCCTGAAGCTTTTGCCAGCTTATCCAGACGCTTCTTGATTTCGGATTTCAGGCGGATCCGGAAGGTCGAATCGGGTTTGTTCGCCATGGACACATTGTAGTACGTACGAAAGAACACACTGATGTCAGGTAGATGCTTCCGCTTACGAGCGGGATGAGGAAAGATTTGCAGGACGTTGAATGGCTCCTGCTTCCCACGGGGCCTTCAGTTCGGTCCGCCATTCCAGCAATGCGGGACCGGCAGAATTGAGCCATGCAGGCAATTTCTGACGCAGCCCTTGCAGATCTGTCACTTGCTGTGCGGGAATTTTGAATGCTTCAACCAGCGCGCAGAAATCAGGGTTTTTGAGCTGGACTTCATGAGTCTGGCCGAAGGCGGTGCGCTGCAAAAAGCCGATGATGCCATACGAATTGTCATTCACCAGCAAGATCTTTACCGGCAGGTTGTACTGGGCCAGCGTCGCCAGTTCATGAGACGTATATTGAAAGCCGCCATCGCCGGCCACGCAGACAACGCGGCTGGCGCTTCCGTGCTTCTGCAAAGCAGAGGCCGTACCAATGGCGGCAGGCAAGCCGTATCCAAGAGTTCCCGATCCGGTTGGATAATGAAACGTATGCGGCTCCAGCACTGGAAAGAAAGCTGACGCCCAGTAGTTCAAAATGGACTGATCATTCACCACCACATCATGGCGGTCGAGATTGTCACGAAGCAATTGCAAGGCCGCGTATGCATCCGCGTTCATTGACTCCAGTTTTTTCCGCTCAGCCGCTCTTACTTCATCTACTGGAAACCAGCCCTGCCGGGATTCAACTGCATCGGCAAGCTGCCGCACGATTTCATCCAGGTTCCCGCTTACGTTGGCAGTCGGTGGAAACGGAAAGCTCCCGCATTCACCTGCGCTCAGGCACAGATGCTGCGGCGGCGCTTTCAGGGTATAGCGTCCGGTATCGAATTCAGTAAACCGGGCGCCAACGGAAATCAGCAGATCGCTTTGCAGCAATAGTTCCTGCGCTGCGCCCAATCGCGAAAGGCAGCCCATGGCCAGCGGATGATCGTCGGCAAAAACGCCCTTGCCGCTGGTGGTAGTGAGCACCGGAGATTGAAGCCTCTCCGCCAGTTTGCGCAACGAGGCAACTGCCGTCGCTGAGCTCACTCCCGAACCCGCCACGATTACCGGCTTATGGCTACGCGCAATTTCGGCCAGGGCACGCGACAGATGGTCTTTTTGCGTTTGGCCGGCTCGTGGATCTGAAGCAACAGAAATCCGGGGCGAGGCCGAAGGAGCAAGCAACAAATCATGCGGAACTTCAATGAACGCCGGGCCGCGCGACTGCACAGCGGCGTGAACTGCTGCGGGAATTTCATCGGCTGACTTTATGCGGGCAGCAAAGTGCGTGAGAGGCGCGATGATTTCAAGCTGCTGCGGAGTCTCGTGCAGAGCGCCACAGGTTTTGCCCAGCAGTGGCGACGCTACGTTGGTGCCCACCAGAATCACAGGCGTTTCCGTCTGCAAGCTTTCCAGCAGCGGGACGAGGGTAAACAGATTACCCGGCCCGGTAGAGGCAAACAGTACGGCGGGCTTTCCGCTGGTGCGGTAGAAACCGTCTGCCGCGAATCCGGCCGCCTGCTCGTGGCGCACCACCCAGTGTTGGAACCGGGGTTGTTGCCGCAGTGCTTCGTACAGAGCAATGTTATGAATGCTGGGAATACCGAAGCCGCAATCTACTCCGCACTCCAGCAAGGTTTGAATCAATGCGGCAGCGCCGGTGATGGAAGCAGGCTGAGTGTGCGACGGGGAAGACATGGGGTGGGCGGCAGGGCGTTACTGATCTGAAAAGAACTGATCAAAACGGAAAAAAGAGACGGCGGAAGGATTTTCCTCCCGCCGTCTCTGGTGAATTAGAAGCTAAAGCGAAGGCCAAACTGCAACTGCCGCCTGATATTGGCCGAGGTAAAGGCGAACGGCGTTGTGCCGACCGGATTATGCAGAGGATCGGTCTCAATGCCGCTGAAGCTGGTCACCAGCCCCGGATCAACGTTGTTCACGCTGGCAAAGTTGGTGCGGTTGAACAGGTTGAAAGCTTCCGCCGTGAAGTTCAGGCTGGCCCTTTCACGAACCTTGAACGCGCGGCCTAACCGCAAGTCAACATCCGCATAATCCGGTCCATGCCCTGCGTTCTTCCCCACCCCTAGACGGACGGTCATTGGTAGAGTGGCGGTCGCCGTTGATGTCACTTCCAGCCAGAATATTGAATGGCTGTCCGCTGTTGTAGCGGATGATGGGCGCAATCTGGAAGCCGCCGAAAATCCGCTGCATGGCATTGTTGTAGCTTCCGCCGGTGTCGATCACAGAGGCTACGACAACTTTGTGGCGCTGGTCGAAATCAGAGAGGCCGCGCTCACCGGCGAGGTTGGTTTCATCCACCGGGGCGAAGTCGCTGTTGAAGTCAGTCGCGGTGCTGAGTGCCTTGCTGTAGGTATAGTTGGCCAGCAGGGTAAAGTGGTTCGAAAGCCGCTTCTGGATTTCAAGAATGCCGCCCTGGTACAGGGCCGAAGCCGCTGATGAATAGACGTTGTTCTGAAGGATCAGCGGGTTGGCAAAGCAGGAGAACGGATTCGCTCCGCACTGCGGCGCAGCCCAATTGCGGAACGGGACCTGCACCGCCGGATTGACAGCAGACGGGCCAGTGGTAATGGGTGCGCTCGCCAGCAGGTTGGTATCAATCGCAACAGGCAAGCCAATGGTGTGGACGTAGACGTAGCTGGCAGCGACTGACCAGCTTTTGCCTACCTGGCGTTCGATTCCGAATTCACCCTGTTCCGAATAAGGATTGCGGTAACCGGGCTCTCCGCTGAAGATTACGCTCAGAGGAGGCGTGGGGCCGGTATGGGTCACATTGATGCCAAACTGGGTCAGATCAGCCGGAGTAATACAGGCGGCTGCGCCCGGAGCGGCGGCTGTGCAAGTGATCTTGCCTTGTGCAAAGAGCGTCTGGAAGATGGCCGCCGAGGTAAGAGCTGGCGGCGCTCCCGGAACACCGGTGAGCGGAACGAACGTCTGGGCAATCTGGCGGAAGCCGTTCACGATGCCCAGGGTCTGCACTACGTTTCCAATCTGGCCGTAGATGGGCGAGTAGAACAAGCCAAATCCACCGCGAACCACGGTCTTATGGTCAGACCAGGGGTCCCATGCGAACGAAAGGCGTGGCGCGAGATTGTTCTTGTCGGTATTCAGGTTGCCGTACTGCTGGTCGAGTTCGTAACGCAAGCCGTAGGTCAGGGTGAGGTTCGGCCTGACCGTCCACTGGTCCTGCGCGTAAAACGCCGTCCAAGGGCGGGTATAAGCGTATCTGGGGCTGCCAAAGCCCTGCTGGTAGAACTGCGGCAGCCCTAAAGCCGCCGACTGCAAAGCATCAATGACTGCGGGCTGCACTCCGGTCAGGCCGCAAGCTGCTGGTACCTGAAGGCACGGACTGAGAAGGCCGCCCGGCAGCGCGCCGAAAACAAATCTGCCGGGAAAGAAGGTGTGCGACTGCGTGGTATTGCCGCGCACCAATTCATAAGCGCCAAATTTCAGTGCGTGGCTGCCATGTACTTTGCTGAAGTTGTCGGCAAACTCGAAGCGGCGATTGATGCTCAGGCTGGGCAGAAAGATGTTGGAGCCGAGGTTCGCAAATCCGGGAATATCGAGGCCAACCTGCGCCGGTGAGTTGGAAAGCACATTGAAAACTGAATAGTTGCCCTGGGCCCTCAGCTCGTTTTGTGTTGTGGGGCTGAAGGTGTGGAACCACGAAGCCTGTAGCGTGTTGTCAAGAGCATGAACCGAGCTGCCGCGGGAAACGCCGGTCAGCGCCTGCACATCAGGATTTGCTTCATTGTCGCGGCCGAAGCTATAGCGAAGATAGGCCTGGTTATTGTCATTAAAAGTGTGGTCCAGGCGCGCGGACGCCAATACCTGGCGGGTGTCATAAGCTGAACAGGCCGCCGTTCGCCTCAAACTGGTTTACAAAGAACCGCTTGAATGGGTTGGTAAACGGATTAGCCGGATTATCGTCTAAGGTCAGGATGTTTGTCAGAAATGCTGCGCATTGACGCGGCGGGTAATGGCGGGCTGGCCGGTAAGGCACGGGAACTGGCAGCCGCCCTGGCCCGCCAAACCCGTCAAAATGGCCTGCTGATTGTTGAACGGTGCGCTCTGGGGCCGGAAGATGCTGGTGTTGGTCAGCAGCGGGACAGCGTTTTGCGCATCCTGGCGAAGGCCTTCGAACGACAGAAAGGCGAACGTTTTGTCTCTGGAAATCGGGAATCCCAGGCTGCCGCCGAATTGCTGGCGGCTGAGAGAATCTTTCGTCTTGGTGCCGATCGAATCGGGAGTTGGAGGAATAAAAAGTCTGTCCGGGCGCGAGGGCCTGGCGTGAAAGAGAACGGGTTGCGTGCATCCAGAGCGTCATTGCGGAAGAAACCGAACAGGCTGCCATGCATATCATTGGTGCCGGTTCTGGAAACGATATTGATGGATGCTCCGCTAGCGCCACCCAGATCTGCGCCGTAATTGCTGCGGTTGATCTGGAATTCCTGCACCGCATCCTGTCCAAGGTTCAGGCGAACGCCGCCGGCATCATCATTGGTCTCGCCGCCATCCACGGTCACGCTGTTGCCGCGGCCATTGCTGCCATAAAATGACAGGCCGCTCTGGGGCGTCTGCTTCACGCGGAAATCCTGGTCGCCGGCCAGACGGGTGGAATCGGAAACGCCGGGCGCCAGCAGCGTAAACGTAAGATAGTCGCGCCGGTTGATCGGGAGTTCGGCAATGTACTGCGAGGTGATGACCTCAGCTTGATGGCCACGCTCGGTGTCAACTACCGGGGCCTCAGTGGTCACTTCCACCGACTCGGCCACCTGTGAGACTTTCATGCGGAAATCGAGGGTGGAGGTCTGTCCCACGTTGACCACTACGCCTTTTTGAACAAAGCTCTGGAAGCCGGAAAGCTGCGTGCTTACGTCGTAGGTGGCGGGCGCCAGGCCTCTCAGTTGGTATTCGCCATTGGCGTCGGAAACCGCCGTGTGTTTGATGCCCTTGCCTACATCAGTCGCCACCACAGTGGCATTCGCCAGAACAGCGCCGGAAGGATCCGTCACTGTTCCCTTGATGTCGCCCGAAGCGCCAACGCCCTGGGCCAGTGCCATGCTGGAAACCAGCAAAAGACATGCTGCAAGACATGCCAGTACTTTGATCAACCTCATAGATCCTCCTCGTCGATTGTGAGGCATTGCCATACGGTTCAGATTTTGCAATGCGGGGGTGGCCGACAACCAGTCACGATGCAGCATGAATGAATCTTCATTCATGCTGTGTACCGGCGTGAAAGTCATATCAAGCCCGTGATTCTGCGTCTTCTGCATCTGCTCAGGTTTTTGATAAGTTCAGGTTTTGATAGTTCAGGTTTTGATATGAAGATGAAGCCTGAAGAATGGTCTCCGCTGCTCCTGAACTTCTCCTTCAATAAGCGCCTGCGAAACAGTTCCGCTCATTGCAGCCAGCTCCCGGTGCGCATCCCGCAATTCTGTATCGCACTCGAGGCTACTGGAAGCCGTCGCGAATTATCTATCGAACGCGCAACTTTGTCAAAAGATTTGCGGTCTTAATGCGGCGCAGAAATGCCACATTCCGCTATGGTGGCGTTCGTTTTGCGAGGAGCCAGGAACCATCACTGTTCCCGTATTGGAAGAGCAAAAGCTATAATCCGGCAACTGGCCCATATCCAATTCGAAGGACACTTCCCATGCGTTTTCGGTCTGTTCTGGTGCTTACGGTCCTCTATTCTTTTGCCTTAATTTCTTCTGCCCAGCAACCGCGCTCAAAATCGCCGACTGGAGATCCCGGCGGGCAAACCCGGACTTTACAGACTGGTGAAGCCACAGCCCGGGAACATGAGAGCAATGACGAGGAGATTTCAGAGACTCCGCCGGTCGTTACCCATCACCAGATCACTATTGCGGGCAAACCGCTGAGATACACAGCAACCGCAGGACGCCTGCTTATTAAGCCGGAACACGGCGCGCCCGAAGCGGCCATGTTTTTCACTGCCTACACCTTGGACGCACAGGACGCGCATACGCGTCCGGTAACGTTCGTTTTCAACGGCGGCCCCGGAACGGCCACTGCATGGCTGCACATTGGCGCACTGGGCCCGCGCAAGATCAGCCTGGAGCCTGACGGCGGAGTTCCTGCGCCCCCTTATTTCATGGTCGAAAATCCTGACACGATTCTCGATCGCACCGATCTGGTTTTTATAGACGCACCTGGCACGGGGTTCAGCCGGGTAAAACCAGAACTGACAAAGAAGTTCTATAACGTGATGGGCGATGCCGATGCTTTCTATAAGTTCATCCGCCTGTACCTCACACGCTACCAGCGCTGGCGCTCGCCGCTGTTTCTCTTTGGTGAGAGTTATGGCACTACCCGGGCAGCGGCCCTGGCCAATTATCTTGAAGACAATGACATACCCGTAAACGGTGTGGCGTTGCTCTCCGTAGGGCTTGACTTTCAGACACTCATGCCCGGCAACCTCAATGATCTGCCTCACCAGGTGATTGTGCCGAGCTACACCATGATTGCGGGCTACCACAAGAAACTATCCCCGGAGCTCACGGCCGACATGGACGCAACCGTAAAGAAAGTGCAGCAATGGTGCGCCACCGATTACGCGCAGGCGCTAGCCCAGGGATCGGTGCTGCCACCGGAAAAACGCAAACAGATTGTCGGCCAGCTTGCCGCATATACCGGACTGTCGCCGGAACTGATTGAGGAAAACGATCTTCGCATCGAGCCGCAGGTATTCATGCACAACCTGCTGAAAGACCGGAAGCTTGAGGTCGGGCGCGTGGACGGCCGCTTTGCCTCGCCTATGCCGCAAAGTTCTTCTCATGAGCCCTTCTTCGATCCGGCTATGGCGGCCATGTTTCCAGCATTCAACGCAGCGATGAATGACTACGCGGAGACGGAACTGGACTATAAATCGGAATTGCCTTACGTAATTTGGAACTTTGAAGGAATTAATCGCGCCTGGGATTGGGGTCGCGGCATAGATGGCTACCCGCAGACGGCGACCCAGTTACAGTCTGCGATGGCCAAAAACAAATATATGAAAGTGCTGGTGATGGAAGGAATGTACGATCTGGCCACTCCGTTTTACGCCAGCGCCTACACGTTCGATCACCTGCGCCTAACGCCGGAGTTGCGCAAGAACATCA
This sequence comes from Terriglobia bacterium, assembly GCA_963823745.1. GTDB lineage: Bacteria > Acidobacteriota > Terriglobia > Terriglobales > Acidobacteriaceae > Angelobacter. The sequence goes on from CAWGMN010000009.1 coordinate 269,395, forward strand.
GCTTCGCCAACTTCAAAGGCGGCCACATGGTTTACAACGATGCTGCGGCCATGAAAGAGATGAAACATGCGCTGGATGCATGGTATGAGGAGGAATCGCGGGAACGGGCCATCGGGGCACCGGGTGACCGGAAACCCCGAAATTAGTGGCTCGCTCACCATTTATTACAATGCGATCACGGCTATACGCAGCAGATAAAAGGGGAAGCGGATCACCGCTTCCCCTTTCAATCGGGCGTCGAGAAAGTTCAGTCTTCGTTATTGTGTGACCAGGAAAACATCGTAAGCCCAACGGCCTGGATTGCCGGACGGAGTTTCGTCGCGGCGATCCCGCTGTTTTCCCGGATTAATTTGTGCTTTGTACCGGAATTGATTTCCGAAATCGTCCTGCCTGCGCGACTCGAAATAACTGAGGCTGATCGAATAAATGCCAAACTCTGCGAGTTTGTGCAGTTCATTCGACTGGGAAACGCCATCGTGGTTTTCATCTATCCACAACACCAGATTTTGATAGACACTGTCATGCCCGTCAATCACGCCGTCGCCGTTCCCGCCATTTTCCAGCTTGTCGAATTCGGCCAGCGCCAGGAATCCGTTGGGGTTTGGAGAGCTGGGTTGAGGACTGAAATTGCCAAACAATTCCATGCCATTATCAATGGTCCCGTTGTGATTGCGATCAAGGGCAAGAAACGCATTGTGATAACCGGTTGCGGTCCACGCTATTCGGATGGGATGGCCACTACCGGCAATGTCAAACATCACGCCGCCAGCTGCTGAGGTCAGGTGAAAGCCCTCGCCCTCAACGTCCACGATGACGGGGCTGCAACTGATCACGGATACTTCGCCCTGCTGCCCAAAGGGAACAGTAGCGCCGCAAGGACTCGGCGGCGGCGGATTACAGCCTTGAGGATCATCAAAAATGGAAAGCAGGGGCGAATTTCCCTGGCAGTCACCTCCTCTAATTTCTTTGTGAATGAGCCGGTCGTAAAACAACGCTCGTGCTTGTGCAGTTGAAATAGCCTGAACGCCTCCGATTGTGGCGTCAACAGAAGCGAAGTTGTCGACCGGCTGATTCGGACAGGTGGCAAATGCTCGGGCACCTATATCGAAAGAATCCAATACATCAGGCGGGTGAGTGCAGACAATATGCGAAACGCATACAGCTACTGCGTCCACGACATCCACACTGCACGGAAAATTGCTTCCTCCTGCTATTTGGCCGTAGGCACTACTGCCAGCAGCGCTCAGGAAGACCACTAAACATGCGGAGAAAAAAAATCTTTTGCAAATCATCAGTTTCTCTCCTTATTGACGGCCTGGGTATCGTTGGCTAAATCCCTCCGGTGAATATTCGGGCGAATGGTGTACTTGTGATGCTGGAGTGATTGCAAGGCCACATCGTCACCGAAGTTACGCTCTGTCGTTGTTAATTCGTCCAGATATTGCTGCCGAACAGAAGCATAGGTGCGGACAGAATCTAGAGGGGCGTGGGTCTTGGAGAGTGGCGAAGCGGTCTTCTGCAGCGTGTCTAAAATATTTTGTAACATCTCACCTTTCGCAAGTTTATTGCTGATTTCTTCCATCAAATCCTGTTTCGCGTCAATTGTGGCTTTCAGAGTGGGCAATAGCCCGACTTCATCCGGGCCAACGGCCTCTCCGTCATCAAAAACCACGATATCAAGCTGGACACTCATAGGCGTGAAGCCAGGTTGAAGAAAAGGTGAGCTAAAGTTTTTCAGGGCTTCGGGTGTGGAGATCAAGCCTTCCACGGTGATCAATCGCGAAGCCCCAGCGGGGATAAAGGCGCGCTCCGCGCGCACTCGGGTACCATCGAGCAGAACCCTGGGTTCGAGGTGCATTACGTCCCGAGTGCGAAGAAAACCATTCGGATCTTCAATCTTCCATCGCAAGGCGAATGCCACCAGAGAATGTTTGGTCGTGTTTTTAAGAATCACTGATCCACGCTCGGCAATGTCCATACCGGGCTTCCCAGTGAATTGAAGCTTTGCCAACTCGTCAGCAAAGGAAGCTTCTTCGGGAGTAAGAACGAGAAGTCCGAATTGCGCGAGATCTTGTTTGTTCATGGATGTTGATCTCCCGTTCTCAGTTTGTTGGACTGCAAATCCAAACAAAGCAATACCTTTGTGACCTGACAAACTGCTATCACCAGCCAGTCTGAGGCCCCGACCACTGGCAGAGGCAGTAAGAACTAGCGCCAGACATAACAATGAAAGTCTTTTCTTTCGCTTCATTTTTTCTCCGTGTAGTTGGTTTGGTAGCTGGGGCCGAGCTTTCCAGATATGAAAGCTGAATCCGCAAACTGGCGGGCACTTCCTGATCGCGGACGGACAGAGTAGCATCGCGGCCTGTAGACACTGCGATGACCGGTTTATCTTCCGGTTTTCAGAAACTCAACTAGCTATAGGTGATGTGAGAATTCTTTAAGCGAAACAGCGCAGGTGCGGATAAGGCTCCTTTTCAGGCAATTAAGTGCTGGTAGTGCTTGCCGGCCTTACCCACGGCAGTCAGCGAAAGCTGGATTAGATGATTAGACAGGTTTCTGAAAGAACAATATGCAGTTCAGAGGGTGGGCGCTTTACAGGCAGACTCAATTCCATTCCTCTCGTTTTTTAAGAATGCTGAGGCCGATTTTTTCAGAACACAGCAAGCGATCTCGAAGGCCCTTGGCTCACAACTGAAGTTGGCGATTCGCTGATTCTCACCACTTTCTCGCCACTTGCGTGATGATCCGGGCCAAAGCATCCAGGTCCCGAGTATCAATCACTTCGCCGGGCGAATGCGAGTAACGCAGCGGCCAGCCCAGCGCCACATCCGTTGATCCATATTGCAGGAACGCCGAACCGTCATTGCCGCCTCCGGTTACTCCGTATTGCACCGGGATGCGCTGTTCGCGCGCCATGGCGATTACTTTGTCCACCAGCGGATGCGGAACGATGTTGGAGTTGTCCACGGCGCGCACCACAAAACCCTGACCCACATAGGCATCACCGAAGCGTTTGGATTCAATAGGCGAATCAGCGCTTACAAAAGTATCCACGGCGAACACATATTCCGGCGCGTGGCCTTCTGCTCCCATGCGTTTGGCTACATCTGCAGCGCCCAGCAGGCCCAGTTCTTCTGCGGTTGACCACACAAAAGTAATGTTGCGATTTCCCAGATCAGGGCCGAGCGCCCATGCGGCAGAAACCAGGGCGGCGCAGCCCACTCGGTCATCGAAGGCGCGTGCGCTTGCGCGGGTGCCGGCCAGCTTGCGGTATTGCTTGGGAATGGTTACGTAGTCGCCGGTCTTGATGCCGAGTTGGGCTACCTGTTCAGGAGTGCTTGCGCCCACGTCCATGCGAAAAGAAGTGCGCGGGCCGCGCGGCCACTGGAAGTCGCTTTTGTCCCAGCCCTCGGGCAGTTCCAGCACCCCCGGATGCATGCCGTTCCCGCTGTGTACCAGCAAAGGATGGCCCATGAAGTACGCAAGCACGCCTCCGCCTTTCTGTTCGAGATCAAGGCGGCCATCAGGCAGAATGCTGCGGACTTCATAACCGATTTCATCCTGATGGGCGACGACCAGCACACTGGGGGTTTGCGATTTTCCCCAGCGCAAGATCAGGTTTCCCGAGGAATCGGTTTCTGGTTTGGCCCAGGAAGGTAGAAGCCGTGTGATCACCTCGCGCACTGCGCCTTCATGACCGCCGCTTACGCCATAGGCTTCGCTGAGTTGTTTGAGAATGGCCTCATTGGCGGGCGCAGCGCTGGGCTTTGCGGCAAGGGCTGGCGCAGGAAGAGGGGCCGCCGCGGGTATCTCGATCTTTGCAGCTTGCCCTTGCAGATAAGTTTCCAATAAGGCGGCAAGGTTGGCGACATCATGCGCGTCAAGAAATTCTGCGGGCGTAGATGGCCACTCCGTCGCTACCGACAGATGCACAGTGCGTTCCGGCAACGGAGGATTCGGCAGTGAGCCTCGGGCTGTAGCCGGCGTGATGCGCGCCGAGAAATCCGATGCGAATGGAATATTGTTTTGCCCCGCGAGCTGCTTCAATTCCGCGGCCATTCCTGACAGAGCCTCTTGCGAGTTGGTGGAAGCCGCGAGCACGCCACTTCCGGGCTTTTGCATAAATGACGGCAGCGGACTGGTATCGGCAGACGCCGCCGGACGCGAAGCCCGCACCAGCCTGCCTACATAGATCAACTCATCAGGCTTTACAGCCTGCAACATGCGATTCAACCCGCGCGAATCTGCCCATTGCTGCGCAACAAAAGCCACCGTCAGCGTACCCCTCACCTTTCCCTGATCAAGCTGGCGCAATACTTCCAGCAGCGCAGCATCGCCAAAGCGGTCGCCAATCGCGGGCGAGGCCCATTGGCCATTGCCCATTTCATAAAACGTGCGGTCCACCGCCATAGGACTCAGCAGGTCGGCGCCTGTGGCCCGCGCTTCTTTCGAACTGGTCGCACCAATGTCTATGAACACGTTATCTAGGTCGGCCGCGCTGGGCGGGTGCTGGCGTCCCGGCTGCAAATGAATCGAGAGCCCGCCTTCAGAGCCCCATATCCATTTTCCATTTCCAGCTCCGATCTTCACCGGCTGCGCAGACTGCAGTTCATTGAAGAGTGGAAGCGCGCCGTTCTGAGGCAGGCGCTGGACGCGCAGGTAACCATCATCGGTAATGCCGCTGATCACATATCCGGGCTCGTCCATGGGCGCCACCAGCAGGCGCCTGGGCGCGCCGCTCCCGATGGTCACAATCACGTTTCCCACATTGTCGCTCTTGGGCGAATAGGCTTTGAGCCGGGCCGTAATCTTGGCTGCCAGTTCCTGCTCATAGCCGGGAATGGCAGGGGTCTGCACCAGATCGCGCAAATCATCACGAAGACTGCCCGGCACTTTCTGGGCTTCCAGGGTCGAAACAAATAGCATGGCCAGCAACACAACTCGCACGATATTTTTCATGAAGTGATTCACCTTTGATCAGCGGGCCAAATTAAGGTAAATGAGAGGCAGGAAAAAACCAAACTGCATTGGCTTGCCGGTTACAGGCAGGCATTCTCTCGCTACGCTTCATTCAGAACCGATGTTCTCACCACGCTCACGGTGAATGTCTACCGCATGAAAAAAGAATGGGGGACTCTGGAGTCCCCCATGGCAGAGTTGGCTTCGTTGTTACGGCAGCAGCCCGTAAACGTCCAACTGATTCGATGTACCCACGTAGACGCGTCCGTTAGAAATGGTGGGCACGGTGAACTTGATTGCCGGGCCTGCCTGGTCGCGGGTCCCGGCCTGGGTGCTGTTATAAAGCTCCTGAAGGTTGGAAGCGTTGTAGGCGTGCAGAATGGTCGGACCCGACGGGTGAGCGGTCCCGTCTGCCCCGCCAACAAATTGATCGTTCTGCAACGTCCACACGATCCCATTGGCCGTCCCATTGCCTGAGACCATGGGAGTCGTTCCCGGGAACTTGTAGGTGGTCACGCTCTGCGCCGCCGGCGCCGTAGACAGCAGTCCACCGGCGAAGGTGAACTTCTTTACCGTGTCATTCACGCCTCCCACATACAAAGCGCCGTTGAAGACCGCTGGAGTTCCAAAGATGCCGCCCACCGGATCAGGCCGCGTAACCACAACGGTTTGCACGTTTGAATTCGCGCTGGCGTTGAACTTGCCCATGTTCGCGCGATTGACCAGGTAGAGCTTCCCATCTTTTCCGCCAGTCACGACCAGGTTCGGAGCGGCCGCGCCAGACTGAGTCGGCGGCATCATCGGCCCGCCTGACCCGAGGTCAATATCGTTGGCGTTCATCTGGGCCTCGTCGGACGGCGTGAAATAATCCAGCCTGGCCAGCCCTCCGGATTGCAAAGCCAACCTGATTACTGTATCGCCGGAATCCGCGCCGCCCGTGTTGAGGTTGAATGCGCCATTGCCCGTATCAATAAAGATGTTCCCCTGCGCGTCGGATGTAGGCCCGCCTCCACTCTGCCAGATTGCCGACGTGCCCTGGTTAGGACTGGTACAGAAAATTCCCACCTGATGCAACACGCCCGTTCCCTGCTGGCTGTAAGCAAACAGCCATCCGTTGTATGGCTTGGCGTCACCGTGTGATCCAAACGCGATGTAGACGTTCCCCGCGAAAAACAACAATGCCGGACGTTGCAGATGTTGCTTGGGAAGAAAAGGGACCCTGCCGTTCACGGCCACGCCCGGATAACTTCCAGGCACCGAACCCTGAATCACAACCGGCCCGCCAAACTGCTCTGCGCCGCTGGTCAAGCTCAGCGCGTGCAGGCGATGGACAATCGTCCCGTTTTCGCTGGTGACGGCGGCAACATAAATCGTGTTCGTCGCTGGATCAATCACAGGAGTGCTGGTAATGCCTATTTCCGGCGTGATCAGGCTCGATGACGACTTGGGAATGGTGGTCACTCCGGCTGAAGGATTGATAAAACTGTGCTGCCAAAAAGGGGCTGTGAGTTTGCCATCTGCGTCAAAGGCATAGACACTGTCATGCTCGGTCGCCACATACACGACGTTATGCTTGGCCCCGGCAATAGTCAGGTTAGCTACGTAGAGCGGCTGCCCATAGATCTGGCCGTCCACCGAGCGCGAAAAAAGCTTGCCAAAGGTATTCTTGTTGACCGTAGATGGGGTAAGGGCCAGTTCCTGGGAATTGACTCCACTGCGGAATTTATCGGCGTGGTAAGTCATCATTCCCGGATAGTTGGTGATCCAGACCGTGGCTGTGCCTACCGCAGTCGACTGGACTACGCTTTTGGCCGTAATCTTGTGCGTGCTGACTGTCGCCGGAGGGTGGTACAGGCCCGAAGTGGAAATCGTGCCGACGGTCGAGTTGCCGCCGGTAATGCCGTCTACAGCCCACACAACTCCATGGTTGGTGGTGTTGGCGACGGTGGCGGTGAACTGCTGTGCTTGCGTCAACGTAAGTGGAGCGCGGGCCGGATGCACGGCAACCGTAACCGCGGAAAAAGCTGGAACCAGAGCACACAGGAAAAAAGAGACAGAAAGGGCGCGCGACAACTTCATTGGAAGGTCCTCGTTGCCTATTTAGAGGCAGCCAACATGCGCCGGGATTCCCGCTACCCTGCCCTAATCTGCCCTAGAAAAGGGAAATCCACAATTGCCCCACCTGTAAATCCGGCATAGAATCAGGCAAAACAGTTCATCAGGAAACTTAGTTGAACCTCGTACGAGCCATTTATCCCGGTTCTTTTGACCCACTTACTAATGGGCACCTCGATTTGATCGAGCGGGGCAGCAAGATATTCGAAGAACTGGTAGTGGCCATTCTCCGTAATCCTGAGAAGGACCCCCTGTTCACCGTTTCTGAACGGCGGGAAATGCTCGAAAAAATGGTCAGGCCGTGGCCCAACGTAAAAGTAGATACCTTTGAGGGTCTGCTGGTGGATTACGCCATTGCCAAGAATGCCAAGGCAGTACTGCGGGGCATCCGCGCCATCAGCGACTATGAGTACGAGTTGCAGATGGCGCTCATGAACCGCAAGCTGCAACCGCAACTGGAAACTGTTTTTATGATGCCCGCCGAAGCGTATTCCTACTTAAGCTCGCGGCTGGTAAAAGAAATTTTCCGTCTGGGCGGCTCGGTAAATACCCTTGTGCCCGGACCGGTCGAACAAAAACTGCGCGAGAAATTCTCGCCCTTACCGCTACAATCGAAGTGAGGATGTGCTGATGGCTACCGTACCCGCAATTAAACAGTTCAGTGACCGCGTCAACCGCATTGAGATTTCCGCCACCATGGCCGTAGTGGCCGAGGCCGCCAAACTCAAAGCCGCAGGCGCCGACCTGGTGGAATTTGGCGCCGGTGAGCCGCATTTTGCGACTCCTCAGCATATTAAGGACGCAGCCATTGCCGCCATTCAGCAGAACTTCACCAAGTACACACCGGTGGCTGGTATTCCCGAACTGCGCTCCGCCATTGTAAAGCGGCACAGCACGGACTTTGGGTCCGCCTACAAGCCCGAAGAGGCCATCGCCTCTACCGGCGGCAAGCTGGCCTTGTTTAACGCCATCCAAGTGCTGGTGGACCATGGCGACGAGGTGATTTTGCCCGTTCCTTACTGGGTCTCATTCAAAGACATTATTGAATACGCAGGCGGCCGTTGCGTTTACGTGGATACCACCGAAGAGAGCGGCTTCCAGCTTACGGCGGAGATGATCAGCCGCCACATAACTTCGAACACCCGCGCCATTCTTCTCAACAGCCCCAACAACCCCAGCGGCGCAGTGATGGATCCCGCGGATTTCACCGCCATTCTGAAGATGGCGCACCAGCGCGGCATCTACGTGATCGCCGACGAATGCTATGTCTACCTGAATTTCACCGGGAATGACTTTTCGGCGGGATCGGTGCTCGAAGCCAAAGAACACCTGGTGGTCATAGGTTCGCTTTCCAAAACCTATGCCATGACGGGATGGCGTCTGGGATACGCGCTCGGCCATGCTCCGGTGATTGGCGCGATTACCAAGCTGCAAAGCCAGAATACCTCCAGCTCTGCGCACATGATTCAGAAAGCCGCGGTGGCCGCGCTCGAGGGGCCGCAGCAGTGCGTGGCCGACATGAAGGCCGGCTACATCAAGCTGCGGGACCAGATTCTGGCTGAGCTCAAGTCCATTCCCGGCATTAGCTGCGTCCGTCCCGAAGGCGCTTTTTATGTCTATCCCAATGTCTCTGCTTATTTCGGGCGCAACGGAATCAACTCTGCCGCCGAGGTGGCCAAACGCCTGCTCCATGAAGCCCATGTAGTGACCGTGCCCGGCGAGGCCTTTGGCACCAGCGATCACATCCGGCTGTCGTATGCCACCTCGTCTGAGGAGATTGCCCGTGGACTCCAGCGCATGAGGCAGTGGTTCGCCAAGCTTTCCTGAAAAGAGTTCCTGAACGAATGACACAGGGCGGCCGCTGGCCGCCCTGTCTGTTTCCTCTCCCCTTTTGACTATGGCACTTTTTGGCACCTCCTGCTGGTACAACGCTCCTGCCCCTTTCGGATTCTAAGAACAGAGTAGCTCGCTAGATTCTTGTAAGATTTACAGTCACCAGCTATGTCCGATCTTTATCCTCTACGGTTACATCCGGAGTTTCACGAGCGCGTCTGGGGCGCCGATAGCCTCGCGCCCATTTATTCCCGGGAGATCACCGGGAACCCCATCGGCGAAGTATGGCTCACCGGCGATAACTGCACCGTAGCCAATGGACCTCTTTCCGGCCGTTCTCTGGCGCAGCTCAGCGCTCAGTTCGGCCCGAACTTGCTGGGAGATACCGTCTCTGATCTGTCACGGTTCCCGTTGCTGATCAAATTTCTTTTCCCTCGCGACAAACTTTCCGTGCAGGTACACCCTGATGACGAAGGGGCAAAACGCGTGGGGCAGTCCTGCGGTAAGACCGAGTGCTGGTACGTGCTCGAAGCTGAACCTGGGGCGCAGGTAGGACTGGGTCTGAAGCCCGGGGTAAGCAAGGCTGAAGTGGAACGCGCCATCCATGAAAAGCGCCTCGAGGAATTACTGAACTGGGTGGAAGTACACAAAGACGACATGATCTATGTGGATGCCGGCACCGTGCATGCGATTGGGCCGGGAGCAGTCATCGTGGAAACTCAGCAGAATTCCGATACCACCTATCGCCTCTATGATTATGGCCGCCCGCGTGAACTGCATATCGAAGACGGACTGCGGGCCACCAAGGAACAGACATTCGCGGGCAAGGTGCATAAGGACGAACTCCATTCAGTGGATGGCAAGACGCAGGTGAACCTGATTACGTCACCGTGTTTTGTTGTGGACAAGTTCACTCTCGCAAACGCGTGGGAGTTCCGCCGCCCTGAAACGACAAAACGCAGCGTATGGTGCATGGTGGTGACGAAGGGGAACGGCGTGGTTGTGGCCGACGACATGGCGCTGATTTCAGTGAACAGCGGCGAAGTGGTTGTGATTCCGGCAGCAGTGGAACGCTTTATGATGAAGCCGCAGTGGGAACTGGAATTTTTGTGTTCCTCGCTGCCCGTGGAGGCTGTCCAACATCCAAGGACGAGATTGCTGGAAGCCACCGCAGTACCTGGTTAATCTGTAGGATCATTTTGTACTCAACGATGAGTGAACCCGCCCGCCCGGCTCACTCTTTAATTCGTAAGACATAGATAGAAAGTTGTAGATAGAGAACAGTCGAGAGTTCTTGCTTGCCCGCACCGGGGAACGGGCCGCTACACAGTAAAAGCTTTGTCCATTCAGGAGCGCATTTGAGCAAAGAAACGTTTTATCCTGTCATCCTGGCCGGGGGCAGCGGCACCCGTTTCTGGCCGCGCAGCCGCCGCCGATTGGCGAAACAAGTACTGGCCCTCGATGGCAAGCAGACCATGATCCAGCAGACCGTAGAACGGCTGCTGCCTGCCTGCTGTGAGAAACATTTCTGGGTCATTACCAACGAGTTTGTGGCCGAGGAAATACAACGCCAGCTTCCTAAAGTCCCAGAGAAACAAATTGTCATCGAGCCTGAACCGCGCAACACCGCTCCCGCCATTGGCCTGGCGGCCTTCCTGCTGGAAAAACTGGATCCGGAATCGGTCATCGGCATGTTCCCGGCCGACCATGTGATCGCCAACGAAGATAAATTTCGCGCCATGCTGGCGCATGCCGTCAAGATTGCGCAGGAAGGTCAGAACATTGTGGTCATGGGCATCCAGCCGAACCGCGCCGAAACCGGTTACGGATACATCGAGACCGGCGACAAACTGGATGAGGAACTGTTCCGCGTAAAACGCTTTACCGAGAAACCCAACCAGCAGAAGGCCGAAGAGTTCGTCACTGCCGGTACCTATTACTGGAACAGCGGCATGTTCGTATGGAGCGCCCGCACCCTCACCGCTGCCATGCGCGAGCATCTTTCTGAAACTGCGCCGTACCTCGAAGAGATTGCCGCCGCCTGGGGCACCGCCGGCTTTGAGAAGAAATTTCAGGAGCTTTATCCCAGGTGCGAGAACATCAGCATTGATTACGCGGTGCTGGAGCCGCGCTCGGCCAAGGGGGAACATTCTTCCAACCTGTTCTGCCTGAAGGCTGATTTTGGCTGGAATGATCTCGGATCGTGGGCGGCCCTGTACGAGCATCATGCGCCAGCGCTCGGCGGCCAGGGTGACCGCAACGTAATGGAATCGAAAAGCGCTTTCGCCCTGAATGCCTCTGGCAACTACGTCTACTCCAAAGACAAGTTCGTGGCCGCGGTGGGCGTCAACAATCTGGTGATCGTGGAAACCGAAGACGCGCTGCTCATCACCACCCGCGAGCAGTCGCAGGATGTAGGTAAAATTGTGAAATACCTGAACGAAAAAGGAATGCACGATCTGGTTTGAGATTGCAGGCAGGACTTTGCGGAATTGAACTCCAGTGGGCCGCACGCCCACTCTAAGGACTCAGGCTGAACATGGCTGCTGAAATTAAATTCGGAACGGATGGCTGGCGTGGCGTAATCGCCGATGACTATACCTTTGAAAATGTCCGCCGCGTGGCTGGCGCAATCGCTTCTTATGTCCTGAAAAAAGAAGATCCCAAACGCGGGATCGTGATCGGCTATGACACCCGCTTTGGCTCGCGGCGCTTTGCCGAAGCCACAGCCGAGGTCATTGCCCTGGCGGGAATCCCGGTAAAACTGGCCAGCGATTACACGCCCACCCCTGCTCTTTCCTATGCCGTGAAAGATCTGGGTACCGCCGGCGGAGTCATGATCACCTCCAGCCATAATCCCTGGAGTTGGAATGGAGTGAAGTTCAAAGCCACTTATGGTGGCTCAGCGACGCCGGGCATCATCAAGCAGATCGAAGCCGAAGTAAAAGCCGGAGCCATGCCCAAGGGCTCCCCCGCAAAAATTGAAGACGTAGATTTCAAGCCGCCCTACATCAATGCCATTACCCGCTTTGTTGATCTCGACAAAATTGCCAAAGCGAAATTCAAGTTCGCGATTGATTGCATGTATGGCGCCGGACGCAACGTGCTCGCCGGCATTTTCACCGAACGCGGAATCGAGCATAAGCAGATTCGCAGCGAGGTGAACCCGCTTTTCCCCGGCATCAACCCTGAGCCCATTGAGCCGCATGTGCGCATGTTGCAGGAAACCGTCGTACACGAAAAATGCCATGCGGGCCTTGCGACTGACGGCGATGCCGACCGCCTGGGCGCGATCGCCGAAGACGGCAGCTTCGTTGATTCCCACAAGATTTATTCCATCATTCTGGAATGGCTGCTCACCCGCCGCGACTGGCCGGGCGATGTAGTGCGCGCTTTCAACACCACTCGCATGCTCGATCGCATTGCCGCCCAACACGGACGCAACCTGCTGGAATGCGGCATTGGCTTCAAGTACATCTGCGATCTTATGCTCGAGAAACAGATATTGATTGGCGGCGAAGAATCCGGTGGCATCGGCATTCAACGCCATCTGCCCGAGCGCGATGGCATTCTCAATTGCCTGCTCTTGGCCCAGATTATGGCCGACGAGGGCAAGAGCCTGGGCGAACTGGTGGCTGCGCTGCAAAAGAAATACGGGCCGCACTACTACGCCCGCCGCGATCTGCACGTTCCGAATGAAATCAAGGATTCGGCCATCCGCCGTGCTGCCAGCAATGAAGTGCAGCGCCTGGGACGTTACAAGATCCAGCGCAAAGAAAATCTGGACGGAATCAAGTTCTACCTCGATGCGCCCACCAACGGCACTGGCGCAGAAGCGTGGCTGCTGTTGCGTTCCTCCGGAACCGAACCCCTGATGCGCATCTATTCCGAAGCCTCCTCGCCGGAACTGGTACAGGAATTACTCGAAGAAGCCGTGGCCTTCGTGGATGCCAAAGTGCCGGTGGGGGCGCACTGAAGAGCAATTAGCAAGTGGCAATTAGCGAAAGCATCCCTCCGATGCCCTCGCTTTCCAAACTGTAAGCCATCATTGCCTTTGCAAAGTGTATAGCGGTGATTGATCGGTGCAGTTTAGCGCCAGAGGCGCGGCAAGAAGTTGGCGCAGTCCGAAGGACTGGGTCAGGATGGCGTAGAAATAGAAGCGCCAGAGGCACGAAACTCGACTACCGCCCGCCGCATCAACGCTTGTGTCTATCAATTCGGATATATATAAATGAATCTCCTCTAAAGCATTCATTCGCGACCATTGGCGCAATTCGCGGCCTAGCCTTTTGTTTATCAGTGAAAATCAGTTAAATCAGTGTCATCAGTGGTGAGGTTCACGCCGCTTCTTTGATCTTTTCCACCTTTTGCTCCACGTGCTTGATCTCAACCCGCTCTTTGCGGATGTCGAGGCGCAAGTGCGCGTACAGGCTCATGTACTGATTGGCGATCCAGACCAGGGCAAACCCGCCGATCAGGTAGCCGCGCCAATCCTGGAACAACAACTTGTAACGGGTAAGCCACAAAAAGAAAATCGTCACATAGTGGCTGAAGCAGAATTCGCAGGTGAAAATAAACAAAAACTTGCGGATAAAAAAACGAGGGTTCGACTCGCTCTGCTGGGTGCAGAAGTCCCGCGGCTCACGAAAGATTTCTTCGTGGGTCACGGTCCAGGCAATCGAAGCGATAGGTATGGCCAGCAGGAACAGCCAGGCAACTTGAAGAGCAAGGGACACCCTAAGTAAAGAGGAGATTTTCACCCTCCAAGTTGCCTTAGACTGGGATAGATGCTGCTTTGCTACATCACTGACCGCCGCCGGTTTACGGGTAATGCCGAGGACCAGAAGCGCCGGTTGCTCGAAAAGATCGCCGAATGCGCGGCCACCGGCGTGAACTACGTCCAATTGCGCGAGAAAGATTTAGAAGCACGTGAGTTGCTAGCATTGGCTCGGGCTGCAATGCTCCGCATTCCCAGAGACGCAAACACCCGGCTCCTGATTAACTCGCGGATTGACGTGGCGCTCGCCGCCAACGCGCATGGTGTCCACCTGCCTGCCCATGACCTTTCGGCCAGCGATGCGCGCGCCATCTTTGGCATGGCAGCAAACATCCATGCGGTGATTGGCGTCTCAACTCATACCGCTAAAGAAGTCGCTTACGCCGAAGCCCACGGCGCAGACTTTGCCGTGTTTGGGCCGGTGTTCGAAAAGGAAAACCGAAGTGTTAACAATGGATTGGAATCGCTGAAGCTTGCCTGCCAACGGCCCCGGGTAGGTACGGCCATGCCGTTGCTGGCCTTGGGTGGCATTACCGTTGAAAACGCCGATCAATGCACGCAAGCGGGGGTGGCCGGAGTGGCGGGAATTCGTTTGTTTCAGGAAAAACCCGCCAAAGAGATTGTGGGTATTTTAAGTTCAGGCCGCAACGCCTGATGATTGCGCGCTGCGGCCTGAATCTTCAAGGTACGTTCACAAAGATGTGGGCAGGTGAAAAGGAATCATCCTGGTCCACTGCTTCCACCGTAACCAGATGCCGGCCTTTCGTAAGCGACACAGTTGCGAGCAATTGATCGTTCCATTCCTCAAACCGCTTTTTCCCATCAACCCACAATTCCATTCTTTTTACTCCAGCAGGTGAGTTTCCAGCGCCTCTGATGGTCACCGTGGATGCAACGTGGGTCTCAGTTGCAGGCGAGCATATTCTGGCTGCTAATCGTGCTGAGTTCGGTGGAGGACAGTTGGTTTGCGCATTGTCATTGCTGAAGGCAAGATAGCCCGCCAGATCTTGACCCGCGGTATCAAGTGATGTTGTTCCGAAATCGTGTTTTGAGTCGAAGTTCAGATCGCGAGTGATCAACCCACTGGGAAAAACCAAAGCAATCGAGGGTGGCTGATCGGGAAGGACCAACACACGAACAGGAGCGTCGAACGTGCCGTCTCCATGGCCCAGCGCGTACTCAACAACGGGATCAAATTGGTTTCCGCTGAGCGTCAAGATGTCTTGCTTGTTGTCGCCATCAACATCCGTAACGGCCACAAACCCTCCAATCGCACTCTTGCTGATTCCAAGTCGTTCACTTCTCACGAAGTCTGCTGTCCCGGTATTCAGGAATACATATATCGAATTTGCGAATGAGCATGACTGGCCGCACACATCAATTACGCGGAACACCAAGTCAGGAAGCGCGTCATTGTTGAACGACCCCCAGGCCATGCCGGTACCAATGCTGGCATTGGGCAGCTTAAATAATGAATGCAGTTGCAGTGTGCCGGCTGCACTATCAGTAAAGATCATGGCCTCGGTATTCCCGGCCACCAGGGCAATATCAGGACGTCCATCTCGATTGAAATCCACCGCCACCATCTGTCCTTTGAACATGTTCGGTGGTCCGGGTAACGCAATTCGCTGGGCAGCTGTGAGGTTCCCCGCAGCATTGCCATGAAAAATCGCCAGACTGCACTTCCCATTGGGAACACAATCCATGACTGCCAGATCGGCAAATCCATCGCGGTTGAAATCGGCCACGGCGATAGCTTTCGGATTACCCGATAGCAGCACATCATTGGCTGGGCGAAAGCTCCCATCACCATTTCCGAGCAGAATGGTCACTGTATGGTCGGCGCCATTCCCCACTGCCAAATCGAGTTTCCCATCATGATTAAAGTCCGCAACTAATACCTCGTCCGGCCCTAACCCGGCAGGGTAAAAGGCGTCCCCTTGGAAATCGGGAAGTCCCAGCAATATGTGTACGGAGTTAGAGCTATTATCGGCAATGGCAACATCAACATGACCATCGCGGTTGAAGTCGCCAAACGCCAGATTACTGTCTCCGATATCGGCATCTTCGCCATCGAAAATGGAAAATGTGATCGGACGTTTTGCTGCAGCCGCTTGACCGATGGTTGTGGACGATTGGGGGCCAATCGAAAGCATATTCTGGGACATCACTGGTGTGCTCAGGCTGGCCAACAGCAGAGCGGCCAGCAGTGATGGGACTAACGGCAAAGATGAGTGGAATGCATTCGCAGACATAACAAGTCTCCTTCAAAAAGGGCGCGAGGAGTTGGACTCGGTCGTGCGGCGGGCGCTCTATTGGAATGAATCGTGTGATGCTGCTGGATTCCTGGAGCGATGTTCCAGAAACAAAGCTAATTTACCTTAGTTCATACTTACAAATAGCTAGACTGAGATAATGGGAATAGTTTCCCATTTAGGGAAGATATTCGTGACTATCAACTAGACTAGATCTCTGGCTGGTATCGCACGATAGGCTGTCTTGGGAATAGTTGCACTCGATATTTCCAGAATATTAATTTCTGGAGTAGATAGGCGGTTCCGGCCGCGACTTCCGGTGTCAAATAAGTCAGCAACTATGCTTCAAATTCCCAATGCCGACTGGCTGGTGCTTTACAAAAGTCACTTCTCTCCATTCGTCTATGGGAATTTCATTGCCGGACTGATTACCGATGCCACAGCAACCCAC
Organism: Terriglobia bacterium; assembly: GCA_963823745.1. Taxonomy (GTDB): domain Bacteria; phylum Acidobacteriota; class Terriglobia; order Terriglobales; family Acidobacteriaceae; genus Angelobacter. The sequence goes on from CAWGMN010000009.1 coordinate 285,788, forward strand.
TTCCTGATCCGCTTTCCGCTAGCTAAATCTTCACGAATCAGTCTTATGTTGAAAAGTATTTCTTCGGCAACCAATATCCTTGCTGTTCCTGTGGTAACCCTCGTATTGGCTATGCCACTCTTGCTCTTCGAAACTCTGTCTGGAATTCGAATTGATAGGAGTGCGCCGCTGTGCTGGCTTTCATTGACATTAGCGCTGATCCTTATCAATGCTTTCCTTGAGGTGGCGCTCCTGAAGTTAATGTATGGTTATCGTAGCGGATTAAAAGGATTTGGCATGTTTTGCCTGGCAAATTTATTGGCTTCTACCGCAGCCATTTATATGCTGTACCGGCATGTGATTGCGCATCCAGCCATCGCGTGAACAAGCTCACCGTGCTATTCCTGTGGTCTATGAAAGTGGTATGAGGCAGAACATGGCGAGGTTTCATTCGCGAAGATTTGCGGAATTCGCGGCCCATCTTGTTCTATCTGTGAAAATCAGTTCAATCTGTGTCATCACTGGTAAGAGTTTTGTCTCACCGATAGTCCCGCGACCTCTCCCTTCTCTTGTCACCGATCAACCAGTGCAGCAACGTGGAGATCACTGCCAGCAGGATCGCGCCTACGAATGCAGCCATCCATGAATCAATTGTGAAGCCCGGAGTCAGTGCCGCAGCCACCTTTAGCATGATGGCATTGATAATGATCAAAAATAAGCCCAGGGTAAGTATAGTGAGCGGAAAGGTGAGGATCTTCAGCAGGAACCCGAGCGTGGCGTTCACCAAACCGATGATGATGGCAGCCAGCAGCGCCGCCAGAAAACCATGCACTTCGAAACCGGGAACAAAATACGCCACGATCAGCAGCGATACTGCATTCACCAGCCAGCGCACCAGCAGTTTCATGGAGTGCTCCCTTTCGTAAAGATGGCCTTGGGCATCATAACGTGGACGCCTTTATTGCCGTCTACCAACTCCGTTATATCCACGTCGCCGGCCACGCTGGTCAGCATGTAGGCATCATCGCGGCTCATGTGCTTATCATTCACCAGAAAATCAATCATCTCGCGGACTGCCATTTTGGTGGCCTCATAGAGCTCTTCGTGAAAGCCCATGCTGATGTAGTGCGTCGGCGTCTCCGCCCGTGGATATTTGATCTTCAGATCTTTGCGCACCTTGAACTGGAGCGTGCCGGTCAATGACGTTTCCAACGCGGTGATGTCCACCTCGCCATTGCCCTGCCCGGCGTGGCCGTCACCCACTTCGAACAGCGCCCCGCGCACATGCACCGGCAGATAAAGCGTGGTGCCTTCCACCAGTTCTTTGTTGTCCATGTTGCCGGCGTGGCTGCCCGGTGGAGCGCTGTTCACGCGTCCGGCATTTTCCGGCGGCGCCTCACCCATGCTGCCGAAAAACGGATGCAGCGGGATTTCGATACCCGGCGCGAACTTTGCCACCATGCGTTGTTTGTCCAGCGGAATGATCTTCATCTTCGAATACGGGAAATCTTCCGGCAGGAAGCCGCGATTCACGCCAAACGCGTTGTAAGCGTAGGGAATCGCCAGCTCAATTTTCTGGATATGAATCTCCAGCGTGTCTCCCGGCTCGGCCTCTTCGATATAGACAGGTCCTGTGAGAATATGGCCGCCCGGCCCTTTGTTGGTGACCTCTTTGGTGATGTCGCGCAGGCTCTGCTGCACCTGGTCCGGCGGCACCCCTGCCTTTTCCAGACGATCAGGACTGTTGGTGATGAGGGTATCGAAAATGACAGTGTCACCCGAATGGATGTGCAGCACCGGCGTGGCCGCAGCATCGTAGTAGCCCCAGGCGACCGTCTTGGGTGTCGCTTTCAGGGTGTAGGTTTGTGGTGCTTGCGCAAATACCGCAGTCGCGGACGCCAACAGCAGAATGAGCTGACGCATGGCGGAATTCTAGCAAACATTATTGCCGAGTAGAGAGGAAGCGCATAGCATAATGACGTATCTGCGTTTCTTCTCGGTATCTTAATTCCGCACCGACGGGATTCCAGTAAGGCATGTGCGCCAGCTTTGCTCGCATTCACCCCTATGACGCGAGTTTCGGTTTGCTAAAATAGACGGTTTGCCCTTGCTATTCCGCTGCATTCAGGAACCGAATGTCTGAAACTATGCTCGCCGTTGTAAAACCAGAGGCTGCTCCGGGCGCTGACGTGCGCCAGATGCCTCTGCCGCAGATTGGGCCAGACGATGTTCTGGTCAAAGTAAAGGTCGCTTCTGTATGCGGCACTGACCTCCACATCTACAACTGGGACCAGTGGGCGCAAAACCGCATTAAGCCGCCGCTCATTCCGGGGCACGAATTTTGCGGGAATGTGGCCGCCATCGGCAAGAACGTAACCACGGTAAAGGAAGGCGATTTCGTTTCCGCCGAAATGCATGTCGCCTGCGGCAAGTGCTACCAGTGCCGCACCGGTGAAGCCCACATCTGCCGTTACGTGAAGATTATCGGCGTGGATGACAATGGCGCCTTTGCCGAATACGTAAAGATTCCCGAGTCCAATATCTGGAAGATTGATCCGGCCATCCCCGCGGATTACGCCAGCGTGCTCGACCCGCTTGGCAATGCAGTACACACCGTGCTGGCAGGTGAGATCGCAGCTAAGACCGTAGCTGTCGTGGGCTGCGGGCCAATCGGACTGTTTTCCATTGCCGTGGCGCGGGCCTGCGGTGCAAGCCAGGTATTTGCCCTGGAAGTGAACGACCATCGCCGCAAACTGGCTCAGAAGATGAAGGCTGATTTCGCTTTCAATCCGATCACTGATAACGTCTATGAAAAAGTGATGGACGCTACCGATGGCCTCGGCGTTGACGTAGTACTGGAAATGTCAGGCAAGACGGATGCAATCCGGCTCGGCTTCAAGATCCTGCGACTGGGTGGACGTGTCTCGTTGCTCGGCATTCCCTCAAAGCCGGTCGAGTTCAACCTGGCTGATGATTTCATTTTTAAGGGCGCCGTAGTGCAGGGTATCAATGGCCGGCTGATGTTCAAGACCTGGTACCAGATGAACGCGCTGCTGAAGGCCGGCAAGCTGGATCTTTCTCCGGTGATTACCGACCGCATGGCAATGGCTGATTTCAGCAAAGGCATGGACCGCCTGCGCACTGGCGAAGCCAGCAAGATTCTGTTGTATCCGAACGGAATGCCCAGGAATTAGAGAGTGGCTCAGCCACGCGATTTAACGAACATTGAAAAGGAATGAGTCATGGCAACTACCGCTTCCCGCTCCCAGCTTTCGTATTTAGCCGACCAGATGAACGAACTTAAGCAGAAAGGCACGCATTTCAAGCTGCGCGTGCTTGAAGACGAGCAGGCCCCGGAATCTACGTTTGACGGCAAGCGGGTCATCAATCTGGCGTCCAACAATTATCTGGGGCTGACCACGCATCCCAAACTGCGGGAAGCGGCGCTGGCGGCCATCCAGAAATATGGTGTAGGTTCAGGCGCGGTGCGTACGGTTTCTGGCACCATGAGCATTCACATGGAACTGGAAGAGAAGATTGCGCGCTTCAAAAACGTGGAAGCCTGCGTGGTGTTCCAGTCCGGCTTCACGGCGAATGCCGGCACAGTTTCCGCCATTCTGGGCAAAGGCGACTTCATCATCTCCGATGAGCTGAACCACGCCAGCATCATTGACGGCGCTCGGCTCTCCCGCGCCACCATTAAAGTGTTCCGTCACAAAGATGTCGCCCATGCCGAAGAGATCCTGAAGGAAATTGCCAATGAATCCGGCCACAAGCTGTTGATTACTGATGGCGTGTTTTCCATGGACGGCGACATCGGCCCGCTGCCCGGTCTGTGCGACATCGCCGAGAAATATGGGGCCATCATGATGATTGACGATGCTCATTCTTCCGGCGTTCTTGGCCGTAACGGGCGCGGCACCGTCGACCACTTCAACGTCCACGGCCGGGTGGATATTCAGGTCGGCACTTTATCCAAGGCGATTGGCGCGTTGGGCGGTTATGTGTGTGGCTCGCGCGACCTGATTGATTTTCTCTACCACCGCGCGCGTCCATTTCTGTTCTCGACTTCGCATCCGCCTTCCGTAGCGGCGACCTGCATAGCTGCCTTCGATGTACTCGAAGAAGAGCCGCAACTGATAGAAAGACTCTGGGAGAACACTCATTTCTTCAAAAAAGAGCTTGGCACTCTGGGCTTCAACACCGGCGGACAGAATACGCCTGTCAGCGAGACCCCCATCACGCCAATCATCGTGGGCGAAGGAAGGCTGGCGATGGAGTTCAGCCGCGAGTTGTTCAAAGAAGGGGTGTTCGCGCCCGGCATCGCTTTCCCCACAGTAGCGGAAGGCAAGGCACGCCTGCGCACCATTATGACTGCTACTCACACACGGGACCAGCTCACCCGGTCGCTGGAAGTGTTAAGCAACGTTGGAAAGCGCATGGGGATCATCCACTAGAACCTTCCAGAATAGGTGCCGCCCGTTGCCTCATTCACACCACGGCTGAAGCCAGGAATTACTCAACGCTGCGCGGCCCTGAAAGGGCCGCTCTTCCACCAAAACAGGGACGCAGCAAATCTAGAAAGACAGCGGCTTCGGACACGCCACAGGTGTGGCTTTCAGCCCACTGTGGAATTCGAAGGTGTTGGGCACGATCACCTCCACCTCGAATTTCAGGCTGGTGATGATGCGGTCGTCCGCTTGCCTGCGTTCTTCTGATTTTTCTTCTGCTTTTTCACTGTGGGCCACCGGTTCACTGACCTGGTAATCGAGCACTTTGAATTTCAACTGTCCCAGCTTCAGCTTACCCACAGCTTCGAAGTAACGTTCCGTAGTCTTGTCCGGTTCGCGTGAGGTGTAGGGCCACAAGACGTAATTCAAAACCGGAGACAGCCCATCGAAATCGTGGCGGCTGAGCAGGAAGGAAAATTCGCGCGGCTTATCTAAAGATTCCTTAATCGTAAGTCCGTACACCGCCCCCAGAAACTGCCACGGATTGCCGCGTAGGGGCGGATTGACCGGATAGATGAAATCAGGATTGTCAGGATCAAGCAGGTTTTTGCCCGGCTGCGCCGCGTGAATCTCGATGGTCCATTGCTCAGGATAACCTGCGGGATCAGTCGGTTCCGGCGATGGGCGAAGCAGCAGCGTCAGCCCATTCCCTAAAGTGCGCGAAAACTTTTGTCCGGACTGCAACTCAGCCGTGAATGACGCGCTCTTGCACTGCGCGTGTGCTGCCATGCCCAGGTTGAGCGCCACGCCCACAACTGCCACGCATAAATACTTTTTCAAAGGCAGCAGCGTGAACTCACCCATGCGCGCCATTTTTCCAGACGATGCGTCCATCGCAGATCGTAGCCGCTATTCTGCCCTGCATTGGCCATCCATCGAAAGGGGAATTTTTTGATTTAGAAAGCGATGCGGCAGCCTGATACTTCCACTTCTTCCTGGGGTCGAAAATTGTTATATCGGCATGAGCGCCCGGCGCCAGCGTTCCCCGACCTTCCAAGCCCATCACTTTTGCGGGATTGGTTGTGAGCAATTCCACGAGGCGCGGCAGCGGCATCTTGTGCTTCTCGTGCAGAATGGAAAGAGAAAGTCCCAGCGCGCTTTCCAGGCCGGTAATGCCGAAAGGAGCGCGGTCGAATTCCGCATTCTTCTCGTGATGCGCATGGGGCGCATGATCAGTGGCAATGCAGTCCACAGTCCCATCCAGCAGGCCGGCAATCAAGGCATCGCGGTCTTCACGCCCGCGCAAGGGCGGATTCATTTTGAAATTGCTGTCGTAGTCGGCAATGTTTTCATCCAGCAGCGCGAAATGGTGTGGTGTGACCTCACAGGTCACATGCACGCCATTGCTTTTCGCCTCGCGCACTGCTTCCACCGAAGCTCCCGCCGAGACATGCGCCACATGCAGATGGGCCTTGGTTTCCGCAGCCAGTTCAATATCGCGCCGCACGATGGATGTTTCAGCCTCCACCGGCCAGCCCCGCAATCCCAACCGGAAGGCCGCCGGACCGGCATTCATGCTGGCGCCAGTGGTCATGCGTGTGTCTTCGGCATGCTGCACTACGGGCATGCCCAAGCGCGATGCCATTACCAGAGACTGGCGCATGATGTCATCCTGCAAGATGGGTTTGCCGTCGTCAGTCACGGCCACTGCGCCGGCGCGGCGCAGCGCGACAAAATCGGTCAGGCGCTCTCCCTGGCTGCCGACGGTGGCTGCCGCGATGGGAAATACATGGATGACGGCCTGGCGTTCTGGATCTTGCATCCAGCGGGTAATGGCGGGTGAATCATTCACCGGAACAGTATTCGGCATGGCGCAAACTGAGGTGAATCCACCCTCGGCTGCAGCCAGAGTGCCGCTGGCAATCGTCTCTTTGTAGAACTGTCCTGGCTCCCGCAAATGCACATGGATATCAATGAATCCCGGCGTCACGATCATTCCCTGTGCGTCGAACTCTTCGGACTGGATCCACGCAGTTTGCCCTGAGCAGCTATTTCAGCAACGAGTCCATTTTCGAGCAGCAGATCGTAAGCGCCATCAAGATTCTGAGATGGATCAATAAGATGGCCATTGCGGATAAGCAAATGATTTCGAGGGCATTTAATTCCGAGCGAAGCGAGGAATCTCTACCACAACGATAATACATTTGGGACTAGACATTCCGACATTGGCAATAGTGCTCCTCCCCAGGCCATCTCAGCCAAAGGAATTCCTCGCTTCGCTCGGAATAAAAAGGAAGAAAAGCGTAAGCCACCCCAGTACAGCGAGCCAGCAGCGCCATGCGAACATACACGCCGTTCTGCACTTGTTCTTCGATTACAGATTGCGGAGAATCGGCGACTTCGCTTTGAATTTCCATGCCCCGAATCATGGGGCCGGGATGCATCAGGATGGCGTCTCGCCGGGCCTGCTTCCAGCAGAACCGTGGTGAGTTGCCAGTGCGCAATGTAGCGTTCAATATCAATATCCAGCCCTACCAGCCGTTCTTTCTGCACCCGCAGCATCATCACTACGTGGGCGTCCTGCACCGCCTCTTCCAACCGCCGGCTGATGCTTACGCAGGGTGAGATTGTGCCCGCCAGGTCAGGCAGAAATTCCGGAGGTCCGCACAGCACAACGTTAGCTCCAAACTTTGATAGCAACTGAATATTGGAGCGGGCTACGCGGCTGTGCTGAATGTCGCCAATCATCGCGACTTTCAGGCCTTTCAATTTCTTGTGGTGGCGCAACATGGTATAGGCGTCAAGCAGACCCTGTGAAGGATGCTCATGCATGCCATCACCGGCATTGATGATGGGGATTTTCAGGTTGCGCGCCAACACGTTAGGAGCGCCCGACGAGGGATGGCGCATCACAATGCAGTCCGCGCCCAGCGCTTGCAGGGTCTTGCCGGTGTCCACCAGCGACTCGCCTTTCTCTATGCTCGAGGCCACTGCGTTGATCACTGATCGTATGCGTGCCCAGGCGTTTGGCCGCAAATTCAAACGAGACACGCGTGCGGGTCGAAGATTCATAAAAGAGAGAGCGCAATGCGCTTGCCGCGCAGCAACGGACGCGGCTCGACCAATTGCATTTTGCGCGCCAGTTTCAGAATGGATTGAATATCTTCAGGACTGAGATGTTCCAGGTCCAGTAGCGAGCGGGGGCGAGGCATGTCGTGGTTACGATACCCGCTCCACCATGACCACTTGTTCTTCTTTATCTATCTCTGTCAGGCGCACTTCGATAATCTCGGTATCGGTAGTTTGCACGGAGCGGCCGATGAACGCCGCTTCAATCGGCAATTCGCGGTGGCCGCGGTCAATCAGCACGCAAAGCTGTACCCGTTTTGGGCGACCATGATCGAACAACGCGTCCATGGCGGCGCGGGTAGTACGGCCGGTGTAGAGAACATCATCTACCATGATCACGTTTTTATTGGTGATCTCAACCCCCAAAGGCGTGCTCTTCTGGATCACCGGACTCACACCTACTGTAGAAAGGTCGTCGCGATAGAGCGTAATGTCGAGCGTGCCCGTAGGAATTGGTTTGCGTTCGATCTGTCCAATCAATTTTGCCAGGCGGGCAGCCAGTGGAACTCCCCGGCGTTTGATGCCCACCAGCGCCAGGTCTTCAATGCCATTATTTTTTTCTACGATTTCATGCGCCAGGCGGACCAATGTGCGGTCAATTTCCGAGGCAGACATGATCCGCCCCTTTTCCTGAAGATTAGGCATTTTAGGCGAGGTTCCAGTTTCCATGGTTCACCGCATCATAGCCGATGCCGATACTGCGCGCCAAATTGCCGAACAGATTCTCGATATCCCGATTGTTCAGCACTTAATTCCCGCGTCTTCTTTGCTGATGCTTTTGTATGCCCACGCCATTCTGGGGGTATTGTGGGCGATGCCGATGCGGCCTTGCCGGTCGAGCAGGATCATGCCGCCGTGTCCGTTGAGGCGCGCTTTGAGATGGGTAATGGCTTCGTTGCTCGCGGCTTCGCGGTGGACGCCCGGCGCCCACACGATCGGCGGCCCGCTTTGCCAGCACCAGCTTCATGATGGGTTCGCCCCATCCGGTGCAGGAGGCCGCGGCGCTCTGGTTATCGGCATAGCAGCCACAGCCAATCAGCGAAGAGTCACCCACGCGTCCCGGCGCTTTGTTCAAGGTTCCTCCGGTCGAGGTTCCGGCGGCAATGTTCCCGTGCATGTCGAGGGCAACTGCGCCCACAGTGTCATTCGCGAACTGCGGCCCCGCAAAGGTCATGTCAGGCTGGCCGGCGGCTGCTTTGGCCTGAGCATCCTTCAGCCGCTGGATTTCGCGCTCGATCACCAGTTCTTCATTGCGGCACAGCTCCATGCCATGTTCCTGCGCAAAGATTTCTGCGCCTTCCGCCGACGAAATAAACGTGCGGACTCTTATCGAGCACCAGGCGCGCGGCCTGAATGGGATTGCGTATGCGCTCTACGCATCCGACGCCGCCGGCGCGCAATGTGGCGCCGTCCATCATGAGGGCATCGAGTTGCACCCGTCCATCGCGGGTGAGAAAGCTTCCGCGTCCAGCGTCAAAGGTATCGTCATCTTCCATGGCGGTAATGGCGGCTTCAATCGCGTCGATGGCAGAGCCGCCGCGTTCGAGCAGCCGCCAGCCTGCGGCCAGGGCTTCACGCACACCGTTCAGATGGGCGTCTACTGCGTCATCGGGAATTGCCCATGCGCCGCCATGTACTACCAGAACCGGAGTTTGTCCCAAGCCAGCCCCTCGGAAGGAATTTTCAAACTGTTGAGTTTAGCAGAGGCCAGCTCGTCACGTTCCTGAAATGCACTTCATTGAGTTGATGAGAGGCGTCCCGCACTTTCCTTCGCGGACGCGCTGGTGATTATTCTCCAGTTGTTTAATCACTGCGTCGCCTTCGCCCGTGCAAGGATCGATGGTGAGAAGGAAATGGAGTTCTGCCCGCCGCTCACGTTGCTCAGCTCTTCTGGCGTAAGCTCTCGAGCGCCGATGCGACTCACGACTCTGTTCGTGTTCTGTAGATTTGACATATTGTTCTCCTTCAGCAGCAGAATTCCTGCTGGCTGGCTCAATGGTTCCATGCCCAAGTGACAGCAGCTTGCAATGATGAAAGAATTTCTATTTTCAAGATTCCAATTTAGGAAGGAGAACTACATGAAGGATCATGCATAAGGTTCTTACTGCTTCGTCCGAACTTTATGCCGCCGGGGTGCGGGTTCGCATTTCTTGCTGACTTTGCCCAGGGCTTACGCCGCTGGGCTAACAATATGTCTCCCCGTCTGGGGCGGTTCTATGAAGTAAGTCGCCTGCAGACTCACAGAGTCTCGTTAGTGGACCAATGCCATTGAAGAATTCGCCCCCCGTATCGCATCCTAATGACCT
>CAWGMN010000010.1:0-29577 GCA_963823745.1 Terriglobia bacterium
CTTTCGAATCAGAGACTGAAACCGCGGATTTTGCTTGATGTCGTCCATCATCGGGTCAACATTGATCCATGTGAGGCCGTCGGCGCGTTCTTCATAGGCTTTTTCCAGCCACTTGAGCGCCTCTTCCCGGTTGCCCATACCCGCGTACAGCATTCCGAAGTAAGTCGCCGGAATATAGCGTTTCTTTCCCGTGGCCAGAAATGAATCCATGATCTTCTTCGTCTGCTGCGGTTTGCCCGCAACGGAATACGCGAGACCCAGTGCAGCGTCCATGAGCGGCACCTCACCGGGAGAGAAGCCCCGGGGTTTCAGTTGCGCGATGGCTTCGGTGTTCATGTCTTTGCGGGCAAAGCACCTCGCCAGATGTAATGGAGCATGAAGTAATCAGGATTCAACTCCATGCCGGTTTTTCACTCCTGTATGGCCCGCTCGTACTGGCGGTTGAAGTAATAGGCGGCGGCCCGGGTGGCGAGCACCGCCACCAGCCGGTCAGGATCAGTCTCCTGCACGATGTCCAGCGTCTCTTCGAGTTCGCGGAAGGCCTCATCAAAACGTCCGGCGGCCAGCAGCAGCCACGAGAACCACAGATGGGCGGCGGCATAGTTCGGGTTTAATTTGATCGCACGGCGGTAGCTTTGCTCCGCGCCTTTCCAGTCCCAGTGATAATGATGGCGCACCAGACCCGATGCGGTGTGCGCGTCTGGCAGCGACTCGTCCAATTCCATTGACTTGAGGGCCGCGGCCTCAGCTTTAGGCATGGCGTCACGCGGAGGCAGCAGGTCAAAAGGTGCGATGGCCAGCAATCCATAAGCATCCGCCAGCGCCGCATGAGAAGGCGCGTGGCTTTCATCTTCCTGAATCGCCTTTTCAAAGAAGCGAATACTTTTCTGAATAGTAGTGGCGTCATTCCGTGCAAGTGGTAGCGGCCCTTCAGGTAGTTCTCATAGGCGGAAGGATTCACGCGCTTGTCACTGCTGCGCTGCGCCGGACGCGTAATCCGCAGATGAATTTCCCGCGCAATAGATTCGGCGATGTCGGTCTGTACCGATAATATGTCGCGCAGGTCGCGCTCGTAGGTTTCCGCCCATAGCTGCGTCTGGTCTTCTACTTCGACCAGTTGGGCGGTGATGCGCACGCGCTCAGCGGCACGTCGCACCCGGCCTTGCAGAATGTAGTCCACGCCCAGTTCATTCTTGATTTGTTCCAGCGGCTTGTTGCTGGCCTTGTAGTGCATGGCCGTGGACAGCGCAATCACCGCCAGATGCTCCGGTTGAAGGCGGGTGATCTGGGTAATCATCTCTTCGGTGAGGCCATCGCTGAAGTAGTCCTGCTCCGGATCGCTGTTCAGGTTGCCGAAAGGCAGCACCGCCATTTTCAGTTTGCCGTCAGTCGCCGCAGGTTCCAGGACTGCGCCGCTGGCGGTGGATTGCAGGCGCGAGCTGAACCAGGCGTCCAGTTCCGGACGAAAAGCATAAACCGAGCCCAGCTTATCGTGCTGATGGCGGTAAACCGGCAATGCCTCTTTCTTTTCCCAGCGTTGCACTGTGCGCACATCACGGCGCAGGTAGGAAGCAATTTCTTTCCAGGAATCCAGACGGTCAGCGGCATTGGCGGGTGGCGGCGGGTTAGTGGGCATGAACGGCCCGATTCTATCTTTCTGCGGGGCTGCTTTCAATTGTGTCGGTAGTGGTACTTGGTATTTGGTAGTTAGGCATTGGTCTAGAGCCATTCTATAGTTGCTGTGTTCCGGTCTTTGGTGGAAGAGCGGCCCTTTCAGGGCCACGTAAAGTTGAAAAAAATCTGGGCTTTAGCCCTGGTGTAAATCACGCAACGGGCCACACCTATTCTGGAAACGCTCTAAGCTGTTGGCCCATTCGCAGGCCGCACATCGAGCGCTTTGTTATCGATGACAGTTTTTTTATCAGCCTTCTCCGTGCCTCAGTGTCTCCGTGGTTATTCTTCGGGCAGAAACATTTCCTGTTACCTCGAAATTGTTGATAATCACTGAAGACCTTGTTCATGGACTGGAGTCGCAATGCTGCACACTGGCCGTCATTTTCTTCAATACCTGGTCCCACCAATGTTCCTGATCGCGTGTTGCGCGCTATGGACCGCCCGGTTCTCGACCACCGCGGTCGGGAGTTTGCGGACCTCGGAAAAGAAGTGCTCGAAGGCATACGGACCATCTTCCAGACCAGCGGACCGGTTGTGATTTTCCCTTCGTCCGGCACTGGCGCATGGGAAGCCGCCGTCGTGAACACGCTCAGTCCCGGCGATCGTGTGCTGATGTTTGAGACCGGACACTTTTCCTCGCTCTGGAAACAGGTAGCTGAAAAGCACGGCCTTAAAGTCGAGTATGTTCCCGGCAATTGGCGCAGAGGCGTCTCGCCCGCTGACGTGGAAGTCCAGTTATCGAATGACAACCAGCACAGCTTCAAAGCCGTAATGGTGGTGCACAATGAGACCTCCACCGGGGTGACCAGCCGCATTCCTGAAATTCGCAAGGCCATAGATCGCACCAAGCATCCGGCGTTGTTCATGGTGGACACAATTTCTTCTCGGTTCCATGGACTACCGCCATGAAGACTGGGGCGTAGACGTCACGGTAGGCGGTTCGCAAAAAGGGCTGATGCTGCCACCCGGCCTCAGCTTCAATGCGGTTTCCGAAAAGGCCCTGACCGCCCATGACCGTTCCACCATGCCGCGTTATTACTGGGACTGGCGCGAAATGTTGAAGCCCAACGAGCGCGGCTTCTTCCCTTACACACCAGCCACCAATCTTTTATACGGACTGAAAGAAGCCATCACTATGCTGCACGAAGAAGGCCTCGATAACGTCTTTGCGCGTCACGGGCGCCACGGACAGGCGACCCGCGCCGCCGCTCAGGCCTGGGGACTGGATATTGTTTGCGAAGAGCCTTCGGAATATTCCAGTTCGCTCACGGCAATTTTCATGCCCGGCAACTATGACGGCGATCAACTGCGCGAAGTGATTCTGGAAAATTTCGATATGTCTCTGGGCGCGGGATTGTCTAAACTTGCGCGCAAGGTTTTTCGCATTGGACATCTTGGCCATTTCAATGACCTCATGCTCATGGGCACTCTCAGCGGTGTGGAGATGGGCCTGCGACTGGCCGGCGTTCCTCACCAGGATGGCGGTGTAGCGGCGGCCATGGAATCTCTGGTGGCAGCAGCCAGAAAGCCGGAGCCCGCGATGGCGAAATAGCAATCGCACTGACAAGAAAATGTGAAATAAAATTGCGCGGCAACAAAATTTCGGAAATAAACACTTTGCATTTCAGAAGGGATATTTAATGAAAGATTTATAATGTTTGCAGCGTACAAAAAAGCCCGGAGGCAAAATGCGGCGCGAAGAAGCATTCTCTCGGTAATGCTGCTTTTGCGCTGTTTCCGAAATGTGTGATGAATGGAATCACCTACATTGATCGAGTCGACGTGAGTACCGCGGCCAGCGTTTTCCAAAAAGAACTGCATCTTTCGAATACACAGGTTGGCTTTGTCTTCTCCGCTTTTGCCTACCCTTACCTGATCTTCCAGATCATCGGCGGATGAATTAGAGATAAATACGGCGCACGCATGGCTCTTGACTGTCTCTGCCGTGATCTGGGCGGGGGCGACGCTGGCTACGGGATTTGCATGCATGCTTACCACCATCATGATTGCCAGCGTCATGCTTGGTTTCGGCGAAGGCGCGACTTTTCCTACGGCGACACGGGCCATGTCAGATTGGGCCCCAGCCTCGAAGCGCGGCTTTGTGCAAGGCATGACCCACTCGGCAGCGCGGCTTGGCAATGCCCTTACGCCGCCGCTGGTTGCGTGGCTGATTGCGCTCACGAACTGGCGCGGATCATTCAAGATGCTGGGCATCGTAAGTTTGGCCTGGGCCTTTGTTTGGGGATGGTATTTCCGCAACAATCCCGCGTCTCATAAACCCATCACGGAAGAAGAACTGGCGGAAAAACCCGTTTACAATCCTGCGCGCCGAAAAGATCCTGTGCCCTGGGGCGCGCTTACCAGGCGCATGCTTCCCGTGACCCTGGTTTACTTCTGTTATGGCTGGACGCTCTGGCTTTATCTTGCCTGGATACCTTCCTTCTTTCTGCACAGCTATAAGCTTGATCTTAAGAGGGCGGCGCTCTTTTCTGCCGGTGTCTTTTTTGCGGGCGTAATCGGTGACACTCTCGGGGGTGTGGTGAGCGACCGCATCTATGAGCGTACCGGCGAACCCCAAAAATCACGCACGTAATCTGGTTGTCATCGGTTTTATGCGGCGCTGGTATTCATGATGCCCATTCTCTTTCTGCATAATTTGAACTGGGCCGCCGTCTGTCTGAGTGCCGCAGTTCTTTTTTGCCGAATTCACGATCGGTCCGATGTGGGCGATTCCCATGGACATCGCTCCACGATTCTCCGGTTCGGCCAGCGGACTGATGAACACCGGCTCGGCCGCTGCCGCCATCATATCTCCGCTGGTGGGCGGCTACATCATAGATAAGACGCAGAACTGGGAGCTGCCTTTTCTGGGAAGCATCTTCTGCTTTCGGCGCCGTTATGGCGTTTTGGATGAAGCCATCGAATCGGCTGCCTGATCCGACTCCGCCGGCAATACAGGTGGCGGCCTGAGCGAGCTTGTCCATCTCGCGCCGCTGCCGCCGAGTTCCCACGCGCAACGTGTGGACACCTTTACCGAGGCGGCAAACCTCGAAGCGGAGTTGAAACGCAGCATTCGCGGTGAGGTGCGCTTTGATCGTGGCAGCCGGGCCCTCTATGCTACTGACGGTTCCAATTACCGCCAGTTTCCCATCGGACTGGTAGTTCCCCGTGATGCTGAGGACGTGATTGCCGCCGTGACGGCTTGCCGGAAATTCGGCGCTCCTGTTCTTTCCCGTGGCGGCGGCACCAGCCTTGCCGGCCAGTGCTGCAATGCCGCCGTGGTTCTGGATTTCACCAAGTACATGAACCAGGTGCTCGAGATTGATCCAGAGCGCGGGTTCGCGCGTGTACAGCCCGGCATCGTTCTCGATTCTCTTCAGCGGCAGGTCAAGCCTTACGGTCTGATGTTTGCTCCCGATCCTTCTACGCACAGCCGCTGCACCATCGGCGGCATGATCGGCAACAATTCCTGCGGCACCCATTCACTGCTTGGAGGCAAGACGGTAGACAACGTGGAAGAACTCACCATCCTTCTGTATGACGGCATGCAGATGAAGGTGAGCGCGACCACTGAAGCCGAACTCAACTCCATCATCGGCGAAGGCGGACGTCGTGCCGAGATCTACAGCAAGCTGAAATCCATTCGCGACAGAAACGCCGAGCGCATCCGCAGCGGATATCCACAGATTCCACGCCGGGTGTCAGGCTACAACCTCGATGAGCTTCTGCCCGAGCGCGGCTTCAATGTCGCTCGGGCCCTGGTCGGCACGGAAGGCACGTGTGTTGTGGTTCTTGAGGCCAGGATCAAGCTCATCAAAAATCCTCCGCATCGTTCGCTGGTCGCCTTGGGCTTTGACGATGCTTTCATTGCTGCCGATCATGTCCCTCAAATTCTGGAGTTTCAGCCCATTGGTCTGGAAGGCATTGAGGGCAGCATCATCGAAGGCCTGCGCCGCAAGCAGGCGCCGCACATGGATCTGCTTCCTGAAGGCCACGGTTTTCTGCTGGTGGAGTTCGGCGCCGACGATCCCGATACTGCCGTGAGCTTGCCCAGCAGCTTGTTACCCGTATGCGACAACTGCCCAGGCCGCCAGGCGCACGTATTTACACACCGGCTGAATCGAAACACATCTGGCAGATTCGTGAGGCGGGGCCGCGTGCTGCCGCGTTTGCTCCGGGCGCTCCCGCGGAATGGGAAGGTTGGGACGATGCTGCGGTCGCTCCCGAGAAACTCGGCGGCTACCTGCGCGACATTCGCAAACTGATGGACGAATACCATTATCGTGGCGCTTTTTACGGCCACTTTGGCCACGGCTGCATTCACATGCGCGTGAGCTTTGATCTGGAAAGCGAATCGGGTGTGCGCAATTATGCTTCGTTCGTCAATCGCGCAGCCGATCTGGTGGTCAGCTATGGCGGGTCGCTTTCCGGTGAACACGGCGACGGTCAGTCGCGCGGCGCGTTGCTGCCGAAAATGTTTGGCCCCGAGTTGATGGACGCATTCCGCGAGTTCAAAGCCGCCTGGGATCCTGGCAACAAAATGAATCCCGGCAAGGTGGTGAACCCTTATTTGCCCACGGAAAATCTGCGTCTCGGCGCGGATTACAATCCACAGCAGCCGAAAACACATTTCCAGTTTCCTGACGACGATGGGTCGCTGGCCAAAGCCACGCTGCGCTGCCTGGGGCTCGGCGCATGCCGCAAGCTTGAGGGCGGTACCATGTGTCCCAGTTATCTGGGCACCTTGGAAGAAGAGCACAGCACCCGTGGCCGCGCGCACCTGCTGTTCGAAATGCTGCAAGGCGAAATCGTGGATGGTGGCTGGGAAGACGAGAACGTGAAGAAGTCGCTCGATCTTTGCCTTTCGTGCAAGGCCTGCAAAAGTGAGTGCCCCGCCAACGTTGATCTCGCCACCTATAAGGCGGAATTTCTCTCGCACTATTACGAGCGCAAGCGGCGTCCGCTGCATGCCTATGCTTTCGGAATGATTGACCGCTGGGCGCGGCTGGCTTCCATCGCTCCCGGACTTGCCAACTTGGCTCCCAAAGCACCACTGTTCGGGCAGCTAATGCGTAAGACGCTGGGCCTCGCGCGCGAGCGCCAGCTTCCGCATTTCGCCCACCAGACATTCAAACAATGGGCGCGTAAGCAGCAGATGCCTGCAGCTGAAGAAGTTGGGCTCCAGGCTGCTGGCAACTCACCGCGCCGCCAAGTGATTCTCTGGGCAGACACTTTCAACAACTTCTTTCACCCACACACCGCCCAGGCTGCCGCTCAGGTACTTTCTCGCGCCGGATTCAGCGTGCTCGTTCCCCAACAGCATCTCTGCTGTGGACGGCCTCTCTATGACTTTGGCATGCTCGATAGAGCTAAAGATTATCTCCGGCGCGTCATGCAGATGCTTGGAGCGGCCATTGATGCCGGTTTGCCCATCATTGTTCTCGAGCCGAGTTGCGCCTCAGTCTTTCGCGATGAACTCCGCAATCTCTTTCCCAACGATGCTCGCGCACAACGGCTACAGCGCCAGACATTTCTATTGAGCGAATTTCTTCAGCGATATGCTCCTGAGTGGCAGCCGCCGAAGTTTTCGCGCAAAGTGCTGCTTCACGGCCATTGCCATCACAAGTCGCTCATGAAGATGAATGATGAAGAAGCGCTGCTCAAAAAGATGGGAGTCGAGTTGGAAATGCCTGACAGCGGCTGCTGCGGCATGGCCGGGCCATTTGGCTTTGAGCAGGAAAAATACGCGCTCTCGCAGAAGATCGGGGAACGCGTCCTGCTGCCCGCAGTCCGCGAAGCTGCCGATCAGACCCTTATCGTCTCAGATGGATTCAGTTGCCGCGAACAGATCGAGCAATCCACGGGCAAGCAGACCCTGCATCTCGCAGAGCTGATTCTGCTGGCGCTCAACGAGTAATCCGCACCACTGATGACACAGATTCAACCGATTTTCACCGATGTAAGGCCACTCTTTTTTTGAGGGCTTTTAAATCTGCCGTTCATATAAAACGTAGATCAGGGCCAAGCTGACTCTCGAGGATTAAGAAAATCACCGGTAGAGACGTAGCATGCTACGTCTGCTGCATGCGCAACGACAGACTCCGGGCATTGTAATTTTCGGTAAAGGCGTGTCTCTGCCGGACTCCATTCCTAACAAGTCCTGATCACGCCTATTGAAAATTTTTCTTCTTAACAAAAATACACGCAAGAATCCAGGCAGAGCGTTCTGCCAATGAAGGACATAGGCTCTCATTGGTAGGTCGAATCGGCAGCAGCATGAGTCAGAGGTGAATTCATGCTGCTGCTGGGCAAACAAGGAGGTGACACTGAAACAAACTTCTTTGGTTGGTGATTTGTGATCCATTCCGTTTAATCCTCTATGCTGAAAGCAAAACGGCTGCGTCCCAGCGCAGCCGTTTCTACATGATCCAGAGCGTGTGCGAGTACAACCGAAATTCAATCCTGCCATGTCGTGTGGAGCCCGCAGTCGAGTAACGCGAAGCACTGCTGTTTCCGAAATTCCCCAAAATTCCTTGCAAGAAATTTGGCCGTCCACGATCTACAGACAGGGAAGTTTAATCCTGGTTGAAGCCCCCCATGAGGCAAATTACCCGCAGACGGTCTCATGGGGGCAAAATTCTGGGACAGCGATGCACACCACGC
Source organism: Terriglobia bacterium (assembly GCA_963823745.1). Lineage (GTDB taxonomy): Bacteria > Acidobacteriota > Terriglobia > Terriglobales > Acidobacteriaceae > Angelobacter. The sequence continues at coordinate 8,338 of CAWGMN010000010.1, forward strand.
AAGTAAAACGGCAAGCCCCAAGGCTTGCCGTTTTGCTTTTTATATGTGTGGTTCCGTTACCAGTCTGAGACAGCGGCCACGGTCTGCAAGAGTCCGGCATCGGCTGCAATCTTCTGAAGGCGGGAGCGGGTATCGGCTTTGACCGGAACCATAGGCAGCCGGTAGATCTCCTCGACCTTGCCCATCATGGCCAGTACGGCTTTCACCGGCATGGGACTCGATTCAATAAAGTTGGCCTGCATCAGCGGCAGATATTTGCGGTGGATGCGGCGGGCTTCTGTCCAGTCATTTCTCAGCGCCGCATTGGCCAGTTCAGACATTTCCCGTGGAATCTCATTGGACGCGACCGAAACAATGCCTACGCCGCCCAGCGCGATCACCGGCAGGGTCACGGCATCGTCGCCGGAGAAGACCAGAAACTTGTCAGGAACATGGTTGAAGACTTCCGCGATTTGGCCGATGTTGCCGCTGGCTTCTTTCACCGCAATGATATTGGGAATCTTCGACAGCCGCCCCAGCGTGGCCGGCTCAATATTGGCCGCCGTGCGCCCGGGCACGTTGTAAAGCATGATCGGCTTGTCCACAGCTTCGGCAATCATCTTGAAGTGCTGGTACTGGCCTTCCTGCGTGGGTTTGTTGTAGTACGGCGAAGCGCTCAGGATGGCGTCCACGCCTTTGCGGCGCGCCAGTTCGCGCGATTTTTCCACGGCGTCGGCTGTGTCATTGGAAGTGCCGCCTGCCACAATGGGAACACGTCCGGCATTTACCTCGATGGTGATGTCTATCACCCGCAGCCATTCGTCTCGGTTTAAGGTGGGCGTTTCCCCGGTTGTTCCGCAGGGAACCAGAAAGCCTATGCCGGATTGAATCTGCCATTCGACCAGTTCCTGAAGACGCCGTTCGTCTATGCTCAGATCATGGGCAAATGGAGTTACAAGCGCTGTGCCACAGCCTTGAAGTCGCATATTTCTATAAAGGATAACCGTTTCGTTTCTAAAAACAAACCTTTGAAACACAGAGGAACAGAGGAAGCAGAGAGATTGGGTAAATGAGCAAGCGAGTAAGTGAATAATCTGGAAGTGTGACTTCATTACCAAGTTACCAAATTACACAATTACCAAATCAATCTCCGCTAACTCCTTTCCTCTGTGTTTCAAAGGTGTTTCTAGAGTTGGTCCACGATCTCCGGAAACTCGTAAAAACCCGTTTTCCCCTTGATCCACTCAGCGGCCCGCACTGCGCCTTCCGCAAAGCCCAGGCGCGATTTGGCGTCATGGCTGAAGAGCAGCGTGTCATAGGCTGAGTCCAGCACCACTAGATGCATGCCTACTGTTTCGCCTTCACGCAACGAGGCAATTTCTACCTCCTGCTGCGAGCCGGATTCGAGGATCTTCTGAATGGTCGCGGCAGTCCCCGAAGGTTTGTCTTTCTTGTGGACATGATGTTTCTCTACGATGTTCGCGCGGTAGCCCTTCTTCATGGCAGGGGCAACCGCCTGAATGGCTTTAAAGAACAGGTTCACGCCTACAGAAAAATTCGATCCGTAAAGAAATGCGCCTTTGCGCTCCTGCACCAGTTCGCGCACTTTCTGCATGTGCTGGTACCAGCCGGTTGTGCCCACCACTACCGGCACTCCCGCTTCGGCGCAGTGGATAATGTTGGGAATCACCGCTTGCGGTGTAGTGAAATCAATCACCACTTCCGTCTGTTTCAGCAACTGCGAAGTCAGGCCCCGGCCATCCTGATTTTCCTGACTGGCCAGCGAACGCACCTCATGGCCGCGTTCTGTGGCCACTTCGGCAACCAGAGCGCCGGTCTTGCCGCGTCCCAGCACCAGAAATTTCATGCGAACACCTCCGGATCAACCTGGGAGAAAAAGGCGCGATGCAGGCAGGAGACGACTTCGGGCACATCCGCCTCATCAATCACAAAGCTGATGTTGATCTCCGATGCGCCCTGGGAAATCATGTGGATGTTGACGTCGGGAATGGCGCCGAAGACTTTCGCGGCTATGCCCGGCATGCTGCGGATATTTTCTCCTACCAGGCACACAATCGCTTTCCGGCCTTCGTACTTTACGTCCGCCAGTTTGGCCAGATCGGCAACAATCGCGGCGATGGACTCGTTGGAATCAACCGTAACCGAGACGCTGACCTCAGACGTTGAAACCATGTCCACAGGACAGCGGTGGTTCGCGAATACTTCAAAGATGGTTTTCAGAAAGCCGTGGGCCATCAACATACGCGTGGCTACTACGTCCACTACGGTAATGCGTTTCTTCGCGGCAATGGCTTTGAAGATGTTCTTGCTCTTGGGCGCTGTGGCAATAATGCGGGTGCCTTCATTGCGCGGATTGCGCGAATTCAGAATCAGCACCGGAATGTTCTTCTGAATGGCCGGCAGCAGGGTCGCCGGATGCAGCACCTTGGCCCCGAAATAAGCCAGTTCCGCTGCTTCTTCAAAGCTGATGGATTTGATTCGTTTTGCTTCGGGGCAAAGATTCGGATCGGTGGTCATCATGCCGTCCACGTCGGTCCATATCTCGATGCGCTCGGCGTTCAGGCCAGCGCCCACAATAGCTGCGGAAAAATCGGAGCCGCCCGGCCCAGCGTAGTAGAAATGCCCTCGCGGGTGGAGCCGATGAATCCGCCCATCACCGGTACGCGTTGCCGCTGGAGCAGTGGCTGCACAATTTCCGCCAGCCGGTCGTCGGTCTCATCGAATTGGGGTACGGCTTTAGTAAACGTGGAGTCGGTGACGATGCAGCGCCGCGCGTCCACATGCGAAGCGTTGATGCCGCGCACGGAAAAAGCCGCGGTAGCAATCTTGCTCGAAATTCTTTCGCCAAAACCGGCAATGTTGTCGGTAGTGCGCGGGGTCAGCTCACCCACCGCCACTACGCCGCGCAGCAAATCGTCGAGGCTGTTGAAGTCAGCTTCAATTTCGGTATGGATTTCAGCGAATCCTTTGGCGCCCAGCAGCTCTGAGGCGGTGCTGAAGTGGCGTTCGCGCGCGGCATGTGAAAGCTCCAGCGCTCTGGCGCGGTTGCCCTCGCCTGCCGCAGTCGCCATAGCTAGAAGCTGGTCTGTCATCCTGGCCAGTGCGCTCACAACGACTACCGGCTTGGCCTCCAGTCGCTCGCGCACGATTTCGGCGACGCGGTCAATGGCTTGAGCATCCTGCACTGAGGTGCCGCCGAATTTCATCACGATCATCTGCGCACCGCCGCCCGTGCGATCAACTGATATATCCCTGCGCTTTGAGCAGTTCGCCGTTGAGCACGGCAGCGCCGGCGGCGCCCCGAATCGTATTGTGAGAGAGGACGGTAAATTTCCAGTCAAAGATATTGCAGGGCCGCAACCGCCCCACAACAGCCGCCATGCCTGAGCCGCGATTGATGTCGAGCCGGGGCTGAGGACGATCCGGCGCCGGATCATAGATCACCGGTTGTTCTGGCGCATTGGGCAGCTTGAGCTTTTGTGGGAGGCATTGAAACTCCTGCCATGCCGAAAGAATTTCCTGCGCCTGCGCCGGGCGTTGCAGCTTGATGGAGACCGATTCTGTATGACCGTCTTCTACAGCAACGCGGTTGCAATGTGCGCTCAAGGTGACTTGTGCGGGAACAACGCCCGCTCCGTTGAGCGATCCGAGCAGTTTGCGCGACTCGGCTTCCATTTTTTCTTCTTCGCTGGCGATGTAGGGAATCACGTTCCCAGAATGTCGAGCGATGCCACTCCCGGATAGCCCGCGCCGCTTATGGCCTGCATGGTGGCGACAAAAACTTTCTCGATGCCGAATTTGCGATGCAGAGGCGCAAGCGCCAGCACCAGTCCGATGGCAGAGCAGTTGGGATTGGTGACGATGAAACCGCCTGAATCTTTGTACCACTGCTGCGTTTTGAGCAGAGGTATGATGGTCGCCATTGACTTCTGGGATCACCAGCGGCACATCAGCCTGCATACGGAACGAACTGGAGTTGGAAACCACAGCGTGTCCGGCGGCGGCAAAACGAGGTTCGATTTCTTTGGCTGCAGTGGAGTCAAGCGCGGCAAAGACCAGCTTGGGCGTGGAACCATCAGGCGTGGCGGCATTCACCGTCATGCCGGCGACCTTCTCCGGGACAGGCGTGTTCAGGTGCCACTTGGCGGCCTCACAATATTTTTTGCCCGCCGAACGGTCAGATGCGGCCAGCCACGCAACTTCAAACCACGGATGCCGCTCGAGCAACTGAATGAAGCGCTGCCCTACAGTCCCGGTCGCGCCGAGAATTCCAACTGGAATTTTGCTGTTCATGAATTTTTCATTTTAGCATTCAGTGGTTCGGTAAACCTCACCACTGATGCACTGATGGACTGATTTTCACTGATTTTCGGGGAGGAGCAGTAAGCCGTCAGCAATCTGCACTCAGTCCCTGACACTTTGTGCTATGAGAATCGTAGTGACTGTAAGTATTGAAGGCGAAATCTGCATGGGAGCATTATGGGCAGATCTAAGTGAAGAGCAGAGAGCTATGAGCCAGAGCTAAAAGCTAGCAGCTATCCGCATCATCAGTGAAAATCAGTTAGATCAGTGCAATCAGTGGTAAGGTTCTATGCCGCCGCGGAAGCACTCTTGCGCTTGACTAGATATTCATCCGCGAATACGGACACCAGTGCCGCGGTTGGTACGGCCACCAGCGCTCCCAGCACTCCGGCCAGCGCGCCGCCCAGGCTTAGAGCAATGATCACTGCCAGTGGAGAGAGGTCAACGGTTGACTTCATGATGCGGGGAGTGAGAAAGCCGCTTTCAATCTGTGCGTAGATCACATAGAAGATGAGTACGCCCACGACTTTGTTGGGCGAATCCAGCGCGGCCACGGTGCTGGCCAATATCACCGAGCTAAGCTGGCCGACAATCGGAATAATGTTTGCCAGGCAGGCATACATCGCGAGCAGGTAGTAATACTTCAGGCCTAAAGCGAAATACATGATAAAGCTGCTGACGCCCAGGGTGGCCATGAGCAGCATCTGTCCCAGCAGCCAGTTCCTCATGCGGCGCTCAGCGCGGGAAAGAGTCGCCGCCAGTTTGTCCTGATGGCGCACCGGGAATAAAGAGACGGCCCAATGGAAGGCGCGCTGCCCATCAATAATGAAGTAGACCGTAAGAATGATTCCCGTAAACAGCCCGAAGATCCCACCGGCAACATTGCGGAACAGGCCGGAGGCCCCGCCTACAATTTCGGCTCCATAACTTTGCAGTGCGGTAGCGTCAAGTTCCCGCGCCATGGGAAAACTGCGTGTAATGGACGCGAGGTGCTGGGGCCATTCCGCAGCAAAGTCTCCGGCATTCAGGTAAATGGGCGGAAGCGCAAAAACCACGAACACGGTCAGCGCCAGCACAATGGTGAGCATCAGCACGGCAATCGCGAACCCTCGGCCCGGACGCCATCCACGAATGCGAATCCTGCGAATCAACCGGATGGCTGGCGAAATGACTACCGCAAACAGCGCGCTTACATAAATCAGCAGCAACACATCGCGGGCCGTGTAGGCGGCCCACAACAGCAGCAGCACGAAGAACACAAACAGAATGTCAGAACGGTAGTTTTTCACCATACACAGCTTGGGGGGAGGGAATGCAAGTCAGTGTAACCCAACTTTTCAGAATTGCAGCGATTTCGGAAGACACATTCCGGAAATGGAACCTTAGGAAGTCTGAAATAAAGCGCTTTCCAGAACAGGTGTAGCGTTGCCTACTTTACGCCGGAGCTAGCGCCTGATGCCACTTGCTTCAACAAGCCCCGAGGCGGCGGCATATCTTAGTCCAGCGGCGTAAGCCTTGGGAAAGCCAAGAAATGGATAGGCGCCCTCACTGGGCGGCACAAGGTTCGTGGCAAAAAAAATGATCGTTGAAAAAAAGGCACAGGGCCATGACATCAGCCCTGTGAACCGAACGGTCCGAATAAAACACCATGTCTAAGACGCAACCATAAAACAATTGACTGAATGAACGTTCATTCAGTAAAATCAGACCTGCTGGAACAAGTGTGTATTGCGCCCTATTTGCCCGGTTCCGCAACACGCTTTCCTCTGTCTCTGGGACGCCCCTTTCATGCAATTGAGATTGCAACATCATGATCTTTGCTGCCGCCGGATTGCGTCTCAGGATGGTCTAAAACTGTTATCATTCCGCTCGTTCTTTCTTTTATTTCCAGCCAATTCCAAATCTCTGGGAGCCTCCTGATGAGTAACACCGCTGTTTCTGTTTCCGCCAACCATCTGCCCGGCCAGTCTGAACACAAAGGTCCGCGGCAAACTCATCAGCGCATCAATAAAGCAGCGGTGCTGGGCGCGGGAACCATGGGCGCAAGAATCGCCGCGCACCTCGCCAATGCCGGTGTGCCCTGTTACCTGCTCGACATTGTGCCTCCCGACCAGACGCAGTCCTCCGACAAAGCCACGCGCAACAAGATCGTGACCGCCGGACTGGAAGGCGCAGTGAAATCGAAACCCGCTGCCTTTTTCCGCAAAGGATTGGAAAAGCTGATCACCATCGGCAACTTCGATGACGATATGAAGATGATCGCCGACGCCGACTGGATCATCGAAGCCGTTGCCGAAAACCTCGAAATCAAGCGGGCATTGTTGAAAAAGGTGGAAGCCGTGCGCAAGCCCGGCAGTCTGGTCACCACCAATACCAGCGGACTCCCTGTCCATAGCATTGCAGAAGGGTTCAGCGACGATTTTCGCAAGCATTGGTTCGGCACCCACTTTTTCAATCCGCCCCGGTACATGCGCCTGTTGGAAATCATTCCTACGCCGGAAGCTGATCCGGCTGCCATGGAGAGCGTCGCGCATTTCTGTGATGTGCGTCTGGGCAAGGGAATCGTCTATGCCAAAGACACGCCCAACTTCATTGCCAATCGCATAGGTACTTTTTCGGGCCTGAACGTGTTTCGGCTTATGCAGGAGATGGACTTCACCATCGAAGAAATAGACGCTCTCACCAGCGCCGGTGGCTGGACCAAGTCTCCGACTTTTCGCACCATTGATCTGGTCGGCCTCGACGTTCTCGGTCACGTAGTTTCGAACCTCAGCAAGAACGTGAAAGACGAGCGCTCAGACCTGAAGCTGCCGGACTTTTTCCAGAAGATGCTGGAGCGCAAGATGCTCGGCGACAAGACCAAGGGCGGCTTCTATAAGAAAGTGCGCAGCGGCGATAAAGAAGAGCGCATGGCCATTGACTGGAAGACCCTGGAGTACCGTCCGGTGCAGAAGGCCAGGTTTCCGTCGTTGGAGATGGCCAAAAACGTCGAAGACACGGGCGAGCGCGTGCGCATGCTGCTTGGCGGTGATGGCCGCGACAAGGCCGCCCAGTTCCACTGGACGACCCTTGCCGACCTCTGGACCTACTCGGCCAACCGCATTCCTGAAATCTCTGACAACGTCGTCGAAATCGATCGCGCCATGCGCATGGGCTTCAATTGGGAGATTGGCCCGTTTGAGATCTGGGACCTAGCCGGGGTTGAGCCGACCGTCGCCCGCATGAAGAAAGAAGGCAGGCCCGTCGCTGCCAACGTCGAGAAGATTCTGGCGGCGGGCAAGAAGAGCTGGTACATAGACGATCCATCGTCGCCCTCAGGCCGCGCCTATTTCGATCTACAAACGCGGCGAGTACAAGCCGGTCGAGGTTCCTGAAGGCGTGTGGTCGGTTCAGGCCGCTAAAAAGTCCAATGGAGTGGTCAAAAAGAACGCCGGAGCCTCGTTGATTGATTTGGGCGATGGCGTAGGCTGCATCGAGTTCCATAGCAAGATGAACGCCTCTGGGCGGCGACATCGTGCAGATGGTCACGCAGTCGCTGAAGAGCGGCGGCATTGGCGACCAGTTCGAATCGTTTGTGATTACCGGCGATGCCTCTAATTTCTCGGTAGGCGCCAATCTGATGATGCTGATGCTGGCCATTCAGGAAGAAGAATGGGACGAGGTTGATCTCGCCATCAAGCAGTTTCAGGGAATGACGCAGGCGATTAAAGTTCTGCACGCGTCCGGTGGTGACCGCGCCGTTCGGCATGTGCCTGGGTGGAGGAACCGAGATCAGCCTGCACTCGGCCGCCCGCCAGCCTCACGCCGAACTCTACATGGGGCTGGTCGAAGTAGGCGTAGGACTGCTTCCCGGCGGCGGCGGATGTAAAGAGATGCTGCTGCGCGCCGTGGACAATGCCCGCGCCATACGTCCGGACGGCCGCGGCGAATCGGTGGAACTTATGGAAGGCATGAAGCGCATCTTCGAGATCATCGGCATGGCCAAGGTCTCTACGTCGGCGTATGAAGCCCGCGACCTGGGTTTCCTCTCCGATGGCGACCTGATTTCCATGAACCGCGAGCGCGTGCTTTCTGACGCGAAAGAACGGGCCATGGACCTGGCGCGTTCCGGATACAAAGCCCCAGTGCCGCGCACCGATATTCCTGCTCCGGGTGAAAATATGCTGGCGACATTGAAGCTGGGCATTCATCTAATGAGGCAGGCTGAGTACATCAGCGACCACGACGTGAAGGTGGGAACCAGGGTGGCCGAGGTGATCTGTGGCGGCAACGTCTCTCCCGGAACCCCGGTAAGCGAGCAGTACCTGCTCGATCTGGAACGCGAAGGGTTTAAATCACTGTGCGGCGAGAAGAAAACGCAGGAGCGAATCCAATTTACGTTGAAAACCGGCAAGCCTCTGCGCAATTAAACCTCACCACTGATTGCACGGATTGGACTGATGAAGACTGATGGGGACTGATGCAACAGGTATTTGAACCCCAGCGGGGTGAAATGAGGTAGCCCAGCACGGGAGTGCTGGGAAAGAGATCAAATTAATTTACAAGCCCTGCAGGGGCGACACAATGAGCCAGAAGCTAGAGGCTAGCAGCTAGTAGCTGCTCCCGGAGTAAACATATGAGAGAAGTAGTCATCGCAAGTTCGGTACGCACCGCAGTAGGCAAGTCAGGCAAAGGCACGTTGCGCGTGACCAGGCCCGACGATCTGGCCGCAGTCGCCATTAAAGGCGCACTGGACCGTGTCCCGCAGGTAGACAAGAACGAGATTGAAGACGTGGTGATCGGCTGCGCTACGCCGGAAGCCGAACAGGGCATGAATGTTGCGCGTATTGCTTCGCTCCGCGCCGGACTTCCGGTGGAGTGCTCCGCTATCACAATCAATCGCTTCTGTTCGTCCGGATTGCAGGCCATCGCTCAGGCCGCGGAAGGGATCATGGCTGGCCGAGGAGAAGTGATGGTGGCCGGCGGCGTGGAATCCATGAGCATGATTCCCATGGGCGGACACAAGGTTTCTGCCAACCCGTGGCTGGTGGGCAACTATCCTGACGCGTATCTTTCCATGGGACTCACCGCCGAGCGCCTGGCCAAACGTTTCGGAATCACCCGCGAAGCTGCCGACGAGTTTTCGCTGAACAGCCATAAGAAAGCGATTGCCGCGATACAGGCAGGCAAGTTCGAAGACGAAATTGTTCCGGTTCCGGTGAGTTTCACCACTCCCAACGGCTCGAAGCCCAAGCGCATGGAAATTACCTTCAAGGTAGACGAAGGTCCGCGCGCCGACACCTCTCTGGAAGCCTTGGGAGCGCTGAAGCCTGCATTCCATGCCAAAGGAACGGTTACGGCGGGCAATTCTTCGCAGACTTCTGATGGTGCAGCGGCGGCCGTCGTTATGTCGGCTGACAAAGCGCAGCAACTCGGCATCAAACCTTTGGCGCGGTTCGTGGCTTTTGCCACCGCCGGTTATAAACCGGAGGAGATGGGGCTGGGCCCGGTTTTTGCCATTCCTAAAGTGCTGAAGATGGCGGGACTGAAGCTGGAAGACATTGACGTGATCGAACTGAATGAAGCGTTCGCGGCTCAAGCGCTCTCAGTCATCAAAGAAGGCGGATTGGACATCAACAAAATAAATCCAAATGGCGGGGCCGTGGCCCTGGGGCATCCGCTGGGCTGCACCGGCGCCAAATTAACCGCCACACTGATCAGGGAATTGAAAAGGCGCAACGGACGGTACGGAATTGTGACCATGTGCATCGGCGGCGGCATGGGTGCTGCCGGCATTTTTGAAAATATTCAGTAGATTTGAAAACATTCAGTAGAAGAGAGAATTAACCACCAGTAGAAGAGAGAATTAACCACAAAGGACACCAAGGAGACACAAAGGAATGCCGGTAACTGGCGCAGGAGCAGCAATCAGTGCACATGAGATTAGTTATGAAATTATCAAGGCGGCTCTCAAGGTTCACTCTGCTTTAGGTCCGGGATTGCTTGAGAATGCATACAAAGTTTGCCTTGCCCATGAGCTTCGAAAAGCGGGATTTACCGTCGGGGTGGAAGTCGAGCTTCCAGTTGTTTATGACGGTGTGAGAATGGAACTTGGTTACCGGCTCGATCTACTGGTAAACGACCTTGTAGTTGTTGAACTGAAGGCGGTTGATGAACTCACTGCCTTGCATCAGGCACAGCTTCTTTCTTATCTCAAACTCAGTCAAAAGAAATTAGGCTTGCTCATGAATTTCAATGTCCTCCATCTGAAGAATGGAATTAAGAGAATGGTTGAAGGCACAGGCTGGGATAAACCTTAGTGTCCCTTCGTGCCCTTTGTGGTTAAACAGGAGAAGATTTATGGCAACAGCGGTAATCCCCAAAATGAAACTCGCGGGTGGCAGCTTCCTGATTGAAGAGCACCACATTGACCAGGTCTTTACTCCCGAAGATCTGTCGGAAGAACACCAGCAGATTGCACAAACCACCCAGGATTTTGCGCGCAACGAAATTCTTCCCAACGTGGAGAAGATCGAGCACAAAGAGTTTGCCGTGACCCGAGAACTCATTCGCAAGGCCTGCGAGATCGGCATCGCCACAGTTGATATTCCGGAGCAATACGGCGGCTCTGACATGGACAAGATTTCTTCGTCCATCATCGCCGAGCATCTATCGGTTTCCGGCAGCTTCAGCGTGGCCTTCGGCGGACACGTGGGTATCGGCACGCTGCCTATCGTCTATTTCGGCACTGCCGAGCAGAAGGCCAAATATCTGCCCAAGCTGGCCAGCGGCGAGTGGATTGCCGCCTACGCATTGTCGGAATCTACTTCCGCCTCTGACGCGATGAACGCCCGCACCAAGGCTGTGCTCTCGCCCGACGGCAAAGAGTGGATACTGAATGGCGAGAAGATGTGGATTACCAACGGCGGCTTTGCTGATGTCTACATCATTTTTGCCAAGGTGGATGGAGAGAAGTTCAGCGCATTCATCGTCGAGCGCACCTTTCCCGGCTTCCAGAACGGCGCGGAAGAAAAGAAGATGGGCATTCGCGGCTCATCTACCACTCCCATCATTCTGAATGATTGCCGCGTTCCCAAAGAGAACCTATTGGGCGAAATCGGCAAAGGGCATGTGATCGCTTTTAACACCCTCAATATCGGGCGCTTCAAGCTGGGTGCGGGCGTGGTTGGTGGCGCGCGCAATTCGCTGAACAATTCCATCGGTTATGCCAAGCAGCGCAAAGCCTTTGGCAAGACCCTGGCCGATTTCGGCTTGATTAAAGAGAAGCTGGCGCACATGGCCACCGGCATCTACACCGGTGAATGCATGTCATACCGCACGGTGGGCATGATTGATGCTGCCCTGTCCGACATTGACCGCAACTCCGCCGACGCCTACAAGCAGATCGGCAAAGGCATTGAAGAATACGCGGTGGAATGCTCCATCCTGAAGGTATGGGGCTCTGAGATGCTGGACTACGTTGTGGATGAGACCGTGCAAATCTACGGTGGTTATGGCTTCGTGGAAGAGTATCCTGCGGAGCGGGCCTACCGCGATTCACGCGTGAACCGCATCTTCGAAGGCACCAACGAAATCAACCGCATGATTATCACCGGATGGCTGCTTAAGCGGGCCATGAGCGGACAGCTTGCGCTGCTGCCCGCAATCAAAAAACTGACCGATGAGATCATGTCAGGCCCTGGCAGCTCTGAGCCACTGGAAGGCACACTGGCCCAGGAACGCACCCTGGTCAGCAATGCCAAGAAAGCCACCCTGATGCTGGCCGGAGCCGCCTCACAGAAATACATGATGGCGCTGGCCGACCAGCAGGAGATCATCGCCGCCATCGCCGACATGGTGATTGAAGCGTATGCCATGGACTCCGTTGTGCTGCGCACCCAGAAACTGGTTGAGAACCAGGGGGAGGCGCGGTGCCAGCTTCCTATTGCCATGTGCCAGGTGAGCCTGACCCGCTCCATGGACATCATTGAATCGGCAGCGCGCAAGGTAGTGGCAGCCGTTGCCGAGGGTGACATGCTGCGCACTCAACTGGTGATTTTGCGGCGTCTGTTCAAATATGAGCCTTACAACACTATTGCTCTTACCCAGCAGATATCCAACCGCCTGCTCGAAGCCGGCAAATACGTGATTCGCTAAACTCATGCGGCTGGAGAAAAGTTTTTGTTCTTCAGCCGTTTCTTGTTCCTCTCTGAAAAATCTGTTCCCAAAATCTTAATTTGTGTGTCTTACTTAAGTGACCGGCATTTATGTCGACACTCAATTCGCGCAAATTCAAATGGTGTGCCTTAGCCGTGCCCAGAGTTCTCATTGCCGATGATGATCCGGTCTATCGCAAGGTTGGTGGCCACTGCCCTGGTGAGACACGGGTGCGAGATCGTTTCATCCTCTGACGGCAACAGCGCGCGCAAAATGCTGGAGAACGGCGGCATTGATGTATGCATTCTGGATTGGGAGATGCCGGGAATGAGCGGCCCGGAACTTTGCAGTTGGATGCGTTCTGGCGGCGTGAAGCCATTGCCTTACGTCATTCTTCTTACCAGCAGGGACGAACCCGCACAGATTGCCATAGCCTTGCGAGCAGGGGCCGACGATTATTTCTCGCAAACCGGTGAATACTGAGGAACTCGCGAGCAAAGTGACTTTGCTCGCGCAGGCAATGAATCGAAAGAAATGCAGCAATGATTGGAATTAGGAATAGCTTAGAGGAATTTGATAAGTTGCTTTGTCCCGGTTTGATAGAAGAGCGGCCCTTTCAGGGCCGCGTAAAGTTGAGAACAATGCAGGGCTTTAGAGGGTGTGCGAGAACTTAGAATCTGCGGTGGGTTGACGACACAAGTATCAGGGCACGAGTTTACTCGTGCCGTAAAAGCGCATAAACATTGGGCTTTAGCCCCTGCACACCTTCGACCTCACAGTAATGTCCCCGCGGAATCGAGTTCTCACACACGCTCTTTAGCCCTGGTGTAAATGAATAACGCGCTACAGCTGTCTGTAAGCTTCTGAGTCTCACCCACGCTCTACGCCCTCCTTGCCTGCTGCCTAATCTTCATCGTCTAATTGTGGCGGCTGAGCCGGACTTTGCTTGCTGGCCGGTAAAGCTCTGGGTTTTACACTAACCTCACTGCCTGTTACGTCGTCGTACTCAGGCTTACGCATGCCCATCAGGTACTTATCAAACCATCCGACAATATGTTCGAGGCGTTCGATCCGGTGCCATGGCTGTCCGGAGCGGGAAAGCTCATGCGACTCCCCGGGAAAGCGCACCATCACTACCGGCCGCTTCAGGAACTTCAGTGCGCGAAACATCTCTTCACCACCTGCGCCGGGAGGCGTGCGGTAATCGGCTTCACCCAGCACCAGCATGAGCGGTGTCTTCACGTTTTGAATGTAAGTGATGGGAGAACGGTTCACATAATCCTGCGGGTCCTGGAAGGGTGGAGCTTTGAACCATGATGGCTCGAACAGCGTGAAGTCAGCGCTGTACCACCATGCAGCCCAGCTTGCGATGTCGCGCTGCGCCACAGCGGCAGCAAAGCGGTCGGTGTGGCCGACAATCCAGTCGGTCAGCAATCCACCGCCGCTGCCGCCGGTCACACCCAGTTTTTTAGGATCAATGTAGCCGCGTTTCAGCATTTCATCTACGCCAATCATCAGGTCGCGGAAGTCGTCGCCGGGATAGTGGTACTGAATAATGTTTCCGAAATCCTGCCCGTATGAGGTGCTGCCACGCGGGTTGGGATAGAGCACTACATAGCCTTTGGCTGCCATCCACTGGAACTCGTGATCGAAGACGTAGCCGTAAGCGGCATGTGGTCCACCATGGATGTTCAGAATCAGCGGGTATTTCTTCGATGGATTGAAGTCGGGCGGCTTCTGAATCCACGCTTGAATGCGCTTGCCGTCGAAGCTGTTGTACCAGATCTCTTCGGGCGGGGTGAGATTGAGCTGCGAGAACAGCTTGTCATTGATGTGCGTGATCTGCGCAGGCTGGCCGCCTGATCTGTCTTTGTCAATCACGAATAGATCGCCGATGTTTGTGGGAGTCGAGATCAACGCCACCAGCTTTGAACCATCTTCTGTGGCGCGGAATCTCTCTACTGCCTGATTGCCCGTGGTGATCTCGCTTACTTTGCCTGACGCAATCTCTACCTGCACCAGATTTGCCGTACCTTTTTTCGCGCTGGTGACGATCAGGCTATTTCCATCGTGGCTCCAGATGACTTCATTAGGACCCCCAGCGCGTGGGGTCCCCTGGTCGCCGCCTACGCCGCTGCACATATCAAAATCGTAGCTGGCGGTCAGGTTGCGCGGCTTGGCTCCCGAACTCAGGTCCACTACCCATAAATCGGGTTGGGTGTAAGAATGCACCGGCTCGTTCACTGAGCCGCAGAAAGCCATGCGCTTTCCGTCCGGGCTCAAAGCCACTTCACTCGCCGCCACATTCAAGGCCAGCAGCTTGGCAGGCTCGCCTCCGGTCGCCGCTACGGAATAGATATCGCTGTGCGGCAGTTCGTAATACGGCTCAGCGACACGCGTAGTAGTGAAGTAAATATGAGAGCTGTCTTTCGCCCACATGATGTTCGATTCATCGAATGGTCCGCTGGTGAGCTGTTTTGGCTTGTCCGTGTCTTCCGGGCCTTGTGAGATGCTGACCACCCAGATGTGCTGCGTATGCTTGGGATCCAGGTATCCAACGCCATTCAAACGGTAGACAGCGCGCGTGATTACCTTCACGTCGCTCTCATGGTCGGCCTCGGTAGCTCCTGACGACCGGGCGACTCCCCCTTCTTCGCGACTCCTGTCCCGATGGCTTCTCGGTCTTCGCTTCATCTTTTTCGGGCGAAGTCTCTGGCTTACTCTCAGGTTTTCCGTCTGCCTTTGCGCCTGCTTTTCTGCGCTGCTTGACGAGATCGTCGGGCCCTGTGGTGCTGCTGAAGGCAATCATCTTGCTGTCCGGTGACCATACCGGATTGCCGGCGCCGCGCGGCAGGTCGGTCAGCCGCCACGATTCGCCTCCGGTCATCGGCAACACATAGATCTGCGGAGATGGCGGTTTTCCTGCGCTTGCTCCGGAAGAAGGCGCGGACGACGGTTCAGGAGTACGGACAAAGGCCAGCCATTTGCCGTCCGGCGACCAGCGCGGAGAAGCATCATGGTTGCCGCTGGTCATACGTCGCGGCTGCTCATTGCCGGCCATGGCAACGCTCCACAGCGATGTCTCGTATCCGTCTTTTTTGTCATTGACGGTAACTTTCACAAAGGCCACGCGCGTGCCGTCAGGCGAAATCTGCGGATCGCCGATCCAGTTGAACTGAAACAGGTCTTTTTCGGTAATCGAGCGCTTCTGAGCGAACGCCAGAAAGGCAGCGCAAATCAAAATCGCCAGAGTGGTCAGCCGTATACCACGGTGCATAGCAGGCTCCTTCTAGGAAACTGACTTTTATAGCACAATCATTCACATTCGCCGTACGGCCGTCTCTGTGGCGCAGCAAAGTTAATGATTCTTTAGAAAAATCGGGGAACTTACAGCTATGTTACTTTTTTTGGCCTCACGTTACTAAAGTTCTCTATGCTGAGCACGAAAGTCGTAATACTCTGACTGTACGCGGACATGAACGCTCAGGAAGTGAGAATGACGAATTTATCCATCCCCGAAGCGAATGAAGCTTTCAGCAAACAAATTTCTTCACAAGTCGCCCGAATTACTCAGGAACTCAATCGTCTGGAGCATCTTCTAAGCGCAGGCATGGTAGACAGGCGGGTGCTCACGGAATTTCGTGATGCGGTCAACAAAGTGCGTAACACAAGCTGGCATGTTCAATGCTGGCTCGATGGAGACACCAGGGAATTGTCATCATTGTTGCTGGAGGAGAGGGTGCGCGCCACTTCACAACTCGCTACCCTGCTGGCCTCAGATTTGCAAAATTCCACTGCAACCCTTCCGGGGTTGGTCACCCTGAGGGACTCCATGCACAAGCTGGAGCATGCAATGGAACGCAGTTTGCCGAAAATCTAATTACTGTCAGCCGAAGAAACGCATCAACCCGCGAGCAGGAAGGTCGGGAGCAAGAAATCTGCCGGGCTGTCCGGCAGATTGCGTAAGCGCTTCAACGGCGAGGTAGCCGCTGCGGACTGCGCCTTCCATGGTGGCCGGCCATCCGGTGGCCGTCCAGTCGCCGGCGAGAAACAGCCTCGGCCAGCCAGTGCGAGCATCAGGACGCACCTGATCGAGTCCCGGCCTTACAGAATACGTCGCGTAGACTTCTTTGATCACCGTAGCCTTGACCAGTCTGGCTTCTTTTACATCGGGAAAGAATTCTGACAGTTCCGCCAGCGCCAGATCGAGCACCTGCTGGCGTGATTTTTCCACCAGGGTCTTTGAGGCGCTCACCACCAATTCCAGATAGCTGCCTGTGGCTGCATGCTTGCCGTTCTCATGGAATTTGTTCTTCTGAAACATCCATTGAATGGTGCGGTCGAGCAGCACCGCATGAGGCAATGCTGTAATCTCGCGATCGAACCATAGATGAATTCCCGTGATCGGCGAAGCTTCAAATGCAGAGAGCTTTTTCCGCAGGTCATCGGCGCTGGCATCCTGCGGCAAGATAGCGGCCGCAGACTGGAATGGAACTGCCAGCACTGCATAATCAAAGGTTCGATCTTCTTCCGCTACCTTGATTCCCACGCCGTCCGCCCTGGGAGTGATTGCCGAAATAGAGGAACGCAGCGAAACCTGCCCGCCACGAGCACGGATATATTCAGCAGCACTGTTGTAGAGATCAGAAAGCGGCACGCGGGGCACACCCAATCTCCCCGCAGCGGCAGACTTCATGAACGACTCGCGAAAGACCTGCACTGCATACCGAACTGAGGTGCGGTCCAGATCTTCGTTGAGCGCGCTGACCAGCACTACTTTCCAGAAACGCTCGATGGCTTGGGCCGTCTGGTGATGCTGGCGCAGCCATTGCAGAAAATTCTGGTCGGGATCATCCGCCGGATCACGCATGCCCATCATGGCCGTAAGCGCCCGGGAGATGGCCAGCTTGTCTTTCAGCGACAGTGATGACGCAGCAAAGAATGAAGGCATGCTGTGCAGAGGCGCGAACAGAAATGTAGGCGACAGCCTGCTGGAACGGCCGCCAGGCTCGATGAAAGTCATGTCATCAAACCATTGGATTTTATCTTCTACGCCCAGGCGGCGGTAGAACTGGATCAGATTGGTGCAGCATCCCAGCAGCACGTGCTGGCAATTGTCCACGACTTCACCAGTGCCCGGATGCTCATAGGAGGAAGCGCGGCCGCCTACATAGGGCCTGCGCTCAAATAACGTGATCTGGAAGCCGGCATCAGCAAGAGCGCAGCCTGCGGCGAGACCTGCAAGTCCGCCACCGGCAATGGCCACGGTTGGTTGCTGAGAAGAAGTCATGTAATGCGCATCAGCATTCCGCGCGAGAGCACGGCCAGTTTTTCCCACACGCTGAGCTGAATGCGTTCGGTAAACACATCATAATTGCGCTCTACAATCCTTTTCAGCAAACGGCTGTAAATCTCAACCAATACCCACAAGGCCGGGCGGCTGTCATCGTCAATCAGTTCCATTAGCCAGCGCGCCGACTCGTAATAACGCTGCGCGCGCTGCGCCTCAAATTCCAGCACCGGCTTGAGTTCCTGCGAAGCAGCGCCACTGATCAAATTTTGCGGCGCCAAGCGGTCGGGCGCGATGCCGAAACGCTCAAGATCTTCACCGGGCAGGTAGATGCGTCCCAGTCCGGCATCTTCTTTTACGTCGCGGAGAATATTGGTGAGTTGGAAGGCCAGCCCACAATCTTCAGCCAGCATCTCTGCTTTCGTCTCCGTGTAGCCAAAGATGCGAATGCTCACCAGTCCTACCACAGAAGCTACGTGATAACAGTACCGCTGTAATTCTTCAAATGTCTGGCACAGCAGTGCAGGCGCGCCTGAAGGCGGAGGAATTTGCAGATCGAGGCTGGTGCCGTACACCAGTTTTTCAAACAGCTCTGGCGGAATCTTGAATCGCTTTTGTGTATCGGCCAAAGCCATCAGCACCGGATCGTCCGTCGGCTTGCCGGAGAAGACCGCCTTGGCCGCTTCCAGCCAGTCGCTCAGTTTCTGCCGTTTTTGCTGCTCGTCACCCTGAGGATCGTCAGAGATATCGTCGGCCTTGCGCATGAACGCGTAGACGGCGCAGAAGGCGTTGCGCTTTTCCGAGGGCAGCACAAGAAAACCGTAATAGAAATTTTTTGCGCTGACGGCGGGCAATGCCTCTGCACACGGCATAGGCATGATCGAGTTGGGAACTCACAATAGCTTGCCTGCCAGCTGCCCGGGCCACCAGCCAAAGCTTGCGCGGTTTGGAAATCACCGGACGGCTGCGCAACACATCAAATCCCTGCCGCTCAATGGCCTTGAGTATCTCCTGTCCGCCCCGGCTGAACAACTCGAGATCGAGCGCCAGTTCACGATCGACCATCTTCACCAAAGGAAGGCCGCGTTCAAACCATTCACGCGCACGCTGCACTTCGAATTTCATCATTTCCAGAAAATGTGGGGTGGCGCGGCGCTGGGCGATATCGCCTTCGGTAACTTCATACTTCCGCAAGTCTTCGAGTGGCAGGTAGATGCGTCCTTTATCGTAGTCAACAGCCACGTCCTGCCAGAAATTTGCCAGTTGCAGCGCAGTGCAGGTGAAGTCTGACAGCTGTTGCCGTTCATCATCGCGATATCCGCACAGATAGAGCACCAGATGCCCAACGGGATTCGCTGAGTACTTGCAATAGCCCAGAACATCGGCAAAAGTCTCAAACCTGGTAATGATCTGGTCCTGGCGAAAGGCAATCAGAAGGTCAGAAAATTCATGCTTCGGGATATTGAACTCGCGCACCGTTTGGGACAGCGCCACAAAGACTGGATGACGGGCCGTGCCGTCATAACAGGCATTCAACTCGGTTTCCCATTCGCCCAACAGTTCCAACGATTGCTGGGCATCACCCACTTCATCGCCCAGATCATCAGAAATCCGGCAATAGGCAGTAGACGTTATAGAAATGCTGGTGCAGGCGAGCAGGCAAAAACCAGGTGGCTACCGAGAAGTTCTCGTAATGCGCTGCTGGGCCAGGCGCGCACAGTACTGTTGCGCCTGCTCCAGTGAGGGCGCCGATTCCGGAATGCGGTACGATTCGCGGCAGCGCGGTCCCAGCCCGCCGATGGCAGAGAAACCGGCAGAGCTGTTCGCTGGGCACGAGCTGACATTTTAATGGCCGGGAATGATCGCCGTCTTGATGTCGCCGCTGCGGTTCAGCATGTGCTGCAGGACCTGCTTGAGCTGGACAGCGGCGCTTCTCCGGTGATGTAGTCGGTGCCCTTGATCTTCTTTTCGCAGATCAGCGAAAGGCTTTCCGCACCGTTTCCGGCGTGTGATGGAACGTGGCTTTCAGCGTAAGTTCGTTGTAGTGCAGGCGCTGGGTATCGAGCGCGACCTTGGTACCATTGGCGCAGCCGCCGAAGAAGTTCACCGTGCCGCCTTTGCGCACCATGTCGATCGACCACTCCCATGCCTGCGGACGTCCCACGGCTTCAATCACCACATCCAGCCGCGGCCTTCGGTCAGCTTGCGTACCGCCTTCACCGGATCGTCGACTTCGGTGATCTGCACCGCGTCCGTCCGCGCCAAAGCGTTGGCGGCGCTCACCTGCGAATCGCGCTTGACAACCGCGATCACGTTGCAGCCGGTCAGCTTGGCTACCTGCACGAACATCAGGCCGATGCGGGCCCGCGCCGATAACGGCGACGGTGTCGCCAATATCCATCTTGGTTTCCTGAAGCCCGCGCAGCACGCAGGCCAGAGGCTCGACCATGGCGGCTTCCTCAAAGCTCACGTGCTTCCGGCATGCGCCAGCATGTTGGTTTCAACAATGCGGCGGGGAATGCTGGATGTACTCGGCATAGGCGCCGTTGTTGAAGAGCAGATCTGTACGCAGGATTTTCCTGGTGCTTGGAGCAGTAGAAGCACGAGCCGCAGGGCGCGGAATTCAGGGCCACCACGCGCATGCCCTTCTTGAAATCTTTCACGTCGGGCCCGACTTCTTCGATCACGCCGGCCAGCTCGTGCCCAAACAGGGCAGGAGGCACGATCATGCGCGCGTGATAGCCGCGCTGATAGACCTTCAGATCGGTGCCGCAGGTCAGGGCAACATGCACCTTCACCAGCACTTCCCCTTCTTCCAGCGTAGGGATCGGTACCTTCTCGATTTTGACGTCCTCTTTGCCATAGAGGACCGCCGCTGTCATTTGTCCGTTCACTCTACTTGTCCTTCCATCCGCTGCCCGGCTGAATCACGATCTTCATCGAATCCGGTTCGGGATGGGCAGCCAAGCTGCAAAGCTTCAATGGCCTCGATCAAGAGGGAAACGGTGGCTAATCAGCCGCTCCAAATCCATTTCGCCGCTGAGTACAAGTTTGCCAATTTCCTCCTGCAGGTCGACTGACGCGCTGTAGGAACCCAGCAGACTTTTTTCATCGACACAAACCGCAGCGGGATCAATGGTAGCTTCCCCGTGCTGGGTCTGCGCAAACAACAACACTCGTCCTCCGGGCCGCGTCGCGTCCATCGCCGGCCGGATCAATCCATTTCCTGCTACCGCCAGAATCACGGCATCGGCGCCCCGTCCGTCCGTCAACTCGCTGACGGTTATAACCGGGTCTGCCACAGACGCGTCTAAGTGTGTTCAATCCCGCAGCTCTGACTTATTGTATGTCTCTGCGGATGCAAATCGGAAGTTACTACAGGCGTACCCGAACGTTTGGCCAGCACCGCCAGCATGATGCCGATAGGGCCTTGCCCCATCACCAGTACGGTTTCGCCTGCCTTAAGGTTCAGCGCTTCGATGCCTTTCATGCACGTGTTGACAGGCTCGATA
>CAWGMN010000011.1:0-171495 GCA_963823745.1 Terriglobia bacterium
CTCGCCGTATTTGATCCCATCGGAATTCTATTTGCGAGATCAATGGTTCCATTTGAACCGTCGCAAAGCTCCCATCCTGCTGGAAGGTGGGTCAGATCACCTGCATATGGCAGTATTGTTCCCTTCGGAAATGCACCGAAAAGGTCATCTACACTAAGTGGCATTGCTTTTCTGTCTCCTTTTTACTACCGGATTATTTTCGATAGAGCACATTAGCAAGTTCTTCAGCTTAAACACAAGTAGCCACTTGCGAGCGAATTACCTTTAAAGCACTCCGCCGAAGCCATAGTCAGCGTCTCTTCGTCGTCGTAAAACATCAGGCGGTATTCTTTGCGCCTTATTGGGATTTTCAGGCAGCCCAATACGCTGTTCACAAGGGGGATTGGAGATTGGTGAGAGTGCCTGATTACGACGGTGAATTCTGTTTTCTTGATGTACGGCCTATCGCACACAGGACAAATGTTATTGGGCATATTTTCTACCTTGGATGATAACACCCACAACCTTTGAAGCAAAAGTTTGCGTTTTCCAGCTTCGCGATACAGTTAGAGAAATTGCCACTTGGCACCATGCCGAACTATCCCGAAACCAAGCGGTCCCACAAGCAGCGTGTTGGCAGCGATGGTCCAACAGCCGACGATCAGTATTGAGGGTACGCGATCTGCCTGGACAGCTCAAAGGCGCAAACATTTTCTTTGTCGAGGATGTGGGCTACCAAAAAGCGGCGATTCAGGAAATGGAACGCATGATGCTGCCCGTTGTCGCAATGAAGCCGCAGAGCGACAAGCGCAGCCGCTTGCAGGTTGTCGCGCAGTACATCAAAAACGGTACCGTGCTATTCCCACGAAGCGGCTGTGAACAGCTATTCGGCCAGCTATTCAATCTTGGGGGTCGAAGCTCAGGATGATCTTGCGGACGGGCTCGTGTGGCTTATCTGGGGCCTTGTATATCAGGGCTTGGAACTGCCGAAGATCCACTGGATTGAGACGTAGCCAATTACCGGTGATTTGACATGGCAAAATCTTGGAAAACTGGCGCTGCATCCCTTGCGTTTAAATCTCCTTTCAAGAATACCCAATCCCATGCAGTTCCATCGCTGAAATCAGCATGCAACATAGCCTCAAATTGCCACCTGTCGTTTTTTACCGCCTTTGCACTCACGCGATAAGTGCTTCTTTCAACGTCAAATTTGCCTATATGATCGGTTATCGGAAGGTCCCATGGCCCTTTTTGCGCGCCATCAGCCCAATGGTCTTCATGTTCGTCATGATTGAAGTCAAATCTCTTGGCGATGTCATGACCATCGTGAATCACTTCGACGCCCACTTCGGTATCCCAGTCTTTGTCATTGGTTGTGGTCTTGAATGAATAGGTCAGTTTAGAAAGGGTGGCTTCGGCCATTTGTTTTCTCCATTATCGCTATTCGATGATGCGTGAAATCACGAAAGTTTTCTGAATTAAGGCGAAAATGCCAAGCTGGCCAGACACACCGATTTGGTAGACCATTCCTAGACAGCTATCCACATGGCATTTTCCAGTCAAGAAGGTCAGGATTTAGGTAACACCTTTTATGCAACGTGCCCCGGCGCTCGAAGTGAAGCGCGTCAAATCCTCAGAAGATCTCCTTCACCCCAGGCGAGTACGTTTTCATTGAGAAGCGTGCACCGAAGATTACAGTGGAACAGATGCCGCTTGATCCGAATATACGACTCGTTCACCGATACGGTGTAGTCGGTATAGTTGGTAGCGTAAAGACCGGCGCGACCAGCGGGTTCCAGATCAACGTATTTAATGCGGTCAATGGCGCTGCCATGTACTCGCTCAGCACTGACTACATTCAGCCATCGCACAATTGGATTTTGCCGTATCAACCGGCGCTCTCCACGGGCACGTTCGGCACGAGGCTCTATTATCCCGGCGCGGGCGGCACCATTTATTACATTGATAATCCTGATTCAGTCAGCCACGGCGCGCCCGTGCAGCAGGTGTTCTACACCACGCTGGCCAACTATCAAGCCAACGCTTCCGGCTTCAACTCTCTACTGGCCTTGGGAGTAGTCCCTTTGTGCGGAGGCGCAGAATCTTTAAAAAATAGCCTTTACGGAAAAGGGTAGCGGGGTTCAAATCCACGCTGATCAGGAAAGGGTTACTTCTTCTCTCCGTGTTCCCGACACACCACGATCACACACGACCACAAAACACCCACAACACGACACGCACGACGACACCCGGCTATATGCGGGAGCTGCTGCCCTGAGATGTGAGAGCTTGTGGTGTGTTGTGGCCGGTCGTGTCGTGTGTGGGTGTGTGGTGGTTTGCTACTCTGTAGATTCGAGCTTCTCTTTCGCGTACGACACATACGACACCGGACTTCCGCTGCTGAGCTCTCGTAACGCGAACCGACGCTTGCCGACCTCAACCGCAATCTTGCCAATTGTAGCGCCCGTAGCCAGCAACGCTGACGCCACCGCCAAGCTCGGCTCGTGTAGATAAGCCGTTAGGAACGAGCCAGCGATTCCACCCTTTATCAAGTCCGAATCGATCAGAGAGGTGAACGTTGCCGCAGCCGTTTCGAATCCCCACTTCTTGACCACCGCGTTGTAGTCATCCAGGCGAACCGCGAGGTCGTCTTCGATGAACGCCTGACCCTTCCCAACATAGTTCTCATACGCGAACAGCCTGAATCGCCTGAGCTTGAGCTTGGCCTCAGGATCGCGGCGGAATTCCAATAGCTGTTCCAGCGGTGTCGCGGCCATGTTGACAAGCCGCAATGAAGCAATGGTGATGGCGACATCTTCTGAGCTCGCCTCCTGTTGAGTTACAAATTGTGGCGAGATGCACATCGGGTATTCGCTGAGGCGATACTCATCCACAAACGGTTGCCATGTTTCAAGCATTTCCGGCCCAAAGGACGCGGGACGGCCAGCTAGAGACTCCTCGATTTGTCGTACGAACAGTTTAGCCGTGAACAAATAAAAATCCCCGAGTTTTGACTTGAAACCTTCATTGTTGAACTCGGGCGGAAGAACTTCCAAGATCTGACCAGCTAGAGAGCGCTGCCTGGCATCGACGCGCATTTGGTCGCCAAGAGTAAACAGTTCTGCTGGCTGGAATTTGTAATCGTGAGGCTTCTTTTCTATTGCATTCCGCCATGAGATTTCAAACGGCGCAGTCACCGGTATGACGTGGTCAAAATAGAGAAGAGCGTCAGGTAGCGACATAACTGACAACGCGGTTTTGTTGTATTTGTCGTCGTTCATTCAGCTCGATTCTAACCTACGTTCCTTCCTACGCAATTCCATATCGGTTCACATTTTCATCACAGGAATTTCCCGAAAGTGACAGGAATCTTCATTTCGAACGCCGGAGGAGCGGGCGCAAAGTAGCTGCGTCGGTTTTAGTACCGAGATAAAAATCGCAAAGTTAAAAAGGAGATTCAAAATGAAAACTGCTAAGTCAACCGTCGCCGCCAAGAAAGCCTCAACCAAAGCCACCGCTCCCAAAGTTGATAAGAAGATGGCTGCTGCTAACGACGCGCCTGAAGTTGTGGCGGCTGCTAACGTCACTCCTGAGAAGGCCGCTGTCGCGCTCAATCAGGAAGCTGCGCTGAAGCCCGAGGTTGTTGAGAAGCTGAAAGAGAAAGCTCCGAAGGCTGCGAAGGAATCTGTTAGCGGTTTGTAGACTTCAAAGCCAGGCCAGTTCTGGTAGTTCTCCCACATTTCGTCGAGCTTGATTTGCAACTCCGCAATCTCTCTGAAGAAAGTTTTTCTTTCAACCAACTCAGCGGCTTTGGAAGCAGCTTTGCTCATTTCTTCCCCTCTCCCGGCAAGGTGACCAGGGAGATAAGACGCATACTTCAGTGCGCTTCCATAGTGGACTGCCAGAATTCGAGCAGCTTCCCGACGTCGCGATCACGCTGATTGATATTGATTCAGTGCTTCCTTGCCACGAATTCGTAGTCTGTCAAGACAGTTACAGAACGTATTTTCGAGCAACGTTGTCTCTTGATCGTGGCTGAGAGTCGGCAGGCAACGTACTCAGACCAACAGGCTGATGCTATCCGATGTAAAATTCCTTCTCTTTGCGGCAATTGCTGCTTCAGTATGACATCGCGAAAGGCTTTGTCTTGGACTGCTAAGTCGTGAATGTGCCCACATTGTGAGCCAGGATGTAAACAGCCAATCCGTGGTTCTCGCTTTTCTCATCGTTTAAGGCTTCGAGGAAGCCTGCTGTATTCGCCAAGAACTCACCGAATGCTTTGCAGACCTGTGCCGGTGACGCTGTTTTGACGTTGTACTGCCACGTTGGTACCTGGTCAAAAGCATGGTTCAGTTGCCGGCGAAATGTCTCAGGGATGTCAGCCCGGAACATATCCAAATTTCCGAGCCTGCGCTGGCTATCATGAGCGTTCATCATCGAGCTTTTTAGGGCAATTTGCTCATTCGTTGGACTAAGACGCAATAAATTATCTTTTTCTCCGAACTCTTGGACGAGTTTCTTTCCGTCCGGCTGCGATCCGTAGATCGGCATCTCAAATACTTGAATGCCAAATTCCGCACCAAGTTGGGCCGACAAAAAACTGCAACAGTCATGGTCCGGATGACCGTGCTCAAAAGCGTGGGTAAGAATGAAGTCGGGACTCTCCTTCTCAATCGTGGAACGAAGTTCATTGGCAACCACATTTAAGTGCTCATGCAATGAGCCGTCAACTTTGGAATGGAATTCCGGTTCAGCACGAGCGCCGGACAGTTTGAGTGCTGCACTCGCTTCCTTCATCCGTAAATCAACATAGTCCGACCGCCTAGACAGACCAATGGAACGCCAATAGTCCCCATTGAGGGCTGCACCGCCATCGGTACAATACGACACGTGGACAGAAGCGTGGTTCTGTAGCAAGCAACCTGCACCGATCACGTCATCATCTTGGTGGGCGACGATTAGCATCGTCTTGTGGTGTTTGTTCAGAAAACGCTCCGCGTCTTTATTCTCTTGTGGCACCGTGGAACCATCCTTTCTAAATAAGAACTGTGGCTAAGAAATCGTCAGCACGGCTCGTCGCACTCCCCGTCCTTTTGCCGCAATATGTAAGCCTCACAAACGCCTACCGATCTCCACTTCACGATGAAATCGGGCCATCCATAAAGCTGGCCAGGTTTAAGTTTCAACCCGTCAACCACTGCTCGAACATAGCCTACACATGAAAACAAAATCGTGCCATGGATCGTGATTGATAAAGGACGTGATCATTCATCAGGGTCGGCGCCGCCGCTGCACGCTGCGCCATCATTTCGCTGTTCAAAGTGGGTAGTGAGAGTTTGAATGTCTGTCCCCCCGCCATCTAGTCTGCCCAGCAGAGAATTGTTCTCTGATTCCCTTTAAAATGGCCCGATTCCGGGCGTTTTCTCGATTAAAGTGGGAACGAAATGGGCAGCGGTATGCGCCGGAAGAGCCAAGAAAGCGGCTTTTTCTCTACTGGGCTAGTTAGTAGTCCCTTTCCAAGAATTAGGGAATTGTCAAAAAAGCCGCTTACTAAAATGGGTATCGGGGGTTTGGACGCTGCACGCTGTGCCATCATTTCGCCTGTTCAAAGTGGGTAGTGAGAGTTTGAATGTCTGTTCCCCCGCCATCTAGTCTGCCCAGCAGAGAATTGTTCTCTGATTCCCTCCAAAATGGCCCGATTCCGGGCGTTTTCTCGATTAAAGTGGGAACGAAATGGGCAGCGGTATGCGCCGGAAGAGCCTAGAAAGCGGCTTTTTCTCTACCGGGCTAGTCAGTAGTCCCTTTCCAGGAATTAGGGAAATTGTCAAAAAAGCCGCTTACTAAAATGGGTATCGGAGGTTTGAACGCTGCACGCTGTGCCATCATTTCGCTGTTCAAAGTGGGTAGTGAGAGTTTGAATGTCTGTTCCCCCGCCATCTAGTCTGCCCAGCAGAGAATTGTTCTCTGATTCCCTCTAAAATGGCCCGATTCCGGGCGTTTTCTCGATTAAAGTGGGAATGAAATGGGCAGCGGTATGCGCCGGAAGAGCCAAGAAAGCGGCTTTTTCTCTACTGGGCTAGTTAGTAGTCCCTTTCCAGGAATGAGGGAAATCGTCAAAAATTTGCTTACCCAAAAGGGTATTGAGGGTGCGAATCTGTTTCGTCCAAGCTTCGCTTCACTGTAATCGCGGGAATACCTGACGGCCATAGTCATCGGTTCTGTGATACCTTTTCCGTCTCTCTGCTTCAAAAAGGCGTGTCGCTCGAAACGGTGTCGATGTTACTCGGCCACAAAAACATCAACGTCACTCAAAAACACTACTCTCCGTGGGTCAAGGAAAGATAGGCCGCATTAGAAGCGGCAGTCCAGGCGGCTCTGCAATAGGGCGGTGAAGACGCCACCCTGTCCTAGAAATGGTTTTTTTGTTTTTCCTATACGTTGAAAAACATCCAGTCCGTCATCTCCACTAGCGCCCTCTACATGACGCAGACTGGCGCCAGTATATCGATCCTTGAGTAACTGAAACAAAGGCGTGGAAAAGAGTAACTGAAACAAAGGCGTGGAAAAGTGTCAGCATCGAGTTCTTTTAACCGCTGATACAAAGAATCCATCTTTTAACCGTTTCATTGGTCCTTCAGTGCAGCAATAAGCTTCTGCCCAATCAGTAACGGGAAGTCGGCTTGTAGAACGCAGTCCAGAATTGTTCCCGGATGACGGGCAATCGGAACGGATTGGTTAAGTGTTGCCGACCATACACGTTGGATTTCTCCGTGGTACACTCCCGCTTCGGGAGCCACTTCATGTCCGTCGTTCGTGACCTGCTCTATTCTTTCCGCTATATTACGCAAATCGGCGGGCTTTACGCTGGTGGTGATTATTACGATGGCGCTTGGAATCGGCGCCAATACAGCCGTATTTAGTCTCATTCATAGGATGCTGCTGCAGCCACTCCCTTATCCTGATGCCTCGCATTTGCTGCGCCTCTTTGAAGCCAAAAGTCCGAACAACTACGAGACGCACGAGAACGTCGCACCTGCGAATTTCCTGGACTGGCAACAGCAAACTCATGATTTTGCTGCTATGGCCGCCAGCTCAGGTTTCCGCTACAACCTCACGGGAACCGGCCAACCAGAACAGGTCTGGGGAGATGCTATTTCGGCCGATTGGTTTGCGGTTCTCGGCGTTCACCCTGAGTTGGGCCGTGATTTTCGGTACGAGGAAGACTCGCCGAGCGGGACACCGGTTGTGATTCTCAGTGACAAGCTATGGCATCGCCGATTTAACTCCGATCCCGGAATCGTCGGCAAGGCGATTGGCCTCAACGGTGATTCATTCACAGTGGTCGGGATCATACCGACGCAGACCGCCTTAGATCCGGACGTTGAGTTGTGGGTTCCGTTGCAACGCCAGATTCGGCCTGACCGCATGCTCTGGCGAGACTCACGCTTTCTGGAGGTGCTCGCTCGGCCCAAATCGGGCGTGAGCCGGAAGCAGGCGACGGCTGACCTGAATCGCATTGCCGCTGCAATCCGGCAGGCACACCCGGCAGGCGACTTTTACGGTGCCGCTGTGGTAATCCCATTGCAGGAACAACTCGCTGGCGGGATGCGGACAATTCTGCTGATTTCTTTCGCCACCGTGTTGCTGGTTTTGCTTGTCGCATCCGCGAATGTCGCAAATCTCATGCTGCTGCGCATCACAGGCCGCACTCGTGAGTTTGCTACTCGTCTTGCCCTGGGCGCCCGCTCCGGAGATCTGGTTCGGCAACTCCTTACCGAAGGTATTTGTCTGGGGATTGCTGCAGGGGGTGTCGGCCTCGCATTCGGCGAGGCCGGCAAGAAGATCGTGTTATGGCTGCTCGCGTGGCAATCGCCGGAACTCAGCGCGGTTGATCTTAGTTGGCAAGTGTTGCTGGTCACGTTCGCCATCACGATTTTGGCAGGAGCAACGTTTGCGCTGCTGCCGGCGCTTGCTGTGACTCGCCTGCAAAATGGTGATCTGCTGCGCCGCGCCTCGCTGGGCACCACTGTGAGTATTCAGGGACGCCGCTTACGTCAGGGCTTTGTGATAGCAGAAATCGCCTGTTCCATTGTCCTGCTTGCGGGAGCAGGCCTGCTGGTGCGCAGCTTTCACAAGCTTCGCCATCAGTCCCTTGGCTTTGAAACCGATCACCGGGTCGTGGTCGTCGTTTCCCTCCCCCGTATTCGCTATCAGCGTGACGTGGATGTGGTCCGGTTTTATGACCAGGTGGGCGACAAGGTGCGCGCGCTACCCGGAGTTGAGAATGCCACCTTCACCTTTCCACTTCCTCTAAGTAATCCTTTCGGCGTGAGCTTTAAAGCGCCGCAAGACACATCTGTGGACCCATTCAATGCAGCCGATCTGCGCCTGGCAGATTCGCATGTCTTCGCAGCGCTTGGCATTCCGCTATTGCACGGCCGTTTCATTACAGATTCCGATAGCGGTGATTCTGAACCCGTATGCCTCATCAATCTCGCTATGGCAAAAAAATTCTGGCTTGGCCAGGATCCGCTAGGGCGATTGATCGTGGTGACTCGCGATGATGTGCATGGCCAACGGACTCCACGCAAAATCGTCGGGATCGTAGGCGATACGCGCGAGCTTATCAATCAGGAGCCTCAGCCGATGCTCTATGTCCCTTACTCGCAGATGTCATTTTTCACTATGGATCTGCTGGTGGAAACACGCGACTCGGCTGCTGCCGTGCGCAAATCAGTGGCTGGAGTGCTGGCCGGCGTGGATCCTGACCAGCCCATTCGGTCGATCGAGAATTTCAAGGACTACCTTCCTGCCGCTCTCGGGGATTGGACTAATGCATTGACTCTGCTGGGCGGTCTGGCAATCTTGGCTGTGTTGCTGACCGGCCTTGGAGTCTTTGCAGTCGTCGGATACACAGTGCGCGAGAGGACGCGCGAGATTGGCATCAGAATGGCAGTGGGAGCCACGCCGCAGCACGTTCGCAACATGGTATTACAGCAGTCCGCTAGGCTTGCCGGCACCGGAGCCGTAGTGGGTACCTTCGCAGCCGCCGCATGCACCCGCTTTTCTTGGCAGCCTTATCTACGGGATTCACGCGGTTGACCCTCTTACGTTCATCGTAGTTTCGGCGGTCCTTGCCGCCATTGCTTTGACAGCCAGCTATTTGCCTGCTCGACGTGCCATGCGAGTGGACCCGATGCTTGTGTTGCGAGACGAATGATGAATTGCCTTTGCCGACAACCCGGGGCCGGACAGTTCGAGGTTGCGTTCGGGTTCAGTATAAATGCAGCGAATCAGATGTTCGATGGAGGCTGTCCGAACGTAGTGACGGTGAAGTCATGTCGCGAGTCACGGTTCAGGTCAGCGCGCTAATGAGGTCGCCATTCGGCGATTCACCATCGTCTTCTTGATTCTGGGCCTCAAGATTATTGGCTTTGAAATAGCAGCTCCGTTTACTCGACGCACTGGCGCCGATAGCGAGCTCGATGATTGATTCAATGTGCTCTACCCGGCCCGCCTGGCCGGGTGGAGACGTATCTCTGGTCTCTACACGAATTGGCTAGTTCATTCTTCTCGGCCAATCGCCATTCGTCAGCTCATAGACAGTTTTAAGAGCAGCCAAACTAATTAGAAAGGAGATGAAACCAATATCCCGAGGTGGACGTGTTGGAGGCGATTGGGGGAGCGTGCGGGCTGGCTCTGCGGCCAGGTAAGCGACAAGGGCTCTGAGCCCAGGCTCCTTCTTGCTTGTTGCAGTGTCGTAGCTTTGGCTAATCTGCCGGATTCCAAATTAGTAGCTGTGATGCCGGGTGAACCGCTTGTGGTTACCCGGCTTTGTTGTGTCTGAGGTGCGCAATAAAAAACCTGTTACGGTGGGCCTAGGGTGTGGGACAAATGTTATCATCTTGCACTAGTATATTTGGAGCGATGTGACAAAAAGTGAGGCACGCCCCAGCCCCACCTTGAGCTCGATCTAACTCTTGAGGCGTGAGTTCACGAGCGCCTCTACGATTCAATACTCGCATTGACATTGGTTGTGATCCTTTCGCCGTGGATATCCTTCAACTTATAAACTGGACAATCAACCATACCACCCCGCTTCAACACGAAACAACTCTGGTTTGTTGTTCGACCATTATGTGGGTCAACCATTCGACTTCGCTCACTACGCTGATGCGGTTGGAGAGCCTCTATTCAGTCAGAAAAATGGAGCCACAAAAGTTTTGGATAAGGATGGCAAACCTCGCTGAGTCCATACCTCCGGAAGCTAAGGTTCTCTGGCTAGGGCTGCAATGCAATCCTAGCTTGTGTGCGAGCGTGCTCTGATTCATGGGGATCGGAAGCAATGCGAGCTAGTGGCCCGGCGAACTGGGCCCGGATGTCCTGATCGAGTCTAGATATGGCATCCACAGCGGACTCGCGAACATGCGCATCGGCGTGATTCAGATTTGCGC
Source organism: Terriglobia bacterium (assembly GCA_963823745.1). Lineage (GTDB taxonomy): Bacteria > Acidobacteriota > Terriglobia > Terriglobales > Acidobacteriaceae > Angelobacter. Next base: position 10,434 of record CAWGMN010000011.1, read on the forward strand.
CAAGAAAGGCCAGTGCTTCACTATTCCGGCTCTTGATCAACCCTAACTGCCGTATGACCCCGCTGGTCAGCCCAGGATCAGCCCGTCGCCCGACAACATTCAAAGTTTTTTGAACTGTAGCGGTATCGTTGGGTGATGCTTCGAGCAATGAAGCAGCAATCGTGAGGGCCTCTTCATTGGAGTTTCTGTCATCTTCGAGATGGGCATTTAAATAGGCCAGTGCCTTGGGCAAGGTGTGGGGCTTCGTGCTGCCTAAAACATACAAGGCACCGTGGCGAAGCGAAATTGCGCCTTCCGCCCCGCTCAGGAGCACGCCCAGATCGTCCACATAGGGCTCTAGCAGTTTGGCACTGTCAGACCTGGTCCCCACAGCGAGGAGCAGGATCAACCCATCCTGCCGCACCTCCGAACGGCTCGACTGGAGACACTGCCGCGCCAGAGGCAGGAGTGCGTTGACTTCCTGAACGGACAACGCGCCCACGGTATTCTCATTTACCTTGGCGAAAAAAACCTCCGGCGCCGGCAAGTCGCCAGTAGATGATTGGGTGAGGATGCGCTGGAAGAGTTGTTGGATTGAACCGCCTTCGGCCAGGCACGGCGCTGCGAGCGCCAGAACTATCAGCAGTTTGATCTTCATTTTCGTCATAGTTTTCAAACTCCTTAATCGTTCACAAATTTCTCGTCTAGTGGCTTGGCACCGTCATGGAAGCTGTGCCGTGTATCTGGGGCAAAACCGTAAGGCATGACAAGAGGTATACGGTGTTGTTAAAGAGCGGTTGATAGCTGTAAACCGGCGTGCCATTCACCTTCACAATATGGGCGGGATAGCACGTGTGTGTAATGTCGACGGAGGCAGTAGGCTGACTGGAATTCGCATCATCTACAGTGATTGTGGCATTCCACTTGATCCCACCGACTTTTGGCTCCAGAGGATCCTGGCCGGAACCGAAGAGATTCACCCTAGCCTGGGTGCTGGTGGGGAAAGAGACTGAGTTACCCTGCATCGTGCTGGTATCGGCCTTGCCACGATTGTTCCATTTAAGGCAATCGAACTGCACGTTGTCTTCATCCGACCCGGTGTATGGGCCGTTGTAGATATCGGAACTGGCCGGGGCTGAGGACAGCACGGAACCATTGATGGGTGAACCGAATCCGTAGTTCCGCGTGGGGCCCGCATTGGCAAAGAAATTATTCTGGAACTGCTTGTCCGGAACCGCAAAGATGGATTGCGTCGTACGATACGTACCGCGGTTCGCGTCGCCTTTATAAAGTTGCATGAGCAGAATGGGCTGTCCGCCTAAAAGAAACTGGCACGGCGTGGGCCCATGAATGTTGTCCACGGGAATGTACGAAGCATACTGCACGCTGAACCTTGGCGTGGTGGCTGACCATGTACTCGGCCCGGTGTTTTGCGCGGCTTGTGCGTTTGCTCTCAGTGCTGTATGGGCAGCAGATTTCATCCTCGGCATCGGGGATCCGCCGCCAATCGTAAAAGTGGCCGAGCCGGAGCTGCAGGAATTTCCGGAAAGCGACACGTTCTCGGTATCCATAGAAGGCGTGGGAACGCCACAGGCATCCACGGTCGGATTAGGATTGGAAGCGGTGACGGTAAAAGACGTGCCGCTTGCCGAGCCGGTTACCGAGTAATTCACCGTGCCGCAAAAAGTCGGCCCGAAACCAAAGTCATCGTAAATATCAAAAGCCAAGCTCCCGGTAATTGTGCTCCCGCTTTGGGTCAGGTCCCACGGACCGATGACATTCCCAATACTGTCTGCGGAATTCCATTTCCCGGAGATGTTGTCACAGGTCAGAGATGGCGGGCCCGAAGTAAACGAGTTGGGGATGCTCGGTGGCCCATTCCCTTGGCCCGCGGGAACACTCCAGCTTCCAAACTGCTGGTTGAAATTGTTGGCCCAATGGCCAAGCGTATCTTCCGCGCCCAGATAGAGCTGTTTGGAGCCGGTAAAATTCGCTCCGGTGAAGGAAACCTCGAAATTCACCTTGATCGTATTTCCAGAAACTTGAGCGGAGGACCCCGCGGCAAAGATCGTGCATTGCGAATTCGAGAGATATCCCGAACTGCCGGCGGCAATAGGCCCCTGGTACGAGCCCCCGCCATCAATCACCTGCCAGATGTTGTTGGTGGCAATGTCATATTGAAAAATGCATTCGTTTGCGGACCATCCGCTCACGCTCCCCGGAGCGACGTTCGACATGATGTACAAATCTGCTTCGGCAACCTGGAAACCGCCATTTGGATTGTAATAAGTTGCCGAAAAGACCTGGTCTGTTCCGCTGCCCGTCGTCGGCACCAACGATAACGGAGAAGCCATGGCGATGACGGAAAAACTGCTGAATATCTGCTGATAGTTGGTGCTCCAGGCACCGCGCGCGTCCTCAGCCTGCATGTAGATCTGCTTGGAGCCCGCGAACGCGGCCGTAAAAGTCACTAAGAACTTAACTGTTACCGTGGAGCCCGAAATTTGCGCGGAGGAACCGGACGCCAGCACGGTGCACTGTGAGTTAGTGAGGGTGCCGGAGCTTCCCGCGGTGATCGGGCCTGACCATGCACCGCCGCCATCGGGCACAATCCAGATCGCATTCGTGGCAATGTCATATCGCAGCAGGCATTCGTGCGTTGACCATCCGGGAGCGCCTGGCACCACGTTGGACATGATATTGAAAATCCCTTCAGCCATATCGCCCCCGCCGTTCGGATCGCTGTACACGGCCGTAAATAATTGCGCCGAACCGCTGCCTGATGACGGTGTAGTAAAGGAGGGAGAGGCCGCCTGGCCATGCATTGTCGTGGCGGTGATCACCAGCAGGACCAGCGACGGGACCGCTGTACGCAACTTCCGCGCGACAAAAATTCTGCCCGCGCCGGCCAGCACGTTCTTGAATGATAAGTTCATACACCCTCCTCGGTTACTTTTAAACCGCGGCCAATGCTACATCAGCGGTTGCCGGGAAAACTTTCAAAAGAGATTAATCTGAAAAACAGAATTCCCGTATTGGGAAGACGGCTGTGGCTTCCCACAACACGATCCGCTGTCCCAGGTGTGGTGCTGCGATTCTGATTGTGCGCATTGGACTGGCAGCCCCGCCTCGGATCAATTCGCACCGCTTGTACGTTCGCAGGAGCTTCGAAGGTGCCCGATAACAGATCCGGCCGGGATTTCTCAACCGCAGCCACGAATTTCGCCCAGATCCGAGCAGCGGTTTGACTGGCGAAGAGCTGTCCCGCGCGTAGTGATGCCAAAACACCGCTGGTTTAGAGTCATGCCGCAACGGTCCCTGATGTATGAATGTCAGATGTTACTAGCCATGGCTCCTTGTCATTGAAAGCAATCCAGTTCACCACTATCGGTATTTGTTTCAGTTCGTCTGTCAATGACGCCTCGAAGTTGGTTGCCCTGCGCCGTTGCCGAAGACGGCAGCTTCGTTGATTTACACAAGATTTATTCCATCATTCTGGAATGGCTGCTCACCCGCCGCGACAGACCGGGGGGATGTAGTCCGCGCTTTCAATACGACGCCGCATGCTCGATCGCATTGCTGCCCAACACGGACGCAACCTGCTGGAATGCGGCATCGGCTTCAGGTACATCTGCGGTCTCATTCTCGACATGCACGCCAGCAGGAGCGGCCGGTGTGGCGGGAATTCGTTTGTTTCAGGAAAAGTCCGCGAAAAAGATTGTGGATATTTTAAGTTCAGGCCGCAACGACTAATGATTGCGCTGCGGCCTGAAACCTTCAAGGTACGTTCACAAAGATGTGAGCAGGTGAAAAGGAATCATCCTGGTCCACTGCTTCGACGGTAATCAGATGCCGGCCTTTCGTAAGCGACACAGTTGCGAGCAATTGAACGATTCGCCCGATCACTTTGCTTAAAAACTCGCGTTGTTCGATAGGTGGTGTCGCCAGCCCATACCTTGCGAGTTGCTTCCCGGCGACGATCAACGCTTTGCTGGTCGCAGCCTTCTCAGAGGCACACCAATTGCCTGGAGCAGTTGTTGGGGCGAACCTAGTAGCGACTGCAGTCTGCGACAAATACCCCCCTCAATTTCCTTGGCCGGAATTCTGGTTGGTCCAGTCTTGGCGGTTGCGCGATGATGGATTGCGGCCTGGGAAACGTAGTAGCGGTACCGCTTACAGCCCTTCACAGCATGGGAGGGAGTAAATCGGTTGCCCTCCCCACCGTAGAGCAGCCCCTTCGGCGCTGTGATCAGTCAATTACTTAGAGACGCAGAGCGAAAGTTTTTATGGCGCCTGCGTGTCAGACGATTCAGCCGCGAGACTTCCTTCCGAATAGTTGAAACGGATTGCCCGCCAGACTCGCGATGGCGAACCATCCTGTGGCTCCTGTGTGCGGGTTCGGTTTATTCGAGAAGCCGAATCCGTTGTTCAATTCACTCGAAGACGCCACCAACCCTGTACCAGGTGCGATCAGCTTTCCCGCAACCGTTTGCCCTGCGCCTTGTGTTGCCTGAGCGCCCAGGCTGTTGAGCAGCAGGAAGCGCGCGGTATCGAGATCGCCGGCGAATCCGGGAATGTCGCGCTCCGCGGGCAAGCCGCGCACCAGCAGGGCAGCAGCCAAGTGCGCTGTTCCTTCGAGCCAGACGGCTCCAGGATCCGGCAGGCTGGAGAATGGATCCGAAGGAACAAGGTTGTTATTCACGATCGGCGGATGCTGCGCAAAATTACTGAACGTCACACCCGATATCCGAACTTTGTTCCCGGCTACTGACGTGTTGATATTCTGCGGCGTATCTGTGACGGCCAGGTTTGTCTTGGCCCAATCCACTGAGCCGGCAAAATGACTATCCAGCAACGCCAGAAATGACCACGTGTTCACATCTTCGGGAATCGGATTGGTGTTGATCGTGATTCCATCGGGCAGCGTCCCGGTCCAGAAAAAGCCACTGGCGGAGTTGAACATGGCCTCGATAAAACTCCGGCGCGTGCTGCGCCTGAACGGTCCAGAAAGAGTCGCCTGTCAGTTCGGCAAGCATCTGAAAAAGAGCGAAGGCGTCAATGTTATGTTCCGTGGATTTGAAGGTCACCCGATTATTGCCACCGTCTACGCCGCCGGTAAAGCCGCCGGGGCCGGTCGCGCTGAATGCATTGTTGACAATCCACTGGCCCAGTCTAATTGCGCCGTCCAGAAAGCGGTGGTCTGAAGTGCGCTGAAACAGATGCGCCAGCGCCATTCCGGTCCATGACATGTCTCCGGTGGCCGAGCCGATAAAGAAGAATGGCGCAAGGGCCTCCTGCAGAAACACACCATTGCTGTCTGGCTGGTTCACAAAATAAGCCTGGCGGACTCTGCCATCGCCCGCCGGATCGTGTTGCTGCGCGTAAAGCAGCGTTTCACCCAGAACCACCGCGCGTTGAATATCCGCGCTGGAGCCGCGCAGCAGGAATGCATTGATGACCACGGCGTCGTCATACACAAATGAAGTGCTCAACAAGCCGATCTGGTCGCTGAAGCTTTGGATCAGCCGCAGTTGCTGTCCTTGCGCGTAGGCGTCCATCATGGTATCGAGGAACTCATACGCTCTGGCGAGGCCGGTTCTTAACAGCGCTCCTCTAAAGAACGAGGACTCTTCGCCCTGCTCTTGCGGTGAGTTCGAGCCGGATTGAACCAGCCCAGCGCCCGGCAGCGAGGTAAGCGCAGTCATCGTGAGCGCGCCTATGCCGATTTTCCCGAGTTGGCGGCGAGAGATCTTGTCCGATTTCATGGATGGAGTCTCCTTTCAGACATACCTGTAATAAGGCATATTGTTTTTCAGTGTGTCAGGCTGCCAAACGGCAACACGATGACGACTGGCTTCCCTGGGCGGCAGTGGCGCTGGCATTCAGGAAGCTGGGATTAGTTCCGATCGCGTTCCACACCTTGATCTCGATGGTGCCGTTGCTCAGGTTCGCCAACGTGCCGGAACTGCTCTCCAGGCCTTGTGCCTGCGTATAGCTTTCAAATCCCACCATATCGTTGGTGGGGAAATAGTGATAGGTCTCGATGCGGCTGAATGTTCCGCTTCCTGTAAAGTCGTACAGCACCTGCATCTGCACGCCGTTCCCTACCGCCGTTTTGCTGTCAACAAAAAGCGTGAACTGCGTAGCTCCGCCGTTGTATGTGCCATTGACTCCGGTAATTCGATACACCAGCGGATTGTTAGGCGTTCCATCGAAAGTCGTGCCGTTGTCGGCCGGTATGGTGTCAGAGGCTCGCCCCAGCCCCGGCTGTGAAGGAAAGTGATCCGGTCGCGGTCTGCGTCGCGCCGGCCAGAACAAACAAGGTGTTACCCACGGCAACACCGCCCAGCCTGCGTTGTGGCGCTGGCCTGATTCGAAGGAGCAGACTCTCCGTTGGCATTCACGGCAGTGACCAGATAAAAGAAAGTTGTGGAAGCTGCCAGAGCCGGTATTGGAAAACGTTGTTGCAGTGATGCCGCTCGCGACCAGATTACCTGCCGATGGTGCGAAGCCGGATGTTGTGCTGCGATGGATGTTATACGTGACCCCGGCAGTCGTGCTGGCATGCCAGCTCAAATTGATCTGGCTGCTGGAAGCAGCCGTCGCCGTCAAAGTAGATGGGGCCGCAGGCGGAGTGCTCACACTGCCGTACGGCAATACGATGACCGACTGGCTTCCCTGCGCCGCTGTGGCGCTGGCATTCAGGAAGCTCGGATTGGTTCCGATGGCGTTCCACACCTTGATCTCGACCGTCCCGTTGCTCAGGTTCGCGAACGTCCCGGAACTGCTCTCCAGACCTTGTGCCTGCGTATAGCTTTCAAATCCGACCGTATCGTTGGTGGGAAAGTAGTGATAGGTCTCAACGCGGCTGAAGGTCCCGCTTCCGGTGAAGTCATACAACACCTGCATCTGCACGCCGTTCCCTACCGTCGTTTTGCTGTCAACAAAAAGCGTGAACTGCGTGGCCCCGCCGTTGTATGTGGCGTTGACTCCGGTAATTCGATACACCAGCGGATTGTTGGGCGTTCCATCGAAGGTCGTACCGTTGTCCGCCGGTATGGTGTCAGAGCTTGCTCCAGCGCCGGCTGTGAAGGAAAGCGATCCGGTCGTGGTCTGGGTCGCTCCGGCCAGAACAAACAAGGTATTGCCGCCAGAAACCCCGCCGGCTTGCGTTGTGGCGCTGGCTTGATTCGAGGGAGCAGACTCTCCACCGGCATTCACCGCAGTAACCAGGTAAAAGAAAGTTGTGGAAGCCGCCAGGCCAGTGTCGGAGAACGTGGTTGCATTAACGCCGCTCGCTACCAGATTGCCTGCTGATGGTGTAAAGCCCGACGTGGTGCTGCGATGAATGTTGTACGTTACGCCCGCAGTGGTGCTGGCATGCCAGCTCAAGTTGATCTGGCTGCTTGACGCTGCAGTCGCCGTCAAGGTAGTTGGGGCCGTCGGCGGCGGAGGCGGCGCGCTTCCCGCGCCCAGTGTCACGGTGCCAAACTCGCTGGTCATGCTTCCGGGCGGAACCGAGAGATTCGCACCATCAGAAAACGCTGCCGTAATGGCCACGGATCCGGCATTGAAAGCCACATGGGTTCGCACTCCGGATGCGGTTTTGAAGACGCGATAGAGCGGCAGGTTCGCCGTGACGGTTTCGTCAACCTGACCGAGCGCCTGCAGGTTGGTGATCCAATAATATTCGTGCGCCTTGGTCTCGCCGTCGAACAGGAATGACGTATTGTTGAACTGGTTCAGCGCGGTATTCGGATCAAAAAACGCCTCATATTCTTCCAGCAGGTCGGGCCAGTTGGTGCTGCCGGCCGCAAAAGCCGAGGGATCGATCGAGAGCACTTCAGCTATGTTTCGCCGGCAATAAGCCGGATCGCGGCCCAGATAGAACGATCCCCCATGGAAAGGAAGAAACTCGATGCCATGTTCCAACTCGACCTGGCCACTGAAGAAGGTACCGGTATCGCCCTTGCCATCGAAGACATTGGCAATTTCCACCCGGTTGAAGCCCGCCGGAAAAGTAGAGACAGGCCCGTCATTGAACCAATAGTCGAATATCGAATTTGTTTCCAGCGTATACATCCAGATGGCGGCGTCGCGCAGTTGAGTGTTGCCGGTTTCAATGGCAAACAAAATCAGTCCGGTCCAGGCATTCACAGCCTCTGAGCTTGATTCTTCGTTTTCACCATCTCCAAAGGGCGCCTGGCCTGAGGCCCACGAATGTCCTCCATAGACATCAAAGTAGCGCATGAAAGGGAACAGAGTGTCATTCCGCACCGGGGCCGCAATGTCGCGCCCCAGCAGGTTCACCATGCCACCCCAGTTGTTCGTCTGAATCCAGGTTGGATTAAACAGGCCGAGAATGGCCGACGAATGGATCCAATATCCATAATGGAAATGGTGATCGTTTAAGGCCACGTCACTGCCAAATGCCGCCGGATACCCAATCAGCGTGCCCCAATTGCCGTTGTAATAGAAGACATTGCTGCTCTGGTTGTTGGCAGCGCCGTTGAACCAGTTCTGCAATTCGTTTTGCAGGCTGGTCTGCAAACTGTTTAACGCGGTCGCATCTCCGGCAACGCTGGCAATTGGCAGCAGGTGTGCGACTCGAGCCAGGTCCTTGCCAATGTCATAGGTATTGGTGCCGCCTCCGCTCTGGCTTACCGAAAAGTGATTCGCCTCGCTGGCTACCGTATCAATCAATGACTTCAACGTAGCGCTGTTGAAATTGTTGGTATTCGGCATGAAGGGCAAAATGCCGTGGAAGGTGTTGACCGTGGTGAAAGATGTGCCCTGCAACACTTCCAGCGTTCCGCGGCTCGAAGGATACGTAAAACTCGTATTGATGGCGCTGCCCTGCAGTGACGTGTACTGATGCGGGTAGAGGGCCATGAGAAATCCGGTCTGTGTGCCCTCTTTCGCCTGTGTGGTAACGGTGTAAGTCGTGGTGACCTGGCTGGATGTCTGGTTGTAACTCCACGCAACCTGGGTGTTCACCGGAAAGGAAAAAGCGAATGGAGAATAACTGCTGAGAGCGGCCTGGTTGGGCAACAGGGCAAGCGAGAAGTAATTATGTCCGCTGGGAAGATTGCAAGTGAGAACCGTACCGCCTATGCCGCTCCACGTTCCTCCTGAAGGACAAAACAGACCATAGTTATTATTGGCAATGCTCACTCCAAGAATATTGCCGTTGTTGCTGAAGACCGTAGGCTGGCCGGCAAAAGTCACAGTCGGGTTGCTGCCATTCGTCGTGACGTAGACAAACGGCATTCCACGTCCGAGCCGGGTCGTCATCGGGCCGAAATTCAAATCCACGGTCCAGTCCGTGTAGGCGCTTACGGAAACGCTGGCCGCGTTCAGGCCGGCGACTCCAATCGTCAAATCGCCTTCAAAGGGCTGCTGGAAGAACGTTCCCCCGTTGTTCACCGTCGCATCGAAGCCCAACAGCAGGCCGCTCGCGGTACTCTGCACTTCCAGTGGCTGGGGAAACATGTTGTAAGGGCCGCCACCACCGCCGCCGAATGTGACTGCGCCATTCACGATGTTATCCGCATACCAGTTTTTCGCCGTCCAGAACTTGTGCGTAGGTTTTGGGCCGGCAACAGTGTTGAAGATCTGCGCCGAGGGCGCGGTCGCGCCTGCAGGAAGCGTCGTCGTGTAACTCCCTGATCCGGCTGCCACAGTTTGCGCGCTGGCACGCGCGCCGGCAAAACAGCTCAACAGAAAAAGGAAGAGGAAGATGATGAAGAGGGTGGTGGGAAAGCGGCTACCTGCATGCTGATGTCCTGAGAACATAGGCGCTCCTTCATTCAGGATCAAACTTCGGCACGGGGAACGGGGATTGAAGAACTATGTGCGCATCTCTGCTCAGCGTTAAGGCAGGCAGTTACTCACATTTGAAAAGGCGCGATTGCAGGTTCTCCAATAGCGCAGAGAAGCCTACCAAATCGTTTTGGTATATTGCAAGCACCAATCCAGTGCTGCTGAAATTTGATAAGTGCGCTGGCCCAAAATGGGAAATTTCCGCCCCGCCGGAAAACAAATTCTGACTGGATTCGTTTTAAGAATGACGGTCCTCCAAAATGGCCCGATTCGGGGTGTTTTCTTGATTAAGTCGAGGTCACAGCGAAGATTTCTACCGTTCAATTTTCCCGGACTCTGCCGGTGAGGTTGCGGCAGCCATCAGTAGCAGGGCTCAGGGAAGGGGTAGTTGGCCACACCATAAGGGACGCCTATGTTCAACCCGTTTTGCAGGACATAGAGCAGATGCCCATCGTGAGCCCCGCCCGCGCCACCAAGGCTGTAAGGAACGACGTGTTCTGTGCTAAGTAGTAACCGTTTCGCCATGGTGGCTAAATTCGCAGTATGGCAATACATTGTTTGTTCAAACACTGAAAATCTGCCGTTTTTATCCAGTTTTTATCGCGAACGTCCCGGATGTAGAAATCTCCAGATGGCACTGACGACACCGCCAAAGTCGCACCGAATGCGAAGCGGGTGAGGATGCACTTGCCGACATTAAAATCCAGACGCCGAAGCACCAGAAAATTTCACGCAATTTATATGTTGTTTAAATTCGCCGGTCATAGTCGTTGCCTAAACTTTCTGCGATGTTGATTCCAATCTTCGGAGGAAACCATGCATCGTAGTGATAGAGGAAAATGGCGAGCGAAAACCATTGCTTGCGCGTCCATCCTAGCCCTTTCGGTTTTCGGTTTTGGGTCATCGGCCCAGGCCCAAGCCGATCTTGATAAAGCAGTGGACAAGATCAAGACCGAGACGCCCATTAAACACGTCATTATCATCGTTGGCGAGAACCGCAGCTTCGATCACCTTTTCGCTACTTATAAGCCAAAAGACCGGCATGAGAGGGTGTTGAACCTTCTGTCCGAGCGCATCATCAATGAAGATGGCTCACCGGGCCCGAATTTCTCGAAGGCGCATCAATTCAAGATCAGTCTCCGCCCCCAACGGCGGAAAATTCTTCAGCAGCGCGGACCTGGCGCAAAAGCAACTCTACTCGACGCTGCCCGCGCCCGACGTGGCCGGCGTTGGCCCGGTGTCGCCCTATCTTCCCGTTTCGAGCATCCCCGGTGGCAGACCCCGGCCTGCCACCCGCGGACCAATTCCTGTTCGGAACCGGGGGTACGGGTTTGGGTTTCACGCTGGGTCCGGATACGCGCATCACAAACGTCAACAACCTGCCGCCAGGTCCGTTCCAGATGACCGGCCCGACCATGCCGTTTGACGCCTTCACGGGCGACACAATCCATCAGTATTTCCAGATGGTGCAGCAGGTGGATTGCGCCATCGACAAAGAGCACGTATCGAAGCACAACCCGACAGGTTGTCTCCATGACCTACAGTCGGCGATTACGACAACCTACAGCACGCCACCCGCGGGGCACGCCGCATGATACCGGGCAGACCATGGCGTTCTTCAATATGCAGAACGGCGATGCGCCGGTGTTCAAGTCGCTCGCGGACAAATACACGATGAGCGACAATTATCACCAGCCCGTGCTGGGCGGCACCGGTCCCGATAGCCAGCCACTCGGTTTTGCCGACCAGGTGTTTTTCAGCGATGGCCATGGCAACCCCGCAACACCGGCGGCAGCCAACATCTACAATCCCGATCCCCAAGCTGGAACGCTCAACCTCTATACGAAACGCGCACAGTGGTTCAATTGTTCTGACGTGAACCAGCCCGGTATCGCCGCAATCACCAATTATCTGAATGCGCTGCCTTATGCGCGTACAGACGAAGTGCGGGCCCGGCCAGTATCTGGCAGGCTGTCAACGTCAACCCGGCCTTCACGCCTAAAGGAGCGGTGCAGACCGGTCTGGTAGTTCCGCCAGACACTGCAACGGAGCATCGGCGATGTGCTGAGCGCCAACAATATTCCGTGGAAATATTATGGCGGCGGTTTTAATGCCGATGGAACCACCAGCCCATTCAACGGGAGCTATTGCAATATCTGCAACCCGTTCGAGTATGAAGCGAACTATCCAAGCATGGTGGCGGATCACATGCGGGACGTCACCGATCTTTTCACCGATCTGTCAAACGGCACTCTTCCCGCGGTCTCCTATGTGAAGCCGGACGGCCTGATGGACGGCCATCCCGCTTCGTCCAAATGGAGCCTGTTCGAGGCCTTCGCTCAGAACATCATCGACCTCGCGCAAAGCAACCCGGAACAATGGGCCGAAACTGCGATCTTTGTCACCGTGGACGAAGGCGGCGGCTACTATGACTCCGGCTTCATCCAGCCGGTTGATTTCTTCGGAACAGGTCCACGCATTCCAATGATCGCCGTTTCTCCTTTCTCGACTGGCGGCCATATCAGCCACGTCTATAATGAGCATTCTTCGTTCGTGAAGTTCATCGAACGGAACTGGAAGCTTAATACCACGCTCAGCACCCGCAGCCGTGACAATCTGCCCAATCCACGGATTGATGACGACGATCCCTATGTTCCCCGAAACATGCCGGCCATAGGGGATTTGTTCGACCTCTTCGACTTTGATCGTCACGACCATGACGAAGGTCATGAGCGTAATTAGGAGTCATGTTGGAGATTTGGTCGAAGCCTGTCTCGGTGAGGCCCTTGGTCGTTTCCCGACCAAGGGCCTCTAGATTTATCACTAGGAAAATCAAAACTCTAAGTATGGACTGCGGGCCATACCGGAATCCGCTTTTCGGCTATGACCAAACATTTCTGGGACGCGCGACAAGCATCAATGAACTGAATGCCTTCCTTACGGACAAAGACAAAACCAGGGCGGTATTGATGGGCCGGCGGTTGATTCACTGCAATACACCACGCGATCCGCGCCTCCGCATCGCTACTGCCGAAGAATTCGCGGAAGCAAACGAACGTCTTATCGCCGGGATTCAGCTTCTCACTGAATTCCAGGGCCGCAGCCTCCGTATCCATTGTCATCTTCTCTTTGGCGATCTTATACAGGTCACGAGATATGCCGCTGGTGAGCTTTATTGAAATTGGAGGCTTTCTCCGCCACAATCTTGCCTACAATTGGTGGGTAAAATCGCTTTAGTGGAAGATTTCCAACTCGATCAAACTCTGTGGTTGATTGCGCTAATCTTGGCTTCGACCAGAGCTGCTCCCATGGGGTTTATGTTCTAAAACATGTAAGAGGGCAGTCCGACCTCGGCGATATTAGAGTATTACTTCCGAGGTGTAGATGCAATCCGGAGTTGCGCGGCCATCTTCACCAGCGCCGGAAGAGAGTCCGCTTTCATCTTTTGCATCACCTTGCCCCGGTGAGCCTTGACAGTGATTTCGCTGATGCCCAACTCGCCACCGACCTGCTTATTTAGCAATCCGGCGACGACCAACGCCATTACCTGCCGTTCGCGATCGGTAAGTAAAGCATAACGGTCCCGAAGCGATTGCATCTCTACTTCACTGTTCAGCGCTGAGCGGCTGCGTTCAAGTGCTTCACGTATGGCATTTAACAGGGCCTCATCACTAAAGGGCTTTGTCAGAAATTCGACCGCGCCTGCCTTCATCGCCTGCACCGTCATAGGTACATCGCCGTATCCAGTGATGAAGATGATGGGCATATCCGTTCTCTCCAGACTGACGCGTTTTTGCAGCTCGAGACCATCCAGGCCTGGGAGAGAAACATCGAGCACCAAACAACTCGGAACAAAGGTCCGCGGGCGCTCAAGGAATTCATGTGCCGAGGCGAACATCTCTGGTTGCCAGCCCTCACTGGCAATCAACGAGTCAAGCGACTCACGAACAGAAATATCATCATCGACTATGAACACAATGGGCATAGCAGCCGCCATCGACGAGCGTCCTACTGCGCGTGCTACCGTCATTGTAGGTCTCCCAAGCGTAAGGACTACGAAACCGGCATCGCCAGATTAAGCGCATCGAGCAGCGCAGTATCGCTAAATGGCTTAAACAGGAACGACACGGCGCCTTCTTCCAATGCTATTTCCCGAACTCCTCTGTCCTTTTTCCCAGTCACAAAGATGATGGGAATCGTGCGTTTGCGATCTTTCAGGTGCCTTTGCAACTCGAGTCCCGTCATCCCCGGCATGGCGATGTCGAGAATAAGACATCTGGTTTGCTCAAGGCTGCCGGAGGCGAGGAACTCTTCTGCTGATGAAAACGCTCGCGCCCGAAACCCAAGCTCGCTTAACAAGTCAGGCAGTGACTCCCGCACGGACTCGTCGTCGTCGACCACAGCCACAAGCAAACGTTTCCGGTCGTCCCATTCACGGTCCGATTCCATGGTTCAAGAATCAGACAATCTTTCGGCGGCGTCCATTGTGCTTTGGTATTGGCGATCTGCCAATTTGGGCCAGTGATTCCCTTCATTGAACTTCTTAGGCGGCATCGGTAGCATAAGCGCCATTCTCGGCAGAGTGCGTCGGCCTGCAAGGAATTGAAAAGCAAAACGTGGCGCCGGGGCCGCTGTTCGCCGTTGCCCACAGCCGGCCTTGGTGGCCCTCGATAATTGAGCGACTGAGGGACAATCCAATTCCCATTCCCTCAGCCTTAGTGGTGTAAAAAGCCTCAAAAAGTTTATCCATAGCATGAGGTTCAAAGCCGATACCAGTGTCCCTCACGGAAACACGCACCGCATCGTGACCATCCCGGGAGGTACTGATCAGCAGTTCCCTCGGCCCGTCATCGACCGCGTGCATTGCTTCGGAGCCGTTACGCAGCAGGTTGAGGATCACCTCCTGAAGCTGGACGCGATCACCGCTCACCGGGGGAAGGTCAACAGCCAAATCGGAGCTCACAACCACACGGTTTCTTTGCAGTTCCCTGCGGCAAAGCGCAAGTACTTCTCCCACCGCGTCATTCAGATCAAGGGTTTCAAACGCAGCATCTTTCTTGCTAAAAAGCGTGCGGAGCCTGGTGATCACATCCGAAGCCCGGTTTCCATCGCGAATCGTCCGCCGGGCAGTTTCACGCGCGCCGACAATATTCGGAGGATCGGAGCTCAACATTCGCAAACAGGTGCTGGCATTAGTAACAATACCGGATAAGGGTTGGTTGACTTCGTGCGCAATCGATGCCGTTAGAGTAGCCAGACTCATGACTCTAGCGACCTGAGCAAGCTCTGATCGAGCTTTTGCCAGTGCTTCTTCCGAAGCGCGGCGTTGCGTCACATCCTGCACAAGGGCAATGTACTCCAGTTCGCCGTTCTGGTCTCGTCTGGCATGAGCGACTGCATGCAGGTACTTGAGTGAATCGTCGGGCATCACCAACCGATAATCCCATTCAAAGTCGTCCTTTCCGTTTCGCGCCTTCTCGATCATCTTTTCCAGTAAGGTGAGGTCTTCTGGATGAACACGAGTACGGAGGAGTTCGAGGCTCACCGGCACGCCGATCTCAAACGCATAGAGACGATAAAGCTGTTCTGACCATTGGATCTCGCCGGTCGCCATCTTCCAGGAAAAACTGCCCGTCAAACTGAGACGTTGGCCTTCTGCAAGAAATGCCTCACTGCGGCGCAATTGTTCTTCTGCGCGTCTTCGATCATCAATATCAGTGCTTGTACCGTACCAGCGGAGAATCTTGCCAGCCTCATTCCGGAACGGCTCGGCGCGAATAAGAAACCAGCGATAGACTCCGTCGCGGCGACGAAGGCGGGACTCGATTTCGCCCGGTTCTCCTGAAATCAACATGGACTTCCATTTCTCCATTAAAGGCGGCAGGTCCTCCGGATGGAAAGCAGCCTGCCAGCCCCAGCCGTGCGATTCTTGAGGGGACAGCCCCGTGTACTCATGCCAATTCTTATTGAGGAATTCGTTCGTGCCATCCGGCAGATTGCACCACGCCAGTGTCGGAATAGTGTCGATCACACGCCATAACTTTTCCTCGGCTTGTTTGCGCTCCGTAATGTCGCGTCCCATGCCGTAAATTCGTCCGCTATCCGGCGCGGCGTTCCACGATATCCAATGGTAGGAGCCGTCCTTGGCGCGCAAGCGGTTTTCAAAGCGCAGAATCTTCTGGCCCTCGGCGACGTGATCAAGGTGCGCGCGAGTTCTTTCGCAATCATCCGGGTGCAGGAATGATTGGGCCGATTTGCCTAGCAAGTCCTCTTCCGACCAGCCAAGGGTGGCTGTCCAAGCCGGATTAACGCTGAGATATTTACCGTCAAAGCCGGTGATCACCAGCAAGTCCTGCGAGACGTCCCATATTTGCAACCGCTCCCGTGTCTCGGCTTGAACGCGCTGTTCGAGTGTCTCGTTAAGCTCACGTAGCGCTGCTTCCGCCCGACTCCGCTCGATAGCCACAGCCGCAGCACGGCTCAGCAGTTTCGCCATCCGCTCATCATTGGGGCTCGGATCACGAACCTCGAAGTAGTAGTGGGCAAAAGTTCCGAGCACCTTGCCTTCGTTGGAGAAGATCGGTGTAGACCAAGCGGACCGAATGCCGGGAGGATCGGCAAACTCACGGAATTTGGCCCATTTCGGATCAGCCGCCAAATCGGGCACAATGACGGTTTGCCGCGTTGCGACCGCCAGGCAGCATGGCCCAGTCATTGATGACACGAGCACTCCATCGGTTGACTCGCGATAATTATTGTCAAGACTTGGCGCCACAGGGTCGCGAAACATCGTTGCATCTTCGTTCAAGGGGTGAATGCATGCGATGACACGATCGACCGACTCATCTTCCATCGCGCGGCAAAGAAATTCCAGGACATTTGCCAGTTGGTCATGCTCGGCAGGACTTTCTACAGCGACCTGAGTAGCCTTTTCACGAGCGCGCCGCGCGCCCGTAGCCTCTGACCCCGGATATGACGCCTTCATACTTTATTGCTCCTTCAGATGAATGGGCGCGTGCCCATTGTACTTTGGTGTCGGGTTTGACTGGTTAACAAACCGGAAATTTTCCTTGGTAAGCCTTAGTACCTGCCTCCGCAAGTATCGGCAATACCATAGTGCAATTGTTTCTGAGGCAAGGTTCTGGTGTGATTGCACGGCGAATTGAATTTGAATCAGTTAGCGCCCGTTAATGAGAAGAATTTAATTCTTGTGAGCATTGCTGAATTTTTTACGTAGCTTGACGCTCGACGCGAACACTACTTAGTTGTCAAACGGATTGTGTTTCCTGCTCAGAGGTGGCACATGTCATTGGCGGCATCGCTGAACTCTAAGTTCTTGAATTTAGTCGGAATGTGCGCTTTGACTCTATTGACCACGGGCTGTGGCAATACCAAGGCCGCGCCTCCGCCCCCGCCAGCAACGGTTGAAGTCGCGGCCGTACTCCAGCAGGACACGCCCATTTATAGCGAATGGGTGGCGACGCTCGATGGCTTCGTGAACGCTCAGATACAGCCACATGTAACGGGCTACATCATTAAACAAAATTACAGAGAGGGCGCTGTCGTCAGGAAGGGCGATGTTCTGTTTGAGATCGATCCACGGCCATTCAGGGCCGCCCTGGACCAAGCCAAAGCCCAACTTGCGCAATCTGAAGCGCAACTTGGCAAGGCCAAACTCGACGTGGAACGTGACACGCCGCTGGCAAAAGCGCGCGCAATTGCCCAAAGCCAATTGGATACAGAGATTCAGGCGAAGCTCGGCGCAGATGCCCAGGTGAATGCCGCCAAAGCAAATGTTCAACAAGCTGAGCTGAATGTGGAGTGGACCAAAGTGACGTCTTTGGTGACGGGAATCGCCGGGAGTGCGCTGGTGCAGATTGGTAATCTGGTCGGCCCAAATTCAATCCTGACTTCCGTATCCCAAGTGGAACCCATCAAGGCGTACTTCACCGTCAGCGAGCAGGAGTTCACGGATTTTCACCGCCGATATCCAACGGAAGCCATAGTAGAACAGCAGAGAAGACGGATACCGCTGCAACTGATACTCGCTGACGGCAATGTGTATGAACAGCCTGGAAGAATTTACTTTGCCGATCGTGAAGTGAACCCTGCCACAGGCGCCATTCGCATCGCGGCGCTGTTTCCCAATCCGAACAATCTTCTTCGGCCGGGCGGCTATGGTCGAATCCGCCTGTCGGTCAGATCTCATGAACACGCTCTGCTCATCCCGCAGAGGGCCGTGATTGAACTACAGGGCAGTTATCAGGTCGCCGTGGTCGGAGAGGACAACAAGGTCCGCATTCGTCCCGTCACAGTTGGAGAACGGGTCGGGAAGCTGTGGATTGTGAATGACGGAGTCAAGCCGGGTGAGCGCGTGGTGGTGGAAGGTCTTCAGAAAGTACGTGACGGCGCTAGTGTAAAAGCAGTTCCAGCAAATTCTTCCAAGGCAGGCAGCTAGCTATGTCGAAATTTTTTATCCGGCGTCCGGTCGTCGCCATTGTGATCTCGATTCTAACGGTCATCGTAGGCGCGATTTCCATCATTAGCCTGCCGGTTTCGCAGTTTCCCGCCATCGCACCTTCAGAAGTGCAGGTGTCAACGACCTATGTGGGAGCCGATGCCCAGACGGTTGAGCAGTCCGTGGCGACGCCAATCGAGCAGCAGATGAGCGGCGTGGACAATTCGAATTACATGTATTCGGTTAATTCCTCCACTGGCGAGACCCGGTTGATCGTTGACTATGACGTGAAAACCGATCCCAATACCGATCTGATCTTGACGCAGATTCGGGAAACACAAGCGGCTTCGCAGCTTCCGGCTGAAGTCAATAACTTCGGCGTTACGGTACAGAAGACCCTCACTGCACCGCTGATGTTGATCAGCCTCTATTCGCCGAGCGGAGTTTACGATTCGAAATTCCTGGCCAACTATGCCTATATCAATCTCTACGATCCTCTCTCGCGCGTGCCGGGGATCGGCAGCGTGCAGGTATTCGGCGCGGGAAAATATGCCATGCGTCTGTGGGTAAAACCTGATCAGTTGGCCAAACTCTCAATTACGGTACCTGAAATCATCAATGCCATCCAGTCGCAAAATACGGTGAACCCAGCCGGCCAGATCGGCGGCGAACCTGTACCGCGCGGACAGGAGTTCACGTATTCGGTGCGTGCTCAAGGCCGCCTCACTACCCCTGAAGAATTCGAACAGATTGTGGTTCGCGCGGCGCCCGACGGTGGCATCGTTCGGGTAAAAGATGTTGCGCGAGTAGAACTAGGTTCCCAGGACTACACGGTTGTATCGCACTTGAATGGAAAACCCAGCGCACTTGTTGCTGTCTACCAACTGCCGGGGTCAAATGCCGTTCAGGCTGCGGATGGAGTCAAAAAACTTCTTGCCGAAGAGCGCAAGAGATTGCCGCAGGGAGTTGATTATGGTATCGCTCTGGACACGACTCGGGCCGTCTCCGAAGGAATAAAAGAAATTGTTGAGACGCTGCTGATCGCGATTCTTCTCGTGATTCTGGTGGTCTATATCTTCCTCCAGGGCTGGCGCGCAACGCTGATCCCACTTCTCGCAGTCCCCGTGTCGCTGGTGGGAACCTTTATCCTGTTCCCGGTATTCGGTTTCTCTATCAACACGCTTTCTCTCTTCGGTTTGGTTCTGGCAATCGGGCTGGTAGTAGACGATGCCATTGTGGTGGTGGAGGCGGTGGAACATCATATTGAAGAAGGGATGGCGCCAAAAGAAGCTACTTTTAAGGCGATGGAAGAAATTTCCGGACCTGTTGTGGGAATTGCACTGGTGCTTTCCGCTGTATTTATCCCTACTGCATTCATTCCTGGAATCACCGGCCGGCTTTATCAGCAGTTCGCGGTGACTATCGCTGTTTCGGTTGTGCTCTCCGCATTCAACGCTCTTACCCTGAGTCCGGCGCTTTCGGCCTTGCTTTTGAAGCCGCGGACAAACAAAAAAGGCCTGCTGCGCAGATTCTTTGATGGGTTCAATCGCGTCTTTGCGCGCGTGACCGACAGCTATGTGAAAGTTGCAGGAGGGCTGGTCCGCAAGAGCGCGGTTGCTTTTATGGCTCTTATTATATGTGGCGTTCTGGCGGGCTTTTTCGGCGCCAGGCTCCCCTCGAGTTTTCTTCCCGATGAAGACCAGGGCTATATGTTCCTGAATCTGCAACTTCCACAGGCTGCCTCGCTGCAGCGGACTGAGGCCACCGCGATCCAGATTGAAGACATGCTGACCAAAACACCGGGAGTGCAATCTACCGCCAGCGTAATCGGCTTCAGCCTGTTGAGTCTCACGCGGTCGAGCTACAACGCATTCTTCTTTGTTACTTTGAAAGAGTGGAAGGACCGTAAGTCCAGGGAAGAGCAATACCAGTTCATCCGGAACAGCATCAATCGAAAACTTGCCGCCCTGCCCCAGGGGGTCGCGTTTTCGTTCTCTCCTCCGGCCATTCCGGGCGTGGGAACTGCGGGCGGTTTTACTTTCATCCTCGAGGACAGATCAGGCAAAGACGTCCAATTCCTTGCCGACAACCTGAACAAATTCCTTGCTGCCACGCGGAAGCGGCCAGAACTTGCAACCGTCAACACTACTTTTCTTCCAAGAGTGCCGCAGCAGTTTATCAGCGTGGATCGAGACAAGGTGCTCAAACAGGGGGTTGCCATCAATGATGTTTACCGTACGATTCAGGTTTTCATGGGCGGTTCGTTCATCAACTTCTTCAACCGCTTTGGACGGCAATGGCAGGTCTATGTGGAAGCGGAGGGTGAATACCGCAATCGAGCGGAAAACGTTGGCCAGTTCTACGTCCGTAACAACCGCGGCGACATGGTCGCCCTTGCAGCATTGACGCGCTTCGAGCCGCGCTTTGGCCCCGAATTCACCATGCGCTTCAACTTGTACAGATCAGCGCAAATTATCGGCGGCGCCGCGCCCGGATACAGCTCCGGGCAGGCGATGGCAGCTCTGGAGCAAGTGTTTGCCGAAACCATGCCTCCGGAAATGGGCTACGACTACTCGGGCATTTCGTTTCAGGAGAAGAAGGCGCAGGAAGGAGTTCCACCCTCACTCGTCTTCGGCTTTTCGTTATTGGTTGTATTTCTAATTCTTGCAGCGCTGTATGAAAGCTGGTCATTGCCTTTCAGTGTTCTATTAAGCACGCCTGTGGCTGTGTTCGGCGCATTCCTGGTGCTCTGGCTGCGTCGCGTCGTGCTCGGACTTTTCTTGCCGCCATACTTAGTGCAAATAGAAACAGATGTGTATTCCCAGATTGGACTGGTCATGCTGATTGGCCTGGCGGCAAAAAATGCCATCTTGATCGTGGAATTCGCCAAAGACTCTTATGAGAACGGCCAGCCCCTGGTCGATGCGGCACTGGCCGGCGCGAGGCTGCGGTTGCGCCCCATCCTGATGACCTCTTTTGCATTTGTTCTTGGCTGCGTGCCTCTCTGGACTGCGAGTGGCGCAGGCTCCGTGGCACGCCAGATCATGGGAACAACCGTAATTGGAGGAATGCTGGCAGCCACATTGATTGCCATATTTATCATTCCGGTTCTGTTCGTAGTTGTGGAAAAGCTGTCGCGACGGAAACCGGGGGTGCAGGTTGCACCAGTTACGCCGCCTCTGCCGGCCCAGGGAGACGACTAGTATGAATGCGGCAAACAGGAAATTCCCAGCTGGCGTTCTGGTGATGCTGTTTGCAGGCTGCGCTGTCGGCCCAAATTACAAGAAGCCGTCTGTTCCCACCCCACCCGAATATCGGGGCGTGCCGGCAGACCAGGTTGGCAAAGCCGGTGCGGCATCGTTTGGCGACCAGAAATGGTTGGATGCATTCGAGGATCAGAGTCTCCGCGATCTGATCCAGACTGCTCTGAAGCAGAATTACGACGTACGCATCGCGGCGGCACGAATTCTTGAAGCGCGCGCTCAACTCGGCATTGCGCGGGCAGACCAGTTTCCATCGATAGCAGCAAGCGTCTCATCGGCGAATGAACGCATTCCGCAGTCGGCGAGAATTCCAGGTCTCGAGACCACCGCGAACCAGCTAAGCCTCTCTGCGGCATGGGAGCTGGACTTCTGGGGACGATACCGGCGCGCTACCGAGTCGGCGCGGGCCAGTCTGCTCGCACAGGAATGGGCGCAACGCGCGGTTATCAGTTCGCTCGTAAGTGACGTTGCTAGCGCGTATTTTCAGTTACGCGAACTGGATTTGGAATTAGAAATCTCGCGACGAACGCTGGCCTCGAGACAAGACTCACTCCGATTGACGCAGCTTCTTGCCGATCGTGGCAGCACTTCGCTGCTTGATGTTCGCCAGGCTGAGCAGCTGGTTTTTACTGCCGGAGCAGCAATCCCGGATCTCGAGCAGCGGATCGAGCAGCAGGAAAATCTCATCAGCACTCTTCTTGGCGAGAACCCGCGCAGCATCGCACGTGGAAAAGATCTGGTCGACCAGCCTCATGCGCTCGAAGTACCCGCGGGCCTCCCTTCCTCATTACTGGAACGGCGTCCTGACATCCGGCAGGCCGAACAGCAGTTGATTGCTGCAAATGCACAAATCGGTGTCGCCAAGTCGGCCTATTTTCCGCAGATATCCTTGACTGCCAGCGGCGGCTATCAGAGCTCAGCGCTGACCGGGCTCTTCTCCGGGCCCGCAGGACTCTGGAGCATCGGCGGGAACACTGTCCAGCCAATTTTTGAAGGCGGCAGAATACGAAACAATGTCAGGTTCGCCGAAGCTCAGACGCAGGAAGCTACATTGTTTTACCAGCGCACCGTGCAACAGGCGTTCCGAGATGTCTCGGATGCTTTGATCGGATACCGCAAGAGCCAGGAGTTCCGAATTCAGCAGGAACAATTGACACGCGCGGCCTACGACACCAAAAACTTATCCAATATGCGCTACAAGGGAGGCGCCACCAGCTATCTGGAGGTTCTGGATAGTGATACCCGATATTTTTCAGCTCAGCTTACACTCGCGCAGGCACAGCTTCGCGAGCTCCAGTCACTGGTACAAATCTATAGAGCGCTGGGCGGAGGATGGCAGCGGTAAGCCGGCGTTTGAATCACCTCAAGTAATCAGATCCGGTGATGGAAGCAGCTATGCCGGCAACACCGATTTCGTCGATGCCCGAGCGCCATCTCGTTCGCCCCACAAACTTGGCTATACCTTGAAAACCCGTCGCAGTGGTCGCCGTCATCACCATCCCGCACGCGTCGCCGGAGTCCGGGCCAGGAGGACCCGAGTCACGACCACAACCCACAAGAGCAGGAGAACGGGCGAGAGAAATCTTGAATAGAATCCGTCTGGCGCCCAGAATCCGTTGCTCAGCCACGTAGTGCCACCCAACACCGCGAGAACAACAATTGCGACGCCAACCGCGAACAGCGAGTTCGAAATCAGCTTTGCCCGCCAGAGCCCAAACACTCCTGACATAATCAGCATCGCACGCGGGAACGAAGTCAAAACTACGAGAACCCATGCGAAGTCATTCAATCCCGCTGTAAGGGTCTGATTTCCGGAGCCGGCGATCGAGTACGCAAGCGCGGCTGCCACCGCGTAGAGCAGAAGGGACATTGTTCCGAACGCTGCGCTGGAAACGGTGACTGCCGCGCCCCAGCCGTCTTGCCCCGCGTCGGCCAGGGCCGTCCTGAGCGCCGCCGCGAACCAGAGGAGATTGAGCAGGTTGAGGCCGGACAGCGCTGCGGCAATGAGGATCCGGGTGCGTTCACCGTTGTAGAATGCCGCGAGTGCATCAGTTGACGCACCGACCTGCGGCTGATAGCCGTAAATGAAGGCAGTAATGATAAACAAGCCCGCGAACTGAATGCCAGCCGTGCGCCAGAAGTGGTCCCAGAATACGAGTGTGTTCACGGTGCTTGAGGTAATACGTGTACTCGATGCGCTCATGAGAATCTCCTCTCGTGCTGAATGTAAATTTTGTTCTGCCTGCTGTGGTCGAAGCGATTTCGGATCGATTGTCAGTCAATTCACCCGGCATCCAAAGCAAATCCGTCTCGGCTGGATCTTTTTGGCTCGATGCGTACGTCATGCCAGTTGTCCTGTCTTATTCTGTTCGGGAACGAGCGCCCCAACTCGTTTCAGCGGAGAAGTCGCTCACCAGCAAATCAGGATTGACACCCTCAATGAGCCATTCGAGCAGTTCGTAATGTGCGAACACACCCTCTACAGCGAACGGGTCCTGCTCGACATATGACATCGCTTCCTTTATGCCCGGTGAGTTGTAGACAAAAAGCCCTCCCTGGTCGTTTGCAAAGAAACCTGCCAGTGCTAATTTGCCGGCACTCTTAAGTGTCCGATCATAGTCCCAGTGCGAGGGGCGAACGGTCGCGAGTCTCGATTTGTCGTCAACGTATTTCGCGTGATTCGCGAACAATCGAATTGGCGTGTTTTTGCTAACGCTCTGGTCGGCAGATCGATTTGCTTTGCTGAGAAGATCGAGATTCACTGCGCGAAGACGCCATTCGGTGATCTCGTAACTGCTTAATCCGTTCGCAAGGGCAAACGGGTCTTGCTCGGCTAATGCTAACGCTCCGTCTCTCGAAACGGCTTCATAGACGAAGAGCAACCCGATACGCCGCCCCTGATCGTTCAAGAGAGGTCCGCCGATCGCCAGCTTGCCTTGTTCCCGCATCTGGTCCGCGTATGCAAAATGGGCCGGGCGGGCGGCAGCGATCCTGTCTAAGTCTCTGTATTTGGCAAAGTTGATGAACTTCATGCTCTATAAACCTGCTTCATCTGAGATGATGCCCGCTCGCTATCCGGCCTTTTCGAGGAATTCATCAACCGCCTTTCGGGCCGCTTCAGCTGTTCGATCTCAGCCAAAGTGAGTTCCAAATTGGCCGGGAGAACCAGCCTTCTACCGTGATCTGTGCTTAACCAGATAATCTTTCGCCTGAGGGCTCCTCGCCAACTCGTTCACTCCGGTCTCCACCTCTTCCATTCATCCGGCGATCTCATGCGCGGGAGTGAACGGCGGCGGATCGTCCTTCCAGTAGCTTCGCTCGCGAGAAATTCTGGCGCTTCTGCCTGAAGAAGCCGGTATGCGAGCAGCGCACGCTTCCAGGCGATTACATCAGAAGCGCGAAAGCTGGAACAATTGCACGAAGGTATTGCCGATACTTTGGTATCGCCAGCTGGGGAGTAACAGAATTCAACGATGAATTTTTGACCATTCGGCATCCAAATGTGCGGATTGTTCCAGCCTTCGGGAAATATGAGTGTTTGGAGGGACCACCGCACTACCGAGTTCTTCCTTCTCTTACGACACCGAGCTCCGAATGCCGGATAGTCAGTGCGATCATGCGCGCCTCAGGAATGTGCCCGTCCACGCTGCTCGAACTCAGCGGCATGGAGCTTGACGAAGTCGCGCATGTTCGTTGGTGCTTCGCCGGTGAGTTTGCGCAAGGTGTCCGTCATGCGGTCGTAACTCCCCTGCTTAGTCAGCTCAGTCATGGCTGACAGATGCCTGACGACGAATTCAGGAAACCGCATCTGACGTAGGCTTTCGCTGGCCCAGCATGAGTTTGCGATCCTACGGCATTGAACTGGATCCAACCATTCGCCGAAGCGATGTACTCGGGCACGGCCAGGGCGGCAAAGTGCAGTGTTCGTGTGCCGAGTGATAGCGCAGCGAAAGAGACCGTGTGCGTGGATACGCACATCGCAGCGGGTCTATAACTCCCGCGTTTCATTCGGATCCCAAGTAAGCCTCTTGTCCCTACAGCTTACGGAACCAACGGATCGTCTTACCACTGCGGAAAGGTTGATAACGACTGGATCATCTCCGAAGCTTACGTGGAAGTTAACATGTAAGTCGGTACAACTCGGACAAAGGATCGGACACGAAGCCCGTCGAGTATCCGCGCTTTTCCAGTTCGAGCACCAGGCCCACGGAGGGATGCAGAAAGTCGCGGCTGGAAAGTGAGCAGAAAAGAAATTTCATAGCTCATTTCAACCCCATGTTTATGATCTTCAGAAGAGCTCCCATCTTTTTTGCAAAAAAAATGGGCCTGCCTCGCGGCCAGGCCCACACATTCTCAGGACCAACCGGTGGGCGCTGGAGTGCCTCCACCTCCACCAGTCGAGTAGCTGTCACAGGAAATGGGGGTTTGATCAGTGGCGGTGCCTGCAACAGAAGATCCGATCACCAGTTCAAGCCGGTGCTCCAGTTCTTCTATACTGACTTCTTCCAGATCAAAGTTGGCAACCTCTGCGTTGAGGCTGACTATTTCTTTCTTTTTGTCCATTTCGTTTGTCCTCCAGTACATTGGGATTTAAGAAGCTGCATTAAGTTTTTACTGGGTTGGGTCTCGATTGTTTGCTGATGAAATATGAGTAGTTTTTCCATAGATGCCTGGCCGCTTGCATCACAATCATGCCTGGTACCGGTAACAACAGGACGGCAGAAAGGCAGGTGCGGAGATCATTCATTGGCGGAAAAGTCCCGGAAGAAAAAGAGAGCACCACAGACGTAAAAGCCTGTGGCAGCCTTGCTAGTAACAGGCTTACTGCCTGCAGCACTCGCCAGGAAAAAAGTATCCAGGCCGCGCCGCGCAGACTGAATACACCAGCAGCACTGCTGCGACTTTTTCCGGCCAAGGCAGCGTGGGAGCAGGCCGGCTTCTGAGGCGATTGAGCCAATGAGTGAACATCACCCAAACTTGCTTATGAAGGTTGGCGATGCCCATGAGATCGGAAAGAGCCCAATATCCATCGAATTTAAACAAAGGGTTGAGCGACCAAACCACCGACACCAGGATCATCAAGAAGGCAACCCGGAAAGCGCCCCAGCCTGTAACCCAATACAAAATCGCGTAAATGGAACCAACCAGGGACTGGAAAAAGATGCCGCCCGCATCCACCACGATCCTTTGCCACCGTCCCAGTCTCCAAGCAGAAGTTACATTGCTGTAGAGGGCCGGATAGATCAGATAAATCGTGAAGCCGATCTCGTCAGGTTCCTGCCCAAACCTGTAACATGCTGCGGCATGCCCGAATTCGTGCAGAAACAATGACACCAGAAAAAGCAAGTAGGCATAAAAATAGCCTTCATGGGGCATCCGGGTGCCTCCGCTTTTCAGGGCAACAATGCCGATAGCCAAAATGAAAGCCACCAGCGGCCCTGCGGCCCATACGCGGTAAAGCGCCGCCATAGGACTGGCGATGGACATGACAAGGCTTTTAGGGAAGAGACGCGTTCTGCCCAGAACCCAAATGCTTTTGGCCGGACGTCGGTGCCATCGCCATCCAATGCCAATTGCGCGACTATCCGCAAATAGGCGCTTTCCACCTGCTCTTCCGTGATCCTCTCGGCCGTAGACTCCGCATTGATTTTGGCCGCGACCTGCGCAAAAGTATCTCCGGCAACCGCGCGCTGCAAGATGTAATATGCGCTCTCCGACAGGCGAAAATGTCGTGTGCGGCCGCTGATGATGTATTCTCGCTTCCGGGCGGCGCCGTCCCATGAAGCTGCTCCGCGTATCAATTCGGCGATCTCGGAGTTCAATTGTAGTTGCGCGGAACCGGACATCTACCAGTGCACCTCGTTAAGAGAAATGAGCTACAACGGTCGGTTATTGATCGCAGACCTTGGCCTGTCCGGTCCCCATGGCTACGCCGGCTACGTGTTCCAGGTATGCTTCGCCGACTCCGTTCCGGAACACAGAGGCAAAACCGTCGCAGAAATTCGAATGGAATTTTCCGGTCCTTCCCACTGCCAGCACGGCGCAACCTCCTCCACAATAAAGCGCATACCTGCACTTCCGGCATACAGGGTTGGAAGCCACGGTGCGACCGCGCCACATCTCCATTATTTGAGTGTTCATCTCAAGCTCGCCGTTTTCCTTCACCGACCCCATGCGGTATGAGATGTCACCGGTCTTTTCCCAGCAGGCATAGATACTGGCAAAGCAGTCGAAGATATACATGCGGGTATGCGCACTGCAAAAACTGTCCTTGAAGGGAATGGCCGCCTCAGCTTTTTGCTGGAAAATCTTTCGTGCCTGATACTTGATTTGTGTGTCCGGTCGTCCGAATATCCCTGTCCTTGGAAATTCTTTCTGCAGCCGGGCAAGCTCCGCATCCAGTTGCCAGGAATCCAAAACAGACTTCTTGTCCACGTTATCGTTTTCCGGCCGGATAGGGGCCGTGTATGCGCTGAATGTTGGTGAAGCGTTCCATCCGTAAGAATGGATGACCTCCGCCAATTGTGGAAGCTGCGGAAGATTGTTGCGGTCCAGGTTCAGGCGGACGTTTACACGCGCGCCCAGATCCATGGCCATGGAAATGTTGGCTGCGATCCGGTCAAACGATCCTGTCTTGTCGGGATAGACGCGCCGGCGGTCATGCTCTTCGGGTATGCCATCCAGGGTGATTTGCAGGTCTGCGATAGCATTGGGGCCGAGCAGATCTTTATATGCATGCAATTCGGTGCCGTTGGTGACAGCCCAGAATTTGCTTTCGCCGAGCTCTCGCGCCCTGCGCATGATATGTTCCACGCTGGCCCTGTTGCAGGCAAGCAGCGGCTCACCGCCAAAAAAGCCAAAGGTCCTCGGTCCTGGAAAATGCGGTCCCAGTCCATGTAGGACTTCAATTTTGCCAAGGCTGGCGAAAATGCGGTCGATGATGGCAGGCTCCATCGTTCGCAGCAGATGAGAAAACAACGGGTTCGTGCGCATATGGTCCTGAAAGCAATAGGAACACCGCAGATTGCAGTCATATGTGGGCATGAATATGTATTGTGGTGCCGTATGCGTGTTCCTGCGATGGATGTTCTCCACAACTTTGCAGAACAATACTTCCTCTTCTTCTGCGCTGAGGGTCGTCAGGTAGCCGCGGCGGCGGAGTATCTCGATGGTTTCTTCTGAAGGAGGCTCAATGGCGCCCTGGACCGGAGCATGGTCGGTCCAGACACCATGCAAAGGCTTGGGAAGACAGTTGCGCTCCAGGGAACGTACGAACGCAGCAACGCCCCTTGAAACCAGATCATAGGTGCCGCTGTAGCCATGGACCAGGAGCATTTGGTCCGGGCTGTTGGAAAGGTCGACATAGATGTTGTAGCTGCTGGCGCGCATAGGCTGACCTCGAACTTTAAGCGCATACATTAATGCCGCTGCCCTGGTAAGTCAACGAAGATAATGTGATGGATAGAGCAATGCCCGGCCTGGGTTACACACCTACTTACGCCGAAAGGTCATGCGCCCCGAAGCCGGCCTCATACTTTATGCCGCGCCTTGGCCAGTCTGTAAGCCACAATGATAGGTTTGTAGAAAGAGCTCAACCTGCTGGTTTGTTGGAATATCTTGCTGAAGCGCTTGTCGTACTCCGCGAAAAATTCGCGATTGCCTCTCAGGAAGTAAATGTCATGCGGGGCCATATAGCGTATCGCGAAAAATGAAACCGGCGACCGAAACACGGGTAACTTTTCGTTCCAGACAGAGCCAATCTCGCAGTTAGGATGGAAACGGGCGATCATGAAGCCCGAACGTATCATTTTTGTCTTCATTTCGTCATGGGCCTGGTCCATCATGGCGGCCGTGGGGGCCTTGGCCCCCGTGAACACGACAATGAGACTAGCATATGCTCTTGCTTCCGCGGAGGCGGACACGAATTTATTGAATTGAAGTACGTGCGATCTCACCTCCCTGATCACGTCGCCTGCGTCCTGAGGGACAGCGGAAGTAAAACTGATATGGCAGAGACCCTTTTCCATGGAAGGATAGAGAAAGGGGCAAACGGATTCTCCTTTGCTTTTTCGCGCTCTACGCAATTCGGGATGGGGAACAATCAAAGTTTGCTGCGCCCATTCCATCAGTTCCCGCACGATTTGATATTCATGGGAGGTAATATACCGCATGGGCGTCACCACCCGGCTCGCAGCCTGCGATCTCCTCCTGTCAGACGCCATGCGCAAGCCTCTCTCCTGAGTTTTTGAGACTTCGCGCCGCAGTAACGATATCGGGCCAAAGCACCAGCAACCTGCCGAACTGGAGGAGGATACTTTGGGTCAGTTGCCGTGCTTGATCGCGTCCGAAGGAGGCGAATTCGACCGGAACCGCAAAGTCTGTGTCCAGAATATTATCCAGAGACTGTTGATAGTCATGACGGAGAAGCCCTGCAACCTCTAGCGGCAAATGGGTTTCCTGGAGCAATTTGTCGCATTCCCGGAGAGTGCGGCTGGCATTGCGCAGCAGGACCACTGTAATCCACTCCTGGAAAGCCGAACAGTCCAGGGAGCCCACCTCTATAAGCTGTCTGCCGAGAGAACGCATGGCGTCACTACTGTTAGAGAGAGGCACGGTGGCAACCAGCGAACCATGAAGACAGGCCAGAATTACATCGTAGAGTTTTGGGCGGTGGAGGCCCTGGTTCGAATAACCGGTACGCGGTTCGGAATCATGTAAAAGAGCATGCGGCAGGTGCGCGAAATAACCGTCCCGGTACACTAATTGCAGCAGTCCTATAAACACGGTATCTTCGCTGCGCTCAACGGGCATGAATGGAGGAAGCAGCTTGCGATTGTCCAGTCCCGAAGCAAAGTTCATCCATCCCGGGCCATGCCAGATGGTGGGCTTAGCCGCGCTTCTGACCATTTCGCGGCAAGTCGCGGCGCATTGCAATTGCGCGGCTGTGTGCATCTTCCGCTTGATCAGGGACATAGCGGGTATCCTCGAATTCATGCCGCAATCGCCGATGAGGCCGTTAAAGGAGGCCATGATCGCGCCCTTTTTTGCCAAAAGGCTTTTCAGCAGGTGGGCGCACATTTCATTGCATTGGACCTGGCCGTAGTTGCGGGCGCATTGGATGACGGAAGCCAAGGATTTTCCCAGATAAACTTCATGCATCGCGACAATATCGTCCTGGCTGTCGTCCAGCCGGGAGTAAACCTCGCTCCGGTCCGTTAGATACTGGATTTTTGTCGGGTCGGAATCGCCCGCAAGCACCAGCGCGGTGTCATTGCCGCTTTGGTCCCCAGTATAAAAAGAGCAGGCCGAATCGTCATCAAAGCTGAGATAAAGGTCTCCGGCTGTTTCCAGAAGCAATGCATTGCGATTGGCGCCGGGACGATAAGAACAGACGGGATCGCCAAACAAGGCAAACTCGACCTCGCCGCGCCCTCCGTCCAATGCATCGATCAGCTTGTCTGCATATTTTCTTTTCTCTTCGTAGCCGGCATATAAAATTTCAATGCCATACCGCTTTCGCACCTTTCGCAGCATCTGTTGTGACCGGGCGCGCGCATCGGGAGCCGCGGAATCTTCCATCACCGTAATAGTGACCGGCTGGGCATGATCAGCGACATTGCGGGCATAACTGGTTACCGATGCTTCTAGCCGGCCGGGCCTGTCTCGTGTCGGTATCCCGATAGAGGTGATTTTCCCCGCTTCGCTCCTTTCGGCTTCTGACGTCGTTTCAGTGATCAAAATGTCCTGCTTGGCGACGAGCAGGCCGTGAAGAATGCATTGGCGAAGACTCTGGTCGATTTCCTCTGCCTGCTCCGGCAAAAGACCACGGATGGTGCATATACGCTCGCGGTGTTCTCGGAGCGTCGCGAATTGCCGGCATTGCAGCAGGGTTGAAATCGTCTCGGCGGAAAGCAATACCGGCTGTTGGATGTGGTTGGGTACTACCAACTGGTTGGAATCTCCAGCAGAAAAACTCATGAATATTCCGCTTCGATATAAAGTCTGTTCATCAACGCTGAAGTGCATATTTTCAGAAAGGCAGCCACGTGTCACTGTGGGAGCCGCATATTATCACAAATGTCAAACGGCAATTTGCCTCGGATTAATGGGTCTAGAAAAAGAATGGGCTTGCAGAAGTATTAATACCGCCGAGCCGTAGTCAACAAAATACAATCATATCGCTTGATTGCAACTGCGCTAGACAGCGAAGATAAAATTTGCCCTTGGCAGGGTCCCGAAAGAGCTTTGTAAAATCCTGGCTGTTCAATCCGGGACCGCTCGAAAAGGAAGCAGCATGACATCCAGGTGTTCGTGCTGATACAGCTTCATCGCCGCGAGATCGATCCAAAACCTTCCACCCGGCATCTCCAGCGGATCAGTTTTCCGGGACGCAGTCTGACTTTATGGCCGTCTCCAGAGAAAGATGTGCCTCATTCAGTTGCCGGTCAGTCAATGCATGGTTAAACACGCCGTTTTGTCGCGAAGGCCGCCGGATCCGATGTATGAAGCTGCTGCTCTCCCACTGTTCCGGAGCTTCAAGGACCTTTGCTTCAAAGTACCCATAAATGGCCTGCATCATTTCCTGATTACTCGGTCCGCTGCAGCATGAGTTGGACCGCCGCGCGGGGAAGATGGGTCCTCCGCATTCGAGTGTGGCGCGGCCGTGTTCGCAGGCCAAAGCGCATATCGGCATGACAGGCACATTCGCAAGAGAGGCAATGCGGGCGGCACCATTCTTGACAAGACAGTTTGTTCCGGCAAAGGCCACCTCTTCCGTGGAAGCAGTGTCAAAAGGTCCGCGAGCACCGAGGTTCCCGTGCAATGTAAATCACTGCAAGTTCACCGGAGCGCAGCTTTTTAATAAGGCGGACGATCATGCCCGGCTTTGTTGGATCAAGCAACTCGAGAGCGTGGAGCGCGCGCAGGTGCTCATACCGCTCCCTGTTCCTGGCAGTGGAACTCCGAGCAGCCTCTATGGCTCTCCTGAGCCGCTCAAACCCGCTTCCTTGCCCAAGAACGTTCACTTTAAAACCGGAGGCGGCAAGCGCAAACGGAATAAACCGAAACATTCCCATATGCTGAGCGCAGAGAACGCGCGCATTGGAAAGCGAACGAAGCACGCCCGGACTTAATGCTGCGATAGGGATTACCGGGGGTGGCCCCGGATGCTCTCCTTGTGCCAGCTTCTCCAATGAACGGAGAAATGCGTATGCCTCCCAGCTTCGAAAAAGCCCAGACCGCACAACCTCTATTGCATACTGCCTGACCACGGAGACGGGAATGGAGAAGCCAAGCGCCAATGATAGGTTGACCACGACCCATGCAAAATCATCGTGGACCAAGTCCAGGCTTTCCAATTGCCGCAGGGCCATCCTCACCTGGGTTTCTGCCGAAGAGGGATCGCGTAGAAGCTTCTCGGCAGCTAATCTGGTTTCTGTAAACATAAAACATTCTGGTTCGGAAAATATACGCCTAAGTATCGCATGTCGATGATCCTCGCGATTACCATCAGGCTTGTGACTGCAGTTTATATCCGGCTTGAGATTTGACCCGCGCCGGCTAGTCTAATGGAGTCGAATGCGTTCTTCTGGTTCTCACGCGCCAATGCCAGCATTCCTCTGTCATATCCAAACCGTAGGCTTTGTCGTTCGGACTACACGCCTTGGTTTTCTTTTGTGTTTCACCAAATTGAAACCGCAGTTCACAATCACCATCGACGCGCAGATCAAGCGTTGCGGTTGGGAAGTGCGGCTAATTGTCGCATCCTTCAATTTGCCTTCCTGGCACCCGATATTGTTGATGCGATTCTAGAGGACACAGCCGGCCGATCTAACCGTCCAGAAATTGCTGCGTAGTCTGTCCCTGAATTGGGCCAAGCAGCGGAAGCAGCTAGGATTTATGCCTGCGCGTTCCTAGAACACCTGGCTTGGGCCCTGAGGGTCGGGCCGCAAGCTTGTACAGAAGCTCTTGATACTCACGGAATTAGATGGACCGGATTTGTCTCTGTGGGCGAGTGTATATGAATTTGTGGACGGTAATTCCGCAGCAATCCACTGGATTCAGCCAAGAGCCACACGATAATCATAGGATTAAGTCCCCGCCGTGCTATGGTCTTTACCTTTTTAGAATCCCAAATCATTCCTTCAAATTCCTAGACGGCTTGTTCAATAGGAATTGTGGTCTTGAGGTTCTTAATATCAAACAGTGCTCCCAAACGTTGCATAACTCGCCCATCACTCGTCCTCAACATTAAGTTTTCGTACACCAGCATGCGCAAGATGCGATACGAAAAATGATTTTTGCGAAGCGTCTTTTCAACGTCGAAAATCTGGCTTCGGGCGGATTCTCGAAATGATCTAACTTGATAGCAAGGTCGATCAATTGCACTGAAATTCTTTCGCCGTGTTGACGCAGGACCTCATCGAAAGTTGGCTGAAGGTCTTGCAGCCCGATAGCGCGCGAGACCCGCTTGATCATGCCATGACAAGCCCCTGTTGTGAGCCATATCAATGTTTCGTCCGCTTCACGCTCGATTTCCTGTGATGTGTGTTCCGGGTACTTCTCTCGTGCGATAAGCCCAAAATGTTGTCGTAGCTCTTCAAGGTTATCCTTCGCGAGCGTAGTCACCCGGGTGGGCTTGTTTTATGCGCGTAGCACAGGATTCAGCAGAAATTGATCGCCTTTGGGTATAATCCGGCAGCAATTGCACGAGGACGAATAATGGCAAAGACTCTGGTGGCGCATGAGCAGCCGATATCAAAGATATTTAGCGACGACTATGTTTTCCGTATTCCTGGCTACTAACGTCCATACGCATGGAGACCGAAGAAGCGCGAGAACTCATTGATGATCTTCTCACTTTCATGCAGGCAGCTGGCGGCCCCGTAGATGAGATGCCCCCCTACTTCCTCGGCAGCATCGTCCTTATAAAAGGGGAAACTGCGCCAGGTGCCGACGTGGTCGACGGACAGCAGCGCCTTACGACTCTCACGATTCTTCTCGCCGCCATACGAGCCAGTGTGCAAGAACCATGCGCCTCAGAAGTAACGCGCCTCGTGTATGAAAAGGGAAGCGCGATTCTCGGCACTAAAGATCGCTTCCGACTCACTCTGCGGGAACGAGACAGCGAGTTTTTCCAGACCTACATTCAGAAAGACGATGGCGTCGGCAAGCTACTGAATCTCACCGATGAACTCATGGACAGCCAGGACAATATTCGCGCTAATGCGCGGCTATATATGGAGCGGCTGCAAGCTATTCCTGAGGCTGATCGCCTGAGCCTGGCTCAATTCATCGTTACTCGATGCTATCTCGTGGTCGTTGCTACGCCAGACCTGGACTTTGCATACCGTATTTTCTCTGTCCTCAACAGCCGCGGTCTTGATCTCTCAGCAACCGATATTCTTAAGTCTGAAATTATCGGCGGAGTTGTGGCCGCCCAGCGGGATGCGTACACAAAAAAGTGGGAGGACGCGGAAGAGGAGCTAGGGCGCGACGCATTTACCGATCTTTTCAGCCACATTCGGATGATATACAGGCGCTTGAAACCCAAAGGCACCCTCATCAAAGAGTTCAAAGAACATGTTACCGAAGCAAAACAGCCGGCTCAGTTCGTAGATCATGTGCTCTTGCCGATGGCCAGAGCGTATGAAGAGATTCTTGATGCAGCCTATGAAAGCACCGCGCATGCAGAAACGGTGAACGAATACCTTAAATGGCTCAACCGCCTTGAGTTCAATGACTGGGTTCCGCCAGCGCTGGCCTTCACTGCGCATCATCGGCAAGAACCACAAGGAATGGCTATCTTCTTCCGGGGCCTAGAACGACTCGCAATACGGACTTCTGATTAAGCGTTCAGGTATTAACTCCCGAATTGAGCGATTCTCACAACTGACTAACGCAATTTATGACGGTAGCGATTTGCAAGGCAGTAAATCACCGCTTCAGCTCACTCCCACAGAACAGTTTGAGGTCTATGCCCAGCTCGACGGCGCATTTTACGACACATTCGCTCCGCGTGCGCGAACCACAATTCTGCTCAGGCTAGACACCCTCGTCAGCGGTGGCGGAGCTAAATACGACTATCAAACCATCTCGGTAGAGCATGTTTTACCGCAGACGCCCCCGACCGGCAGCAAGTGGCTTACATGGTTTCCAAATTCCACAGACAGATACTTGCTGGTTCACAAACTCGGTAACCTTGCGATTTTGACGCGCAAGAAGAATAGTGCTGCCTCGAATTATGAATTTGACAAGAAGAAGCAGTCCTATTTCTCGCGCAGGGAGGCGTGTCTCCTTTCGTTCTAACTACTCAGGTGCTAGACAAAAAAGAATGGACTCCCAAAATAGTCCGCGACCGCCAAG
The DNA here is from genome assembly GCA_963823745.1 of Terriglobia bacterium. Lineage (GTDB taxonomy): Bacteria > Acidobacteriota > Terriglobia > Terriglobales > Acidobacteriaceae > Angelobacter. The sequence continues at coordinate 46,320 of CAWGMN010000011.1, forward strand.
AACAGCTTCTCAAGCTGCTCGAAAACCACTGGCAACTCCAGAACCGGCAAAATCCGGCTACGGAGTCACAACCGTAACCCATGTTGGTTAGTATTTGCGGAATATCGTTGATTAAATGCGAGGATGCTTGTTATCCTTCCGTTCAGCTCCCATGGCCTGGCAACTTCTTCGCTCCTCCGTTAAATGAAAAAACCGCTACGCTCTCGCTTTAGTGTCGGGTGCATGTTTGCCGCCATCGGCGGATTCTGCCGTGCCTTTCAAGAAGTTGGCGCGACAGTCGCATGGCCAACGAAAAAGATTCTTTTGCCGGGGAAACCTTCCGCCTGAACTTTCCCGGAGTACGCTACCTGCAAAAGGATGTGCAGGTGCTGAGCACATTCTTTGAGATCATCGGATGCCCGAAGGGCAGTGCACAATAGCCGTCAGAAGCGCCGACGGTCAGTTGACCAAAGCGGTTACGGAACTTATGGAACGGCACGGTATGACTAGGCGAACATTGTTCATGCATACACGTACTACTAAATTTGCCAGAAAAAGAGAGACTTTACTGATTGGAATATAATCAGGACGGTAAAACGGCCTATCGCACTGGCAAATTTGAACCCCACTTCCCAACCCGTCCCCTTTCATTGGCAGCAGGTCGACCAACGACTCTCCGGCATCCTGCAAAGCAAAGTGTCCGAAGAAATTCAGGAATTAATCACTGACGATGTTGGGCATATACGGTTTCAAAACATGCATAACGGCAATAGCATGACCGTCCCATCACAACGCTTGCAGATGCAAAAGTTACGGGCCAACGAGTGGGCTGCAAGGCTGTATGAGGGATATTGTGAAATCTGGCAGACACAACGAAAACCTGTTTCGCCCGAGTTTCTTCGCGGGATTGTTGCCAATGTGATTAGTGTGGTGCTTGCAGCTCGCGCCAGTTCCGGTACTCATGAACTGATGCGGGAGCAACTCCACACGCGCAGAGATGCCAATTGGCTACAGCCAGCTTTGGACGCCTTTAAACGAGACATGCAAATGCTCTCGCATAAATGGAGCCAAGCTGCCGAAGTTGATGCCATGACCGTGCAGTACATGATGGACTCACACACCGACTGTCCTCGGATAAGGGCTGCCGCAAGGGAAGCTATCGCAGCAAGAGCAAAGACACGCACCTTAGAAGCTATGATTGCGTGCTTTGATGCCCGTATCAAAATGGCTGAACATGCGTTAAATGGAATGGTGATGACAAATACGGCTCCTTATCGAAAGAGTAACGTTGAACAAAATCTTTCGCGGCTGAGAGATGAACGGAAGGAGTTGCGATCAAGTTTGGATACTTGGGAATTACGCGTAAAAGCTGCTCTCCACGAGGCGGACGGAATAGAAGGTACCGACCGGGCACATCCTGGCCCGGAAAGGGAAGTGCCTGAGACCGCGAACTCCGCGATTCCTTTGCATCTAGGGTAGAACAAGACAGAGCTGGACCTCCGGTTGATCAGATACCGAACGCTTGTCCGAGCGGAACATTGAATCTCGGCTCATTTATCAGTCAGTCCTAAAACGGGGGATTATGGCGATATTGATCAGGAAACCCGCCGCGTCTGATATGGACATCTGCCATGATCTTGATCTCGACGGAGCACCGCTACCAAAGGGCTGGATAAGCCAGCAGGTCCGATTCTTCGAGTCGGCATACAGGGACGGCCGTCTTCGGCCCAGAATTCAAGCAGCCATAAGCAAGGTTCGAGCCGATCTCCGCCAGAATCGGATCATTCCCTAGACAGACTACTGAGCCATTTACCGCTATTACGTACTTACCAGCCACTTACCGCCAATTACTGTACTTACCAGCCACTTACCGTTGTGGAAAACCAACGTCTCTGGTTCCCGGCAGCCGTCGGCCCCAAGAGTCATTCACTCGAAGAAAGACTTACCGCGGCCGGACAGGAGCCCTGTAGAACGATCTGACTTGAGTCATTCTCGTCATGTCCAGCACGGCTCAGACACCTGCCGGCCTCGATGGACTGCAACCGGGCCATGCGTGATGACGTTAGGCGAGACCTATGGCTTCGAACTTAACAAATCGGCAATTAGTTCCTGAGTGGCCGGAGTGGATGGATCTGAAAACGTTGGAATGGTACTCCTCCATGTCGAATCGTACTCTGCGGGGGTGGATAAAGGATCCAGTAAATCCACTGCCTGCGTCAACGCGCGGCGGGAAAATATTAGTATCGCGCCGGGTTTTCGATGAGTGGATGAAGGCACATGCAATTCAATCGGAGTCCGTCGACGCAGCTTGGATTGTCGACGACATTTTGAAGAGCCTGTAGGAATTGTTATACATTTGTTATACAATCAGGAGCATGACGACCAAAGATATTCCTGAATTGATCGCTTTCAGGCCGAACGATGATGACAAGGAACGTATCGTGAGACTCGCAAAAAGATATCGGGCTTTGAAGAAGAAGCAGCCCAAGATGTCTATTCTGATCCGGCGCGGACTTGAAAAGCTGGAAGAAATCGGAGAGTTCTAAATGTCTGTCAAAGTGAAAAAGCTGCGTGGTTCCTGGTATATCGTGATCGACCACAAAGGCTTACGGAAAACGAAAAAGGTCGGTGGCACTCTGGAATTTGCTCGTTCCATAGCGCGCAAAGTGGAAGAAAAATTGGTTCAGGGAGAGTTAGGAATACTCAAAAAGGACGAGAGTTCACCACTCTTTTCCGTCTATTCTGAGCAGTGGCTCAGGAACCATGGGCATGACATTCAACCAGCCACCAAGCGCAGCTATGAACAGCTATTGCGGCTTCATGTGACTCCGCGCTTTGGGAACAAACCTATAGACAAGATTACGCGCGACGAAGTAAAAGATTTTGCTTCGGCGATCTCTGAAAAGGGCGCGCACTCCCGCAACACGGTTCGGCTGATTCTAACGGCGCTTCGCGCAGTTCTGAGCGCGGCGGTGGAGGACAAATTGATTGACAGCAATCCGGCTTCCAAGGTCGGTAAATTCAATAAACGGGAGCGCGGTCAAAATAAGGCACAGGCCATGACAGCAGAGGAAGCCCAGGCTTTCCTCAACGCTTGTGTGGAGGTCTGTCCTGATTATTACACGCTGTTCTTTACGGCCCTGCGGTCGGGGCTTCGCAAGAGCGAATTGATTGCTTTGAAGTGGGGTGATATCCAATTCGGAGAGTCAGAGAACGATAACAACCGTTTCATCCTGGTGCAGCGGCATTACTATATGGGGCATTTCGGTATTTCTAAGACTCATGAATGCCGCCGGGTAGACATGAGCAAGCAGCTCCGTGCGGTTCTGTTGGCTCACAAAGAAAGTGCCTTGCTCCGCGCCTTCCAGCTTGGCAAAACGAGTATTGCCGATGATCTTGTTTTCCCATCGGAAGCGGGAACTACCATCTGTCCAGACAATATTGGCCCCCGCTACATGGAGCCTGCCCTGGAGCAAGCGGGTTTAAGGAAGTTCCGCTTTCACGATCTGCGTCACACCTTTGGCTCTCTCTTGATTCAAGCCGGCGTCTCACCGGCATACGTCCAGAAGCAGATGGGACACCGTAGCATCCAAGTTACGATCGATGTCTATGGTCATCTAATTCCGGGCGAAAACGTGGCTTGGATCGACACGCTGGACAGCACTCCTAAAAAAGTGACGGCAACAGACGCAAACAGGGCGCAAACGCAAGGCAGGGAATCGGAAAAAGAGATTTCAGGGGCTGCGGAAAGTGTAGAAGCGGAAGAAGTTATTTGGCTGCCCCCCAGGGATTCGAACCCCGATATGCTGATCCAGAGTCAGCTGTCCTACCATTGAACGAGGGGGCAGTATAAGAAGCAGGCCAGAGCAGGGGCTCTGGCTCAATTCATTCTATTCTGTGCCGGAAACAGCGTCAAACAATTGAGTAAAGCGCACGTAATGCGCAATTCCAAGAGACGCGATGGAACGCCGCATACCTGAATGAGCGTATGATTGGGGCATATCTTATGTCAGTGTCTATCAGAGCGAAAACGTCCTGCCCGATGTGCCGGGGTTCCGGAATTAAAGATGGCATGCGTTGCCCGACATGCAATGGCAAGGGAGAAGTTCCGCACCCGCCGAAAACCAAACATGAAGAAAAGGTCTGAGTGAATGGCTCAGGCTTTTCGAAGCAGGGATGTCCGCTCCCTTTGCTTCTCCCAGAATTCAATACAAGCCGGCATGGTTCAAGTAACGGGACGAATCATTAGGGCAATACAGCTCACTTATGGCGTATGAGGTAAATACGCCAACAAGAGTTTATGCCGTCCCTGGCGGGACTCGATTCGAATCTTCTCGCTTCCCCGCACTCACGTCTGGCTCAAAAATGCCATCCCTTCGGGATTCGCGTACGCATCTGCCAAACTTAAGTGAACAATATTGGGCTATCAGGGGTCCGTTGGTTTTCGCCTCCCAGCACTGTCCGCATCACGGCGCAAGTCACTGTGGTTTCAGTATCGGTGAGTTCACCGGATCCACTGCAATTTCGATTCGTGTATTCAGCGGGAAGTGGATGTCTTTTCCGGTGGCAATGTAGCGAGAGTAAACTTCGCGTCCGGTGGTATACGCGCCTATGCCGGCGGCTACGTAGCGCGATCCGCTGGCGATGCCTACGATCCTGCCGATGAGTGAGAAGCCATTACTGGCGACTCCAGCATGCAAAACGGAACTTTCGTCGTCGGTAATGGCGGAGGTGGCCAGCAGCGCTGTGACCATTGGCTTCACCACGTTCGGACGCCTCGCGCTTACGCCGCCTTCAGCGTCCAACTGAAGGTCGGACCGCGCGTTGGTGTCTACTGAGTGCGTGGCCCCGCGCACTGTCTGAACATATCCGGCAGGGAACTGCATTTCGCGAAACGCAAAGCGCAGCACACCGCTGCGGCCATGTTTCGCCGCGGGACTGGCCTGGCTCACCGCACCTAACAGCAGCGTCCCCTGCGGCACAGCCAGGCGATGCTGGCTGTCATAGAGCGGCTGGGTGACGATCGCAGTAATGGGTGATCCGGCTTTCGCGCTTCCTGAACTCAAATCATTTTCCAATCGCGCATGGAGGATTGATGACTCACGCAGCCCGGCAGTGTTCTCGCCCGTTTGCGCGAATTCGCTTGAACTCGCCGCCGTGACCGGCACCTGCAAAGGCTTCACCAATTCCACGTCATAGTCGAACCCGGCTTCCACCGATTCCGGATGGTAGGGAAGCTGGTGATAGCACGTACTTCTTGAGCCGTGCTATTTTGCCCGGCGCCGTGAGCGAATGCAGGGTTTCTTTTTCGCTATTGATCAGCCCATTCCATAATTTTTTCGGAAGCGAAGGTTGATGCAGCGCCACACTTTGCTCTTCGATGCGCAGCATCTGCACGCCATCTTTGGCGGGCTTGGATACAAGTTTCAATCTGCGGCCATCGGACAAAACGACCTGGTCGAACTGGATGTGGGCTTCATGCAGGGGAGTGAAATCGCCTTGCCACCGGGCCTGTCTGCGTTTGGAAGCGGATGCGGCGACGACTTTGACTACGCGTCCGGTGATTCGTTCTCCTGCGGGGATGGTGAGCTGGTTGTCCACATATACCGGATCCACCAGATGGCCGCGCACTGGAGCACCCACCTTCATGGCCGCGTCGCTATCGGTCTGTACGTGCAGCAGGGTTCCGGGAACAAGCCGTTCAAATGTCTGGCCTTTAGCTGCGGCATGGGCATTCAAAGAAAAAAGACACAACATCGCCAATGCAGTCAGCGACAAGGGGGGACGAAACATCTGGGGAAGCCTCCAGCAGGGAAGAGAAAATCTTAGGTTATTAAGAGTGTAGTTGAAAGCTGGGCTGAAGTCACTTCGACGGCCTATTTCGCAGGCCGCAAGAGGCTGTGATACCGGCACTTATAGTCTTAACCATTCTTAAACAACTCTTTTTCCAGGCGGTGTTTTTACTAGCAGGGCACGGAAAGGCCCGGGAGGAACCAGAAATGAAACGCATGTTATTGGGAGTCTTCGTACTTGGTCTGATGACTACGGGAACCATGATGGCCCAAGATGGCTGGCGCGAAGATGGGTGGCGTCACGACGGCTGGCGCCAACAGGACGGCTGGCGCGACCGCCAAGACATTCGCGGTGACCAGCGCGACATCCGCCAGGACGACCGCAAAATCGCCCATGACCAGTGGGAACTGCGACGCGACGAGCGTGAAGGCAACTATGCGGGCGTCCGCGAAGAACAGCGCGAACTGCGGGAAGAATACCGCGATCGTGACCGCGACCGCCGCGACATAGGCCGTGATTACCGCGACGTGCGAAACGACCACCGTTACCGCGATCGCGATGATCGCTGGGACCGCCGTTAAAACGATGTTCATAGCGCGCTAGAGAAGGGCAGCCCTGAGCTGCCCTTTTATTTTCCATCGCAGAGTCTTGCATTCCTCCATCCGACTCAATTCTCTCCCGTATACTTGTGCTGTTCAGGAGGCATCGCTTTGCTACGACCTGTTCTGACCGTCCTAGTGATTTTATGTTTGTGCCTGGGTAGTTTCGCGCAGCAGAGTTCATCGCCAACCGCGCCACCCGTTTCAACGCAAGCTCCACCATCCAGTTCGACAGCGCCTCCATCAAGTTCGTCCAGCCCGCAACAACCACCGCCTACGGGACAGGCCAGTCCGCAGCCGAGTTCGCCACCGGCGTCTCCGCAAATGCCTTCGCAAGGGACGCAGAACTCGCTGGCACAGACTCCGCAAGCTCCACAAACTGGGCCATCACAAACTCAACCAGCGCCGGCGCCGAGTCCACAAACTGGGCCCGCACAAACGCAGCAGCAGGGAACGAGTGCAACTGCGCCGGGCACAACTCAGCAGAATGCGACTCCGCAGAACCGGACGGCCGAGCCGAATTCTCAAAACCAATCGGGCCAGCAGAACCAGCAACAAAATCCGCAGCTTGCGCCGTCGGTCCCGCAACTGACGCCTCCATCGGGCACGCAGCCAACCCAGACGCAGCAGCCCGGTCCCATTTCGCCGACCATTCCGGTGACCACGGCTGCTCCACCGAATCCGCAGCAGACTGATGCGCCGCTCACGCTCACGCTGCAAGATGCGCTCAAGCGGGCACGAGCCAACAGTGTTGAATTTCAGGCAGCGCTCACCGATGCGGCCATTGCCCACCAGGACAAAGTACAGGCTCGCGCAGCCCTGCTGCCCAGCGTGGCTTACAACAATCAGTACATCTACACCGAAGGCAACGGAACTCCCTCAGGACGATTCATCGCCAACAATGCCGTCCACGAATATTTGAGCCAGGGAAATGCCCATGAAGCTGTCTCCCTGAGTGGTGTTGCCGACTTGCGCCGGACCCAGGCGCTGGAAGCTGTCGCCAGGGCCAAGGCAGAAATTGCCACACGCGGCCTTGTTGTTACAGTAGTGCAGGATTATTACGGCCTGATCGCCAGCCAGCGCAAATATGTAGCGGCACAACTGGTAGCGACCGAAGCCGCACGCTTTTACAAGATCACGCAGCAACTGGAAGCCGGCGGAGAAGTGGCCCATTCCGACACCATCAAGGCCCAGATTCAAAATCAGGACCGCCAACGCGACCTGCGCGAAGCGCAGCTAGCCATGGACAAAGCCCGCATTACCCTCGCGGTGCTGCTGTTTCCTAACTTCAACCTGAACTTTAACGTTGTAGACGATCTCGATCTGGCCCCGCCGCTCATGAGTTTTGATGAATTTGTGCGGCTGGCCCAGAGCAAAAATCCCGATCTGCGGGTGGCCGCGGCCAATCTCACAGCCGCGCGCTTTGAGGTATCGTCGGCGCAGGGAGCTTATCTTCCTGCCATCTCGCTTGATTACTTTTATGGCATTGATGCCACCCATTTCGCCATCCATACCGATGGGGTGCGCAACCTTGGTTATGCAGCTCAGGCCACGGTGAGCATTCCGATCTTCAATTGGGGCGCCACGCGCAGCAAAGTAGTGCAGGCCAATTTGCGGCGCCAGCAGGTGCAGCGAGAGCTATCACTGGCACAGCGCAAACTACTGGGTGACATTCGCACCGAGTATGCTGAAGCCGATGCGGCCCGTTCTGAGTTGGAGTTGCTGAAGAGTTCCGCAGAGCTATCGGCTGAGAGCCTCAGGCTCACAACCCTGCGCTATCAGGCCGGGGAAGCCACAGTGCTCGAAGTGGTGGATGCCCAGAACACGTTCACGCAGTCGCGCAACGCCTACAGCGATGGAGTCATTCGTTACCGCTCAGCGCTGGCCGCTCTGCAAACCCTGACAGGTACAATGTAAGTCTTAATTTATGAAGAATTGCCGACCCCCCAGGTGGTTAGGAATTTTCTCTGCGCTGCTTCTATCTCTATCTTTTTTTGGCTGTAAGAAAGATGAAGCGACGCCGGAGCCCGAAGTGGCTGTGCAGGCAGCCACGGCGCAACAGGGCGATATTTCCAGGACCATTCACACTGAAGCCATCTTGTTTCCACTTGCTCAGTCTGTGATCACGCCAAAAATCAACGCCCCGGTCAAAAAGTTCTACGTCAACCGGGGCCAGGCCGTGCATCAGGGGCAACTGCTGGCGGTGCTCGAAAATCGTGATCTTGCTGCCGCCAAACTGGACAACCAGGGTTCGCTGGAACAGGCCCAGGCTGCCTACACCAGCAGCCTGAACGCCACCCTGCCAGAAGATATGCAGAAGGCGCAGCTTGACGTGCAGACGGCGCAGCAAAACCTCGATGCCGAGCAGAAGCTTTTCGACAACCGCGAAATGCTCTACAAGCAAGGCGCGCTGCCACGCAAAGATCTCGACCAGGCGCAGGTTTCCCTGGTGCAGGCCAAAAGCCAGTATGAAGTCGCCAGAAAACATCTCGATTCGCTCAACGCGGTACTGAAGCAGCAGACCGTGAAATCGGCTACCGGACAGCTATCTTCCGCCCGAGGAAAATATTTAGGATCTGAAGCGCAGCTCAGCTACTCGGAAATACGCAGTCCGATCAATGGCGTGATTACCGACCGGCCTCTGTATCCGGGAGAGATGGCTTCCACATCCGCGCCTCTGCTTACGGTCATGGATATTTCCGGCGTCATAGCCAAGGCGCACATCCCCCAGTCTGACGCTCTGCTGTTGCGAAAAGGCGATAAGGCCACGCTGCAGGTGGCCGGCCTCGACGAGGTTCCCGCGACGGTAACCATCGTCAGTCCGGCGCTCGATCCCAACAGCACCACGGTTGAAGTCTGGGTGCAAGCCAGGAATCCCAAACAACAACTGCGTCCCGGCACTACGGCCGAAGTTTCGATCACAGCCCAGACGGTTCATGATGCGCTGACGGTACCTGCAGCAAGCCTGCTCAACGCGAGTGGAGACAAGGCGCAAGTCATGGTGATCTCCGGCGGCAAGGCCCAGGGCCGCGATGTGAAAGTCGGCATTCAAACGCCGGATACAGTGCAGATCGTTTCCGGATTGAAGCCAGGAGAACAGGTCGTGAGCCAGGGCGCTTATGGATTGCCGGACGGCACCAAAGTAAAGATTGAAAAGCCCCCCGCGGCAGACGAAGCCGGCAAAGAAGATTCCGGCAAAGACGACAAAGACGAAGCCGATAAAAAAGACAGCTCCGACAAGAAGAGCGATGAATCAAAAAAGACCAATAACAAGACTGACAAAAAAGACAACGACAAAAGCAAGGCCGACAACAAGAGCAAAGATGATAAAGACTAGGGAAGTGCGAAGTCTGAACAGAGTCGTATTGAACTTTCTCAAAATCAGCGGCATCAGCGAAATCAGCGGTGAGCTTCCAGATTTTCGTCGAGGGTAAATGGCAAACGAGCTGACAACGAAAAACGGGGTTGACGTAAAAAAGCCAGGGCCGCAGCGCTGGTTTGTCCATAACTCCAAGTCGCTCATCTTCGTGATTGTGGTGATCGCTCTGGTCGGGGTCTACCTGGCTTTTTCCATTCCGGTTGCCGTATTTCCTTCGACTGATTTTCCCCGCATCGTGATCGGTATTGATAACGGCGTAATGCCCATTGACCAGATGATGGTCACCATTACGCGTCCGGTGGAGCAGGCAGTCAATAGCGTGCAGGGCCTGGAGACGGTGCGGTCCATCACCAGCCGCGGCTCCGCAGAGGTTGATCTTTTCTTCAATTGGCAAGTGGACATGTTCCAGACCTTGCAATTGGTGGATGCGGCCCTTTCCAAGGTTGAGCCGGAATTGCCGCAGGGAACAAAAATTCAGAGCCACCGGCTGACCTTCGCGTCGTTTCCCATCCTCGGATATAGCCTTACCTCTGACACCGTCCCGCAAACGCAGCTTTGGGAGATGGCCACCTATGACATTGCGCCTCGTTTGAACCGTATGAACGGCGTAGCTACTGTCATCGTGCAGGGAGGCCAGACGCCCGAGTTTCAAATTACTCCCGATCCCGCAAAACTGCTGGAAGCCTCAGTCACCGTTACTGATCTTTTGAACGCAGTGCGCCAGACGAACCTGGTGGATTCGCCGGGACTGTTCGAGCAAAATCATGAGTTGGTGCTGGGACTGGTAAGCGGACAGGCGCGCAACGCGCAGGACCTCGCCCAGACAGTTGTCAAGACTACTTCTACGGGCATTCCTGTGCGCGTAGGCGACGTAGCTACGGTGCAACCATCGGTTGCGCCGCTCTACACCATGGTCCGCGCTGATGGAAAACCGGCTGTGCTCCTGAACATCAACCGCCAGCCAGACAGCAATACGGTTACGGTAGCTAACGAGGTGCATAGCGAGGTAGATCGTATCCGCAGCGGGCTGCCTCCAGGCATACACCTCACACCTTTTTACGACCAGTCAGGGCTGGTGCAGGATTCCATCAAGAGCGTGCGCGACGCAATCTTACTGGGGCTGCTGCTTTCCGCCATCGTGCTCATTGTTTTTCTGCATGATTGGGGCAGCTCGATTGTGGCCGGACTGGTGATTCCAGTCACGATCTTTGTGACTTTCATCGTGCTCAGGCTGCTGGGACAGAGTTTCAATCTCATGACCCTCGGCGGTCTGGCGGCGGCTGTCGGCCTGGTGATAGACGATGCCATTGTAGTCGTGGAAAACATTGTGCTTCATCGCGACGCCGGCCAGGGCAAGATAGAAGCAATTCAAAGCGCGTTGTCGGAAATTACCGTCCCGCTCATTGGCTCTACCCTTACTCCCATTGTGGTGTTCCTGCCGTTGATTTCCATGACCGGGGTGAATGGCACTTTCTTCCGGGCGCTGGCCGTCACCATGTGCGCCGCTCTGCTTACCTCGCTGTTGCTGGCCCTTTCGTGGACGCCCACTCTCAGCCTGTACCTGTTGAAGAGGCGTGAAGGCACGAACGAAGGGGCGGAACCCACAGCTCCGGTGGAAGGCGAAAGCAACGATCTCGATCAGGAGATGCGTAAGCTCATGGCCGCTGAAGAAGCCTCGACCAAGGGATTCTTCCGGCGCATCATTGATTTTTATGAGCGCTGGCTGCGGCGGGCATTGGAGCATCCGGGATGGCTGGCCTTCGGCGCCGTGGTGCTCGTCATAGTGTCTTTCCTTTGCTTCCGCGCGCTGGGCTCTGATCTGCTGCCGGAGATGGATGAAGGCGGCTTCATTCTCGACTACCTGATGCCTGCCGGCAGCTCGCTTCAGGAAACCAACCGGGTCGTTTCTCATCTGGAGCAGATCCTGCACGATGTGCCGGAAGTGGAAAGCACCTCGCGCCGCACCGGACTGCAACTTGGCCTGGCCGCCGTAACCGAAGCCAATACCGGTGACATCTCGGTGAAACTGAAATCCAAACGCAGCCGCGGCGTTGATGAAATCATGGCTGACGTGCGTGACACCATCAAGAAAGAGGAGCCCGGAATAGATATTGACCTGAAACAGCTTTTGCAGGACATGATTGGTGATCTCACCGGCGCGCCCGAGCCGGTGGTGATCAAGCTGTTCTCAGAAGACGCCAATCTATTGCAGAATACCGCCCCGAAGGTGGCCGACAACGTCGGCAAGATTAAGACCGTGGTTGACATGAAAAACGGTATTGAGAACACCATGAGCGGCCCGGCGGAAGAGTTTCGAGTCAATCCTACGGCGTCGGCGCGCGCCGGCTTTACCGCGGAAGAAGTTTCCACCGACGCTACCGCGGTACTGCAGGGAGTTCCGGCGGGAACGCCATTGATTGTGAACAACCGCGCGTATACGATCCGCGTCCGCTTTCCCGATAAGAACCGTTCGTCTCTTGAGGCCATGAGCAACACGCTGCTTACCAGTTCCACTGGAAAAACAGCAACTCTGGGCACGCTCGCGCAACTGACCGAGTTGCCGGGCCAGACTGAGATTACCCGCGAAAACCTGCAACGGCTGGTGGAAGTTACAGGCCGCCTCGAAGGCGAGAGCCTGGGCAGCGGCGTTGCCAAAGTGCAGAAGGTGGTGGCGGGCATGCATCTGCCTTCTTCCATTCGCGTGGTCTATGGCGGCCTCTACGAGCAGCAGCAGAAAGACTTTCATGATATGGCCGTCGTGCTGGTGCTGGCCGTGGTGCTGGTTTTCACCGTGCTGTTGTTTGAATTTCGCAGCTTCTCTGCGCCACTTGCCATTCTGAGTTCGGCGCTGCTTTCCATTTCCGGCGTGTTTCTGGCATTGCTGGTTACCGGCATGACCGTGAATCTGGCTTCGTTGATGGGCATGATCATGGTCATCGGCATCGTGGCTAAAAATGGCATTCTGCTGCTCGACGCTCATCACAAATTTTCAAGCGCGGGCTTCGAACCGGAAGAAGCCATGGTGCAGGCCGGGCGCCGCCGTCTGCGTCCAATCTTCATGACCGCGCTGGCGACCGTGGCAGGCATGTTGCCGCTGGCATTTGCATTGGGCGCAGGCTCGCAGATGCTTCAACCTCTTGCTATCGCCGTAATCGGCGGCGTGCTGTTTTCCATGGTGCTGTCGTTGGTTGTGACTCCGGCGGTGTTCTTTTATTTGGGGAAGAAGACGGCGTAGTTGGTACTTGGTAGTTGGTAGTTAGTATTTGGCTCAATCTGAGTGCTTCGTATTCACGCATTTTCAGTTCATTGTGAAAACCCCAGGAGTTGATCTCGGCATAACTCAATTGTTCTGTCATTCCGAGCGGAAGCCCGACCGAGATAGGAGAGGGCTGGACTCGAGGAATCCACGAGATGCATCCCGAACGAAGGTGTATCGAGGCATTTGCAAGAAAATCGGCTGCTTCCTTTCTTTCCAGGAGACTTCCATCGGGAGATGGCATCTCCGTTTTCATTGTAGTGATTCTAACTGCCGGTCAGAACGAGACCAGCGCCTTCGACCAACAAAACGACTGCCCGCTCGGGAGCGCGTGTTTTGTGCACGGTGCCTTTGGGAACGGTGAATCCCTGATTCGGCAAAAGCTCTACGGTTCGCTCCTGCAAGGCTTCTTCGCTGGTACACAAGTCTTCTTTACTGCTTCGCAAATCTTCTTTTCTGCTTCGCAAATCAATAAAAAACCGGCCTTGCAACACGTAGAAAAATTCATCGTCGTCGGCATGTTGGTGCCAATGGAATTCACCCTGAACAACGGCCAGCCGAATTATCGAATCATTCACGCGGCAGAGCGTCTGGTTGAACCAGGGATCTTTGCAGGCATCTACAATGGCGTTTACATCAATTTTCTCCAATGGTCCGAATTTAGTGTCGAGGTGAATTGAGTAGGTGGTTTCAGAACTCACAATGGCCTCCGCAAAAGCATTGGGATGATGACCCAGCAACATCATAAATGCGGTGTGTCACATTCATGTTGAAATCGGAAACTGAGCACCTGCACGAGCCACACTGACGTCAAAGGCCAGAAATTTCCGCTCGAACCACTTTGCTTTATGATTAAAGTTCCGGCGTGACCTTAGATCACAATCCGCTGGTGCAAGAAGAAGAAAGATAATTTCAGACTGCGGACAATAGCTCTGTATTTTCCGCCAAGGTCCAGAACGGGAAATCTTTAAGATGCCGAGGAACAAAGAGAAACTGAAAGATCGCTGGCCAGCATCAGGATTGCTGGCCCTTGTTTTTATCGCCATCCTTGCCCTGTGGTTCACTGATTCCGGATGGCTGCGGGGAAACAGTATGGTGTCCGCAGACGGGAATCGGGCCAGGCTTTTGAAGCAGTCTGGCAGCATTGAGCTGCCAGGCCCCAAAGGCAAGCGCTTTGACTATCTTACGATTGATCCGTCGCGCCATCTGCTGTTTTCGACTCATTTGGGCGCCGGCCTGCTGTATGCGATTGATCTGCGAACCAATCAGGTAATCAAGACATTCCAGGATCTGCCCGGCATTGAAGGCGTGGAAGTGGCTACGGATGCCAACAAAGCCTACACCTCAAACTGGTTGGAAAACAAAATCGGAGTGATTGATCTGGAGCAGATGAAGGTCATAAAAAAGCTGCCAACTGAATCCAAGCCCGATGGAATTGCCTATGCCGCGCCATTTCATAAGATCTACGTATCGGACGAGCGCGGTCATGCTGAAGCAGTTGTAGACACGAACAAGGACGAAGTCATCAATACCCTGCACTTCAACAGCGAAACCGGAAATCCACGATATGACCCGATCTCAAAACGGGTGTATGTAAATCTTCAGGATAAGAATGTGATCGCGGAGATTGATCCTTCCACTGACAAAGAAGTTGCCGAGTACAAGGTTGGTAAGTGCCGTGGCAACCACGGTATGGCTTTCGACAGTGAACACCGGCTGGCTTTTCTGTCATGCGAGGACAATGATTTAATGACCGTCTTCCGGCTGGACACTCATGAGCCCATTGCCAGTTTTCCGCAGGCAAAAGGTGGAGACGTGATTGCATTCGACCCCGGACTAAAACGCATTTACGTGGCCTGCTACGACGGCGCAATTTCAGTGTTTCAGGAAGATAGCGCTACCCAGTTTCGAAAGCTGGGCGACGTGCCGGTAGAAAAGAAAGTACACAGCCTGGCGATAGACCCGACGACACACAAGGTATATGCGCCCGAACAGGAAGAGCATGGAGCGCCAGCAGCAAAGATCGTAATCTACGATGCTGTGCCTTCTTCATGAAAGTAGTCACGTCACCAGTGAAATGAAGCGCAGCCATAAGCATCTTTCTTTTGTTTTCAGGCCTTTGTTTTCAGGCCTCTGTTTTCAGCGTCTGGTTTGAGCTTATTTCTGAAGTCCGGCTGTTATCGCAGAGTTCGGCCTTGTAACCCTAACGCCTTCTTCGTACTCACTTTATTGTGCGTTTGCCGATAGGAGAAGCAACGAACAAACTTAAGTAATGAAGAGTTTTAATGTTTCATCTCACCCCTGCGACTTGAATCCAATTGATTTCGCAGGCACACTAGAGATATATTCCGGAGTTCGATGCGCCGTCTGTCTTCCATCTCGCTGATTGTTGTATTGCTCTGGTCGGTGCTGTCGCCCGCATCCGCGGCCGTCCACCAAATGACTGGAACACGCGAGGTCTGCCATGGCACCAAAGCCGTGCATCATTGCGAAGCCATGCAGCAGGACGAAGATCAAGGCGATGCCCCGGTTTTAGCAGTCACCAGCAATTCGCCGAAGTGCCCTATGGATTGCTGTACGCATTCTTATCAGAACTCCGGCATGACCGTTGCAACTGCCTTCGGTCTGCCCACAGGACTGGTAACTGATCGTATTGTGTCCAGTGCGTCGTCGGTTTTTGCTCACAACGGTTTTTCTTCCCATACTGATCGCGGTCCTCCCAGCGTTTAATCGCCTCTTATTCTGATTCCAGCTACTGCCCGTGACATTTCTACCTTCTCCAGGTGTATCTGCACAGGCGCGGAGTCATTTATCAATGCATTCACGTTCGCAAGAGACGACTTGCAGGGGAAAAGATTATGACCGGAATAATCGGTGTTCGTGTCGGCCAGCCAAGGCTGGGGGTTCAATTCTTTGATTCGATGGGTGGGCTTGGTTGCACTGCTGGCAATGTTGCCGGCGGGTGCGCACGCCTCAGTATTTGGGACGGTGAAAACCATTGTGCATGATCCGCAGCACCGTCCGGTGCAGGGCGCGCAAGTGGTTGTGCAAAGCCGCAGTTCAGCATTCAAGCAGACCGGCGTCACCAATCAGGACGGCATTGCCACGATATTGAACGTTCCCTTGGGCGAGTATGACGTGACGGTGACGGCCGCCGGGTTCAATGCCCAGCCGACCGTCGTGACGGTAACCGCCGACAATGTTCAGGAATTGCATATTGCTCTTTCTGTAGCTTCGGTGAACCAGACGGTAGAAGTTTCCGGCGCTCCGGTATTGGTGGATTCCTCATCTTCAACTTCAGATACTATGGTGAACCGCACGGAGATCGCGCAGACTCCGGGCGCGGACCGCACCAACAGCCTTTCCGCAATTACCGACTACGTGCCGGGAGCGACCCTGGTGCATGACCAGTTGCATGTGCGCGGCGGACATCAGGTGACCTGGGCCATTGACGGCGTTCCCGTCCCCAACACCAACATCGCCAGCAACGTTGGCCCGCAATTCGATCCTAAAGACATTGATTATGTAGATGCCGAGCGCGGCAGCTATTCCGCCGAATCAGGCGACCGGACCTACGGAGTCTTCAATGTAGTTACCCGTTCGGGCTTCGAGCGCGACCGCCAGGGGGAACTGCTGACCAGCTACGGAAGCTACAACTCCACCGACAACCAGTTGAGCTTTGGCGACCATAACGACCGCTCGGCTTACTACTTCAGCCTGAATGGCAATCGCAGCGACTACGGACTGGAAAATCCCACCAGCAAGATACTGCATGATCAGGAGGCCGGTGGCGGCGCTTTCACCTCGTTGATCTTCAACGCCACGCCCAATGACCAGCTTCGCTTTACCGGATCGGCGCGCACTGATTACTACCAGGTACCCAACGATCCTGACTTGCAGGCTGCCGGGGTGCGCGACCGTGAGCGCGAACAGGATATTTTCGGCAACTTCTCCTGGGTCCATACGGCTGGGCCGGGCATCGTTTTCACCGTGTCTCCGCTGTTCCATTTCAACCGGGCTGCTTTCGAAGGCGGCCCCGCAGATGTACCCATTGCCACCGATAACCGTGCTTCTTACTATGCCGGAGGACAAGCATCGCTGGGCATAGTGAAAGGGAAGCACAATGCCAAGGTGGGAGTTTACGCGTTTGCCCAGCATGACAACACGCTGTTCTCCCTGGTCGCCAACGACGGCAGCGGCGACGCTTTTGCCCAGCGACAGAAAGTCAATGGCGACCTCGAAGCGGTATTCGTCGAAGACCAGTACAAACTAACGGAATGGCTTACGTTGAATGCCGGGGTACGGTTTACCCGCTTTTCAGGACTGATTACCGAAACCGCCGCCAGCCCCCGGCTTGGAGCTGCCGTGCGTGTGCCGCGCCTGAATTGGGTGCTGCGCGGCGCGTATAGCCGCTTCTACCAGGCGCCGCCACTGGATACGCTTTCCGGCCCGCTTCTTGATGTGGCCTCTACGCAAGGAGTAGGATTCCTGCCGTTGCGCGGCGAACGCGACGAACAGCACGAGATCGGCCTGAGCATTCCATTCCGGGGCTGGGTCGCAGACTTTGCCCACTTCCGCACTGGAGCGCACAACTTTTTCGATCACGATGTGCTCGGCAATTCCAATATCTTTTTTCCGCTTACTATTCAAAGCGTACGTGTGATGGGCTATGAAGCGACATTGCGCGCGCCGCAGCTTTTCCATCGGTTAGATCTGCATCTGACCTACTCCCGCCAATCTGTCGAAGGCAGCGGCGGCGTGACCGGCGGACTTACGGATTTCAGCCCGCCTGCTGATAGGCTCTTTTTTCTCGACCACGATCAGCGCCACACCCTCAACAGCGGATTCAGCGTGCGCATGCCGTGGAAGAGCTGGGTTTCCGGCAATATGGCCTATGGCTCAGGTTTTCTGAACGGTGACGGCCCCGATCATCTGCCCAGCTATCGCACCTTTGATTTCGCGCTGGGCAGATCATTCGGAGAGAACTGGTCGGCAAAGATTACCGCCACGAACCTGACGAACAAGCGCTATTTCATTGACCTGAGCAATACGTTTGGAGGCTCGCATTTCAGCGATCCGAGAGAGGTGGCAGTGCAGTTGCGGTATAGATTCCGTTATTGAAATCCACCACGGAGACACGGAGGCACGGGGAAGAGCAAAGGCTTGCCGCGAATTTCGCTAATTTACGCGAATCCTTATGGGAACAGCAAAGGCTTTTGCCATAGCGCAGCAACCGGCTTGACTTGAACAACCGAAAAAAATCAGTGCTGATCTGTAAAATCAGTGTCATCAGTGGTGAGCTTTTAGCGGCGAATGCCTTTACTTATGGGCTGTGGTGATAGCTTTCCGGATGTTTGCCTCCGGGGCTTGATCGTCGAACACAACCTCGCCATCTTTCATGCTGACGCCCAGCTTCTTCCATAATTCATCCAGGTCCACCGGATCGGGCTTATCGCGCATCTCGTGGTAAAGATCCTGCAATACAGTAGTGCCTGTCGCTTTATCTCCAATGGTCAGCGCCTTCTCAATGTCCCAATCTTCAGTGATGATGCCGTGGTGATTGCGGATGGCGCGCAAGGCGTCCTGAAGGCTTTTGCGATTGTGGGTGCGTTCGCGAATTTTCACGTCGGCCAGCAGGCAAAACATGGCGCCGCCCCAGTAGGTGCGTCCCCAGGTGGGAGTCTCGTCGAGGCCATGATCGCTATCGGATGCCGGCTCGCCCTTAGGCATGTCATGGATGAACTGCCGCCACATCTCCGCCGCCGGAAGGTTGCCGATTTGCGCGCGGGCTACAGGCTCAATGTAGGTGGCAAGGCCTTCTTCAATCCAATGATGGTTTTCCGCCATGTTGGGAAATGCGAGATGGGTCATCTCATGGGTGAGCACCCAGTCTTCTTTCAGGTCAGACACATCACTTGATTCCCCGACTGTAATGAGAATCAGGCCGCCATATCTCGGATAGGTTACGCCGTGGCGAACGCCCGATCCGCGTCCGGAGTGCATCTTCAGGGTGAGATGGTCCACGGGAAAACGTCCGTAATAGGTGGACACCGCTGTGGCTGCGGAGCGGACCCAGTTCAATAGATCCTGCTGTGAGACTTTGAGCTGTTCGTCAGGCAGGGTGATCGAGATTTTGCCGCCCGGCACACGCATCTCTTTCGGGGACTGGGCCCTGGCCTGGCAGCGCAATGCCAGGAGCAAAGCGGCCAGATAAATGAATCGTGATGCGCGAATTTTCGCTAGCTCGAGGCGGCTGCCGGAGAGGCTCTTAGGTATTTGTTGCGATACCACCTGATCAGGGTATCAAGAGAGAACCTCCCTGGGCCAAAAATGAGAATTAAAAGTGAGGCAAACAGGAAAGTATAAGGAGCGGCGCTGCAGCAAAGATTTTCGTGGGTATCCGTAGGCTCTGTTGTTGCGCCATCGGTAAGCTGATCTTCAGACATAGTCTGAAGGTGACTACCCGTTGCTATCCTGCTTTGAATTCAATGAGTCTGATTCGCGCAAATTAGCGGCAATTCGCGGCCAAAGTCTTTGCTTTTGACTTTGCTAATTGCTAGCTGCTAATTGCTGACGTTCTGATTCCTGCGGCTTACAGAACCATCCCAGCGATGACCAGTTGGCAAACCAGCCATGCAACTGGCCGGTGATCTCGCTTGACTTCTTTGTTCGTCAAGGAAACCGAAACTTCAATGGCTTCAGAAAGGCTTTTGCCTTGCTGAATGGCCTGAAGCAGAGCAAAGGCTTCCGGTTCCAGCCGCTTGAAATAATTCGTATTCTCCTGCCGGTGTACGGCAAGAAAGATTTTCCTGGGTTTCGGCAGGCTGATGCGTTTGCGGCGGCGATGATGAGCGATCTCAACTACTACATTACTGGCAATGTCATTTTCCGGGTCTTCATCTTCGCGGATGCGCAGCAGCAGGTCGTCCACCGGATATTCCAGCTCCAGCAGCCGCAGGTAGGGTTGCAGATGAAAGACCGGATCTTCGCCAAGCTGGAGCAGATCTTCCTGGGTCATGGCAGGGAATTCAGCGCTGTCGAAGACATCAATGTCGGCCCATTCCAGCCGCACCATGTCGAGCGCAATACGCTCGCGTCCCGGAGCAAACTCCGGATGCTTGCGCAGCCAGCCTTCCAGCCGGGAACCCAGATTGCGCAGCGAAAATGATTCTGACGGGCACTCGCGTCAGAAAAGCCACCAGCAGCTTATCGAACCTGTGCTGCCGGATAATGGCGCGCAGGCCGGGAAAATCTTCGGCCAGCGAAGAAAGAATGCGGAACCAGTAGACGCGGTTATAAATTTCCAGGCGCTCAAACGAACTGAGACGATCATTCGGCTTTACCACGGATTCCACCACTTCCTGGGTGGAACGTCCGTCGGCAGTTTGCGGGCTCATGCGTTCATCGGCAGTGAGCGGCTGCCGGATCAGATCGAATACCGTGCGCTGAAATTCTTCCAGGTTCATGATGCTACTGCCGCATGTTCGGGAACATACTTTTTGGCTTTCAGGGCCTCGTTGTGCACCTCTTCGAAAGAGGGAATATGGTCGTCCCATTCGAGCAGAGTGGCCGTGGGGCCCACCAGTTCAATGGCTTTCGAATAGAGCTGCCAGACCGGATCAATCACCGGATGGTCATGCGTATCCAGAATGTATTTCTCGAATTTCGAATGTCCCGCAATATGAATTTGCGCTACCCGATGGTGGGGAACGCTGTTGACATAGTCCATGCGGATCGAAGCTGTGGTTGCGCGACGATACATAGATGTTGTTCACATCGAGCAGAATGCCGCAGTCGGCGCCTTCCACCACTTCGTTCAGGAACTCCCACTCCGTCATTTCTGAGACATGGAACTCGGCATAACTGCTTACATTTTCAACCGCAATAGGGCACTTCGAGAAAATCGCGGACTTCGCGGATTTTCTGGGCCGTCTTTTTTGCCGCCTCAAAGGTATAGGGCATGGGCAGAAGGTCGTGCGAATAACGGCCGTCAACGCTGCCCCAGCAAAGATGGTCGGTGAGCCACGGGGTCTTCGTGCGCTTCACCAGCGTTTTGAGCCGCCGCAGATGTTCGCGGTTCAGCGGCTCTGCGGAGCCGAAATACATGGAGACGCCGTGCTGCACTACGCGGTAACGCTCGAGAATCTGGTCGAGCACGTGCAGCGGGCGTCCGCCATCTACCATGAAATTTTCAGAGATGATTTCAAACCAGTCCACCACTGGTTTCTTTTCAAAAATGTGCTGGTAATGGGGAATTCGCAGCCCGATGCCTACGCCGTAATCCGAATATCCGTTGAATTGATTTGCAGGCATAAAAACAAACTTCTTATCAGTGCATTGAAAATATTGAAGATGGTAGAACTGGAGGACCAAACGTGAGCGCCGGTCCTCCACAGCAGAAGCGGCTTGGACTACTTCTTTTGGTCGGCCATAGGCTTGCCGTCAGTGCGGCACTCGCCTTTGCCTGCGCAATCGTTCTTGCCTTTGGTCGAGCCGCAACCGCCTTTACCGGCGCAGGAGTTCTGGCCTTTACAGGCATGCTTTTCGACTTTGGCTTTCTTCGTTTTTTTGCCGGTGTCGGCAGTCTTGGGTTTGCTGTCGTCGCCGCTGCCCGAGGTCTGTGCGACTGCGGTGGTACCGGCAACGAATCCTGTCAGAGCAGCGCCCATGAGAAGAGCGCGAACCGATTTAGTCATAGAAGAAGTCTCCTTTTTCTTTCTTGAGTACGGGCCGTGAGAGGTTTCCGGATTGCGGGTAAACAAACCCGAAACGGAATCCTTCCGCGGCATTGGTGTTGTGGTTCCCGTTGCAGCAAAATGCCCAATGAACAGCGCCCTCGGAAAGGTTCGAGGGGATCACAAGCTAAAAAATGCACTGCTTGGGGTTGAAGGAATGGTATCACGGAACACTGAACAGTGGACTCTAAGCCATGCTGAAGGCGTATCCACATAGTGCCGTGAGTATAAGATTAGGCTTTTGTTTAGTTTAGGATGCGAGGGGTACAGGCACGCATGATCCCGAAGCCGGGAACCGGGCCGAACCCGCGATGGTGGATGACTTCATCTAATACCAGACACGCCAGATGACCAAAAATGCAAGCAGATTGTGGAGAAGATAATGACGGAAAAGACCAACCTGGGCGGTTCTTTTACATTTCCAGGGACCTCGATGACTGTAAACCGTATGGGCTACGGCGCAATGCAACTCGCCGGACCGCAGGTGTTCGGGCCGCCGCGTGACATCGAAGAGGCCATCGCTGTTTTACGAGAGGCAGTTGCTTCGGGTGTGAACCACATTGATACCAGCGACTTCTACGGTCCGCATGTGACCAATCAGATCATCAGGCAGGCGCTCCATCCTTATCCGGAGGGACTGGTCATCGTCACCAAGGTAGGCGCCCGCCGAGGTGAAGACAAATCCTGGATTCACGCCCGTTTACCTCAGGAGTTGATTGACGGCGTTCATGACAATCTCAGAAATCTGGGCCTCGATACGCTGGATGTAGTGAATCTCCGTGTTGGCGGAGTGATGGGGCCATCAGAGGGCTCCATTGAAGAACCGCTGACCGTTCTCGCGGAACTCAAACAGCAAGGGCTGATTCACCATCTCGGTGTGAGCAATGTGAGTCCAGAGCAGTTTGCGGAAGGCCGGAAGATCAGCGAGATAGTCTGCGTGCAGAATTTCTACAATGTAGCCCACAGGAGTGATGATGACTTTATCCACGAACTGGCAAAGCAGGGGATCGCCTACGTGCCGTTTTTCCCGCTGGGAGGCTTCACTCCGCTGCAATCGTCAACCCTCGACTCAGTAGCAGCGTCATTGCAGGCCACGTCCATGCAGGTTGCGCTGGCGTGGCTTCTTCAGCGTTCGCCCAATATCCTGCTGATTCCCGGCACGTCGTCCCTGGGTCATCTTCGTGAAAATCTCAAAGCTGCGTCCCTCAAGCTGCCGCCTGAGGCGATCGCTGCCCTTGGTTCCATCGCGCTCCAGGCTGCTTCCTGAGATAACGTTGCTGCAAGGCGAGCACTGAACGAATTTTTCGGTATCGAAGTGATTCGCCTTTGGCGGCAACAAACATAGAAAGCGTGGTTAGACATCCAGGGTTCTGGTACCTGTGTCGTACTACTAACATAATCGGAACACTATGAGCGAAAAAGCCTGAGAAAAGTTATCCATTGGAAGAAGCCATCCGCGCCCAAAAAGCGCTTCGTGAACTGGCTGGTCTGGAGCCTGAGATGTTTCCCATACAGGCATTTGTGGGAATGATCAGCGATGAGATAGAAGCTTTGAGAAAGCAAGGGCGCACTGATGAGCAGATTGCCCATACCATCAGCGCCAATTCGAAGATCGCGATTACTGCGGCTGAAATCGCCGAGAACTATGCTTCGCCGGAACAACGACATTTAGGAGAGGATTAAGTTTGAGTTTCAGTAAACTTAGGAGAAACGCTCCAGACTGTTTCGTAAGGTAGCGTTGCTGCAAAGGGCGGCATGGCGACGCATTCTCGCGAGAATGCCTCGGATCAGTGCGGTGAAGGATACATCGCGTGGATGCTTCGGCTGCGCGCCAAAGGCGGGCGCTGCGCTCAGCATGACAGCCGAAAATCTTTTTGTGATACACCGAAGTCACTGTTGATCACGAAAAGAACCTTTTATCTGTGCAAGTTTCCGCCACTGGTGCGTTTCACTCTCAGTCTGGGAGCGGGACCATTGATGACACTCATTCCTTTCCTGAGCCGTACAGCCAAGTCGAAAAAGTCGGCGCAGAGTATAACGCTGGAAAACATACGCATAGCTTCCCCGTGTACTGCTTCATGGGAAAAGATGGCAGGCGACGAGCGGGCGCGCCATTGCGCCGAGTGTCACCTGAATGTCTATAACATTTCTGCCATGACCAGAAGGGAAGCCGAGCAGTTGATCACTAGCCATGAAGGCCGGCTGTGTTTGCGTTTTTACCGCCGCAACGATGGAACGGTGCTGACGCAGGATTGTCCTCGGGGGCTGCGGGCCGTGGTGAAGCGGGGTGGCCTATGTGGCGGGTGCGGCGCTTTCGGCTGTAATGAGCTTGCCCTTTGCATTGGCCCAGAACTCCGCCGTTACCGGAGTAGCAATACCGGTGAACAGTGATCAGAAAGTCCAGCCTTCTGTTGGCGTTCTCGCGCTCGACCAGCAAGGCGCATTGATTATCAACGCCGAAGTTACCTTTGCAGATCGGGCCGGTAAGATTTTGTTACAGTCAAAGACCGACTCCAACGGAAGACTTCAATGGTCGAGTATGGCGCCGGGTTCCTACATCGTTACGATCAAAGCGCCCGGCTTCAAGACTTTCACTAAGAAGCTGGAAGTGAAAGACAAGCCGGTTGAACTCCGCGCTCAGTTGAAGATCGCCAAAGTCACAGAAACGGTGGAAGTCGGTGGAGTTTCGCCAGCGGTGCAGGGCTACATAGGCGTCTCTGTTAGCACACCGAGTGCCACGCCCATGGGCCAGGGAGCAGGAGGACGGCCGGCTCCTCTACGCCAGTAAAAGAACAAATACTGCCGTCCGATCTTGCGAACTTGCAACATCACGAATAGTTTGATGGTATGTAGGGGCTTGAAGAGGGTGTGTGAGAACCTCGATCCATAGCGACATTATTGTGAGGTCGAAGGTGTGCAGGGCCTAAAGACGAATGTTTACGCGCTATTACGGCACGAGTAAACTCGTGCCCTGATACTCTGTGTCGTCAACCCCATCACATTCGAGTTCTCATACACACCTCAGCCCACAATATTATGGGAGTAAACGCTGTGTGCTGATCGCTGACTCTTCAACTTCATTCTTCCAGCATTTTAGGAACTACAACAACCCGCACGACGTCGCGGCCGCGCAGCACCCGTACTGTAGCGGCCTTGCCCGCGGCAGATTCTGTGAGGTGGCTGAAGAGTGAATCAACGCCTTCGAGCACTGCGCCGTTTATATCCAACAGAACGTCGCCTGCCCGCAATCGTGCCGAAGCCGCGGGCGAGCCTGCGTTGACATCGAGCACCAGAACGCCTGTCTCCTGTTTCAGATCGTGAAAGCGCCGCAATTGCTTATGGAGCGGCGCAGTCTGGGCCTGCACTCCGATCTGGCTACGGCGCACTACGCCTTTGCGTATTAGTTCACCGGCAATCACTTTAGCGGTGTTGATGGAAATCGCGAAGCACAGCCCCTGGGCCGATGGAATGGCCGCAGTGTTCACGCCTACGACCTGGCCGCGCGAATTAACCAATGGCCCGCCGGAATTGCCGGGATTCAAGGCCGCGTCCGTCTGAATCACGTCTTCAATCAGGCGTCCTGACCGTGAGCGCAGGCTGCGGCCCAGCGCGCTCACCACGCCCGCAGTCACCGTGTATTGGAATCCGAGTGGGTTGCCGACAGCTACCACGAGATGTCCGACGCGGAGTTCGCGCGAGTCCCCCAGCGGCAGCGCCGCCAGGCGTGGAGCATCAATCGAAAGCAAAGCCAGATCAGTATGAGGATCTTCGCCGACCTCGAACCCTGTGTACGATTCGCCTTCGCTGGTCTGCACCACGAACCGGTTTCCGCCGTGCACGACATGGCTATTGGTGATCAGATAGCCATCGGGAGTGAAGATGAAACCACTGCCGGTACCTATGCGCTGAATCGCGCTGCTTCCGTCTCGTGCCGGGCCAAAGACATCCACGCGAACCACGCCCCCGCTGACCGCGCCAGCCACGCTCGAAACCGTGCGCGAGTAGGCGTCCAGTACTTCGGCGTCATTGGGAGCGGGAGGAATGCCTCCTGCGTGTTCAGAGGCTTCAGTATTAAGGAATTTCATATCGCCCATTAGATGGAGTTGCGATGCTGCCGGATTCAAGGTGAAGCGTCGCAGACGCGCTGGGGTATAGCAACATCGGGCGGAGCCGTGCGTGAGGCTGCTTTGAAACGAGGGCTCTCAATCGTCCGTGATCAATTTGCGCATCGAACCAACAGGAGATCAAACAATTGAATCGCCTTCTCACCTCAAAGGTTATACAGGGAGCGCTTGCGGGGATTGCCGGAGCGATGGCCATGCACGCTTTTCGTCTGGGCTGGGAGTCGCTGACAGCTCACAAGCCCGAGCATGGCATTTTCGGATTCGACAGGGAAGCGGATATCCATTCGGCGCAACTGCTGGTTCAACTGCTGCTGCGCCGGAATGTTTCAGATACTGTTGCCGAAACAATAGGCATCAGTTTGCATTATTGCTATGGCGCTGTCGTGGGAGCGTCGTATTCCGGCATTGCGTTGCGGACGCCGCAGGCGCGCAAAGGATTCGGGACGATGTTTGGCGCAGTGTTGTGGCTTGCAGGTGATGAACTGCCGATTTCGATTCTAGGTATTTCCGATCCTCGAAACAAAACTGTGGCCTCTCACGCCGCCGCCCTCGCTGCTCATCTTCTGTTCGGAACTGTTGTAGAGGGCGTGGTGAGAGCGACCGCTAAATCAAACAGCGGTATTTTCTTCGATCCATCGCAGGTACTCGGCGCTTCCATGGGCGATGTTGAGCATCACGCATTCGGGTAATTCATAAGAGTGCAGTTCTTTTATAGTTTCATGCACCCGATCAAACATGCTGGCGCGGCTTTTGATGGTCAGAAGCCATTCGCTGGCGGTTTCCACCTTGCCTCGCCAGCGATACACAGACTCAATGCGGGGGACAATGTTCACGCAGGCGGCCAGTTTTCGCTCCACCAGCGCGTGCGCGATTTTGGTGGCTTCGTCGGCTGAACCTGCGGCAGTCAGTACAATACAAGCGTCCGTCATGTTTGCTATTGCTCCGTGTGGCCGTACCAGCATAAACCGTTTCGCAACTTCAACCGCCGTGCAGGGGCAAAGCGCCGCCCGCAGAGGTAGAGAAGGTGAGCAAGCCTGGCGCTGGCCGTGTTCACAGACAATTCATCCCTTCCGCAAAACCAAATGGCGGCTCTGCGCAACTAAGAAAGGTTCCAACATTCGATATGGTAAGTCAGGCAGCTCAAATCAAGTTCGGCACTTCCGGATGGCGCGCCATTATTGCCGAGGATTTTACTCTCGACAATGTGCGCCGGGCCGTGACCGGCATCGCCCGCTATATTGCCTCGCAAAAATCCAGTGGAGCGCGAGTGATCGTGGGGCGCGATCCGCGGTATATGGGCGAGCGGTTCGTTGAGACCGCCGCTGAAGTGCTCACCGCCTTCGGCATTACTCCGCTGATTATTGCCGAGGCGGCGCCCACCCCGGCTATTTCTTTTGAGGTCATGCGGCTCAAGGCTGATGGCGCTATCAACTTTACTGCCTCGCATAATCCGCCGGAATACAACGGAATTAAGTTTTCCACGTCCGATGGCGCGCCGGCGCTGCCTGAGGTCACAAAGCAAATCGAGGCCCTGGTGCCTGACAATTCCGACGCTTTCAAAAATTCTTCAGCAGCGTCGGTGGGGCCACAGCAGATTGATCCCAAGCCCACCTATCTCGCGCGGCTCGCTGAAATCGTTGATCTCGGGTTGATCAAGAAATCCGGATTGAAGATCGTGTATGACCCTTTGTGGGGCGCGGCCCGAGGATATCCTGACCAGCTTTTGCGTGATGCAGGTATTCAGGTGACTGCCGTACACGACGTGCGCGACGTGCTTTTTGGCGGCCATGCTCCCGAGCCTGACGGCCACCTGCTCGACGATATGCGCCGGCAGATGAAATCTGCAGGCGCACGCATTGGAATTGCCACCGACGGCGACGCCGACCGCTTTGGCATTGTGGATGAAGACGGCGCCTTCATTCAACCGAATTACATTATTGCGCTGCTCTTCGATTACCTGGTGGAGACGCGCGGATGGAAGAATGGTGTGGGAAAGTCCGTGGCCACTACCAACATGGTGAACGCCCTGGCTGAGCACCACGGAGTGCAACTGCACGAGACGCCTGTGGGCTTTAAATATATTGGCGAGCTGATTAAGGCTGACAAAATCGCTATTGGCGGGGAAGAAAGCGCGGGCCTTTCCATTCGTTATCACGTTCCCGAGAAGGACGGCATTCTGGCCGGGCTGCTTTGCTGTGAAGCCGTAGCGCGGCGCAACAAGTCTCTTCAGGCGCAACTTCACGATTTATTTAACGAAGTTGGTTCCTTTTACCCTCAACGTGAAAACTTCCGCTTGACGCCCGAGGGCAAAGAGAAGTTCACTGGTAAATTGAAGAGTGATCCTGCGGAAGTTGCAGGCGGCAAGGTTAAGCAGGTAGTACGGACCGACGGACTGAAACTGGTATTCGAAGATGGCTCCTGGGTCTGCTACCGTCTTTCTGGAACGGAACCGGTGGTGCGGGTGTATTCGGAAGCTAAATCGGAACCAGATCTGAAAAAGCTGGCGAACGCAGCCAAAGACTGGATATTCAATTAAGCTTGGTCTTATTGAAAATGACCTTTCTCGAAAAAATTGCTTCCTGGCTCTACCGGTCGCGGCGCAAGCTGGCTACCGGCGGCGCAGGCCTGCTCGCCTGCCTCATGGCCTACCATGTAGTTTTCGGCGCGAATGGCCTATTGATCTACCAGCAGAAACGCCACGATCACCAGGAATTGCAGCAGCAGATCGAATCACTCCAGCAGCAGAACCAGTCGTTGGAACAGCAAATTAAGGCTTTAAAGACAGATCCGCAAGCTATTGAAAAAGAAGCGCGTGAGCATCTCCGTTACGTCCGCGAAGGGGAAGTGGTGTATACCCTGCCTTCGAAGCCTGCCGCTGCCGTTGTTCCGGTAAAAAAGTAGCTGGAATCTGCTACCGCATTCACCCCAGGGTACCTTGGCGGTTGCCTCAGGCTTGCGTGGATGCCACCGGTTCAGGTAGAACTCTCAATGCTGTAACCTTTGAGTGCTGTTGCCACTCAATGTCTGAGAACCATGGCGGATTTTTTTGCCAGAATTCAACCGAGGAGATATTCATGAAGAGACTTGCACTGACCTTACTTTCCATTGCTTTTCTTGCTTCGTTCGCTGCTGCCGCGCCCAAAGATAAGAAAGCTGAGAAAATCAGCGGTTACGTAAGCGACGAAAAATGCGGGGCGAAAGACGTCAACAATGCCGACTGCGTGAAGAAATGCGCAGAGGCCGGCTCCAAACTGGTTGTGGTATCAGAAAAAGACCACAAAGTTTTCAACGTTGACAATCAGGACGCGCTCAAGGGCCATGAAGGCCATCATGTCCGCGTGACCGCCGAGAATAACGACGGCACCCTGCATGTTGACAAGGTTGACATGCTGAAACAGGACAAGGAAAAAGATAAGGGCGGCAAGTAACGGCGTTCAACAGATGCAAAATCAGGCGGCCTTCGAGGCCGCCTGATTTTTTGTACGGCTGACTCTTTACCGCACCACGCCTTGCAGCGGGGAACTGGCTGTAGCGTAAAGTTTCTTTGGCATTCTGCCGGCGAGATAAGCGGTGCGACCGGCGATGACCCCGTGTTTCATGGCTTCCGCCATGAGCACCGGATTTTCAGCATTGGCGATGCCGGAATTCATGAGTACCGCATCGGCTCCCAGTTCCATGGCGATGGCGGCATCTGAGGCGGTGCCCACACCGGCATCCACGATCAGCGGGACATCTGTGATCAACTCGCGCAGGATTTGAATGTTAGCGGTGTTCTGTATGCCCATTCCGCTGCCGATGGGCGCTCCCAGAGGCATGATGGCGCTTGCGCCTGCGTCGAGCAGCCGCTTCGCAACCACCACATCGTCAGAGGTATACGGCAGGACTGTAAAGCCTTCCTTCACTAGGATTCGGGTGGCTTCAATGGTCGCCTGCACGTCTGGGTAGAGCGTTTTCTGGTCGCCGATGACTTCGACTTTGACCCAGTCGGACAGCCCGACTTCACGCGCCAACCGCGCGGTACGTACAGCTTCGTCTGCGGTGTAGCAGCCTGCGGTGTTGGGCAGCAGAAAGTATTTTTCCGGGTCAATAAAGTCGAGCAGCGATTCTTTGCTGCGGTCAAGATTGACCCGCCGGACGGCCACTGTAACCATCTCTGCGCCACTGGCCTCGATGGCGCGGGCTGTCTCCTGGCCAGATTTATACTTGCCGGTTCCAACAATCAGCCGTGACCGGAACTGGCGGCCTGCAAGAAATAGAGAATCCATGCATTCTATTGTAACGTCAGCCAATGGAGGTTCGCCGTGTCTGTACGCTTGACTCGTTGTCTGGTGGCTCTGGCTTTTAATTTGGCTTTGTCGGCAACCGCGCATGCGGGCGACTATCGTGAGGTCCTCAAACATTCACCAGATCAGGTCTATGACGCCATTGCAGAAGTAATGGAAGACCACAGCGGTGTCAAAGTTCTGGAAGCAGATCCCGAAGGACGCTCGGTGCGCTTTCGTTACACTCCTTTCCCCGGCGCGGATGAGCCATGGTCAGAGAGCTTTGAGGGAATTTATGTGAAAGTTTCTGTTCTTCCCGATGGACAAGGCAATTCCATCGTGGATTTCACGGTCACCCGTCTATACCCGCCGTTTTCAAAAGAAAGCGGGGATTCCAAATTCAAGCGCGATGAGGAAGATACTTTCGGCGGCCAATTCCTGAAGCTGGTGCAACAAGCGCTTTTTATCTAAACCGGAGATGTTTCCACCGGATGCGGCTCCTGATACAGCTCGTCAATCTGCTGCTTGTATCGGGCTTCGATGACCCGCCGTTTGAGTTTCTGCGTAGGCGTAATTTCGCCGGTGGCCACTGTGAATTCGTCGGGCACGATGAGGATCTTTTTCAGGGTTTCGAAGTGCGCCAGCTTCTTGTTTACATCTTCGACGATTCCGCGATACAACTCACGCACCTGCGCATGGTTCACCAGTTCCTGCCGTGAGCTGAAAGTAACGTTGTTGGCGCGCGCCCAGTCTTCCAGAAGAGGGAAGTGCGGCGCCAGGATCACCGAGGCATACTTGCGTTTATCGCCCATGACTGCGGCTTCAGCAATCAGCACATTGGCTTTCAACGCGTTCTCAATGGGTTGAGGCGCGATAAACTTTCCGCCCGAAGTTTTGATCAGATCTTTTTTGCGGTCGGTAATGCTGAGGAAGCCGTCGGCGTCCAGGTGGCCAATATCGCCGGTGCGGAACCAGCCGTTATCAAAGGCCGCGGCAGTTTCCGCAGGCATGTTCCAGTAGCCTTTGAATACGGTGGGGCCTTTCACCAGCACTTCGCCGTCTTCGGCAATCTTGACTTGCAGATCGTCAAAGGGTTTGCCTACCGTACCGATTTTGAAAGCGTCGCGCCGGTTGACTGAGATTACAGGCGAAGTTTCGGTGAGTCCGTAGCCCTCGCAAATGGGAATGCCCATGTCGCAGAACCATTCCGACATGTCTTTCCCGAGCGGCGCGCCTCCGGAAAAATAGATGCGGCTGCGTCCGCCAAAGCCGTTGCGGATCTTGGAATACACCAGCTTGTTGGCCAGCTTCCATGTCGGGCTTGATGGCGTTTCACCGCGTTCTACTTCGGCGCGATGCTTGCGGCCTACATTCCGTGCCCATTGCAGCATCTTCTTCCCGAATCCCTGACCCGCCTTTTGCTCGACTGCCTGGCGAACCTTTTCATACACGCGGGGAACGCTGACGATAATGGTGGGTTTAACTTCCTGAAGCATGGGGCGCAGCAGATCAAAGTTAGGACAGTAAGCGATGGTTACGCCGTTGTAGAAGCAGACATAGTCGAGATGGCGCGCCGTAACATGCGCCAGCGGCAGGAATGACAGGTTGAGATCGCCGGGTGTCCATTCCGAATGCTGGGTTGCCATGATGGCGTTGGAGGTGAGATTGCCATGGCTCAGCATTACACCCTTTGAAGTGCCCGTGGTTCCCGATGTGTAGATGAGCGTAGCGATGTCCTCAGACTGGATGCTGCGGGCCTGCTCGTCAAACTGTGGGTCTTCTTCATGCGAAGCATCGTTCAAAATAGGCCATATGGGGATGACGTTGATCTCGGCCACATCATCCATGACCACGATTTTCTCTACGCTGGTCTGGTCCTGAATAGACTGGACTTTCCTGAGCTGTTCGAGGGTGGAAACAAAGGCCACGCGGGCGCCGGAGTTTTTGAGCAGGTAGGCGGTCTGCTCGGCGGTAAGTGTGGCATAGACCGGCACGTCAATGATGCCGCTGCAAACACAGGCAAAATCGGCAATCATCCACTCGGGCCGGTTCTCGCTCAAAATGGCGGCCCGATCACCTTTGTGTATACCCCATTGTTTCAGGGCGCGGGCCAGAGCGGTCACGTATCCGTAGTACTGGCGCGACGAGATAATCTGCCAGCCCGAAGCGCGCTTGAGCATCACATGACGCTCGAGATCGTGGGCCATTGCGGCAAAAAACAATTCGGCCAGGGTCTTAGGCGACATGTTGAGGGCTGGTTTCCATTCCTTTCAACAAAATGTCCACAATCACATCGGCCAGGCTGGAAAGATGATAATCACGATCACGGTCCGACAGGATCCATGAGGTCACCATCTCGTCCACGGCCCCGAAAAAGCAGTTTACCGCGATCTTGATGGGCAATTCAGCCCGAAACACGCCTGCTTCCTGGCCTTCCCGCAATACGGCTTTGATCAGGTCGAAATATTCGACCAGCAAGCTATGGGAAAACTGCGCCAGAAACTTGGCGCTGTGCCGTAGTTCCGTTTGAAAGACGATAGCCATGTTGCGGTTGGATCCCAGCGCTTGCAGATGAAGGAATGCCATCTTGCGCAGCTTTTCTCTCGGATCAGCCACCTTGCCCAACTCATTGCGCGCCCGTCCTATGAAACCGTGAAATGCCGAATCAATCGCCGCCATCAGCAGTTCGTCTTTGTTCTTGAAGTACAGATAGATGGTGCCGTCGGCGACCCCGGCGCGGCTGGCGATCTCAGATACGCGGGAATGGAAAAAACCCTTCTCAGCAATTACCTCGATGGCCGCGTCGAGAATGCGCTGGTACTTGTCGGAACTGCCAGCCGCCGGTTTAGTCGTTGTTGCCGATGGACGTTTCACAGAGAAGTAGTTGAATTTACTTGTATTTGCGTGGGAACGCAATTGGAATCCGCAAACCGCTCAATCCGCTTGCGATGCCTCAAGTCATACTTCTGGGAACAGCTGTGTTTGTTGCTGATTACACTTGTTTTCCGAGTGGTTCGTCCGCAGAAGTATGGCTCGAATACCAGTCCAGAAACTTGCGGAAAGCCTGGCCGCGATGGCTATACCTGGATTTTTCTTCGGCGGTAAGTTCGGCGAAGGTCTTGCCCAGTTCAGGGAAATAAAAAAGCGGGTCGTATCCGAACCCGTTCTTGCCCCGAGGTTCGGTCAGCAATTGGCCCTCAACCTCGCCGGTGAACGTATGGACAGTGTCGCCATCACGGGCAGCAGCAATAACGCACAAGAATCTGCTTCTTCGGCGTTCTTCAGGAATATGTCTCAACTGGGCAATGACAGCCCGGTTGTTCTCTTCGTCGTCAGAATTTGCATGTTGCGTATTTGCGGAAAAATCGCCTCTGAGTTTGGCAGCGTAGCGGGCCGAGTGTACTCCTGGGTCGCCGTTCAGCGCATCTACGGCCAGGCCGGAATCGTCTGCCAGTACGAGTTCATTGGGCAGCAGACGGCTGTAGTATTCGGCTTTGATGCGGGCATTTTCCTCAAACGTCTCGCCATTTTCTATGGCCAGCGGAACGCTGTGGAAGCCGGGCACCGGCTCGACTGTTACGTTGAGCATGCTGGCTGCGCCTCGAAAATCGCGCAGTTTTCCGGGATTCGAGGTGGCAATGAAGATACGTAATCTATGCAGCATACCTTTATCATGATAAATATTTGCTGGAAAGGCGGAAAACCTATGTCGCAACGGGCCGGGCTTGCCTCGGGGCTTTTACTTTTGCTGCTCCTTACATCATGTATCTCCCCGCGCAGGGATGGTACCACCGTCAGCAGCGGTGGAGGCGGAGGGGGAGGGGGCACCACCACTCCGCAGGGCAAGCTGTACGTCAGCAATGATTCCGGCAATGCCATTCTACGTTTCGACAATGCATTTTCCGTAACCGGCAATACGGCCCCTGCCGCGACTGTCTCTGGAGGGCTCACGCAACTGATCTCTCCGCAGTATCTTTTCATAGATACGCAGGCCAACCGGTTGTTTGTGGCGAACCTTGGCACCAGCGCCGTGCTGATATTCGACAACGCCAGTACCATGACCGGAAATGTTCCTCCGACACGCACGATTCAGGGGGCGGCCAGTGGCTTGCTTCAACCCACATCACTGGCCCTGGATAAAGCAAAAGATTTGCTTTACGTAGTAGACGGAACTGATGTGCTGGTCTTTGCCTCGGCTTCGACCATCAACGG
This sequence comes from Terriglobia bacterium, assembly GCA_963823745.1. Taxonomy (GTDB): domain Bacteria; phylum Acidobacteriota; class Terriglobia; order Terriglobales; family Acidobacteriaceae; genus Angelobacter. The sequence goes on from CAWGMN010000011.1 coordinate 80,659, forward strand.
AAATACCCCGCCGGTCCGCACGATTACTCCAAACCCAACTTTTTCAATTGCAGATATTTTCCTGGATGCCACCAATGACCGCATGTATCTGGCCGATCCCACCAATGCCATTGACATCTTCGATGGCGCCAGCGCTTTGAATGGCACAGTTACCGCTCCACGCAAGATCACAGGCGCTGCTACCGGGTTAGGAGAACCTGCCGGTTTGTGGGTGGATGGTTCGAATCGCCTGATTGTCAGCAATTTCTCTCCGCCCAGCATTGAGATATTTGCCAGCGCTTCTACGGCTACCGGCGACATAACCCCTTCAGGCGTAGTTTCCGGCGGCGCGACCACGCTGGTGGGGCCGAACCAGATTGCTTTGAATCCCAATGTGGGCAGTGGCGACCTTTATGTGGCCGACCCATTTGCAGGCGAAGTGGCGGTGTTTGCCAATATCGGAACAGCCAACGCAAACCTGCCGCCCACACGGAACATCGTAGGCGCCAGCACCAACTTGGCCCGAACCGGAGGGGCTACGGCGCGAGGCGTAGCCATTGATACCACACGATAAGGCGATTGGTGCGAAGCTGTATTCCGTGCCAGAAACATTGCGGTGGAGACGGTGCTCAGCACCGTCTGTGAGGCGCGCGAGTTGCGCGCCTCACAGATTTTCATGGGGTACTTATCATTGGAGGGAGAGCGAGCCAACCTCAATGATCCACCAAAATCATTGGTAGAGACGTAGCATGCTACGTCTGCATGCGTGCGCAACCAACACTCTTAAAGGGCACCATACAGCGTTCCTGTAGAGACGGTGCTCGGCACCGTCTCTGAGACGCGCCAGCGCGACTCACAGATTTCCGCGGCGGACTATATTTAACGAAGGGCCACCAAACCCTCAAATAAATCCACAGCGCTACTTCAACACATATCCCCAAATAACTAATAAAACTCCCACCGCCGTGCTGATAAACGACAATTTCCAATAAGCCTTTGTCGCCGAAAGCAGTGCTATCGAGCAGAGCACAATCGAAATTTCCAGAAATAATTCGGCGGCATCGTAAAAATTGGCGCGATGTTCGATGAGTTGAGTTTCCGCCTCCATCTCTTTTGCCCTTTCCTGGACTTTGGCGGCCCCTTCCTTCACGCCACCCTCTTTTCTGCTCTTGCTGGATTTTTCTTCCGCCTTGGCCGGATGTTCTTCGGTCCCGTGTTCAGGCTTGGCCTCTGTGGAGGCGTCCGGATTGGCGCCGCCCACAGCTTTTTCGGTCTTGTTCGATTTAGCCTCAGCCAATAACTGTTGCAAAACCGGAGATCCTTTCAAGAGAGGGCTGACGCAATCTTTTGGTTCCGCCGGCACGCCGCATTCTTCATCGGTGGAAATCTTCAGATATTTAAGCGCCAGATCGTGGCCATTGGGCTGCAGGGTTAATATTTCAGCTGCTTCTCCATATTGATGAGCGCGGCTGTGTTTTGCCTGGTAGAAACCCCACTGATCATTCACCTGGGTTTGCAGCTTGACCTCTTCCGTGTGGGCTCGATGTCCCATCAGGGTAGCCACTGCCAGAAAAACGGCACAGATTGCCGTGGTCAGCCCAATCCCTTTTTCGCCACTTTCATGGGCGTGCTCGATGCTCTTATCGGTAAACTCGTCACTCATTCTTTATGCTTCCTCTTAATGTTTGTGTAGGAACTTCAATCGCTTTTCCGGTTTTAAATGGTTATGAACATCATCATATTTCAGCACGCTGATGGAGCCGTCCACCTCCAGTACCGCGAGCGCCACCTCGCTGATGCTGCATACGCCGTGCTCGCGCAGGGCGCGATGGATTTCGTCAAGTGAGACATGTTCTTTGGCGCAGTGAGCTGTGACTAGGGTGCCGTTATGGACGAGCAGGGTTGGCGAGCCTTCCACCAGGCTGCGGAAACGCCGGTTCAGGCCCGAGACTTCGGCCAGCAGGTAGTTCATAATCAGCAGGACGACCGCCGCCACCACGCCACCCATCAGGGAATTGTCCGGACCGGTCATGGCGTTCTGCACCGAGTTGCTCAGCAGGAGCAGCAGCGTGAGATCGAATGGGGTCATCTGCCCGACCTCGCGTTTGCCGGTCACGCGGATGCCCAGCAGCACCAGCAGATATACCGCCGAGGTGCGCCCCATGATTTGCAAGGCAGTTTGCCAGGTTGTAAACATTGTGGTGAGACGAGTGTACGGAAGAAATCTGAAATTGGAAATTCAAAACTGCGGAATCAAAACGTCAGCCTCAAAAGTTATGTGAGACTTAGATGGCCTGGATCTGGCACCTTCAACCAGGCAGAGTTCTGACCTGTCGAAAAGCTCAACGCTTTAATGTGAAGAGCACGGCTTCGAGCTGTGCTGTTTAGATTACCAAGTTGGCTCAGCCTTCGAGAGATCTTCGGTTTGTATCAGGAAAAAGGTCTTACATTCCGCTTTGCGTTTGAAGGGGAATGGCTCAAGCCGTGCCGTTTAGCTCTAACAGATTGGGCTTCAGCAACTGAGGGAATCGACAAATGAAGTGCAGCGTATAAAAGAGGAGCCCGGCAGGGCGGAGGGCAGTCTAGCCCACACCGGAAGGTGTGGGAAAAGAGAGCAAAAACGCCCGAGCCCCGGAGGAGGAGGCACAGCTTTGGCCCCTTCAACGTTATTGCCATGTTGCCCTTTAAATCGAGTTCTCCCACGCTGAAGAACCGCCGAATTGCGCTGGGGGTTGGACGAAAGCCATGGCCGCCCAGAGCCAGAGCCGCCATGTTAGAATAAAAACCGTTGCCTCACCCCAGTGCGCGCCCTTAGCTCAGCTGGATAGAGCGACTGACTACGAATCAGTAGGTCGGGAGTTCGAATCTCTCAGGGCGCGCCATATCCATACGTCTCTCGCTAATTGTCGGTGGGGGTTAGCGACATGTAACAGGGTTATGAAAATCCGGCCCGTATCCGCTTGCAGGGACTCAAAACCGATTGGCTGGCTAAGCACAAACGTTCGTGAGCGGTTACATCCTTTCCCCCGAAGCCGAGGAAGATTTATTCCAAATCTGGCGTATTGGCGGAAGAAGTTATTAATATACAATCCTCATCCCCTCTTCCTTCCATTTATACTTTATATACACTTTTCCTTCCAGCGTTATCATAAGAAGAACAAATGTGGAAAGGAGAAATGTATGACAAACAATGACCACAATCGAGTTCTCGCTCGTAGAAATGCTCATCATCTCAGTGCCGAGGAATTGCAGAAGATACTGGGGGATCCCAATAATCGAGTGACCCTTCTCCCTAGCATTCCTTTTCATCCAGACGAGTAACAATCACAGCGGTCCGCTGACCTGGCATAGTGGACCGCTGTCCCAACCTTGACCTGCAACGCAACCCTTTCGTGCGTTTTCGAATTTTCGCCCCTCCTGCTTTATTCAGCTAAGTGAAATGTTGAGAGGAAACATCATTTCTTCCAGTCGGAATAACGCCCATCTGAAATTACAGCTAATCGGCGATTAATGATCTTTTTCGGCTTTGCTGCACAGCTATCCTGAATTCAGAGCCAATTCTTTTTCTTAGCGTCAGTCAACTATTGACATAAGTCCTTCATTCCTGTAATTTCTGTTATGGCAGAAATTACAGATAAAGCCGATGCCTCTTTCTTCCGTTGAACAGAAATTCATTCTGCACTGGGGCGAGATGGGGACCCGCTGGGGAATCAATCGCACTGTGGCCCAGGTGCATGCGCTTCTTTTTCTCTCACCCAAACCGCTGCACGCGGAGGAGATCGCCAACACGCTTTCGGTGGCGCGCTCCAACGTGAGCAACAGTTTACGGGAGCTACAGGGTTGGGGCATTGTGCGAGTGGCGCACGTCCTGGGCGATCGCCGCGATCATTTCGAGTCGTTGAAAGATGTGTGGGAGATTTTCCGCATCGTCGCAGAGGAGCGAAACGGCGCGAGATTGATCCTACCTTGCGCGTATTGCAGGAGTGCGTCACAGATCTGAAGAAAGCCGATGGAGACAGCAGGTACACGCGCGAACGGATCGAGGAGATGTTGCGCTTCCTGGAAACCAGCTCAAGTCTGTTTGAGGAACTGGTGCGCATGCCGGCTGCAAAGATTCAGGGACTTGCCCGTCTTCGCGGGAAGCTGAGTTTTCTGCTGGGAAAAAGCAAGAAATCGGAGAAGTGACCATGATTTCTCTGGTGTCGGAAATGACTGATGGCAAGGGGCGGCACGCCCGTGGATGGCTTTTCTTTGATGCAGAATGTGCGTTTTGTGCAGGCATTGCTCGATTGCTGGGTCCGCCGCTGAAACGGCGCGGCCTGGCGCTGGCGCCTCTCCAGGATCCCCGCGTCGCTGCCTTGCTCGGTCTTGCCCCTCATGAGCTGTTGCAAACCATTCGTTTTGTAAACAGTGATGCACTTCAGTATGCAGGAGCAGATGCGTTCATCAGGCTCGCAGAGGAGTTCTGGTGGGCCCGTCCTCTGGCTGGCGCAGCAAAAATCCCTGGCATAAGGCAGGTGTTGCTTTTGGCATACCGCTGGGCGGCCCGCAGATCAGGATGCACTGCGCAACATGCCGGGCCAAGATAACGCCCCGACCCGTTTGCAGTTGAAAGGATTCTCGCTCATGAAAATCACCTTTGCTGATTTGTGGCGGCCTGCCGGAACCATTGAACGAGGCACATACGCGCTGGTTGGCGCATTAGGATTCGCCCTCAAGCACAACCTCGAGCGTCTTCTTGCCACCATGGTTTTTTCGCGGCCGTGGGGAGTTTTCAATTACTGGGAACCGATACGCAATGTGGGACGGATTACGAATCTAAGTCGCGCCGATGGCGAATTCCTGGCAGCCATGGTAGCGCTCGCAATGCCATTCATCTGGGTGGGCGTAGTACTGACACAGAAGCGATTACGGAGCGCGCAACTCCCCTCCTACCTGCTTCTGTTCTTCTTTGTCCCTTTTTTGAACTTGTTGTTTTTTCTTGTGCTTTGCATTCTGCCAGAGCGCGATGGCAGCATGCGGCCGGAACCGAGCCACGGTTCGAGTTTGCTATTCGCGCGAATTGTGCCTGACAGCACTTGGGGAAGCGCCGCTGCTGCATCACTGATCACTGCTCCCATCGGGCTTGCTCTGATGCTGCTCGGAACCAAGGTACTGGTTAATTATGGATGGGGTATGTTTGTGGCGCTGCCCTTTGCTATGGGATTCACTTCTGCCCTGATTTATGGAGTGCGCCAGCCCCGCACTCTGAACGGTTGTATTAATGTAGCCTGCTTGTCCGTCACGCTACTCGGGGCAGCCATGTTGGCCTTCGCCTGGGAAGGTGTAATCTGTCTGATTATGGCTGCTCCCATATGGGTGGGTCTCGCCGCTCTGGGTGGAGTATTAGGATATTGGGCACATCGTTGGCGCTGGGTACAGAGCGAGAGCCCGGCAGTTCTTTCCGTCATTCTGCTACTGGTTCCGGGCGTCCAGTGGAGTGAGCATCTGGCCGCTGTTTCACCTCCGGTATTTATTGTGCATTCCGCCATTGAGGTCAATGCGCCACCGGAAACAGTATGGAAACAGGTGATTGCCTTTACCGAAATTCCTCCTCCCAGGGAATGGATGTTTCGCGCGGGGATCGCTTATCCCATTCGGGCGGAAATGATCGGCAGCGGCCCCGGCGCGGAACGGCATTGCGTATTCTCGACAGGTGCTTTTGTCGAGCCGATCGAAGTGTGGGACGAGCCCCACGAACTCAAATTTTCCGTGACATCGAACCCTGCGCCCATGCAGGAATGGACGCCTTATCCTCATGTTGATCCGCCACACCTGCACGGATTCATGATCTCGAAAGGCGGGCAGTTTCGATTGACGGCGTTGCCCAACGGAAGGACCCGCCTGGAAGGCACGACCTGGTATCAGCATGGCCTTTGGCCCGCAGCTTACTGGCGTCTCTGGTCGGATGCCATCATCCACCGCATACACATGCGTGTTCTGACCCACATCAAAGATGAAGCGGAGAGAATCGCGTCATGAGTATGCATCAAACAAAGGCATGCAGGTTGATGCTCGATAATCCCCTTAATACTCCACCCAGTATGAGAGCGTAGTTGCGAGTGTGTTGTACAGTTCGAGAGCTGGAAGATGCCCATCCAATCACAGGAAGCTGAGCATTGAATGGGCATGAACTGAGTTTCGGAGCACGGACTCACAGGCCGCCGCTCACCCACTGCAACTCGCCGGTGAGCCAACCGGAGTCATCCGAGGCCAGAAAGGCGGCCACGGATGCGATATCGTTAGGCTGTCCGGTACGGCTCAACGGAGTCTGCGCGACGAGTCCCTTTTCGAAATCACTGCCGATAAAGCCGGCTTTGTGTGTTCCCTCCGTTTCCACGATGCCGGGGTTGATAGAGTTCACGCGGATCTTTTTTGCAGCGAGTTCCTTCGCAAATACTCCGGTGATGGCATCAATTGCGCTCTTGGTTGCGGTGTAGACCGCGGAGCCAGCTGGCTTGAGGCGAGACACGGCAGAGCCGATATTAATGATGCTGCCGCCTTCCTTGATGTATCTGACCGCTGCCTGAGTCGTAAGAAGAAGACCGAGGACGTTGACGTTGAATAGCCGGTGGAACTGCTCTTCCGTGATGGCTTCGACAGGAGCGAATTCGTAGACGCCGGAGTTATTGACCAGGATGTCGAGCCGGCCATAGTTCTGGATGGCCGCATCTATGATGCCCTGAGCTTCGGCGGCCTTGGAGACGTCGCCACCCACTGCGACTGCCTTGCCGCCCGCTTTGGTGATGGCCGCCACTACGGCATCCGCGCCCGACTTGCTGGAAGCGTAGTTTACGACTACGGATGCGCCTTCTGCGGCGAGCGTCTTGGCAATGGCGGCTCCAATGCCCTTCGATGCCCCTGTTACGATTGCAACTTTACCGGTGAGCTTGCTCATGTGCGTTTCCTCTTATCAAGAATGTGTATGGCCTCAGGCCAATTGCACCCGATAAGATGAACACGCTGATACCAACGATTCATTAGTTCTGAAATAATGAACTATTGAACAAGCGGCTGCGCAGGACTAAGATAAGAAAACACCCATGAAGCCTCTTTTTCATCCTTCGATTGAAGACGTTACGGTCGAAGGCATTCTGCACGCTCTTTCCGACCCCGTTCGCGTGGCCATCTATGCCGGCATAGTCGGCGCCCAGTGTCCGCTGAATTGCTCTAACTTTTCCAAGGTCAGCGAAAAGAACATACCGAAATCAACGCTCTCCCAGCACTTCAAGGCCTTGAGAGAAGCGGGATTAATCCGGGGAGAGCGACAAGGCGTGGAGATGCAGAATACCTCCCGCTGCGCGGAGATCGAGGGACGTTTTCCAGGATTGATCGCCGCCATCGTCAACGCCCACAAAATCCAGTTGGAAGGGAAGGCGCGCGCCGGAAAAACGATCAAGCGGAAGTCCGCGAGACGAAAGACAACAAGTTAGAAGGTTGATGTTCTATTGCGCTTCACTCAACGTAGCCCAATCGTCAACAAGATTGGTATCAGGGCACGAGTTACTCGCGCTGAAAGCAGTTAAAAACCGAGCTTTCATCTCCCACTGTCGCATCCGGCTAAGTATTGGTGTATATCAAGGCCGAAATGTTCTAGCCGCCACGGCTTTCCGTTCACGCGCTGAATCCTTCCATGGACTCATGACCGTATAACGAGGGGTAGCAGTGGTATTTTCTTTGCTGACGGCAAGCAGTCGCCGCCGTATCAGCCAACTTACCGCAGATTGTACCGAACTCTTTGAGACTCCAATGCACTCGGACAATTCGTTGTAGCTGATCTGGACTGCCGAATTTCTGCTTTGCTGCTCGACCGAAAGCCAGAGATACACCAGGAAGCTGACAGGTCGGCGGTCGTGGCCGACCAGGTCGCGCATGAGCACATCGGTTACATAACCATCGAGAGAGGGCATTGCAATACTATACCAATTGTTAATATAGCATTGATTGGCTGATTGCAACCTTAATCGCCCCACGCTATGCTCCTCATCGAAAGGCAGGGAGAATTAAATGATCCGCGGAATCAAATTCACGAGCATTCCCGTTCGGGATCAGGATGCATCGTTAAAGTTCTACACGCAAAAGCTCGGATTCAAGATAGTTACAGACCAGTTCTTTTCAGAAAAACAAAGATGGATCGAGTTGCTGATCCCGGGTGCAGATACGGGGCTTGCGCTTTTCACGCCTGAAGGACATGAAAACCGCATTGGAGATTTTCAGCCACTGTCATTCTGGTGCGACGATGTGTTTGCGACGGCAAAAATACTGAAGACCAATGGTGTGGAGTTCGAGGTCGAGCCAAAAGCCGAGGTATGGGGAACCATGGCCATTTTCAAAGATGTTGACGGCAATAAGTTTGTGCTTTCGAGCAAGTAAGAAATGCCGGAGTTGTTAGGAACTCTGGATCTTGCATTGTCTCTTCAGTATTGTCACAGCGCATAGCGAAACGATTACTGAGGAGGCGAGTTGTCCGCCAAAGAGCATCGCTAACCTGACTACATTCGTCGTACACAGAGTCAGTTCATGAACAGTTCTGTGGTTTCCTTCAGGTTGTTGAGACCACGTGCAATTGACAACAATGATTGCGCTGGCATATCTTCGCGTCTCTGGACAACTTGATGCCTGCAGCTCATGTAACTCACAAAGTCCTTTCTACCGCAGACCTGATCATCATCGGTCTGTATTTTTGTGTGGTCTTTGCGATTGGGTTTTATTTTTCGCTAAAAGAACGCACTTCGTCCGATTACTTTCTGGCAGGCCGCAACGTCGGATGGTTTGCCATCGGCGCTTCATTATTCGTCTCGAACATTTCCACCGAGCACTTTATCGGGCTGGCCGGTTCCGGTGCATCCTCAGGATTGGCCGTCGGCCACTTCGAATGGCTGGCCTGTTTCATGCTGCTGATTCTGGGCTGGATCTTCGTGCCCTTTTACCTGCGCTCTAATGTCTTCACCATGCCGGAGTTTCTGGAGCGGCGCTTCAACCGCCACTGCGCTACCTATCTGGCCAGCGTCTCTGTCATTGCCTATGTGTTTACCAAGATTTCAGTGCATCTGTATGCGGCGGCCGTGGTGCTGGAGCGCGTGGTCGGCTGGAGTCCGATGACTGCGGCCATCATTCTGGTGATCGCTACTGGAATCTATACCATCGCCGGTGGCCTGGCGGCCGTCATCTATACCGACTTGGTGCAGACGCTGATTCTGGTGAGCGGCGCGGTGATTCTGACTATACTGGGTTTGCATCAGGTAGGGGGATTCGGTGCATTGCGCGCAGCGCTGCCGCCTGACTACTTCCACATGATCAAGCCCGCGAGTGACAGCGCCTTTCCGTGGACAGGAATCTTTTTTGGCGCTCCTATTCTGGGTGTCTGGTACTGGTGCACCGACCAGGTCATGGTGCAGCGCGTGCTCTCCGCCCGCAGCGAAGGACACGCCAAGGCCGCAACGATTTTTGCCGGTTTCCTGAAGATTTTGCCGGTATTCATCCTGGTGTTGCCGGGATTGATCGCCGTAGCGCTCTATCGCGAGCTTTTCCAGTTCGGGCCGGACGGCCGCGTGCTCAATGGCGATATCGCTTATCCCACCATGATCGTGAATCTGTTGCCCAGCGGCCTGGTGGGACTGATGATCGCCGCCCTGCTTGCGGCATTGATGGGAGCGATGAGTTCAGTCTTCAATTCGGCATCCACCCTGGTCACTCTCGATTTCTACAAGAAGTACCGGCCCAACGCTTCGGAAAGAAACCTGGTCAACTTCGGCCGGGGCGCTACCGGCGTGATGGTTGTGCTGGGATTGCTTTGGGTCCCATTCATCCACCTGATCAGCAGCCAGCTTTATATTTATCTTCAAAGTGTTCAGGCCTACATCAGCCCGCCCATCGCAGCTTGTTTCGTTTTGGGTATTCTGTGGCCACGCTTAAATGGCGCGGGCGCGCTTTCATCGCTACTCACCGGCTTTGCGCTCGGGGCCTTCCGCTTCGTGATGGAACTGAGAGAAAAAGCGTCAGGAGAGCACTTAAGTTCCGGACTCACAGCATGGCTGGTGAATATGAACTTTCTCCATTACGCCATCTTCATGTTCGTGGTTTGTTCCGGCGTATTAATTGCAGTGAGCCTGGCAACAAAGGCTCCGGACAGGAAGAAACTGGTCGGGCTCACGTTCGCAACGATTAGCGAAAGGCTGGATGTTCAACCTGCTGTAGCCGGTCAGAGAGTGGGTAAGCTGGTAGGCGAATCCGAAAGCGAACATCGCCTGAACGTGGCTTTCAGCCTGCTGCTCGCTTTGACGGTGATCGGGCTGTGGATCTATTTCCGGTAAAGCAATAAAGGAACAAGCAGACAGCCTTTAGCCGCTGGGCGTATAGAAAACCTTGATACATAAAATGGAGAGAAGTTGGGTAAATGGAGGTTTTCAGGCGACATTAGATCGGTTTTAAATTACCCAATTACCAACTTACTCAATTACAAATGGAAATGATTCGCAGTCTCCAATCCGGAATCGGGCACGAACAGGCCTTGCGCAAACTCTCGCCACCGGCGCCGCTCGGAACCGTGCACCGCATTATGACGGGCGGCCTGCTGGCTGTAAGCGATATCTACATCCCTTATCGTCTCTATAAGGTGACGGTTGATGATCATCGTATCCGCAGCGTTCGTTTTCTGGCCGTAGACGCAGTTTCAGGCGCGCTCGATCCCTACCAATTTGATGAACCGCCTGCCGCAGAGCGTTACACCGAAATGGAGACCCACAACTGTCTACCTGTACGGTTGGCAGAAGCTGATAGCCGCGCCTTGATTCTGGAAAAAGCACGGCGGCTGTTGTTCTCTCAGGGTTTCTTCCGTCTGGTGAGACCCATCATTGCTGCCGAGCTAATGGGAGCAGAGTTTTATGTTCCTTACTGGGCCGGCTTTACCGGTGACGAGCAAGATGTGAAAGTGATGATGCTCGACGGAATACGGGGAACCATCGAGGGTAGTAAAATCAGCGAGTTGGTAAGGGCATGGCTGCTGGAGCACAAGCACGAGACCCTCGAGACCGCCGGCGTTAAATAGTTAGACTAGTCCCTGTATTTATCCACGGCTGACAAGTCTATTTCTGTCAAAAAGTCACCCGCAACGCCAATTGAAGCTGCCGCTCTGAAAATGCCCGCGTTGATCGAATCACGCCGAAATTGTTGGGTCCATCGCTCAAGTTTGCATCCGGATTGGTAAATTGGGGCGTGTTCAGGATGTTGTAGCCTTCGGTCCGGAACTGAAGCCTGATCCGCTCACCCACATCGAATGTCTTGAGAAGCGACATGTCCCAGGTTTGCGTGTCGGGGCCATGAAAGAAATTGCGAGGCAAATTACCGGGACGGGTGAAGACGCTGCTGGAGTTCACCGGTGGCGCTCCGAATGCAGCGAACTGGATCCATTGTAGAGTTCCATTCGCTGTGACGGGATGGCCGTTCCCGGCATTGCCGAAATAATCAGGACGATTCGACGGATTCCCATTCACGAAAATATCGAACGGCGTTCCTGTGGTCAGAGTGACGATGTTGTTCCACTGCCATCCTCCGGCAACAAAGTTCCATGCTCCATTCCAGGCGGAGCCAAAACGTTTGCCATGCCCGAAGGGAAGCTCGTAAAGGGTGCTCAGTGTAAGCACGTGGCGCTGATCCTGATCTGAGTTGCCGTAGTTCGCGGGTAAGTCGGCGCCGCTGCCGGACATGATAAAAATTCTGGAATTGCCGCCAGTCACGCTGAAAGGCCCATTGGAATTGTCGAGCGTGTGCGACCAGGAATAGGCCAGCGTGTACTGCATGTCTCTGGCGAAACGCTGGCTCACATGTATTTGCAGCGCATCGTAATGCGCGACTCCTGAAGCCGCGCCCAGATTCACGGTAAGGCCAGTGCCCTGATACAGCGAAGTTCCCGCAGCGGTATTCAGGATCTGGTTATTCAGGTTGAACCAGTTCATCAGGTGATCGGACTTCGCACCTACGTAGGCAAGGTTGATGCTGGTGTCAGCGCCTACCTGCTGTTCAAGCTGAAGGTTCCATTGCTGTACCCTGGGAATCTGGTTATCGGGCAGCACGGTAATCACGCTGGCATTCCGCGGGGCTGCACGGTCGGCCACAGGAACAGCGGCAGGCAACGGATTGGTTGCTGCGCGACTGTCATTGCTGCCGTTGGGAGCCGAGCCGGAAAGAGTAAAGCGCACTCCTGTTTCGGCCTGGTAAATGGCCGCGCCATTGAAATCAGGATTATTGCTGAGTTGGTTGCCAATCCCGCCACGATCGAGAAAATAGAAAACTCCGTAGCCGCCGCGCAGAATGGTTTTGCTCTGGCCGAAAAGATCGTAAGCGAACCCAATGCGCGGCGCCCAATTATTACGATCGGTGCGTACCAGGCTTCGCGGTAGACCATTCTGTCCTGGTAACAGCAACGCTCCGGAAACAAGATCAAAATTCGACTGGCGGTTGTGAGCTTCTACCGGATACGTATCCAGTTCGTAACGAAGGCCAAGGTTCAGATTCAATCGCCTGCTCAGGTGCCAATCGTCTTGTATGTAGTGGCCGGTTTCCCAACTGGTGGTTGCAAAAGTCGTTTGCCCGGCTCCTATTTCGTAATCAGTAAATCCGGCGAGCAGTTCAGATACGTCGTACCCGGTAAAGCGGCCGCTCCCCGTATCAGTTACGCCTTCAATGGCAAAAAACCCTTTGGCAAAATTGCCCTGAAAAAAATCTATTTCCCGATGAATGACGTTGAACCCGAACCGTAATGTGTGGCGTCCTGTTGCCCATGAGACATTGTCATTTCCCTGCCATGTGCTCTGGTGGACCGAATAAGGGCCGCCATCTCCGGTGAACTGAAGCTGTGTGCTGTTGCCGCCGATGAGAGCGCCGCCTCCAAGAAATGCTGTGCGGTTGGCGTTGGGAATTCCAAGGTCCGCCGCAAGTAGTTCCTTCCCAAAAGAAGGCTCGAATGCATAGAAATCGCGCGTGTAGCCGAAGCGAAGATCATTCACCAGCTTCGCGGAAAAACTGCGGGTGTGGCCAATGGCGATGGCGCGCAGATCAGTGGGAGTTGATCCGGAACCGAAGCCCGCAGGCAGAGACGGGAACAATGAGGTGAGCGCAAAGCGGTCCTGGGCAAAGCTGTAGCGCAGAAACAACAAATCAGAGGCTCCGACAGCATAATCAAGTCTCAGATCGAAATCATCAAAGTTCTTCACCTCGCGCCGCTGGGTTTCGTAGTTGTTCTGAATTGCTCCGGGAATATTAGGGAGCGGAAAGGCATTGAGGTAATTTATGCCGGCCTGGTTCTGGCGGTTTGCCGGAATCACATTGCCCGTAAAGGGAGCGCAGGCAAGCGGATCATAGATGGCTCCGTTCACCGGCATTATATTGGCGCAGCCCGTAAGCGCTGGATCGGGCGTGGATGTGAGATTGCTCCCCAGCAATTCCGAGAAGTTGCCAAGGCGCATGAGCGCTGTTGGCACGGTTACAAATTCCGGTTCTCGGCTGCGTTCCGATTGCAGGCCCTGATAATCAAGAAACAGGAACAATCTATTTTTGATGACTGGCAAGCCGAGTGTGCCGCCGAACTGGTTGCGACGGAATGGCCGCTTGGGGACTTGGCCGTTGCGGTCTGGTGTTCCGAAGTAGGCGTCATTGGCGTCGAGCGCGCTGTTGCGCAGGAATTCGAAAACCGATCCATGAAGATCATTGGTGCCGGAACGGATAGATGTTTCAACAATCGCTCCACCGGCGCGGCCATACTGCGCGGGCGCTACGCTGGTGCTCACCCTGAATTCCTGGATGGCTTCAGCGGGAGGAAAGAAGGCAATCGTGTTGACCAGCGATTCGTTGTTGTCGAGTCCGTCGAGAATGAAGTTGTTGGCCTGCGGCCGCAGCCCATTCACCGAAAGCGCCGCGCTGCCCGTTTCGGAATTGCGAAAGGTTTCTGTGTTGGTGCCCGATCCGCCGCCGCTGGCGTTGTCGCCATAAGCGCCCCGAGTCACGCCGGGAGTGAGCAGCGCCAGTTGAGTGAAGTTGCGTCCGTTGAGCGGCAGATCAGTAACCTGGCGGCCTTCAATCACGCTGCCCATGGAACTGGATTCCGTATTGACTGGAGGAGCGCCACCAAGAACGGTGATGCTCTCAGAAACCGATCCGAAGGTCAGAATGAAATTCATTGCCACTACTGATTCAATATGCAAAACCACATCGGGTTTCAATACGAGTTTGAATCCCGGCTTGGCTACCTGCACCAGATAAGTTCCCGGTTGAATGTCAGAGACCAGATAGATTCCGTCTTCGCTGGTACGGCTGGTGTAACGGACCCCGGTTTCAGTGTTGATGACCGTAACTTCAGCGTCCATGATGACCGCATTGCCGGGGTCGAGAACGCGCCCGGTCAGCGAAGCATAAGAGCTTTGGGCGTACAACACTGCGCTGTGCAACGCAAGCAGAGCCAGGGCGATGCAAACGTAGTAGCTGATTCGACTTGACAGGCTTAGATACATGGGCTGTGAAAAAACATCATGACGCAAGCGGCGGCGCAAATCAGGGGTGATTGGCGGGTATCCGCAAAGACGCGAACAAAAGCTGCTTTCCAGAAGGTTTATGGCCGCCGTTTTTGGGTTCCACGGTCACAAATACGGCATCGAGTTGGGCCAGCACTTTGGGATTATCAAAGCGAAGAATCCAGCGCCGGGTGGCCACGTTATCGAGGCTGAAAGCGCCCATGCTGAGCGGATGCTTGTCTCCGGGGCCGCGCCGTCCCCAGGCCTGGAAAGTGCTGGCTTGGCGCACGCCCGGCTGCCGATCAAGATCGAAAGCGTAAAAAATCAGTGATTTTTCGCCGGTGTAGAAGACGCGGCCAAACGCCTTCTGCGATTTTCCGTAACGGTCTACGTCGAACACATCGGCAATGTATAGCTCACGCGCTCCCATCAATTCGCGGATGTCGTTATCTGAAGTCAGGCCTGCATCCGAGCTAACCTCTGCCTGCGCGGGAGGCGCTGCCTGCCGGCTTTCCTGCAGTTCAGTGGAGAGTTCATCCACGCGGTGCTGAAGACTAGCCGTGCGGACGAGCTGCCGGGTCTGCTCCTCCTGCAAAGCAGCAAGCCGCTCCTGCGCGTTCCCCAGGGCGTTCTGTGTTTCCTGAAGTTTTCGGGTCAATGCGTCGCGTTCCTGGGACAGGCTAAACTTGTCCGAAGAGAGCGCTGCAATGGTAGATCTCTGCTCCCGCGCATCGTGCAGAAGCTTGCGCGAGTCGGAATTCGTTTCCATCTGGCTCTTCAACTCCTGCTCCAGACGGTGCACTTCGCGAGTCTGCTCCCGCACCTGCTGCTCGAGCAACTGTTCGTTTGTACTAGCCTGCATTGGCTGCGGCTGCCGCGGTTCCACCGAAACTGCGGGAAGATGTTTGCCTGCCAATTGATTGCCACGCAGTTCGCCCATGCGATAGGCGAACACCGTGAGCGCCACCAGCAGAGCGACTGCGGCAGCAGTCCCGAATGCCATTAGGCTTCTATGGGTGAAACGGCGAGCCGTAAGATTTTCAAAAGCAGCCAGCCGCTTTGCGGGCGTGATCGCCGCAGCGGCCACAAGCTGCGGCCTTTCCGCTGCTTTGGCAGCTTCTATGCGATTGAATAATTGTTTCTTCGCATTTTCTACTGACCACGGTTTCTGGCCTTGCGCGGGTTCGGCGTGCTCAGGCGCAACCAATGGCATAACCGACTTGGCGATGGCTCGATAAGAGCGCAACAACTCTGTGCATGATTCACAGTGGAGCAAATGGGCCTGCAATTCACCCTGTTCCTCGGCAGTCAGGGTGCCAGAGGTGAACAAGGCGCACCACTCGGCATAAGGCTGGTGTTCAGCGCCTTTCCGCGATTCCCCGAACTTTGATCTAAAGTCCATAGAATGCCTGCCTGCCTTTGCCGGTTGCCGGAATGTCGAGACTGCTCTTCAGATGCTTGAGTCCACGATAGTAGTAATGGCGGATGTTCGGCAGAGATTCCTTCAGCTCTTCGCTGATTTCCCGCAGCGTGTAACCTTCAAAGAAAACCAGCGTTAGAATGGCGCGCTGCTTTTCACTCAGTTCTGCAAAGGCCTTGCGGACAATAAATTCGCCCTGGCTGACCTGGGCTTCGTATTCCACATCGGAAGTGGAGCGCATTTCGTCGGCAAGTTCGTCAACGTTGCGGCTGTCATAGAAGCGGCGTATCTGCAAATATTCGCGCCGGTCGAAGGCACGGTGATAAGCGGTCTGAAGCAGCCAGGCGCGGGCTGTGCCTCGAGCCGGGTCGTAAAGCCGGCATTTTCGGTAGACCTGAAAAAATACGTCCTGCACGAGTTCCTCGGCTTCTTCGCGGTCGCGAAGGACCTTGAGTCCAATGCCCAGGACAGTCGTCGCATAGCGTTCGAGAAGCAGACCAAGCGCTTCCTCGTCTCCGGCCTGAATGCGCTGCATGAGATTTTCATCCTCAGGAGTGGCCTTCGCTGGTGGAAGTCTTCTTGCGACACTTTCAGCAGCATAAGCTGCCGTAGTTGAAAAGAAGCTGTTCGTCGCAGACAAAGTGTTCGCTCCTGATATGCCGAAAACAATATCCCTGTGCTCCAATGGCAGGGTGCTCAGGCAGAAGGCCTGTAGCATAATCGCAACCACCGCCATCAGGGAATGAATTCTACCAACAAATTCCACAAATAAATTCGGAAGAGCTGGTACAACTTTGCGGCTTTACTCGTAAACGCAATCAGACGCATTTTTGTCGGCTGAATTGCCGTGAAAAACAAGCCCTGCTCTACGCGGTGTAGCAGGGTTAAGGTGCTCATGTTTTTCGCCGCGATGTGAACGTGGCAGCACTCCGGAGCGGGGTGGAGACCGCCGCGTTCAGGCGCCCAATAGCAAGCTTCCTAAACAGTGAGGAAAATTATGCCAGGACGAAGCAGTCGCTGCACGATGAAGACCCTTGTTCGTTGCTCGATCCATATTCTTCTGCCCCTGTTGCTGCTATTGCCGGGGCTGCTCTTTGCCCAGACAGATACGGGCCGCGTGCGCGGATCGGTGAACGATCCACAAGGCGCGTTGCTTTCGGGCGCAAACGTTACGCTGACCAATACCGATACTGGGCTAACTAAAACCGCCACTACCGACGCACAGGGGAATTTCAATTTTGACGCGGTGCCGCGCGGCCGCTACAAAGTCGAGGTGCAGCAGAAGGGCTTCCGGTCGGCCTCAGCCGAATTCGTGGTGGAAGTTTCGCAGGTGAAGCAGGTTAACGTTCAGCTTGAGCTTGGCGCAGCCAACGAAGTGGTGGATGTTTCCGCCGCGGTGCCCCTGATTGACGTGGAAAGCTCTTCAACCGGCGAAGTGATACAGGGCCGCCAGGTAACTGAGCTTCCGCTCAATGGCCGTAACTTTACCCAGTTGGCGTTGCTTACGCCGGGCGTAACACGCGGCGATTACGGCGACCAGGCTTCCGGCGTGAATAACAACGTGGAAACCTTCCGCAACGGAGAGACTGGCGGCGCGGCCCTTTCAGTGAACGGCCTGCGGCCCCAGGCCAACAATTTCATTCTGGATGGTGTTGATAATAACGAAGCGCTGGTGAACAGCATCAACTTCTTCCCTCCGGCGGAAGCCATTCAGGAGTTTCGCGTCAACACCTCAGTCGCGCCAGCGGAGTTCGGGCGCGCTGGCGGTGGAATCGTCCAGACTTCCATTAAGTCTGGCGAAAATGCCGTTCATGGCTCTGCATTCTGGTTCATTCGTAACAGCGCCCTGGATGCCAACAACGCTTATTTCAGCCCGCCCAAAGATCCGATCACCAATCAGGTGCTCAAGTTCCCATTCAAGCGCAACCAGTTCGGCGGGACTGTGGGACTGCCGATCTTCAAGAACAAGCTGTTCCTGTTCGCCGATTATCAGGGACTGCGTCAAAATCGTCCGCTCAATCCGGAATTCGCCACCGTTCCTACCGACAAAATGCGCAACGGGGATTTCTCTGAATTGCTGGGAAGCGGGCTTACTACAGCGCCCAATCCAACCATCAGCGGTTGTGGCACGGTGCCGCTGGTCAATGGCGCAATTTACAATCCGCTCACCTGTGCGCCGTTCCCCGGAAACATTATTCCCGCGGGCCAGATCAACCAGGCGGGGTTGAACTATCTGCGGGCATTTCCGGAACCGAACCTGGCAGGAATTCTGCATAACTTCAGGGCCGTGCGGCAGGACATCCGCCAGTTCAACGACTTCGACGTCCGGCTTGATTTCAACATGACGTCAAAAGATCTGCTCTTCGCGCGTTACAGCTACGGCCAGGATGTTTTTGACTTAACGCCAAGACTGGGAACTCTTTCTTCCGGCTTCGGTTCGGGCACTAACCTGAATCATCCGCGCGGCGTGGCCATAGGTGAAACCCACACCTTCGGCAGCACCGTAGTCAACGATTTTCGTTTCGGCTATTCGCGGCCGTTCTATGGCTTCCTGAATCCTTTCAGCAATGTCGCTCAGGCCAATACGCTGGGTATTGCCAATGCCAATCGTTCGCCGGAACTTGGCGGCACTCCTCTGATCGGCGGTTTCAATACTGAAATCGAATTCAGCGGTGATGGTGGCCCGTTCACCGTTCCTCAATCGAGCTTCCAATACGAAGACACTCTCTCATGGGTGCGCGGACAACATAGTTTCCGGTTCGGCGCCAGCATCATCAAGCGCGGCGTTGATTTCTTTATCTCCGATTTCCGCGGCAAAGGCTTTTTCAACATAGGTCCGGGCACCGGCGACTTCACCGGATACGAAGTGTCAGAGCTGCTGGCAGGGTTCATTGATAACTACTCGGTTTCTACTCCAAACACCGTGCATACCCTGAGCTGGGAAACCGGCTATTTTGCGCAGGATGACTGGAAAGTTTCGCGGCGCCTTACCCTCAATCTGGGACTGCGCTACGACCTCTACACCAATCCGTACGAGCAGAATAATCGCTGGTCGAATTTTGACGTTACCACCGGCACGCTACAGCGCGCCGGCGTGAATGGCAACTCCGACAGCCTGGTGAACACCGACAAAAACAATTTTGCCCCCCGTCTGGGCTTTGCTTACGATCTGGCGGGCGAAGGCAAAACAGTGTTGCGCGGTGGTTACGGAATCTTCTATTTCCTTGATCGCGGCGGTGTGGGTAACCAACTGAGCGCCAACCCTGACTGGAGTGGAGCTATCAGCCTCCAGGCATCCGACGGTGCCCGCGTTACTCTTTCAGGACAAGGCCCTACCGGGAACAACAACAATCAACTGGCCACGCAGGCGCTCCCGCTACCCACGATCACCGTCAATGACGCGCACCCCACCAACACATCGGTGATTGCCATCTTTCCCAACAACCCGACTTCCACCGTACAGCAGGCGAACCTGCAAATCGGGCAGCAATTGGGACGCAACACTGCATTGAATGTCGCATGGGTGGGTACAAAAGCAGACCACCTGATGACCTGGTTCAACTACACCAACCAGCAGCTTGCCACCAACTCAGCGCTCTTTCCGGGCCGCGGATTGAATGTGACGGCCGGTGGCGCTTTCGGAACGTCACACTATAGCGGCCTGCAAACGCAGTTGCTACAACGGATGAGTCACGGCTTGCAGTACACCGTGGCCTACACGTGGTCACACGCCACAGACGATTCTAACGGCGCTTTCAGCATCAACACCAACAGCCCCATCTTTGTGGACGCATCCGGGCACGTTCTGCTCAGCCAGAACAAAGGAAATTCCGACACTGACCAGCGGCATGCATTCGTCTTCAGCTCGCTCTACGAACTGCCGATTGGCAGAGGCAAGAAGTTCGGCTCCGACTGGAATGGACTTGTGAATAACGTCTTTGGCGGATGGCAGTTCAACAACATCGTTTCACTGGGCACCGGCACTCCCTTCGACATTACGATCAATGGAGTGCGTCCGGATATTCTCGGTTCTGTCTCTACCGGTTCGCTGCAACTGGTGAACGGGCAGAGAGAATGGATTTCCGTGGCGCCCGGCACGCTGGTTGCGCCCCCGAAAGATGCCAATGGCAAATTCATCAGGCCGGGAACACTGGGCCGCAACCAGTTCTATGGACCGGGCTACGGAACGTGGGACGCCTCGCTGTTCAAGAACTTCACGCTTACCGAGCGGGTGAAATTGCAGTTCCGCGCCGAAGGTTTCAACATTCTCAATCATCCTCAGTACGCCAATCCGAACGCCAATCTGGATTCGGGTTTGCCGTCGCTGAGTTCCAACAACAGTTTCGGCCTGATCAACGCAACCCGGCAATTCTCGGAACGGCAGATTCAGTTTGCGTTCCGGTTCACGTTCTAACGCAATGATGCTATTGGTTGAGCCTATGCATGCGAGGTATTGGTGATCGCAAGGCCCCGCGCCTGCAAATGCCGTTGGCTGTGCGCTGCATTTCTATTGGCAGTCGCGCTCAATGCACCCAGCCAGCAAAGTGCGGGGCCGGTAATTACCAAGGTCGAACCTCCCAACTGGTGGATAGGGTTTCCCGCTCCCATGCTTCTGCTTACAGGGGAAAACCTGCAAGGCGCGAGGGTCGCAACTTCGTCGCCAAGTGTACGAGTAATGCGCACTATGGAGGGCGATAGCAGCAATGGGCATTACCTGTTTGTCTGGCTCGATACCAGCAAAAGCACGTCTCCCGAAACCATTGATTTGAAAGTGTCCACTGCCGCAGGAAAGCAAACTGCGAAGTGGAAAGTTGAGCAGCGCAACCCTGCGAATGCAGGCGCAAACGCTAACCAGGGATTTCAAGGCTTCAGTGCCGATGATGTTATCTACCTGATCATGCCCGATCGTTTTGCTGACGGAAATGCGGCCAATAACTTTCCCGGTTCCGGCACCTTCGATCGCAACCAGCCCCGCGCCTACCATGGCGGAGATTTGCAGGGTATTCAGGACCATCTGCAATATCTCAAGGATCTGGGAGTAACTGCCATCTGGATTACTCCGATCTACAACAACGATGATCACACCGGACGTGACTACCACGGTTATGGCGCGGTTGATTTGTATTCCGTGGAAGAGCATTTCGGCACGTTAAAGGAATACCGTTCGCTGGTGCGGGCCGCGCATGAGCAGGGGCTCAAAGTAATTCTTGATATCGTTCCCAACCATATCGGCCCGACGAACCGGTGGGCCGCTGATCCGCCCACTGCCCACTGGCTGCATGGCACTCGAGAGCACCACCTGACATCAGACGCGGAATTTCAGCACCTCACCGATCCCCATGCTTCGCCACTGGAATGGCGGAACATCGTGGAAGGGTGGTTTGTGGGTGTGCTGCCCGACATGGGAACGGACGATCCCATGACCTCGCAGTACCTGAGGCAAAATGCGATATGGTGGGCGGAAACAGGAGCGCTCGATGGTTTTCGTCTGGATACTTTTCCTTATGTGGACCGCCGATTCTGGCATGATTTTCACTCCGATCTTCATGGCCTGTACTCGCGCTTTCGCACCGTGGGCGAGGTTTCCGGGTTCGATCCGGCGATCGCCGCGTACTTTGCAGGCGGCAAGACCACGGCTGGAATTGATACCGGAGTAGACACAGTTTTTGATTTTTCCTTCTACTCGGCATCGCGGAAAGTGATTTTGCACAACGCCTCAGCCAGGCTGCTGGAGGAGGTCTTGCAGCATGACTGGCTATTTCCGCATCCTGAAAATCTGGTGACGTTCCTCGGTAATCACGACCAGCAGCGTTTCATGAGTGAAGCCGGGGCCACACCGCAAAAGCTTAATCTGGCATTTTCGCTGTTGCTGACCATGCGCGGGATTCCCCAGATTTACGCCGGCGACGAAATTGGAATGCCCGGCGGCGATGATCCTGACAACCGCCGCGATTTTCCCGGCGGATTTCCCGGTGACAAGCGCAATGCTTTTACCGCACAGGGCCGTAGCGAAGATGAGCAGAAAATATTTGAGCAGGTGCGTACGCTGCTTCATTTGCGCCAGCAGCATCCAGCGCTCCGATTGGGCAAGTATCTCCACATTTTCAGCGACGACCACACGTTTGTGTATGTCCGTGACTTCGGCGGAGCAGCAGCAGCGCCGGAACGGCTGTTGATGGTCATGAATAATGCCGCTCAGCCGCGCACCGTGGAGATCAATATCAACGATACGGTACTGGCCCATGCCCACCGATTGAGCAAGCTGCTGGCGGAGCATGATGCTAGGTTGACCACAGGAAGCAAAATCAGCGTCCAATTGCCTGCAAGGTCTTTGAGTATTTATCGCGTTGATTGAAATGCAAAAGGAGTGAACCATGAGAATCCGGCGCTTCTGCGGTGCGCTTGCAATGTTAGTTACATTTTCAATCTTGCCGCTGCAAGCACAGCAGCCTGCTGCGTCCGCCGAGGCTGTTGCTCCGGGAGCGCCGGGCGCTAAACCGACATGGACGAACGGGAACAAGGTTGGCGTTGGAACTTCAACTACGCCCACTTCCAAAGTGTGGTTCACTCTGGGGCAGAACGGCGCGTTGAATGAAGTTTATTATCCCGCCATTGACAGCGCCAACACGCGTACCCTGGAGTTGATCCTTACTGACGGCAAAAGTTTTGCCGAGATCGAAAGCCAAGACACTGACCATGCTGTCGAAGTGCCCGATCCTGCGTCGCTGACCTTTATCCAGATCAATACTTCCAAAAGCGGCAGATATCAGGTACGCAAGACCTATGTCACCGATCCTGCTCAGAATACAGTTTTGGTCCAGTTACAGCTCAAAGTGCTCAAAGGCGGGCCGCTGATTGCTTTCGTTTATTTCGATCCGGCGCTGAAAAACAGTGGACTGCATGACAACGGTTCTGCCCGGGGGCAGGTGTTGCTCGACTCGAAAACCAACATTGCCTGTGCGCTGGCGTCATCACCGGCGTTTGCCTCGGTTTCCAGCGGCTATGTGGATTCGAGCGATGGCTGGGCAGAACTGAAAACCAGTTACAAGCTCACGCAGCGTTACACATCTGCTCCAGAGGGAAATGTGGCACAGATCGCCGAATTGCCACCCTCGTTTTCCCAAGGCAAGCCTGTCACCCTGGCTTTGGGTTTTGGCCCAAACTCAGACCAAGCACTGGCTGCCGCTCAGGCGAGCCTGCAAAAAGGATTTGCAGCGGCCCGCACAGAATACGAGCAGGGCTGGCATCAATATGTCTCCACGCTCAAACAGCCGGAGCCGCGTTACCGCAAGCAATATCAGATCTCGGCCATGGTGTTGAAGGCCCATGAAGATAAAACCCATCCGGGGGCAATCGCAGCTTCGCTCACGATTCCCTGGGGCAATGACGTGGACGCCAGCAAAGAAGATGTAGGCGGCTATCATCTGGTGTGGGCGCGCGATCTTTATGAAGTAGCGACAGCGTTTCTCGCCATTGGCGACCGGGCGGCTGCCGAACGCGCTCTGAATTATCTTTTTGAAACACAGCAGAAGCCCGATGGCTCGTTTCCCCAGAACTCCTGGCTGGATGGCAAACCCTACTGGCCCTCTCTGCAAATGGATGAAGTGGCCTACCCCAGCATTCTGGCGTGGCAGCTTGGCAAGACAGACAAGGCCACTTTCGAAAAACATATTAAGCCCGCCGCAGACTTTGTAGTGGCGCACGGCCCGGCAACGCCTCAGGAACGGTGGGAAGAAGAGACCGGCTATTCGCCTTCCACAATCGCCGCCGAAGTTGCCGGGTTAATCTGCGCTGCGGACATCGCGCGCATGAACGGTGACAAGGCTTCCCGCAGCAAATGGACTGCTACCGCCGATGAATGGATCGCAAAACTTCCACAATGGACTGTGACGCGCACCGGAAAATATGCCGACCAGTACTACATCCGCATCGCGCAACACGGCCAGCCCGACAAAGGCGAGCCTCTGGAAATCAACAACGGCGGAGGCACCTGGGACGAGCGCGAGATCGTTGATGCAGGCTTTCTTGAACTCGTCCGTTTGGGCATTACTGCTCCCAGCGATCCGCTGGTCGTGAAATCTTTGTCCGTTGTGGACAAAGTGATCAAGGTTGATACGCCGAATGGCCCGGCATGGTACCGCTACAACCACGATGGCTATGGCGAAAAAGCCGACGGCAAGGGCTACGATGGAACCGGAATTGGACGGCTCTGGATCATGTTTGCCGGAGAGCGCGGCGAATACGAACTTGCCAGCGGACGCGATGCCCACATGTATCTCGACACCATGCAGAAGATGGCCAATGCCGGAGGCATGCTGGCTGAACAAGTCTGGGACCGCCCGGAGTCTCCGCGCCCGTGGCTGAAGTTCGGGCAGGGAACCGGTTCAGCGACTCCACTGGCCTGGACCAATGCCCAGTTCGTGCGGCTCGCCATTGCCATGAAAGAAGGTAAGCTGCCGGAACTGCCGGCGGTCGTGCGCGCGCACTTCCAGAAGTAAATCAAAATGTCAGCCCATGATTATTTGGGCATCGTAGATGAAGCTGTTTGCTCCAACCTTCAGCGTGACCACGCCCAACCGCTCAGCGGCACCGTGATCGGCAGGTTCGTCCAATTGGTATGTAGTCGCAACTCTCCAATTCTTTTGCCGGAAATTGTCGGAGCGAAGGTCACGGTAACCGTACACGTTTTTTCGTTCCTTGTTTCGGATGAAGAGAAGCAATTATTGGTTTGAAAAAAGTCCCCGGCGGTCGTGATGCTTACGATTCGCATTGCCGGATTAACAGTGCTGTTGTAGGTGAGTACCACCTGTCGTGTACTGCTCGATCCGACCGGAACCGAATGATTCCTCCCAAAATCGAGCACAGCAGGCGCTGTGCTAACAACCGTCTCCTCTACGCTAACAGGTACCAGGCACTGAAAACTCCTCTTTTCGTCTTGATAGATCACAGTGATAATTGCCTCACCGCGTCCGATGGCTGTAACCATGTGGTTCGCGTCTACTGTGGCAACTGTGGGATCTGACGACCTGAATGTCAGCCGTGACGAGTTACTGATGTCCACTTGTTTACCGTTGCTGTAAGTAGCCGTGATCTCCGTTGGGAATTGGTCACCCTGAGATGTGAGTGGAACCGTATCCATCTCGCTTTCGATCTTTTCGATTCTTGCTCCTCCCGTGGCATTCGCACCAGGTGTATCGTCATTCGGGAGTTCCACATCCAACTCAATGCTGTCGGACACCACCTCGTTTTTTCCAGGACCCTTTCCGACAGCACTAAGACCGTATGTTCCAGGACGCATGTTGGCGGGAATGGAAACTCGGATCCGAGCCGGCAAATGCCGTGCTATGGCGTCTCCTATCATGCCGCCTTCGCCGAGAACAAGAACATCCGATGCAGTGCCGGACGGGGAACTAACAACTACAGTTACTGTTTCCCCAGGATGTACAACCGCGGCGGTACGTGGCAAATCAATTTTGAGCGGCGGCTTGTCTTTCGGAGCGGCCCAACCAGCCGCTGCTATGACGAGAATGAGGATTCTGAGAGCAGAACAAATAGAAGCAGGCATGACTCAGCAAACTATTATAAAAAGCTGAACCTGTTCTCGAGAGTTACTTTGGTGCAAGTGTCTCTGTGCAGTTAATCTTTGTATTTCATGGGACGACTGGCAGAAACAAAGCACGCACAGACGGAAGAGGGTAGTCCTCTCGGCTTCGGCCCACCATCCAGCAACTCTGTTCCAAAACGGAACTGTCATATATGTTGCTGCCAACATTCGTGGTACAGAGAGCAGCGCATTGGCGTAATAAAAGATGAGGAGATCACTATGTCTCAGCCCCGCCGTTTTTTGAAGACCATTGCCATCGTTCTTTTCACTGCTGCTCTTTGCTGCGCGCAGGATTTCAAGAAACAAGTGATCTACCAGATCATTACTGACCGCTTTGTTGATGGCGACACCACCAATGACAATCCGTCACAGAGCGCAGGGCTTTTCGATGCGACCAAGACCAACTGGCGGCTTTACTGGGGCGGCGACCTGGCGGGAATCCAGCAGAAAATTGCCTACATCAAGGGACTGGGCGCTACCGCAATCTGGATTTCACCTCCGGTAGACAATCTCAACCTGAATATTCCTGACAGCAGCGGGAGCCCTACTTCCACTTATCACGGCTATGCGGCGCGTGATTTCAAACGCATTGAAGAGCACTTTGGCGCTTCAACCAATAGCTGGACGGCATTCGATAATCTGGTCTCCGCCGCGCACACCAACGGAATCAAGGTGATTGTGGACTTCGCGCCCAACCACAGCAACGACAATACCGCCGGCGAGGTCGGCTCGCTCTACGACAACGGCACTTTTCTTGCTGCTTATAACAATGATCCGAACGGGTATTTCCACCATAATCCGAACATCTCGAACTTCGATGACCGCTACCAGCTTCAGTACTACACGCTGTTCAAGCTCTCCGATCTCAACCAGGAGAGCGCGACCATTGACAGTTATCTTAAAGCCGCGCTACTGCAACTCCAGCAACACGGCGTGGATGCCTTCCGCATTGACGCCGTCAAACATGTAACCTGGGGATGGGAATACAGCATGGTGAACTCGGCATTCACCTCAAGCCCGAGCTTCTTCTACGGCGAATGGTTTCTGGGCGGCACCGGCGATGCCACTTACCATGACGCTTATAAATTCGCGAACAACAGCGGCATGTCGCTGCTCGACTTCCCATTGAATGCGGCCATCCGCAACGTGTTCGCCAGCGATCATGCATTTTTCTGAGCTGGACGGCACCTTGAATACCGAGAATGCCAATTTCACCTGGCAAAACGATCAGGTCACATTCATTGACAGCCACGACGTTCCGCGCTTCCTGTCAGTGAATAACAACACAAACCGGTTGAACGAAGCCACGGCATTCCTGCTGACCTGCCGTGGAATTCCCATCATTTATTACGGCGACGAACAGTTCCTGCACAATGACACCAACGGCGGCGGCGATCCTTACAACCGCAACCAGATGACTTCTTTCAGCACTACCACCACACCTTATACGCTGGTTTCAAAACTCTCGGCATTGCGCCAGAGCAACAATGCTCTGGCCTATGGCGGTTCGCAGCAGCGCTGGATGAACAATGACGTTTATATCTACGAGCGAAAGTTCTTCAACGACGTGGTGCTGGTGGCCATTAACAAGAGCGACACTACCGGATATTCCATTACCGGCCTGAATACCGCCCTTCCTGCCGGCAGCTACTCCGATTACCTCACCGGTTTGCTGGGTGGATTCGGCATCTCGGTGAGCGCCGGAACAGGCGGCAACAATCCGGTGACTGCATTCACGCTGCCGGCCCACACCGTCGCGGTCTGGCAGGCGCCGGCTTCGGCCACGAGTCCACAGGTCGGTTCGATTGGTCCCACGGTAGGGCAGTCGGGCGTGAAGGTCACCATTGCCGGCAAAGGATTCGGAACAGGCACTGGCAGCGTGCTGTTCGGAACCACCGCGGCCAGCGTGTGAGCTGGTCTGATACGCAGGCGGTGTTCAATGTCCCGGCCGTGGCTTCAGGTGTCTACAATGTGCAGCTCAAGAACTCGGGGGGCACCGCGGCCAATACAATTCAGTTCAAAGTCCTGACCGCCAAGCTTATTCCCGTGACGTTCACGCTGAACAATGCATCGCCCACCAATGTTGGCGACTATATCTTCCTCACGGGAAACACGGTGGAGTTAGGAAATTGGGGCACAACGTTTGATACTTCCGTCGGCCCCATGCTCGATCCGAACTACCCAAACTGGTTCCTGAATGTATCTGTGCCTGCCGGACAGATCATTCAGTTCAAATTCATCAAGATCGCAGCCAACGGCACCGTGACCTGGGAAAACGGAGTCAATCACACATACACGGTACCCACCAGCGGCACCGGATCAGTGAATGTGAACTGGCAGTTCTAGCGAAAACCGCCGCGAAAAATGTTCTTGGTAGATTTTCGAGAGCAGCCATCTGCATGCTTGCAGATGACTGCCGAAGAAATTTGGCCATCACTTGAGACTCAATTTGCTTGCGCTTTCGAATCATTACTCTTGACTGATTTCTGCTCGGCGATCCACTTGTTTGTACGTGCGTCCAGCAGATCGAGTGGAAGAGTGCCTCCGTCGAGCATTTCGTCATGAAAGCTGCGGATATCAAATTTGGTTCCTAGAGCCTTCTGGGCACGGTCGCGCAATTCACGGAATTTGAGCTGCCCGAGCTTGTAACTGAGAGCTTGGGCTGGCCATGCAATATAGCGGTCAGTCTCTGACTGGATCGTAGGCTCATCTACCGCGCCGGACTTGCGGAAGAAATCCACGACCTGATCACGCGTCCATCCTTTCGAATGGATTCCGGTATCCACGACCAGGCGGACAGCGCGAAACAGCTCCGAAGAAAGGCGTCCGTAATCCGACACCGGATCCTGGTAGAAGCCCACTTCTTTGCCCAGTTGTTCCGCGTACAAAGCCCAGCCTTCGACGTAGGCGTTGAATCCAAGACTATGCAGCCGGAATTTCGGCAGGCCGGTGAGCTGCTGCTGAACGGAAAGCTGCATGTGATGTCCGGGTACGCCTTCGTGGTAAGCAATGGCTTCGTCGTCAATGAGCGAGCGTTCCGCAAAATTCGAGGTGGCGACCACAACACGTCCGGGACGCTTGCCATCCGGCGTGCCAGTCACATAATGAGTTGCCGCCGCGGACTGGAATGGAGGTATGGCTTCTACAGTTACCGGCGATTTGGGTAGAAGATTGAACAGCCCTGGGAGCTTCGGTTCCATCTGGCCGATGTAGTGGCGGAAGTCTTCGAGAATCTGCTCCGCGGATTTTGGAATGTATTTAGGATTGGTCTTAAGTGAAGCGCGGAAGGCGGCAAGATCGGTGAAGCCTTCTTTTTTGGCGATAACTGTCATCTCAGCCTGGATGCGTTCGATTTCGCGCAGCCCAAGTTGATGGATCTCATCGGCCGTCATGTGGGTGGTGGTGCGTCCGTAGATGTCGTTCTGGTAGCGCTTCTCGCCGTCCGGCAGGGAAGTGATGGCCAGAGTGGTGCGGCCTTTGGGAGCGTATTCAGTCCGCAGAAAGTTCGCGAAGGTTTTGTAAGCGGGAATCACGTCGGTGTTGATCGCATCAGTGATTTGCTGGGTCAGCCGCTTCTGGTCTTCCGCGGAGATGCTTGCTGGAAACTTTTTGGTAGGCAGCAGAAACGGATCAGCATCAATAATGCCCTGGCATTGGACCGGAAGTTTTTCAATAAGAAAGCGAACAGGCATCAGCTTGTCATGCATGCCGGCGCGAAGAACCTCAGTCACCTGGCTGAGCACGCGCGGAACCTGGTGCAGGCGTGCGATGTAGTCTTCGTAATGTTTGACCGAATCGAACGGCACGGAAAGCGGCAGGTCTGCAAGGCCGGTATGGATGCCATTCTGCTGGTTGATGGGCATCTCGTACTCTTTCAAATCGAAATCGGCAATGCGTTGCTGAAGCACGCGAACCATCAGGTCGTGAGAAAGCTGGTCCTGGTCAGAGAACCCGGCTGTCGGGATCGCTTGAAGCCGCTGAAGGAAGTCCACATCAGTCTTGTGCCGCATCATGATGGCATTCAGCGAATGGTCGGTGAGCTTATCGTTGTAGCGATAATCTCCGAACGAAGTGGCGCGCTCAGGGAAATTGCGAAGATCGGACTCGTACTGTTCGTCAAACAGCGAGTTCTGAGTAGCAAGACGCTCGGCCACAGGCTTGGGGTTTTGGGCGAATACAGAAATAGACAGGGCAACAACAAAAATCAAGTTCTTGTAGAGGCGCATAGGCGTAGGTAAGGGTACCAGAGCGGAGCATGGTTACGCGAAGAAGCTGTCCTGCTTTCCACCCGGCTTAATCATTCAATCTCCAGTTTTATCCAAGCTGGCGCGTGATCGCTGGCGTTTACCTCGCCACGCACCCACTGGTCTATGCCGCCGTCAACCAGTCGTTGCGACACCTGCGGCGAGAGCAGGAAGTGATCCAGACGCATGCCTTTGTTCGCCGGCCAGCGCTCGTGCTTGTAATCCCAGAATGTCCAGAGCGGCCCCTCTGGATGCAACTTGCGCAGGGCATCCGTCCAGCCCTGGTTCAGTATGCGCGCGAATGCCTGGCGGCTTTCAGGTTGAATTAATGCATTGTTATCTAACGATCGCGTTGGATAGATGTCATGGACTGTCGGCACAACGTTGTAATCTCCGGCCAGCACGACGGGTACATTCGCCTTCAGGAGCGTTGCGGCATGAGCAAGCAGGCGCTCAAACCAGGCCAGCTTGTAATGGAACTTCGGTCCGGGCTGAGGATTGCCATTAGGAAGATAGATCGAGGTGATCAGGATTCCCTTGACGGCTGCCTCGATGTAGCGCGCCTGATGGTCCTCAGGATTGCCAGGCAAACTGGAACGGATGAGCACAGGCGTGTGATCGCGCGCCAGAATTGCCACGCCATTCCACGAACGCTCACCCTGCCATACTGCTTCATAGCCGAGGCCCTGAAGAGCACGCGCAGGAAAGGCCGCCTGCTCCGCCTTCAATTCCTGCAGGCAAACAACATCGGGCTGAGCCTTCGTGAGCCATGCCAGAAGGTTCTCAAGGCGTTTATTGATGTTGTTTATGTTGAATGTGGCGATTTTCACGGGTGCTTCAGTATTTTCGCTTCTTTGTATTTCATGGAGGTATTTACGAAGTTGCAGCCAGGCGAAGGATTCGTTCTAGTTCGCTCCGTTCCAAAAGCAGGAGCTGCGCGCGGGCCTTCGGCAGAGCGGAAGCAAGTCTTTTCTTCCTTACCCGGCACTCCGCTTCCCAGATGCGCAACAGCCGCGCATCTGGGAAGCTCCGTGGCCGGGCTACTTTCGGTCGTCCTGCCGGACTGGAGTTTCGTTAGTCTTTCTTCCTTCCCACTATAAGGTACGTTTTAATTGATTGGATGATGCGGGTTCTGAGAACCATCCGGATTGTTATTAGTTGAGGTGAGTGCAGGGGTGAAGGGGTTATTAACCAGAACCATGAATTTGTCCGCCTTGGCGGAGCTCTGATCTTACTTGAACCTATTCCCACCACTTCCGTGGTGGGCTAGATTGCTTTCGCCCTCCGGGGCTGCTTTTTGGCAGCTGCAGACAATGTCGAGCCCCTTAAGTGAAGGGTATTCGTTCTGAAGTCTGTTTTATTTCTCTGTCTTGACCAGGTGTAGCGAGGCGGAGTTCATGCAATAGCGCTCTCCTGTCGGATCGGGGCCGTCGTCGAATACATGGCCGAGGTGCGCGCCGCACCGCTTGCAGGAAACTGCGATCCGCTTCATGCCGTAGGTACGGTCTTCGATGGTCTCAACGTTTTCTGAAGCGATGGGCTGCCAGAAGCTGGGCCATCCGCTGCCCGATTCGTATTTTGTATTGGAGTCAAACAGGGCCGTATCACAGCACGCGCAGCGATAAATTCCTTGAGCATGCTCGTTCCAGTACTGTCCGCTGAAGGCCCGCTCTGTCCCGTCATGACGGGTGATCTGATAAGCATTGGGCGTTAGCTGGTGCTGCCACTCGCTGTCACTCTTCACCACTTTGGGGACGGTGACTGTTTGCTTGCGATTGCCGGAATCGTCGAAGTCAACGATGGTCACTTCTTTTGCAGCGGACGGTCGAGATTGGCCGGATTCAACAGAATGCGTTTTGCTCATACTAAAAGTATAAACCTGCGGATTTATTGCACCGCGAAATTGCAGGCACTCAGCTTGCCTTGCGAAGAGCTTGCAAGCACGCCCCACTGGGCTTCCTGAACGACACTCTGGCCGGTTGGGAATGACAGGTGTGAGCCCAGCGTAAGTTCCGTTCCGCCAGCAGGCGTAACAAACACCGAATAGCTATCGGCCGGGGCATTGATTTCCATTCTGAAGTGATAGGTCTTGCCCGGGCACATAGGGAATGTTGGATGCAGCGGTGAAGATTCCGCCATCCTGCACCTGAATGATGCCGGAAGGAGCAAAGTTGATCAGGGCTGCGAACGGTGTGTGAGCTGTTTGCGTGGTCCCGGAAAGCATTACTGAACCGTTCATTGCGACTGATGGAGTGGCGTCGAAGTTTGCTGTAAAGCTTTCGGTCATGGGAGAGGCTGGCAGCCAACACGCTCTGCGGCTGTCCGGCCTCGCCAGTGATGCATTGAACCGAAGTCTGGGCGCTGGCGCCGGTTGCGCTGGTGACAGTAATGGTGGCATTGGCGGCCTGCGATGCTCCGTTGCCTTGTTCTACGCCGGTCACCGATACAGTCGAGCTTCCTGTAGCAGCAGTGGCGGAGGTGGTTACGGAAAGAGTGGCCGTGCCTGATCCTCCGGAAATCGTGGTAGTGCTGAGAGTGCCCTGCATAGTGGAAGGCACAGCAGCGCTCAAGGTCACCGTGCCCGTAAATCCATTGTTCGCAGTTACGTTGACCGTGAACGTCGCCGTTGCGCCGGCGGTTACGCTGGTAGTGCTGGGGCTTACGGCTAAAGTGAAGTCAGAACTGCCACCGTTATTGGTTGAGGTGGAATCGCGCCGAGGCGAGATGCAGCCAGCCAGACACAATAGCAATAATGCGGTAAGACTAAGGAATGCGTAACGCATGAAATGTTCTACCAGGGATGCTTTTTTAGTGGGCACTTACAATTTGACCAGTGCCGGGCCGCTATTGGATGCATTCAAAATGGAAAGTTTTGTCAGAATCAGTAAATTGTGAGTAAAGGAAGGGGCAGAAACGGCTATTTAGAGCATATTTAGTGGTTTCGGGCCGTGCGGAGCGCGTGAATTTTTATGGTAGCCCCAAGCTTTGTGGTTGCTCATGCAGAAGAAGACAAAACGAACACGTTCCGGTGAGAATGCCTCGCATCTGTATGGTGGAGGACACATCACGTGGATCCTTCACTCCGCGCCAACACCCGGCGCTCCGTTCAGGATGACAGCCGGGAAGTTTTTGTGACACAAGAACCCACGGCTAGTTTGCTTCAAGAGTTTATTCCAATACTTTGATCTGAAGTCAGCGAAAGAATGTCTGGAACGCTTCTACGATCTGAGTTGGCAGCGAATCTGCGAGTTTCTTTGACAATAGTTCGTGGCCAGCGCCTTCTACGGGCAGCAATAGCTTTTGTCCGGGAAGCGCCTCCAGTGCGGCATTCATTTCTGCAAATGAGCCGAATGGATCGCGTGATCCGTGAACGAACATGGCTGGCGTGCTGAGTTTGGGGAAGTGCGCTACGCGGAGTTCCTGGGGCTTGCGTGGAGGATGCAATGGATAGGAAAGCAGCAGCAGCCCATCTACCAGAGCGGGTTCTTCAGCAACCAGCATGGTGGCTTGTCGTCCTCCGTAGGAATGGCCGCCGAGAAAAATGCGTCCTGCGGTTCTCGGTCGCAGCAGCGATACGGCGCGGCGCAGGCCTTCGCGATCGCGTGCGGCCATGGCGGGAAACGGCGGGCCTTTCGGGCGCGATTGCCGAAATGGCAGATCGCAGCGCAGCACCAGAAAGCCGGTTTCTGCGAATCGCGATGCTAAAGCGGTAAGCAATGCCGATTGGCAGTTTGCTCCGGCGCCATGGGTGAGAATCAGAGTGTCGCCATTGGCTTGCTCGGCGTGTGCAAAAAACCACGGACGGCAGGTGGAGTGGATTGATCGGTGAATTCGGTGACCACCTGGCGATTGTAGAAGGTTTTGCTGAATATTCTAGTGTTGGTATAGTCCGGCAAAAAGCTGTGAGCCGCGCCAGGGCGAGTCTCAGAGACGGTGCCGAGCACCGTCTCTACGTCAGGGTTCTATGGTGGCCCTGAAGTTTTGTGGTTGCGCAGGCAGGAGACATAGCAAATGCTACGTCTCTACCAGTGATTTTCGTTGCTTAGCGCGTCTCTACCCGTGATGGTTCGTGTTTAGCGCGTTCAGCCAAGAATGCAAGTGCGTTTTGGATCAGTGGTTCTTGCGGTTCTGCTCGGAGAGTTCGTGACTTGACAGGCGAACTTCGGGAGCGGTTTCCGGCAATTGCAACGGAACGCGATGATCTTTGGCGGAGGCGTGGCCTGCGCGTATCCAGCCGAAGCGGGTGAGTAATGAGCCCACGATGCTGGAGTATGCGGCGAACCTGCGATAACTTTTGTTGCCGGTGGTGGCAGAAATGAGGCGCAAGGCAAGCGGCAGCGGCCCTGAGAGGACGCCACCGGTACGCACGATCCATCCGCTTGCGCCTTTGTGCAGAGGTTCGTTGACGCGCGTACGCTCCGACTCGATTTTTACTCCTTCTAATGATTCATAGCCCGACGCCGCGAGGCCCAGCAGGTTCAAGGCGCGGCTGTTCTCGTGTCCGAGCAATTCCAGAATGGAGACGGCACAGTTCAACCCTGAAGCTGCAAAGTGCGCGGGCAGAGTGCCGACGTTGTTGTTCCACACGGGAATGGTCGTAGCGCCAATCAAGACGCCGGTATAGCTGGCCATGACTAATCCTGTGGCCGAAGCCAGCATGCCTGCGGCATTTTCAATCAGGTGAACGGGCCCGACATCCATTTTCTGCCGCATCAGATTGGCGAATGCTGATGCCGCGGAAAACGTAGAAAACGCGGTCAGAGTCCACGCGCCCACGCTCATAGGGCTTTGCAGTTTGAAGACCCGCAGCATGTTGAGGAAGCGCGAAGGCCGGCCAAGGTCCATGGTGAGCAGGGCGGGGGAGATCATGCCGCCGACGGCAGCGACCCAGCGAGCGCTGCGCACCAGTTCATCATCTTCGGTAAGCAATTCGGCGGCAGTCGCAACAACGGCCGCGGCTCCGGCAGCGCCGCCGACAAAGAAATAGATGGGAACTTCTATAGTCCATTGCGGCTGCTTCAGCAGAGGAAGTCCGTAATAACCAGTGTCAGCGGTTGCCTGAGGAAACGGCGCTCCGGCCGGCAATATTCCTGGCGCGGTTACAGCGCCGGTTTCTTTGGCAATGCGTCTGAATTTCGGTGAGACGCTGCTCACTGGCAGCATCGGGAGTGCGGTCGGGGAATTCAGGAAGCGGGACCCTGCTCATTATCTTCTATCTCCCAGAAAAGCGAGGAACGTAGCTCCCAGCAATGCGCCGGCGGCAACCGCGGCACTGGTCCAGGCTTTTTTCATGTAGGTAGTCGGAACTTCGGGCTGCGGCGGCAGGTTGTAAGCGCGCGGATCGCCTCGCAGCAAAAAGAAGGCATGAATGCCTTTCACGCTGGTATCTACCGGATCGTAGATCACGGCATCGGTAATACCTCTGGCCTCAAGCTCCTGCAATCTGGCCTGCGCTTCCATGCGCAGGTCTTCGAGCGGACCAAACTTGATGGATTCCGTAGGACAGGCCTTGGCGCATGCAGGAGTGAGTCCGGCGCGCTGGCGATCAGAGCAGAAGGTGCATTTGAAGGCGCGTCCGTCTTCTTTATTTTTTTCGACAACGCCGAAAGGACAGCTCACTACACAGTAAGCGCAGCCATTGCAGATGTCCGGCTGCACGAAAACAGCGCCAAATTCCATGCGCACGATTGCGCCCGTGGGGCAGGCTTCAAGACAGCCGGCCACCTCGCAGTGCTTGCATACGTCGGAAGAAAATCCCCAGGACGGCAACTGCTCGCCGGAATTTCCACCAAGCCCAATGGTGGTTGGGTTCTCGACAAACTTCACGTGCCGCCAGGTGGAGTGGCCTACGGCCTGGGTGTTGTCGTAGGAGTGTCCGCTCCATTCATAACCATCTTCGGAGATCTGGTTCCATTCCTTGCAGGCGACCTCGCAGGCTTTGCAGCCAATACACAAAGTCGAATCAGTAAGGAATGCAGTAGTAGCGCTCATGCCGGCCTCCGCATTTCTTCTTTCCATGTTTGCAGCGCATCGTGCCCTTTAGGCAGGCGTCCGCGTTTCACGTTGCAGACCAGCGCCTTGGTTTCCATGATGCGCACGTTGGGTTCTTCCGACATGGCAAGCAGATCATTCACCACCGAACTGGTGACCAGACCTTTATAGCCAAACTGGTATGGCAGGCACACCTGATGCACCATGCGGCCATTGATCTGTACCGGCTGAATGCGTCCGGTGATCAAGGCACGTGCCTCGACAATTCCCCGGGCGGTGCTGATGGTGACGTATTCACCGTGCTCGATTTCCAGTTCGGCAGCCAGTTGAGGTGACATTTCAGCAAACAGTTCCGGCTGAAGTTCGGCGAGATGGGAAAGATAACGGGTCATACCGCCGCCCGTATGGTGCTCGGTAAGGCGATAGGTGCTGAGCACATAGGGGAAGCGGTCATCACCATCTTTGAACGCATAAGGATTGTCAGAGCGTTCCAATTTGTTGGCCGCCGGATTGGTATTCACCTCAGGATAGAGCGGATTCGTGATGAGGCTTTCGAGAGGTTCATAGTGGGTGGGCAGCGGGCCATCTTTTAAGCCGCTGGAAACCCAGATCCATCCGGTACCATCCGGATGCATGATGAAAGGTTTGTCACCGGCAATCGCATCGTCGCCCTTGGCGTCTTTGGGCGGCTGATAGTCGGGAGCTTTTTCTTTGGTGAAATCAGGCGTGTCATGCCCGGTCCATTCTTTCTTCTGTTCATCCCACCAGACCAAAGCCTTGCGCTCGCTCCACGGCTTTCCATCAGGACGAGCAGAAGCGCGATTGTAGAGGATGCGGCGATCACTGGGCCAGGCATAACCCCAGCCATGTCCGTAGCGGCCTTTCGGCTCACGCTTGCGGGCCTTATTTTCATCGGGAGCGGGCATCATGCCGGAATAAATCCAGCATCCGCAGGCCGTAGAGCCATCGTTTTTGAGGTCTTTGTATCCTGACACCAGAGTACGGCTGGCAACACGATATCCGTTGATTTCGCCGTCTATCTCGTCAACGTTGGGTTCGGCTTGAGGACCATGAGTGCCGTACTCCCATTGCAGAGCGTTCAGCGCTGCATTGCGCGACGTGGGCTCTTTTGCTGCTATGGCTTTCAGGCGGCGGCCCAGGTGATAGATGAACCATGTCTCACTGCGGTTATCGCCCGGCGCGTCAACCGCTTTCTCGTGGAACTGCACCATGCGTTGCGTGTTGGTGTAGCTGCCATCTTTTTCCGCGTGGCCGCAGGCAGGCATAAGGAAGATTTCCGTAGCAATGTCTTTGGGATTTAGTTCGCCGCGCAGCACTTCAGGCGAGTCTTTCCAGAACGAAGCGGTTTCGGTCTCGACAAAATCACGAACCACCAGCCACTTAAGTTTGCTCAAGGCCTTGCGTTGCAGGCGGGCATTGGGCGCACCAACAGCGGGATTCTGGCCCATGACAAAGAGGCCGTCCATTTTGCCGTCATCCATTTCGAGCCAATAGCCGAAGTGGGAATGATCACCGGTTACACGGGGCAGAAGGTTGAAGCCGAATTCTTTATCTTCCGTGGCCGCATCCCCATACCAGGCTTTGAGCAAGCTGATGATGTACTTGTCGAAATTGGCCCACCATCCGGTTTCTGAACCATGCTTCTTGATGTAGTTTTCCAGTTTGGCGGAATCGCTACTGAAGAACGGCATGGGCAGGTAGCCGGGGAGAATGTCATACAAAGTTGGAATGTCCGTGGAACCCTGAATTGTGGCATGGCCGCGCAGGGCGAGAATACCGCCACCGGGCCTGCCCATATTTCCTAACAGCAGTTGCAGAATGGCGGCTGAGCGGATGATCTGGACGCCTTTGGAATGCTGGGTCCAGCCGACCGCATAGCAAATGGCTCCGGTTTTTTCTGGACCGGAAGCCGAGGTAAAAATTTCGGCAACCTGAAGGAACTTGTCTTTAGGTATTCCGCAGAAACGCTCCACCATGTCAGGCGTGTAGCGGGAGAAGTGCCGCTTGAGCACCTGAAACACGCAGCGCGGATGCTGCAAGGTGGGATCGTTTTCATTGTCGCTGAGGTTTCCAGCTTCGCCGCCGCGGTCTTTGCCGTGTCCGCCGCCGGCTTTGGAATGGCCGGGCTGGCCCCGGAAACTTCATCTGGCTTAGCGGGCGCGCCGGCATAGAGCCAGGTTTCCGGGTTATACGATTTATCTTCGGCATTCCAGCCGGAGAAGAGCCCGCCGAGGTCTTCAGTATCTTTGAAATCTTCGCGCAGCAGAGTCGGCGCGTTTGTGTAATGGGTTACGTATTCACGGAAGTATTTTTCGTTCGCCAGCGTGTAGTTAATCAGCGCGCCTAGAAAGATGATGTCAGAACCAGCGCGCAACGGCAGCCAATGGTCCGCCATAGCCGAGGTGCGGGTGAAGCGCGGATCCACGTGGATGACGCGCGCGCCTTTCTTTCTGGCTTCCATCACCCATTGAAAACCGACGGGGTGATTCTCGGCCATGGAAGAACCCATAATTAAGATAGCGTCAGAATATTGAAGGTCCTGCTGGGCGGTGGTAGCGCCGCCGCGTCCGAATGAGGTGCCCAGACCGGGCACCGTGGAGCTGTGTCATATACGGGCCTGGTTGCTCACGCAAACCATGCCCAAACCTCCGGTAAATAATTTTTTGATCAGGTAATTTTCTTCGTTATCGAGAGTGGCGCCGCCCAGATGAGCAATCTTCTTGGTGTGCATCAGGCTCTGGCCGTCCTGCTTCTCGACAAAGCTGCCTTCCCGTGATTTCCATACCCGCTCAGCGATCATGTCCATGGCTGTTTCAAGATCGAGGTCTTCCCATTCTCTGCCGTAGGGTCGCCGGTAGCGCACCTTATTCAGGCGGTTGGAATGGGTGAGCAGTTCGTAGCTGTCAGCGCCTTTGGGGCAGAGGCGTCCACGAGAGACGGGCGACTCTGGATCACCTTCAATGGAAATCAGTTTGTTGTCTTTGTGGTAGATAAGCTGTCCGCAGCCTACGCCGCAATACGGGCAGACAGAGCGCGCGACCTGGGCTCCTTGAATACGCGGCGCCAGGGTCTGGGTGCGTTCCGACATGACTTCGGGGCCGGTGCCATCTGTACCGGTCGAAAATTGTTTTACCACCGGCCAGCGCGCCAGCAGATCCCGCAGCATTGGTTTTCCTCCTGAACCTTGATTCGAATGCGGCAGGTAAGAGGAGGTTGCCCCATGAATACGATGGCGCTTTAAACACATCGTGAGGCGATATGAATGGGGGGCGATTGCCAAGTGTTACGGGGGGCATGAAAAATAGGTTTTCTGTAGTATGTTCCTGTACCATACCGAGTTTCACCGGAGAGACAAATGCGGATTGCAGTTCCAGCGGAATTACAGCCGGGAGAGACACGGGTTGCGCTGGTGCCCGAATCTGTGAAGAAACTAACCGGCAGCGGCGTGGAAGTCGGAGTGGAGCAGGGCGCAGGCGATCAAGCAGGGTTTCGCGACAGCGACTACACGGCTGCGGGCGCCAGCGTGATGGACAGAAGTGCTCTGCTCGAAGGCACCGACGTACTCACCTGCGTGAACCGTCCGGAGGCGGCAGATTACGACAAGCTGAAGGCCAACGCCATCATCATCGGCTTTCTGAAACCGCTGGACGATCCTGCCGGACTGCAACCCATCGTACAAAAACGGCTCAGCGCGTTTGCCATGGAACTGGTGCCCCGTATCACCCGCGCCCAATCCATGGATGCTCTTTCTTCCATGGCCACGGTAGCCGGATATAAAGCAGTGATTCTGGCCGCCGAGCACCTGCCAAAACTCTTTCCTTTATTAATGACCGCAGCGGGAACCATTCCACCGGCGAAAGTGCTGGTGCTGGGCGCAGGCGTTGCCGGACTGCAAGCCATTGCCACCGCCCGACGCCTGGGCGCTGTGGTGGAAGCGTACGACGTGCGCGCCGTGGCCGGCGAGCAGGTACGCTCGCTGGGCGCCAAGTTTCTGGAAGTGGATTTGGGCGGCATCGAGACGGAAGACAAAGGCGGATACGCCAAGGAACTCAGCGAAGAGGCGCTGCAGCGCGGGCGCGACATGGTGGCCAAACATGCGGCGCTTTCCGATGTAGTGATTACTACAGCGCAGGTCCCCGGACGGCGCGCGCCGCTCATGCTGACCGAGCAGGCGGTTGCTGCCATGCATCCGGGATCGGTGATTGTGGATCTGGCCGCCAGCACCGGAGGCAACTGCGCGCTGACCCAAGCCGGAAAAGATGTGCAGCAGAACGGCGTCACGATCATGGGCCCGCTGAATGTCCCTGCAACTGTTCCGCTGCATGCAAGCCAGCTTTATTCAAGAAACCTTGTGAGCTTTCTGGCGTTGATCCTCAACAAAGGCGAACTTAAGGTAGATATGCAGGATGAAATCCTGAAAGGCGCCTGTGTCGCGTATCAGGGCGGCAATGTACATCCCAAGGTGGCGGCGGCCATGGGCCAGCCGACAACGTAATAACAGCGTATGTGAGAACTCAATTCAATGCCGCAACATGCGACACTTGTGTTTGATTCAGCCATGGCCCAGGTACCGCGGGAAAGCGCTGTAGTCGCAAGAAGGAGGGAATCGTGAGTCCGGGAATATTACTGGCGGTGATCTTCGCCGCGGCACAAGCTGAGAGTACACAGTTCAATCCACCGGTTTTGATTGCCTCGCTGTACGTCTTCGCGCTGGCAGCCTTTCTGGGATATCAGGTGATCTCCCGCGTGCCGCCCCTGCTGCACACGCCCCTTATGTCGGCTACGAACGCTATCTCCGGCATTTCGCTGATCGGCTCGCTCGTGATTGCCGGCGAGCACCATGAGAGCCATAACCTGCTCGCTTCGCTTCTGGGATGCGCGGCCGTGGCTTCGGCCACCATCAACGTGACTGGCGGCTTTCTGATTACCGACCGCATGTTAAAGATGTTCCACAAGAAAGAAGCGCCCAAGCGGGAGGAGAAAAAGTGAGCGGCGCGCAATATTTTCTTGAAGCCACTTACCTGATTGCCTCCATCCTGTTCGTGCTGGGACTCAGGGGCCTCAGTCATCCGGATTCAGCGCGCCGAGGCATGATCCTGGCAGCCGCAGGCATGGCGGCAGCCATTATCGGCACCTTGTTCCATCCCAGCATCGTCACTTATGTGTACATCCTGGTGGGGCTGGCGGTGGGCTCCGCGATCGGCATACCCATGGCCATGGTTCCCATGACGGCCATGCCGCAGCGGACCGCGCTTTCCCATGCCTTCGGCGCTCTCGCGGCTTCGCTGGTAGGCGTTGCGGAATACACGATTTATGGGACCCACCTCGGCCCGATCAAGATGGGCGCGCTGGGCTTTGAAGTGATGCTGGGTTCGCTCACCACTACGGGAAGCTTGATTGCCGCAGCCAAATTGCAGGAGTTGATGCGCGGCACTCCCATTCAATTCAAAGGCCAGCATATTTTCAATCTGTGCCTGTTTCTGGCAACGCTCGGTTGTTATGTGAGCTGGCTGGTTCATCCGGAAATCGCGGGGCTGTTTTACGGGATGATCGGCTGCGCTCTTCTGTTTGGCGTGATGCTGGTGATTCCCATCGGCTCGGCTGATATGCCGGTAGTCATGTCATTGTTGAATTCCTACGCAGGGTTGTCATCGGCGGCCACCGGTTTTGTGCTCTCCAATAACGTGCTAATCATCGCCGGCACGCTCGACGGCTTTTCCGGATTCATTCTTTCCATCCTGATGTGCCGGGCCATGAACCGCTCGATTACCAATGTGTTGTTTGGCGGTTTCGGAGCAGCCATTGCCTCTGACACGAGCGGCGGCGCTGCCGGAGTGATGCGCGAGGTCAGCCTTGATGATGTTGCCGTGCAACTGGCCTACGCCAATCAGGTGGTGTTTGTCCCCGGCTACGGCATGGCCACAGCGCAGGCGCAGCACGCAGCGCGGGAACTGGGCAATCTGCTGGAAGAACGCGGAGTTTCAGTGAAGTACGCCATCCATCCCGTAGCGGGACGCATGCCGGGACACATGAATGTGCTGCTGGCGGAAGCCAACGTGCCATAT
The DNA here is from genome assembly GCA_963823745.1 of Terriglobia bacterium. Classification (GTDB taxonomy): domain Bacteria; phylum Acidobacteriota; class Terriglobia; order Terriglobales; family Acidobacteriaceae; genus Angelobacter. Next base: position 122,526 of record CAWGMN010000011.1, read on the forward strand.
TCCTCGCTCTATGAAATGGAACAAATTAATCCTGAGCTGCCTTCGACGGATGTAGCCGTGGTGGTGGGAGCGAACGACGTAGTGAATCCCGATGCGCGGGACAATCCCGGCAGTCCAATCGCAGGCATGCCCATCATCGAGGTTGACAAGGCCAAGTCGGTGGTGGTGCTCAAACGAGGCAAGGGGAAAGGATTTTCAGGGCTGGAGAACCCATTGTTCTTCAAATCGAATACAGGGATGCTTTACGGCGATGCCAAAAGTTCCCTGAGCAGCCTGGTGCAGGCGGTGCAGAAGGTCTGAGTTTTGGTTGTACTCTACGGCTTAGTGGATTGGGCGGACGGTGTCATGGTTCCAGTTTTCACCGGCCACAGCACTAACTGTTTGCGCCGCCCCTCAGTCCATCCAGATCAGGCTCTAATGCGGTTCTAATATTGGTAGAGTCTGCGGTACAAACCCTGCGTTCCTTTCCAATCTGAAGAAGAACTGCCGCCTAATTTCACAAGCCGCCGCGCAAGCTGTTTTGAATTCCGGAACAAAAACCCATAAAGCTGTGGCATTTGGACAATCCGCAGAATTCTGGAAGAAACAAATCTCACGCGAATCTGGACACAGACCAATGTCCGAATGGACAGTGCGGCACCGTGTTTGAAAGGACCGCCGCAACAAGTTCGCAAAGTTTACGAGAGAACAAGACTGTATAGCTAAAAGCTGTATGACATAGAAAACATGAACCATTTTGAAATCAAAATGAATTCTGCGTGACACATCGCCATTCAAAATGAGGCACATTCCCAAAATGGAACAACCGTTACAACTCACTTCATAAAAGCTGCAAAGATGAATTGAAGAACAGCACTTAGCGCAGGAGTTCTGAAATTAGAATTTTAAAATTAGTCCCTCACGCGCGATGATTCCAGAGCTACCCTCGCCGGATAGAAACGTCATGTTCAAAGTTATGAGCATGAGGATTCTTAAGTTCCCCAAGGAGACAACTGAGATGAACAACCCGATTAGTCTGGCTGATCTTCGCGCGGAAGAACTGGAGCCCAGGCTTGAGCTTCAGGTCCTCTGCTTCGCCGGAACCAACAATGGCGGCGATGGTACTAATGGCGGATTCGCCGGAACGAACAACGGCGGCGATGGTACCAACGGCGGATTCGCCGGCACCAATAATGGCGGCGATGGCACCAACGGCGGCATTTTCTAATTAACCTCTGGCAGGGTTCGGTCCCGGGAAGTGCGCCGGCCCTGCCAGACACCCTCTCTCCATGGCAACATACCTTTTCCTGCGTCCCGGTTGCAGCTTTCATCCGTTCCATAACGGCTCTAAACGTGAAGAGTATCTTCTGCGCACGCCAGATGAGCGCCAGTTCCGGATATCGGCAGCAGCTTACAAGATTTTGAGCGAACTCCAGCGAGGTTCGAGCCTCGAAGATGTATATGCAGGCATGCCTGGAACCGACATTACTTTCGAAGAATTCCATGATTTTGTGCTGAAGAATTACGAGGCCTTTTTAGCGTCCGATGAAGAAGCCTATGCGCCGCGGGCAGCCAGAGCCCGCATGAAGCTGCTGCTGCATTACCAATTGCTTCCCGGCGCAGTAGTGGCGAAGATCGCCGCACGGCTGTCAGCCGCCTACCGCGCGTCCTTTGCATTCGTCCTATTGTTTCTGATTGTGGTGGCCCATGCGGCGCTCTATTCGGGTTTTCAGGGAAATCGTGCAGGAACGGTTCACGCCAGCCTGGTGCTGATCGCAGCTTTTTTCAGCGTTGTGGTTCACGAGTTCGGACATGCATCGGCCGTAGCGCGTTTCGGTGGAACTCCGGGAAGCATTGGAGCGGGTCTTTATATCCTGATGCCCGTGCTGTATGCCGATGTGTCGCAGGTATGGCGCTTTCGGCCACGGCAGCGAATTGTTGTAGATTTGGGCGGCATTTACTTCCAGCAAATCTGTTTCGCGCTGCTGGCCTGGATGGCTCTGCTCTTTCATAGCGCTTCGCTGCGGGCGGCCTGCATCAGCATCGACGTAATGACGATAGTTTCCATCAATCCGGTGTTTCGTTTCGATGGCTACTGGGTGCTGGTGGACTGGATGGGAGTGCCGAACCTCCATCGCCATGCCGGGACTTATTTAAAAACTACTTTGAAATCCCTGTTGCGGTTGCGTTGGCAACAACCCGAGGTGGCTTCGTTGCAGGCGAATCGCGTGAAGACCGCGGCGTTTGTGGCTTACGCTATATTGGGAAACGTCCTGGTTGCGGCGGCGCTGCTCTTGAATGTCCGCTGGGTCAAAGACACGGCTCTGGCCATTTTCCGGCACGCGCCAGTGCTGTGGGCGCAGATTCTGACGTCGATCTCTCATCACCAATTCCTGAGAATGCTGGATATGGCGACGTCTCTGGCCTTTGTTGTGGCTTCAGGCCTCACCTTGACCGTCGCTCTGTGGTTACGAGGTGTGGGGATGTATGAGAGGTTCCGGAGACAGCCTGAAGCACGGCAGCCTGCTAAAAGCCGCGCCGCCACACATGCTTGAAATACACTTCAGACAAATCTGACCACGCATGAAGCCCGATCATTGCGCTAAAAGAAAGGTACTGGAAGATCCCTACCTAATGAGCTAGTGAACCCGTAGAGATCCCTCACTGCGCTCGGGATTGATAAAAATGCATTCAATGCATTAGTCGCGGCGCAACATCATCATGGGATCGGCTTTGGTGGCTCGGTACGCCGGCACGTAGCTGGCCAATATAGCGCCTACAGAAAGCAGCAGGATGACGATGCCGTAGGTCGCGATATCGGCGGAACCTTTGGTGGACTCACCGAACAGCAGGCTGCGCAGCAGGGGAGCGACGACGAAAGAAACCACCAGCCCTGCAACTGTGCCGTAGACCACGAGTCGCAATCCATTGCCCATAACCATGCGCATAATTGTGCTGCGCTGTGCGCCCAGGGCGATGCGGATACCGAATTCGTGACTGCGCTGGGTCACCGAGTAAGCCATTACACCGTAGACTCCGAGCACGGCCAGAATCATAGCCAGACTGGAAAAGAGTCCCAGCAGAAAAGTCGAATACCGGGCGCCGGACAGGGAATTATCCAGAATTTCTTCCATGGTTGCGACGTTGGCCAGAGGCTGGTCTGGGTCCATGGAGAGCACCGTAGCCTTCGACGAATCAATGGCGCTCCTTTCGTCCATAGTGGTGCGCTCAATTATCGTCATCGAGGCCGATGGCGCTTGAAGCACGGGTATATAAATCTGCATGCGCTGAGCGGCTTCAGGGTTGGTGCCTTTGATGTCGCCGACTACGCCCACCACCTGCTGCCATTCGTTGGAATCGGCATCGATGCTGACCAGCTTGCCGACCGCATCTTCGCCCGGCCATATCTGGTTGGCGGTGGTCTGGCTGACTACAGCGACTTTGGTTGTGTTATCCCGATCGCGCTCATTCAGGAAGCGTCCGGCAACCAGCGGCAGCCGCATAGTTTCGAAATAATCAGGAGTCACAAAATGCCTTTCAGCCCAAGGCCGCTTGGCCGGATCATAGGCATGATCTTTTACATCAAAGGCGGCTGTCTGCCCGCTGCTGAAGGGCAGGAATGAGCTTGCGGCCACGGACGACATGCCCGGCAGGCTGCGCAGGCGCAGCGTGAGTTCATCGAAGAACTGGGCGCGCTGTTCGGGCTTGTCATATTTCCGGTCAGGCAAATTGATGCGGAAGGTGAGCAGGTTTCTGGTATCGAATCCGTGGTCGGTCTCCAGCAGACGGGCAAAGCTGCGCATAGTGAACACGGCAGCAATCAGCAATACGGTTGCAAACGCAATTTCAGAGACGACAAAAGCGTTGCGCAGGATGTTGCTCCCGGGGCCGCTTGTGGTCTGGAGTCCCTGAGATTCGCGGAGAGTGCGGTTGATGTTCAAACGTGAAATACGGAGCGCGGGGGCCAGGCCAAAGATCATGGCGCTGGCGAAAGCGATTCCAGCGGTGAAAACCAGCACACGCCAGTCGAGTCCTACGGCTTCAGGCCGTCGCAAGCCCGCCGGCCACAATCTCACCATGACTCCGCTGAACACCGAAGCAAAGAGCAAGGCCAAAGCAGCGGCAAGGATAGTGAGAATCAGATTCTCTGTAAGCAACTGTCGCACCAGCCGAACGCGGTTGGCGCCCAGAGCTTCACGTATCGCCAGTTCTTTTACCCGGCCGGTAGCGCGGGCGAGCAGCATATTGGCCACATTGGCGCAGGCGATCAGGAGCACAAAAGCCACAGCGACTAATAACACCGTAAGCGCACGCTTGGCGCTGCCCAGCAGGAAGTCGGGAACGGAAATGATATTGACCTGGTGCTGATTGGCAGGATATTGAGCGTTGAGCCGGCTCTGCACAAAGTCCAGATCGTGACGGACCGCATCCATGGAAACGCCTGGCTTGAGCTTGCCGATCGCCCACACAAAGTTGATATCTTCGGCTTCCCACGGCGGCATGGCTTCCAGCGGTAGCCAAACATCGGTTTTGGGCATGGAGCGGAAGTCTGGAGCGTCGGCGGGCACAATACCCACAATCTGGTAAGACTTGCCATCGAGAGTAAGCGACTTGCTGAAGATGGAGAATTCCGTGCCGAACTCCTGCTTCCAGAGTTGTTCACTGATCATGCAGACCGGAGTGCCGCCCTTTTTCTGCTCGGCATCGGAAAAGAAGCGTCCCAGGCGGGGACGGGCGCCAAATAATTCGAAGTAATCGCGGGTAATGAGCGCGCCCCTCACCCGTTCCGGTTCGCTGCGCCCGGAAAGCGTGTAGTTGGTGAGAAAATATCCGGCCATTTTTGAGAAAGACTGGGTTTCTGACCGCCATGTCTGGAAGTCGGGCAGCGAAGTAGACATAGGCGCCACGTTCGTGTACTGGTCGCGGATGACGACTACATCAGCAGCGTCTTTGAAAGGGCCATGAAAGCTGACTGCATTCACAATGGTAAAGATAAGCGAGTTCGCGCCAATCCCCAGTACAAGCGTGACCAATGCCAGAACTGAGAATGCAGGTGAACGACGAAGTACACGAAACCCATAGCGAATGTCTTTTAGCAGCGTATACATGGTCCCTTGGCCCTTTATGGAGTGCAGCACATTGTTATACGAAGTTGCTGGAATTCATACACTTACGTTAGTAATTTCCTGTTTCCAGAACACTTCATAAACTTTGGTAGTAGTACCTTCGGGAAGAAGCACTCAGCAGTCAGTAGGTCAGCATTCAGCCCTTTGCGTTCTTTCCTGGTTTTACGGTTCGGTAACCAAACACACTTGCCGCGAATTGCGCGAATTATCGCGAATCTGACCGCAGAGGTAATGGTCTCGAAACTGCGATGGACCAACACCATGTTCAGGGGCTAAATGCTGACTGCTTAGTGCTTGCTCGTTGCTATCATGGAACCATGTTCGCGGAGCGCACTCGATGGAACCTTACAACCAATCGTTTGAGTGAAGCGCTGGCCAGGTACCGACAGAGCGGAAAGGCCTTGCTGGATCTGACGGCTTCGAATCCTACCGAATGCGGATTTCGCTATAACCAACATGCGGTCATACGGGCACTATGCAGCCCGGCGGTGGCTGCTTACCATCCTGACGCCAAAGGACTGAAGACTGCACGGGGCGCGGTCGCCAGATATTATGCAGAGCGCGGCGAACAGGTTTCTCCGGAACAAATATTGCTGACTACCAGCACCAGCGAGGCTTATTCCTTTGCTTTCCGGCTGTTGTGCAATCCTGGGGATGAACTGCTGATTCCTACCCCCAGCTATCCGCTGTTTGATTTTCTGGCGGAAATACAGGACGTGAAGCTGAAGCGCTATCCATTGATCTACGATCACGGATGGCAGATGGATGTTCACGCGCTGGAGCGGGCCGTGACGGAACGGACGCGCGGCATCATTGTTGTGCATCCGAATAACCCCACCGGACATTTCACCAAAACCGAAGAATTGACGGCCCTGAACCGCATCTGCGCCGAGCACAGGATGGCGCTGATTGCTGATGAGGTATTCCTTGATTTCTCAATTGCTTCAGGGGAAAAGCTCAGCTTTTGCAGGAATGATGCTGCACTCACTTTCACCATGAGCGGACTGTCGAAAATCAGTGGACTGCCGCAGATGAAGTTTGCCTGGCTGATTACCAGCGGACCGGAGGAGTTGAGACAAGAAGCGCTGGAGCGTCTGGAGGTGATTGCCGACACCTATCTCTCGATGAATGCGCCGGTGCAACTGGCGGCGCCTGCGTTTCTGGAGTTCCGGCATGAGTTTCAAGAGCAACTGACAGCCCGGGTGCAGAAAAACCTGGATGAACTTGACCGTCAGTTGGCGGCGCAGAAGCATTGCGGGCGGCTGGAGATGGAAGGCGGCTGGTATGCCGTGTTGCGCGTCCCGGCGGTTCAGTCGGATGAGGAATTGGCGATTTCCCTTTTAGAGAGTGAAGGTGTGTATGTGCATCCGGGGCATTTTTATGATTTTCACCAGGATGGATTTCTGGTTTTGAGTCTGATCACGCCGGAGGGAGAGTTTGCGGAGGGTTTAATGCGGATATTGAAGGCTTACCACTGATGACACTTAAATAAAAACTTTGCCGCGAATTTCGCTACTTTGCGCGAATGGGTGGGGGATTTGGGAGCTACGACATCTTGTTGTTTTCGCGAACATTCAGATGGCGATTCGATCGTGACTTCCGTGGGGCTGTGATTTAGACGGTAGGGCTCCCTCGCTGCGCTCGGGATGTGGAAAGTTGAGAGCCAAGAGCCAAGAGCCAAGAGCTAAATACCAACTACTAACTACCGCCTTTCCGCAACTTATATCTCTGAATTTTGCCTGTCGCTGTCTTTGGCAGCTCATTTACGAACTCAAAATGTTGTGGACATTTATGGGCGGCCAGGCGGGCGGCTACCAGTTGCTTTAGTTCTTCGGTGAGGGCGGCGTCTCCGTGAGAGCCGTTTCTCAGCACTATGTAGGCGGCGGGTTTGATCAGTTGGTTGCTGTCGGCGTAGCCCACTACGGCTGCTTCCTGCACTTGCGGGTGTTCGAGCAGAACAGTCTCGATCTCAATGGGACTTACCCACATTCCTTTGACTTTCAGCATGTCATCGGACCGTCCTACATACCAGTAAAAGCCGTCGGCGTCGCGATAGTATTTGTCGCCGGTATGCAGCCAGTGTCCTTGAATCGTCTCTTTGGTTTTTTCGTGCTGGTTCCAATAGCAGGAACAGACGGCATCTCCCTTGATCAGAAGATTGCCGACCTGATGATCGGGCAAGGGCTGTCCGTGCTCGTCTACAATGCGGGCTTCGTAGCCGGGTAACACCTGTCCGCTGGAGCCTGGGCGCACCGCCCCCGGGCGGTTGGCAATGAACATGTGAAGGGCCTCGGTGGATCCAATGGCGTCCAGTATCTCAACCTTAAAGCGTTCCTTGAAACGATGATAAATAGGCGCAGGCAGCGCTTCGCCAGCCGAAACTGCGTAGCGTACAGAAGAAAGATCAAGATTGGCTGCTTGCTCGGCGTGTTCCTGCGCAAACGCCAGGAGCGAAGCGTAGTTGGAAGGAACGGAGAAGAAGAGCGTGGGCTTGAACTGTTCGATCACTTTATAGACGTTAGGCGGAGAGGGAGAACCGGGCCAGAGAATAGCAGTGGCGCCCACCGAAAAAGGGAAGTAGAGGCCGTTGCCGAGACCATAAGCGAAGAAGAGCTTGGCAACACTGAAGAAGCGATCGTTTTCGGTAATTCCCAGAATGGCTTTGGCGTATAGCTCGGCGCACACCACCATATCGTGATGCAGGTGAACGCATCCTTTAGGAAAGCCTGTGCTGCCGGACGAATAAAGCCAGAATGCGGCATCGTCTTTGCAGGTAGGCTCGGCCTGCAAAGCATCAGGACTGTCACTGATAAGAGCATGCAGGCCGGGAAGACCATCCTGCGGTTCACCGGCAATCACGATCTTTTCGAGATAGCGGAGCCTGTCTTTGGGAATGGCCTGAATCTGCTGATACAGCGATGGACTTACGATGAGGAGGCGGGCGCGAGAATCGTTGAGGATGTATTCATACTCCGCAGGCTTGAGCAAAGTATTGATGGGTATGGGAACCGCGCCGATCTTGATGCCTCCGAAAAAGCAGTAGGCGAATTCCGGCGTGTCGAGCAGCAACAGTGCAATTCGCTCTTCAGTGCGCACGCCCAGCTTCTTTAACATATTTCCTGTGCGGTTTACGCGCTCCAGAAGCTGCTGGTAGGTCACGCGCTGTTCGCCGCACTCAATGGCAATCTTCTGCCCCCGGCCTTCCGAGACATTCTGGTCAACAAAATGAGTGGCAACGTTGAAAGTATGGGGCAGATTTAAGGACATGAGCTTCAGTAGCCGGTAAAGCTCACCTATTCTAAGGCTTGCTCGCCCTTTTCCGCTTAATTCCTGAAATGTTGCGGTCGCGCATGGGACAATGGTCTTAAAAAAAAGAAGGAACAAAGCCAGGTATTTTAGCGTTCCTGTTAATAACTGCTACCTCTCACCGTCAAGGGAGTTGAGGGAGCACCGTAGAGATGCAGGCCACGATGCCAATAGCGCAGGCGAACCCAATGGCGAACAGCCAGTACGACTCAAGAACGGAGCCGGTTAAAGACGGGCTGGAGCAAATCTTTGCTGAAAACAAAGATCTTGTTTACCGGGCCGCCTACCGGATTACCGGCAACGGCAATGATGCTGAAGATGTACTTCAAACCGTATTTCTGCGGCTCTTGCGGCAGGAAAACCCGCCAGAGATACGGCATGTGCGCGCTTATTTACATCGGGCCGCGGTCAATGCTGCTTTAGATCTTCTGCGAGCGAGAAAAGACAACCAGAACGTCCCATTGGAAGACGACGAGCCCGGCAATCTGGGATCGGGAGCAGTCATGACCGGTCCTGAGGCAGGAGAGCTACGGGCCTGGTTGCGGCAGGCGCTCACCCGGGTGAATCCGAAATGGGCGGAGATGTTTCTGCTGCGCTTTACCGAAGACTACAGCAATGGCGAAATCGCCCGGATGATGAATACCTCATCGGCGGTAGTGGCCGTGATACTGCATCGTACGCGTACTCAACTCAGAAAAGACTACCTGGCAATGATGAGAGGTACAAAATAATGCGATTCCCCGACGATTCCAAAGCGAAATTAGAGCAGGCCATTGATGCGCTGCGTCATGAGCAGCCCGATGCCGCAGCGGCAGAGCGCGCCAGTGAACGGGTATGGCAGCAGCTTGCCCAGGCCCAGGCTGCTTCCCCCAGGATGGCAACAGCCAGCGTTGATTCGATTCGCGGCTGCAATGATGTGCGGGCTCTTTTACCGCAGTATCAAAGCGGAAAGCTGGTACAAGCGAGAGCGTTGCTGGTGCAGGCCCATCTGCATGAGTGTGCGGGGTGCCGTCAGGAGTCGGAGCGGACCAGGAGCGCACCTGCGGTGATGCCGTGGAAGCGAGAATTGCCGAAGACGCGCCAGAACCATTTTCGCTGGCTGGCTACAGCGGCGGCTGTGATCGTGGTAGCGATCGCAACCTTCTATATACAAGATAAGCTGGCCATTCCCGCGGGCGCGCGGGCGCGCGTGGAATCTATGAATGGCGGCGTGTATCTGGTGGGCGCGACCAGTGAGCGCGCGTTGCAGCCGGGTGCGGAGTTGAATGAAGGCGAGAAGGTGCGCACTGCCGGCAATTCGCACGCCATGCTGCGGCTCAGAGATGGATCTGTGGTGGAGATGAATGAGCACGCGCAATTTTCCGTGACAGCCAAACGCAAAGACACCACCATTGATCTCGATCGCGGCGACATTATTGTTCAGGCGGCCAAGCGCACTTCCGGCCATCTCTATGTCGCGGCCCAGGACTGCAAAGTGTCAGTTACTGGAACGGTGTTCTCGGTGAACAGCGGCATGAAAGGCTCACGCGTCTCAGTGATCGCAGGCGAGGTGCGGGTAGCGCATGCCGGAGCATTGAACATTCTCCATCCGGGAGAGCAGGTCACCACCACTGCTGCGGTAGCGGCCATGCCTGTGCAGCAGGAAATTGCATGGAGCCAGAACCTCGACAAGCATCTGTCGCTACTGGCCGAGTTTGCCCATCTGCAAAATAAGTTACAAAGAGGCGTGCAATTGCCGGGCCTGCGGTATGAAAGCAAGCTGCTGCCGTTGCTGCCGAAAAATACTTTGGTCTATGCCGGAATTCCGAATCTCGCCGATGCCATTCAACAGGCTGACAAGCTGTTTCAGCAGGAACTCGCGGAAAGCGCGGTGCTGCGCGACTGGTGGGAACATGAAGTGCAGGCAGGTCACGGGGCAATGGATTTCCAGACCGCGATCGAGAAAGTCCACGAACTCGGAGCCTACCTAGGCAATGAGATTGTGTTTTCCGCTTCCAGGGAAGGGGTTCACGGATCGGCCCTCGTAATTGCCGAAGTGGCCAAGCCGGGGTTGAAAGAATTTATCCAAAGCCTGGCCACCCAGAGCGGCGCCCATGGTGAACACTTGCGCATCTTCACCGAACAGGAGTTGATGCAGGCCCCGGCGCAAGGCAAGAGCAGAGGACTGGTCATTGTGGTGCGCCCTGATCTGGTGGTGGCAGGATTCGATCTGGCCGAAGTACGCGACTTCGACGTGGCCCTGAATCACGGCGGCGGCGGTTTTAGCGCGACTCCATTCGCAGAACGTTTGTTGCAGGCGTACCAGGGCGGTGCGGGCCTGTTGTTTGGCGCAGATTTACAGCAGCTCAAACAGCAGGATGTTTCCGTGAAATCTCCAAAACAACAAGCCGGTCTGGAGTTTAGCGGCTTGGCTGACGTGAAGTACCTGATCGGCGAGCGAAAAGATACTTCAGGCCAGGCGCTGAACCGCGCTGAGCTCAGCTTTAATAGTCCGCGTCATGGCGCGGCTTCATGGCTGGCGGCTCCTGCGCCGATTGGCGGCCTGGATTATGTTTCACAAAATGCCGGAGCAGTCGCGGCGGCGGTCACGAAGAATCCGGGGCTGATCTTTGATGATGTTCTTGCCATCGCCAATGCCAACGAAAACGGCGATGCCGGCGTGAAGCTGGCGCAAGCGGAATCCGAATTGAAGATTCGTTTTCGCGATGATCTGGTAAACACGCTGGGCGGTGAAGTCACGGTAGCGCTCGATGGGCCGCTGCTTCCAACACCGGCGTGGAAGGTCATTGTGGAAGTGAATGACTCGGCGCGGCTGCAACAATCCATTCAACAGCTTGTCGCCGATGCCAACGCCAAACTTGGCGGGCAATATAAAGCCACACTGGAACAGCAAGTGGTGGACGGAACTACCTATACCACCATTCATTGCGTCACTTCCAACAAGCCGGTGGATGTGACGTACACCTTTACCGATGGCTACATGGTCATTGCGCCGACACGGGCCATGGTCATGGACGCCATCAACATCCATAAAAACGGCAATTCGCTGGCCAAGTCCGGCGACTTCCAGAAGCTACTGCCGCCTGACCAGTTCGCCAATGTTTCGGCGCTCATTTATCAGAATCTGGCTCCGGTGATTGGTCCGGTGGCCCAGCAGCTTTCGCCCGCGCAGATGGAATCGTTCAAGGCAATTGCCGCTGAAACCAAGCCCAGCCTGGTATGCGCTTATGGAGCAGAGAGCGCTATCCGCGTAGCCAGCACCAGCCGTTTCTTCGGGCTTGACCTGAATACGCTGATGCTTACCAACCTGATGAAAATTACCGAGCAACACCGGCATGCCAGAGCGGATGCCCAAAAGCTCTGACACAATGCGACGAGAGGACACAAGCGTGGCTCCTGTAGTTGAGCTCCAGAATCTCGAAGTGAAGCTGGGTGGGCGGACCATTCTCGAGAAGTTGAATGGTTCGCTTACCGGCAAATGCATTGGGCTGCTGGGGCCCAACGGCTCGGGGAAGTCCACGCTTCTTAAGCACGCTGCTGGGTTTTTACACGCCATCGTCGGGCACGGCGCGCATGTTCGGCGAGGACATTCGCGGCAAGAGCAAGAGGCTGCGGGGCATGGTGGGCTACATGCCGGAGAACGACGCCTTCATCGCCGACATGAGTGGCGTCCGCTTCGTGCGCTACATGGCCGAACTTTCCGGCCTGCCGCCCAGCGAAGCCATGGAGCGCGCGCATGAAGCTTTCTTCTACGTAGGACTGGGCGAGGCACGCTACCGCAAGCTCGGAACTTACTCGCTGGGCATGAAGCAACTGGCCAAGCTGGCCCAGGCGCTGGCCCACGGTCCGCGGCTGCTGCTGCTCGATGAGCCTACCAACGGCCTCGATCCTGAAGCCCGCCAGCGCATGCTGCAACTGGTGCGGGAAATCCGCGATACCGGCGAAGTGCATGTCGTGATTTCTTCCCACCTGCTACGCGATATTGAAGAGTGCTGCGATGAAGTACTGATCTTGAAACAGGGCCGTGTTGCGGCGCTGTGCAATCTGGAAGAAGAACGCAAGGCCAACCTCAAGTTCCTGGAACTCGAAGTCAATCAGGAAAATGGATTCGTTCATGCGATTCATGAACTGGGGTGCGAGTGCGCCAGCTTTGGCGGTGGACGCTTGAAGATCGTGCTGCCGGAAAACATTGAGATGCGGCGCATTTACGAACTGGCCATGGAACATACGGTGCAGATACGCCGTATGAATTACAGGCGCGATTCGCTCGAAGACATCTTCCTGAAAGCCATGGAAGGCAAGGGCGATCTGGTGAAAGGGAACAGCAATGGCCGTTTATAAGCGCACGTATAAAACCTATAATGGCCCGCTTACTCCGGAGTGGACGCGCTTTTTTGTGATTGCGCGCTTCTCGTTCAGCACGCTTTTTAAGTCGCGCATCTTTACCGCGTTTACCGCGCTTTCTTTTCTTCCGATGCTGGTTGGCATAGCCTACATATACCTGCTGCATAATGACACGGCGAAGATGCTCCTCGACATTCGTCCGGCATTTAAGAATCTCACAGCGATTGATAATGAATGGTTCTCTACTATGCTCTGGATTCAGGCCTGGATGGGTTTCTTTCTATGCACAGCAGCGGCGCCGGGTCTGGTAACCAGAGATTTCGCCAACCAGGCATTGCAACTCTACCTGAGCCGTCCTATTTCGCGGCTGGAATACCTGCTGGGCAAAATTACAGTGCTGGCAACATTGCTCTCATGCGCAACATGGATTCCTGGACTTGTGCTTTTTGGATTGGAAGCAGCCATGGAAGGTCATGGATGGGGCTGGCAGAATTTTTATCTGATCGGCTCCATTCTGCTCTCCGGCTGGATGTGGATTGCCGTGCTTTCACTGTTGACTCTTGCCATCTCCATTTGGCTGAAATATAGAGTGGCGGCCACTGCGCTCATCATCGCAGTATTCTTTCTGCTGCCTGGGTTTGGAGCGGCCGTGGATGCAATATTGCGCACCCAGTCGGGCCTGGTCTTTAATCTGCCTCTCATGCTGAATGTCGCATGGGCCCACCTGTTCCGTGTAAGTCCGCAATGGCTGCATTCCACGAGTTCCAATGGAGTACGCATGGACACCGTATCTCTGCTGACCGCGTGGCTGGTAATTCTGACTGTATGCGCCATGTCATGGTGGCTGCTGAACGGAAAGCTGAAAGCCCGCGAGGTGCAGCGAGGATGACCGGCAGCGCAATCAAGTTTGAAAATGTCTCCAAGTTTTACGGAGAGGTGCTGGGGGTGAATCGCGTGAACCTTACGCTGCCTCCCGGAGTCACCAGCCTGGTGGGGCCGAACGGCTCAGGCAAGACTACACTGATGAACCTGATGACGGGACTGATTCGCCCGAGTCAAGGTCAAATCAGCGTGCTGGGTCTCACTCCCGATCAGCCGGAAGAGTTCTTCCGGATTGTCGGTTACTGCACCCAGTTCGATTCCTTTCCTAAAGGCGTAACCGGCTATGAATTCATTTACGACTCGCTCAAGTTGCGTGGCATGACCGCCGTTGAAGCGCGGCGGCTTACCAAAGAAGCCATTGACCGCGTCAATTTAGCCGAAGCCGCGAACCGCAACGTTGCAGGCTATAGCAAGGGAATGCGGCAGCGCATTCGTCTGGCGCAGTCCATTGCCCATCATCCGACGGTGCTGGTGCTCGACGAGCCATTGAACGGGCTTGATCCCATGGCCCGGGCCGAATCCATTGCATTATTTGAAGCGCTGGGCAAAGAAGGGCTGCACGTCATTATTTCCAGTCACGTGCTGCATGAGGTGGACAGGATTTCTGACCAGGTGGTGCTCATGAGCTTCGGCTACGTGGTGGCTGAAGGCCAGATTCATGGGGTGCGCAGCGAGGTGAAGGAACATCCTATGCAGATACTGGTGCGCTGTTCCCAGCCCAGCCTGCTGGCCTCAAGGCTCTTCTCGCAGGACCACGTGGTGGAAGCCAAGCTCAACAACGACGGCAAAGGGGTGCTGGTGCGCACCCAGAATGCTGATGAGTTCTATTTGCTGCTCAACCGCATCATCGTGGAAGAGAAAATTGCGCTGGAGGCGGTGGCCCCGGCTGACGATGATGTGAATTCCATTTACCAGTATCTGATCGGCAGCGGCGGAGGAACGGTATGAGCAGGCTGGATGGTATGCGCAAATTTCTGCGCGAATCGCCATGGGAACAGTGGACCACGCAGTTGGCCGCTGTGCTGCGGATTGAGTTGGGCAAGAATTTCCTTCGCAGGCGAAGCATTTGGATTTATCTGGTGGCCTTTGCGCCGGCCTTTTTGATCTTTGCGCATGCGTTGCATAGCCCGGGCGGGCGGCATTGCAATCTGTCGGAAGATACCGCAGTTCTCTCCTGGATATTCCATATCTACTATTTGCGGCTGGGCATTTTCTTCGGCAGCATGGGACTGTTTACCTGGCTGTTTCGTGGAGAGATATTAGAGAAGAGCCTGCACTATTATTTTCTTTCTCCGGTGCGCCGCGAACTGCTGGTACTGGGCAAGTTTCTGGCGGGCATGATTACAGCCGCATCTCTGTTCGGCGCGGCGGTACTTACTTGTTTTGCCCTTATGTATCTGCACTTCGGCGAACCCGGCCAGGTGTATGTCTTCCATGGCCCCGGTCTCAGCCAGCTTGGCGCATATCTGGGTGTTACGTTGCTGGGATGTATCGGCTACGGTTCACTGTTCATGGCCCTGAGCCTGATGGTCAGGAATCCGATCCTTCCCGCCATTGGAGTGTTGCTGTGGGAAACATTTCATCCATTGTTCCCGTCAGCGTTGCAAAAGCTGAGCATCATGTTTTACCTGCGGCAACTGTGCCCGCTGCCCCTCGCGCCTAACGGGGTCTTCGCGCTATTCACAGTGATAGTCGAACCCGTTCCGGCCTGGATCGCTGTGCCGGGCCTGCTATGCCTGAGTACGGCGATTCTGGTGTTCGCCTGCATGAAGATCAGAAAGATGGAAATCAGCTACCTGGCGGATTGAAAACCTCACCACTGATGACACTGATTAGACTGATTTTCACTGATCAAAACCGGCGGAAGGGTGTCTCTGGAGAAATTAAGCGTTTGTCTGAAAAATCAGCGATCAGATGATTGGGGCACATAAGCCCGGTGGGACTGGCAGAATGATTGAACTGGAAATGCTATAACTCGAAATCGGTGATTGCTCAACCATGAGCCACTTATTGTGTTGTATTTTATCAGTGCAATCAGTTCGATCAGTGGTGAGGTTTTCCCCAAATACCAAATACTAAGTACCAAAGATTTCACGACGGCAATTTCGCCGATACCTGCCGGGCGAATGCCGCCATGCGATCCAGCACTTCGCGCACTTTGCTGGTGAGTTCGTCGGTGGTGAAGGGTTTGGGAAGAAACGCCACCTGCGAGTTGCGGATGCCGTGCTGGAGCACCACATCGTCGGTATAGCCTGACATGTAGACCACGCGCATCTCGGGGCGAATGGTGGTCAGCGTTGCCGCCAATTCCGGGCCGCCGGTTTCTTTCAGTACTACATCGGTGAGCAGCAGATGAATGGTGTCTGTATAGCTGCGGCAGATCTTTTCCGCTTCTTTAGAATTTGACGCGGTCAGCACCTGGTAGCCACGGCGTTGCAGCATCATGCAGGCCACGTCGCGAACGTCATCTTCATCTTCCACGATCAGAATGGTTTCTTTTCCGGCGGCCTGCTCAATGAGCTTGGCGTCGGTAACCGGTTCCTGCTTGTCTGCCACCTGCGGGAAGCAGATAAAGAACGCCGCGCCTTTGCCTGGTTCGCTTTCCACCCAGATTTCGCCGTCGCTCTGCTTCACGATGCCGTAAACCGTGGAGAGTCCAAGCCCGGTCCCTTTGCCCTGCTCTTTGGTGGTGAAGAAAGGTTCAAAGGCGCGGGAAGTCGTAACCGAATCCATGCCCTGGCCGGTATCCTGCACGCTGAGCAGGATGTAAGAGCCGGGTTTCAGCAGAATCTCGCCCTGGTTCACTGCGTGTTTCAGGTTCAGCTTCGACGTGGCAATGCGCAGCTTGCCGCCCTTGGGCATGGCATCGCGCGCATTCACCGCCAGGTTCATGACGATCTGCTCGATCTGGTTCGGATCAGCCTTGATCAGCCCCAGGCCGGGCTCCAGAGATGTGGTCAGGTGAATGTCCTCGCCGAGCAGTCGGGTCAACAGCCGTTCCATGTTCATGACGATGGTATTCAGGTCGAGAATCTTGAAGGTGAGCAGTTGGCGGCGGCTGAAGGCCAGCAACTGGCGGGTAAGGGAAGCAGCGCGGTCGGCAGCGCGAATCACTCCTTCCACTTCTTTGCGGGCCTGTTCGGCCCGCAATTCGGAGTGCAGCAACTCGCTGTGTCCTTTGATTACGGTGAGTAGGTTATTGAAGTCATGCGCAATGCCTCCGGCGAGGCGGCCCACGGCTTCCATCTTCTGGGCCTGGCGAAGCTGGTCTTGCAGGGCGCGCTGCTGGGTCACGTTTTCAGCGATCATCTCGAATTCTGTGATTGCGCCGTCATTCGTCACTACATTGCCGCTCAGGCGGGTGATGATGTCTTCACTCAGCCGGGTCTTCCAATGCACTTCAAAGCCTTCCACTGAACCGGACTGCCGCAACTTGGTTGACAACGCAGCGTGATCGGCTGGATCGCTGTAAAACTCGGAGACGTCTTTCAAGTTGATGAGGTCTTGCTCGCTGTTATAGCCGAGCATCTTGACCAATGCAGGGTTGGCGTCGAGAAATCTGCCATCGGCGGTGCAGCGATAGATTCCGTATACAGCACGCTCCACCATGTTGCGGTAGCGGGTTTCAGATTCGCTGAGCTGCTGGTTAGTGTCGAGCAGTTCATGGCGGGCCGAGGAAAGTTTTTCCGCCATCTCATTGAACGATTGCGCGAGCTCGGCGAATTCATCTTTGGCGGGATACTTGATGCGGTGCTCCAGTTCCATGTCGCCGATAAGATGAGCGCCTTTTTTCAGGGTAGAGAAACCGTAATTGATGTAGCGGGTGAGCAGCGAGGAGAGAGCAAAGGCGATCAGTACCGACAGGAAGAACGTGGCAATGATGACGCGGTTGGCCAGCAATTCAGCATTCCGGAACTTCAGTTGCGAGCGGCGGACGCGCGCCGCTTCCAGAGAATGCAGGCCGGGCAACAGCTCGCCAAATACGGTTTGCGCCGCTTTGTCGGCTTCGACCAGGTTGCGCACCGAAGAGGCTTCGTCTTTTCCGGCATTCTGGTAGAAGCCCATCCACGCGGCGCTTAGCTGCTTATAATTTTCGAGCAGCGCTTCAATCGCAGGCACCTGATCGGGAAAGGCGGCTGCCTTCAGGTTTTCTATCTCCGTCTGTTCGGCGCGCGCGCGTTTTTCAAAGGCGCTGGTTTCGTCGCCGAGAAGGGAATTCTTTTCTTCCTGCTGTATCTGGCTGGCAAGGGCAACTTCTTTATTCAGGTTGTCCATTTCCTGGCGAATGGACGAAATCTTCAATTCGCATGCAGTGGCGCGGTCCCAGTCGTTCTCAGCGGCACTGCGGATGCGCGCGCTCCAGAAATAAGCGAACAGATTAGCGCCGAACAGGGCCAGCACCATCAGCAGCGAGAGATAATAGCGGCGACGTATGGTCATGATTTATCTCAGCGGATAACCCCGTTCGCCCGGCAGCTTGCCATCTACCTTAAGTATTTTCCCGCCCGGACGCACATCACTCGCGTTCATGATGGTGATGCATCCGGGAATGCTGGAAAGCAGTTCATTGGCAATGGCGCTGGATTCAGCCGTCTTGGGCGCACTGATGGCTTCAGCTCTGAATATACGTCCGATCCAGTATTGCCGGTATTGCGTTTCGTTCATGTGGTATATGGAATGCAACATCACTTCCCGTTCGTGCGTGCCGGCCGGTGGCACAATGAGTACCACAGGCATGTTGCTTTTCCAATACTGTTTGTCCCCCATGAAGACGTGACGAATGTCGTAGGTGGAAATGCCGGACACCGGGACATTGGCATTCACTACCACCGCCACCTCTGTTCCCCCTTCATGCCGAGACTGCTGTGAGGCCAGCACCGTTGAGAGTGCCAAAACACAGGCAAGGAAGAACAAAAGTTTAGTTCGCAAAAGCATGCATTATTAAAAGAAACAAAAACCGAAGCTCCGGACTGGTTTCCCTCTGGGATGTACCCTGCCACGACGCAAGAAGATAACCGACAAACATTCGTCTTCTTCGCGCATTCGTTTGCCTTTATTGCCCAGAGCACTGCAAATACAAAACTTTCAGTTTTGCGATGCCGTTCCAAACTGCAAAAGGGGAAGTGAATATGTATCACAAGGAACGGCGTAAGTTAAGACTTTTTAAGGAGATGGCTGCACAGAAGTAATTAGAGACTTGTAAAGCCGGCCGTTGAATCGGTCTGTGTTCCGATTGTAAAGCCGCTTACTTTTGCAGAAAAGGATTGGTGGCGCGTTCGTGGCCAATGTCAGTGGCGGGGCCGTGGCCGGGAATCACGACCACGTCATCAGGCAGGCTCATCAGGTTGGTGTGCAGCGAGCGCATGATCTTTTCAAACGATCCGCCGGGCAGGTCGGTGCGGCCAATGCTGCCGGCAAACAGGGTGTCCCCGGCGATTAGCTTCTTTTCGGCAGGCATAAACAAGCAAATGCTGCCCTCGGTGTGGCCGGGAGTATGGATCACATTGGCGGCAATGGAGCCGATTTTCAGCACGCGCCCGTCGTCGGCAGATTCATCAATCTGGACAGGGCCGGGAGGCCGCATACCGATCCAGGCGGCCTGCATGTCGAGCATCTTCAACAGCGCGTAGTCGTTCTGATTCATCAGGATGGGCGCACCGGTAGCCGTCTTCAGCTTCATGGCTCCGCCCACATGATCAATGTGGGCGTGGGTGACCACGATCTGCTTGAGGGTGAGATTTTCCTTCTTGAGGATGGCCAGGATGTCATCCACCTCGTCACCCGGATCAATCACCATGGCTTCACGGGTCTGCTCATCGCCCACAATGGAGCAATTGCATTGCAGCGGGCCGACTGGAAAGACTTTGTGAAACATGGGGATGAACCTGTCTCAAACCTTGTGCGTGAAAAAGCCTCTCTCGGCGGAGAGGCTTTTCAATGTTATTCAGGCTACTTCTGCGGCTGAGTCGGAGAGCCTGTGGGATTCTTCATGTTATCCATGATGGAAGCCGGATGATTGCGCGTAGCAAAAATCGTCAACGAGATGGATGTGAGCATGAACACAACCGCCGCCACCGTCGTGACCTTGGAGAGCAGTGTCGCTGTTCCACGCGGTCCGAATGCGGTCTGGCTGCCGGCCCCGCCAAAGGTGGCGGCAATGTCGGCACTCTTGCCGTGCTGCAAGAGCACAACGATGATCAGGGTCACGCAAACGATCACGTGAATAACGGTGATAAGAGCAATAAGCATTTCTCTGCTGAAATCCTTTCAGAAACTTTGGTGCGGAAGGGGGGATTTGAACCCCCACGCCTCACGGCGCCACCCCCTCAAGATGGTGTGTCTGCCAGTTCCACCACTTCCGCACGTGCCTGATACGCCAAATTGGGAGCAGGAACTGTCATTATAACAAACAAGCGCGGGCGGCTGGCTCAGGGGTTCCCCTGTGCAGGACAATGCAGCAACGATATTTGTGGATGAAGCGGATTCCTGTCGCTGGAAGGCGAGCGTAGTTCTGGCCCTATTTGGCTGATTTTGTTCATACGTACTCGGTATGTCCCGAACCAAAAATTAAGACAGGGCACCTGCGAGTTTCATAATCTGGTATGGTAAATGCCGCTTGAAATTCCGACAGGGTGAGAGACAGAGAAATGGAGAATTGGGAATCCTATTTTTGCACTGTGAATGACAGCACGGCGTCAATCCGTTTTGATCTTGCACTTCGAGATGCAGTGCCCCTGTTATCTCGGCCATGGCTCCTCTGGGTGCGGGTTTTCTTTCAGTCGCCTCGTCCGGATGGTCTTTCGGATGCGAGTGAAGCTCCAACATTATTCAAAATTGAAGATGCGCTTTGTCAGCGAATAGGAGAAGGTTGTCGTGCAACATTGTGCGGAGTCATAACTACTGAAGGGCGGCGCGAATTTTACTTTTACGGCGAGATTCATGATGGTTTTCGTGAAGCAGTTTCCACAGCGGTATCGGCTTTTCCTGGGTATAAATACGATTCCGGCGAACAAAACGATCCGCGATGGAAGCAATATCTTGACGTTCTTTATCCATCTTTGAAAAGCCTGGAACAGATCAAAAACATAGATTTGCTTGATTTGCTGGTCCGTGAAGGAGATATTCTCACACAGCCACGAACAGTCCAGCATTGGGTGTATTTTCCCTCACAGCAGTCCCGCTCTTGGTTCAGGAGAGCAGCCATTGAAGCAGGTTTCACGATTTTTTCAGAGTCGCACGCCGAAGGAGAATTACCATACGGAATAATTGTTGCTCGTATCCAGTCAGTCGAACAAAATCTCATTGACGCAACTACTATTGAACTTCTGCGACTCGCTGGGCGGTTTGAAGGTGAATATGATGGTTGGGAAACTCAGGTCATGACCCAATAACATCTTCGAGCCGACCTCATTCCACTCTATCTTGGAACGTAACACCGCGTAATCGATGGATGGAACAACATCCATTTCTCCAGCTATAACAAATCGTTGACGATTCTTCCGTAATGCATTCTCTCGACACCGTCCGGCACGCAATTTGCTGGACGTCCCGGTGAGAATCGCTTGTCATGGCTGGGCTTCACCCAAACTGTACCGAGCGCTTGGTGTGTGGGCCGCCTACAAAGCCGGTAATAGGGAAGGAAACCGGTTCTTCTATGCCGCTGGTTGCGCCCATGGTCACGATGGACGGCAGAAAATGCTCATGCGTGGGCAGAGCAATACTTACGGCGGGCGCTCTGGAACGGTAGTCGAGCAGGGAGTCCACATCTTTGCGGGTGAATACATCTGCGGCCCAGTGGTCAAACTCATGCGCCCATTCCGGCGGTGGGACCGGGCGGAACGAGAACATGCGCAAGTTGTGAATCAGGAACCCGCTGCCCATGATGAGCACACCTTCATTGCGCAGCGGTGCCAGCGCGCGGCCTAACTCGAACAGCACTTGCGGGTTCTGCGTCGGAATAGACATCTGGAGCACGGGCACATCGGCCTGCGGATACATAACCTTCAAAGGGATGTAAGCGCCATGATCGAGGCCACGCTGCGGGTCGTCAGTCACATTCGCGCTACCAAGCAGTTCACGCACTCGCTGTGCCAGCTGCGAAGCCCCCGGCGCGGATACCGCACCTGGTAATACTTCTCGGGAAATCCGTAAAAGTCATAGACCAGCGGCACCGTCGTAGTGGCGCCCAATGTAATGGGACGCTCTTCCCAATGCGCTGAAATCATCAGGATGGCGCGCGGCCGGGGCATTGCTTCAGACCACGATTTCAATTCACCCATCCATAGCTGATCGTCGAGCAGAAATGGCGAACCGTGAGCGAGGAAAATAGCCGGCATGGTTCCCGGCGAAGTGGAGTTAAGCGCCTCGTTTGACATATCAGATTGGATGAACAGGAAGTGAAAACGGTGCACCCACACCGCCGTGTCCGGTTGACCATCACTTGGTTGAGCTTTCGCCTGACTGCTGTCGAGGGTGCCGCTTCCTGCTATCGGGCTTTACCGGAACTCAGTTAAAAGAGTACTAGCGACGCCTGTCTCGACGGCCTACAGAGCTGAGCCTACACTCAAAATCTCCGCTGTAAGCGAAATCGGGGGCGCCTCCGGGTAATCCCATTGCCAACGCTTGGTCTATGATGGCTTGCGAACGATAATCGGGATCGCGTTCTCTTCCCGGCGTTGGTGGAATGAAAACATCCAGTCGATCCTTGGAGGGGATCATTGCCTGAATATCCTGCGAAGAAACTCCAATCAGTTCTTCAAACGCCAATTCTGCTCCGTCTTCAAAAGGCTCATAAACTACGTCGAGCTTTGCGATTCCTCGGAAACCAATCTCAACGAATTGCCCTTTGGAATTATGGTAAGAGGTCTCTCCGTCGCGCCCGAATTTCTGGGCCTTTTCATAAGCTTCTTCAGGTGAGTGCGCGTGAATTAGCATCAAATTGCGATGAACGACATTGAGACGTGCACCGTGTACGGTTACCTCCATCACTAAATCTGCTATGTACCACTCAGCATCTTTGGGAATATAGCCCATTTTGTTCTCTCCCAGTTGCCGCGACAATCTGCGGTCACGTTCGAAAAGATTCCCTTCAGAAATTTTATTCCTGGAACTATAAGATCATTGATCCAATACGCCTGAGTAAGAAGACTGTTAGGCGAGAATAAAACCCAGGCGCTTCTTTGCTCTGCAACAAGAGTTGTGGCACCGCAATTCGCCGCTACGTCTCCCTATCAAAATTTTCTCTAGCGCGAACGTTTTGAACTGCGGCTGCGGGAGTTCTTTGAGAGGTTTTTCTTCCAATCGTCTGACCAGAGTTTCTTTTGTTTTAGGTAGTTTTCCATGAAACTGAGCGGGTCAGAGTCGCTGCCGTTCGCAGAGCGCTGGCTGGAATCGAGGGTTCTCGCTTCGATCACTGCGGGGCCATATCCTTCGCGGGCGCGGCGAATGGATTCCTGGGACACTCGATAAACTGCCACTACGTCATTGCCATCCACGGTAATGGTGGGAACTCCCTGGGTATGCGTCTTTGTGCCGCGCCCGTTCGGCGGCGCGGTACTCTCAACGATATAAACGATAGGCAGCTTATGGGCTGCGGCAAAGCTCAACGCCTCATTCGCTATTTGTCCGGACACACCCTCGTCACCGGCAAACGCCAGCGTTACCGATTTATTTTGCTGCGCCTTGTTGGCAACCGCTACACCCAGACCGACGTTCAGTTGCGATTCTTTGCTGGGACTGATCACCAGATTGAGCGATGCGGAATCTTCTGGAGAAGGCTTCGCTCGTTTGCTGCGCCGCGTATTGGCGACCGCAGAATCCTGCGAATGAAGCGTACGCTGAAGATACTGCGCCAATGCCTCATGACGGCCGGGCACAATGAAATCTTCAGGTTGAAGATTCATGGCGCACCCTACCAGCAGCGCCAGAGGACTGGCATTTCGGTCGCGGCATTTGGGGTTCCGGGCTTCAACCTGACGGCACTGCCACATGGTGGAATACAGCAGCTTCAGCCTCTCGCCGTTCAACGCCGGAAGGCCATTGCTGCTGGGGTTGTCAGGTGGCGTGGTAGTTGTGGTACTCGCAGAGTGCGAGTTGTTTTTAGCGGCCATGTTTATCGTTGAGTATGGGACGTCGCCCGGCTCAAAAGAGAGCTGCGGAAAACTCCGAGCAGAGTGTTTCCGCAGCAGACCAGTATCAGTTCAGGCGTGCGCCGGATCTGCTTTCTCCGTATTTACGCCCAGTTCCTTGATTGCCTTTTGCGCTTTTTTGGCATCGAACTTGCCATCGCGCGCCAATTGCGAGAGTGCGGCCGAAGCAATGGATTCGGCATTGATCTCGAAGTGCCGGCGCAGATACTCGCGGTTTTCGCTGCGTCCAAAGCCATCGGTTCCCAGGCTGATAAGGCGTCCGCCGCAGCCAGGGCGCCAGTTGATCGGGAACGGCTTTCATGAAATCGGAAGCGGCGATGATCGGCCCGTCGTTGCCGTCCAACGCAGTAAGAATGTAGGGATCTTTGCCTTCTCAGCCGGATGCAGGCGGTTCCAGCGGTCCACGGCCAGCGCTTCGCGGCGCAGTTCGTTGTAGCTGGTCACGCTCCACACGTTGGCCTGCACGCCGTATTTTTCCGCCAGCAGATTGCCTGGGCGCGCAACGCTTCGTTGAAGATGGATCCGCTGCCAAACAACTGCACCGTGGCTTTGCCCTTCGCCGGCACCTTTGTATTTGTAAATGCCGCGCAAAATGCCTTCGGTGACGCCTTCCGGCATCT
The DNA here is from genome assembly GCA_963823745.1 of Terriglobia bacterium. Taxonomy (GTDB): domain Bacteria; phylum Acidobacteriota; class Terriglobia; order Terriglobales; family Acidobacteriaceae; genus Angelobacter. The sequence continues at coordinate 146,931 of CAWGMN010000011.1, forward strand.
CCGGCATGCGGGTAATCTTCGTTGTAAAGCGTGATGTAGTAGAACCGGTCTTCGCCCTGCTGGTACATGCGCCGGATGCCGTCCTGAATGATCACGGCGATCTCATATACATACGCCGGATCGTAAATGGCGCATGTGGGAACCACGCTGTCCAGCATGAGACGTATGGCCGTCCTGATGTTGCAGCCCTTCGCCGTTCAGCGTGGTGCGTCCGGCGGTGCCGCCCATCAGGAAGCCCTTGCCGCGTGCATCGGCGAAGGCCCAGATCAGGTCTCCGATGCGCTGGAAGCCGAACATCGAATAAAACGTAAAGAAGGGAATCGTCGGCACGCTGTAGTTGGAATAAGCCGTACCTGCCGCAGTGAACGATGCCATGGACCCGGCTTCGGTAATGCCTTCTTCCAGAATCTGGCCGCTCTTTTCTTCGCGGTAATAGAGCAGCATGTCCTGGTCGTGCGGCTTGTACTTCTGGCCTTCGCTGGCATAGATGCCGACTTGCCGGATAATGGATTCCATGCCAAACGTGCGGCCTTCATCGGGAATAATCGGCACAACCAGAGGCCCGATCTTCGGATGCTTCATCAGATGCCGCAGCATGCTGACGAAAGCCCATGGTGGTGGAAGCAGCGCGGCCTTTGGAGCCGGCCAGCGACTCAGCAAAATCCTCGAGCGCCGGAGCTTCGAATTGGGTTTCTGCTTGCTCGCGGGTAGGCACATAGCCGCCCAGTTTCTTACGTTGCTCCTGGATATAGATGATTTCCGGGCTGTCCTCAGCAGGACGGTACAGGCAGAACCTTCTTTGGCGGCAGTTTCAGGAATAGGGATTTCGAAACGTTCGCGGAAGGCCTCGAGCGCCGCGTCGCTAAGCTTCTTTTCCTGGTGCGTCGGGTTGCGCGATTCTGCTGAGAGCCACACCGTAGCCTTTGATGGTCTTGGCCAGAATCACAGTAGGCCCGCCTTTGTGTTCCACCGCACGCTTGTAGGCGTTGTAGACCTTGACTGGGTCGTGTCCGCCGCGCTGCAACCGCCAGATATCGTCGTCACTCATGTCTGAGACCAGTTCCAGCGTCTCAGGATATTTGCCGAAAAATTCTTTGCGGATATACGCGCCATCTTTAGAGCGGAAGGCTTGGTATTCGCCGTCTACGCACTCTTCCATGCGCTTGAGCAGCATACCGGAGCGGTCGCGGGCCAGCAGGCGGTCCCAGCCGGATCCCCAGATCACTTTGATTACGTTCCAGCGGCCGCCGCGGAAGGCAGCTTCGAGTTCGTTGATGATCTTCCCATTGCCGCGCACCGGGCCATCGAGACGCTGGAGATTGCAGTTGATCACAAAGATCAGGTTGTCGAGCTTTTCGCGTGAAGCCAGAGTCAGTTGCGAACCCATGGCTTCTGGCTCGTCCGTTTCGCCATCGCCAATGAAGGCCCAGATCTTGCGCGGAGACGCTGGAATAAGCTCGCGATTTTCCAGATAGCGCATGAAGCGCGCCTGGTAGATCGCATTCAGCGGCCCCAAACCCATGGAGACAGTGGGGAAGCGCCAGAAGTCGGGCATCAGCCAGGGATGCGGATACGACGACAGGCCGGGAGTATCGCGAAGTTCGTGGCGGAAATTTTCAAGTTGCTTTTCTGAAATGCGGCCCTTCGAGAAAGGCGCGGGCATAAACACCGGGTGAGGCGTGGCCCTGAAAATAAACAAAATCGCCGGGCTGGTCGCCATATTTGGCGTGGAAGAAGTGATTGAAGCCCACTTCCAGCAGCGTGGCCAGCGATGAATAGGTGGAAATATGGCCGCCGATGCCCGGGATCTTTCTTGTTCTGGCGATGCACCATGGCCATGGCATTCCAGCGCATCAGGCTCTCAATACGCCGTTCGAGGGCGCGGTCGCCGGCATAAGGCACTTCTTCTTCTACCGGGATGGTATTGATATAAGGGGTGTTTAGCTGGACAGGTACATCAACCCCAGCCTCCCGGGCGCGCTGGGTCAGAGCTTCAAGTACACGGGTTCCTTTGCTGGGGCCGTCCTGATCGATAATTTCATCAAAAGCCTCGATCCATTCGGCAATCTCCTGCAGGTCAGGATCAAGGGCGGTCGCTAGCTTTGCATTCATACTATTAGTATGCGGCAACCTGAGCTAACTGCCAACTGCTCAGATGTTTTTAATCTGCACTTGACAAAAGTCCTGACTGGGAAGCACACCCTAGCCGTGGAGCGCCGGCGCTTCCATATCGGAAAGGCAAACCACAGGGTATAAAAGAAAACCAGCAGCGCTGCCGAGCAGCCGAAAGCCATGGCAAACGAGCGAGTGATTTTTAAGGTGATCACAAAAAAATCTCCGCTGAGCCCAGGCCCAGAAAGAACATAGCGCCCAGCATCAGGCGGGCGGCGACGATGCGGAATTCCTCAGAGTCCTCGCCCTTGAAGGCGATACGATGGTAGGCCGCAGGAGTAATCAGCAATATCGCGCTCAATGAAACAGCGATCAGGCTGCCAAAGTGGATCCACTTGGAGACGCTTGGGAGCTTGTCAAACTCCTGCATAAGAAAAATCACCACTTGAAAACCCAGGAGTGCCTGCGTTCCCGGCAAGACCATGCGCGTTTCTGTGAGCACCTGCTTGATCTTGTCTGTAAGAGGAGTACCCTTGTCGCCGTTTTTCGCCTGACCGTCATCCTTAAAGTCATCTTCGATTTGATGTTGTGGAGATTCATGTATCCGACTCCGTACCAGAGCGCCAGGGCAAGGCCGCCTATGAGAATTCCGGAAATCCAGGCTGTGCGGGTTCCGGCGATTTTCTGGGCCGCCATCAACAGGCCCACCGCCAGACCGACTGCGAAGGGGAGCAAGTCCGTAATTCAGCACAGTACCGGTAAGTTTGCTGATCTCGGGAGTGTCTTCGCCTTCGTTAACGAGCTGGTGATAGGCTGCGGGCAGCATCAGTGGACCGAGCCCCAGAATCATAAGCCCGCATCCGATGAGTTGCGCGACTTGAGTGGCATGAGGAATAGCTGAAAGGTCCGGCTCAAAAAAGACACGAAGTTCAGCCCCAATCAGCACCTGCCCGCCAAGAATCAGGATGCGAACGTCATTCAACCCGTTTTCGATCTTGTCTTTGAGCTTGGCCATGCGGTCTTATTCAGCTTCCCCGGCCGCGCGTGCTTTCTCCAGCAGCCGCATGGCGGCTTTTGAACCTTTGCGTCCAACTACTTTGAACTTGTCGTCTTTGCCCTGGTGGTAGTTCTCGAAGAAATTTGTCATTTCGTCGAGCAGGTTTCTGTTGAGCTGGCTGAGTTCCTTCACATGAGAGTGATTGAAGGAATTATTGGCTACTGCAATCAGGCGGTCATTGCGCTGCTTCTTGCCCTCTTCCGTCTGCTCTCCTTCAAATACGCCAATCAGCCGCGCACTTACCAGGCAGCCAGGAAAAGCGGGAGTATCCATGAAGATAAGCACGTCGAGCGGATCACCATCCTCGGCTTTGGTAGAAGGAATGAAGCCAAAATCATAAGGGAAACACCATGCCTGCGGGCAGCACCCTGCGCAGTTCGAACAGGCCGGTCTCCTCGTCGTAGGCATACTTGTTACGGCTGCCTTTCGGCGTCTCGATAATTACTTGGACTTGGTCTTTGGTTTTCCGTCGGCGGAAAGCATCCAGGCGGAGCGGATTTTTTGCGGCAGTGATTCATTTGCGCTTCCTATTCCATGTTCTTCAATATCTGAGTATGTGTCTCAGAGACAACAGTCTGACAAAATGATAAAAGCGGGAAGCTTATAAGAATCTGTAAGCTGGCAACAAATGTTCGTCCGGCCATTCAGGATGGAGCCTCTGAAAGATGCAATTGCGGTGGCGCAAGTTGGCGCGATGCAACTTTGTTTCCATTGCGTCCGACAGGTTTTCAACAGATACGTGAATAATGATGTGGAAAATTCCAGAGCAGCTCCCTTAACCCCATATAAAAATTGCATCCTCTAACCCTTTGCACACAAAGATGTGCTCGGTATGAAAGCCATGTAAATTTATTCATGAGTCTTTCATCAAAGCAAGTCGCATGAAAATTCGGCTGGACAAACTCTTAGTGGAGCGCGGCCTGGTGGCATCGCGGGAGCGGGCGCAGGCCATGATTCTTGCCGGCCGGGTGCTGGTGAATGAACAAAAAGTCGAAAAGAGCGGCGCCAGCATAGAACACGATGCGCCAGTGCGGGTCCTCGGCGAAGACCTGAAATATGTGAGCCGGGGCGCGCTCAAGCTGGAAGCCGCTCTCGCTCACTGGCAGATCGATCTTACCGGACGCCCCTGCATGGATGTGGGGGCTTCTACGGGCGGGTTTACCGATTGCATGCTGCAGCACGGCGCGGCGGAGGTGGTGGCCGTGGACACCGGATACGGCCAGATCGCTGCACGGCTGCGCTCAGATGCGCGAGTGAAGCTGCTCGAAAAGACGAACGCCCGTTACCTCACCGTAGAGAAACTGCAAGAAGCCGGGGTCAATACGGGCGTCAGCTTTATCGCCATAGATGTCTCTTTTATCTCTGTTACACTCGTTCTCCCCAGCGTCTATCAGGCGGTTTTCGCGTCTTCCATCAACAATACCCGTGAGCTGGTGGTGCTGGTAAAACCTCAATTCGAGGTTGGCAGGGAACTGGTGGGTAAAGGCGGCATCGTGAAAGAAGAAAGTTCCCGCCAACTGGCCGTAGCCAAAGTCAGGGAAGCTGTAGCCAGGCTGGGTGGTTCCCGCATTGAAGTCATAGAATCTCCTATAACCGGCATGGAAGGGAATCACGAATTTCTGATGTACTCTAATTTCTGATCTACATTCAATGAAACGCGTAGCCATCATCTCGAAACTTGGCAAGCCTGAGCTGGGCAACGTGGTCCGTGAAGCCGTGGACTGGCTACAGGCTCACGAATATTCGATTGTGGCCGACTCCATCACCCGCAGATTCTGTCTGGAATGCGAGCCCGCGGAGCGCGAGCAGCTCACCGAAAAGAAACCTGACTTTGTGATTGTTCTGGGCGGCGATGGCACGCTGCTTTCCACGGCACGCAACGTGGCTCGCGCCGGCATTCCAATTCTGGGCGTAAATCTTGGCGGGCTGGGCTTTCTTACCGAAGTCAAGCAAGGGGAGATTGGTCAAGCTCTCGAGGCCGTTCACGCAGGCAAATGCAATGTGAGTGAGCGCACCATGCTGAATTGCCAGCTACGCCGGCAGGGAAAGTGCCTGGCCAGCTATGAAGCGTTGAACGATGTAGTGGTCAACCAGAGCGCGCTGGCGCGCATTACCGATTTCGATTTGCGGGTGAACGGAGCGTTCGTAGCCAACTACAAGGCTGACGGGCTGATTGTGGCTACTCCCACCGGTTCAACCGCCTATTCGCTGGCCGCCGGAGGGCCGATACTCTCGCCCAACATCCCTGGTTTCGTGATTACGCCGGTAGCTCCTCATGCTCTTACCAACCGTCCGCTGGTGGTTCCCGATACCTCGCAGATTGAGGTGAGCATGCAGGTGACGCGGGAATCCGCTTATCTCACAGTAGATGGCCAGGAAGGCATGGCGCTTGCCGATGGCGACGTGGTGCATTGCCAGAAGTCGCAATATTCGGTCAAGCTGCTGAAGCTGGCCGATAGATCTTTCTATGATGTACTGCGGGCCAAGCTGAAGTGGGGAGAAAGGTAAATCAGTGATCGGCAGACGGAAACCAGCGGGCATGAAGAAGCACACCGGCAAGCACCTCTGCGCAGCATTCCTTCTCTGCTGTGTCGTGCTGTTTGCGCAGCTTGTGTATGCGCAGACCAAGCCGGCCGCCGACCTGATTATTACTAACGCCAAAATCTGGACCGTGGACAAAACGCGCCCGCAGGCTGAATCGCTGGCGGTGCTGCGCGATCGGATCGTGGCCGTAGGCAGCGCGGCCGAGGTGGATGCATGGCACGGCCCACTTACAAGAATCATTGACGCGCAGGGCAAGCTGCTGCTGCCCGGATTCGACGATGCTCACGTGCATTTCGTAGACGGAGGCGATCACCTTCAGGCAGTGCAGTTGAAAGATGCTGCTTCGCCACAGGAATTCGTGAGCAGAATTGAAGCGCGAGCCAGGACCACGCCCAAAGGCGAATGGATTACCGGCGGCGATTGGGACGAGCAGCGCTGGTCACCCGCCGACCTGCCTACGAAAGCACTGGTGGACCCCATCACTCCGAATACGCCCGTGTGGGTGAATCGTTATGACGGTCACGAATCACTCGCCAACTCCGTAACCCTGCGGCTGGCGGGCATCACCGAGAAAACTGCTGATCCGCCCGGAGGACAGATTGTCCGCGACGCGCAGGGCAGGCCCACGGGAATACTGCGCGACTCGGCCCAGGATCTTGTCGAAAAAGTCAGACCTCCGATGTCGCACGAGCATCGCTTGCGCGCTATACGGCGCGCTCTGGAATATGCAGCGTCACTGGGTGTGACTAGCGTGCAGGACATGAATCCTGCCTACGCCGACATCGAAGCGTACGCCCAATTTCAAGAGCAGGGAACGCTCACCACTCGCATTTACGCAGCGCCCATGGAGACCGGCTGGAAAGACCAATCCAAAGTTGGCATCCGTCATGGCTTCGGCTCGCCGTTTCTGCGCATGGGAGCTGTAAAAGGTTACGCCGATGGATCATTGGGATCGGAGACAGCTTACTTTTTCGATTCCTACACCGATGATCCGAAATCGCGCGGGCTGCTGAGCGACGAGATGCATCCGCCCTCGGCCATGCGACAGCGCTTGCAGGGCGCCGATGCTGCCGGATTGCAGTTGTGCGTTCATGCCATCGGCGATCAGGCCATCGCCATGACGCTCGATATCTTTGAACAGATCGAAAAAGCCAATGGACGCCGCGATCGCCGCTGGCGCATCGAGCATTCGCAGCACATGGCTGCGAAAGATTTTGCGCGCTATGCCCGCCTTGGAGTGATTGCATCGGTACAGCCCTATCACGCCATTGACGATGGCCGCTGGGCCGAGAAGAGAATTGGCCCCGAGCGAATCAAGCGCACTTATGCGTTCCGGACTTTCCTGAACAGCGGGGTTAGGCTGGCTTTCGGCACCGACTGGTCGGTGGCGCCGCTCAGTCCCATGTGGGGCATCTATGCGGCTGTGACCCGCGCAACACTGGACGGCAAGAATCCAGGCGGCTGGATTCCCGATCAGAAACTGACCGTAAAAGAAGCCGTGGAAGCCTACACCATGGGCTCGGCTTATGCGGAGTTCCAGGAAAAAGAAAAGGGCTCCATCAGCCCCGGCAAGCTGGCCGACTTTGTGGTGTTAAGCGACGACATCTTCAATATCCCCGCAACATCTATCAAAGACGTGAAGGTGGAAGCTACGTTCGTCGGCGGCAAGCTGGTGTACGGCGGGTTGGAATGAGGAAGAATCTGGGTGGTTTTGACTTTCAGATCACCGGATCACCCGATCACAAGATCACCCGATTCTTCCATGACTGAGTTTCCATTTGCTTCCTTCGAATACGATTGTTTCAATTATGCCCCTTCTTCACATCAGCGTCATCAGCGAAATCAGCGGTAAAAGCTTTTGACTTTTTCGTTCCCAGAAAAATTTAAGGGGCTGAGAAGATCACCCGATCACCAGATCAGAGATCACCAGATTGCAACCAGGAAATGAAAGGTAGGCATAAGAACAATGCCGAAAGGGAAAGGCTGGCGGCCCAAAAAACAAGAGGCCCCGAGTTTTATGTTTACCCATTCGCCTCGACCAACGGTTCGCTATAGACCCTTGCCGACCTGCGTTCTCTGTCCAGTTCCTTGCGGAAGCTTTCTAAAGTGCGATCTTTAATCAGCGCGGCTGAAGCTTGGGCTCCGGGCTTACCGTCAACCGGGTAAATCGGTCAACAACTCGGGGCTTCTATCTTTGCCTCGAACATCTTAAGATTCTCTTCGACCAGCAGTTCGCTAATAGACCCTTGCTGGCCCTCCTGGTGCTTACAGCTTTCGCTGTGCACGGTGACCTGAGCTTGAGTCCCGGACTCGCCACCAACCGGGAAAACCGAAGAAGATGTCAAAGAACGAGGTTGAATTTACTCTCTTCTCACGTAGAGTCAACGAAAATAGTGCATAGATAAGTATGTTTATAATCAGCAGCTTACGATCCATCCACAGGCCGGTGACGCAAAGTAGTGCAGGCGCTTTTGCGGCTCCAATATCCATGCGGGTGCGAAGCTCTTTTTCTTCCATTTTAGCGATGTGCAAATAGAGGCCGAAACCGCTCTGGACGCGCATTTGCGTGAGCAACGCAGTGTTCGAAAGAACCCAAATTCGCTTTCAATTCTGTGATGGAATGGTTGCTGAAAGAGAAAAGATTCATCTCGCTGAATATCGTGCAACTATGGCCGCCGGATGCGGTTAAAGCCTGTGTGAAACATGCAATGGAACCTTGAGGGCTATACCGTCCGTAACGGCATCTTTACACACAATCAGCACTAAAATAGGTGAGTCGTTCCGACGCACGTAAATCAGCATTTGAGAGTTGGCAAATCGTGAACCGCTTTGAATTTCTGGTCATCTCCTCCGACGTCGCGGCTTATAAGACGATGTCATCAGCGATTCAGCGTCTTGGTGGCTCGGTGGATTACACTGCCGCGCTGGCAACCGCCAAAGATTTTATTCTCCATCGCAAGCTGGATGGCGTTTTTCTCGATATGTCGCTGGACGGCGCTTTCAAGCTGATCGAATCCATCCGCAAAGGCAATTCCAATCGCTATGCAGTGATCTTTGCCTGCATCGGCCCGACGGATGAGCCTGCCGTGCTGCTTCAGGCGGGCGTGAATTTTCTGCTCTATAAGCCGCTCACGTCAGATGCGGTCATGCAGTCTCTAAACACCGCCACCCGGCTGATCAATTCAGAAAGAAAGCGTTACCTGAGGCACCCGGTGAAGATGCCGGTTTCCATCAAGATGCGTGAAGGCGAGCGCAGCGTTGTGACTGCCAACATCAGCCGTGGCGGAATGGCTGTGCGCTGCAATGGCGTGTATGAGCAGCCCGGCTCGGCCATTCAGTTTACGTTTGAGCTTCCTGAAGGAAAAATCAGCGGACAAGGCGAAGTGGCCTGGACCAGTGTCGAAGGCTTGATGGGCATCAAGTTTTTCATGCTCGCCGACCAGCAAAAGCAGTCACTCATTAGCTGGCTCGATAAGCGGGAACTTCACGGCCACGCCCGCGCAGCTACGGTCTAAGCGCTTCCGTATCATCCCGTCCTCGCCATGTCATTCTGAGATGCGTAACACCGAAGCACCTATGCACTCAGCCCGCAGCGTCCAGGCAGTACACCTTCAGAGGGTGTGTGAGAACTTAGAGTTTGCGTAGGTAGACGAGACATGTAACAGGGCACGACTTTTTAGTCGTGCCGAAAACGCCATATAAACTTTGGGCTTTAGAGGGTGTGTGAGAACTTAGAATCTGCGGTGGGTTGACGACACAAGTATCAGGGCACGAGTTTACTCGTGCCGTAAAAGCGCATAACATTGGGCTTTAGCCCCTGCACACCTTCGACCTCACAGTAATGTCCCCGCGGAATAGAGTTCTCACACACGCTCTTTAGCCCCTGCACATTCTTAAACTGCATGGTGCTGTGACCACGAGAATTGAGTTTTCACACAGCCTTTAGCCCGCAACCTCGGCAGCGATACCCATCACGAGATCACCCGATCACGGCGATCACCCGATTCTTCCGCCCGGCGCAGGGCAGCAGTCCGCGGCGCATACATCGTGGCTGGCAGGGAACAGCCCGAGGGCGATCTTCTCGCGGCTCGCTGAGATGCGCTCCACAATGAGTTCCCGAACCATACTGACGAATCTCGGATGAGTTCCCACAGTGGCTGCGCGCACCATCGGCAATTGCAATTCGTGGCATAGATCGTGCGCCTCTGTGTCCAGATCGTACAGAACTTCCATGTGATCAGAGATAAAGCCGATGGGAGCGATTACGACAGCAGGATGCAGTTTGTTGTGTTTTACCTCGCGCAGATAATCCATTACATCCGGTTCAAGCCAGGGTTGCGAAGGCGGACCGCTGCGGCTCTGAAATACCATCACACTGCTGGTGTGATTGAGTCCGGCGGAAATCAGCCGTCGCGTTTCCTCAAGCTGCTGCACGTAGTTGCTGGTTTCGGCCACGGATGTGGGAATGCTGTGCGCCGTATAGACGATATGTGCGCGCTGGCGCAGATCGTCGGGGAGCCTGGCGAATGCAGTTCGCACACAGTCAATATTCGCCTCAATAAAGCCAGGATGGTTATAGAAAACGCGCAGCTTGTCCACTTCAGGAGCGCCTTCTCCTATTTCTTGCTGCGCGGCGGCAATATTTTCGCGGTACTGCCGGCATCCTGAATAGGAGCTGTACGCCGAAGTCACAAAAGCCAGCGCCCGCTTGATTCCATCTGCCTTCATCTGGCGCAGAGCATTGGGCAGATACGGATGCCAGTTGCGGTTCCCCCAATAAATAGGCAGGTCCGGCCCATGTTCAGCCAGTTCCTGCCTGAGGGCGGCGATCAAAGCCCGATTTTGATCGTTGATCGGACTGCGTCCGCCGAAATGGTAGTAATGCTCGGCCACTTCCAGCATGCGCTGCTCGGGAACATTTCTACCCCGCAGCACATTGCGCAGAAAAGGGATGACCTGCTCCCGTGACTCGGGGCCCCCAAAAGAAACCAGCAGGAGCGCGTCATATTTCATTCGAACCTCAAAGTAAAAGTATAACTAGCGAGATCTAAAGAACAGCAGAGCACAAGCTCAGCCGCGAATAGTCGCGAATTTTGCTGTTGCGGCTAGACGCTAGCAGCTAGAGGCTAGAAGCTGATCTCTACAATTCCTCTTTAATCCTGCACGTCACATACGCCCCAATCAACGAACGGTCTTCTGATAGCACCGGATTGGCATCGGCGGAAACGCGCCATTTGCGGCCGCTGGGCGATTTGATAATCAATTCGATGTCTCGAACGGCCTCTCCGTGCAACGCCCGTATCAGTGGAAGCTCATCGTCGGAAAACAGATCGTCTCCCGGTGCATGGAACACGCCCAGCGTAACCGCGCATCCAGCTTTTGGCTCTTTCAAATGAGGAGTGCCAAAGAGCTGCCGGGCCGCGTGGTTCACGAATTTGATCCTGCCCGTCTCATCACAGGCCATGACCGCGTCGCTCATGTTCTCAAGCACGCCAAAAAGCAGGTCGAGTTCTGATTTTCTTCCCATGATCTGGTCGGCGTAATCATGATTGATCTTCCGTCCAGTGAAGACTGCGAGTAGCTCGCCCGAAATAGCAGTCATCCGGTTGAGTGCCTCCAGGGCCGAAGACAGGTGCGAATCGCTGTCGGGATGAGAAGGCGCGGTCTGCAAAAGATAAAGACAGTTGGTAAGAATTTCGAGCGGATTGTTGATCTCATGGGCCAGAGAATTGGCAATGCGAGCCGCCAGCTTTTCGCGTCCCCACAGACGCAGAAGTTCTTCCGCTTGCCGCCGTTCTGTTATGTCCAGCCCTGAGACGATGATGAATGCAAGCTCGCCGCTTTCATTGCGCACCGCAGAAAGAGAAAGATCAAGCACCTTCGAATTGCCATCGGCGGAAACAAAGCGCATTTCTCCCCGGAAAGCGTGGCCCTGCATGGCTTCTTCCACTGCATGTTTCAGGCGCTGCTGCTCATCGTCTGCGTTGCGGCACCAGGCACTCTCCCAGAATAGATGTCCCAACAGCCCTCGCCGGCCGCTGCCGGAAATCCGTAAGGCAGCCTCATTCGCGTCCACGATGATGCCTTCTGGATTCAGGATGACAAAAAAGTTATGGGCCTGCTCAAAGATGGCGCGAAAACGCCGCTCGCTATTGCGGGTTGCTTCAGACGCCCGTTTCTGAAAATCAATGTCGTGAATCGTGACTACGCCGCCGGTAACACGTTTGTCCCGGTCGTAAACGGGCGCGGCGCTTACCTGAATCCAGGCAGTGGTGCCATCGCCGCGCTGGTAAAGAAACTGTTCACCGTGCACCGTAGTTCCGTTCAGGGCGCGGGCCAGGGGCCATTCCCGGCCTAAGACACGGCGCCCATCGGCGTGAAAACCCACCCAATCCGCGTAGGCGTCAATGTCAGTCGAATGCAGGATTGGGTGACGAAGAATTCTCTCCACTTCCGCGTTGCCCATTACAATCTTTCCTGAAGGGGCATCGGCCACGATCACGCCAACCGGGATATTATCGAGGGTGGTCTGCAAGCGGGCGTGTTCCAACTCCAGTTGAGTAATGAGATCGGCCAGCTGCTGTGTCGGGTCTTCGCTGTGTGAGGCCACATTGATTTGCAGGGAATTCCCGGAAAAGTCGGCCGGATACCGACCGCTTTGGGGGGCGGCGGTAAGGTGATCAAAATGCCTCGAAACTTTGTTCTTTCTCAGCACGCGCTCCGTTTCTTACCAGGGGTGGCTGATGCCCTGTCATTCACTAACTGCACCCTGCGGCAGTGCCCCCGGATGAATGCAGGAATGCTTGTTGTGAATGATTGCGATTGTCAAACAACAAAGTGTCTGGGCACAAGCAACTAAAGTTAAGTGTTCTGATTAAGGTGCTGGCTCAAATATGAAATTGGCGGAGTCAAAGTTAAATCCTAGAGAGCTGAAGATTTCTGAACTGGTGGCGCTGGGATACCAGAACAGGGAAATCGGAAAAGATCTCGGCATCAGCGAACAGGCGGTCAAGAGCGCGCTGCACGCTATCTTCAATAAGCTTGGGGTATGGAACCGCGTGGAGTTGGCAAGGCATGTGTCATCGAATGGCGGCGAGGCGAACAGGGAAGGTGAGCAGCGCATTGAAGCGGCGCGCACCGAGGAACTCAGAGCCCTGAATTTGCTAGATACCGCCCCGGAAGAAGTATTCGGCGACGTGACAACCCTGGCATCGTACATCTGTAAGACGCCCATCTCCCTGCTTACCCTGGTGGACAAAGATCGCCAGTGGTTCAAGTCCAAAATAGGATTCGGCGTGCAGGAAACCAGACGTGACGTTTCGTTTTGCGCCCATACCATTCAGGGGTCCGAGTTGATGATTGTGCGAGACGCCACCAAAGACCAGCGGTTCGCAGACAATCCGCTGGTCACCGCCGACCCGATGATCCGTTTCTATGCCGGCGCGCCCATCGTCACCGACGACGGGTACGCGCTTGGCACAATCTGCGTGATTGACCGCGTGCCCAGATTGTTGAACGCCGAGCAGATCACGGCCTTGAAATCGCTGAGCCGGATTACCAGAAATCTCCTGGACACACGCAAACGATTGCTGGATGCGAAGGAGATGGTTGTTGAATCTCGTGATCGGGCGATCTGATGATCTGGTGAACACCTTGCCGTTATCGTGAATGTGTGTGGATGAAGATCAAATGATAGAAGAAGTGGTGCAAAAGAACCCGCGTAAAAATGAGCCCGGTCAGGATTGCAGAATCGCAATCTGCCGGGCTTCTTCCATGGATTGAGGTAACTGCTATGCCGCTCTTGCGCCGTCTGCCCAGGGATCGAGAACTACCTTGGTGCAGTGGTCCTGCTTGTCGCGGAACATCTTGTAAGCCTCAGGCCCGCGGTCGATCGGCAGGCGATGGCTGATCACAAAACTCGGATCAATGTCGCCGTTTTGCACGCGGTCGAGCAAAGGTTTCATGTAACGCATCATGTGGGTCTGGCCGGTCTTGATCGTGAGGCCTTTGTTCATGAGAGCGCCCAGCGGAATCTTGTCGCCGAAGCCTCCATAAACACCCGGTATGGAAACGGTGCCGCCTTTTCTGCATGCCAGAATGCACTGGCGCAGCACATTGGGGCGCTCTGTTTGAATACGCATGGCCTGCTTGGCGCGGTCTACAATGAATGGCAGCGTGTGGCCTGAGGCTTCCATTCCCACCGCGTCCATGCAGGAATCTGGCCCGCGATTTCCGGTCAGGTCTTTAAGAAGCTGCAACACATCGTCAACTTCCTCGTGGTTAATCACCTCGGCGCCCGCTTCCTGGGCCATGCGCAGCCTCTCCGGGACGCTGTCAATCGCGATCACGCGTCCGGCGCCCAGCATGAAGGCGCTGCGAATCGCGAACTGTCCGACCGGGCCGCAGCCCCAAATGGCCACCGTGTCGCCGGGTTGAATATCGCAATTCTCCGCGCCCATGTAGCCGGTTGGGAAAATGTCAGACAGAAAGACTACCTGCTCATCGGGAATACCGTCGGGGATTTTCAGCGGTCCTATATCCGCGCAAGGTACGCGCGCGAATTGTGCCTGGCCGCCGGCATAGCCGCCGGTCATATGGGAATAGCCGAACAACCCTGAAGGCGAGTAGCCAAACAACTTCTCCGCAATCCAGGCATTGGGATTGGTATTGTCACAGCACGACCAGAGTTGCTGGCTGCAAAAGAAACAATGTCCGCAGGCAATGGTGAACGGGACAACTACCCGGTCGCCCACTTTCAACTTCTCGCGGTTGATGCCGTTGCCGACTTCCACCACCTCGCCCATAAACTCGTGGCCCAGAATATCGCCCTGCTCCATGGTGGGAATATAGCCATCGTACAAATGCAGGTCAGAGCCGCAAATGCAGGTGGAAGTTATCTTTATGATTGCGTCACGCGGATTGAGAATTTCCGGGTCGGGAACATTCTCGACACTCATCTTCTCCACACCCATCCAACAAATCGCCTTCATTATGCCCTCCTTTGCTGTTGCGGTACGCCCACAAGTTCTGCGGCCGATGCTTCTGTCGGTTTACGTTTTTCAGGATAGGTAGCGTGAATCGCCTTCACCAGAGTCGAACGCGGGCCATGAGTCTGACCTTCAATGGTTGGAATCTCTTTGGCTTCCACCAGCGCCTTGAAGCGGCGAAGGTCTTCCCGCAGGGTGGACTCAGGGTTTTTGCCCGTCAGGCTCGCCACTGCGCGTCCGAGAGCGCCCGCCGGTGGATGGTAATCCATGACTGCGGTCACAATCGTGCCACGCTGGCCGGTAGCCGAGCGGAACTCGACAGAACCGCTATGAAAGAAATCGGAGCCCGGCAAGGTACGCCAGATAATCCACTCATTTGCACGTTCGTCCACGATTTCAGCGGTCCATTGAATCTCACGTCCCAAAGGCCCGGCAGCTTTCCATTCGGAGCGGTGGTCGCCAGTTACCTTTACCGATTGCAGGTTGCGCATGAACAGCGGCAGGTTTTCAAAATTCCGCCACACGCGATACGCCTCTTCCGGTGAACAGTTCAGGGCGAAACTGGCTTCGGCATGAAATTTTTTTGCGGTTCCGGAATCTACAAGACGCTGGGCCAGCAGGCCGCTGCCCAGCGCCAGGGCTACTCCTGTTTTTGAACGCTTCGATAAGGCAATTAAGGCGAGTACGCCGGCGCCCGCTACAGGGCCCCAACGCCGTAAGAGATTTGTCGCTGAAGTGGTCTGACGCTTGTTGCTGGAACTCATCAACCTTGCTTGATCCATCGGTCCTCCTCTTAATCTGCAAGTCATGATCTTCGTAATTACATCCGGAGCTTCTGGCCGGAAGTGTGGCGTAACTGGTAGTTTTGTGTTCGTAATAGATGTTGCGTGATTATCTCGATTGTGTTGCGTATCAGCTTGTGGGTTGATTCACACCCGGTATGTTTTGCTTGCTGTGTATATATGGTTGGATGACGTTTGCCTGCACAGAGGATTGCAGGAAACCAACAGCAGAGCTGTATTAGCGGTGGGTCTGGATCAGAGTTTGAATCACAAGGAAAATTCGCCAATGATCCAGATTCAACACTGATTCCGGAGCGGAAGCAGCTATGAACAACGAGGATGAACAATGGCGAAAGAGGAAGAACGCGCCATGCTCGCCACCTGGCCGAAAAAAGATCAGGACATAGCAGATTGTCTTAGAAATTTTGGCAATTCTTCATTTAACTTCCATCAGCTCCACATCGAAAATCAGAGTTGCGTCAGGAGGAATGCCCGGACGTCCGGTTGAGCCATAGGCAAGGCTCGGCGGAATCCGGAGCTGGCGTTTGCCGCCCACACGCATTCCGGTTATGCCCTCGTCCCAGCCTTTGATCACACGCCCAGAGCCAAGAGGGAACTGGATCGGCTTGCCATGGTCGAACGAGCTGTCAAATTTTTTCCCGTCTGTCAGCCAGCCTGTGTAGTTGACCTTGACTACGTTGCCGGCCATGGCAGTATCGCCCGTTCCTATGGTTATGTCCCAGTATTGCAGTCCCGAAGGAGTTGTATGAGGATCACCCTTTACTTTCGTAGGGCCAGACTTGGAGCAGGAGGCAAACAACAACAGAGTTGTCAGAAAAACGAGCGAGCGACGAGACATGTATGTATTTTCTCCAATGAGCACAGGAAAGCAATTTTTTTATGGCCTGAATCGCGAATCATGAATGGTGGAAAGCAAAGTAAAATTTAATTAAAGAATTCTAATAAAAGATGTTCCGGATGCATGAGTTAGCGATATCTATGTAAAGTCCCGTTCCTGCACGCTATTTATAAATAACTCCTGATAAATGCCTTATTAAATTGGCGTAATCATGGATTAAGCTCTCTAAAATATGCGGTGCATCCTCATTAATTTTCCTAATTAACAAAAATTAACAAAATAAGCTAATCATGTGACCTAAGTGTAAGTTGCTGCTTATCACCTTCGTTATCAAGCGTTTGGGAGAACCTGCTCAAAATCGCCATGACGGCTAAATTACTCATTCTTTACAATTATTAAAATCTCTAATGTAATTTTAATTCTGGTCTAATCTTGTCAGCCCACGATGTTCTCCGACTGATTCTTCGATGACCCCGATACTTCACCTCGATTGGCATTTTTTAAACATCACGAACGGGACGATCCTCGTAAATAGGATGCCAACAAGATTCTCCGGGCGATGTATCAAGGTCGGCGACGCTCTTCCGGGCAGCCGCTTGAAGGGCTTGAACTTGATCGCGAGATTGAGTGAGAGCTTGTAAATCTAATAAGGAGAGCAAGCATGAGTATGTTTCTTCCATGGAACGCTGACAAAGCTCGGCTCAGAGATGCGGAAAACGCACGGAAAAACCGGCTTGAAATCGTCAAAGCGTTGTCCACAGGACAGGTTTCACGTCGTGAACTCATCAAGTGGGGTTTGTTTACCAGCGCGGGAGTTCTGGCGCCTATCTCCGGACTGAATCCTTTCGTAGGCCGGAGCAAAGCACAAATTTCAACATCACCCTCATCGCCTGAGGGAGTTTTTGACATTCCAACCGGCATGCCACCCAGCCCGTTATTTGGCGTGCAGCCGTTCAGCACCCCGATGCCGCGCTTCGACGTGCTCGCCCGTAACCCAGTTTCAAGTTTGACTCCGGCCCCGCAAGCCGAAGCGAACCAGACACAGCAGCCGTTGGATCCCGCTTTGGGCACTGGCACCGGTCCCATTGAAGGCCGTCCACCGGGACCAATCTGGGCCCACCAGCGCTTTGCACAGTTCCCGCCGGCTGTAGCAGTGGAAGCTTCGCAGGCCCAGGCCCAGACCAATACCGTCTACAATCCGCAGGTTGCCTCGAATTTCAACTCCGGAATTGACCCGGCCCAGCCCATTCCTCTGAAGTTCCATCCTGGCTTGCCCACGCAGGACCCGAACTCAGTCTGGACCTTCAACGGAACCATTCCTCCGAAGCTGGTCATCGGAAAATATGGTGAACCGATTTTGTTCCGCCATCACAACCGGCTACCTGCTGACCGGAGCCAGAACAACGGTTTCGGGCGGAATACGATTTCCACCCACGAGCACAACGGGCACCACGGGGCAGAGAACGACGGCTTCACCGGCGCTTATTTCTTCCCCAATCAGTTCTACGATTATCACTGGCCAATCGTGCATGCCGGCATCTTCAGCGGCATCAACTCTGCTGCTACTGATCCCCGCGCCGGCTCTCCAGACGGCAATGGCGGCATCACCAAGCTGCCGGGCGACTGGCAAGAGACCATGAGCACCCACTGGTTCCACGATCACATGTTCAGCTTCACCTCGCAGAACGTGTACAAGGGCAATGCTGCGATGTTCAACATCTACAGCTCGCTCGATCGCGGAAACGAAGGACTCAACGACGGTGTGAACCTGCGCCTGCCCAGCGGCACGGCGAAGGATTTCGCCAACCTTGAATATGACGTGAACCTCATGCTGGCTGACAAGGCTTTCGATGCCAATGGCCAGTTGATCATGGACATCTTCAACTTTGACGGGTTCCTCGGCGACGTAATGACCGTGAACCTCACCTATCGTCCGTACTTCGAAGTGGAGCGCAGAAAGTATCGCTTCCGCATCCTGAACGCCAGCGTTTCCCGCTTCTTCAAGATCGCGCTAAGCGACGCTTCCACCATGATTCAGATCGCCAATGACGGCAACCTGTTCCCGACTCCTGTTTCTCTGAGCCAGTTGGATGAGCAGGGCATCGCCGAGCGTTATGACATCGTCATTGACTTCTCCCGTTACAACGTGGGCGACAAAGTCTGGATGGTGAACCTGTGCGAACACCAGAACGGCAGAAAGCCCAACAAGGACCTGAGCCTCTCGACTGCCCTTTCCGGCACGTCGCATGATCCTTGCGTCGGCAAGTTCCTGGAATTCCGTATCGTGCGCAATCCTGCCACGCCGGACGTCAGCCAGGTGCCCAACACCATGATCCCGAATCCTGACCTGTCAGCGATTCCAATCGCCCGCCAGCGCACGTTCCTGTTTGGTTCAGGCGCATCGCAGGACACCAACGATCCAGTCACCTCGTTTGTCGGCCCGTGGGGCATCAAGACCGACAACCAGGGTGCGACGCTCAACGCTGATTTCGGACGCGTCTCCGCGGCGCCAGCCTTTGGCACCCGCGAAGTGTGGACCCTGGTCAACGGCGGCGGCGGCTGGGATCACCCGATCCACATCCACTTTGAAGAAGGCCAGGTTCTCGCCCGCAATGGCAGCGCATCGAACGTTCCGGCGTGGGAAAAGGGCCGCAAAGACGTCTATCGTCTGCGCCCAGGTGGAAGCATTACCCTTACCATGCAGTTCCGCGATTGGGGCGGCATGTTCATGGAGCACTGCCATAACACAGTGCACGAAGACAACGCCATGTTGCTGCGTTGGGAAATCGACAACGGAGGCGCGCCTTTCCTGCGGCCGCTGCCCACGCCGATTCCGAGCCCCAACGGCGTCACCTTCGAGCAACCGGACGACATTCTGCCCACCGCTTTCTAAGCGGCTGCAAAATGTCATCACTCCCGGCGGGCCGCTGCAAAGCGGCCCGCTATGTTTACAATCGCAAGTACCGGGATTTCACAGGGAACAGGAGAGGTAGTGCAGTGCGAAGGATTCTAAGTTTAGCGGCGGCAATATTCCTGATGGTTGCAAGTTTGTCGGCTTTCGGACAGGCGCCATCTTCATCCGGCAGTTCGCGCTACGGCGCCAGCTATTTCCCTGACGTTCCTCTCACCACGCAGGATGGCAAAGTAGTCCATTTCTATAGCGATCTGCTCAAAGGCAAGATCGTAGCCATTGATCTTATCTATACGAACTGTCAGTTCTCCTGTCCGCTGGAAACCGCGCGCATGGTCCAGGTGCAGAAACTTCTGGGCGACCGCGTGGGTAA
Source organism: Terriglobia bacterium (assembly GCA_963823745.1). GTDB lineage: Bacteria > Acidobacteriota > Terriglobia > Terriglobales > Acidobacteriaceae > Angelobacter. Next base: position 166,556 of record CAWGMN010000011.1, read on the forward strand.
AGATATTTTCTTTTATTCCATCAGCATTGATCCCAAACGAGACACGCCGGCACAACTGAAAGCCTACGCGAACAAATATCACACCGGCCCGGGCTGGCTGTTTCTTACCGGCAAAAAAACCGACATTGATCTGATCAGCAAGAAGCTTGGACTGTATACCGCGTCTGATATCAACCAGGATGGCCACATCACTTCGCTCATGCTGGGTGATGAGCCCAACGGACAATGGGTGCGGCAGTCAGCCACCGACAATCCCCATTTCCTGCTCAACGCCATCAAGGACGTTCTGAATCATGGCCGTACCGGAGGCCAGGTAGGTAACGGCAAAAGTTATGCGGAAGCCAGCGAACTCAAAGTAGACAAAGGACAGTACCTGTTCGCAACCCGCTGCGCCGCCTGTCATACCATTGGCCATGGCGATAAGATCGGCCCCGATCTCATCGGTGTAACCAATGTGCGTAAGCCCGACTGGCTGATGCGTTTCATCGCTACACCGGACAAAGTTTTGGCCGCGAAAGATCCGCTGGCCATGTCTCTCTACAAACGTTACAAGCGGATTCAGATGCCCAACCTGCGGCTGTCAAACGAACAGGTAGGCATGCTGATTAATTTCATGCGTGAACAAAGCCAGACTGAGTCTGCTCCAAAATCTTCCAGCACGCGCACCGCAGCAACCAGCACTGGCGGCGGCAAGTAGGCTTTAAAGTGTGTGTGAGAACGAGAGTTTGCGTGCGCTTATCATCCGTCCGCGCCATGTCATCCTAGAGGTGCGCAGCACCGAAGGACCTATGCACTCAGCCCGCAGCGTCCACGCAGTAAGCCTTTAGCCCAAAGCTTCGGCGTCGGCACACGAGACACAGATCACCTGATCACGGCGATCACCTCGATTCCCGTGCATGCCTGAGCCGGCAGCGAAATGTCGTACACTTCACCGTAATGAACAGTCCCGACAAACTTTGCTAAAACATCGCCATCGCAAACATTAAATACCGCTGAGTGCGTCGGATTCCGCCTTAATCCCCGAAAACGAAGAACTAGCTTTGTTTGCAATCCGGGAACTCACCATGCCCTGCTCTTGGATTAAGCTTTATCAGTTAATCCTCTAATAAATTTTACAATGTTCTTCTACTTTGATATTGACCTAACAATCTTAAACTCTTAAGCTGGCATTACTGAATATCGCTGTCCGATACTTCCGGCATAGTGACAGCTTGCAAGAACATCTCGTTACGGGACGGATGCCTCTTTCATTTGTCATGCACTCTACGCCGTCTTATCTGACGCGCATCTGTTTTCAGTCCCACAGTTAACTTCCGTCCTTCAACAACTCTCTTTTGAGGGTCAGGGCGGAGCCACGTCAACTCGAAAACTTTCAGGAGAGCACTTGGATGAGTAAATTTTATTTGCCTTGGAATGCTTCAAAAGATCGTCTTAGGGATGCGGAAAACGCACGCAAAAATCGTCTAGAGATTGTCAAAGCTCTGTCACACGGACAGGTTTCACGCAGAGACCTGATCAAGATGGGCCTGTTTACCAGCGCAGGATTGCTGGCTCCTATTCGGGGTTTGAATCCGTTCGTTGGAACCTCGTTGGCAGACACAAACATTCCAACCGGCATGGCGCCCAGTCCAAAATTTGGCGTTCAGCCGTTCAGCACACCCATGCCCCGCTTCGACGTCTTGCAGCGCAACTCCCCTGCAACGCTGAGCCCCGCGCCTCAAGCGCAGTCCAACCAGACGCAGCAGCCTTTGGATCCGGCATTGGGAACAGGTACCGGTCCTATTGAAGGCCGTCCTCCCGGAGCCATCTGGGCGCACCAGAGGTTTGCCCAATTCCCGCCACAGGTAGCGGTAGAAGCTTCGCAGGCCCAGGCCACAACCAACACTGTCTACAATCCGCAGGTGCCTTCGACTCTCAATTCAGGAATCAATCCGGCTACACCGATTCCTTTAAAGTTCCATCCCGCATGGCCGACGCAGGCGCCGAATTCGGTCTGGACATTCAACGGAACCATCCCTCCCAAACTTGTGATTGGACGCTATGGCGAACCCATTCTGTTCCGTCACCACAACAAACTGCCTGCCGACCGCACTGCCAACAATGGTTTTGGACGGCATACCATTTCGACTCACGAGCACAACGGCCATCACGGTGCGGAAAACGACGGCTTTACCGGCGCGTACTTCTTTCCCAACCAATTCTATGACTATCACTGGCCCATCGTGCTGGCCGGCATTTTCAGCGGTGTGAATCACGGATGCCACCGATCCGCGTGCTGGAAGTCCCGCGGATAACGGCGGAATCAACAAAGTGCCGGGCGACTGGCATGAAACCATGAGCACTCACTGGTTCCACGATCACATGTTCAGCTTTACGTCACAGAACGTGTACAAGGGGAACGCTGCCATGTTTAACATCTACAGCGCGCTCGATCGTGGCAACGAAACCATCAATGATGGCGTGAACCTGCGCCTGCCCAGCGGCTCAGCAAAGTCATTTGCCAATCTTGATTATGACGTGAACCTGATGCTGGCCGATAAAGCCTTCGATTCCAGCGGCCAGTTGTTCATGGACATCTTCGACTTCGATGGTTTTCTTGGCGACGCAATGACCGTGAACCTGACCTACCTTCCGTACTTCGAAGTAGAGCGCAGAAAGTATCGCTTCCGCATCCTGAATGCCAGCGTCTCGCGCTTCTTCAAGATCGCGCTGAGCGATAGTTCCACCATGATTCAGATTGCCAATGACGGTAACCTGTTCCCCAGTCCCGTGCCGTTGACCCAACTCGATGAGCAGGGAATTGCGGAACGTTACGACATTGTCATTGATTTCTCACGCTACACGGTCGGCAGCAAAGTGTGGATGGTCAACCTGTGCGAACACGAAGACGGCAAGAAGCCAGCCCAGGACCTCACTGTCGCCGCAGCCCTTTCTGGTACTTCCCCGGATCCTTGCGTCGGCAAGTTCCTCGAGTTCCGTATCGTTCGCGATCCGGCCACACCAGACACCAGCCAGGTTCCGGCAACCATGATTCCCAATCCTGATCTGTCGGCCATTCCGGTCGCCCGCGAACGCACTTTCACATTTGCCAGCGGCGCCGGCCAGACTACTAACGATCCTGTCACCACGTTCAATGGACCGTGGGGCATTCAGACAAATGACGGGGCAGACTCTGGCGGCTGATTTCGGCCGCGTCTCCGCGGCCCCATCCTTCGGCAGCCGTGAAGTGTGGACTCTCCAGAACGGCGGCGGCGGCTGGGACCACCCGATCCACATCCACTTTGAAGAAGGCCAGATTCTCGCCCGCAACGGCAGCGCATCGAACGTGCCGGCGTGGGAAAAAGGTCGTAAAGACGTCTATCGCCTTCGCCCAGGTGGAAGCGTGACTTTAACCATGCAGTTCCGCGATTGGGGCGGCATGTTCATGGAACACTGCCATAACACGGTGCATGAAGACAACGCTATGTTGCTGCGCTGGGAAATTGACAACGGAGGGACGCCGTTCCTGCGGCCGCTGCCGACGCCAATCCCAACTCCCAACGGCGTGACGTTCGAACAACCAGACGACATCCTGCCCACCGCGTTCTAACAAGAGCGCGAAAAGGGAACAGATGTCCAATGCCGGCGAGCCACCTTGCTCGTCTCATTGCTCCCCGCAAAAGCGAGCGGCAATGAGGCGGCAGGTGGCGGGCCGAAGTTTTCCACGCAAGCACAATGAAAGGAGTATGGGTCATGCGACGCAAAAGCTGTACAACCATCATGGCCATGGTGGCGTTGCTTCTGGTGTTCTCGGCTGTGGTCAGAGTTCACCGGGTTTCCGCTGAATCACGCTATGGAGCCAATTATTTTCCTGACGTTCCTCTGACCACGCAGGACGGTAAAGTAGTCCATTTTTATAGTGATCTGCTCAAAGGCAAGATCGTAGCCATTGATCTCATCTATACCAATTGTCAATTCTCTTGTCCGCTGGAAACTGCGCGCATGGTGCAGGTGCAGAAGCTTCTGGGCGACCGGGTGGGCAAAGATATTTTCTTTTATTCGATCAGCATTGATCCGAAACGCGATACGCCCGCCCAGTTGAAAGCCTACGCAAAGAAATATCATACGGGGCCCGGCTGGTTGTTTCTTACCGGAAAAAAATCAGACATTGATCTGATCAGCAAAAAGCTTGGATTATATACAGCGTCTGATATCAATCAGGATGGCCATGTGACCTCGCTCATGCTGGGCGATGAACCTCACGGACAATGGGTGCGGCAGTCGGCCACCGACAATCCGCATTTCCTGTTGTCTGCCATCAATGATGTTCTAAGTCAGGGCCGCAGCGGTGGACAGGTAGGCAGCGGCAAAAGCTATGCGGAAGCCACTGAACTGAAATTAAATAAAGGTCAGTACCTGTTCTCAACCCGCTGTGCTGCCTGCCATACCATTGGGCACGGCGACAAAATCGGACCTGATCTGCTGGGTGTAACCGGAACACGCAAGACCGACTGGCTGGCCCGCTTCATTGCCACACCCGACAAAGTTCTGGCCGCCAAAGATCCCATTGCGATGTCGTTATTTAAACGCTATCACCGCATTCAGATGCCCAACTTGCGGCTGTCAGACGAACAGGTGGGCATGCTGATTAATTTCATGCGTGAACAAAGCCAGGCTGAGTCTGCTCCAAAATCTTCCAGTACGCGCACCATAGCCGCCAGCACTGGCGGCGGCAGGTAGGCTTCGAGCGTGTGTGAGAATTTAGAATATGCGGTGGGTTGACGACACAAGTATCAGCCTTAACCCACCCCTGAAGTGCGGGGGCGGTTGTATGAACCAGAAACTCAGGCATCACGATGTCTCTGAGCTAATACGTGGCTGGATGGAACCCAAATCATTCCAGTCCCGCCCCGCGGGACGTGTGAAGCTAGCCCGCCGTTTCAACGGTGGGAAGGTGAAGC
>CAWGMN010000012.1:0-39267 GCA_963823745.1 Terriglobia bacterium
TGCAACAGCAACAGCAGCAGCAACAAGGGCAGCAGCCCAATCAGGAACCCAGCCCCCTGAAGCCCGGCGCAACTGTCCAGCCGACTAACCCTACGACGACGCCTCCGGTACGGCCGAAGGTTCCCCAATAAAACCAAAAGCGCAGCCGCCTGGAGTGTCCATAAGCTGCTGCGCCCTAAGATAATTTGAAAAGTTTCTTTAGTGGCCGGAAACGGTAGTGGCAATCACAGCCGTTGCAGGGGCCGTTGTATGCTGAAGTGACTTGTAACCGAAGGTCCGAAGAATTGCGATGATCACAGCATAGCCGCAGGCAATGCCAAACGCGAGAGATAACAGGATCGTCAACAGCACCGTCGTGGAAGCGAATAGTGTTCTCATCGTTCTCTGCTTAAGATGAAGAATTTACATACCCGGTTGGTTTAGCCCGGTGACAGGATTGTCGTCAAAATCGGGGTAAATGTCTTTATTACAGCGGGTGTTGGCCCCTGGTAACCTGACTTCAGTTTCGTTTGCTGCATCGCTAAGTGCTTCACCTGCAAGCTGCTTACGCCATGCGCGCAAACCGCCACCTCACAACCTGTTGTGACTTTAACCCGCAATTGACCCGCCGCAGTAGTGACAACTAAGATACGGAGTAGAGCTGGGCACTGTTCTCTCTGTGCTTACCTGTAAGGCGCGGGTTAGGTAAGAGGTTTTGCAGCAGCCTCGATTCAGGTATTTGGTTTCCATGTCAATCAGCAAGATCACAGTGCGCGGCGCCCGCCAGCACAATCTTAAAAACATTTCGGTGGAAATCCCCCGGAACACGCTCACCGTCATCACCGGGCTGAGCGGTTCGGGCAAGTCCTCGCTGGCGTTCGACACTATCTATGCCGAGGGCCAGCGCCGCTACGTAGAGACGCTTTCCGCTTACGCGCGCCAGTTCCTTGACCAGATGGAGCGGCCAGATGTGGATTCCATTGACGGCCTGAGCCCCGCCATCTCGATCGAACAAAAGACTACTTCGCGCAGCCCACGTTCCACTGTAGGCACAATTACTGAAATCTACGACTATTTACGCCTGCTGTATTCGTCCGTCGGAATTCCTCACTGCCCGCAATGCGGCAACCCCATCAGCCGGCAGACGGCGGAACAGATTGTTCACCAGGTGATGCAGCTCAAACCTGACGACCGGGTCATGGTGATGGCGCCCCTTGTCCGAGGACGAAAAGGGGAATTTAAAGTTGAGCTGGCCAAGCTGGTGCAGCAGGGGTATGTGCGCGCCCGCATAGATGGCGAGTTGCGCCACCTCGATGAGGAACTGGATGACATCCAGCTCGACAAGCGCCGCAATCACACCATAGAAGTGGTGATTGATCGCCTGCTGGTCAAGCCGGGCATTGAGAAGCGGCTGGAGCAATCAGTGGCCACCGCTATGAAGCTTGGCAACGGACTGGTGCAGGTGGTGGTCGTCGGCGGTGAAGAGCACCTGTACTCATCGCGCATGGCTTGCCCCGATTGCGGCATTAACATTCCCGCGCTGGAACCACGCTCGTTTTCCTTCAACAGCGTGTACGGCGCCTGCCCGGAATGCAATGGACTGGGCAGTAAATACGATTTCGATCCGGCCAAGATTGTTGTGGACTGGTCCAAGCCGTTGCTTGATGGGGGTCTGGGCCCGGATCAGGCTCCGCGTATTTGCAGCGCATGCTTGACATTGTGGCGGCCGCTTACAAGATTGATCTGAGCACGCCCTTTGATAAGCTCAACGCCAAAACGCAGAACCTGCTGCTCTTTGGTCCCGGAGAAAAAGAGGCGCCCAGAGTCGGGTTTCGCGGCGTGATTGGATTTCTCAAGCAGAATCTCGAAGAGTCGACATCAGAGAGCTATCGCGAATGGCTCTTAGGCTACATGTCAGCCACTAACTGTCCGGCATGCCACGCCCAGCGTCTTCGCCCCGAGAGTCTGGGCGTAAAAGTCGCAGGCCTTTCCATCGCCGATTTTACCGCTCTGCCAATTTCCCGCGCGGTCGATACCGCCGCGAAAATTCAGCTCAAAGAACGAGAAAAGATTATCGCCGGGCGGGTTTTGCACGAAGTGAGCGAGCGCCTGCAATTCCTGAATGCCGTCGGCCTGGGCTACATGTCACTGAACCGCTCGGCGGCTACGCTTTCGGGCGGCGAAGGTCAGCGCATCCGCCTGGCGACACAGATTGGCTCGAAACTGCGCGGCGTCCTTTATGTGCTGGACGAACCTTCCATCGGGCTGCATCACCGTGACAATAACCGGCTTCTACAGGCGCTGGAGTCACTGCGCGATCTCGGCAACACCGTAGTGGTCGTCGAACACGATGAAGAGACCATCCGGCGCGCCGACTATGTGATTGATCTCGGCCCCGGCGCCGGACTCCATGGCGGCGAACTGGTGGCCAGCGGAACGCCTGCGGAAATCATGCACCAGCCCGAATCGCTCACCGGACAATACATCTCCGGCGCGAAAAAGATAACTGCGCGCTTCGAGCCTCGGGCTGTGAACGGCAAAGCCATCACCGTACTCGGCGCCCGCGAGAACAATTTGCGCAACGTGGATGTTACTTTCCCGCTGGGCGTGATCACCGTAGTGACTGGCGTTTCCGGCTCTGGGAAATCCACGCTCATCAATGACATTTTGTACAAAGCTCTTGCCCGCCAGCTTTATCGTTCGCGAGAAGAACCCGGAGCGCACAAGGCCATCAGCGGCACTGAGCATATAGACAAAGTCATCAGAATTGATCAGTCGCCTATTGGTCGCACGCCCCGCTCCAACCCTGCCACCTATACAGGCGTGTTCACTCATATCCGCGATCTCTATGCCATGCTGCCGGAATCAAGGGAGCGTGGCTACAAAGCCGGCCGCTTCTCGTTCAACGTTTCCGGCGGACGCTGTGAACACTGCCAGGGTGAAGGCGAACGCCGCATTGAAATGAATTTTCTGCCGGATGTCTATGTGCTCTGCGAAGTCTGCGGCGGCAAGCGTTATAACCACGAGACGCTGGCGGTAAAGTTCAAAGGCTACTCCATTGCCGATCTGTTAGAAACCGCTGTCTCTGACGTGCTGCCGGTGCTCGAAGATATTCCGCAGATTCGGCAGAAGCTTCAGACACTTGAAGATGTGGGCCTGGGCTATATCAAGCTCGGGCAGTCGGCCGTCACCCTTTCCGGCGGCGAGGCCCAGCGTATGAAGCTGGCCAAAGAGCTTTCCAAGCGGCAGACCGGACGCACGCTCTACCTGCTGGACGAACCCACCACAGGATTGCACTTCGACGACGTAAGCAAGCTGCTGGAAGTTCTGCACCGGCTTACGGACCTCGGCAATTCCATCATCATCATCGAGCACAATCTCGATGTGATTCGTAACGCCGACTGGATCATTGACTTGGGGCCTGAAGGCGGAGAAGAAGGTGGTCGTGTGGTAGCTCACGGAACCCCAGAGCAAATTTCAAAAACCCGAAAATCGTATACTGGGCAGGCCCTGACCCCTTATTTCGAAAAGACGCAACCTGCTGATAAAAAGACGGTTAATTGATTTCGTTACAAAACCCGAACAAAACATTTTTATTGAAACGAACGCTAATTCATCAGGTAAAGTGCTTTCAACCTTCTCCTTATACCTGGGCAAAATAAGGGGTAGCGATTTGGCTTACATGCCAAGGGCTACCCCTTTACCTTTTGACAAACAATACTCTGAATAAGAAAAGACAAACGTTCCCGAACTTGTCCCGTCCATGATGCTCTGCCTCCATACCTGAATGACATTCTGCCCATGTGTGCGAACCTGAATGTGTGTCATCCTGTACGAGGGAGCCAAACGTCGCAACAGTGCACAATTGGCAACAATATGCCATGCCAGCAAGAAAGCAACTGGATCTCTCGACATTTGACGGCCAACTCTTGGATGGGCTCGATTTCTGCCGCAAGGTTTATGGCCTGTTCGAACAGGCGATGGACGCACCCGACGGTTAAGCGGGCCGCAGCCCTATGACGCCGTTCTGTGGTCCTCTGGGGCACTGGTAAAACATGGCATGGCTCCGCGGAGACTTTTGGTTGAGGTCACAACATCTGTCCATCAAAACGAGTACCTCGCACGTCAGTTGCTCCACGAACGGGGCGGGTCGTTCGGTGTAAAGGGAATTTCACGGGACAAGAAAACGGGCACCATCGTTTCTAAGCCTCATGTGCACACCAACGACGAACTCGCAACAGATTTAGCTGCCCAGATACTCAATCGACTAGAAAGCAAGAGCAACAAACACTATCCACCGGGAATGGTGTTGATCATTAATTGCGTTCCCAACGGCCTCATTCTTGATTCTGAATGGAACGACGCGATTGAACGGGTAACTAGAACCAAGGCACACATGTTTTTCCGAGAAGTGTTTCTGATCGAAACCGTGATGTCTTATTCGGCCACGCTTTATGGAAATCGAAAACGTAGAGCTCGCCGCAAGTCGAATGATCGTTGATCAATGCTGCCATTGATGGGTTCTCGGTTACTAGTGCTTTGGGTTACAAGCAGACAGACAGTCTTAAAGGCTTGGATCGGCTCTCCGGCTTTGGGACAACAGTTCGTGGTCTGATGAACAATCTGGAGGATCTTTGCCTGGCATGGGAGGGAATTCATGGGATTGCATGATCAGTTCGAAGAAGCTAACCAGCAAGCCAGAAAGATGCAGGAAGCTTTACCCAAAGCGATCTCTGCCTATTACGACCGCAAAAGCGGTCACATCGTGATCCATCTCAGCTCAAAGCTGATTTTGAGTTTCTCGCCGCGCGATGCTCAAGGTTTGGAAAACGCCAAGCCTTCTCAGCTCGACGAGATTGAGATCAGCCCTTCCGGCTTTGGCATTCATTTCCCCAAACTGGATGCTGATCTTTTCATACCTGGACTTCTGGAAGGCTTTCTCGGATCAAGAAAATGGATGGCCTCTCGACTCGGCCAGGCAGGCGGCCAATCACGAAGCAGGATGAAAAGAGAAGCTTCCAGAGAGAATGGCAAATTGGGCGGCAGGCCGAGGAAAACAGCGAAGAGGTAGTTCGGCAGCTCAGGGACATACTGCCGGGCTTGAATTGCCACTTCTTCAATGGCACAGACACAGCTTTGGGTTTTGTGTCTGTATCTCATGTCCGCTCTCTTAACGACAACCAGTTGGAATTGTGGACAGTGCTGCCAATTCTTTCTGCCACTTTGTCCATACAGCTTCCATTTCCGGATCTCTCTTCTTGTCCAGCCCAACTTCAGGATCGTGGGCCAGCACAATCAACGGAAGGTCGTTCAACGGTCCGGAATCTTTCACCTGCCGGTAATTGGTCTTCACATCGTTCAGCCCTCGTAAGAGCGGCGCCGATGATTCTGGAACAATCAGGCTTCGCTGCCGATTGCTTGCAAAAGTGCAATAACCGGGGGAGTTCAAGCGGCGCCGTGAGCCGCAGGGCAGCAAAGATAACTGGATGATTGGGGGCGTGTTTGGGAAACTAACCTTTGGAAGTTCTATCCAAAGTTGGAAATTCCCAATCCACTTCCGCCTGTTCCTCCGGAGGAGCATCTCTGTCTATGCAGATTTATACAGAGTCTATGCGGATTTATACAGAACGGTTCTCTCTTCAGGCTGTAGTGCGGCTGCTGGATTTATGGTTTCTGCCTTGGGAGAAAGAAGCTGGCAGAAATAAGCGGAAACATGTTCCGTTGCGTCCGGCCTCAGTGCATGAACGGAAACGCAGGCTGCCGCCGTGCTTGGTCACGATGGTGCTTGAGAGCCATAGTCCAAGGCCCGACCCTTTGAGTTCTTTGGTGGTGAAGAAAGGCTCAAAAATCTGTTGTCGTATGTTGTGTGGAATGCCGGGCCCGTTATCGCAGATGACCAGTGAGACCCCGTTCACGCCGTGATTGATACTCTGCCTCATGCGCAACAACACATGCCCCCCATGGGGAGCAGCGTCAATGGCGTTACCCAACAGGTTCGCCATCACCTGCCGTAGTTCGCCGGGAAAACCTTCCACCACGAAAGGATCGGAACTGGGTTCATGTCGCAGCTCGACTGCTTTGAGTTCAAATTGTCCTTCATAGAGCGTGAGCACTGTTTGTAAAAGCTCGTTAAATTCCACCGGAATGGGCCGGTTAGTTTCGCGATTGAAGGAAAGCACCTGCTTGGTGATACGCGCGACCCGGTTCAATTCATTCTGTGCCTGGGTTAGATAGCTCTGGACCTCGGGTTTATCGGCAGTCACCTGCGCCAGATAAATCAGATTGGTGAGCGCTTCCAGAGGATTGTTGATTTCATGAGCGATGGTATGCGCCATTCGTCCCGTGGCGGCCAGCTTTTCGGAGTTGCGCAGCGTCTCCTCGGCCATTTTTCTTTCCTGGATATTTGACACCACGACGATGGCGCCAAAGCGCTGCTCCCGGCTCTTTACCAGATCAACTCTTACGTGAAACCAATGTCCCCGGTGCTGCACTTCCATAGAACTGCGGTCTCGAAGCGGTTCCTCCAGAAGATGGTTTGGACCAATGCAATGCTGCAATACATCTGCGCCATTGGCGCCGATGACTTCCTTAAAGCTTAAGTGTGACAGCTCGGTGAAAGCCCGGTTGCAGCGGACCACGCGGTTCTCATTGTCGAGCAGAAGCAGGCCTTCGCTGAGAGCGTCGAACGTGGACTGCCACTGCTGCGCCGACTGGCGCATGAGCGTTTCGGCCTGCTTCAGCCGCAACATAGCTTTGACTGTGGCTACCAGCACAGTGGAATCCACAGGATGGGCCAGATACCCGTCGGCGCCGCCTTCCAGTGCCATGACTTTACTTTCACTGGTGGTGAAAGCAGCAGACATCTGGAGAATGGGAATGGATGAAGTAGCCCAATTATTTTTGATCCGGCGGCACACTTCGTACCCGGAAATATCGGGCAGCTTAACGTCAAGAATAACCAGGTCGGGAGAATCGAGGACCTTGCCGAGCGCCTCCCGGCCAGTGGCGGCTTCGTCTACTGTAAAGCCTGCGCGAGTGAGAATGCGGGACAGAATATAACGGTTCTGCTCCGCATCATCCACCAGCAGTATTTTTGCAGCAGGTTCGCCAGCCATATCGGTTTATGCGTTCCTCGGCTCGGTAATTCCCAGACGCCGCAGGGAATTCAAAAGCAGCTCAGGGGCCAGTGTAGTGGCTATCTCGCCCTTGGTCAGCAGTCCAGCGGACAATCTCTCGATCTGTTGTTTTTCGTCGCTGGAGAGCACTTTGGAGGTAAAAATAATCACCGGTAACGAGCGTGTCTCTTCCTTTGCTCTGAGTTCTTGCAGCACTTCGAAGCCGTCCATTCCGGGCATCACCAGATCGAGAATTACCGCGTCCGGTTGCTCGCTATGGATTATCTCCAGGGCATCCGGGCCATTACGAGCTTCCAGCAGGTCAAGCCAGGGGCGGCTCAGCAGTTCCCGTAAAATATAAAGGGAGAGGTCGTTATCATCAACCAGCAGCAACCGCCGGGGTTGCTGGCGTCCGGTGCGTGCGCGCAGTTCCCGCAACAGCAGATTTTCATCAATAGGTTTTTTCAAAAACAAGTCAGCGCCGCTGGCCACCGTTTTTTGTTCCTCATCGTAAATGCTGATGGCAATAATAGGGACCTGCGCTCCCGCCGCCTGGATCTTATTTTTCATGAACTCGATCAAGCCAAAGACCGGAACTCCATCCATGAAAATATCGCACAGAATGGCTTCAGGCATATGGCGCTCGAGCCACTGCCGCGCCCGGGCCTCGCTTTCCATGGCGATAAGCTGAAATTCCGTCTTCCTGAAATAAGGTTCCAGTACAGCAAAAACTTCAGGATTATCGTCAACCAACAATACCGGGGCGCGGGCGAACTCCGGCGCGGGCACTTCCGGCACTGTATCGGCCACGTCCGCTTCCCCGTGGTAGATCATAGGAATTTCAGAATAGAAGGTTGACCCATGGCCGGGCTCACTCTCCAGCCAGACCCGGCCGCCCAGCAATATGCTCAGGTTCCGGCACAACGGCAGCCCCAGTCCTGTTCCCCGGTAGCGCTGCTGCAAGGGATTCTCAATCTGGGTAAATTCCTGAAAAATAGTTTCGTGGTGTTCACGGGCAATGCCTATGCCTGTGTCTTTCACGGTGAAAACCACGATACCGTCACTGGCCGCCCGAGCAGACACCCTGACTTCGCCCTGGGGAGTGAATTTGATGGCATTAGAGATAAAGTTCCTGAGAATCTGCGAGACCTTTCCTTCGTCCGTGCGCAAGGGCGGAATGGCAGCCGGATTATCAAATACGAGGTCCACTGAGGCATTGTCGGCCAGCAGCGGCTTAAGCATTCCCTTCAGCGCGCTGAACAATTCGCTCACATCAAAGGTCTTGACGCGTATCTTTACCTTTCCGGCTTCAACCTTCGCCAAGTCAAGCAGATCGTTCACCATCTCCGATAAAGACCGGGCAGCCTCCAAAATAAAACGAACCTGTTTTTCCTGTTCAGAGGTCAGGTCGCCATCCATGCGTTCCATGAGGATGCGGGCCAGTGAACTGATGGAATTCAGTGGTGTGCGAAATTCGTGTGAGATATTGGAAAGGAAGTTGGTCTTCAATTCCGAGGCGCGGCGCAGATAGTCGGCGCGCTCGTCGAGTTCGGCATAAAGGGCCACCACACCGCGGTTCGTATCTTCCAACTCGCGGTTTAACAGCGCGAGTTCTTCCTGGCGGTTGCGCAATTCCTGCAAGGTCTTGAGAAGCTCCTGGTTCTGCCGCTCAATTTCTTCATAAGGGCTTTCCGGCTCACGCGATTTCAGCCGGTTGATGACTGTCTGGAGCACGCCGGCAGTGAGGAAGTGCGCATTCATCGGCAAATGCTTGCTCATCCGCACCGTAGTGCCAGAGGCGGAGGTCTGAATATCGAAGCCGTCCATCAGCCGCCGGGTGCCAATAATGCCGATACCCATGCCGGTCTGCGAATGGTAGCGGCCCTCCATGATTTCTTCCAGGTTGGGAATTCCCGCTCCGGAGTCACTTACCGACACTTGAAGAAGCTGGGGTGAGTCCAGTGAAACGTCAAAAAACACTTTGCCGCCGCGCGCGTAGCGAAAGGCATTGCGCGCCATCTCAGAAGTGGCGGTAGCCAGCCGAATCTGCTCCTGATTATCAAAGCCGAGAAGTTGAGCGATTTCCCGCGCGCGCTGGCGGGCGAGCACCACGTCTCGCTCGTTGCGCAAAGGAATGTTGTGGATCGCGGTGAACATCTATGTATTCGCCTTGGCCACGAGCACGCTGGCGTCATCACGCTCGCGGCGGAAGTCGCGGAATAAGACACCGGCAATCACGGCCGGACGGCGGGACAGCAAACCCGGATACTTTGACAGGTCCCAGCGCGTCTGCAAACCGTCAGAATGCATGATAAGCACGGCCTTGCGCGGCCACTCCACCTTGAATTCCTGGATGCGTGGAGCCATATGCCCCAGAGTGCCGTTGTGAGAAACCAGGCTTCGGCTGTCGCCATTCAGTACCGCCGCAGAGATGTTCCCAACCCCTGAATAGGTTAAAGTTCCGGCCAGCGGCCGGATTTCGGCGACTGCGGCAACAGCCCCGCGGGTCTTCTTCAAGGCATCATGAATATGGGAGATGATTTCACCGGGCGGCTGGGCTTTGTATATGTGAAAGATTCGAATGGCCTCTTCCGCAGCTTCGAAGGCCTCCCGCCCATGCCCCAGTCCATCCACAGATAAAATCACCGTTCTCTCAGGAGTTTGCTCCCAAGCCATGCCATCGCCTGACACCCGTTCGCCGTCTATGGGAACCACCAGGCCAATCACTTCCAGCGTATCAGCTCTGCGGCTGCCAACATCACTGCGGTTCGTTTCAGCAACCCGCGCAAAAAGGGTGGTGCCCTGAGCACTGGAGAACACATCGAAGGCGTCGGCCATGCGGCGTATAGCGCCCAGGCCGGTGCCGGGAGTGCCGGCGGTCGAATATCCATCTTCCAACGCCCTGCTCAGGTCTTTGATGCCGGGCCCCTTATCCAGAACGAGCATGTCCACGCGAATGTCGCCGCGTTCTGATTTACTTCCGGAGAGCACCAGTTGCCCTTCCGCGCCGTGCACTACGGCATTGCGCACTGCTTCGGTAACAAGAATGCCGAGTTCGCCGGCCTTGGTTTCATTCAGACCAACGGAAGCCGCCAAACGCGATGCATGACGGCGAGCGTCAGCGATGGAAGTTTGGTCTTTGATCAGAATATGGGAAAAGGACAGCATTTATTTCCAGCGTACCGCAGTGACGCGCGTGCCTTCTCCGACGTTCGATTCCACTTGAAACTCATTCACCAGGCGCTTGCTGCCGCCCAGTCCCAGCCCCATGCCGCCGCCGGTGGTGAAACCATCCCGTAAAGCTGCTGCAATGTCGGGAATGCCGGGCCCCTTGTCTTCAAACACCAGCTTGAGCCCCTGCCTTGAGCCATTTTCCACCAGTTCAATGGTCATCTGCCCGCCGCGTCCGTGGTCGAGCGTATTGCGGGCCAGTTCACTGGCAGCAGTGACCAGCTTGGTCTGTTCCACGAGCGTGAAGCGCAGATCCAGTGCCCACTGGCGGACTTTCTGCCGTGCCAGAACTACGTCACTCGAATTTTTGATGGGCTGAACGTCACGCTTGAGAGACTTCATCGTCGGACTCCTGGTGAATGTTCCCGCGCATCTCGTACAGAAGTTCCATACCTGTTTCTACATTCAGAGCTGTACGGACGCCGGCGAGCGACATGCCCAGTTCCACCAGGGTAATGGCCACGGCCGGTTGCATTCCCACCACCACGGTTTCCGCGTCAAGAACGCGGGCCATGGCCGCGATATTCGCCAGCATGCGGCCAATAAAGGAATCCACGATTTCCAAAGAAGAAATATCTATGAGCACGCCGGTGGCCCCGGTTTCAGCGATACGGGCAGTCAGATCGTCCTGGAGCTGAAGGGCGAGGCGATCATGCATATCCACCTGGATGGTGACCAGCAGAAACCGGCCCATGCGGAGTATTGGAATGCGTTCCATTTACTCTCCCTTTTGGGCCGCAGCCTGATGGTTTTCTGACTGGCCGGAACGTCCATCAGAGTTCTTGGCGACGCGCACTACAGCCCGGCTGCTTCTTTGCAGCGCCAGCGCAAACGCATCTGACAATTTTGCCTTGGTAATTACATCGCTGAGATCAATGCCGAGATGAACAATGGTCTGGGCGATCTGCGGGCGCACGCCGCTGATGATGCATTCAGCGCCCATGAGGCGGGCAGCGGTGATGGTCTTAAGCAGATGCTGGGCCACCAGGGTATCCACGGTGGGTACGCCGGTAATATCAACAATGGCATAACGGGAGTTGGTCTGAACAATGGCCTGAAGCAGCGACTCCATCACCACCTGGGTGCGGGCGCTATCCAGAGTGCCGATGATAGGCAGCGCCAGAATGCCATCCCAAAGCTTGACCACGGGCGTGGAAAGTTCTAACAACTCCTGCTGCTGCCGGGAAATCAGGTCTTCGCGGGCGGTGGTAAAGGCCTCGGTGGTAAAGAGCGCCAGTTTGTCCAGCATCACGCTGGCATTCCAGATTTCCTCGAACATCTCATTGGAATTTTTGGAAAGTTCGCTCCGAACTGTGGAGAATATAGGGTGCTTCAATGACAAAACGAAAGTAGCAGTTTCGCTGGGCGAGAACCCCTGCCGGGCGCGGGACGCCGAGATAGATTGCATGAGCGAACGAGCGCTGCTCCATGCATCGCCATCGAGGTTGTTCGTATCTCCTGATTTCAGCCCTTCCATTAAGGAGTTCAGCAGGTCGCGGGTCTGCTCTTCCGCTTCCGAATCGCTCATAAGATCAGAGCGGCGAGTGCTGATGGCCATCTGCTTCAGCCAGTCAGTCCGTATCTGTTCCTGATTTTTCCTGATTAAGTCGGGCAGCTTGCTCATTCAGTGCTCCTTGGACAAACTTCGATTGTAATTGAAACCAGTAGAACGCATTGGCAGATATGAAATTGATTCAACAAAACAGGGCAGGTAATTAAGTGGAGGCGGTCGAGCTTGAATTTCCACCGGTCACCAGAGAGCGCAACACCTGTTCCAGAGCTTTGGCTCCATCGGCCTTATCTACCACCTGCTCCACCCCGAACAGGCTCGCCATTTTCCGTTCAAGTTTACCCATGATCGTCCATACTACGATGCGGACACTTTTCAGCGCTGGCGCCGATTTCCAGTACCGCAAAACTTCAAAGCCACTCTCTTTTCCGAATTCCAGGTCGAGCACCACTAAGTCCGGCGGAGTGCGTTTGCCTTCCGTTATGTCCTGAAGGTATTCCAAAGCGAAAGCAACGCTGGTGATGGCATTTACATTGTCCACACCCATTTTCATCAGAATGCTGGTTGCCACGTAAATCTGTTCCGCGTTGTCTTCAACGATCAGGACCCGTAGCATGGCATTCATAACCTGTGGGGTGAAACTTAATAGCATAGCCGGAGGCAAGCTACGCGCCGGCGCCGCGGACCAGAGGATCAATCACGCGCTGCAATTCCTGCACGCCTGAATGCTTAGGCACGACCTCAACCCCAAACAGCCGGCTCATCTGCTGTTCCAGTTCCCCCATCACCGTCCATACGATGATGCGGACATCTTTGAGCTGAGGCGCAGATTTCCAGAAGCGCAGCACCTCAAAACCGCTTTCTTTCCCGAATTCCAGATCGAGAATCACCAGGTCAGGCGGTTTTTTTTTGCCTTCGGTGATGTCACGCAAATATTCGAGGGCGAAGGCAACACTGGTGATGGCGTGGATGTCAGAAACACCCAGTCGTTGCAGGATTGACGTGGCTTGATATACGTCGGCTGGATTATCTTCGATGATAAGGACGCTTCGCATACAATTCAGGAAAGATGCAGCTATTAAAACCTACTTTCAAGAGTAAAGTCAATGTGTTCTGAATTCAAGATAAATTCCGTATTTAGAATAGCTTAGACCCTTTGCCTGTCAGCCAGAGTAGCCGAAATCCAGGAACACGGAATTCGTGCTGCGCCGTATAAAACCAGCCAGCTAAATCTGCCCTTTGTGATCAACTTCGCATCTATACGCTGTCAGCCATCCGGTATCTGTCTGGATAACACCGGCCCGGCATTCCTGCTGGAGGAACAAACCTGACAAGCTGCCTCTGCTTCTAAGAGAAATTGGGTCAAATTTACACATGGTGACACTGAGCATTGCAAGGGGGCATAGCACTCCACCTCCGCCGGAAGAGCACCCTTCGGTAATCAAAAAGGCCGGACGCACCCTGCCCGGCATTATCGCCGGGGCAGCCGATCTCGATCCCGCGGCGGTGCTTACCGCCACCGTAGCCGGGGCCAGCTTCGGATACTCGCTGGGCTGGGTAGTGCTGTTTTGCGTGCCGGTGTTGTTCAGTGTGTTTGCCGTGTCATCCCGCCTGGGTCATGAAACCCGTAAAGGGTTGGTGGAACTGGTGCGCGAGCACTATGGACGCAGGATAGCTATAGCCATTGCGCTGCTGGTGGTCATGGTCAACCTGGCGATGATTGTCGGCGACATCGTGGCGGTAAGTGACGGCTTCTCGCTGATCACGGTTTTTCCCCGCTCCTATTTCCTGGCTATTGTCGGTTTTGTGATCTGGTTTGTACTCATTCTGGGCAATTACCAGAAGACCACCAAGGCGCTGGGCACTCTCACATTGATCCTGGTGGCCTATATTGTGGCGGCCTTTCATGTGACGGGCTCGTTCAGCGGCCTTGCGAAAGGCATTCTGGTGCCGAAAATCCAGATGAACACCGGCTACCTGATGGGAATAGTCGCGGTCTTCGGTTCCCTGCTGACTCCTGACGTGATTGTATGGCAAACCAGTTCCAAGCGCGGCTTGCCGGAAGGCCTGCGCCAGGCCCACGTAAGCGAGTCTCACGCCGGGACCTTTGTGGCCTGCATGATCTCGCTTTCCGCCATGGTGGTGGCCTCGCACCTGCATGTGAGCGATCCTTCCAGCATGAGCACCCGCGCGGCCTCAGAAGCCCTGAGTTCGTTTGGAGCGGTCGGACCGGTTCTGTTCTCGATGGGCATTATCGGGTCGGGATTGATTGCCCTGCCAATTCTGGTGGCGTCACTCTGCTTCAGTATCGCGGAGGCGGCGCAATGGAAATCGGGCCTGTCGTTCGTCCCCTGGGAAGCCCGTTTGTTCTACGTAATGATTTCGGTCACCGTGTTTCTGGCCGTCTTCATTGATTTTTTCAATGTGAATACCGTGCAGGTGCTCTACTGGTCGCAAGTGCTGGCCGGCATTGTGCTGGTGCCGATTCTTACCTTTATCCTGCTGCTCTCCAATAATTCCAAGGTGATGCAGACTACCAACAGCAGGTTCGAAAACCTATGGTTGGGCGCGGCTGCCGTGGGCATGCTGGTTTCCAACGTTCTTTTCTTCTGGACGGAATTGGTCAAGTAACTTCGGTTCGCAATGTCAGGGCGGTTATCTTGATGACCAATGTTTGGATCGTATCGACATATTGACGCCCTTCCGAATCCAGCTTGGGCCCGTATTCTTCCAGAAGAATCTCAGAAAAATCCCCGTATCAATCGCAACGGGCCTTTCAGGTCGTGAGACACCGAATAGGAAAATGCTTCCAGATCGCGATTGGATTCCTGTAATTGCTGATTCAACTCCCTGAGTTGCCGGTTGGCGCCGTCTAACTGAGTAGAACGCAGCAGTATTTCCGCGGCCATTTTTTTTGAATAGTCGCGCAGTTCCTCGCTCAAGTCCGCATGACGCTGGTTCAAACGAACAAAGTCCGTGACGTCTTCGACGCGGTGGATAATGAAAGTGACGTTGCCTGCGGGGTCACAAACAGGCGAATTCAGGGGACTCCAGTAGCGCTCCTGGAATCCGCCACCGTGGCCCTCGGGCCTGCGAATGTCATATTTCTGGACGGCCATGGCATCGGGCTTGCGCAACTCCATCACCCGCTGGAGGGAAGCGCGCAAATTGCTTACGCCGGTGGCCTGCGGATCATCCGGGTTGTCAGGAAAGACATCGAAAAGATGGCGTCCGATAATGGCTTCACGGCGGGTCATGGTGGCGGCAAGATAGGCATCACTGACCGCTACAATCAGCAGTTCCGGCGTAAGCACGAGAAACAGTCCCGGTGAAGATTCAAACAGGTGCCGAAAATCCGGTTGGGGAAGATTCACTTTAGATATTTGCCAGGCTGCTCACGTTGGCTCAGGCTAGCTCCTCACGCTTGAAATCTGAACACCGAAAGACCAATGGGGTAATAAACTTGCATCCAGACAAGATTTTCGAGTGAAGGCAACAAAAACAACCGTCCGGACATGGCTGTGGTGGAAAGCAGGCTTATTGAAAATTGGCACTGAGATGCTGGCGATCGGGTGTTTCCGCCAGCCTCTAAGCAGCCATGTTTTCGTCGTCTGAGGCTATTCTGGATAACGCGGTCTTCGCTTTTTTCTCAGCAGCGGCCCGGCTTGCGGCCTCGCCCCTCGACACCACCATTTCGGGCGCCGGATGCACCCGAACGATCTTGAATTGCCACTTGGAGGGAAGCTGGGTCAACGGATCTCGTACCTGCTCGATATCGTAAGCGAAGTCACCTTCTCTGATGCGCATTGGGAAATCCCCTTTACAACGTTGGCATTGTAGATGCGCATGTGCAGGTTAAAGGTTTCACAGGACGAATCTAAACAAAAAACAGATGCCAAAATAAGTGACATTGGTAATGCCACTTACTCAGACAGAACTGCCCCGAGACGGGGCAGTATATGTTAGCCCGGCGGCGTAAGCCCCTGGGAAGAGTCAGCAAGAGTGGGAGCCCCGCAGCGGGGCGGCATAGATTTGCAACGAAGCAAAATGACCCTCTGAGGAGAACACGAAGGATCGCTCCTTGGCGCTCATGGATGCTCTGGATTTCGCAGCAATTCCAAAAGATCGCGCATTCCTTCTTTGAATTACCCCCATCGCGGACCCTATTAAAAAAATTTCAGGAACTCCGAATTTTTCGTAAACCCCGGACAGAATACCTGCATCTATTTCTAAGATTTAGAGTCTCTCCCCCTGGAATGACGAGTTCTTCGCTTAAGAGGAGGATGGATGCTCTCAAAGTGTGCGAACCCCTCGTGTTCAACCCCTTTGGTATACCTGCGGGAAGGCAAGATCTTTATGCTGGAACACAACCAGCAATCACAGGTACAGCCGCAAGGCCCTGCTCTGGTTAAAGCCCAACCCAAATATCGCGTCGAGCACTTCTGGCTGTGCGGGCCGTGCTCCGCGGAAATGACGCTCACCTACGATCGCTCCGATGGAATGAAATTGGTTTCCAAGCCGGCCAAGGCGTTGCGGGCCAGAGCGTCATAGCGGGTTATACCCAGTTCGTTCGCAAATGGTTCTTGCGATCAACACGTTAACGAACGTAAACCTCACGGCGCTGTGTAGCACCCTCCCCAAAGGTGGCGTGTCCCCTAATCATACCGAGGCCGAAGGCAGCGTAAGTTCTCACCGCCTTGGAAAAGCCTTCGGGAAGGCGAAAACTCAACCCTGATCGTGCCGGATTCGCCACACAGCCGGGAATTTGGCCTGTTTATTGAATGCGGTGGTCGGACTGGCGGAACCACTCGAATCCCTTTAACCACTCCTTGTCGCTGATGCCTGGGGTCTCCTTCCTATCTAACTTCACTCGTCCCTCTTGGTTCTTAACTCGGTCGATAATGCCGCGCATCTTCTCCCAGATGATGACCCCGCATTTTGCGCCGTCTGCGCTCCACACCACCCCCACATCTTCAGGTACCACGCCGAGTGTTTTCGCATGGTCATAGACCTGAAGGTGCCTGAGAACGTTTCGACTAGCTGAATCATAAAAGTACAGGTAGCCTGTTTCTCCGTCATCTTCGAAAACGGCAAACCACGGACTAGGCCCCTTGTCGTAAAGGATGAAGTTAGTTTCAATGGGAGTGTCTTCTTCTGTCCGAGATTGCGCTTCTCGTTGGTACTGCTTCGCCTTTTCCTTCCAGTAATTCTGTCGTGCTCGGATGAACACATTCTCATCCAAGTAATCATCGAACCCGTTTAGCAATTCAGCATCGGTGATTGCAGGACTCTCGCGATTCTCCAATAGAGCAGCGACTTCTTGGCCCTTTGCAATGTCTATAACCCCGCGCATACGCCCCCAGATGGCAACGCCGCACTTTGTGCCATCAGATGACCAAAAGATCCTGACATCGCCCTCTTCCACGTTCAGTGACGGATCTCGATAAATCTCTAAGTGCTTTATGATTTTCTCTTGGTTGCGGTCCGAGACGTAGAGATACCCTCCCACCGGAGCGCCTTCCTCGTTCCCATCAGTCGCCTCAAAAATAGCGGCGTATTGAACCGGCCCTGAAGTATCTCCTACGAATACTTTTGCATCGTTCACAGATCCATTTTATTCATTGTTAGGTCTGTTGCTTGTACTGGTGTTTCCAGTGCTGGTGTTTCCAGTGCTGCTGGCGCTGCTTGAACTGAGACCGATTGATCTGGCTGGCTTATTGTCTAGTATTAGAGTGATTGTCTGAAACTTCTCATTCAGCCGGTGATCAGTCCGGAGCGTATGTAAGATCTCAATTTTTTATGGGCTAAGCAAACATGTATCAGCCGGACACCACTGAAGTGCGATTCTTGCCTGAACCAGAAACGCACAAAGTGAAAGCGTTTACAAGTCGCGAACCGAAAGAGGACAGCTTCGAGGCCGCAAAGGAGCTTTTGATGCTCCTTTGCGGCCTTCGAGGGAAGAAGAGGTTAGTTGTTGGTTACTTTGCTGCCCCCGGTCTGGCGGATAAACCAGGAGCGGGTGACAGTGGTTGTGGGATCTACATGCAGATCGTCGGGATAGACTGCGAGAGCATTTCCGTCCACATAGACATCGGGGAAGAAATACTCAAGCAGGTTGCGGGTGCCGGCTGCGCATCCGGTGCCGTCCACGCAGATCGGCCCATGATGAGTGATGAAGGGCACAGCAGGAGACTGGGTCACGGTCGGTACCGGCGAGAAGGCATTCAGGGTCTGGGCCATGAATATCTTCCAATCGGCGGTGGCACTCATGAAATTGGAATCCGCAGTGCCGTAGAAGAACACGTTCACTTTGCCGAGATCACCGGCCACCACCCAGGGTTCCAGTGAAGTCTTGCTGTCGGCGCTGTTGTTGAGCCGTATAGGCGTAGACCAGGTCGCGCCCTGATCGGCGGAACTGGTAAGGAAACTGTTATGGCCGTCATTGAACACGATATGCAGCCCGCTGCCACGATCCACGGCAATGGCGGGAAACACATGCGAGAGAGAGGTAGAGGGCGCCGCCTGGAACACCAGCTTCAGTACCCAGGTCTGACCTCCGTCAGTAGACTTGGCCATGTAGAGCTGGTTTGACTGTGCACCAAAAAACACCACGTAGACGTTCCCATTGTTGTTATCAACGACGATATTGCCTTCGTCTCCAGGCTGTACGCCCAGTTCGGGTTTGGTGACTTCGCTGAATTGCGGGAAGGTCTTGCCGCCGTCAAACGACTTCACCACGTAAACGCTGTCGGTGCCGCCCACCAGCGCGCCCAGGTTCTTGGTAGTGAGATAGACCACGTCGTTGCCCGACCAGGCGAGCCACTGGCGGTCATCTTCAGGAACATCAGAAGCCAGCGGATTGCAGAGCCAGGTGGTGGCTGAATCGGTGGAAGCGCAGTTGGTGACCGCGCCCAGCCACAACGATGAAAGTGCTATCTGGCCGTTCGGTCCGATCACGAAATCCTCATCACCGCCGCCAATGCCGACGCCGGTGCCAACGCCCACAGCGGCGGCCGCCTGCGCTCCGTCAGGCTGGCCGGTATAGCTGAAGGTCTTTCCTCCGTCCATGCTCTTCCACATATCGGTGCCGGCCGGAATGCCCTGAATGGCTGCGGCATAAATGTTGCCAACATTGTCATGGCCAACACGAGGTTCGGCATCCTGGTCAAGAAAGGTCGTTCCCGCCGGAGTGCTGCTGGCCGTTTGCGACGAGCGGCTCAGCACCAGCGGCTGGGTAAAAGTAAAGTTCCCCGGCTTGTAACGCGCTTTGCCTATGGGCGTGGTCGGCTCGGGTCCCAGACTGATGGTGCCACTGTACGTGGCATTAGCAGCCGCGGAACTCTCGACCTGCACGGAGTATTGTCCGGAGGGCAGAGCGCCACAATCGGCGGATTCAAAATTGGTAAGTCCCTGGGCCGAAGAGCAGACGACGTTTCCTGAAGAATCGGAGATGAACAGATCAAGATCATTGAGGTTCGAAGCCCAGTTGACATTCACCTGTATCCCATAGTTGGGATTAGCGGCGTAAAACGTGGAGGGCACGTTCACCGTCAAGGTATAGGTATCGCAGCTTATGGCGGTACATTGGGTGGCTGTGCCGTTCACTCCGTAGGTGCCGGAGAGAGGACCGCCACTCCAGGTGAGGGTAGAAGTGCCACCTGCCGTGGGCGCACTTAAAGTTCCGGTGAAAGTGGCCGCCCACAACGATGTGCTCAGAAAGAACAAAAGGACGAGTTTCTTCGTGTGAAAGATGCTCATTTTGAAACCGCTCCTGGGTGAAAGAGATGTGCTAAAGAGATGTGCTGTCGAAGTTCAGAAATAGAGCCGGGGATTCGTGGGTTGGAATGCCGGAGGGAGGTCGCCTGTCTGTTTACAATCCGGTCGCAGGCTGATGTTGGCATTTCCATCTGAATAGCAGAGCTTCTGAATAGTAGTGGTGCTACTCTCCACGTTATGCAGTTCAGATGGCTCTATTTTTGGAATGGTTGGCGATTTCTCTTGAAATTTTCCAGCTCTCGTTTATATTTTTTCCACATTAGACTTCTCTTATACACAGAGCACTTGGTCAGCCGGCTTCCGCCACCTTTCTCCGGCCCCATGAAAAGCTCAGACTGCGGGATGGGCAAATATGAGACACAACACCAACGATTTCTCCTGGGTGGAAATGACGGTAAAAATGTGCGATCAGGTTTTGGAAGAAACCGCCAAAGCTAACCCAGCCAACGTGTTGCTGCGCGAACTCAAAGACAAAGACAATCAGGTAGCTTAAGCTTCCGCATTTACCGCGTGCGGTTATCCCGGCTGCTGTGTCGGTGACGGCAACGCTTTTCTGGGCGCGGCCCGGAACAGCCCTGAACGGGATGGAATGTTCTGGAAGTGAATTCGGCGCCAGAATAAAGCGGGCAGATGGGGAAAATACAAAAACCTCCCCGTCATAGCCATGACTAAGCTGTGTCGGAGAGGTTTGGGATGTTCGAACAGGCCGAGCTTAGGCCACGTGGGCCTCTTGACGCCGGAACTGCTGCTCGATGTTTTCCATCTGGTCTTTGAGCCGCAGTTTTAGCTTTTTGAGACGCACTTCCTCTACCTTTTCATCTTCACTCAGATACCGTTTATCAGTGAGAGATTCGAGGCGTTGAGAGTACTGGGAATGTTCCTGCGCCAGCCGACGAAACTCCTCGTGGCTGGCAAGAAGCTGTTCACGAACGGAAGTCACCATCCGGAAGAACCTCCTGCAAAGTTCTCTCAAGAAACTAGCATACGACTAGAGAGGGTTCAACGAAATTTCAGCCCAAATCGGGAAAATAAATTTTCAAAACCAAGGCATCCTCAACCGGGTTTTGATAATACTTCTCTCGCCTTCCGGCTTCGAGAAACGCCCATTTTTCATAAAGCGCGCGGGCGGCGTGATTCGATTCCCGAACTTCCAGAAAAACCTGCTGCCCCCCTTGGCTGCGGGCATAGCGCAGAAACTCACCGAGTAGCCGAGACGCCAAACCACGGCGGCGCGCCCCTCCGCGCACGGCAATGTTCTCGATCTCCCAATCTTCTGAGTTTTCGCGTCCTGGGGTTCCGCGACCAACGATGAAGCCGGCCACCTCGGCGGCATCTTCCACAACCAGCACCAGCCTTCCGGTAGAAAAGAGTTGCTGGTAATGGGCCTCACTCCACTGAGCGGCCGTAGCGGAGCGCTTTGCGATTTCCATGATGTGCGGAAGATCGGAAGGGAGAGCGGCACGCACGCGGACTGTGGAAATAGGTTCCATGCGGTCAGGGTAAGCCTTAGCTTTTAATTGCATTTCGCGACGATTTTTCTCGCTATTGCTGAATTTGGGTTTCGATGACCCGATGACCCGATGACCCGATTTCCCGATGACCCGATTTTCAGATCACCCGATCTCCCGATCACCGGATCACCCGATTTCGAACATTCGTTGTGGCTCCGCTACGCCGTGCCTCCGTGTCTCTGTGGTTGATTTTGTTTCGAGAAAATCTCCGCATCCGATCTGCGGATGTAATTCGCATCCAGCGCCTCCACATCCACAATGTCGCCTTCCAGCAGTTTGCGTAATCCGATACGGGCGATGGTTTCACTGCCCGGTCTTGGGACTTCCTGCACCCGCGTTTCGGTCGCGCTCGCCAGTTCGGCAATGGCGTGGTCGCTGGTGACCAGTCGCACCGGACGGGTGAGTTCGATTTCGCGCAGCATCTCGTCGCGCGAGAGCAGTTGTTCGCTGATCTGGAACGGCTGTCCGCGGGAAAAATCGTAGAGGCCAAAGTAGATTTCAGACCGTCCGGCATCCAGAGCAGAGGCCACGGTTCCCCGCTCATAAGAACATGTGACCAGCGCTTCCAGCAGCGACACAGTCGCAATGGGCTTGTGCAACACCTCAGCCAGGCCCTTGATCGCGCTGAGTCCTACGCGCAATCCCGTGAATGAACCGGGGCCGCTGGCAGCGGCAAAACCTTCGACGTGGGCAGGAGTGAGTGAGTGTTTCTGCAGTAGCGCCGCAAAGGTAGGAATAAGCTGGGCAGAAAAAGTTCCGCCTTCAATGGGGACGGATTCAAGCAGATGAAAGCCGGCATGGCTGCCTTCGGCCAGCGCGATGCCTCCCTGCTTTCCCGATGTGTCAATGGCTAGAATCAGCATTTCGAAAATCTATAGCGGAAAGTTTCGCGAAAAAAAAGCTACCTTTTTATTTCATTCATTCGCGACAATTCGCGTAATTCGCGGCAAGGGTTTGCTTTGTGCCGTCAAAATCACACCGCCGAAGGCTGATCCTGGCACAATTCCAGCAGCACGCCCCCGGCGCTTGACGGATGGACGAATACATACAGATGTCCGCCGGCGCCGATCTTGATTTCATCGGAGATAAAACGCGTGCCATCGGCCTTCAAAGTTTCCACTGCATGCGACAGGTCAGGAACGTGAATGGCCACATGGTGCAGACCTTCACCGCGCTTTTCCAGGAATTTGGCAATCACCGAATCGGGGCTGGTGGCTTCGAGCAATTCAATGCGGCTTTCGCCCACCGGCACCATGGCCACCTTTACCTTTTCATGCTCCACCACCTCTTCGGAAACAACTTCGAGGCCGAGTTTTTCGTAGAACTTGCGCGCCTGGGCCAGCGACTTTACCGCTATGCCGAGATGATCAATCATGTGCGTCATGTTAGCTCCTGCCCAATGCTTCCCTTCCATCATCCACTCTTCGCTGTTCCGGTGAAAGCGCCCACAATGTCTTCCACCACCGAATACGGATCGCGCCGGTGAGCCGCGATCTCTTCCGCCAGCCGCGCTACTTCACCGGGCTGCATGCGTCCACTGAGAAGACGATCGAGCAGCGTGTCGCGCAGCATCTCTACCAGGCGTTCCTGCCAGTTGCTGATCTTCTTTTTGAGCAGCAGGTTCTTCTGCTCGAGATACCTCTGGTAATCATCCACAGCGGCAGCAAGTTCGGCAATGCCTTTGCCTTCGCTGGCGACGGTCTTCACGATGGGCGGCGTCCATTGGTCTTTGCGCATGGCGAGCGTCTGCATGGCCCGTATTTCGCGTTCCACCCGGTCGGCGCCATCGCGATCGCTTTTGTTGATCACAAAAATATCGGCGATTTCCATGATGCCGGCCTTGATGGTTTGCACATCGTCGCCCATGCCGGGCACCAGGATCACTACTGTGATGTCCGCCAGGCGCACGATGTCTACTTCGTCCTGGCCTACTCCTACGGTTTCGATCAGGACCACATCTTTGCCGCTGGCGTCCATGGCGGTAGCCACATCGGTGGTGGCGCGGGCCAGTCCACCGAGACATCCGCGGGTAGCCATGCTGCGGATAAAAATGCCGGGATCCGCATGGTGCGACTGCATGCGTATGCGGTCGCCCAGAATCGCGCCACCGGTGTAGGGGCTGGTCGGATCCACGGCAACGATGCCTACTGTCTGATTCTTGCTGCGGTACTCGCGGGCCAGTTGATCTACCAGAGTGCTCTTGCCGGCGCCCGGTGATCCGGTAAGGCCGAGCACCCGCGCCCGGCCGCTATGAGGAAAAAGCTTTTTGAGAAGTTCCAGCGACTCAGGCGCGGCATTCTCAATGGCAGTAATGGCGCGGGCCAGCGCTCTTATATCGCCGTTGCGCAGGCGATCTACCCATTCCTGAATTGCCGGCTGGCTAACGGTAGGCAAGAAGTCCTCTCCAGATTCCCCAGGTACGCAAGCGTTTCTCAGTCTTTCAAAATCTGGCGGGCAATCACCAGCCGCTGGATTTCACTGGTGCCTTCGCCAATGGTGCAGAGCTTTACGTCGCGATAAAACTTCTCTGCCGGATAATCCTTGATAAAGCCGTATCCACCATGAATCTGCACGCATTCGTTGGCGCACTTGACGGCAACTTCACTGGTATAAAGCTTGGCCATGGAAGATTCCAGGGTAGTCTTCATTCCCGCGTCTTTCATAGCGGCCGCCCGCATGGTGAGCAGGCGCGCAGCTTCAATCTCGGTGGCCATATCGGCCAGCTTCCATTGTATGGCTTGAAACTCGCTGATGGCTTTGCCGAACTGCCGGCGTTCTTTGGAATAATTCAGGGCTGCTTCGTAAGCGCCCTGAGCCATGCCCAGGCCAAGCGCGGCGATGGAGATGCGCCCGCCGTCGAGGACGCGCATGGCATCAATGAAGCCGTCACCTTCTTTCCCCAGCAAAGCTTCGTGAGGCAGCCAGCAATCTTCAAAGATCAGCTCTGCCGTGTCGCTGGCGCGCAGGCCGAGTTTGTTTTCTTTCTTTCCGGCGCGGAACCCTTTGGCGTCCTTTTCCAGCACGAACGCGGAAAGGCCGTGGGTGTGAGCGGTTTTGTCGGTTACGGCAATCACCACCAGCACGTCGGCATAGTGTCCGTTGGTGATGAAAGTTTTTGTCCCGTTGAGCACCCAGCCGTTATTTTTTCTGGTTGCTGTCAGGCGGGCGCCGCCTGCATCGGAGCCGGAGTTGGGCTCGGTGAGCCCCCATGCGCCGATGAATTCTCCGGTGGCCAGTTTGGGAACGTACTTGCGCTTCTGCTGCTCATTGCCGGCCAGAAAGATATGGTTGGAGCAAAGCGAGTTGTGGGCGGCAATGATGATTCCAACCGAGCCGTCCACGCGGGAAAGCTCTTCGATGGCGATGACATACTCGATGTAGCCCAGTCCGGCGCCGCCGTATTCGGTCGGAAAAATGGTGCCCATCACGCCCATCTTGCCGAGTTCCTTGACGGTCTCAAGCGGGAACTGCGAGGCTTCGTCCCATTCCATGACATGCGGAGCAATCTCGCGTTCGGCAAATTCGCGGATTGATTTTCTGAGCTGTAACTGCTCGTCGTTGAGTTGGAAATCCAAGACGCCTCCTGTGGCCCACGGCAAGATCGAATGCGCGGCAAAACCAGTCGCCTGCGGCTGACTGGGCAAAACAAACGATTATCCCATAGCCGCCGGATGGGTGGGAAATGGAGGATTCTCGTGATGTTAACTTAACCTAGTGGCAAGGGGCTCGCATGATCTGCTGCCAAAATCCCTTATATAAATTGCTTGAAGAACTCGGCCATGCAGAATCGGTGGATTGGGCGTTGTCCAAATGCATTACCTGTGGCGCTCTGATATTGGAGCACTCATCGGAGTACGGAGGAGCGTATGGCGACGTACTCACGGAAGGCGAGGCATGGAAATTCCGTAAAGCTCAGGGACGCGCGCGCATTGATCTACTCAAGAAGTGGTACAACGAGCATTGAATCAGTGCGAGATTGTTTGAACACATTCTCGTGGGAATGCTGGTGTGAACACATCCTCTACTAGCGCGCACTGCGCTGAGTACTTTCACGGCTAACGCGCAGCAGCAGCGGAGCAGTTCCTTCGCCTGCCGGCTCAAGGATGACACGGACAAAGATTTTTGTTCGAACCTGTAGTCGCGGGCGGTGTGCTCAGCATGAGAGCCGGTAAATTTTCGTGATGAAGAATTAATTGCCGTCCGACGATTGTGGCCGCAGAGGGAAAGTTCAGCTATGAAGCGGCCAGAAACTGAGCATACTCGAGTGGTCCTTTTTTGACAGGAATCGTGAACCGCTATTGCGTATGTCATCACAGAACGTGCGTTACCCACAAAATATCTGAGGGATTTCCACTAGACTGCGTGAGTATTGCGACTGACCCTTCATTATCAGACCTCACACATTCAATTAATTCTGGTCAAAGCAGCATCTACTCTGCTACTCTCACCGTTCCCCCCAATAACTATCTGCCCGATGAGAACTACTGTTTTTGTCTCTCTGTTGATTGCCTGTCTGTGTGTGGCAGGTTGCGGCGGTTCCACTGATCCGGGGCCGCGGTTTCCGCTGACTGTATTCGCTGGTGATTCGATCATTGGCAGCGAAGGCGCTACCTTGGTGACCGACTACGGCACTTCCCGCTACTTCAATGCCGGAGTATATGGGTATACCAGCGGCCGCGTGCGGGAAATATTTCCCATGCTTTTGAGCGGCTCACCAATCTGCTACGGGTTCGTATCAGACCCTGAGCCGCCTTATCCTGATGGGCTGAACTGCTCGACATTGCCGCAGGCCCCGCAGGTAGTCGTGGTTTACGCGGGGTGGAATGACATTTTCTCGATTTCCCCGCCCAGTCCGGAACTGGCCGAAGCAACGTTTACTCGTGTCATCTCCAATCTCGACGCCATGATTTCCCAGGCGCGCGCGGCCAATGTGCAGATCGTGATTTGCACCTTGTACCATTCCGATCCGGCTTTCCGGTTTCCGTGGTCGCCTCTCGATCCTGATCCGTTCGGACCGTGGGTCTTTGAGTTGAATAGTGATATTCGCGATCTCGCAAATCTTCGCGGTGTTCCGGTTGCAGACCTTGAGACTGCTTTTACGGGTATGGACCATTACACGGTGGACGGAACACATCCGAACGCCGCCGGATTTGTGCTGATGAAATCCACGATCCAGCCGATTCTTACGAAACTGGGCGCGGAATAAGCGGGATCGTCGAAGAGTAACCCAACAACTTCCCAGCCAATCCTATGACGATAGATAATCAGCTGCGCTAAACTGAAGGAGCCAAGACGCCACAGGAAGAAGTCTATCCCCTCCCGGCACTCCGCTTCCGAACACGCAGAAAGTGATTATCAGCGGATCCAGATATTTCGGTCGCGGCGGACCTGTATCCGGATCAACCCGAGTTCCTTTTCAGGCAATGATTGAATTATCCTCGAGGCCGGAGCAAACCTCGGATTGAACAGATTTCCTGGCTGATTTCCCTACCGTGACTGGGCTCGAAGCGGCCATTACGGGACTATCGAAGAAGCAAAGTCACTGCGCCTCCCAGACTATCGTTAAGACATCAAACCAGGGTTGGTAATCAACAATGGCGATAGCTGCCCATTGGCGTGTCTCTTCCATACTGGAATGGCTGTTCGGGCCGGAGGCGCCGAGTGAGAGCCAGCGCACTCATCTTCTATCGCGCTGGATTTTTCTTCGACTGCTGGGCGTGATTTATTTCTCAGCGTTCTATTCACTCATCTTTCAAATCAAAGGACTCATCGGCTCGCGCGGCCTGCTGCCTGCGGCCGAATACCTGGTGCAAGTGGGGCAGTACTTCCCGGGTATCCGGCGCTTCTGGTTTGCTCCCACTTTGCTGTGGCTCTCTTCAGGCGACCACATGCTTATGCTGCTCTGCTGGGTGGGGCTGCTCGCATCGGTGGCACTGATCTTCAATCTGTGGCCAAGGGCCATGCTGATTGTCTGCTTTGTATGTTTTTTATCTTTTGTGGCCGCCGCTCAGGATTTCTCCGGCTACCAGTCTGACGGCATGCTGCTCGAAGCGGGGTTCATCTCTCTGTTTTTCGCGCCGCCCGGCCTGCGCCCCGGACTGGGCGCCAGCCACGCTCCTTCACGCGCAAGCTGGTTCCTGCTTCTGTGGGAATGGTTCCGGATTTATTTCGAATCAGGCGTGGTGAAGCTTGCCAGCGGCGATTACTCATGGCGGCACCTTACGGCCATGGACGACTACTACCAGAACGGCCCGCTGCCTACATGGATCGGCTGGTATGTGCAGCACCTGCCCCACAAGTTCCATGCCTTCTCGACCCTGCTTACTTTTGTGATGGAACTGGGCGTGGTCTTCATGCTCTTTCTGCCGCGCCGCTTCCGCATACTCTGTTTCTTCCTGGTCACTCCTTTTCAAGCTGTGATTATTCTCACCGCCAACTATACGTTTTTGAATTACCTGGTGCTGTCGCTCGGGTTCCTGCTGCTCGATGACGGCTTCATCCGTTCCATGATTCCGCAACGCTGGAGAAGGCCTGCGGCAGCCGCGCAGAGTCCATCGCCGCCAGCGACATGGCTGCGCAATCTGAAACTTGGATTGGCTGCCGTCTGCCTTAGCTGGATTTTCTATGTAACCACCGCCCTGCTGTTTGCCACCATCCCGCACTTTCCACGGCTGCCCAATGCCCCGGTGGCGGCTCTGGAGCCATTTCGCATTGCCAACAGCTACGGCCTGTTTGCGGTGATGACCCATGCCCGTTATGAGATCGAGTTTCAGGGCTCGAACGACGGTCAGACCTGGACTGCCTATCCTTTCCGCTACAAGCCGCAAGACGTGAACAAGCCACCGGGAATCTACGCACCTTATCAGCCGCGCTTTGACTGGAATCTGTGGTTCGCCTCGCTGGGCTCGTGGCGTGAAAATACTTTTGTGCTGCGCACTGAAGAACAGCTTCTGCGGAACAGCCCTGATGTGCTGGCACTGTTTGCGGGCAATCCGTTTCCCAAGGGACCGCCGCTAAGAGTGCGCTCTGTGCTTTGGCAATACTGGTTTACCGATGCAGCTACCAAACGCAATGAAGGCCGATGGTGGCGGCGCGAGTTATTGGGACCCTATGCTCCGGGGTTGCAACGGCTGCCCGATGGCAACATCGCTATTCTGGACTCTGGTCAGGAGGGCCCTGATCAGAAAAGATCTGATCAGGGCCCTCGATGAGCAGGGATTTCCTTCGCTTCGCCGGAGTGAACCGGGCGACTCGTTCATCTGGCGGCAACAATCATTTCTGTCCGGCCACTCTGTTTCGTAATGCATGATTCCGGCAAAGGCTCGCGGCGATACAGCTTGATGGTGTTCTGCACCACCGATATAACCAGCACCAGCATCATTCCGGAAATACCCAAAGTACCGGCAACATCGAACAACCGGTAAGCCCGCCCAAACAGATGAACCAGGGATTTGTACATGACAAAAAGATTGCCAACCGACAGCAATATCCGCAGTTCGGTCGGACTCATTTTGAAGTAGGAAATTTTAAAGTCGCCCAGCGTATAGCTGGCCAGATAGACCTCAATCGAGAGCAGCAGGTAGGCAATTAGCAGTCCGATGGCGACTAGCGGCGCCATGTACCCGGAAAGCGCCAGTCCACCCAGCAGGAACAGCGCTCCAAAAGCGTCCACGATATGGTCTACATAGAAGCCGTAGCGTGGCCGGGAACAATTGCGGAAACGGGCCAGGGTTCCGTCCAGGCTGTCGCCCAGCCAGTTGATGGCCAGGCACAGCACCACCACCAATAGCCCGGCGGCGTTGCTCCGCGACCACCAGTAACCCGCCCCGGCCCCGGCCATCGCTGCCAGGCCGATGAGGGTGAGGTGATCTGAGTTGATGCATTGAGGGGTGCGCTCGGCCAGCCAGTAGAGGGTCTTCTTCTCCCAGGCTGCGAGAAAGCTTTGTTGTGTGCGTTTGGCTTCGCGAAAACGAAGTGTATTCATGGCGCCCATATGATTTCCTCCGAAGTTCAGGGTTCGACTTTCCATCTGTCGTGCGAGCACCATGCGCGAAATCAGGCCCATGCGGCAATGCACGCCCAAACCACCGGAGGTAAAATGCACATCACCAGCTAAGCTGCTGAATACAAAATAGATATCAGACCATCTCAACCGCAGGTTAGGAGCGATTTGCAGGCCAGGGGAATTGCCAAATTGCCATGATTGCCAAAAATGCCAACATTGAAAGGCACAACGGCTCGAAGGAACATTCGGAGTTTTGGAAATGACAGATTCGAGATAGCAATGCCAAGGGTGAACCCAAGTCGGCGCGAGCGTTATAATGATTGGGTGATGCTCCTTCGAATGCGGCAATCCGGCCGATGTTGCTGACGCTGTCCCTTCCTGACGTGTAATCCCAAACTCTATAAGGAGGAGTGCTCATGGCCACCATTTCGGCTCCCGAGCAAGTTGCTGCCCTTTCCAACGACGAAGTTCTTCGCTATTCCCGCCACCTGATCATGCCCGAGGTGGGCATGGAAGGTCAGCAGAAGCTGAAAGCCGCCCGCGTGCTGTGCATCGGTACCGGCGGGCTGGGTTCTCCGCTGGCGCTTTACCTGGCGGCTGCCGGAGTCGGCACGCTGGGGCTGGTTGATTTTGACGTGGTGGATTTCACCAATCTTCAGCGGCAGGTCATCCATTTCACCAAAGACGTAGGACGGCCCAAGCTGGACTCGGCAAAAGAGAAGATCGAAGCCATAAATCCATTCGTGGAAGTGAAGACCTTTGAGACACGCCTGTCCAGCGACAACGCACTGAAGATATTTTCCGGCTTCGACATCATCGTAGACGGCACTGACAATTTTCCCACCCGCTTCCTGGTGAACGACGCCTGCGTGTTTACCGGCAAGCCCAATGTCTACGGTTCCATTTTCCGCTTCGAGGGGCAGGCCAGCGTGTTTGCCGCGAAAGACGGACCGTGCTATCGCTGCTTGTATCCTGAGCCGCCACCACCCGGCCTGGTGCCTTCATGCGCCGAAGGTGGAGTGCTGGGAATTCTGCCCGGACTGGTGGGGCTGATCCAGGCCACTGAGGCGATTAAGCTGATTCTGGGCGCCGGAGAGCCACTCATCGGACGCCTGCTGCTGGTGGATGCCCTGGGCATGCACTTCCGCGAATTGAAGCTGAGAAAGAATCCGGATTGCGTGGTTTGCGGGAAGAACCCCAGCGTAACTAAACTGATTGACTACGAAGAGTTCTGCGGCTTACGCGGACAGGAGAAACCAGTGAGCAACGGCGTGCCTGAAATCAGTGTGGAAGATCTGAAGCGGCGGCTTGACGCCAAAGAGGACCTGTTTATCCTCGATGTCCGCGAGCCCCACGAATACCAGATCTGCAATCTCAACGGATATCTAATCCCCTTGAACGATCTGCCCAAACGCGTGAACGAGCTTGATCCCAGCAAAGAGATGGTGGTGCATTGCCGCTCCGGCGTGCGCAGCGGCAAAGCGGTTGAGTTCCTGCGGCAGGCCGGCTTCACCAAAGCTACCAACCTGGCAGGCGGAGTGCTGGCATGGTCAGACCGGGTTGATCCGAAAATGCCGAAGTATTGAATTCCTGTGATGGGCCGCGGCCGGGACTGATGGCTGCGGCCCATCACTGTGCGATTGACGTTTTTACTTTTCTGCCAGCCGCTGTTTCTTTATCTGATCAACATACTGCCAGGGATATTCCGGATGTGAGCTTCGCAGTGCATCGAGCCGCGCGAATAATTCTTTCGCATGGGCCATGCGCCCTGGTTTGTAAGTTTCGTAGATGCCATAGCCCAACAACGCTCCAAAGTTGTTGGCATCGAGCTTGAGGGCCTGTTCAAAGGATTCATGGGCTTTGCGATCAAGGGCACCCATAAACTGGCCGTCGGCCTGCTGCGCCATTCCAGTCGAGGCCAGCCAGCCGAGATATCCACCGATCGCGCTTCCCTGCGAACCCAGTGCGTCCGCAGAAGCCGGATGCGTTGATGCCAGATAACTGAAAAAGTCATAGGCGCGCGGGAAGTCATTGTGTTCCTGAACCAGCTTCCAATATCCGCCCTCGGCCTGGCCAAATGATTTGCGGTCTGTATCAATGCTCTGCTGCATCAGCAATTCATAAGCGCCAAGAGCGCCGTCAGGATTGCCGGCAGTCAGGCTCTGCGCTTTCTGCGCTAAAGCGTCGTTATTGTTATTGCTGTTTTGTCCCCACGACAGCGTTGGAATCGAGATCGCCAGCATAAGAACCAGCAGGGTGTTGTTGTTATATCTCTTCATTGTTTCTTCTCCTGTTAGAGTACTTTGTGTTATAGAGTTAAAGTCCAAAAAATTTTACTTGCTCTTGTTGAACTCGCCGCCTAAGAGCTTCTTCAGGTTCCTTATGTAGTTGGTCAACGCTGTCCTGCCTTCTTCAGTCAGGCGATAGATGCTGAGCGGCTTGCGGTTCAAAAACGTCTTCTCCACCGTCACATAACCGGCCTGCTCCAGTTTCAGCAGGTGGGCGGCTATGTTGCCGTCGGTGCTGCCGGTACGATCGCGCAGAAAAGTGAAGTCGGCCTTTTCTACTGAACTCAAGATCGAGAGCACCGCCAGCCGAAGCTGCCCATGTACTACGGGATCAAGTTCAGGCAGCTCGGGCATGTCGCAGGTCCGCCTTTTCTTTTGCCATCAGGTACAGGCCGAATCCGACTTCGCCAAATAAACACATGACAATGAACGTCCAGCCGATCCATTCCCGCGGCCCCGCCATCGCCAGCACCGCTGCGCCCCACCATACCAGGCCCAGAATCAACTGCACCCGCCAGCGCGAGATCTGGCTGCTGGCGAAGTGGGCGGCCCCGGTCAGCAGAAAAAATACAGCGACAAAACTTTCTGGCCGCAATGTGCGAAAAGGAATCCCCAGGCCTGCAAGCAAACACAGCGAGATTCCCAGGCCAAACCATACTCCACCAAGAGCACGGGAAGAGAGCGTAGGAGAGGATTCTTTGCGGGTGGAAGCGACCAGTACAGTGATCACAGCACACAAGCTCATGGTTACGCCCCACGCGATGTCTGAGTGTCCGATGGTCTGCCAAGCCACTGCGACCAGGTGCCCAGTGCCCCATAGCAGAAAAGCCCATCCCCAGTACTGGGTTTTGCGTCGGCCCTCAAGGACCATGCGCTCGATCAGATCTATCCTTGCCAGCAGCTCGCCCTGATCCATGACTTTACCTCCTGCAACTGAAGTTACTCTATAATACAAAGTACTTTGTGTCAACGAAATTTACGCGGGAGTACTTGTGGTTTGTTCCCGCACGTTCATCAAGCTCATTGTGCCGGGGGGATTCTGGCTTGCTTCGCGGGGCAAAACTGGGCTATAGTCCGCTCATGCTACCCACTTTTCTTCATCAGGCACATGCGGCATACCCGCTTCCGTGTTCCGTTGCAGGCAGTGGGGCAGATATGCGCTGAAACAAATAACGGCATTCATATCGCGACCCGCTGCCCGACGGCAGCGGGTCTTGTTTTTAGCGCACATTGTTTAGAGAACATTTCCGGGAGAGAAGGTACCTGTTTATGAATTCGACATCGGCTTTTACCCAGGGCAAGGCTGCATCTGGTTCGGGCACGCAGACGCAAAAGAAACTTGCTGTGCTCGGCTGCGGCAAGCTGGGCACTATTCTGCTTCAGGCATTTCTGGAGCGGAAGCTGGTGCAGCCTGCTGAAGTAGCTGCCACCGTGCAGCACGAAGATAAATGCCAGAGCCTGTCAGACGCCATGGATGGCGTCAGCTTTGGCGTAAACAATCCAGCGGCGGTTGCCGGAGCAGAAATTGTTCTCATTGGCGTAAAGCCCCAGGTCATGCCGCAATTGCTCGATGAAATTGCGCCTTCCCTCGTGCCCAATACGCTGGTGATCTCGGTAGTGGCTTCCACCACGCTGGGTTTTCTTGAGGCAAAGCTGGGTAAAGATGTGGCCGTGGTCCGCGCTATGCCCAACACGCCCGCCATGGTAGGTGCAGGCATGACGGCGTTGGCCGCCGGAGCAGCCACCACACATCAGCAACTGGAAACCGCACGGTTGCTCTTTGAAAGCGTGGGACGGGTGGCCATTGTAGACGAGAAGCACATGGACGCTATTACCGCGCTTTCCGCCAGCGGCCCGGCCTTTGTGTTTGTGATTTTGGAATCGCTGGCCGAAGCCGGAGTGAAAGTAGGCCTGCCCCGCGATCTGGCTACCACGCTGGCCGCGCAGACGCTGTTCGGCTCCGCACTGCTGGCCTTGAAGACTGGACATCATCCTGCCCTGCTCAAAGACGCGGTAACCACTCCAGCAGGCTGCACCATCGAAGGCCTCATCGAATTGGAGAAAGGCGGGCTGCGGGTCACGCTCATCAATGCAGTCATCAAAACGGCGGCAAGGGCGAAGGAGTTGATGTCGTCGTGAATCTTCTAATTTCATTCCGAGCAAAGCGAGGAATCCCTACGGTCGTATTCTCATTTCCTGAGCGAAGC
Organism: Terriglobia bacterium; assembly: GCA_963823745.1. Classification (GTDB taxonomy): domain Bacteria; phylum Acidobacteriota; class Terriglobia; order Terriglobales; family Acidobacteriaceae; genus Angelobacter. Next base: position 33,623 of record CAWGMN010000012.1, read on the forward strand.
GAGCGAGGGCTACTCATTCATGTTTGATACGGCAGTCCCGATACTTTTGGCGGGATCACCTCGAGCAAACTTTGAATTCATTTAGACCGCAGGGTTCCCTCGCTGTGCTCGGGATGAAGAGCAGAAGAAGCGTATTGCCGCCTCGCAGTCTTTGCGTTATAGTGATCACTCGATGTTGATTTCTGTCTCCAACATGGCCATGCGTCCGATGCACATGCGGGCGAGTGTGTACGTGTCGAGGCAGACAGTTTCATAAAGCAAAGTTCAGTAGCAATCATTGAACCCGCTGCCTCAGGGCAGCGGGTTTTTACTTTTAGGAGCAAATCATGAGCACCGATACGCTGTACCAGCTTCAATGCCGGGAATGCCGGACCACCTGGGGAAACCAGCCCATCTCGTTTTGCCAGAGTTGCTTTGCGCCGCTCGAGGTCACTTACGATCTGGGCCGCGTCCGCGAGCAGATCAGCAAAGATGAGATTGCCCGCCGCGCCACCACACTGTGGCGATACAAAGAATTGCTGCCTCTGCCGGAACACTATGACGCCACGCTGCCTGTGGGCTTCACGCCGCTGGTGAATGCTGCCAACCTGGGTGAGCGGCTGCGCAGCAAGTCGCTCTACATCAAGAACGATGCGGTCTGCTTCCCCAGCCTGAGTTTCAAAGACCGCGTGGTGGCCGTGGCTCTCGCCCAGGCCAGAAACTTCGGATTCGAAATCGTAAGCTGTTCTTCCACCGGCAATCTCGCCAATGCTGTCGCGGCCCAGGCTGCCCGCTTAGGCTTTCAGGCCTGTATCTTCATTCCCGCCGATCTTGAGGCCGCCAAAGTTCTCAATACCCAGGTCTACGGCGCAAAGATTATCCGCATTGCCGGCACTTACGATCACGTGAATCGTCTGTGCTCGCAAATTGCCGACAAGCACCGCTGGGGATTCGTGAATGTGAACCTGCGGCCCTACTATGCCGAAGGCTCCAAGACCGTTGGTTATGAAATCGCTGAGCAGCTTGGCTGGCGTCTTCCCGACAACGTGGTCGTGCCCATGGCGGGCGGATCTTTAATTACTAAAATCTCCAAAGCATTTCGCGAGCTGATTGAGTTGGGGCTGGTGGAGCGCAAGAGCGTGAAATTCTTCGGCGCGCAGGCCACCGGATGCAGCCCCATCAGCACCGCCGTCAAAGCAGGACGCAACGAGATTGAGCCGCAGAAGCCCAACACTATTGCGCGTTCGCTGGCCATTGGCAGTCCTGCTGACGGATTCTATGCCGCCAGGATGATCGCCGCCAGCGGCGGATGGGCGGAAGATTCCAGCGACCCGGAAATCGTAGACGGTATAACTCTGCTGGCGGAAACGGAAGGCATCTTCACCGAGACTGCGGGGGGCGTAACCGTAGCAGCAACACGCAAACTCTGCGCGCAAGGCCGCATCAAGCCGGAAGAAACTACGGTGCTGTGCATCACCGGCAATGGATTGAAGACCACCGACGCTCTCGCCGGATGCTTTGAATTGGCAGAACCTCTGCCGCCGAGACTCGCGGCTTTCGAGGACTATTTGGAGCGTGAACTTACTTTTGCTAAATCCGATCTTGCCAGCACAAATCTTGCCCATCGAGAGGAGACGCGATGAACATCACCATTTCCATTCCTACGGCCTTCCGTCGCCATACCGAAGGCCAAGCCAATTTCCAATGCGCGGCCGGCAATCTGAACGAGATGTTCAATGCCATCGAAGGACGCTTCCCCGAATTGAAACCGCACCTGCGGGACGCGGAGGGAAACATCCGGCGCTTTCTGAATGTGTATATCAATGACGAAGACGTCCGCTTTCTGGGCGCGAATTATTCCTTTCAGGATGGGGACGAGGTCACGCTGGTGCCTTCGATTGCGGGTGGATGCATAGTCGCGCCGCCGCGTGCAAAGCCAAGTCCCTGCGGGTAGCAGGGACGTTACAATCTATAGCCCGGCACGGAAGTGCCGGGGTAGACTAGTACGATCCTGAGTCCGGATGGACGGCACAAAGCCAAGTTCTTGTGACTGGCATTCAGCCCGAAATACTAGCTCATTCATGGTTCTGGTCCAACAGGCCAACCCGATCCACGCCTGCATGGTGAGTGATGTCTATGGCTTGGGCGACGAACTCAAAGTCTATATCGGAATCGCCTTTGACAAATGCGACGCGTTCCGCCCGCAATTTGAAGATGTCGTGCAGGCGCGATTCAAGGTCGTCCCAACTCACGTCTGACTGATTGATCTTCAACGTGGGACGCTCGCCATCTTTGCCCTGTTTCAACTGGATCACGATGGTCGCATCCGGCGTTGGCTGTTTCGTCTGTTGGTTACTGGGCTGAGGAATGTCAGCCAATTCGCCGTAGGGATGTGGAGGAAGAATGACCATAAAGATAATGATCAGCACCAGCAGCACATCAATCAAAGGAGTTACATTCATCTCAGGCGCGGACGCACCCCGCCCTCCAAGTGACATAGCCATTTTGTTTTTCTCCTGATTGCGCGCGCTAAGAGAATTGACACTTGGAAGAATGAGAAGGTTCCCGAAGAATGCAGTGATTGGTAGATGGGAATGGCGAGATGGATGTTGCGAGTTCGCGCTGTTATTGAAGAAACATATGTCTAGTCAAATAGATGATTCTGCCGTCCCTCCGTCTGAATCATTCATCAGGCTGACTCAATATCATTTCAGGTCGACGACACACTCTGGATAATCCGCCCTCCAGTCCGGCAGGACGACCGAAAGTAGCCCGGTCACCTTTTCGAGGCTCTCTAGGCACACGAGTGCGATGGAGTGAAGAGAGTCTTTTCCCCTTCCCCAGGAGGCTTTTGCCGTTGCTTTTGGTGTTGCTCTTGCTCTGGCGGCCGACCAAGGCTCGCGTTTTCGAGTAATCGTGCGATGAAAAAAATTCCATCAGCCATCTATTCGATCCATGCTACCGGACCATGATTCTCTGTTCGAACTCCCTTGCCGTTGAAGGGAGGCAGGGCGCCCAATCAGTACGTGAAGAAGATCGACAACTTACCACCGGGCTACCCGGGCATACCCTGCATGCGAATGGGACGCATTTTCTTCTTGCCCGTACTTCCGTCCCGATTTCCACCAAAGTTGCACTGCCAAACGTCTGGCTATGGCTATGATCGCAATGGAACGGTTCTTCTTCACTGACAATCGCAGGTATTTCCGTTTCCATTCCGGCAGGTAGCGAATCGCTACGCGGGCTGTTCCACCAGTAGTCCACGCATCAGGCTGCTGCCCTGCTTGGTGATGTGTCCTAAGCGTTTTCGTGATCCGCTGTCCAGCGGCACTAATCCCAGATAGGCGGCCACCTGCTTGCTGGTCTTAAACCGGTGCGGGTCGCCCAGGGTCAGCATAAAGGCTGTGCCCACCACCGGCCCTACTCCGGGATGGCTCATTAACAACTGCACATCGGCTGATGTCTGCGCCTGGTCTTTCAGCTTCAGATCCAGAGGTGCAATCCGTTGATCAAACTCCTTAGAGCAGTTCCAGCAAATCGGTGCGCCGCTGCGTGGCCCAGGTAGCCAGAGACAAACCCAACAACTCGCTCTGGCCCTGCTTGCTCCACAGCTGTCCCTTGCGATGCAGTCCTTCGTTCATGGCCAGGGCCTGCAACTGGTTCTTGGCCGCTGCGCATCTGCGCAGGCGATGACGGTGTATCAATAACTGGCGCAGATCGCGCTGTTCCGGACTGGGCATCCAGATCTTGGGAAAGCGCTTCTCCACCAGCAACTGCAGCAACAGTTCAGCATCCTTTCTATCGGTCTTCTGCTTGTGGGCTGCCGCCGCCCGGATGCGGGCCGCGTCTCCAATCAATAACTGGAAACCCAACTCAGCCAGCAACCGCTCCAGCCAGCGAGTGCCTCCGGTTGATTCGATCCCGACCAGCACTTGCTCGCCGGCCAGACTGCGATAGAAACGTTCTGCTGTTCCGTCTTTATGTTCCAGCCGCAAACATCCGGTGTCTTTCGTTTCGGTGTTGAATAAAGCTACTTGCTGAAAACCAGCATGGTAATCAGACCCTATAATCCACATAGTCGGCTCCTTTATGCCGAGCTCTTTGGTCTTCGTCAAAGCACCAAAAGTTTACTCGCATGATCGAGCCGACTTCCTCATAAATCGGTCACGGAGCTTCTCAGATCGCATGCTTGCTGAATTGCGCATCCGAAAAGCGGAGTGCCGGGTAAGCAACAAAAAATACCTCCTTGAATGGGAATGCCGGTTATCTGCATGAACGAGCCCAGCAGGGCGGAGGCAATCTAGGCCAGACCGGAAGGTCTGGGTGAGGTTAGAACGTGCAGAGCCCGGCGGGGCGGCACCGTTCAACAAACCCATATTTCGGATCATATGGAGCGAAGATGCAATTGATCTTCCATGTCCCTGATTACATGTGATTTCCGAGTAACTATGAGACAAGAGTGAGCCTCTCCGCAGTGTTGGGAAAGAGACTAACATTTATGCGACTCTAGGCCAGAGCGGAGTGCCGCCCCGCTGGGGCTCTCTCGTTTTTTAACTTACCCAGACCTTCCGGTCTGGGCTAGATTGCGCCCGCCTGCCGGGCTCTTTCGATCAGCAGAAGTCATTCTCGTTTTCCCTCGAGCTGTGTTCATACCGCTTTTGAATAGTGTCCTGTCTGCCCGCTGTCAAATCTCATTCTAAAAAGATGATTGTTTCGACACATTTGCGCACAGGTATAGACAGATATAAAAACAAATGGGAGTGCCGGTTTCTGCAACAGGTGGAGGAGGTGCCCTCCGAGCGGTTGCAAACTTCGGTAGCAAGTGCGCAGGACCGAGAGCAATTGCATCAGCGGTCATCGATGCCACTGGTATCGGAATCTGCACCGCGATGATTAGGAGGTGGCTATGGTTGATCGACATGCTCGTGACATCGCAGCCGAGGCGCTCCGGGAGTTCACGGAAGGTCGAATTTCCAACAGAGAATACGAACGCACGTATCCGAGAAGCAAAGATGACCCGGCACTTTGGGGCATCTACCAGAACATCTGGTTCTGCTATTCGGATACTTCGGAGCACACTCTGACCGGTAAGCATGCGTTAACTGACGAGGGCCGTACAGTCGTCGAGCGGTGCCTTTTGTTTCTGAAAAGCGATCTCGAATTTCAGTGGCCCGCTACAAAAGTTCGGCTCTGGTACCCGTTCCTCCGGCTCATTGGACTCGGTCGGGTTGTTAACCGCAAGGTCGAAAAAGAGATGAGCGCCGGCGACAAGGAAGTGTGGCCGTTTCTCAAAAAAGCCCAGTACGAGCAGACGGCCTACCAATGACTCGCTGCGCATCCCGGAGCGGTCCTGTTGGTTGTGCTGGGTGCGAGCCGGCTCCTTCGGATCACCCGCGCCGGAGTGCGCCAATCCCTAAACGCTTCCCGAGGGAGCACAAGGGAGCAATAACCACACAAGCAGCAAAACGAACCATGTGGTGAGGATACCTCGTATGGGAGTCGTGAGGGACACATCGCGTGGACCCTTCGGCTGCGCGCCAACAGCGAGCGCGCGCTCGGTGACAGCCGGAAAAAAATTTAGCGGCAAGAATTGATTTGCCGCTAACAATCGCTGTTTAATCTGCATGCGCTGACCAGGTGCTCAGAATGACTTTGGAATGGACTGA
>CAWGMN010000013.1:0-180705 GCA_963823745.1 Terriglobia bacterium
ACAGATCATGAATCATTTCACTGAGGCCCTTGGCTTATCGCACTACACGCTTTACATGCAGGATTACGGTGGTCCCGTGGGTTTTCGCATCGCGCTTGCGCATCCCGAGCGCGTCGAAGCTCTCATTGTTCAAGACGCGGTCGCGCACAACGAGGGCCTGGGGGCAAATTGGAAGGCGCGGCGGGCATTTTGGGCGGATCGCCCTGCGAATGAAAGCACGCTTCGCACCAATCTTCTGTCGCTGCCAGCAACGCGGACACGTCATGTCGGGAACGATCCTCAAGTGGAACGTTATGACCCGGACCTCTGGACGGATGAATTTGCCTTCCTCAGCCAGCCCGGCCAGGCCGACATTCAAAGCGACCTGTTCTACGACTATCGGACCAACGTAGACGCCTATCCGAAATGGCAGGCATGGATGCGAGAGAAGCAGCCGCACATGCTCGTGATCTGGGGCAAGTATGACCTCTCGTTTGATCCCGGCGAGCCGGAGCGTTACCGCAAGGATGTGCCGAAGGCTGAAGTTCACGTTCTCGACGCCGGTCACTTCGCCTTGGACACGGCTGCTGACGAGATTGCAGCATTAGTCCGGACCTTCATCACTTCTCTGCGTAAGGAGTCGCAGACGCGGCGCGCCAGTTGATGGCAGTCACCTTCTCCTGCACTGAACGGGACTGCCGCCTGCTGGCAATGGCGATCTTTGGACAAATGTCACTCAATATTTGAGATTACAATTGAGCTTCAGGTCGTGTGTGAGAGATGGCCATGAGCAAGATTTCCCTCAAAGTGAACGGCGCTTTGCACGCTCTCGAACGTAGATCCGGAAACGCCGCTCCTGTTCGTTCTGAGCGACGAGCTTGGGCTGCGCGGGCCGAAGTTCGGATGCGGAATGGCCCAGTGCGGGTCCTGCACCGTAATTCTGCGCGGCCAGGTTGTGCGTTCTTGCGTGATGCCGGTGAGCGCGGTTGGCCAGGATGAAATCACAACGCTTGAGGGCCTGGGTACGCCGGAAAAACCACATCCCATCCAGCAGGCCTTTATTGACGAAGGAGCGGCCCAGTGCGGATTCTGCCTGAGTGGCGTAATCCTTACCGCCAAAGCCGTCCTCGACGCAAAGCCCGACGCCACCGATCAGGAAATGGGCGAAGCTCTCGGAGGCGTGCTCTGCCGCTGCTTCACCCATGTACGCATGATGCGGGCCATTCGAAAATATGCCGCGGCGAGGAAAGCATGAGCGTTTCCCGCCGTGATTTTCTGAAAACCTCCGGCGCGCTGGTCGTGAGTTTCAGTGCGTCGTCGCTGGTGAGCCCGTTTGGCTTTGCGCAAGGCCCGTTCGATACGCATGCTTCCCACATTGATCCGAAGAAACTCGATTCCTGGATTGCGGTTTCCGCTGACGGCACGATCACCGCGTATACGGGAAAGTGCGATTTCGGACAAGGCATGTTCACCGTGCAGACCCAACTGGTCGCGGAAGAACTCTGTGTTCCCCTTGGCCGGGTGAAGCTGATTCAGTGTGATACATCCGTAGCGCCCGATCAGGGAACGACATCGGGCAGCCAGTCCACGCCTACTAACTTCAACAATGACAATCTGGCGCAGGCAGCAGCCACCGCTCGTGAAGCGCTGGTGAGCATGGCGGCCGGTCGCTGGCAGGAATCGCCTGATCAGCTCACTGTGGCTGATGGCGTCATCAGCGGCAAGAGCGGACGCCGCATTCCCTATGCCGAGCTTATCGGAAGCAAACAAGTTCAACGTTCCGTTGAACCCCAACGCCAAACGGCGATCGCCTTCGCAATGGACGGTTCTGGGAAAGCCGATTCACGCCCTTGAGACGCCCGCGCTCATGACCGGCAGTTTTGAATTCGTTCATAATGTGCGCGTTCCCGGCATGCTGCATGGCCGGGTAGTGCGCCCGCCCGAGGTGGGAGCGACTGTCGCCAGCGTGGATGAAAGTTCGGTCAAGCACATCCCCGGATTTGTAAAAGTGGTGGTGCGCAATAACTTCGTGGGCGTAGTTGCTGAGAAACAGTTGCAGGCAATGCAGGCAGCACGCCAGCTCAGAGTGAAATGGAATCCCGGCACTGGCCTTCCGCCGCAGAAAACATTCTTTGACAGCTTCGCAACCTGCCCTCGCAGGACTCGATGCTCGTAGATTCAAAAGATGTCGAGCAAAAGCTCGCAGCCGCCCGCACCGTTGTCCAGGCGAAGTACGTCTATCCCTACCAGATGCACGGTTCAATCGGATCATCATGCGCCGTGGCCGATGTCAGCGTCAGACCATGTGACGGTGTGGTCCGCCACGCAATCGGTGTATCCCACCAGAAGCATCGTAGCCAGGCTGCTGGGGCTGCCGCTCGAGAATGTGCGTGTGATCTACGTTCGCGGATCCGGATGCTATGGCTTAAACGGCGCTGACACTGTTTCGTTCGATGCCGCGCTGTTATCGCAGGCCGTCGGCAAGCCGGTGCGTGTACAGCTTTCGCGCCAGGACGAAATGGCGTGGGAAAACTTCGGGGCCGCTTGCGTCATCGAGCAGCGCGCCGCCATTGACGATCATGGAGACATCATCGCGTGGGACTGTGAATCGTGGTCGGCTTCCAAAGGCGGACGGCCCGGCTATGACCGTCCCGGCAATGTCGTCACCGGCATGCTGGCCGGAAATGCGCCGCAAGAGGTAGAAGCGCGGCCCGCCGCCGGGCCGCGCGGCGAACTTCGCAACCGCAGCAATATCGCGCCTTCCTACATCGCCGGCTGCGTCAACGGTAAATGCAACGGTGCTGGCACCGTTCGCAGCGAGCGCGTTCTTTCGCATACTGTGCCCTCGCCATTCTTCACCGGCCCGCTGCGCTCGCCTTTGCGCATTCAGAACACCTTCGCCCACGAATGCTTTATGGACGAACTCAGCGCCCGCATCAAGGCCGATCCGGTCGCTTTCCGATTGCAGCATCTCAGTGATGCCCGTCTCATCGCCGTGGTGAAGGCAGCGGCGCAGCTTGCCCATTGGGAAAGTCGCCCCTCGCCCAAACCAGCCTCTGGCCCAACGGAAATCGCAACCGGACGCGGGATTGCCTGCGTCGCCTACGAAGGCAATAACGGCTATGCCGCAGTGATCGCCGAAGTAAGCGTGGATCGCGAGAGTGGACGTGTCGTCCCGAAACGTTTCGCGGTGGCGCTCGATTGCGGCCCCATCTCCAATCCCGATGGGCTGCGTAACCAGATCGAAGGTGGCATTCTGCAAGGCATGAGCCGCGCTCTGGTAGAAGAAGTAACGTGGGACAACAAGCGAGTTACGTCCACCGATTGGGAAACCTATAACAGTTTGTATCTCGATCTCGAATTGCCTGCCGTTGAAATTACCCTGATCAATCGTCCCTGATGTCCCCGCAACCGGCGCAGGCGAGACTGCCATTACCGTGGTTCCCGCTGCGGTCGGCAACGCGATCTTCGACGCCACCGGAATTCGCCTTCGCGAAGTTCCCTTCACCGCCGAGCGCATGCGGGCTGCACTGGCAGCGGGAATACCTGGCGGTGAGACGGGCGGTCGAAAGTAAACGGGTATGCAATGGTAAAACGTGAGCTGCTACTTGATTGTCCCAATGGCTCGTAAGTACTAAGGCAATTTAGCCCGTCCAGAGACATTGATTTAAGCATCGTCTGCATACATACTGAAATCCCCTGGCCTACGAAGGAGAGCCGTACTATGAACCTCGCCGATGTAGTCCTTTTCGCCGCACCTTTCGCCGTTGCCCTAAGCGTCTTTTCTTATTGCTTCGACCGCTTTGTCTCCCATGAAGACACTGTTTTTCTTGCCACGGTCATGCGCGAGATCAACACTGTCGAAGCGCCCGCCCCGGCATTGAAAGCCAAGGCCGCCACCGCCTAAGCGCAAGGCGCTTGTCAAAACTCGATCAGCGAAGAGCCTGTCGCAGGCGCGAGGCTCTTCGTGCGCCCGCGCGCTTGTAGAATCGAACCGCTTTGGAACCGAAATTTCCCAGGCTCCGCCGGCATTTGTTAAGATTGAGACGATTTATCCCGCCTTCGTGGGCGGTTAGCTCAGCTGGTTAGAGCGCCTGCCTTACAAGCAGGAGGTCCACGGTTCGAGTCCGTGACCGCCCACCATATCTTTAAAGTTCATATCTTTACAGTTCAGTGACTTATTTCGAATTTACGGCAAGCGGAATCATGCGATTGACGCCTACCTGCAATTCGAGGTTTAGATGTGGTTCAAAAAATATCAAAAAACGTAAATATCTTAAAAATTTCTCGCAGAATCGAGTGGGTGCTCTTCGTGGCCGGCATTCTCTTTCCTGCTGGTCTTGGGGCTGGAGAGTCACTCGGATTCATTTAAGAGAATCGTTACATTTTGATAGTGTGAAAGCCGCTTTTGCACTGCTTCTGCTTTGCATTTCGAGCATGTGATTAGGAGCTGATCATCACTTTGCCAAGCCATAGTCACATGCGACGCGCTGATATCAATGGCATAAACGGTTTGCTTGCTGCTACCTAACAAGTTGATCCCCAGACGCGGTTTGGTTGGGGCAAGAGAAATGACGGTGGTAAAAGGGCTTGTTGCTCCGCAATTCCACTCTGCCAAGCTTGCCTCATAGCGCCGATCGGGCGAAAAGGAACTGGTGACCAGCTTGTCATCACAGCATGAGGTCAGGAGCATTAGTAAACCCAGCACGCCAGCTGTCCACATTCGTCCAATGATGTCTGTATTTCGACTGCTGCTCAAATGGAGCTCCCTTATTTACAGTTGAAATAGTCCCAACCCTGTACACTCCAGCGCACGCCCACATGCACTGTCGGCTGCAGAGACATTATTTCTCAGGTTCACCCAACTCTAGTCCAGCCCATACCCAGGACTGCCACCATGTTCTGATGGATTTCCTCCTCGTAGCTCAAGCTAAAGGCTTCGGCCAGACGTGCAGCAACATATCCGTTACCGCAGGCTAGTGAGTTGGCATTCAAGAGATGATCCAACTGAAGGGATCAGTTGTTGAAAACTTTAAGATATTGGACGTTTCAAGTAGAAAGTTGAGAAGCCAGCCGCGCTCAAAGTAACGGAAACCAGTTCCCATGCGCCTTGTCCCATCGCATTAAGCTGCTGAATGTCAGTGCTGTCACCAATGGAAGTCGGTTCGTTATCCACTGAGATCAAGGCATTTCCACGGGTTTCAAATTTTCTGTACTCCCACTTCGGCATACGTTCTCCTTTTGCGGCAACATCATAGCGGGTGGAAGCCCGTGATGGAATAAGAGAAACTTCTGATGTCGTTCAAGTGGAATCCAGGGAGATACGGGGATTGCTCATTCGGGCGCAGTACCGCGCTCGGCGACTTCTTCGATTAGATAGCTCTCTTCGTCAAATATGCTGATGATGAGATGCGTCACTCCATCTATTAGCTCAACGAGTTCGGGCCTCTGAAGTTCAGAACGGTCAGCGATTTTAATGCCAGGCGCCCGACTTACAAATGCGACAGACGGGTGTCCCGTTTTTTCCCTCAAGCAAAGGTTGACATCGTCAATGTTTGGATCCGCGCCAGTCGCAAAAAAATTCACAGTATCTTCCCATGTAAAGAATTTGGATTTGTTCTGCAAAAATGGATCGTCTCGCCGAGCAAGTTGGTTAAGGACGATCAGGATTGCCCCTGTATCTTGCCGGAGAACATCGCCGACAAATCGGACGAGGGAATCGTAGATTTCCATCGTCTCCTGTAACGTGAAAACACCACCAAACTGGAGTCTTGAGGCGTATCCCGAGAAATCTATTGGACCCCAGGTCCAAGTGGCTCGTGGACTCCTCGCCCTCTTAGCGAGTTTCTGGCAAAGAGTGTTGCCTTGTTCAAGGTGCTCCACAATGTATATCCCTGCTTCCACTCCAAGCTCAAGTTGTTTGAAATGATTGTGTCCCACTTTGATTAATCCGAATCCATTGAATTGTCACATCCACACGCTGTTTATGGGGATTCTCGGTCTACATCAGGTGCCGCCGAAAAACCACTATGGAGTTTGGACGGGCAGTGTCTTGGCTCTCATGGAATAGAGAAATCTTTTATCCAAGGTACTGAAATCGCTGAGGGAGACCGATCAGTAATCCAGCAATGGATTATGTTTGGATATTTACAAAGTTCAGGATCTCTCATCGGGTGCTAAAAATGCAATTCGCTTCAGAGGCATCAATCGACGATCCTCCTCGTTCATCTTGTCATAATGGTTTTTCCACATGTCTATGAAATCATTCAAGTCAATCTTTTCAATGTGTCTGGATGAACGACGAATCTCTGCGGCAGCTTCGCTGGTAAATCCACCCGATGAAACAATGAGACCAGCATCCCCCTCCTTCGTAAGCAAACTCACCAATTCGCGAACTTCTTTGACCGAAATCTTTTGCTCTCGATGCTTTACCTGAACTTTCAAACGTGGTGCAGCACTGCCAAGCGGATCGCGGTACGCAAAAATATCTACACCACCATCCTTGCCTTGTGGAGCAACGAACGGAGTGTAGTAACCCATTCCCCGTAGTAAAGCCGCTACAAGATCCTGGAATGCGTACGGCCCAAGTGCATTGATGTAATCTTCGATTTCTGAGCGAGCCACCGATTCAGCGTTCTCAAATGCCATTGCCGTGGCACGATTAATCACAGCTTCTTCGCCTATGGGTTCGGTTGTCCCTTGGAGCTTTTCCAATTCCGGCTCAGGAGCGGATATCCGTCTTGCTGCAAGTGCCTCTTTGTATTTCTGTGCCGCTGTCTTGAAAAAACTAAGAGGATCCAGGTCTAAAGCCTTCTTGCCTTCCTCTGTTAAATACCAAACGCCGTTACGCTTAATGAGCCAACCGGCCTTTACAGCATCAACCGTGTACCAGTGCAGCGCGTTCTCCCAACGCACAACTCCACTAGGAAGTGCTTCCCGCTCATGGTCAGTGATTCTCAAACGAGGCTCGGCGAGACGAATGACGTCACGGCTTGGCAGATGGTCATCATTCTCAGCAAGAACTTGTAAAGCAGTTTTAACGAACTCACCTAGCCGCTCTTGTGTGATCGTTGGCATTCATACTCGCAATCTATGGAATTCCAGTTACATTAAGATTCTGAATCGAGAATCGCAGGTTGTGATAAGGAACCAATAAGAACATCCTAGCATCGCACCTTCGAGGGCGCCGGCTGCGGGTGCTTCGCGCCGGTAAACGGACTCCATCTTCGACAACTCGCTCATCGGACCGATTTTATTCATCGCTTCCATCGCCTGCCATGCGCCCGGTCTGTCCTAGCCGATAAACCGTGCAGCGCCTCCAATTCTTGTTATTTGGAGATGCTGGAGTTTTCGCCAAGTCCGGGAAGCGAACCCGCCGGCCGGTTTTTTCGAATTGCTAGAACGAAATTTTTGCGCTGAACTGAAATTGCCTCGGGTTAAAGACGGTTCTTGGAGAACCAACCTGCCCGCTGGGCCCGGTAATGCCATCACCAAAATGTTCCGGCGGAGCCCCTATGAAGTCAGGCGCGCCATATACGGAAAATACTTCATCCACATTAGTGCGATTGAATAGGTTGAAAGCATCCACGGCCAGGTTTAACTGGGTGCGCTCCCGCAGATGGAAGTAACGTGAGAGGCGCATGTCCACGGTTTGCAGGCTGTCACCGCGATAGCTGTTGCGGGGCGAGTTGCCTACGCGATCGGTCACCGGATTACCGTCATTGTTGGCGTCAAAGCCCACAAACAGCGTGAAGGGCCGGGCCGATTGCAAGGTGACAATGCTGCTGAGCTGGAAGTTGCGCAGGAAAGTCTGCTGCGGCGCGTCTGCCGTGAAGTTGGCGACAAAGCGATGGCGGGCATCCTGGTTGGAATTGGCCCGCTCCAGATTTCTTTGCGCATTCGATTGCGGCGTGCTGACAAAAGTCACGAAAGTTCCATCATCGAGCGTGTGCGACAAGGTGTAGTTCGCGTTGAGTGAAAAATATTTCCCGGCCCTTTCAATGGCCTGGAGCGTAACGCCGTGGTACACCGAGTTTCCAGTTGAATCGGTGAAGTAGAAAATGCCGTTGGTCCCATTCGACCCGAACGGAGGAGCGGGAATATTGGGGTCGTTAATGGCAAAAGCATAAATGTCTTTGTTTGTGCCCGGCTCTTTGCCAATCGGCGGCCCCACATTCAGGTCTATCGGACGAACCAGATGATGGCCCGCAACAAACAGATATCCGAGGCCAAGGGTGAAACCTTTGGTTATCTCGCGATCAATTTCCAGGCTGGCCTGCTCCGAGTACGGCGGCAGCAGGTTGCGGTCTACCGCGGTTCCGCCCTGTGCGAACAAAGAGTTGTTGGGGAAAGAGCCATTGTTAATTAGGTTCTCGAATGCCGAAGTGAGCAGCGGAGGCGGCACCGTGCCCGGAGGCAGCGACGATCCAGGGGGAACACTCGGACATCCGGCCAGCACGCACGGCGTAGGCAGGAAAAGACTATTCAACAGATACGTTCCGGTGATCTGGTTGTTCACGCTTGGCAGGCCGGCAATGATCGGAGGCCGCTGCGGCGCGGGTACAAAGAAGAACGTGAGATTGTATTTATCGTTGAAAATTCCGTAGCCCGCATGGACCACGGTCTTGGAATCGGGCGCCCACGCCAGTCCAACGCGCGGCTGAAATTCCTTGTGATACGGATTGATAAAGAAATCCAGCCCGGTCTCCAGATCGTAACGCAGTCCATAGTTCAATGTGAGTTTGGGCGTGAGGCGATACTGGTCCTGAACGAAGAAGCCATAGTAGCTGTGGTTCAGGTGAACAAAGAAATCTGATGCCAGCGACGGCTGGAAAGCATTTTGCCAGTTCGTCGGCAACGATGGAGAAGCCGCGTTCGGATCAAATGGTCCCGGACCAACCGGCGCTCCCCAGAAGAAAGCCGCGATGCACGGAGCCACCAGACCTGTCAGCGGAGGCGCGACATGGCGTGCTGCCCCAGCCTGATTTTCCTGAGGACAGCAAATCTCCCAGACTGGGAAAGATGATGCGCGCGGGCGTAAAGCCCGGCCAGATGACGAAGTTGCGAATGTAATTCGTATCGAAGCCGAACTTCATGTAGTGCTTGCCGTGAATCATCGAAAACGTATCGGAAAACTGGACGCGGCTTTCGTTATAGCGGTCGAACGCGCCGAAGTTGTGGCCGAACAGCAGCAGGTTGGGGACGTCGAGATTCGGCTGGCCCGTTGTGCCGGGGAAACCGTAATTACGGCGCGCCCATTGCAGCAGCGCATCATTGATCTTGGTGTCGCTGAGCTGCGTGTTCAGGGTGCCGACCAGCGCCTGGTCGCGCAATAATCCATTGCGTCCGCTGCTGGGCGCGCCAATGCCGCCGCCATCGAGCGTCTCGCCTACCAGCATGTTCAGGTCGGTTCCGTCCTGAATGGAATAGCGGGCCGAAAACGGTTCTTCTCGTTGAATTGATGGTCTAGCTTGATGAAGCCATTATCCACATCCGCGGTCTTCAATACATTCAGGTCTTCAGGCGCAATGCCGAAGCTCTCTTTCACCGCGTTGATGGCAGCCAGGTTTTGCACCAGCAGCGCCGGATAAGTCGGAGACTGCGCCCGGCGCTGGCCTTCGTAATTGACGAAGAAGAAAGTCTTGTCCTTCTGGATAGGCCCGCCGAGCGTGGCACCAAACTGGTTTTGGCGAAGCTGATCGAAACCCGGCTGGGTCAGAATGGACTTGGCGTTCACCGCGTTGTTTTCCAGATAGTCATACACAGATCCGTGAAAATCCTTGGTTCCGGACTTGGTCACGATATTCACGATGCCGCCCAGGGCGCGGCCATATTCGGCGCCAAAGCTGTTATTCACCACGCGAAATTCGCTGACTGCTTCCTGCGAAGGAGTGGCGCGCTGCGATCCGGTTGCGGTATTGATGTTGTCGGCGCCATCCACGGTTACGCTGTTGCTGAGATCACGCTGCCCGCCGAATGAAATCCGGGTAACGCTGGGATCGGTAAATGTAGATTGCAGGCTGATGCGTCCCGTAGTCACGCCCGGCGTCAGCAGCGCGAAGTCAGTGAACAGGCGGCCGCTGATCGGCAGAGATTGTATCTGCTGTGTCTCTATGACCTGGCTCACTTCCGTGCGGGTGGGCTCAATAGTTGGGACATCGGTATTCACGATCACCGTCTCAGTAGTCCCTGCCACCTGCAAATTAATGTCAATCGTTGCCACCTGCCCTACGCGCAGAGTCACAGGCTGGCTGAACTTGCCAAAGCCGGTGGTGCTGGCAGTCAGTTCGTAGTTGCCGGGCGGCACGTCGGAAACCAGATAGTAACCTTCCTGGTTGGTTGTCGCGCTGTACACCTGGTTGGTATCCACCGAGCGCAGGCCGATGGCCGCTTTCGGAATCAGGCCGCCGCTGGGATCTTTGACATAACCATTCAGTTGGGCCCGGGCTGTAGAAGCCTGGGAGAATGCGGTCTGGTTTCCAGCTACAAAGATTACAAGCGCAGCAAGCACGATGCGGAGCAAAGAGTTTTTCACGGGCTACCTCTTCCAGCAACTAAATGTGCGGTAATCGCTCGAACGTGCGAAATTTATTCCTTCCAGCAGCCACTGTCAAAGAAAATCGCATTCCATTGCTTTAGTGGGAGCGGAGATTACTAGAGCAATCTTTCGATAATGTAGAACTTTGTCAGTCGCGAATAATGCAGGCCAATTGGGGAATGACTGAATATCTTCTGCATAATTTCAAGCTGTGAAGATCCCATTTCAATCGAATTCCCGAACTATGCAATCAAACACGGGAAGCACTTTATCAGGTCGAGCCAGACCTGCAATAACTGCCCAATCTCAACCATTCCTCAGTTACTCTAGTCACCAACTTCAGTGGAAATACCTGTATTTAGAACAATTTAATCTGTGATAATCTTCGTCGGATTCTCGCTTGCCCTATGGCTTCGTTCCTGGAAAAGCTTCCAACGATTCTGATATTGGCTGTGCTTGTGGGTATTTTCATGGCGCTGCGCCGCCATGTAAATTCCACCCGGCTGAAGCTCTGGACCCTCGCCTGGGGCATGATCTTTATCCATTTCTTTGTCGCCGTTTTTGAACCGCGCGAAGGCCGCCTTGAAGATGCGCTTTATGCCATCAACTTCGGCTCTCTTCATCTTGCGGCCATGATCTTCATCATCTCGCTGACCTCATTTCTGGGTCGCACGCGCAAGGTGTGGAGCTTACTGGGCATCACGGCTGTACCGATACTGATTTACACAGTTGCCTATTCTTTTGATTGGAACTATCGCGTTCTTTATATCGCGTGTCTTGCAATCTCCATGTTGGGCTCACCGCTCTTTGTTCTAAAATATCGCCGGCCACTGACCAGGCCCAGTCTGGCATGGATGCCGCTGGTTATAGGAATAGCCTTGTGGTCAATCTATAGAGCGGCCCATCATGATTTCACTTTTGGCTTCCTGGCCATTTCAACGCTGGGCTTCGCCATGCCAGGATTTCTTTTCTGGACCCGCTATCGCCGTCTTTCGCCGGGCGTAATCACGACAGCAGGCGGCTTCTTTCTTTGGGGAGCGGTCTTCCCCGTTGCCCAGCTTCAGGCAGCCTATCTTCCCAGCCTCCCGGTTCCTCCGGAACTGTGGAACGTGCCCAAGTTCTTCGTGGCCCTGGGCATGATTCTGACCATGCTGGAAGACAAGTCCGCGGTGTTTGAAGCGGCCAATCAGCGCGAACATAAGCTCAACGAACAGTTGCAGAAGTTCGCCAGCATTACATCGCGTCTGTTGACTGGCGTGGAAGTAAATTCGCTCTGTACTGAGATTGCGCATGCTATTACCGAAACCAGCAACTTCCGCCGCGCAGCCATTATCCTGAGCGCCGACGATAAAGCCATCTACGTGGCCGGACACAGCGGCCTCACCAACGATGCCGTGAAAGACCTTAAGAAAAGATGCGCCGAGCTGAAGATCGAGCACGTCTCGGTGCTCTGCCGGCGTGGCGGACAACTCGGGCCCAACTCTTACCAGTTGATGCCGGGCAGCATGGAAAATCATTTCCTGCGTCCGAGTTCTGAAGACTTTCCTAACAATCCATGGTGGGAACACGGCTGCGAACTGCTCGTGCCCCTGCAATCTTCCAGAGGGGCATTTGTGGGCTGCATCGCACTCGATGATCCGCGCGACGTGAATAAAGTCAGTGCCGAAGAGATGTCGAAGATCGAACTGCTCGCCGGCGATCTGGCCGTGACCATTGGCAACACTACGTTGCACCGCCAGCTTGTCCGCTCTGAAAAACTGGCGGCCATTGGACAGCTTGTAGCCGGTGTCGCCCACGAACTCAATAACCCTCTGGCTTCCGTGGTTGGATACGCCGAACTGCTGGGCGATGAAATTTCCGATGCTGCCGCCCGCCAGAAGCTGGAAAAACTGGTGCGCGAAGCGCACCGCATGAAGCGCATTATCGAGAACCTGCTGCGCTTTGCCCGCCAGAACAGCCTGGAAAAGAAGTCCGCGAATCTGGAGATGTTGCTGCACGAGGTGCTTTCGCTGCGCGAGTACCACATCCGCAACCATGATGTGCATGTGCAGCTTGATATTGATACTGATCTGCCGCAGGTCGGACTCGATGAAGACCAGTTCAAGCAGATACTTCTCAACCTGCTCAACAATTCCATGGACGCGCTGGAGCAGGTCTCGCCCAAGCGCATCCGCATTGAAGCCATGCGTCAGGGTGGACGCATCGTGTTGCGCTTTGAAGACTGCGGCCCTGGATTCACCGACCTCAACCGCGCCTTCGATCCTTTCTATACCACCAAGCCGGTAGGCAAAGGCACAGGCCTGGGACTCAGCATCTGCTACGGCATCGTAAAAGAACACGGCGGCGATATCTATGCCATGAATGTAGAGCCCCACGGCGCCCGCGTAGTGCTGGAGTTGCCAATCTCAGAAACCGCAACCGCAGCCACCGCCGGATCCATCACCGACCTGTCTTCCTGATTTTTTTCTTATATCCCGAGCAAAGCGAGGGAACCCTACAATCTTCCACAATCTAGAGCAAGAGCTTTTACCGCAGAGGACGCAGAGTGCGCAGAGGGTTTGAGAGCGCGCGTAACAACTGAATTTTTGTGTGGCCTAACCAAACATGTAAAAGCCACGACTTGCTATCCATACCCACCATAACGTATCCCTTCGGCCAAAAAAGCCGAGCGGGCTGAATGCTGACCACTGACTGCTGAATGCTTCTTCTAATCATGGCAATTCCCAACCCTCCGCGCTCTCTGCGCACTCTGCGGTAAAGCTCTACCCATGCCCACGACACGGCCACCCTTCAGCCCAAAAAGCCGAGCGGGCTGATGGCTGACCGCTGAGTGCTGACTGCTTCTTCTAATCATGGCAATTCCCAAACCCTCCGCGCTCTCTGCGCACTCTGCGGTAAAGCTCTATCCATGCCCACGACACGGCCACCCTTCAGCCCAAAAAGCAAGCGGGCTGAATGCTGACCGCTGAGTGCTGAAGTCCCACGCAAAATATCAGAACACTTACCGTTCCTACCTTGTCTATCTCTACAGGAAGGCAGAATGGTTGGAGAGGCAGCTCTGGAACGCATACAGGCCGAGAAAACTGCAAGTCCGCTGGAGTCGGTTGAAGCGCTCGTGGCCCGGCATAGCCTGATGGTTTTCCGCATAGCCTATTCCATTCTTCGCAACCATCACGACGCTGAAGACGCTGTACAGGAATGCTATCTGCGCGTGCTGAAGTATGGAAAGAAGCTCGATCACGTGCGCAATTCCAAAACCTGGCTGGCGCGCATCATCTGGACTGTCGCTCTCGACCGGCGTTCACACCAGAAGGCGCTGGCGGTGAACGGCGATCTGAGCACGCCGGAAATGCTCGACCAGTTGCCCGATCCGGCGGTGGCCGTGGACGAACAGATGGCCGGTCAGCAGATGCAGCGCATGCTCGCGCGTCTCATCGCCGGGCTGCCCGATGATCTGCGCCATCCGCTGGAGCTTTCTACCGTGCAGGAGTTGAACTCCGCTGAGATTGCCGAGATGCTGGGCATTCCCGAGGGCTCGGTGCGTACCCGGCTCATGCGCGCGCGCAAGCTGCTCAAGGAAAAGCTTTCCTTCCTGCTGGAGGGTGGACATGAACGAAATGGATAAACACCAAAACGAAGAACATCTCGACCGGCTGCTGGATTCCCTGCTCACCTCGTATTCGCAGGTGGAACCGCGTCCGGGGCTGGAAGGACGGGTGCTCGCCAATGTGCGCGCCCAGGCACAGCAAAAAGGACCACAGCAGCGCTGGAGCTTCGCCTCGTTCGTTGGTAAAACGACGGTCAGCCGAGCGATATTCGGCGGAACGCTGGCCGCAGCCATCGCCACTATCCTTATTATGATTATCAATTACGCCCGGCCTGTGCCCCCGCCCACGCCGCTGGCCATCCACTGGCAGCAGCCGCCACTTCAGCAAACTGTGGCGCAAGCCAACCGTCCGCAGCCTTTATCCGCGGCCCGTCACAAGTTGCAGCGTCATATAACTTCGCCCGATACGGTAGCGGAAGCAGACGCCCGCCAGCAGGTCTTCCCCACGCCTGTTCCTTTATCAGAGCAGGAAAAACTGATGTACCACTATCTGGTGGGAACGCCTCGCCAGGAACTGGTCGCCCAGGCGCGTCCTGATCGTCAACTCGATCAACTTGAAGATCAGCTCGAAGCTCTGCATCAACCCACGGAAGAGATGCCTGTAAAAGACATGCCTTCCAGGGAAGTTCCTCACGATCTTAGAAATTTGAATATCACTCGATAGGAGAAATAAAAGGATGAAAGCTTTACTTAAGCTGGCAATGATTACGTGTGTTCTGGGGTCGGCCCTTTTGCGCGCAGCCTCCAGCCAAACCGCAGGCGCAAAAAGCCGATTCTCAGGACCAGGCTTCCAAACCGCCTGATGACACCCTCTACAAGCTGCATTTTGTAATTTATGAGCTCGAAGACGGCAAACGCATCAACGAACGCGAGTACACCTTTCTCGACCGGGTCGGCGAACACTCCAGCCTCCGCACCGGTACTCGCGTGCCCATTCCCATACAGAGAAAACAAGATCGAATACCTGGATGTCGGCTTGTCGATCTCCTGCGCCTTGCGCGAACATAACGGCAAGCTTCTTGCCGATTTCAGCCTCAATATCAGCAGCTTCGCGCCCATAGACAACGGCGTGCCCCATAGCGCGAGTTTGCCCGTGCTCCGCAACTTCAACCAGAACGTGAACGCTTTACTTATAACCGGCAAGCCCGTGCTCCTGGCAAGCACCGATGATGTAAACAGCAAAAAACGTACGCAGTTGGAAGTTACGGCAACCAGGGTGGATTGAAGATGTTGATTTCGCCGGGTAAAGAAATGCTGTAGGCCTATTGGTGGAAGCCCCGGACCTTTAGTCCGGGGAGTGGGCTTCATGCGGCGTCGCGTACCCGAGGGCACATCCTGCAAACAGGGTGTGCCTTGCCTGAAACGTGCCATATCTTGATACGAGATAGAGCCAATTCCTTATACAAATTCCAGCAGCTTTGATGTATATTCTGCCGCATGATCACCCGCTTTTTCGTCATCTTTTTGTGTTTAGCTTCGGCTGCGTCTTTTGCTCAAACGAATACTGCCGATAGCTCCAAACCGCCTTCTCCTGCCACCGCCACCACTACCACCAATGCCGCAGGGGAAGCGTTGATTTCCGCGAACGCGCTGCTACACGCCAGAAAGTATTCTGAAGCCGAAGCAGCATTTCAGAACATCATTGCCAAAGAGCCTGCTTCGCCTGAAGCGCGCGTGGGGCTCATGCGCACCTTGATGCGCCAAAGAAAATTTAATGATGCTGAAGAAGCGGGCAAGAACGCCATTACGGCCCTACCCTCTTCCAGTCTGGTTCATGCCACCGTTGGCGATGTAGACTTTCGCACCGCGCAAATGGCGGAAGCGGAGGCGGAATACAGGTCTGCTTTGCGGCTCGATGCAAATTCAGCCCGCGGAAACTATGGCATGGGACGGCTCTACACCATGCTCTCTATGTACAAGCATGCAAAGCAGGCATTTGCTCGCGCCCATGAACTCGATCCATCAGATGACGAAATCTTTCGCGCATGGATAGAGAGCCTGCCCAGAGCCGAGGCCTATGAGCAATACAGGCAACACTTAGAGAAAGAACACCCGAAGAAAACAGACGCTGCCGAGGCCGCGCAGGAAGACGATTCGGAAGATCTTGATGACGATTCCACGTTGAGCCTTTTAAAAACGCTTGCAGAAAAGAAACCCTGGGACCTGGTAAAGGCGCCGCAGAGCACCACAATCAAGCTCGATCCCATTGCAGAAAGCGGCCACTATTTCAGGGGATTCGGGCTGCATGTCACCTTCAACGATCATGTCAGCAGCAATATTCTCCTCGATACTGGCGCGTCATCAGTTGTGATTGGCAGCCGGCTGGCCAACAAGATTGGCGTCATTAAGATCGCTGACTCGGCCTTCCGTGGAGTGGGCGAAGGCTTCACAAAAAGCTATATCGGCCTGATCGAAAAAATTAAGATTGGTGACGTTGAGTTCCGTAACTGCATCGTAGAAGTTTCCTCCAAGCCTGACGTTGCCGATGGTGGTCTGATCGGTGCAGATATTTTTGAAAAATATCTGGTGACCCTCGATTTCGAAGAGCGCAAGCTGCTGCTGAATCCCTTGCCGAAAAATCCCGAATCTACCGGCAATGACGAAGAAGCACTCGACCGCTACATTGCTCCCGAAATGCAGTCTTTCACCAAGATTTATCGCTTTGGTCATGATCTGGTGGTGCCTGCGACTCTTGGGACCGCTAAAAGAAATGCAACCGGCCTGTTCATTCTCGACACCGGCTCTTTTGCCAATACCATCTCCCTTGATCTCGCCCGGAAGCTGACCAAGGTGAGCTACCAGGAAGGGTATGTCAGCGGCGTAAGCGCCAAGATCAAGGAAATATTTGCCGGTGACACTGTTTACCTTCATTTTGCGGGTGTGCATGTGCGCAGTGATGACATTACAGCTTTCGATCATCGCTCCGTCGCCAACGGCACTGAAATCTCGGGCCTTATCGGAATTACCACGCTCGTGCAGATGAAGATCACCATTGACTACCGCGACGGCTTGGTGAAAATCGAACCCTATCAAACTAAGAGGGTATAGCCATTTGTGAAAGGTGGTCTTGCCCGCTCATGTAAGATCACCTTTCATGCTCCTGTCCTTGGTCTTTCTCGTAGGCTCTGCATTTCTGCCTGTCTTTACGCAGACACCTCAGCCTCAACCGGAAAACGCGCTGGCCGGCGCCCGTCAGCTTTTTAAGCAGGGTAAATTCACCGAAGCCGCATCCGCATATCAGTCAGTCATCCAGAAAAATTCTTCCTCATCGTCAGCCCGCGCAGGGCTGGTCGAGAGTTATTTGAAAGCCGACGACGTGAAGGCCGCCGAAGAAGCTTCGCTACAGGCGTTGTCTGCGCTTCCACAATCAGCGCTCATTCATGCTGTTCGCGGCGATGTGTATTTTCGCGAAGGATTGCTGGTGGAAGCCGGCAATGCATACAAGGCATCCCTTAAGCTTGATGAAAAGTGCGCCCGCGCCTGGCTGGGCAAAGGCAAACTGGATGCAAGCACCGCACACACAACACAGGCCCGGGAAGCCTTTACCAAAGCCCATGATCTCGATTCCGAAAAACCCGAAAGCAAGGACGAAGACGGAGATATTCTCTATCGCTGGGCCGTCACTCTGCCCTATCCAAAAAATGTAGAGCAACTGCAACGCTACGTTGCGGAATTTCACTTTGATCAGGACCAGGAGAGGCGCAACCGCGAATACCTTGACCTGATCAAAGCTCTTGCCGGACGCAGCGTCTGGGTGCCCGCAACACACTCGAACCATGCGGAAATAAAAATCGAACCCCTGATTCCTCAGCCCCACAGAATGCTTGGCTATGGTGTTAAGGCAAGTTTGAATGGCAAAGCGGCGTCCACTCTGCTGCTCGACACTGGAGCATCATGGGCCACCATCAGCAAAAAACTGGCTGAGAAGGTGGGCGCGCGTAAACTGTCAGAGCAGGCTCTCGAAGGCACCGGAGGCTCTGCAAGCTCAGGAAGCTATCTGGCCTGGGTAGATACATTCGTGATTGGCGATGTCGAATTTCATGATTGCATCGTTCATGTCTCGCCTCAGAACGATCTCGCGGGCGCCGACGGCCTGCTGGGCGCTGAAGTATTCGGCCACAACCTGCTCACTTTGGACATCAACCGCCGCCGTCTGGTTCTCGATCCATTGCCTGAGCCGCCGGATGACTTGTTTCCTGAAGTCCATCCCTATGCGCCGCAAAAGATCGGCACACGCCAGCTTTTTCAATTCGGACATCTTTTGTTAGTGCCCGCGGATGTGAACCGCAAAGCCACAGGTTTCTTTGTTCTCGACACCGGCAGCAACGCCACCGCGCTCTCCCTTCCAATGGCGGAAAAATCAGCAGACGTGCGCACGGCTAATATGCAAGTCCGCGGCATAGGCGGAAATTCCAGCGACAACGCCGTAGCTGAAAACACGATACTGCAATTTTCAGGCATCCCGGAAAAACCACAGGATCTGGTGACCACCGATCTTCATCCCCTGAGCAAAAACCTCGGCATAGAAGTCTCCGGTATCATAGGCTTCCCCTCTCTAAGCAAATTCAAAGTGGTCATCAACTACCGCGACGGGTGGGTAGATTTTGAAGGCAGCCACTAGCTTCTAGCTGCTGGCCTCTAGCTCTTGGCTTTTGGCTTTTGGCTTTTGGCTCTTGGCTTTTGGCTTTTGGCTCTTGGCTTCTTAATCGCGGCTTTGACTCTCGGTTTTGGACTCTTGGGTTTTCCGATCACCAGATCACCCGTTCAAGAGCAGCCACTAGCTGCTAGCTACTAGCCTCTAGCTCTTGGTGCTGTGCTCTGCCGATCACCAGATTCTTCGCGCCTTTCCGATGTCCCGATAACCGATATACCGATGCCCCGAATCTCCCCGCCTCTGCTTGCTCCGTTCCTCTGCGTCCCAAAGATTTTGCTCTTCATTCGCGTAATTCGCGCGATTCGCGGCAAAAGTTGTTCATGCTTTTCCGATCACCAGATCACCGGATTCTTCACGCCTTTCCGATGCCCCGATAACCCGATGCACCGATATACCGATTCTTCAAGTGCTATCATGTCGCCATGATCCAACGCACCGCTCTCTTCTTCCTGCTCTTCGCGCTTACCTCATTCGCATTCGGTCAGAAAAAACAGCAGCCGAAATCATCGCATCAGGCCGAGAATACTTCTGCTGCCACGCAGCCAGCCTCAGCGGTAGATGAAAAGCTGTTTGGGGCAATGCGCTGGCGGCAGGTCGGGCCGTTCCGCGGCGGACGTGTTCTCGCCGTGACCGGCGTTCCCGGCGAACCCAATGTCTTTTATTTTGGCGCAGTCTCCGGCGGAATCTGGAAGACCACCGATGCCGGAGCCAACTGGGAGCCCATCTTCGATAAGGAATCCATCGCCTCCATCGGCAGCATCGCGGTTGCGCCTTCTGATCACAACATTATTTATGCGGGTTCCGGCGAGGCCTGCATTCGCGGCAATATCTCCTACGGTAATGGCGTCTACAAATCGCTCGACGGCGGCCGCACCTGGAAGAACCTGGGCCTGAAAGACACCCAGCATATCGGCGCAGTCATTGTTGATCCGAAGAACCCCAACATTGTCTTCGTCGCAGCCCTGGGACACGCCTACGGTCCCAACGCTGAGCGCGGCCTGTTCCGCAGCACTGATGGCGGCGCCAACTGGCAGAAGGTCCTGTTCAAAGACAACAACACCGGCGCGATTGACGTAGTGTTCGACCCCAGCAATTCCAATACGCTGTTCGCTTCCTTATGGCAGGTAAACCGCACCCCCTGGAGCCTCAACAGCGGCGGCCCCGGCAGCGGCCTCTACAAATCCACCGACGGCGGCTCTACCTGGAAGCATCTGGAAGGCAACGGCTTGCCTTCCGGCATTATGGGACGCATTGGCGTCTCGGTATCCGGCGCCGATTCCAACCGCGTCTATGCCCTGATCGAATCGAAGATGGGCGGCCTGTATCGCTCTGACGACGGCGGCGACCACTGGATTCGCATGAATGAAGATGGACGCATCCGCCAGCGCGCCTGGTATTTCACCCACATCTTTGCCGACCCCAAATCTGCCGATACCCTCTACGTGCTCAACACCGGCATGTTCCGCTCCACCGATGGCGGCCGCTCTTTCAACCTGCTGAATGCTCCCCACGGCGATCATCATGGCCTGTGGATTGACCCTGACCATCCTGAGCGCCTCATCAACGGCAACGACGGCGGCGCAACCGTCTCCACCGACGCCGGTAAGACCTGGACCACGCAATACAACCAGCCTACGGCGCAGTTCTACCACGTGATCACCGACAACCGCTTTCCTTATTACATCTACGGCGCGCAGCAGGACAACAGCACCGTCGCCATCGAGAGCTATGACGACGAAGGCGTAATCGGCCGCCAGGACTGGTTTCCTGTGGGCGGCGGCGAGAGCGGCTACATCGCTCCCTACCCTCCCGATCCCGACATGGTTTTCGCCGGGGCCGAATATCAGACTTCGCGCTTCGACAAGCGCACCGAGCAGATCACTGATATCTCCGTGCTGCCGCTCGATCCTTCCGGCAACGGCGCGGAAAAACTGGAGCATCGCTTCCAGTGGACCTCGCCTCTCTTCATCTCCCCGCACGATCCCAACACGCTTTATAACGCGGGTGAAATGCTCTTCAAGTCCACCGATGGCGGCATGAGTTGGAAGGCCATCAGCCCCGATCTCACGCGCAACGATAAAGCCAAGCAGAAGCCCTCCGGCGGCCCCATCACTCTCGACATCACCAGCGTGGAATACTACGACACCATCTTTGCCGCCGCCGAATCACCGGTAAAGAAAGACATGCTGTGGGTTGGAACCGATGACGGTCTGGTGCACGTCTCCACCAACGGCGGGCAGAACTGGTCCAACGTGACTCCCAAAGAACTGCCCGAGTGGAGCATGATCAGCATCGTCGAGCCATCGCATTTCGATGCCGGCACAGCCTACATCGCTGTGGACCGCCATAAGCTCGACGATTTCCGTCCTTTTATCTACCGCACCGCCGATTCCGGCAAGACCTGGACTCTCATCGCCAATGGAATTCCCGAAGGCTCTTACGTGCGTTCCGTCCGTGAAGATCCCTCGCGCAAAGGCTTGCTCTTTGCCGGGACCGAGACCGGAGTTTTCTTCTCTCTCGATGACGGCGCAGAACTGGCAGCCGCTTAAACTCAACTTGCCCACCGTGCCAGTGCACGACGTAGCCATTCACGGAGACGATCTGGTCGCCGCCACCCACGGACGCGCCTTCTGGGTGCTCGACGACATTACTCCGCTGCGCCAGATTGAGCAGAAGTCAGCCAATGCCGACATGGTGCTCTACAAGCCCGAACCGCGCATTGCGCCTGCACTATCCTGATCAGATTGAGCGGCGCGGTCCGGTGGGTGACGTTCATCCGCTCGGCGCCATCATTGATTACTACTTCAAGACCGCTCCCAAAGATGAAGTGAAGCTTGAGATTTTCGACAGCGGCGGCAAGCTGGTGCGCGGCCTGTCGAGCAAAGAGAAGAAAGAAGATGAGCAGCCGCCCGAGTGGCCCGACCAGCTTCGCGAGGTCACCACCATTCCTGCGTCGGCTGGCATGAACCGCTATGCCTGGAACCTGCGCTGGGAAAGTCCGCTGAAGATTCCCGGCGCGTTCTACACCGGCGTGGGACCGCGCGGGCCGCTGGCGCTGCCCGGCAAGTACACCGTGAAATTGACAGTAGGCGGCCAGAGCCAGACCCAGCCGCTGGACATCGTGATTGATCCGCGCGTCAAGAATATTCCTGCCGCCGATCTGCAAAAGCAGTTTGCCCTGCAGATGCAGGTGCGTGACGCCAATACCGAACTGCATCGCGCCACCAATCAGGTGCGCGAGATGCGCGCCCAGATCAAGGCGCTGCACCAGCGCTTCGATGCCGATCCGAAAATGAAGCCGGTGCTCGATCAGGCCGACGCCCTCGATAAGAAGCTCACGCCCGTGGAAGAAGAGCTGATTCAGGTGAACATGAAAGGCTCTGAAGCCAATCTCGCCTTCCCTGACATGCTCAACGAACTCTTCGACGGCTTTACCTCAAGCATTGAAGCCGGAGACGGCGCGCCCACCCAGCAGCAATACGAAGTCTACAAAAAACTGCGGGCCAGACTCGACCAGCAACTAGCCGCCTGGAAGCAGATCCAGTCCACCGACGTCCCGGCATTCAACGAAGCAGTCAAGAAAGCAGATATTCCAGTGCTCTATCTGCCGCCATCAGGAAATTGAACGTGGCATGGAGCTTTAATTGCTTTAAGTTTGGCTTATAAGAACGTGGCAATTTTAGCTCTTGGCTCTTGGCTTTTGGCTTTTGGCTTGGATTATTCATCAGCTTGAAAATTAACCTTGTAGTTGACAACTGAGGTGGATGAAGGACACTCCAAGTCCGGCAGGACGACCGAAAGTAGCCCGGTCACGGAGCTTCTCGAATGCGCGTCTGTCGCGCATTCGGGAAGCGGAGTGCCGGGTAAAGAAACAAAAAGAAACACTTCCTTGCGCCGCAGGCTTGCGCGCAGCTCCCGCCTTTGGAGCGGAGTGCACTAAAACAACCTGTTCGCGAAGCTGGAGGCTGCTTTGCCGGCGGCCCACGATCAACACTGCCTAAATCGCTTTTGCTCGTCCGACATGAATAATGCAGGTTAGCTCTTGGTTGCCGCATGTTTGAAACATGGCGCCAGCCCCAGCGGCGTAAGCCCTGGGTACGCTGAAAACAGCGAACAGAGCCCCGCACCGGGGCGGCATACTCTTTGTTCGCGCAAACTCGTACTCGCATAACCCCAATTTACACCCTCTTTACGCCTACCCATATCCCCTTGCGAGACAATGTCTTAAGACTTTACGAAACAACACTATCTCCAGGACAACCGGCAATTTACAATACCCATCGAACCGCTCAGCGCCAGGAGTTTCCTATGAAAATCTATGCTTCTCTGCTCTCGCTGATCTTGGCGGCAGCCCCCACCGCATTCGCCCAGAATCCATCGCAAGATCAGCAACAATCCCCCGGCGCGAGCCAGTCGCAGCCTGCGGCGCAAGACCAGCAAGACCAATCCAGTGACGATCAAAGCACTTCGTCCGACAAGCAGAAGAAGATCAAGCATGACGGCGGCAAGAAAGACGTGGACGCCATCGGCAACCGAAAAATGGGCGGCATGGATTTCTATTCCATCCAGAAAGAAATTGCCATGGGCCGGCAATACGCCGAGCAATTCGAGCACACAGTAAAGCTGGTGCAGGATCCGGTCATCAACGAATACGTGAACCGCGTGGGCCAGAACCTGGTGCGCAACTCTGACGCCAAAGTTCCCTTCACCATCAAGGTGATTGACGATGATTCCATCAACGCCATGGCGCTGCCCGGAGGATTTTTCTACGTCAACACCGGCCTGATTCTTGCCGCCGACGATGAGTCAGAGATGGCCGGGGCCATGGCCCATGAGATCGCGCATGTCGCCGCCCGTCACGGCACCCGCGGAGCCAGCCGTGCACAACTCGCCAACCTCATGACCATTCCGTTGATCTTTGTGGGGGGACCGGCAGGCATGATCGCCGGTGAGGCGGCAGGCATCGGGTTGCCCGTTACCTTCCTGAAGTTCTCGCGCGCGTTCGAAGCCGAAGCCGATTATCTCGGCATCCAGTACATGTATAAGTCCGGGTACGATCCCAACGGGCTGATTGATATCTTCGAAAAGATTGACGCTTTGAACAAGAAGAAACCGGGCACTATGGCCAAGATTTTCAGCGACCATCCGCAGACGCCCGACCGCATTCAGAAATCGCAGGAAGAGATCAATACCATCCTGCCGCCCCGCGACCAGTACATCATCACCACCTCGGAATTCAACGACGTAAAAGCGCGTCTCGCCAAGCTGGAGAACCACCGCAAAGTGGACGATCCAAACCAGGACAAAGATAAACCCGAACTCCGCCGCACCGCCCAAAACGGATCACCCAGCAGCGGCAGCAACAACACGAGTGGCAGCAGCAAGAAAGACGATGACCGTCCCGTACTGCACCGCACCGATCACTAAGCTGCCTCGAAAATCTTCGATAATCTGTACGGTAGAGACGTAGCATGCTACGTCTTCTTCCCGGTCACAACACTACAATCCGAACGAAACCCATTTCCGGCACAAACATCTCAACCGTAGAGACGGTGCTCGGCACCGTCTCTCGTTCCGGCCTCGCCGGGACGAAGCTCTTTACTCACTCCCGTTCCGTTCTCGAAACTCTCTCAAAGCCCACTTATTGATCTTTTCCGCTTGCTTGAAATACATCCGCGCGCCTGCCTTATTGCCGGCATCCCGCGCCTCGCGCCCCTGCACATAATAATGATGGCTCTGGCCGGAAGCCCTCTGCACTTCGCGCGGCACAAGCTGCACTTCGGCGGTCAACCCATTTGCCATCTGCACCTGCACGTTGGTGGACGCATAACCGCCTTTGTTCTCGCGGCCTCCCATCTTGCGGTCCACATTCACTACTTTGAAATTGCGGCGCAGCAGATCAACCATGCGCTCACCGGCATCCGGTGAATCAATCGCGATCTCCACTGCCAGATAATCGCTGATGGTGTCCGGCGGTTTGCCTTCGCGCACTTTGCTTAGAACTCTTGCTGGATTCTTCTGCGGACGGACCCGCGCCAACTCCACACCCGGCAACTGCCGCGCCAGACTGGCAAGCTTGCGCTGCAATTCGGGAGCGGCCTGCGCAGCCAGCTTTTCATTATTTGAGAATGGATCTCGACGGCTGAAGCACCTGCCGTCGCGAGCGTGGATCGCGCTTTCCAATCTTCTCAAGTTGCGGCCGTGAGACTGGCTGCGGCGCCCCTGCAATCGCGATCTGCCGCTGGGCGACGGGAGCCGCTGACGGCGACGGAATGGGCTCAACACCACCGGGCTGTTCCGGATACGGCGGAGCTAATGCTTCTGAAGTGAATGACGGAGGTAGGCCGCCATGCTGCTGTTCATAGCGAATCATGGCCGCTACGGCGTCATCGTAGCCGCCTACATCAAGGCCGCTGGATTGTTCTGCAGACCCATATTGACGGATGAGATCAGGAATAGATGGAGTGTTCGACATTGTGCACGACCAGAAACGGCTTAATTCAAAATGAAAGGATAGAAAGATTTGAAGATGCACGGCTTCAGCCGTGCCTCGAGGAATCAAAGACACTTACACGTTGTGCGGTAGCTTGAATTGACGGCAATGTCACCGCGAAATCAAAAATGCGTAGGGGCGGAAAGGGCGTGTGCGAACTCAATTTCCATGGCCACAGAACCATGCGGTTAACAGTGTGCAGGGGCTAAAGCCCAATGTTTATGCACCTTTACGGCACGAGTAAACTCGTGCCCTGATACATGTGTCGTCAACCCACCGCAAAAACTCCTGGAGCTCACATACCATCTGAAGCCCAATGTTTATGGGTCTATTCGGCACGACTAAAGTCATGGCCTGTACCATGTCTCGTTGGCGCACTGCGAAATTATTCGCGCCGTACACGTCCGGTTTCGTTTTCAGTTCTCACAAACGCTCGCAATCCATGAAGAATAATGACCAAGTACCAAATACCAAGTACCAATTACCTGGCTCGTATCTTCCTCTTCGCCTGCAACGCATCCTTAATCTGGTCATTGCTCAGCTGGTCAATGCTTTTCAAGTTGTGCTCGTTGGCATAGCTCTGGAGCTTTCTTTTTTCCAGTTCCGATAGCGGCCGTTGCCGGTTTTCGGGCTGGTTGCGCCGTTCCTGCTGCCACCGTTGCGTGTACGGTCCGCGGATTCCCGCCTGTGATTCGAGCGCCACGCCTTCTTCGATATTCTTCGGCGTGTAGACAGTGCCGCCGCGCAGGAACTGTCCGCTGGCGCGGTCGTAGGTAATCGAGCGGGTCTGTCGCTTCAGGTCGTTCATCTGCTGCCGCAGATCTTCGGTCTCCACGTTATGCCGCATTTTTTCTTCGTCGCTGGCCCGCTGACGCTCCTGCAGGTCCTGCTCATAAGCTTTGCGCGCTTCGTCGTTATAGGCTTCGCGCTGGCGTCCATAATTCCGTTCCTGATCGGCATATTGCTGCTGGTACGTTTGCAGTTTGGCGTCATCGGACTCGAGCGCCTGCCGCCGCGCGGATTCATCCTGGTAATAACGGTTGTTCACCGCGCCTTTGCCGTATGACCCGGCCGTATCAGGACGCCGCTCCCGTTAACGCGCCCGGAATTCCGCCGGTAAACAGTCGGCAACTCCGCGCAAGATGCGTCCGCCAACACCCAGCCTGTATTGCGGCAGCACATTTCCGTTGGCATCGTATCTGGGCGTAGCCGTTGACAGCGCTCGCCGATGCTCCATGGTGGCCTGGTAATTGGGATCAGGCTGCGGCGGAGCAGGCGGTTTACCCATCTGCGCCAATTTCATGCCCAGCGAGTCTCCTTCCGTCCCCGGCCCTGACGGGACATAGCCCAGCATCGGCTTCGGTGGCTGTCCCAACACGCTTGGCTGGCGCACATTGCTGCTCATGTCCACAATCTCGGGGCTGGCGGTCGTTTGCTGGTTCGGCACGCTGGCATCGGTGGCAGACTCCGGCGCAGCCATCACTCCATCGCCGGACTTTCCCAGGCGTCCCCAGCGCATCGCCGGATCATCGCTTTCATCCTCACTGCCATCACTGTATCCGGCAGCGTTGTTGATCATCTTGTTCAGTACGTCCTGCTCCATGTTTTGCCTCACTCACAATCGGATTTTAAAAACTGACGAATGGCTAAGGCGTCATCCCAGTTCTTTGGTCGCGCTGAAGTTGCCTCCCGCCAGTCCTTTGCCAAACTGGCTGGCGAAGGCTGAACCGAATGTGTCCCAGAACCCCGGAACTTGGCCGCTTCGGTTGCATTTCCCATAGCGCTGTTGGCGCCGCCGACTGAAGTGGCATACTGGCTGCCATACATTCCCGGTATGCTTCCCAGCCCTCCGCTGTAGTATTCCTGCGCGTGCCCCAGTGCAGCCAGTCTTTGCGTGTCGGCCTGCGTGAGTTCCTGCGCGGCATCACGGCGGCTGGCGCGGCTGGCTTCTTCAGCCGACGCAGCCATCTGCGGCGTAGTGCCCGCTCCGGTGCGCTTGCCCACGTTGGTAAAGTAATCTTCCAGTGAGCCTTGCCCGCCCTGCGTGGCGCTCGCCACTTCGTTGGTCGTGTCCTGCGCGAACTCTCCACCCGGGCGGTAGGTGTTCCACATGGATCCCATGTAGTTGTTCGAGCGAATTCCTGTAGTCGCTTACAGCAGCATTCTCAGACCCCAGCGCCGCCTGGGCAGTGGCCTGGTCCTGTTGCGACTGCTGCTTGGAAGTATTGAATGCGTCTTTTGATTCTGAACGTCCCATAGTGAATGTCTCCTTAAAACAGCTGCTAGCTACTAGCTTCTAGCTGCTGGCTTTGGCTTTTGGCTCTTGGCTTTTGGCTTTTGCTAATACAGAGGCAGGCATAAATACTTACTGGACGAATTAAGCCGGTGCGCGACCGAATCCATGCATCCGTTGTCCCGTTGTCCCGACGTCCCGATGTCCCGTTGTCCCGATATCCCGATGCACCGATATCCCGATGCACCGATGTACCGATTCCGCTCAGTCTCCCAGTTCTGTGAAATCACAGCCAATCAACTTCAGCTTGCTCCAGATACGCACGGGCGAGTAGCGCGTGAAGCGCCCCAGAGTCCGCGCAAATTTTTCCGGTACCAGTCCCCATCCGCTGCGGAAACCCAAGGCTTTGGCCCAGTGGCACTCTTCCGTCAGTTCTGCCGCGAGGGTCTTCATGGCATCTTCATCACCGGTCACCAGGCACACTTCGGGAATCGCCTCCACATAGCGGAAGCCGACCAGGACACCATCTTTTTCCGCCACGCGCACCCGCATTACCGGCGCTCGATAGGGAAAGAAAGCCCTTGAGTCGTTCTCCGCACAAAACAACTGTGGACGATCCACTTTGGTCTGTGTGCCGCGAAATCGTTCCTCCTGTTCATTCCACAGGCGCTCAATTCCCGGCAGATCTTCGGGTACCGCCGCTCTCCATTGCACGATGCTCATTCGCACTCCTTACAGGGCTTGGGCCCATGCTCCAGCGCAGCCAGAGCTTGCAGATTGCCTGGATGTGGATATCCTGCATACTCCGGATGGCTCAGCAACCCCGGATGCTGCGGATGATGTTTCATCAAGTGGTTCAGGTATTGCTTCTCGCGCGCTTCCATAAGCTGTTTCTCTTTCTCGATCGCCGCTTCTATATCCACTGAAGTGAACTGAAATCCTTCACTTCCATTCCCGCTGACCACAAACGGATGGATGGTAAGCAACTGCACGCTGCCAAAATGGTCGCGCAATACGACATGGTCTACGTGCTGGTCGGCAATGGTAATGTGTTTAATTTTTTCAACAGGCATGGAACACCTCACCACAGATTGGACTGATGCAACTGATTCACACTGATAGAACAACGGGAAGATATGTCTACAAAGATGTGGGCTTGATCGCGTGCGACATTGTCTGGAATCACGTGTGACCATTGCCTCATACGACAGAAGAACATCGTTTAGCTACACCGCAAGCACCCATGTCATCCTGAAGCCGCGCTTTTTGCGGCTGAAGGACCTCTGTACTCTTCCGCCGGGACATGGAACAGGCGCAACTTCAATCCTGCAAGATAAAGACAAATGCCGGCTCCGCACATGCTGCAAGACAATGTAACAAGACGTGAACCTCGGGTCCTGTCTGATAAAGAAAAAGGTGCTGAACGCTACATATGCTGTTAGTTGGGCGACACAATGTAACAGGGCATGACTTTCAGTCATGCCGAACATGCCCTATAATGCTGGGCTTTAGCCCCTGCATGGCCCGTCCCTCTCGTAAATCTGATCCTGCCAACATTCGCACCGATTCGCGCACCTTCTTTGTTACTTCCAAGACTGCGCAAGGAAGAGCTTTGTTGCAATCGGATCGCATGGCTTCTCTATTCATTGATGTTCTGCGTTTTTATACAGCCGCTAAAGCGCTTCATCGTTCATGAATTCATCGTCATGCCCAATCACTTTCATCTGCTCTTGACCGTTGACCGCGAGATGACCATCGAGAAAGCTGTCCAAATGATTAAAGGCAATTTCTCGTACCGCGCAAAGAAAGAATTCGGTAGTGCAATGGGACATCTGGCAGAAAGGGTTCTCTGAAGATCGGGTGCTCGACCAGGAAAGCTATTTGCAACATAAGCTCTACATCAACAACAATGCCGTGAAAGCAGGCCTGGCGCCGTCAGCCGAAGACTATCCTTACTGTTCTGCATATTTGCGCAAAATGAAAGCTGCCAGGAAGCAAGCGGCTGGCAGCGGCTAAAGCCGAGTTTTATCAAACCTTCTTCGGCACGACTGGAAGTCATGCCCTGTTACATTGTCTCGCTAAACCTGAGCAGCGCCCATGAGATTTGCACAACTGAGCATGACTGGAAGTTCAACGCCCTGTTACATTGTCTCGCTGGAATTCGCCTCGTAGTGTAGCGAACATTCTGGATGTTCAGGATTCATGCGCGCGTATGTATGGGAAGACAAACCTTCAACCCTTCCGAAAGGTCCTTGTCCATGCCCTACAAACTAGCCAACCGGCCTCCGCCCAATCCACCGCCGCTCGCACCTCCGCCGCCGCTGGTGCCGCCAGAGCCGCCGGCTGAAACCGTGGTGACCTGCCCGGCCCAGAGCAGCGGATCAAACATTGAACTCGGAAACTGCGTGGACTTATTAAATAGCCTGATACGCGCCACTGGCCGGGTCGTAATAGACCAGAAAAATCGTGCCATAAGCTACGCCTACGATCGTGCCCGCCGGAATGCTGGTCTGGTTGCCCTGGCCGTCAAAGTGGATCCACGCCGAACCAGCTCCGCCTGTGCCGAAAACCTGAATGGTGGCGCTGCTGCCGTTGTCTACGGAATTCACAGTCGCCGCATTGGTCGTATTCAGAACGCCATTGGCGGCGGCCGAGGTGCTGCGCAGAAATCCCGAACTGACGCCCAGCGGACCGCATGTGGCCGCCGAAGAATAGATCAGCCATTCATTCCAGTTCACGCCATCGAACGACGACTGCACACGCCAGAACAGCGTCTGGTTGGGCGACTGCATTTGTAGAACAATCAGAAAAAGGGCCATAGGTCACCACACCAGAAGCGGCATCGAAGTTCACACTGGTCGCGCTCTGCAACTGGTGGACCATGGGCGCGCCCAGTTGATTGTTGTTTCCCAGAATGGACGCGCGAAACAGGCTCACGCTGAGCGGCTTCACGTTCTGCGGCAAGGTAAGCGTGATTTCAAAGCTGCCATCCACTCCCACCACCGCCAGCCCAACCTGCGGAGGCGTATTGGCGGCCGTGGCAGAAAACGCGGATCGTCCGCAACCACCAGCGAATCGCCAGTAAGATTGCGAAAGCGCAGGATATTGGCATTGACCGCGCGCATCCAGCGAATCTGGTCGGTCTGGCTGCGCACCACCGCGGATATGGAGACACCATCAAGGGATTCAGACATGGAAGGAAAGCTTCTAGCTGCTGGCTACTAGCTTCTAGCTTGAGGTTTAAGCTCGTAGCTTGGTTTTGGTAGTTGGTAGTTGGTACTTAGTACTTGGTACTTGCTGATATGCGTACAAATATGCCATTGGCTACTAGATCCTGAGATGTGAAGGAATGTAGCCACTAAAATTCCTGGTAGAGACGTAGCATGCTACGTCTATCGTTGCGCAGCAACGACAGATTTAGCTAGTAGCTAGAAGCTAGCAGCTTTCGCTTCACCTCGACTGCGCCACCGCACGGGCGAAAATCGCCGCATACTTCAAATCAAACCACGCATCCGCCGTATTCCCATTCGAAAATCTCGGACGCATGCGTCTCATTCTGTCCCCTGCCGCCCACGCTTGACGGAGGCTTCACCCGCGCGTCATCCAGCTTGATAGGACGCAACTGGATGCGGTTACTGCGGTCGGTTGCCAGCAGCCGTCCAAAAACAATGGACACCACAAGGTCGCCATATCCATCGGCATTCACCGAAATGCCTCCGAACTGGTTCACCTTCATCAGTTCGGCCATGGACACACACTCGTACTGCGCATCAATGCCGCGCGAGTTGTCATTGAAGACTCCCGGCGCAATCGCATTCACTGCGCCATCCGGCTGCGATGAGGCAAACATAATCTGCGATTGCCGCGTCAAGCGCGTCTTCGCCACTCATGCCCGTACGTCCGCCGCCCGCGAGTGATGTGATCTTGCGCTCCACCCGCTTGCAGACATAGGCAGCCATATCGTCAATAGACCATTTGCGCGCCTCACCCGCCGCAATCTCCTTGCCCATGAACGGTGAAAAATAAATGGGGGAAGCAAACGTGGGAGACTCCTCATAATTGCACTTGAGCACCACGTTGGGAATCGTCGAATCTTCCGATCGGCACGCCGATTCTTATCTCCTGCGTCTCTTCATCAATATTCACCCAGATCAGGTGGGCAAAGTCCCAATTGATGCTGCGCCACTCTTCGATATCTCTTTGGAAATGCGCTGGGGCGTGTCGCCAAAGAAGACATATACGCCCGAACGGTGCACAAAACACATAAAGGCATTCGAGACATCCACGGCCCTTGGCCCGCAGGGCCCGACGCCGTCCCAGCTTTTGGTCACTGTCCATAGCGACGGGTCATCAGGACTGGGCGTGACCAAATAACCCGATCTTTCTTTCAGCGAATACTGCGTGCCTTTGTATTCGCGCCAGCAGACATGGTTCTGTCCATCGGTCTGGCCGGCGACTACCACGCCGGTGTCGCCATAAATTGCTTTCCGGGTCCGCAGGCAGTGAAACCAGGTGCTCTGTCGGCAGAGTCAGCACCATTCGGTCGAGGCTGGCTGCGTAATAAATGTCTACACAGTTCGGCGCCTGTATCTTGCGAAAGAAGCTGGTCACCTTGGTGGAAGCCAGCAGGTATTGGTCGGTAAAGTTCAGCGTTGCGCTGGTGGTGGTGTTGTCATTGATGACCGTGGCCGTCATCGCAACTCCGCTGACCGAATCGTTGGCAGGGATATAGAAATAGTCGCCGACAGTGCTTCCTCCAGCTACCGTAAAGCACAATACCCGGGCCGCTAGTGTTCGCCGGGCCCAGTGGAATGTTGGCGACCGTCAACTGACGGCTTCCGGTGGACACGTTAAAGCCCTGCACAGAAGCTTCCGTCATGCCCGTGATGTAGCCATTGCGGTTCTTGAACAGCACTACCATGTACCGCTGTCCCACGCAGATGTTCCCCACCCCTGCCGCGCTCGACATGGTGGCCGTTGTCTCCGTCCATACGCAGGTGCCTTCACTCACCGTGCCACCTGCGCTGGTAGGCCAGGCCGCAACTCCGCCGCCTCCAGGCTCGTTCGCGCCCGATGTCCCGGCAGTCGTACAGCGGTAGGTGTGTCCGTTGCCGGTAGTGCCTGCGGTGGGCGTAACAACCTCTCCGACTTTGTAAGCAGTGTTCGGCTTCCAGCGATCGCCAAAGGGCCGCATGGTATATGGATCAAGATTGCCGGTAGGCAGATCGAAGACCGCCGGAGCGCCCTGTGCGACCTTCATATCAGAAAACGCCAGGTAGCCCCGGTTATAGGCCGGAGCCACCTGCATGTGCGTACCGGCCGGCAACGCTACCAGCCCGTTCGGGTCTGTCACCGGACGCAGCTTGCCCGAACCAGCCGGCGACTCCACGTAAAGGCGTCCACCCATATCGAAGATGAGAGGTACTGCGTGTTGCCGCCAGCCTGCTGGTTGATCAGCGAGGCCAGACCGGTAATGGCCTGGTCCTGCGTAGGCGTCTGAAACTGCATCTGGATGCCGTCACGCGTGCGCACACTAGCCAGATGAAAAGTGACGTTGCGCGCAACAGTAGCCACACCTACAGGCAAAGCCGTAGCATCATCCTGCTCAACCAGCGACGAGAAGCGAGTGTATTCGTGGGGAGTAAAACCGTTGAAGTTCACGGGGAAAGCTCCTGGCTACTAGCTGCTAGCTTCTAGCTCTTGGCTCTTGGCTCTTGGCTCTTGGCTCTTGGCTCTTGGCTCTTGGCTCTTGGCTCTTGGCTCTTGGCTCTTGGCTCTTGGCTCTTGGCTCTTGGCTCTTGGCTCTTGGCGAAAGTGTCAGACCTTTCATTCACGAAAGACAATTCTTTAAATAGTTTCGCGGCAGAAACACTAAGCGCCCCGAGACGGGGCGCCATATGTTAGCCCCGTGGCGTAAGCCCGGGGTGAACAGGCAAAAGATCTGAAGAGCCCCGCAACGGGGCGGCATAAAAGCCTTAAGCTCCATTACTGCTTAGCTCTTACAATCCGTAGAGATCTGGAATGCTCCCAAAGTCAGGGGAACGCGAGAACGTGCAGAGACTAAGTGCTGAATGCTGAGAGCTCAAGCTAGCAAGAGCCAAAGCTAAAAGCTGCCTTTAATTCACTCCCCCCGGCGCAATCACCACCAGATGCAACACCCAGTTCGCGAAACCCGTTTGCGCGGAATAGCTGGCGGCGTTGGCCAGTTCGAGTCCGCCCGGCTGGTACACCTTGATCTTGTAGCTGTTGAGCGAGGCGCCCGGGACAATGCCGACATAGAATCCGCTCAGCTCTTCGTTCATCACGCCCACTGACAACGGGACGCGGGCCAGAAACGGCTCCGGAAAGAAGCTGGGATTCTTGAGCGCGGTGAGGTCGAGGGTATCTCCACCCGTGGTGTAGGCGCCGGTAAAGCTGATGGACACATAAATCTCCTTCAGCCGGTTGGTCTGTGTGGCTAGTACATTGGCGGTAATGGGCATTGGGTTATCTCCTGGTGTTTTTTTTTACATTCCGAGCGCAGCGAGGAATCCCTGCAAGCTGGAAGAACCTCACCACAAAGCACACTGAAAAACGGATGAACACAGATGCAGGCAAGAACTTGAACCGCTGATTACGCTGATGAACGCTGATCCGCCCCTACCTCCTAAGTGGTTTTGGTTTATCAGCGTCATCTGCGTGTATCAGCGGTAAAATTTCTCACCATGCGGCCTACGCGGCGGACCTTCTGCTGGTCTTTGCGGGACAGGTACTGCATTACGTCGTCAAGTGAGTTGTCCTGCATCAGCGTGTACGACTGGGCCCAGCCGGGGTTGCCGCGCACCAGTCCGATCAGTGAGGCCACGCCATAGCCAAGCGCGTTGCCGAAATTCTTGACCGAGGACAGCACCTGGTCTTTTTCGTCCACCAGGCCGGCAGGCAGAAAGTCGCCGCGCAAGCGCAGATCAACATTCATGGTGCATGGCGTGAAATAGACGAC
Organism: Terriglobia bacterium; assembly: GCA_963823745.1. GTDB lineage: Bacteria > Acidobacteriota > Terriglobia > Terriglobales > Acidobacteriaceae > Angelobacter. The sequence continues at coordinate 34,483 of CAWGMN010000013.1, forward strand.
TCCGGCGCGCCACTCCCAATCGTCTACGTACTGGTTGGGAATCATGTCTTTCAGCCTGTCCACCAGCGTGGCCTTGCGGTAGTTGGTGTTGTCCAGGCCCGGAGGTCTTCCACTCCAGGCTGAGCGGTTCCACCAGCAACTCCAATGGCTGGCTGCTCAGCCCATAGGCGGAAAGATCGGCGGTCTGTGCCGGCACATTGAAAATCTCAACCACCTTGCGCTCGAATTCCGCGCCGGTCGAGAGCATGCGGTTATAGAGTTCTTCATACTTCTGGTTGATGAGCGGCAGCAAGAACGAATCGGTGGCGTAAGTGCCGTCCGGATCGTCAATGAGCGAACGGATGCGGGATTTGAGAGTGGTAAGGTCCATAAGAACAGCAGTTAACGATTCGCGCTATCTAGAAATTTGCTTGATGTATTGGCAAAAGACTAACTGAGAAGAATGTCGAAGTGAGACGAGGATATCTCAACTCTAAACGAAAAATCTAATTACAGAATGCAAACTGAACAAATAACAATTGAGCTGAGAAAAATTGTATTTGGGACGATCTAGGCTGATTTTCTGATGAAGGGCTTATCAATGACCTGATTCAACATTATATAAATGCGTTTAAGAATCATTAAAAGCGTCAAAATGAAGTTAAGTGTCAAAAAAATTATGATCCCAGTTACCCAGCGATTTGTGAATTTCGGTGTCGTTACTGCATCATCGATTTTTAAATATGCAACAGAGATCATTGTGACAACAACAATCACAATAGACACCAAAATTGAATATGCGATGTTGTCATGCAACTCTTTGATAACTGCGGTTCTGGTCTTTGCCAAAGCGTTGGGATGATTGCTTTGCGATGAAAATGTATAAACCAAGATCAAGAGATTTAAAAGCAATCCTGCAAAAATAGAAAAAGCCGCTAACAGAGCGTTTAAGACATCGCCGCTAAATTTCCATTTAAAATGTGGAGCTATCCCACATAGCACAAGTGGAACTCCGTAAAAGAGCACTAAATCCGGAATACTATATTTTTGGTTTCTGTTATCACGCAATGTGCGAATCTGCGCGACAATGATTCGCGACACGTCGATTTTCATAAAGTCCCCGATCCGTTAAGTGCTGCACCAAGTCTTGATGCTAAAGTTTGTGCTTGCTCTTTTATTGAATCATACACCGGGTGACCGCCAGCGCCAATTTTAACAGCGTCCGTTATATCGTAATAAGATCTTATTCGCCCAGGGTCAGCAGCATTTATAGTGCGAGTAGATTGTCCGACCTTTACTTTCGCTTTGATATTTTCATATGGAAATTTCTGATCTTCGTCCAATGCAAAAATTCCACTAACTTTTCTTGATTTGAATATGCTGGCGATAAATTCGTTAACGGGTAAAATGCTGCCTTTACGCGCTTTGATCACCAACTCCATTATGCCGTTAACCTCTTTGTTGCCTGTTCTGAAGCTGTCGGCGATATCTGCCGGAACAATTTTTCTTACAAAATTTACTTGCTGAATCTTTCCCTTTACAAATTTATCGATTTCAGTCGATGCCACTAATGGCATAAATTTCGGACGGAGGTCTGGGTTTTTATTTTCGAATGCGAGCTTCAGTATCCAATGAAGAACTCTTCTAATACCAAATGCCGCGGTTCTTTGGAGGATAAGAAGGCCATCTTCCGTCCCTTCGGGAATCTCTACATAGAAGTAAAAAGGCAGCATCTCAGCATCTTGTTTTTTGCGACGATATACGGATTTTTTCGTTGTAACATTGATAAAATTGCTTTCGATACCATATTGACCCGTTTCAATAATGCCTGAAAGTGCACGGGAGCTCTTTTCTAGTTTTTGCACTGACATCGCCTGTTGTAGCTCTTTCTGGTCAAATGTTTGGTTTTTTATATCACTAAAGGTTGAGTGTAGAAACTCTAAAAGGTCAGCCCCCTCCGAGTCGAAGTCTGACAAGATTTCATGATCTTTGTCACTTATGTTCTTGATTTTTATGGCATATGCGGCCAGCGAAATGAGATTTTGCATATATGGCGAAAGATAATAGCACAAGAAAGTGTGCGTTCTGCCAAGAAACTAATTTCATAAGCTCTGGTACCATTCCAGATTGCAAGATGAACAGGCTTATGCATCGAGAGAACTTCGATACATTAAGGAGTGCAAGTTGGACCAGCTAGGCTAATCTCTAGCTTTGTTGTACCTTTTCCCGTCCTAATACCCGGTTCTTTTCCTGCTCGGGCTTCAACGTCGTAGCCTTCTGCCAGTCATCCAGACTCATCCGATCAAAAGAAATGTGTTAATACTCCATGAGCGTGGCCTGATACGCCTCCGGAAGCTTATAGACATGGCTGCAATCTTTGCACAAGGTTTTTCTGGTGCGACACCTGAGATTTGTGTTTGATCCGCTATTAGGAAATATCAGCCACAGAGTTAGATGGCCTCTGCGGGTCAACACGCACATGGATGGTTTTGCCTTTCGGCAGCCTGTCAATAATCTTCCCTGCCGCCGATTGGTAATCGCCCGGCCACGCAAGGAACCACTTGCGCCACTCGCCTGTGAACTGTTTTCCATTGAGCGAATAGCTGTAAAACGCGACGACCCATCCGTTGCTGCCGGCGAGAAGAACCTCGTGCCCTTCAACTTTAGCCTGGACAAACGCCCCACTGCGGGCGCGGCGGCGCTTCCACGCATACTTTACTTGCCAGGCAATCTGCGGGAATCCAGAAACATTTCTTACTGGGCACGGCTCCATAGCCAGATTGTATACATTCATTCGCGGAGGTTGGAAGCTAAGTTTTTGGCGTTGCTTGAGCCGGCGGTGTCGGTTTCTTTTCCCGTCCCAACACCCGGTTCTTTTCCCGCTCGGCCTTCAAGGTCGTCGCTTTCTGCCAATCCTCCAGGCTCATCCGATCAAAGGAAATGTGATCGTACTCGATGAGAGTGGCCTGATACGCTTCCAGCGGCTTATAGACATAGCGGCAGTCTTTGCAGATCACGGCTTTCGAATCGGCCACCAGTCCGCATCCCGGACACGGCTCTACCCTTTCAGCATCGGTGTTGGTCACCAGCAGCCAGGCCGGCTGGTTTTTCAGGATCTGCTCGTGCAGCAGGATCTCGGCTGCCTTGCGATGCATTTCGGTGATGTTTTTGCGTCCGCGTCCGCTGGTGTCGGCCCAGTCGGCTTCGGCCTCATGCACCTTGCGCAGCAGCCAGCGGTTACGGGCCGTGCGCGCCTTCTGGAGCGCCGCTTCCGTTGGTGCTTCTGCCCCTTCGTAAATGACAACTCCGCCGCAGCCCATACGGTCGAGGAATTCGACGGCGTAATCTTCGGCCAGTTCCATTGGTAGCCAGGGGATGGGCGTGTAGTTGTCCACATTGTCCATGCCTGCGCCTTCATCACGAATAGACCATTGCGGCTCGTTGATGACCTTCTGCACAAATTCCTTGCCCACCGGACACGCCGGCACCTGATCGCCACCCGGTTCCGCCAGGCGCGCATGAAGCACTCCGTTCACGTTGAGGGGAAACGGCATGAGGTTGATGATGGAAGCAGACTTCCATTTTGCTCTCACCATGCGGCGCAGCTCTTCATTGCGCTTCTGGTGCATACGGCGGACAGCCTCTCCGTGAGCGGCGCTGGAAAACACCTGATCATAGGCGCCCCCCATCTCCGCTGCTGGCGTTCGGCCACTCTGTTGAAGTCCTGTTGGGAGGGGAGTTGCATTTTCGTTTGAGCGAGATCTTGGATGTCGGGCATGGGAATTCCTTTGTAGTTGGTAATTGGTAGTTGGTATTTAGCTGCTAGCTGCTAGCTTCTAGCTGCTAGCTCTTGGCTCTTGGCTCTTGGCTCTTGGCTCTTGGCTCTTGGCTTTTGGCTCTTGGCTTTTGGCTTTTGGCCTCGATGCATTGCATATTGAGATATCGGAATGGGTTATGACAATTTCTGGTAGAGACGTAGCATGCTACGTCTATCGTTGCAGAGCAACGACAGGTTTTGGTTTTGAAATGCCTGCGTGATCAGCAATTCTGAGGACGTTCACACCGCGGATCCTCGACATCAAAGCTAAGAGCCAAGAGCTAAGTAGCCAGCAGCTACGCCCCCACATGCTCCCTGATCCCCAGCTTCTCCGCCTGTGCGGTGCGAACTCTTCCCGCCTCCAGCGACGAACTCCAGATATACGAGCACTTGTCGCGCATGTAATCGAGCGCGCGCTGGCGGATGCGCTGCTCTTCTTTTTCCAGCGCGTAGCGGGCCGCGGTCTCGGCTTCTTTCACGCGTGTTTCCACTGAACTGCTGCGGGATTCCAGGTTCTTCCAATACGCCGAGATGAACTCGTAAAGTTCGCTCTCGGGACGGAATCTTTTCCACCGGGCCGCCCACCATCTCATAGTCGCCAAACTGCGGAAACGGTCCGAGCTTGGGCGTACCGTCGGACAAACAGTTCTCCGGGGCAAACCATTGCGTCCGGTTGTAGTGGGAAGCCGGAAACCAGCGCTGGATGATCCAGCCCTCTAGATGCGGATAGCGCTGCTGTTCCACCAGCCGGTCAGACTCATCGCGCAACGGACGCGCCTCTGATCTGCGCAGGCCCAGGCCGTCATGATTGAAGTCATTAGCAATCCATCCACCACGCTCGGCAAGCGAGAGACTGCTATGCCATATCTTGCCGCCCTGCACCTTCCAGACAACATTGCGGGCCAGCACCAGCCGCCACATTGGCTGACTAAAAGGGTTAGCTCCACCGATCCGGAGCAAGTAGTCATGAATTTCCTGCGGCGCGCGTTCGACGCCTTGTATGTCGTTAGTCATAGTGGGGGAAGGGTACTTGGTATTTGGTATTTAGTAATTGGGACGGAAGCTGCTAGCTACTAGCCTCTAGCTGCTAGCTTCCAAATCAAAAGCGAAAGCTTACGTTATTTACTCTGAGTCTTAGACAACAGGCGGAATCAGAGAAAAACCAAAACCGCTGATGACAAATAACTGCTGATCGTCAGACTTGTTTCTCTTTCAATCAGTGTCATCTGCGTTCATCAGCGGTTGGAGTTAGCTAGCTGCCAGATTTGGCTAGAAGCCAGGAGCTAGCAGCTAGAAGCTATTTAGTTCCCCGCAGGCACCTTGCAGCTTGTCACGCTCGACAGCGCCTTGGGATTATCCACGTAGAACTGAATGGCATCCACGAGGTAGCTTTTCTCCACCGCCTGCGGATTGCCGGTGGTGGTGTCGTACTGCTGGAAGACGCTCTGTCCGCCGCGGTTCTTGAACCAGAACGGCGGATTGCCCCACTTGACCTTGCCCCACGATTTCACGTTCACCAGGTCCCAGCGGGTCTGGTCGGCGTGAATGTTGGAGATGATCTCGCGGCCGTCAATGGTCATCTTCTGGAACAGGCCATCGAAGTTCTTGGCTTTGCCTTCCGACAGCGGAACGTACTGCAACTGGAATCCCAGTTCCTCATAGGCCTGCAACTGCGACGGATGCGTGTGCCAGATCTGGCCTTTCAGCCCGTCGGGACCCAGGGCCTGCACAATCTGGTTCTGCGCGAGGCGCAACAGCGGCAGAGTAATGGAAGAGCTGGCCGCATTCACGCCGTTGGCAACCACGTATCCGTTGGTGCGCGAGATACCCATCAGCGTGCCGCTGGTGGAGGTGGAATGGAACACCGGAATGCCATTGATGAACGGATCGTTGCCGGTAGCCAGTCCGTCAACCACGATGATGTCGCCCGCCACAGTGCCCGTGGGAACAACGTCAACGGTAACGGACTGCGTTCCGCCCAGCGTGTTCTGAATTGCAGTGATGGTGCAACTGCCCCGGTTGGTGGCGAAGTTGGAGGTAAAGACCTGCACCTTCTGGCCCTGCGCCAGCAGGCGCGAGCCAAAACCGTTGCTCGAATTCGACGCCAGCACCAGAGGATTGGCGCCGCCACCGGCATAAGTCGCGTCTACCGTGGCCAGCTTGCCGTCGCCATTGGTGTTGAGAAAAATATCTCTCATGCGTTGGATGTAGATGGCAGCGTCGGCAATGGTCTTGGAGACCGGATTCACGGTGGCGACATCTTTCGGTTCGCCCACCAGATCGGCCAGCCGCGTGTACTGGATCGGCACCGCGTAGGCCAGCGGAGTCACGGTAAACTGGTCCCACTGGCTCGATCCGCCGGAGGGCAGCGAGCCGCCATCGAGGTTGATCTTGGCCACTGCTCCGGTGAGCGCCGTCTGAATGCGCACGCGGAACGATTTGGTGGAAACGCGGTTCGATCGCCCGTTGTCCTTAATGCGGCAGTCGAGCGAGTTAGCCGCCTCCACCAGCAGAGGAATTACGTCATTTACGTCTTCCAGTTGCAGAGCAATGGCAGACGATGCGGTAAGTTGAGGCATGGATAAGTCCTTTAAGCTGCGCGGATCATGCCGCGCCCATTAGCCCAGGTATGGGAGTGCAACTTGTCAGCGGCCGCTGCGGCGGTCGAGCGCCCACAACTCGATGAGCTTGTGCGCTGAAGGCTCTTCGCCATGTTCGTTGATGTATTGATCTCTGATCTGTTCGAAGAGCTGTTCCGGCGATTTCTGCCGGCCAGCCAGCGCCGGCCCCGCGGTGCTGCGCGGCTCTGAACGGCTGCGCGCCACCTGGGATTCAATCTTCTGTTGGCGCTCCTGTTGTCTGGCGATCACAGGGGCGGAAGCTTCTTTCAGCACCTGCCGGACTACCGGCCCGGCCAGCGACTGCACGTGCGACATGATCAGATTGATTCGCTGCTGGCGGCTTTCCGCCAAGCGCGGATATCGCGCCAGCTCCGCCATGCGCGCCTGGAAGAACTTGTTCCTGTTCAGCGTTTCCAGAATGGCGGTATCAATCTTTTCCCGCGCCGTCTGCCGGACAAAATCAGACAGGGCTGCTTTTTCAAGTACAGGGTTGATCAGCGAATCAATCTTCGACTGGGCTTCTTTGCCCACCGAAAGATCGAACGCCGACTCGGCGGCCTTCTGCTGCGCGAGCTGCTGGCGATTCAGCTCCTGTTCACGCCGTTGTAGGTTCTGGGCAGCGGCCCTCAGGTGCGGTGGCAGTTCATGGTCCTGCGGCTGGGAGGAAGCCGATGTACGCTCCCGGACCGTGTCCAGCGCCGCTATGAGTTCCTGGTCGCCTTCACGCTCCGCCTGCTGGCGGATGAAATCCATTTGCCGTTGATTGATGTGTTCGAGAAAACCGTGAAACGCCGGATGCAGTTGCGGCACTCCGTTCTCCACCACCGGATTGCCCTGCTCATCGCGCAGCATGGACATGCCGGCCCAATGTTGCAGGAACTGGGTTGCGCCCTGCGGGGTTACGGCGTTCAGGAACATGTCGTCAAGCTGACGGAATGACGCGGCATTCTCCATGGCGTACTTCGCGCTTTCCACGTCAGGAAAAAGCTCGCGGTAGCGGTTAGCGTCATGGGCCAGCCGCGCATTGCGGAACATGGAGTTGCGCAGTTCCGGGTCGGCCTCCAGCGCCTGCTTGAGCGCCGGATTGGCATTGATGCGATCGTTCAGCTCGCGCGGCGAAAACACATCGTCTGCGGCAAGATCGAGCTGCGCGGGTTCATTGTCTTCGTCCGCATCGTCTTCGTTCTGGGCTTCGGCCTGCTGCGCAGAGCCGTCTTCTTCGTCACTAGTGGCGGCCTGCTCGTCTGCGTTTTCGGTGTCGTTGCTTTCGGCATTGTCAGTCTGATCGCCTGCATTGTCGGCATTCTGCTGCTGCCGCCGTTCGAGCAACGCCTGGGCATAGTCTTCCAGCGAATCAAAGTCGTTGAGGCTGGGCGCAGCCGATGAGGCATTGTTGGTGCTGCTTTCAGCGTGTGTGTTGGCCACATCGCGTGTGGCGGAATGCGAGGTGTTTTCACTGGCAGAAGAAGATGATGCAGGCGCACTGCTCCCCAAGGCGGACGTCTGCGCCGCACTCTGGGGAGTGTTGGTTTCAATTGGCATGTGTTTTGGGTTCCTTAAAGATTTTGATAGTTAAGACAAAAATTCAACCACGGAGACACTGAGGCACGGAGAACTGCTTTCTAAAAATCGGGATCATCAGCACAATCAGCAGTCAGGTTTTTTAATCAGTGAAGATCACTTCGATCTGTGTCATCCGTGGGTAAGGTTCACCGGCGGCGACCCCGCATCTGCTGGCGAAGCAGCCCGAAGCGGCCCAACGGAATTGAGACCGGCTTATCTGCTGTTGCCGCGTCGAACATTGCATCCTCATAACGGATCATTCTCGATGTAACGTCCTCCTCCGGAATATCCGCGATGACCTCGCGGGCCTGCATGGCCGGGGTCTTATGCGACGGCTCCGGCAGCGCCAGGCAGAGATATTTGAGCGGATCGCGCAGGTGGTTATCTTTATCTACGATCTTTTCCGTTGGATTTTGTGAAATCAATTGCGTGGCGCTCAGCTCTTCGCGACGCGCCCGGCGCAGTTCCCACAGCAGGTTGGGGCAGCCATCGTTATGCACGCCATACAGCGGACGCGTAATCTCCCGCTTCTCCCTCGGGCACACGATCTTCAGCGTAGGCTCGCGGGAATCGAGATCGTGCCAGTGGGCCAGAATGCGCTCCATCCCCAGCAATTCATGAGTCTCGGGCGCAGGCAACAGGTTCCGGATTCCCTGCTCCACGTAAAGATCTGAAATGGCCTTGAACTGTCCATCACCCTGGGCCTGCGTCTTATAAAAAATAGATGGGTCGGCATAGATTTCCGCCTGCATAAAACCATTCAACGCCGCCAGGTTGGGCCGGTGCTGGGCGGGCGTGAGTCCCGGCTGGTAGTACTCGCTCACAATGTAGATCACGCCGTCATAATCAATCAGCGCAACCAGCGCGCCTGTAGGATTGGCCTTGCCATGATCGAAGCCGCCCAGCTTCTTCCAGTGCGGCGAGGGCTGAAAACCGGAACTATACGGATCAATCAGGATTTTTTCCGCATAGCGCCCCAGGATGTCGGCAAACAGCCGTTCGCCGCCACCGGCCTCATGGATGATCTCCTGCTCGCGGTCCCATGAACCCTGTGACGAATACTTCTTGCGCTCGCGCAGAGCCCACTTGCCATCGCGCTCCGGATCGGCCGAATAATGGACGCGATACACCGGCCGCTCATCGGGCATGCGCCGCAGTCCCAGTCCTTTGGGAAAGCCGGACGAGAAAACATCCGTGGCGCTCTGGCACTGCTCGGAAAACCATCCTGGCCCGGCAGAGCTGACTACCACAATCTTCTGGCATACCGGCACGGCATGGTCGTAGGCTTTGCCCGCTTCGGGCATGAAAGCGGCTTCGTCCTGCAACAGCCCCCACGGATGGTAGCTGCGCACCTGGTCGCCGCCGCCCGGTATGCCGATAATGCGGCTGCCGTTGCCGAACTCTATCTCTCCGCCGGACTGCCGGCCTTTGGCCAGCGGATAGAGCTGGCGCAAAGTCTCTTCCTGTTGCTCGTACAAGGTGCGCGCGTAGTCCACCAGTTCGAAAGCTTTGTCTTCTTTCTGGGACTGGAACAGCACCTCGATGCCGGGCGTGGTCATGGCTGTGTGCGTGAACAGCCCCACAAATAACCATGAGAGCATCATGTCCCGCGATTTTTCTACGAACATGATCGGCTCGTTTTGAAACGCTTCTACCAGAGGCCGGAAGTACGGCTTGTCTGGAAATGAACGATACGGCGAATGCGCCCCGGCCTCGCGCCAGTGGCTGTCTTTAGTTTGCGTGGACTGCTGCAACCAGCACAGAGGATCGCCCACCAGCCTCTCCACGCGCTCCTTCTCTATAGGATCAACTACCGGAGCTACTTTCTCTTGCTGTGACTTATTGCTGGTTGGAGGCATGTGACCGGGGTAATTAGGGTTTTTAATGCAGGGTTAATGGAAGACCAAGAACACAATGCGAGTATACAAAGCATCGAAGCTCTCCCAATTGAGCTTCAGAGGATGGCGCTCCCGCAGGCCCCATCCTCACACATAAATAGTAGGGAGTCGGGCCGTTCTAGTTATTGTCTCCAACTAGTGGCGGCCCGCTTTTTTGTTTTGAGCTACTAGCTTCTAGCTTGTGTGAATCGTTGATAGATTCACGCCGCCTTGAGAAAAGTACAGAGGTCCTTCGGTGCAAAGATCGCACCTCAAGATGACATGCGTTTAGATTTGATAGATATTGCCGATTCAAATTCGCGCACATTCGCGTAATTCGCGGCAGGGCTTTTTGCATTTGCTTACAAGCTACGACAATGCCATCTCTTCCCTCTTCTTGCGCTCGATGCCTTCGCGTCCGTCGTAGCGGACGAATTGTGGCAGCGCGATGCCCAGCACCACGGTTCCGAGCACGCACAGGATGCCGCCCGAAACTATTGACGTGCGAATACTGAACAGGCTGGCTACAATGCCGGCCTCGGCGTTGCCCAGCATGGGGCCGGACATATAGCTCACCATCTCGATCGCCGCCAGCCGTCCGCGCAGGTGATTGGGGATGGTCTGGTTCCACATGGTCATGCGAAAAAGTCCGCTTACCATGTCGGCAGCGCCCGCCAGCGCCAGGCAGAACAGCGCCAGCCATAAATGTCCGGCAAAGCCGAAAGCGATAATCGCCAAACCCCAGATGCCCGCAGCGATGGTAATAGCCAGCCCTTGCCGATGCACACGCGCAGTCCAACCGGACGCCACGGTGACCACCAGCCCGCCCACGGCCGGCGCCGCATAAAGCAGCCCTACCGTCCCATTACCGAATCGCGTGGCAATGGCTGGAAACAGTGCCATAGGCATGCCGAAAAACATGGCGTTGATGTCTATGAGATACGTTCCCATCAATTCCTGGCGGCTCCACGCATAGCGCAGGCCTTCGGCAACAGTGCGTAAGCTGGGCCGGTCGGCGGATGCCGATGCAGGAGCAGCACGCAGCATCCACAGCGCCACCACCGAAATCAACAGCGTGGCCAGATGTATGGAATAGCCAACAGCGGCCCCGGCTGTTGCGGCAATCGCGCCACCAGCAGCAGGACCGAGAATCGCACTTGCCGTGCCGCCTGCCGCCCGCAACGCGGAAACTGCCGGTATAAGTTCCGGCGGCACCAGGCGCGGCGTGAGCGCCTCCAGCGATGGACGCTTGAGCGCGCTCAGCCCCGCAAAAATCACCGCGCAGACAAACAGCACCCATACCCTGGGGTGCGGCAGCAGTGAATTCAATATCATCGCCACGCCGACCAGCGCGGAAAACGATTCCGTGGCCAGCACCATGCGCCGGCGGTCCACCGAATCGGCCAGTGCGCCACCGATGAATGCCATCGTCAGCATGGGCACAAATTCGGCTGCGGCCAGCATGCCCACCGCCAGCGACGACCGGGTGAGCTGGTACATCTGCCAGGGCAGCACCACATAGCTCATCATCGCGCCGAAATACGAAACCGTCTGGCTGGTAAAAACCAGACGGTAATCGCGCGAGACCCGAAGCGGCGTCAGATCAATCGAAAGCCCGTCTCGCCGCGCCTGCGAAGGTTCAACGGCAGGCTCGGGCAGCGGGTCGGGCGTAAGGTGCGCAGGGCTATGCGGCTGCTGGGTATCCACCTTGGAAATATAACGTACCCGGATAGTGCGACGGCACTCTGTACCGGCCGCTGCCAGTGGTCTTATTCAGTGTTATTTTTTGGCAACATCAGCTTCCACCAGACCGCTGATCGGACTGTCTGGTTTCAAATAGGACCGTAATTCTTTATAAGGGACCACGATGAGAGGAGTGCAGTCCATGACACTCCGTCCGTCATTTGGATCACCCTCAACCGCGATTCCTGTTTTCACCAGATAGGCATGCTTTAGCGCGCCTCGCACATCGTTCACCCGGCAGTCCTGATTTGGCGGTTTGTAATGGGCCATATAGAACCTGCTTAAAATACAATCGGGACCTGCCAGGCACTCAGAAGAACCGCCTGGATCGTCTGTATCATGGCCGCCTTGAGTATCAGGTTTGAGTTTTCGGCCATTGAAAAAACTATCTAATTTCACCTCGCGACCGTTGCGCATATCAAAAATCAGCGTGTCAAATGAAGCGTCTGGATGGGCGGTACCGGGAGTGTAGTAGCTATTCCAGAATGTCACACAGAGAACGTCTCTGGTCAGTAGAGTCACTTTGACATCGTCGTCGTTTGTGGTCCCATCCTGCTCGCCGGTTTGCGCTGATAGAATGCGTTCATTTGCAAACTTCCGTGCGAGAAGTGCATTCACTTTCTGCATGATTGCGGCATCAGGAAAATGAGTGAGACGCGGCATACTGGCGCCCAGCAGCTTATCTTTCCTGATGACATAGGCCATCCCCGGCGCTGCCGTGACCTCGGGAGTTTCACTCACTGGCCCCTGTAGAAGCAGGTCGAAGTATGCCTGATCGGCCCGTTTTTGATCCGAAGGTTCATACAACGATGGATCAAAGCCGGTGGAAACACGGGTGAGAGTTACCTCTGATGTTTTGTCTTGCGCTGATACCGGCCCGGTGACCTTGCATTTGCAAAAGATTCCATTCGCTGTGCCGTTCTTGAATGTAAGCAGCCATTCGGCGTCCGATGCCGACACATCGTTATCCGCATTCGTATGAGCAATTTCCTGTAAATGGATTTTGCCGTCCGCCTGCTGCTCGCCCGTGAGCGCAATTTCCATACCGTGACGATGGTAGAAATACCGGCCCGCGACATTCTTCTCATCACCGGTAATTCCCAATTCCACAACGACTGCCTGGCCTCCCAGAGTGCCTGTATATACGCCGTTAACGGCGGTCGCCTGCAATGCAAATGAGGTTTGTAACCCGGAAAGTATTGCCAACCACAGGGCAGCCACGAACTGAATAATCTTCTTTATCATATATAACCTCACCGTGAGTGCACGCTACCTTGGGGGCCGCTCTCAATGTTTCGCCAAAATCTGCTAAAGCTTACTTCCGGGTACCGGCTTGACCATTTGAGCAAAATGGCTGTTGGGTTTCAGATACTGGAAGAACTCGCTGTAAGGAACCAATATCGGGTAACCGCAGCCACGGGTGGCATGCTCCTCTATGTTCAGGGATATCTCTATTCCCTTGTTAGCCAAATCAAGCTGAATGAACCCATTTACAGGATTTCCGTCCGGACCACGGACAACCACATCATCGCAACCCCCTTCATCTTCTGGGCGGCTCTTATAGCGGGAGAAATAGAGCTCGCTCAATAATGAATCCAGGGGCTGTACGCCCTTATGCCGGAACCTCTTCACCTTGGCCGGATCAACATCGTCCATGACAAGCGCATACGGATGAACTTGCTCACCGGTATCCAAATCATAGTAACGCTCGTCGTCTCTTCCTTCGGGATAGGCCCCGCCGCAGTAGAAGAATGCCCGTGGCATGATGTCCATTAACTTAGCACTCAAAAACTGCAAATGATACGACTCCTCGGCCTCTCCCTGGGCTGCGCAGTCGGAAACAGCGATGCGGGCCTGCGTGAAAAGAATTTCCTGCTCGGCATTGATTTTCGCCATGGCGGCGGAGTTTGGAAGCCGGGTAAAGTGCAAGCTGGTCACCTTCAGACCGGGATCGGTCTTCGTAACATACGCAACATCAGGGCTTACGTGAACTTCGGGGCTGATCTTCAAGGGAACATCCAGCAGAAGTTGATCGTAGACGGGATGAGTTAGTGTCTGATTCACCCAGCCGGAATCCAGATCAAAGAACAGGTCCCTCTCCTTCAAGCCTTTCGCGACTCGCGTTAACGATATATTCAGGCGCGGGTGGTCATGGTCAGGCGGAGCGGTAAGTTCGCATCTGCAAAACTCGCCGGTTGCATTTTCGCCTTTGAAAGCCAAAAGCCATTCAGCTCCTCCCACGTCATCGGTCGAATCCACGCTGGGTTTGTTAACCGGCTCGCTTTCATGAAGAAGGAACTTGCCGTCATCTTGTTCCGTTACCTCCAGAGCAATGGAAAGACGATATTTGCGATAGAAATAACGCGCAGAGACTGGCTTTTCGGTTTCTGAACTTCCGGATTCCGGTCCGCGGCCGATCGCTAAAACAATCTCCTGCTTCCCCAGTGTGCCCTTGTAGATGCCTGCAAAAGGCACGTCTTTCGCCTTCTGCGCGGCAATCAGGGGCGCGGCAGATAAAAATAATGCAGCGACCGCCATGGCCCGAATTACTTTCCTGAACAGGATGCTCACCAGCATTCTTCCCTCTCATACGTAGCGGCTTTCGCCAAATTCCACTCCACTTGCAGCAGAAGAATAGCAATCAGACGGCCACTCAGAAAAGAGTTGTTTACCGCCTGTTTTTGGGAATTCCGTGTATGGGGTGACACGCGGCTGTGTGTACGATGACACGCTGCCTGGAATCCATTGGTTGTTTCGTTGCTCCGGTTCCGGACAAACGCCCGCTTACTGTGGCCTGGTATTCGCAGGGTTGGCCTGTACATTTCTTTGGTTCGGTGACTTCGATGCTGCCGGTTGGTTGGTGTTCGCCGCCTTTGTTTTGGCGGCTTGCTCCTGCTTCTTTCTGGCGCTCACTGCCTGCTGTTTCTGAGCGTCCAGGGCATTGATCTTTCTAAACAGAGTGTGGGCATACTGGTCCTGTAATTTCTCGAATGCCTGGCGCTGCGCCGGATTCAAAGCCGACATGCTGGTATTCAGATCGAGGCCAAGCTTGTCTTTCAACGCGCCCATGAAAGCGCCCTTCTGCTCAAACGGATCTATCTCAGTCCAGATATTTGCAACTTGTCCCACAGTAATATCAGGGTTCTTCGGCGGTAGCTTTCATGACTTTCGTATATTGGTTTCCAACAGCGAAAGCCGGCAGGAAGCTGCCCATGCCGTTGAATCCGCCATTCACTACTTTTCTGGTCAGCGCAAGTGGATCTTTTTCCAGCTCCGACTTGTAATCCAGATGCTCATCATTCAGATCTTTCAGAGTGCGTATGTAAAGGTTCAACGACTTCTGCGAATCGAAGCCCTGCTGCCGAAGAGCTTTGGCCTGCTCTGGTCTGGCCGCCAGATGGTCTTTGAGGAATTGAGCAAAAATAAGCGAAGCAACTTTTGGATCGTCAGCAAGTTCTGGATGGCCGAGCAGGTCAATACCCAACTTCCTGCCCATCTCCTGATAATTCGCGCGTCCGGTAAGCTGCACGAACCCTCGTCCTTTGTAGCGCTCTCCGTCTCCTTTTTGTGTGTTTCCAATGCCTGCCTTGAAGTCATATAGATCGAATGGATGGTGGCCGGGCGTTTCCGGTGTGCTGGTATTGGGGTAGCGATGGGCCGGGTTATCGTCCATTCTCTCGTCTACCGGGGTGAAAGCTGAGCTCTCGGCATTGATGGTGGCAAAGATGTAGGGCATTATCTCCGAATCTGGAATACCGAGATTCGCCTTTTTCACGGCATCAACAATATTGGGCAAATATTTCGTTACATTGTCCCGGCTGGCTCCGGGAACACTCAGTTGCGCCATTCGTGTTATCTCTGGCGTAGAACCCGAAAACGTTAGCGACTGCCGCATGTTCGCAGGCAAGGCATTCCTGGAAATATCTTTGACCTGAGCACGGTTGCTTCCGGGCTTCTGGTTCTGTATAGGCTGCGGACTGGCCCCGCTTGATGAATCCCCGTCTGAGGCAACAGAACGGCCTCCCAGAAAAGCCGGCAGGGGCACATCCATATCCTTGGACCGCTGTATCCGCGAGGGCAGCGCCACCTGCGCTTTCATGTCTACGATTTCGGGCGTAGATCGCTGGGTGGCGGCCAGAATGCGCTGTGCAAGATTCGATCCAGTTTTGCCGCCTTGCGGGGAACTGTCCCCTGGCGTTGGAGTCTGCTCATTGGCCGCACTGGTGGCGGCAGAAGTTGCTGTAGCATCATCGGCCGCATAGGGCCTGCGGCCCATCTGCGCGATCTTCATTCCCAGCGAGTTCGGATCAGCAGGATCACCTTCGGCAGTGGCATCGCTATTGGCATCGGCGTCATCAAGCAGGCCGGGACGTCGGCCGCGCAGCTTCAACATGGACTGCATGTCCTGGTCATTGGCAAGGTCATCAAAGGGCATAAGAATGGCTCCGAAAAAGTTTGGAATTGCCAGCAGACGTGCCGCGCCGGCACACACAATCAGAATTGCGGTGAATCTGTGAGAATCAGTTCGAACCGTGTCATCCGTGCTGAGGTCTTGGAGGCGGAGCGGGCGGCTGCTGTTTCTGCGCCTGCTCCGTGCCATATTGCACGGCCAGCTTGTAATACAGCACCACGTTCCTGAAGCCGTCGGGCGCTTCGTGCTGCTTGTCGAAATTCTTTTGCGCCCAGTGGCGAACTGTCTTGACGATCACATCCATATCGTCGAGCGTCTTGTCAGGCTGAATCGAAGGCAGCTCGATCAAACTCTTTCCAGTCTGCGGATGCAGCGGCCCGGCAGCTACCGGCTTCTGTTCCATCAACACATCGAGAATGCGCAGCACTTTGTTGCGCATGTCGCGTCCGGGCACAACCAGTCCCGGCACGCCCACGGTCTGCGCCGCCTGCTCCTGGTTGGCAGGATCTTCCATGACCGACTGCGCGAACGGGTTCTTTTCCGCCTGCTGGATCATGTTCATCCAGAAGTCGCGCATCTCTGATGCGCTCATGGGGAAGCCCTGGTCGGTTTCCGGCAACGCATGCACGCTGCCCTGAAGCTCATCGAGGCGCACATACTGGTTGCGATACTCGCCGGTCTGGTCGGCAATCACCGAGATCAGATCGTCGGTCATGTTGGCCTGCGCGCATTCCACTGCGACTTCAGCGGCCTGGGCATGCTCTTCGCGAATGTTGTCCCAGAAGAGTGACAGCTTGCCCATGGCGGTGGATAGCTGCTGTTCCTGCCCACCCTTGGTCTCAATGTGCGGATCACCTGCGCCTCCAAATACCTGGGGCGGCGTGCCCGAAATCAACTGCGCGGTAAAAACAAGCTGCTGCTGGTAGCTGTAGATATTGGCGTCAATCTCGGCCTTGATCTGCACAATGGCATCTTCGAGGCGGTTGCCCATGGCCGAAGCGGTCTGCTTCATCTTGACGCCGTTCAACATGCCGGGCGCCATGGACTTGCCATGAAAGGCCTCACCGTCAATCAAATTGGAGTTGTAGAGCACGATGCCCGCGGCAATGCGGTTCATATATTCATGGGTAATGTTCGAGGCATCGTTGATGCGCTCCTGCACAGGGATGGCCGCATCGCCCACCGCCGGCGGGTACAGGCCGAAAGTTTCCTGCACCGTGCCCGCCCACGTCCACTCGTCGGTGAGCCGCGCGTCGCGGGCTTCCAGAAACAGATCGCCTACGTTCACCAGCAGGCATCCGCGGGGAAAGATTTCCTTGAGCTTGAGCGCGGTGTTCTTGTCGTCTACGGCGTTGAATGCCCACGGCTGGATCCATGTGCGGGACAGCGTGGGCATCATGTCCTGTATGAAGCTCGACTGCGACCCTTCTTCCGAATAGATCATCTGCCGCGCCATGCGCTCGTTTTGCGCCTCGGACAGCATGGGACCGAGCGATCCTTTCAGCGATTCCCACTGCTCCGGATACGAAGCGCGCAGCGACGAAAGGTCCACTTCTTCATCCACGTTGAGAATGGGAGTCTCGCGCAGGTTCTTGGCATAAGGCGCGGAATCCACCATGAGCGGCGAATACAAAGTCATGGCCACCATGCCGTTGGGGACATCTTCACTCTGAGCCGCTACCGGAATCTCAGCCGTCTCGGCAGGATAGAAATCATGGTCGCCTAGTTCGTTTCCGCATTGAGGGCATTGTTGGGGCAAAGCGGCCGCTTGATGGACTGTATCTGATCCAGCCTGGTTTTCTCCGTGCCTGAGTGTCTCGGTGGTTGGCATTTACATGAGAGCAATTGCTGCATACATACCGCGCCGGCATCACCGTGACCGACTGCACTTTGACCAGCGGCTCGCGATGCGTGCCGGCGCGGTCTCCGTCTACTACATAGCGCGTATGGCGGAAGTAGCAGCCTGACATCCACAGAAACAGCAGCCCCTGTTTGTGCAGAGACTTGATCTTGTTCTGCCGCTCGATGATCTCCTGAATGCGCGACGCGGCTTTGGCGGTGGCAATGTCTTCTTCGCGCTCGGCGTTCTCCGGCAGAAAGCGCGTCTTGGGCATCTGCGCCGAAAGCGCCGCCACAAACGCAAAGCCCAGCATCTGGTAAAAGTTGGTGGCGAACTGGTAGAGGTTCTGGTCTTCCATGTCGCCGTTGCCGGCGAAGGTGGCCTCTACAGCGTCAAACCATTGGAACGATTCCGGATCGAAGCTGATGAAGTGGTTGCCTTTGAAGAATTCATAGGCCTTGAGCACCCGCTTCACGATCATGCGCCGCCGCAGAAACCACGACTGCTTATACTTGCGCACCAGTTGAATCAGCTCTTTCTGCTCGGAATCGGTAAGCTGCTCGGGCTTCGATTCCTTGTGGCGTTGAGGATCGTCGGCCGTGCGCTCCTGGCCGTGAGGACGATGATAAGAAGGATTATTCATGATGGAGGTCAAAACAGTTTTCCCGCTGATTGGTGAGATCAAAAAGCAGTTCTTACCGCTGATTTACATGCGAAGATAGTTCTTACCGCTGATTACGCTGATAAACGCTGATTAAAGAATTGGGTTGGCTAGAAGCTAGAAGCCAGAAGCTAGGAGCCAGAAGCTACGAGCTAGAAGCTAGGACTAATCCGTCATTGTTCACTCAAGTTCTTTCGTTGTGCGTAACCGAATCCCGGAGGGATGACATTTTTGAGCCCAGCACGTGAGTGCTGGGAAGCAGAAGATACGAATCGAGTCCCGCCAGGGACGGCATAAGGTTTTTACGTACGTCAACAGCAGTTCTTACCGCTGATTATTAACGCTGATCAAGAATTGGCTTGAAGCTAGTAGCTAGAAGCTAGCAGCTAGCAGCTATCTTTCATCATTTTCTGTCGCTCGGCTTCGGCGGCTTTGCCCGGACGCACCCTGCGCAGCCAGCGATCTTCCGCCAGGCGATCTTGCCTGCGCATGATCGCGCTCGGACGCATCGGCACCGCCGGTTGCGCGCGCTGCTCTTCTCTTTGCCGGGCTCTTCGGGCGCAGCGCCTGGCAGTGGGGAGAAAAGCGGAGCGCCAATGCCCAGCAGGCAAATCTTGTCCCACAGAAGACGGCGCTCCGCCTCAAGTTCTCGGATACGCTGGTCCTTGGCATCAATCAGGCGCGCCCACAATTGGCATTCGGCGTTATGGCGAGAACGGGAGATGAAAAACATAATATAGCTTCTAGCTCCTGGCTGCTAGCTTCTAGCTAAAGCAAATGTGCTGTTCTAAAAGCTTCTTGGATTTCTATGTTGATTATTGCGATGTAGCTGTGGTTATTGAGACAAAAGCTAACAGCTAGAAGCTAGCGGCTAGCAGCTATTCAATTTCCGTCACTCTTAACGTCGTGCCGGTCACTGTCTTTGACTTCACCTTGATATACGTTGTCGCCGGAATGGTGGCGCCGCCGGTGTTCTGGGCGGGCAGGCCCAACAGGTTGCCGCGCCCTTGAGCGTGGGCAACCACGTTGCCGAGCACGATCTGCGGCTGGTCGGGTCCTGCCGGTGTTCCGCAGACAAAGGTCGCGGTAAAGTTGTCTTCCGGCTTCTGGTATTGCAGCCCCTGCGCGGTCACCGATTCGTCTTCACGCAGTTCCACGCGGCGGGCCGGAATCGTAGACGGAATCGTAGTAAATGCTCCGGCGCTTCCGTTCAAAGTGTAGAGGGTTGTCTTGGGCATGATAGCTTCCTGATATCGAATGTCGAAGTGAAAAGCAAAAGCGATCTGGTTTTACCACTCCCAGCACTGCGCGACCCGCCATGCGTAAACGGGTGCGTGTCGGGACCATAGCGCAGTGCCGGGCTTGGGCGGCCACAAAATGGATCTGAACCTCGGGACCATTGTGCTAACCGTTCTGAGATCAGGCCGGTTACTTCGCCGGTTCTACATCAAGAGATTGAGCAGGTCGGCAAAATTGGACGTGATGCTGGTGACCGCCTGTTCAAAGAGGCTTTCATTCTTCACGCTTTTGCCGGCCAGCAGTTCCGACGAGCGAATGATGTTGCCCACCAGCGGAGCGGCCGCTTTGAGCTTGTCCGCGCCGGTCTTGGCGTTGGGATCGGCCTGCGCCGCCTGGAACGCTCCTTCAATGCTGGTAATCACGCCGCCAATGGCGCCGATCTCACCAGCCACGGCCTTCACCGTCTGGTTATTGGGATTGGCAGCAGCTACGGCGCCGGCTACCGCTGACGCCAGAGGCGCTGCCTGCGCTCCCACGCCGGCAATGCGGGCCAGCACTCCGCCTAACTTCTTGAGAAAATTCATGAGTGTTATCTCTCCTTGTATTCAGGTGTTGCCGCCTCGATCAGGCGGTTGATCTTTGGCGGCCTGCATCTTCATGAGCAGGGCGCCAATAATGGTGCCTACAATTCCGCTGGCCCACTTGAACCCGTCCTCGGGCGCTCCGTGTTTGAGCATCCAGATGGCGAGCGCGGCAAAGAAAATGGCCAGCGCAGACAAAAGCAGTTCGTTGAAGTGTGATTTCATGGGGGTAAAAGCGGCTATTGGCTGTTGGCTGTTGGCTCTTAGCTTTTGGCTCTTGGCTTGTGGCGTGAGCCGTTAGCTGTTAGCAATGAGCTTTTCGTTCTTCGTTTTTGCTTTTCGGTTTGGCTTCTGAAGCTAGCAGCTAGTGGTGATATTTCTCTTCTTCATCGCGGTAATGGTCGAGCTTGTTCTCGATGCGGTCTACGGTGTGCTTCACCTCGTCCATCTCGCGGCGTGTGGCTGAGCTGTTTTCCAGCAACTCAAGGCGTCGTTCGTGGTCCTGGGCAACGTCTTGCGCGTGCTGCGAACTGGACTTATAGCCGCCGAACCAGACCACGGCGGCCATGACCATAGTCCCGATAAAACTCAAAAGGCCGCCTACATGGGGCCGCAGGTGATCAAAGAGTGTGCCAGGGGTAGAAGCATGGCTCATGGTGTTCTGTCCTTAAAATGTCGGGGTATAATGGGTCAATCTGCTACAAACAGGAGTGATGGGTGCTTCTCTGGATATTGGGAATCTTGTTCTTCGGGGTCTTCATACTGCCGTTCTTACTGGCTGGCGGATTGAAGCTTGTTTTTAGCGCCCTGCCTGAGTCGAGAAGAATTGAAACTTTAATTCGCTGGTTGCCTTAATACCGCTATCAAGCTCTTTGGGATTCCGCAAAATCTATCGAAATGATTTGAGCCTCTGGAAATAGCTTTTTCATTTCCCGCTTTGTCAACATTCGCAGATTTTTAAAATCTTCCATTTCCGACTCATTTGGCGAAGAAAGCAGGAACCTGGGAGTTAAATACATCATTCGCAAAAAATATTTTTTTGGAAGCCAATGGATGAACGGCATTAGAGTGTGGGGGTCGACTGGGAACCATCTATTCGGAGTTTGAACATAGTATCCGTACCCACACCGAATGCACTCCGCTGCAAACTGTTTCTGTCGATCAAAATTTCCAACATGTTCGATCACCGAGTTACTGAACACAACATCAAAGCTCTTGTCTGGTAGGCCGGTGTTACAACCATCCGCAACGAGATGCTCGGCCCAGTCCACCCGCGTATCGGCTTCATCAAGATTGAGGATCGTGAGAATTGGTTTCCTCTCTAAAAGCGTCCAAATGAATGGTTGGCCGCCGAGGTCTAAAATCTTTGTCGCGGAATCAACATCGAACAAACGAACGAACGTATCCATCCGTTTTTTCCTGAAATATTTCAAAATAGGCTTATAAATTTTGTGGATATCCAACAGATTCGCCTCAAGGTTGCGAATTTACCACTTTTTTGGATCAGATCACACTAGTTCATGCGTCCCGTCACCAACACCTGCAAGTTTGTTGGGGCAGTAGTGCATGTTCCGGCATTTATCTTGATATAAATCGTATCACCAGCGTTGTACGTTTGAAGTGTTGTTGTTGCCCACTCGTTGGTTCCGGAAGTCAGACTCACAGTAGGCCCCGTTATCGTGCTGGAACCGTTTGCGAGAGAAACCGTAGGACTTACACTGCAGGTTGCGTTGGTAGTAGGAGAAAATACGTGAATCTCCTCTATGACTGTTGATTGGCTACGAGTAAAAGCGGCTTGATTCGCAGTAAAGATGGTGCCGCTCTGATATGCTGCTCCCACCAAAAAATGCGGCCCCTTACTCTGAGCAGTATCGCCGTTAATTGCTAGACTCGTAGCAGTAGTGGGGCCAAGTGTGCTTGCATTGGCTGTGAGCGTCTGTCCAGTAGCATTGACTGGTCCGCTGAATTTAGCTCCTGCGCTGCCGCCCACATTCGTAACGTTGCTGCCGTCAATCTGCACTGCGCACACGTCGCCCGTTCCGGCGGCGTTTCGCGAGGCCACCGCGCAGACGTTGTTGCCCGTGCGTTCCACGCCGGATTGCGCGGGAGCGGCGCTGCGGTCCACGAATGCGCCACCCTGGTAACCTCCGAATCCGCTCAGCAGCAACAGATCGGCCAGATTGCCGGTAGCCGCAGAAGCGGCCCCGGCATCCGCCATACAATCATCGGCAGTGTTGGCTGCATTTCTCATGCAAGTCACAAAGTCCGTGGCAGATCCTCGCAGCAGACCTGTTCCTGAAGGATTCGCCGAGCTGGAAACATAGGCTCCCGCGGTCATGGGAAAACCGTTGAGCGTGAGCGGCCCGTTGATGGACTGCTGCGCATTCGCGATGGGAGTTCCTACTATCGCCTGCGGGTACACCACAATGCCGCTATACAGCGGAGTTCCCTGCCCGACGTTGACCGTTCCATTGGCCCCGCCGCTCAGATACCACTTCTGCGGGAAGCCGCCCACCTGCGCTCCCGCCGAGTTCACCAGGTTTACGTTGTAGCCCGTATACGAAGGCGTAAGCTGGTCATTGAAAAAGACAGAACACACCGAAGTGTTGGAAGCCGGCAGGGCCACACCCGCGACCAGCGCCGAAGCCTGCGAATAATTGGAGGCAAAACCGGTGACCGAGCCCTGTCTGGTTTCCGCGCCGCCCGCCGGCGAGATATACACGTTGTATCCGGTGGCCCCGCTCCTGGCCGGTGGAGCGGCAATGATCAGCGTTCCCGTTCCGCCAATCGTAAAAGAGTTCTCCGGACTGGCCGCCGATTCGCCTGTGGCGTTGAAGTAGGTCACACGATAAAAGTATGTCCCCGCAGCCAGAGTGCCGCTGCCCAGATTCTGTGAAGGCGCAGGCGTCACCAGCAGGTTGGGGACTCCGACAACATTCCCGCTCGCGTCGGTGTAACAACTAGCCGGATTCGTGGCGAGCGTCGCCGTTCCCGCCAGCACCGCTGATTGCGTCAACGAAAAAGTGAGAGTTCCATTGGCGATCCCCTGCCCCGAACTGGGCAGCGAGATCGTGCCGGATACAGTGCCGGCCGGTGCTATGGCAGGCAGCAGCAATAGTGCGAATAGAAGAGTTTTTCATAAGAGAGCAATTGGCAATTCAGCAATTAGCATTCAGCCCGCTTGCAGCTCTGGCTGAAGGCTTCGGCTGATCGTGGGCATGGTTGAAGTTTTGGAAAAGCAAAACGGGACTTCACGACAAATGTTTCGTGGCCCTAAACAGCATTGGGGTTATAGCGATCCCTCGCTATGCTCGGGATTTAAATCTGAATTCGGAATTCAGCATTCAGCCCGCTTGCATTTTGGCTAAAGGCTTCGGCTGTCGTGGGCATGGTTGAGGGTTTGGAAAAGGCGATGCTTCGTTGCCCCAAAGAGCATTGGCGCTTATAGGGATCCCTCGCTGCGCTCGGGATAAATCTGAAAGCACCCTCGCTGTGCTCGGGATAAATCTGAAAGCACCCTCGCTGCACTCGGGATTAAAAAAGCTTGAAGATTCGAAGCACCCCGAGACGGGGTGCCATATGTTAGCCCAGCGGCGTAAGCCCTGGGTTAGAAACGGAAACAATCTGAGCCCCGCACCGGGGCGGCACATAGTTAGAATTCAAAACAGAAACATCGCTTGTCGTGCGAATGCCTTGTTACAGCATCGTGCATGATACATTTCGTGGATCCTTCGACGGCGCCCTCACTCCTTCGTCGCTCGTGCTTGCTCAGGATGACAGAACTCAGCGATTGGCATCAGCAATTAGCATTCAGCCCGCATGCATCTCTGGCTAAAAGGCTTCGGCTATCGTGGGCTTGGTTGAGGGTTTGGAAAAGGCGAATGGTTACGTCGTCCCCAAAGAGCATTGGCGCTTATAGGGATCCCTCGCTGCGCTCGGGACTAAATGTGAAAGCACCCTCGCTGCGCTCGGGATAAATCTGAAAGCACCCTCGCTGCACTCGGGATTAAAATCTGCTGCGCTGGGGATTGAATCTGAAAGCGCTCGGGTTCAATTCAGGAACGGTGACGCGATTGCAAACGCATGCGCACGCCGCGGCACAGGGAACGTGAGCATATTGTTCCGCCGCCGGAATCACGCAGCATGGGCTGGCGGCATAGCCGGCATTCGGTATAGTTCACTGCGTTGCGCTGCGCCGACGAGTGCAGCGCCGGGTGATAGATCTCATCGAATTCACGTTCTCCGCGCATATCAGGCTCCTGCTCTTTCCAGACTGTGGTATTTCTTCAACGACTGCGCATGTTGCTGCCACGCTATCTTAGGGTTCCATGACCGCACCATGGCCCGCGCCCAAAACTGTCCCTGGGCATTGGCATTCATCACCTTTTCCCCCATGAAGCATGATTCATCGCGCTGGCCCACCGCCGAATCCACGGCCTGCTGCTGGCTGCGCAGACGCTCCAGTTCTTCTTCGGCGTGAGGCAGCAGGCGCAACGCCCTGCCATGGTCAACGAAGTAGCCTTTGCCCTGGTCGCGCCAGTTGCGGGCGCGGTCCCGGTCAATCACAAACATGGGTTTTTCGGTTTGCAGGTCCTGTGCTGAGTAAAAAACGGGAATGGCCGGATTCTCCAAGACGGTATTCTCCCTCCACACCAGGCGAGCCGTGCCCCGACTCACTGTGGGGATGCGGTCCTGAAGAAGCAACCGCATAGATGTATGTACAGCAAACTTACAAACCGGACTGTACGCGAGAAAAAATCACTTGTCATGAAAGTGGTGTCACTACGCCGCCACTGTGGTGTCACTACGCCACCACTACGCCGCCGTTGTGGTACCACTACGCCGTCATTACACCCTCTCGCCGGCGGCGATGATCGCGCAACACTCGATTGATGACCGCGGAAAGGCTGCTATTCTCCTGATCGGCGATGTCGCTGTAAAAGGAATAGAGTTCGAGGGAGAGATGCAAGGTAAAACGTTTCAGCTTTTTGCTGCTCAACTGCCGTGAATTGAATTTTCCATTTTCGGCCATATATGCCCTCCATTTTTCCGTCGAAAAGAAATCGTGGACCAGAGTTACCGGATACGTTGTCCGCCAGACTCCTCCATCACGCGGCGGTGCCACTGGTGAAAAACGCGGGAATGCGCTTCTCGCAGCCGGTCTTTGGCGATCATCAGCGCGCCCACTTGATTGCCGGCCCTGAATTCCAGTTCGACAATGCCGCTGGCGGTTTCAACTTCTACATGGACCCTTGCGCCCTGTTGTGGCTTCATGTTCGCAACACTCCTATTTCGCTTTTTATTCGCTAGAGCAGGATCAAAATAGCGCGAGCTATATCCAGAGTCAAGATACTAGATGTAGTGGTATATCTTATTGATATAGAGCAAACGGGAATGGCCTCAGCCATTCCGGGCGCCCTTTCGGGTACGGGAGGTTCATAGAACATGCGGGCTTCAGAATCAGGTGAAGCCCGTTCGCTTCATTTACGCAGGGCCTCAAGTGTATGTGCTGAATTTGTATGCGCCAACGAGACATGTAACAGGGCATGACTTCAGTCATGTGACGACACAAGTATCAGGGCACGAGTTTACTCGTGCCGTAAAAGCGCATAAAGATTGGGCTTTAGCCTAATGTCACTTACTTTGAACGTCTGTGTTTTGCAACGGGCATTGCTGTACAAACTTTATGCCGCCCCGGTGCGGGGCTCCTCTCTTTTTGCTGGCTTTTTCCCAGGGCTTACGCCGCTGGGCTAACATATGCCGCCCCGTCTCGGGGCGGTGCTCTGAAAGTAAGTGACATTGGGCGTTAGCCCCTGCACACCTTCGACCTCACAGTACTGTCCCCGCGAAATCGAGTTCTCACACACGCTCTTTAGCCCCTGCGCACTCTAACAAGTGCTTCAGGTCGCAGATGGCGGCGAGACGCATTGCCGCGGCGGCGTAGTGGCGGCGTAGTGACACCACAGTGGCGGCGTAGTGACACCACTTGCTTGCTTCGATTGGCCTTGTGCTCTACAGTCAGCCTGACTATGAAGATCACACACGACGCGCTGGATGAAATGCTGCTGGCCAACAAGGCAGACAGAAAACCGCGACGGTTGCCGTTCGCCGAAACCGACGAAGACTATGAGGCCCTCATGGGGCAGCTTTCCGCCATGCGGGAACGACATCGGTAATAGCGGCATGGAAGCGTAATCGCGTGCCGGAAGGTTTGTTTGAAGCAGTCAAAGAATTAACCGCTTGCTGAGAGCGCAGAGATACGTTGCATGGTGAGTAATGAAGTTATGAGGCTCTGAGCGCACGGCCGGAAGCCGTGCCGTAATTTCAGCCGTCCCCTTCGGGGGACTCTGTTTGTTGCTTCCACTTCCCCGCCGTTGAAACGGCGGGCTAGCTTCATACGTCCCGGCAAGGCGGGACTGGAGCAATTTTGGTGTCATCGGCGAAACGTTGCCGAGAACCTCTTTCCTTGGCGTGGATGAATCCCAAGCGGAATTTCAATCAAAAACCACCAGATGCATGGCGTCACAATGATGCTATATCAACGTGGAAACTATGCCGCCCCGTTGCGGGGCTCACTTCTTTTACTTCCGCCTTCTTTTACTTCGGAAACCCAGGGCTTACGCCGCTGGGCTAACATATAGCGCCCCGTCTCGGGGCGCTTGCTCTTCAATACCCCACTTACAAAATTACCCACTTACCCATTTCATTCATCTCTGCGCTCCCTGCGAGCTCTGCGGTAAGTCTTGGTGGCAGTTCACCATTTCACCAGTTCCACACGGCGGTTTTTAGCTTTTCCGTCTGGGTTGTCATTCGACGCTACCGGCGCATACCAGCCGCATCCGAAGGCATCGAGGCGCGATGCCGCTACGCCGTAATGCGACGTTAACTCGCGGGCCACGCTCATGGCGCGCCGGCGGCTCAGGTCCAGATTATGATCGGCTGCGCCTTGATTGTCGGTATGCCCTACCACGTGAATTTTAAGCTGCGGATTGGTCTTTAGAAGTTTGGCAATCTCCTGGAGGGTCGGCTGCGAGTCGGGACGCAGAACGTCTTTATCGGTATCAAAATTGATGCCGTAAAGCGCAACCTTGCCGGTGCTGGCGATAGAGCGCGACATCTCGTCGGCATTCACAAAAACCATTTTCTGCTGCATCTGCTCGGGCTGGATCACGATGATCTCAGCCAGCGCGCGGTCTTTTTTTACGATGCCGTCAAGACGGTGGGGAATCACGCCGTCGAGATAGGCGGTGACGAAAACATAATAGTAAGTTGGCTGGGCATCATTGGTTTTCCCCACGATGACTCTTTCCTGGGCCTCGTTGTAGCCAAGAATCTGGCTGAGATGGTCTTCCTCGGCCGCCTGGTCGAACGTGGGTCCAAACCAGCCCTTTTCACCTGCTCCCTTTTCATACAGAGTCACGAGTCCCAGCCGCTGGAATTCGCTCTTGTAATTCCGGAACAGCTCAGCCGGAGACCGTCCAATGGGGGCAGCGTATGTATACCGGCTTACCAGGCCCTCCGTCTTGAGGCTCTTTTCATACACCGGAGGTGACATGCTGGTTGGTTTTCCCAGAGGCAACAGGAACTCGTCAAATTTCGGCGCTCGGTAGCCGATGATTTCACTGCCTTCGTAGCGCTTCATGCCCGGCGGATCTTTGGCGCCCGGCAGGTCGGCGGCCAGCACCGCAGTTGACAGCATGGACAGCAACAACAAAGGCAGGCAGCGAAGAACCATTCGCAAAGTTCTCATAAAAATTCCTCTTCCGGTTGGGAATCGAATTGGAGCCACATGCAGCCGCGGGCAGCTTTCCGGCAGCGCCTTATGATACACAAACAGCGCTGCGAGGCCCTAAGCATCGCGGCACGATAGAGATGCGAGGCCCGCAAACCTCCGCAACCCAGGGCTTACGCCACTGGGCTAACATATAGCGCCCCGGCTCGGGGCTCTTGATCTTCAATACCCCACTTACAGAATTACCCACTTACCCATTGAACCGTTTCTGCGCACTCTGCGAACTCTGCGGTAAATTCTTTGACTCTCTCGCGAATACGGGATTAAGCAAAGTACTAGGTACAGATTCCCTTGTTTTACATCGTTTTTACGAGCATGGGGTTTTGCCAGAGACTAACCTTGTTACTATGCAGTTCCCTCACTATAAAGCGCAGCAACGCAATGCCCAGCCTTGCCAGCCCGCAATAGTCCCCTGTTTCGTCCGCCAGTTATGCGCCGTGTTTCTGGCGGGCGCACTGCTGTTCACTCCGGCAGGACAGATCATGGGCCAGCAGTCACCGGTCTATTCCGTGCATGTGAAAGTGGTGAACATGCTGGCTACGGTCCGCGACAAACACGGACTGATGATCAACAACCTGAACAAAGATGACTTCACGCTGGAAGAAGACGGACGGCCGCAAACCATCCGGTACTTCACGCAGGATACCGATCTGCCGCTCACCCTGGGGCTGCTGGTAGACACCAGCATGAGCCAGCTCAGAGTGCTTGACCGCGAGCGCACCGCCAGCCACAGCTTTCTGGACCAGATCCTGCGCGAGGACAAAGACCTGGCCTTCCTGATCCACTTCGATTCCGAAGTAGAACTTTTGCAGGACCTGACCTCCTCCCGTCCGAAGCTGGAAGCCTCGCTCAACGATGTGCAGATGACCCAGCGTGAACCGCAGCAGAGCACCTCATGGCCGGGAAGCGGCAGAGGAGGAGCAGGCGCGCATCGCGGACGCCCCGCCGGCACCCTGCTGTACGATTCCGTTTACCTCGCCTCAGACGAACTGATGAGCAAGCAGAAAGGGCGCAAAGCCCTCATTATTCTTACCGACGGCGTAGACCAGGGCAGCAAGCTCTCATTGCAGGCAGCAGTGGAATCAGCGCAGAGAGCGGACACCATCGTCTACGGCATCCTGTTTGCCGACGAGCAATTCTACGATCGCGGCGGTTTTGGCGGCTGGGGCCGGCACGGCGGGCACATTCCCTTTCCTCCCATCGAGGACCATCCGGACGGCAAGAAAGTGCTGGAACAGCTTTCCAGACAGACCGGCGGCAGAATGTTTGAAGTCTCGAAAAAGCTGTCCATCGAAAGAATCTACACGCAAATTCAGGAAGAGCTGCGCAATCAATACAGCATCGGCTACACGCCGGACCCGCCTCACTCCGATTCCGGATATCACAAGATTCATCTGGCGGTGAGACAAAAAGATATGCAGGTGCAAACCAGAGAGGGCTACTACTCAAATCAGTAGAGGAGTCCAGGAATTGCTAACGAGCATAGCCGTATGATCGAGTTAGGAATGGATATTTATGCCGGATTAAACAAATGCTGTAAACACATTGGTGGAAGCCCCGGACTTTCAGCCCGGGGGAGTGGGCGTTCAAGCCTACGTAAACGCGATAGTAATGAGCGGCGCTTTGCAACAGTTTTGTAACAGGGCATGACTTCAGTCGTGCCGAAATGGCCCATAAACATTGGGCTTCAGCCCCTGCATACCTTCCACCTCACGGTAATGTTGCCATCAGAATCGCATGATCTTGTCTTGAAAGAAAGTTTCGCGCCTCTGACGCTTCCATTTGTTTACCTCTTTTTCCAGCCCTTCGCGCTGGGCTAACTTCTTGTCACACCTCTGGTGCGGGGAGCCGCTCTAACGCGCTATTCCGCATCTTTCAATGTTCATGATGCGTTCTCCAGCCAGAGCGCGACTGTCATCTGACTGGTTCCAGATCATTCTCGTTTTCTCTGCCATCGAGGGCGCGTTGTGGACCCAGGGCCGGGCCCAGGCCGCGTGGTCTCTGGTAGCTTTGGTACTGCTGCTGATCTGCGTCGCAGTAAGAAAACCCACAGTCCAGGATCTTGGGTTGGGACTGCGTGGCATGGCGGGCGCGTCATGGGCGATCCTGATAGCCGTGGTGTTCTGCGCCGGATGCATGTTGCTGGCCTGGAGAATGGGGACGCTGAAGCTGCTGTACAGCCCACAGCCGGCAAACTGGCGCACCCTTTTTTACGCTCTTTGGGCCTTTGAGCAACAGTTCATGTTGAACGCATTCTTTTACCGCCGGTTTGAAAACCTGTACGGCGGCGGCCCTGCCTCCCTGTTGCTGACGGCCGGACTGTTCTCTGTGGCCCATGTCCCGAATCCGGTGCTGGTGCCCGCCACATTTATCGGGGCCATCTTCTTTATTGAAGTCTTTCGCCGCTGGAGGAACCTGTATCCTCTGGCGATCGCACATGCCATGTTCGGCCTTACGCTGGCGGTGACCATTCCCGACCGGTGGCTGCGGCACATGCGGGTAGGCATCGGGTTTTTCCGTTTCCACCTGCGGGCGTGATGAAGGGGCTTTAGCGTGCGTGTGAGAACTCAACTTCGATGGGGACACGGTGGCGGAACGAAACTGCGCAGGATAAAAAGCGGTGTAGAAGAACTAGCTTGTATGCGTTAACGAGACATGTATCAGCCAGAACCACCCCTGAAACTGCCGGGGTGGTTGCATGATCCAGAAACTCAGGCAGCATGATGTCTCTGAGCTAACCCTGTCTGGATGATTTGAATTTATTCCAGTCCCGCTCCGCGGGACGTGTGAAGCTAGCCCGCCGTTTCAACGGCGGGAAGGTGAAGCGACAAACAGAGTCCCCGGAAAGGGGACGACTGAACTTGCGTTGGCACAAGAAACTCTCTTAACGGTCTCAATGCGCGCCTTCATAACCAAACAATTGACGGAGTTTCTGGAGAGGGCACGAGTTTACAACTTGCGGAAAAACGAATTTTTTAGAAAAATCGGCACTATTTTGGTGATAGAAAATCATCAAGTATGGCTTGCCGATCGTTCCTGGGGCATTTAAACGCGATTTCATCTTTGCATCTCCGTGAGATTTTGCGTTTTTCCGCAAGTTGTTTAGTCGTGCCGAAAAAGCATTCTATGTATTGGGCTTCAGCCCCCGGCACACTCTTAACTGCATCGTGGTGTGGCTACGGAATAGGTTAACGGGAAACTTTTTCGGCATTGGACGTATCTTCCACACGCAAAAGACTTATGCCGTCCCTACAGGACTCAACTGTGTTTCAATCTGCTTCCCAGCACGCCTTCCCAGATTGCGCACACATCGCGCAATTCCGGGATCCGGTCGTGCTGGGCTCAATAATGCCGTCCCTCTGGGACTTTTGTGTTTCTGGATCCGTCGAACCATGCACTTCAATGGTGGTCGGGCTGTTGCAAAACTGTTTGCGAGATGAAGTTCTTATGCATCCTCAAAGCCAATGCTGTACTAAGTTTTTGGCAATGCGCAACTCGAATCCCGGAGGGATGCCATTTTTGAGCCCAGCACGTGAGTGCTGGGAAAAGCAGGAAAATGAATAGAGTCCCGTTAGGGACGGCATAAGTTTTTGCATCCGGCGATGAACAGATTTATTCACCGGTTCATTGCCGCCCCTCAGGCGAAAAATGTGTCAGGAATCATCAGCGCGACTGTCGCAAACAAAGACAACGCAGTCATGGCAAGATCGAGTGCGCTTACGCACCTGCACGATCCCGCATTGTGAGTTCTGTAGCCATGAATCGAAGCTAAATTCTCTTGAACACAAACTCGTTGCAGCCGCCATGGCCGTTGATCTGGCTGCGGTCCAGAATAAATCCCCGCTTTTCGTAAAAGCCGATCAACTGGGCGGGCGTAGCAACTTCAAATGGATACCCACCGGCCCAGTCCACAACGTCATACCAGGGAGACATGCCGCGACTGTTAGCGTAATTTCTCCAGCGTTCTGTTGTGACGCGGGGATGCAGCACAAACGGCTTGCCCCAGGCCCAGGCAAAGACCAGCCACTCCATCAGGCGTTTGAATGAACCGGCCACGGCGGTTGTAGGAGCGTTTGAAACCGTTGCCAGAACCTGCTCTTCCAGCCCTGATCGTTATAGATGGCGATCATCAATTTCTCTTTTGCGGGCGTGGCGACCAGATCCAAGTGCCTTCCACATATTACCGGTGTGGTGCAAAACACCCCAGGAATAGAGAATGTCAAACTTGCCCAGCGCAGCCATGTAGGCATCATCGAGGACCGAACCGCGTTCAATATGCCAGTTCGTATCGGGGGCAAATCGCCGTTTCATCTCCTTTGTGCACTCAACACTCTGCAAGTCGTAATCAAAGGAATACACGCGCGATGCGCCCAGGCGAACAGCGGCGAGGGAATGGATTCCGCTGCCGCAACCGGCATCGAGAAAGGTCTTGCCCTTTATATCGCCTAACGCCTCCGACAGGCGGGCTGTAGCCTGACTGATACGGTTCTCGTCAATGACTGACAAAAAGTCAGACCAGTTCTTTCCAAATGCAAAACGGATCTCGTTCCCGGTGGCCATTGTTTGTGAATATATCATCGTTGGTATGGGATATTGGTCTGACTGGGCAGCAAGGAATCCCGCCACTTCTGCCGACCAGAGGGGAGTCTTGCGAATTTTGAACTGGGTTAAAATAGACGCAATGCCGACACCAGCGACTGACGTCGAACTCTGGTCACACTTTCAAAACGACCGAAAAAATGTTTTTGCGAGGCGCCAAGGCCCGTCTTGATGCGCTTCTCCGGCTGGCAGCCAGGAAACCTCAGGACGGGTGCTGTTGAACATAGGCTGTGGTGACGGATATCTGGAACGTTCCGCGCAACAAAAAGGTTGGCAGGTGGTGTCGGTTGATCCTGACAGCAAGTCGGTGGATGAATTGAAAGCCAACGGCATAGATGCACGTTGCGGGTTCATCGAGTCGCTGCCAGTGGAATCGGAGAGCATCAACGTCGTAGTCAGCACCGAGGTGTTTGAACATCTCATCCCCGATTCGATGGAAGCAGGGCTGAAAGAAATTCATCGCATTCTTTCGCCTGGAGGGATTTTGATCGGCACAGTTCCTTACCGTGAGAATCTTGCCGACAACGAGGTTTTTTGTCCGGATTGCCGAAAGAGTTTCCACCGGTGGGGCCATCACCAGTCTTTTGATGAATCCAGCCATGCAACGGGCACTCGCCCAATACTTTCCCAGTGAGATCACGTCCGCCAACGTTACTTCATCTGGTGGAAGTCGCTGAACTGGAAAGGGACGCTGGTCTGGG
Source organism: Terriglobia bacterium (assembly GCA_963823745.1). Lineage (GTDB taxonomy): Bacteria > Acidobacteriota > Terriglobia > Terriglobales > Acidobacteriaceae > Angelobacter. The sequence goes on from CAWGMN010000013.1 coordinate 67,907, forward strand.
GCGCAAGGTTTACGTTTTCCATCTTCGGGGTTTATGGCGGCAACGCCAACCTTCTCTTTGTCGCGAAAAAGCGTTAACTCCCGATCCGGTCGAAAGCATGCACACTCAGGTTTCTACAAGTGAATTGAAGGAAGCGGCTTTTTTAGGCAATGCTGAGGCCCAATCCAGAAACTTCTTGAGGTTCGACTCCCCATCGTAATCGCGGTGTACACGAGCAAATCCGGCGCGGGCGATCTTCTCTCTCTGATCGTCATGCTGCAAATAATAGGCGGCTTTGTCCATGGCATCTTCGATGGAATCGTAAAATACGGCTTCCTTGCCTGGCTCGAATATCTGCTCATGTGCGTTCATGCCCGCCTTGTCGCACAGCAACATCATGCCGTGGGCCGGCACTTCATACATGCGCATATTGCCGGTTTCCATCGCATTTTCCGAGAAGTGCATATCAATGCCGATCTTGGTTCTGTAATACAATCCGGCTCTCTGTTCATTCGAAAGCGGCCGCACTCTGGCGCGTAATGGCGATTTTCCCCAAAGCAAGCGTAGCGCTCCGCTGTAGCCACGCAACGGCCATCTGCCGTAGATGCTCATTGCAGGACCGAACCGTTTTCTGAGTTGCACCAGCCTGTCTAACTTAGGGCCGTAAGCTCCGCCCACATAAATCAAATCGAGGTCCCTATTACGAAAAAAACTATCACCTTGTTGCATTGCCTTGCGACGGGGGACTGCCAGCGGCCAGCGCTCGTCTTCAGTCGTTGCCCAAATATTGGGCGGTACCAGCGGCCACCAATAGCTCTGCTCGCATCCCCAACTGCTCAGAGCATCTTTGAAGAGGAACTTCTCGTTATAGCTGGGAGAGACATAGAACGCTCCGTCAAACGCCCACAAATAGGGGATGCCGCGAGTATAGGTAGAAACGGGATCGTCAATGAATCCCAACACTTTGATCGGCCTGCGCAAATCGTTGAATAGAGCTTCAGGGTGAACTGGATTATAAGTGGACAACACAATCAGGTCCGCATCGTGAAACTTATCAATGAAATCGCGCAGGAAGCGCATATACGAGGGATCGCGGTCACGATACATACGATCAATGGATTTCGCTTCAGTCAGCTTGCGGAACAGCAGCTTTCTTTTCCACCAGGAATCGTGCCCTGAAAAATACGGAAACGGATCCAGACTATCAATCGAATACCCATGAAATTCCCCCATCTGGGGTACATGGAACAGACAGACTTTCTTCATGAGCAGGGCTGCTCCGTCATTGTCATTTCACAGCCTCCAGATTCAGGCTCATGAGGCGGCCCTGCTGTTTATCCATGTGGGGAAGATAGGCCTGGGAGTAATCATCGAGCGCGGCGTGATCGGTAGCGCGCCAATCGTAGCGCGCAACGGAGCGAAAGCCTACATCGAGCAGGCGCTGGCGCAGCAGCTTTTCGTCAAAAATCATTTTGTGAAAATCATACTGGTTGCGCTGGCCGCCGCACACCAGGCCGATCAACTCGGCAAGTTCGCCGGTTTGCCTGTAACGATGGGTTACGGCTTCAAAGTCAGGCACCGCAACGCGCAGAATTCCGCCGGTCCGCAGCACGCGAAACCACTCGCGCAGCACTTTCTCGAGCTCATGGCGTCCGAAATGCTCAAGCACGTGGGAAGCATAAATCAGTTCGACTGAGCCGTCCGGGGCGAAATCCAGCACATCCACCGGCGCCCGAAAATCAATGTGAGGATGGTCCTCGATGTCCACGTGGACAAAACCGGGAATATGTTTTTTTCCGCAACCCAGATGGAGCTTCATTGTCTGACGATCGCCGTTTCCTGAAACCACTCATAGACCTGGCGGACACCCTCACGAAGAGGAATTCGCGGCGCCCAGCCCAGACTGGTAAGGCGGGAGATGTCCAGCAGCTTGCGCATCGTGCCGTCGGGCTTCGACCTGTCCCACTCCACCGGCCCCTGATAACCGGTAATGCCGGCCACCAATTCAGCCAGTTCCATGATGGTTAGATCCTCTCCGCAGCCAATGTTGATGAGCGGTGGAGCTTCGGGCGTAAACAGGGCCTGGAGGCGTTCGCGGCCTGCGGTCATGATATGCAGGCATGCGTCGGCCATGTCATCCACGTGCAGGAACTCGCGCCTGGGTGTGCCCGTTCCCCACAGCATCACAGGCCGCCGGGAGATTTTGCCTTCGTGAAATTTGCGCAGCATCGCGGGCAGCACATGCGATGTTTCCGGATCGAAATTGTCGGTGGTGCCATACAGATTCGTGGGCATCACGCATAGATAACGCGTGCCATATTGCCGGTTATAGGCATGGCACATCTCGATGCCCGCAATCTTGGCCATGGCATAGGCCGAATTGGTCTTCTCCAGCGGCCCGGTCATGAAGTATTCCTCGCGGATGGGCTGGGGACAATCGCGGGGGTAGATGCAGGAAGATCCCAGGAACAAAAGGCCCTCCACCTCATGCACATAGGCGTTGTGAATCACGTTGGTCTGGATCAAAAGATTTTCGCGGATAAACTCAGCCGAATAGATCGAATTGGCCAGGATCCCGCCGACGCGGGCCGCGGCCAGCATCACGTGCCGGGGACGCTCGGCGGCAAAAAACCTTGCCACTGCGGCCTCGTCCATCAGGTCAAGTTCGGCGTGCGAGCGGGTGACAAGATGATGAAAACCTGCCGCCTCAAGACGCCGCAGGACGGCGGAGCCCACCAGCCCGCGATGCCCGGCAACATAGATCTTGTCGTCTTTGTTCATAGCGCCTTATTCGTGATGGATCATGACGCGCAGACCTTCTTTTTTACATAAAGCTTCGTATTTCGCGATGGCCAGCTCTTCTTTCACCATCTCAACCACCAGTTCGGCAAAGCTGGTGCGGGGCTGCCATCCGAGTTTCTCACGCGCTTTGGCGGCATTGCCCAGCAGCGAATCTACTTCCGCGGGGCGGAAGTAACGCGGATCCACGGCAACGATCCGCTTCCCTGTCTGCGCATCGAATCCCTGCTCAGAGCTGCCGGAGCCGGTCCAGCGGATATTCATGCCCAGTTCAGCGGCGGCCGCCACCACGAACTCCCGCACGGAATGCTGCGTGCCGGTGGCGATCACAAAATCCTCAGGCTGGGGCTGCTGAAGCATGAGCCACATGGCTTCCACGTAGTCGCGGGCATGGCCCCAGTCACGGCGGGCCTCGAGATTGCCCAGATACAGGCAGTCCTGAAGGCCGAGCTGGATGCGGGTGAGCGCGCGGGTAATCTTGCGCGTAACAAAGGTCTCGCCGCGCACCGGCGACTCGTGATTAAAGAGAATGCCATTGCAGGCGAAAATCCCGTAGGCCTCGCGGTAATTGACGGCGATCCAGTAGGCATAAAGCTTGGCCACCCCATAGGGCGACCGGGGATAGAATGGCGTGGTCTCCGATTGCGGGACCTCTCTTACCATGCCGTACATCTCAGAGGTGGATGCCTGGTAGAAGCGGGTCTTTTTCTCGAGGCCGAGAATGCGTATGGCCTCCAGCAGACGCAGCGGGCCGAGCGCGTCGGAGTCGGCGGTATATTCGGGTTCTTCGAAAGAGACGGCCACATGACTCTGGGCGGCCAGATTGTAAATCTCATCGGGTTGTACCTGCTGGATGATGCGCAACAGCGTGCTGGAATCGGTCATGTCACCGTAATGAAGAAAGAACCGGCAGCCCGGCGCATGGCGGTCCTGAATGAGATGATCAATTCTCTGGGTATTGAAGGATGAGGCGCGGCGCTTGATGCCGTGCACCTCGTAGTCCTTTTGCAAAAGGAACTCGGCCAGATAGGCTCCATCCTGGCCGGTGACGCCGGTGATGAGTGCGCGTTTAGGTTTCACTTGAGTTCACCATGGTAACGTCTGCCAGAGAGCATTGCGCGGCTGCGTTTTCTTGCTCCACCAGCAGTTTGCGGGTGAAAAACCCGAGAACAAGACATGAATTGGCATAGACAATCGAAGTGGAAAGAGCAATCCCAGCCACTCCAAGCTTCCTCATGAATAAGAGATTCAACACCACATTCAACACTGTGTTCATTACAGCGATATACGCCATCAAGTCGGTACGATTCAGCGACGTGAGAAACCGCACGAAAAGCACAGCCCAAGTATAAAAGGGAATGCTGATGGCAAACAGCATTTGGACAACACTCACCACTTTTGTGTCTTCAGCAGTGAAAGCTCCGCGTTGAAACAGCAGACGGACTAGAGGAGTAGAGCCTGCCATCAGTCCCAATGTGACCGGGACAGTGGCAGCGAGCACCAGAAAAGAATAAACCTTCAGCGTCCGCCGGCATCCGAACCAGTCTTTGTTGGCTACCATCTTTGAAAAATATGGAAGGACCGCAGTGTGCAAAGCAACAGAGAAAAGCACAGTGAGAGCAGTTATGGCCTTGTTTCCATAGCTCAGCGCGGCCACACTGCCCGCGCTTAAAGCAGCGGCCATGGCCTGATCAATGATGGGTGAGGCACTCATGATTACCGAACTGCTCATGAGGGGCAGCGCCTGCCGAATGATCAGGCGCAACTCGGGGCTTGAACCATACCATCGCGGCAGCAAACGCAAACCGTGAGCGATCAGTCCGAAGGCCAAGCAAAGACATCTCAATCGCAGAGCCGATCACCGTTCCAGCCGCCAGGGAAAAAACGCCTAAGTCCCGGCCGGTGGCAAACAGAAAACCAAAAATAACCAGAGGAGTAACTACAGGGGTGAGAGCGGGCAGCGCGAATTTTTCGCGAGAATTCAGTAAAGCCGACCATACAGCAATCATTCCACTGAGAAGAATGAAAGGGGTCAGCGCATATAGAAGATGACGGGTGAGCAACAGCTTTGCTGGGCTGAATCCAGCACCGAGCAGAGGCAGATAAAAAGGCGCAGTCAGAACCAGCAGAACGGAGACTGCTGCGAATACCAGAAAAACAACAACCTGAAGGCTGGAAAACAGGCGTTGGGCCGTTTCCGGTCCCTGCTGGTCTCTCGTTTTGATATACACCGGTACCAGGGTCGCGCTGAACGCAGCGGCCACAAAGCTCGCAATGCTTGCCGGGAGCAACAGCGCCAGAAGAAAGGCGTCCAGGGCGTCACCGCGCCCGAACCAGTTGGCGACTGCAACCTCTTTGCCGGTCGAGGCAAGTTTGGCCAGCACGGAACAGCCTCCGACGATGACCACAGCGCGAAAAATTTTCCAGTTGGTTGTCATCGGCTTGTCCGGCGATGTAGGCCGGAGTCCAATGCTTTCCAGCAGTCTAGAAATCATCATGGATGAGAGCGAGAACACCAAGTAGCGCGGGTTTGTTCGCGCTCGAAACTGAGTCCCTTTTCCTATTTATCAGCATATATGTGGAGTGGTTCCCTTCCATTGTAAGTGCGGTCCTATGATTATGGGAGTGCGAAGATTGCCCGGAAAAGAAAGAGTTATGACACGCTGCCGAGTGGCAGGAGCTCCTTAAAGAGATTATCCCACATAGCGAGTATTCGCTCTTTGCCGAAGCGCATGCCGATCTCGGGCGCGCGCGAAGCCAGACGGCCGCGCTCCTGAGCATCGCTCATAAGACGATCAAGCGCAGTGGCCAGAGCGGGAACATCTTCACGCGGGACCAAGAGACCATCTACTCCGTCACGGATGATTTCAGAAGGCCCCCAGGGGCAATCGAAGCTGATGACAGGTAGTCCGCATGCCATGGCTTCACATAATGCATTGGGAAAACCCTCGAAGCGCGAAGAGAGAACAAAAAGATCGGCGCTATGAAAGATCGGAAAAGGATCGGAAACGGGTCCGAGAAAATGGACACGATCTCTTATTCCCAAAATTTCCGATTGATTTTCCAACTCAGCTCTCAGGGGACCGCCACCAACAATTTTGAGAGACCACTGCGGATGATGCTGCGATATATGCGCAAATGCCTTCAGAAGCAGGTCAAACCCTTTTTGAGGAACCAGCCTTCCCATCGCGACTACATTGCAGGATGCAGGAGTGGAAGAGATTTGCGTTTCCTTTTGTCCTTTGCCCCCGAATTCGACTGGATTGGGTATGGTACATACCCTGACTTTGAATCTGCCCCGAAGTGATGCAGCACTGGCATTTGTCTGCAAAACCAGCGCACGCGAAAGGGGATACGTAATCTGTCGCAGGATTCGCCAAATTTGTCCGATGTTATCTAATTCAGGATTGGCTCTCTCCGAGACAATCACGGGGATATGGAGTCCTCGAGTGGCCAGAAGAGTAACAATATTCGTTGTATCAATGAAACTGAGGGTAATGTCAGCCATGGAATTGCGAATCGCATTCCGCAACATCCGGAGTTTACGAAAATTTTTCACCACAGCCTGCAGCGAGTGCTTAGACTTCCCAGGAGGAAATGCCAGCCTGCAGAGCTGTACTGATTCATGAAGCGAATAAGCAGGCGCTCCAAACTGATCAAGGGTAATAACAGTTACGATTCGGCCCTGCTCGGCCCATGCATTGGCCAGAATGGAGATGATTTTCTCTGCGCCACCCCGCTCCAGAGATGAAATTACTAAAGCAAGCCGCATTGGTCTTTTGTCCATCAATTTTCCCGAACTGAATATTGGAACACATGGCACATGAAGCGCGATTCGTCACTTCTTCGAATATAATTTTTTTCGATACAAAGGTGTACCAATAGGGACTTTATTGCGCAGTTCAATCGCGATTGGACCCGAAGCTTTGCCGGTACTATAGTGGTACTCGAGAAGCATCCGACCGTTTTTGCTGTCGCCTGTGCTCCATATTGTATTTAAACATGACCTTATAAGAACAAACGTGAGACGCTCGATTCGCGAATCGCTTCTCCCTGGAACTCTGCCAAGATGGTTACACGAGCAAAGCGGCTGTTAACGGCCATAAAAGATCAATCTGTACGCGAGGAACTCAAATTTTCTGTATTGCGCCGTACTGCGGCATGGCTGCTGCCCTGGTACAGATTGCAATTTCCTCAAATCGCCTGGTGGCGCGATGAGGGGTTCAATGGATATCTGAAAGCTTTTAACGAATTAAATGGTATGAATATGGACCGCCGATGGGCTCTTTATCAGTTGGCCCGGCTGGTAGCCTCGGTACCCGGTGACACCGCGGAATGCGGGGTGTTTGAAGGGGCCGGTTCTTATCTGATCGCTCGCTCGCTTAGCGGCAAAACAGGATTGCAAAGAACTCACTTTATGTTCGATTCGTTCGACGGATTGTCGCGTCCGGAGGCAATAGATGGCAGCTACTGGACAATGGGAGCTCTGTCTTGTCCGTTGGATAAAGTTAAGGTAAACCTGCGATCACTGGAAAATCTTAGCTGGCACAAAGGCTGGATACCAGAGAGATTCAGTGACGTGGCGGACAGAAGATTTTCATTTGTTCATATCGATGTGGATTTGTACCAACCCACCAGGGACAGCATGGCATTCTTTTATCCGCGGATGAACGATGGCGGAATCATTATCTGCGATGACTACGGCTTTACGAGTTGTCCCGGTGCAACCCAGGCTGTCGATGAGGTGCTGAGCAATAAACCGGAAAAAATGATTGCGCTTCCCTCCGGCGGGGGATTTTTCATTAAAGGGTGCGAAACGGCAGATCGTGCTGAAGTTTGACAGGATTTTCAATCCGATGGTGAAGGCTTCCATTTGAACTCATCCGATGTCTCCAGACAGAATTCCAAGCTTACTTTGCTGGCCGGTCTGCTATGGAAGAATCCTACAGAATTTTGGGACCGAATCTTCACCTTTGCCGATTTCCAGTCAGACCGGATTCGCAGGCGATGCTCGCAAACGCCCATCAGCGTCGAAGAGTTGAAAACGCGGCTTGCCAGGATGTTAGGACCGGAGCTGGAAGGATATTTTTGCGAACCGCCGCTGACAGAGATTGAAGCGCGGGTTTCGAAAACACAGACGGAGATTGCATCCAGCGCCGCTTTTGGAATGTTCCACGGCGCGGATTTCAGTCTGGCCAGGTTGTCTTATGCCATCTGCCGCATGAAAAGACCGGCGGTGGTATTGGAGACCGGCGTGGCTCACGGCGTAACCAGCGCCTTTCTATTACAGGCTATGGCGGTAAACGGAATGGGGCAGCTTTGGAGCGTGGATCTCCCTCCGTTGGCACCGAAGGCAGATTCCCAGGCCGGAATTCTTGTTCCTGACAACCTGCGCACGCGCTGGCATCTGGTGAGGGGAACAAGCCGCCGCATGCTGCCGGGTCTGGTAGCGCAATTGCCTCGGCTCGATATGTTTCTGCACGACAGCCTTCACACCTATCTCAATATGAAGCTGGAATTTGCAACAGTATGGCCCAAACTCACCAATGGCGGAGTGCTGATTGCCGATGACGTGGAGATGAATCGCGCCTTTCAAGATTTCATAGTCGAGCACAAGGTGGGTTTTGCAGCCGCTGCTAAGGAGACGCAGAAAAGCTCTTTATTGGGTATCGCGCTCAAGCCTCTTTAAACGATGCTGGTCGGATCATTAGAAAATGGCAGCAATGACATCGCTGTATCACCCGCTATAATTCCGCCATAAAATTGGATTAGCGGATTGGATAACATACGGCGCCAAAATGCAATTCGAATACATCAATAATCTACGCCACGAAGAGATGTGCAGAGTCCTTGACTTGTGCTCCCAGGAATTTCGCGGGAAGGATATTCTGGAACTGGGGAGCGGGACAGGCGTTCAGCTACTCATGCTCAAACAAATAGGGAAATCTGCGTCCGGCCTCGAATTATCCGGCAGCCAGTATCTTCGTCACAAGGTATGCGACGACATCCGGGAATATGATGGGAAAACTATTCCTAACGCAGACGCTTCAGTTGACGTTGTTTTTTCCTCCAATGTGGTTGAGCACGTAAACGATCAACTGCAGCTACACACTGAAATTCAACGCGTTCTCAGGCCAGGAGGTAAGGCAATTCACGTTGTTCCTTCCCGGATGTGGCGAATCGTCACGTCCATTATTCATTATCCTGCTGTACCCATACAAAAGATTCAGTCGCTTGCACATCGCCATGAAGAATCAAATCGGAATATGACAGCGATTCCAAATGGCACTAGCTGGAAGACAAAACTCAAGAGGCTGATTCCGGAACAACATGGCGAGCTTGGTGGTTGGTTAGGTGAATACAGAGACTTTGGCGCAAGCGCATGGCGCGCGCGCTTTCAGCGCATGGGATGGGACGTCGAAGCAATGCACCCCTTACACCTTCTTTATTCCGGGAATTCTTTTTTGGCTGATCGCCTGAGCATCAAAACAAGAACATCTTTGTCTAAATTCTTCGGTTCTTCGACACTCCTTTTCGTATTGAGGGCTCGATAAGTTTCCCTAAGAGATGCAGAGATCATCTTTTCCGGCTTGTCTTTCCAAAATCACTGTCGGTAGTCGCTCCTGGACACCTGAGCAGCCGTAACCGTCGCACACAATGCCCTGCCCCATTGTTCTCTCAAATGAAGGCATAACGGCGGTGTAGTGGCACCACAACGGCGGCGTAGTGGTACCACAACGGCGGCGTAGTGGCGGCGTAGTGACACCATTGCTTGCATTCTATGTTTTTCCTGGCTACTCTCCAGCCTGCACCCTCAGGGGTGGCTTTGTTTGTTCTTTGAAAATTTGGGAAATACGGCTTTGCCGATAGCCGCGGCAGCCAAGGCAAAACGAGTCCAGGCGGAGCTATGCCTGCCGCATTTGTAGCGGATGTAGCGGATGTAGCGCATTGTAGCGGATGTAGCGCACTCGGTTTTGAGCGTTTCAGCCGCTGTTCATGCGGCTTGTAGCGGATGTAGCGGATTCAGCCTCAATTTTCACGAATGACGGCCCAACACCCAAACCACCCACAAAGAATCGGTGTCTATCTGTTCGTCAGTGTTATCAGTGGTGAGGTTTTCGGAATGTTGCGACCTTGTCGCGCGACAGTTGCGGGCTGAAAATTCAGTTTTCGCCGCGATTGACAAGGCTTGTAGCGAGTTGCGAGCTTCCAGCGGAAAGCAGGAGTTGAGGAAAATGGCTAGCGGGCTGAATGGCAATCTCTAATTGCCAGTTGCTTATGGGCTTCCTAGTGTCCCGACCCGCGCAGCACTTCGGGAATGGTGCGCAGCAGGATCTTCAGATCGAGGAATACGTTCCAGTTTTCGATGTATTCGAGATCGAGCATCACGTTCTTTTCAAACGACGGATCGCGGCGGGCGCTTACCTGCCACAGTCCGGTGACGCCCGGCAGCACGTCGAGGCGGCGCAGGTCTTCCAACTGGTAGTTGTTGTAATCGTCTACCGGATGGGGGCGCGGGCCGACGATGCTCATCTCCCCTTTCAGCACGTTGAAAAGCTGGGGCAGCTCATCAATGCTGTACTTGCGCAGGAAGTGCCCGAAGCGGGTGATGCGGGGATCGTTGGTGATCTTGAAGGTGGCGCCGTTGCGCTCGTTCATGTGGCGCAGGGTTTCTTTCCTGGCGTCGGCGTCGGCGACCATGGTGCGGAATTTATAGCAGCGGAATTTGCGTCCTTTGCGGCCTACTCGCCATGCCGCATACAGAACCGAGCCGGGCGAATCGAGCTTGATGAGAAGCGCCGTGAGCAGCATGAAGCGGAGACAAACCCAGCAGCACTGCCGAGGCCACAATCAGGTCCATGATGCGCTTTAAGAACAGGCCCAGCGCGGGAATGGGCTGCTGGTTCAGTTCCAGCACTGGAACATTCCCGATATAGTTCATGCCGGCGCCCAGGGCTAGCCCTCCATAAAGATCAGGGACCACCTTCACGCTGATGCGTTCTTCACGGGCCTGCAACGCCACCCCCATGATCAATTCACGGTCAATCTCTGGGGTAAAGTAAATTTCGTCAATGAAGAATTCCTTCAGGATGCGGGGCAGGTCTTCAGGCGTACCCAGCCAGTAAGGGCTGGTGCGGCGCATGTCATCTACAAAACCGCAGAACATCTTGCCCAGATAGCGATGGTTGTCGAGATACTGCTGGAAGGTCTGGCCGATCTGTCCGGCGCCCACGATGAGCACGTGGCGGGTGCCGATGCCACGCTCGATGCGCCGCAGGTTATGCTGCTGCATTACATGGCGCAGAGTAAGGAGCCCGACAAAGCTGAAAAGCATGGTTGCGCCAAACACCACGCGCGGCGCGGGCTTTTCGCTGGCCAGAAAGACTACGGTCACGGTGAGCATGGAAGAGAGGACAAAGCTCTTCAGAATCCTGACGCGCGAAACACCCGCGACGTGGCGGGCAGCTTCAGAATAAAGGTCCTGGGCGGCATTGCAGATCACCGTGAGGATGGCATAGCACAGCAGGAAGCCCAGCAGGCGCAGATGCGGCAACTGGAGCACACCGTTCGGTCCGGCGCCGGGAAGATGGTTGCGCAGCCCGTAGGCGAGAAATCCTGAAACAAGAATGATCAGAACGTCGGTAAACGCGATCAGGCCGTATCCGCCGCCGGTGGGACGGGCAGCACGGCTGACGCGCTTCACAGCCAGATGCGAAAGCTCCAGTACCTGGCTGCGTTCCGGATGCACACCTTGCGATGTTGACACTACGTTCTCCTCAACCTCGTTCTACTGTTCTACTGTCTGAAACCATGATCGCGGTTCCTGTCCAGACGACCAGTCCAGACGGAAATCACATTTCCCCAGGTTCCCGAATAGAACCTCGAAAGCAGAATTCGTCTGGGATCATTCAGGTTCCATCTCGATAATCTGTCTCCCAGCAAAATGCCCACCATTGCCAGGAAGGCACTAATACAGATGCCGCATATCACGATCATGACCGGCGAAGGTACTCTCGCGTCCGGCAGTGACGGAGGATCCAGGACTTTGACCGGCGGCATGTCCTTGGCTTCCTGAATGCTGGCCAACTCATATTGCTGCGTGAGCAGCTCATACACGGTCTCGTGGATCTTGGTTTCCCGGTACAAATTTGCCCACTGCACGCCCAGCACCGGCAAATTCTTCACCGATGGATAAGGGCTGGTTGGATCGGTGCTGCCATTGGCAGAAGCTTTCCCGGTATTCAACTTGGCCAGTTCACGCTCCAGCTCGTTCACATGGGCGCGCATGCTTTTCACGCGGTAATTTTCCGGCGTATAAATCGCTTCCAGGCTTTCAAGCTGGGCGCGGTTGGCAATCAGTTCGCCCTGCAGCCGTGACGCCGCTTCCACGCTGATCTTGGTCTGCTCGGGCACATCGAACATCATGTGCTTGCTGGAAAACTGGCTGAATTGCTGCTGCGCGTCGTTGAGGATTTGCTTTTCTTCGCTGAGACGCTGATCGAGAAACACGCGCTCACGATGGGCGGCCGATGTGGCGGTTGACTGCACCATGTGATTGAGTTCTTCAGTAAAGGCAGCGGCAAGCGCGGCGGCCCGCTGTGGATCGTGGTCTTTGACTGATATCGAAATCACGCCGCTTTTTTTGTCTTCTTCAATCTGGGTGCGCAGCAGCAGCTTCTGGCGCACGTCTTCCATGCGCTTCATGCCGTACACCTTGCGCAAATCGAAACGGTCAATTAAACGATCGAGAAGAGTGCGGCTGGTGAGAATTTTTGCAAACAGCGCGCCGGTGCTTTTCATTCCGGCCATGTCACCGGCAATGCTGGCGAGGCTGGCCAGTCCCGGAGACTTGGTAAGAGCAGGCAGAGCGAACGCGGCGCCCAGGGCTGATGAGCCGTTATCGGGCGGCATGAGCTGAGTAGTGCTTTCGTATTTCGGCATCTTCCAGGCGATGAATGAAGAAAGAACGATGCCGACAGCTACCCATGCGAGAATTCTGAGGCGCTTTGACCAAAGAAGTTCGACTGCGTCTGTCCAGGGGCGCCAGTGCGAGCCCGCAGGACGCAATTCCCTTTCTTCCATTTGATCGAAAGTATCTTTTTCGGTCTGGCTTAGAGGCACGCGCAGGCCTCCGGCGAGAAAACGGGCGTGAAAAGCGCCGCCGTTGTTTGACTCTTCATTACTGCTTTGATTCCTTTCCTCGTCAGGAAATGGATGGAGTACCTTTGTGAGTTAACGTTCGCAAGTTTTTCGAACGCACGATTCTCAAAGGATAACACTCTCGCCACGCAGAACGCATCCGGCCCCCGGGACGCGCGAACTCCAGTACCTACATTGACACGGGCCATTATCAAAAGTTTTCGGCTACTTTGTCTTAGTACTCAGCCGCCACGCGCATACAGACACACCGCCGCCGTCGGCAACTCAGGCTGATGGCAAACTTGTTGTGATTGTATGAATTACTGTCCATAAGATTACATTACGGCGGTGGGAAGTAAATCAAAAAAACAATGTAAAGCTTTTGCCTTAATACGTGGAAATCCAGCAATAAACCCCCGCCGAAAGAAGCGCAAAAACTGAAAGCATTCTAAAGCGGTCTTGCCGGCCGGACAAGACTTAGGGCCTTAAGACTTCCGCCCCGAATCAGACAGTTATGACAGGCATTCATCAACCTGGCTAAGTGTCAGTTCACAGCAGGTGAATGGAGGGACTTGATTTCAGGAAAGTTGCTGGCTGCGCGAGTGGCTTGCAGCGGAAGAATGATGCGGAAGCTTGCGCCTTCGCCGGGAGCGCTATTCAGCTCGATGCGGCCGCCGTGGGCTTCGGCAATCATGCGCACAAAATGGAGGCCCAGGCCGCTGCCGGGAACGGTTGATCGGCGCGCGTTCATCGTGCGGTAGCTGCGTTCAAAAACCAGCGCCTGCTCTTCTTCGCTGATGCCCGAGCCGGTGTCGAGAATGGTGATGCTGGCGTCAGAGCCGTCGGAAACAAGAGCAACATCCACGCGTCCGTTGGCGCGATTGAATTTGATGGCGTTATCAATCAGGTTGAGCATCAGCCGCCAGATCTGCCCGGCATCAAACTCGCCTGTGATCCCATTCTGGACATTCGCAGAAAGCTGCACCTGGTGCTCGGCAGCGGCTGAACGCATTCCATCTACCGCCGCTCTTACCAGCTCAGACAGGTCTTCGGTTTCGCGCTGCAACTGTATGCCCGCGTAATCAGACCGGGCCAGCATTACGAGATCGTTCACCGTGCGCTTTACCAGTTCCACGTGCTCCAGTTGCTTGCAGAGCATCTTGCGGTCGCTTTCACCCATGTTGCCGAGCCGCAACGCCTGTTCCGTTTCCGCGCGCAGCAGCGTGAGAGGCTGGCGTAGCTCGTGGGAAAGATTGCTGAGAGATTCGCCCATGCGCTGGAATGCATTTTGAAAATTCGAGATCATGGAATTGAGCGTAGCGCTGAGTTGCTCCAGTTCGTCGCCGCGGCCGGAAAGCGGAAGGCGTCGCGAAAGATCACGCGGCGTAATCTGGCGGGCCGCCGCGCTGATCTGCTCCAGCGGACGAAGAGCGCTGCCGGCCATGAACAAGCAGATCATTCCATGGGCAAGAATCACGACAGGAAAAAGAATAGTAATGAAGATGGCGAGGCCGTGCGCATCGGTATCCGGGTGGGCCAGCGAGGCGCCCAGCCGCAGGAGATAATGCCGGCCCTGCTGTCCCATCACGCGTAAATCAAGGATGCGAAGGTGATCTCCGCCGGCGGTGAGAGTCTCCCATGCATTGTGGCCGGTCTCCAGCGATTCCCGCGCAGCCGCACTCACCGGCAGCCTGGCGGTGGAAAGCTCACTGGAGCTTTCCACCAAGTTACCGTCGGAGTCGAGCAACTGGTAATAACGGATGGATTTTTCGAACTGCTCGCGCACTTCAGGGTCGGCCTGTCCGTTGAGCCAGGTGATACCGGTCTTGCGAATCTGCAACATGCTGCGGACCGCGACCGAGCGGTCCTGCAATTCGGCATCAACCTGGTCGTAGAACCGCCGTGACCATGACCCCATACGCGGCCCACGCCAGCAGCGAAACCAGTACAGCAAAAAACACGGTCTGCTTCAGCGCGAGCCGGAAGTGAAGGCGGCGGGTACCGAGAAAACTCATCGAGAGGCAGCGAGCATATAACCGACGCCGCGGGCCGTGTGGATCAACGGTTTTTCAAACCCATGGTCCACCTTGGCGCGCAGGTAATTGATATACACATCCACGATGTTCGTGAGCCCTTCGAAGCCCAGGTTCCAGACATGCTCGACCACCATGGTGCGCGTCACGGTGCGTCCCGCATTGCGCATCAGGTATTCGAGCACTGCATATTCCCGCTGGGTCAGCGTGATCGGCTTGCCGGCGCGCGTGACCGAGTGGCGCATGCGATCGAGTTCCAGATCTTCTACGCTGAGTTTGTCAATCAGTTCGTTAGGACGCCGCAGCAGCGCGTAAACACGCGCGAGCAGCTCTTCGAAGGAAAAAGGCTTCACCAGATAATCGTCAGCCCCGGCCTGAAGCCCGCAAATACGGTCGCTGACTTCGCCGCGCGCGCTTACCAGAATGGTCCTGACATTGGAACCGGCTTTGCGCAGCCGTTTGATTAGGTTGATGCCGTCAAGTTTAGGAAGGTTCCAGTCGAGAACGACCAGATCGTAATCAATTTCGGTGGCCAACTGAAGGCCATCTTCCCCGTCTGTGGCTTGATCTACCGCGAAGTGATCTGCTTCGAGACCTTTTACCAGGATCCGAGCAACTTTCGGATCATCTTCAATGACCAAAATACGCATATCCCACCTCCCGCTTGGTGAGAACACCTGTGACAAAAACTGTTAATGTTTAGGTCGTCTTGGATTTGCGGGCCACCGCGAGGAGGTACGCAAAGCTCATCCGCCACATATTCTGAATCTCTTGGAAGATATCTTGGTGTGATTTCGGCGCTCCTCCCCCGGAGCAACCTGACCACCCGGAATCAAGACATCTTCTTAGTAGTGCGCTGAAACTTCTAATCGTTTCAGAGTTTCTGAATCTTTTCAGACTGGAAATCGAACCCGGGGTTTTGCTACGGTGATTTTAGTTTTTTAATCTGCGGGTACAACATCAACTAATGTACCTCTACCAGATCAGAGCAGCAATGAAAATCCTGCGCTCTCATTTTCCTAATCCACGATCGCGCCCGTCGCGTTCGTTTCCGTAGTACCGCTGTAACGAAGGAGAGTGTCCCAAAAGAGGAGGTACTCTGGATATTATTCAGAATTATATAACGATTTACGGAAATGGAATTTTTAATCCGAATAATCGGACAATATTGCTGCATTTAAGTTCAATTAAATCAATGATAAATTTCTGTTTACAGGAATTAAATAGCTCATAGACTTGGAGAATAGACGCCTGCAGATAGCACCACTAGTTTTACGAAAACAGTATAGTGATTCCTTAGGACACTGGCCGATGATACACCTTAGTACCGTTACCCTGATTCTGTTGCATGGTGTCCTATAGTACAGTGACAACTACATCTTTAGTACATGTCCTATTTCTAAAGTTTCTCGATTTTTGGGCAAAGTTTGAGCGGTTTTTCTAATCATTCATATGTTTTTTTTAATGTTGCCCCGGACGCGCCCGAATTCAGCGCCGCTCAGTTCGGTGTTTCCGCTTAAAAGTCTCAGAATTTACTTAGGTTGGGTAATGGGTTTTGGGAGCGAATCGGAGCTGTTCGGTCAACCAATAAATAGAAGCTTTCAGGATTGATGTTCCATTGTGGGAATTCTGAATTTGCGTGAGGAAGACAGCGCCGTACTGTCTTTAATAGAAGTCGTGGTGGTTCTTCAGCCGTGGTTCCAGATGCGGCATCTTCATGCGACGAGAGGCGGTGCTGTTGCACCGCCTCTACATTACGCGAGAGTTTGCCCAGGGCTAGTGCTTGGGCATGGCACGCGGCACTACCGGCGCATTCGACGGATCATTCACAGCGAAGAATTTCTCATTGAAGTCGGGTTGAATGTCGCCCAGAACCGCGCGTACAGCGGCTTCGCGATTCTTCTCAGTAAGTTCCCGTGACAATTGGTCTTTCAGAGAAGCCAGCGGAAGCGCGTCATGGCTGCGGACTCGATAGATGGTGAATCCCGCCGGATCAGACTGCACCTTGCTCACCTGGCCGGCAGAGAGAGAGAAAAGCTCCTGCTCCAGCACCGGAGGAAACGCTCCTTTGCGCTTGAAGCCGAAGTTGGTAGGCGGCGGATTGCTGAGCCCCAGAGTAGTGTAGACCTCGGCCTGAAGCTTGTCCGCGTCTTCGCCTTTGGCGGCTCGGTCACGCATTTGATCCGCCAGATTGCGGGCTTTCTTCTCAAACTCCGCGCGATTCTCATTCGGTTTCTTGCTATTGATTCTGGGCACAAAGATGCGATCGAGCTGCACCTGTTCGAATCGGGAAATGTTCTGCTTGTAGTAGGCCTCGACTTCTTCGGGGGAAGGTGCGCTGAATTTCTCTTGAAGAGCGCGGCTGTAGGCCGCGGCCAGGGTGCGCACACGCATGATTTCCATCAGTTCTGCAAAGCGCGGATCTTTATCCACGCCGGCTTTCTCAGCGGCAGCGGCCAGCGCCATCTCATGCACATAGCTGGCGGCGAAATTGCGCTTTACCGCCGGAGTCATAGAGGCCTGACTGGCCACGTTCATGGCCCCAATCATCTGGTTGAATTGCTCCTTCGTAATGGTGACGGCACAACCATCAGACTTGGCGGGCGCGGCATTCTGGCCTTTCGGGCACAGCCCACGGACAGTGATCACCACCGTATCAGGGGGCATCAGGTCGGCCGGAGAAGGCACAGGCTGCGCTCTGGGAGGCATACCCGGGGGTGTCGCCGGCACTATCGTCTGGGTCCCCGGTTTGATCTGGGCACGATTCGGCTGGGCAGAATTTGGCTGGGCTGAATTTGGTTGAATCATGGCCGGGGCGCCACTGGTCTGGGCCAGCGCCGATGCGCAAGCCAAAGCACAAAGCATAGAAATTCGGATGATTGCTGTACGGATCATTACTTTACAGTCCTTCGTTTTACGGTCCTTCGCTCTACAGTTCTTCGCTGTATAGATCATGTCCAATGACCTTCCTGATGGAAGAAAGATGGGGGGAAGGCATCATCGTACCATGTGATTTTCCGCAGTGTCCCATCTTTTCGCGAAAAACGCTCAGGGTTTTTTTGTCGTGGGCGCAGCAGGTTTCTTCGTCGGCGGTTTGCGTACGGGAGTCGCAGACGTGGCAGACGCCGGGGGAGCCACAGGACCTCCGGTCTGGCAGTAGTGCAAAGAGGTCGCAGGGGAAGCAATTCCTTCATTGGCAGTGAAGACCAGCAGGCGGTCAAATTCGTTAGGGCCAATCGGCTGCATCGGGCCGGCATGGAGACGCTGAACCAGAAAATTCAGGGTTTCAGTAGACGCGACTACCAGCGCATTGCCGCTGGTGCCATAGATCACATTCCGCTCCAGGCTGTTGGTGTCCCGCGCGGGAATAACGGTGGGCTTCAACTTCAGCGACTGGGCCAATGGATCGGCGGTCTGCTGGGTGCGTTTCGCGTCACTCACAAAGATCTGCTTGATACCGGCATCTTTGAGAGTGCCGGCCAGACAGGCAGAGCGCTGCTCGCCCTCAGCACTCAGGGGCGCATCGGCGGCCGCTGACGCGACATCGGCATGGCGAACCAGGAAGATGGTGCGGGTGGTCTGTTGCTGTGCAGTCAAACCCTGCGTCAACACGAGCGCAGGCAGAAGAATCCGGAAGAAAAAAGATTTCATTTCAAGACCTCAATAAAATTTGCAAAGCTTCGGATTGCGGGCGCCACCATTATTGTCTGGAGAACGATAACCGCAAAGATTTTTCCGTCGGGCAAAACAAAAAAAGTTGAGCAGTCTGCCAAACTTCTGGAAGCGCTGCTCAACTTTCAAGTACAGCAATATCAAATCCAATTTTCTTAAAGCAAGCTGCCAGCGGGTGTGGTTGCACCGCCGGCAGCCTGGTTATTGCTTACTTGATGGTCTGGTTGAACGATGCCGTATTCGGGACCGTATCGAACCCGTTGAAGGCAAGGCTGTCACCGGGTTTTACCACCAGCTGAGTCGTGCCCTTTGGCAAAGCGTTGGCCGTAATCTTCACGGTCGCGGTAGCGGTTTGTGCGGCTGTTGGTTTGCCGCCATTTTTGTTGTTGCCGCCTAACTGGGAAATGGTGCAGACAATGGTTGTGCTCTTGTCAGCATTCACCGTTGGCGGATTGCAAGTGAAAGGATCGCTAGCCAGGTTGGAAGTAGCGGACACGCTGTTCACTGTGATTCCAACCGGTTCTGTGATGGTTAACACCAGAGCATTGGCCACATCGCTGGTGGTATTGCTGAGTCCGAAGATGTGGTTCGTTGATCCCAGCGGGTGAATACTGGAAGACTGGGTGCTGGCAGTGACTGTGACCGCAACAGGAGTTCCGCCACCCACGCCGGGCGCCGGCACAGTGGTGGTCTGGCTTCCAGTAGCAGTAACCGCATTGCTATTGGTGTCAGATCCGGTGAAGGCAGCGCTCAGAGTCACGTTGTTCTGCTGAATCTGCGCGATTACGTTGATGGTGACTACCTGTCCGGCAGCCAGAGATCCCAGCGTGCAGGTAAGGCTCTGGCTGTTTCCGCTCCCGCAGGAACCGAAGTTGGTCTGCGCGACCAGCAGGGTTGCCGCAGGAGTTGAAGGAGCAGCCTCAGTCAGGTTGAACAATACCGACGAGAGGTTCACCGGGAATACCGAAGTATTGGTGATGGTGACCGGATAGGTTACCTGAATTGGAGTGCTGTTAACCGAGGTTGGGCCTCCAACCTTCACAGCAATAACCGGCAGTGCTCCGGGAGTGACTACGTTGGAGGGCGTTGATTCCAGACCATTGCCGCCGGCATTGGTAGCGTGCACGGTGAAGGTATAGTTCACGCCATTGGTCAGTCCGGCAACGATGCCGTTGGTGGCAGTAGCGCCATTCACGGTATCCACGATTCCACCGGGATGGGACGTGATCAGGAAGCTGGTGATGTTTTGCGACGCGGCATTCGGAGGAGCGACCCAGCTCACAAACGCTGCGCCATCACCGGCAGTAGCCGAGATGTTAGTGGGAATGCCCGGTACCGGAACGCCTGGCAACAGGACCGTATTGCTGGGAGCCGACAAAGCGCTGGTTCCGCTGCCATTGGTGGCAGACACCTGGAACGTATAGGTGGGGCTGGGAGGCACACCAGTAGAGTTAGTCAAACCGGTAACCACGGCGAAGTTCGGCGGAAAGGTCCCGCCGGCGGGCGGCACAACCGTAGTGTTCGGTACGACTGATCCGTCGCTCGCGGTGGTCACAATAGTGTAGAAGTTGACCGGCTCGCCATTCTGGGCTTCGCTCCAGCTTACAGTTGCCTGGGCCGCCCCTGGTGTTGCGCGAACGACCGTGGGAGCGCCCGGAGCAGCAGGAGGGGCCGGATTCTGCGCTACCTGCCACCATCTGCCTGCGGCCAGCGTAGCCAGGCCGCTCGGATCATCGCCGCTATAAGGGACAATCTGGGCGGTGTCGGTGGAGTCAATGGCCAGACCGTTCACGTTGACGATAGTAACCACATTTCCGTTCTGGTCGGTGAAGTTAAATGCTCCAGCAGGCTCAAAGGGATTCAGCGTAAAACGAGCCGGTGGCACCCGCGGCAACATTGCCGGTCCAGATTACGTCGCTGCCGGTGGTGAAATACAGATTGTTGCCGTTCAGGTTCGGATAGGTCTGGTCGCCCATCATGTCGGCCGGAGCGACGCCTGCCAGATCGGCCGGGTTGGTGCCCACGCATGCCGGCGTAGTTACAGTTGCCACCCATAGCCTGGCAAGTGCTGTCTGCATTGGTGATAACAAAGGGGCTGGCGTCCGCTCCCCACAAGTCATGACCGATAAAAGCAATGCCATTGCCTCGTCCCTGTGAGGGGCTTTCTGCCACCTGCTGCACGAAATCAGCGCAGGTGCCAAAACCCACAGAGGTGGCCGTAGCGGGGCTGTTGATGCGGATGAGCGAACCGCTTTTCTTGAAGCTGAGCCAAACGTTGCCCAGAGGATCAAGAGCCAATCCGTCCGGCAAGCCTACTGCGTTGGGAGCAGGAGGCGCGACTGTAACATCGGGAGGAAAAGAGCAACCGCTCTGGCCGCCGGAGAAACGGCTTCCGGTAACATTGCCTGCCATTCCGAAAATGTTATTGAAGTCCAGAGATCCCTGGCCGCTGTCTGCGCTGGGCAAATAGCCAATGCGGAAAATTCCCTGGGAACTGTTCTGCTCGTCAACGAAGTACAGGAAGTTGTTGACCGGATCGAAATCCATGGGACCGCCGGTGACCGAGAAGCCATTCACCTTGAACGGGCACTGGTTGATGTTGATAAAAAATGGCGACGGCCCCTGAGGCGCCATAGCCAGGTTGGCATTCAAGGTCGCCATACCGGAATCGAGATCGGGGTCCACGCGGCACAGGCCGAAGTTGGTGTCACCAACCCAAAGGTGACGCACATTTTGCCCGGTAATCGGGCTGATGGCATCACCATAAAGAATGATTCCACCCTTGGGCGCCGTGGGAGGATTGATAGGCTGGGGAGTGTTACTGCTGACACCCTGCATTTGAATAGCGGTGGTCGCGGGAACCGCTGTAGTTTGCGCACTCGCTGTAACTGCGGCGAGCACCATCAGTACTGCCATCAAAAAGCGCAGGCGGAGTGCGCCTGCGCTTTGCGTGGCAGATGTTGTCCGAGTGGAGAATCTCATGGTTGTATACCTTCCGTCCGGAGTTTCAGCTCCGTGAACTCGTAATTGGAACTAGCTAACAATTCCTTTTTGTGAACTACCGGTTCGGCATTCAGAAAACCATTGCCTCACCCGCAGCTTTGGCCATCTCTCCCGTTTCGTTGCGATCTGAAACGATGGTGGCCTGATTAATCCTCACTAATGTTTAAGCCCGAGAATTAGACCGCGATTGACGTCGCATTAAAATTCTTAATCCGCTTGTCGCGTTGCTGCTGGGCCTAGTTTCCTTGAAACTCTCTTTAGCAACCAGGCTGCCCGATATTGCCGAGGCAGCCTGCGATTACGCTTGTGGCACATGCCAAACGAGATTCTTACGAGACCGTCAGCGTGCCATTGATCAAGTTGATCTGATAATTGCCGAGCGCCGGGTTCGGACCAGCGCTAGGAATAATCGGATAGGTTCCCGCCGGGCTGGTCTGGCATCCGCAGGACTCGAGTAAGCTGGCCGTGATCGCATCGTTGTTCTTCATCCCGGTAATGGTTCCGGTAAACGTCGGGTTCGGATCACCGACAGCGCGGCTGGCGTCGGCGGCCTGCAATGTCAGCGGCGCCGGAGTCACCGTAAGCGTCCCGTTCGTGGAAGTGACACGTGTAGTTGCTCAGCTGCCCGTTGGGATCAGACCAGCAGGAGTGATCGCATACGTCCCTACAGCGCTGGCTGGAGTCGGCGATGCTCGCAACGTGGCAGTGATCGGGTCGTTGTTCTTCAGATCCGGTAATGTGCCGGTAAACGCCGGGTTCGGGATCACCGTAGAAGCGGCTTGCATCCCCGGCGGCCACAGACAGCGGGGCCTGGTGTGATCGTGAGTGTTCCCGTGCGGTGACTGCGTAGTTGCGCAGCAGGTTATTCGGATCGTTAAAGGCCGGAATGATCGGGTACGTTCCCACAGGGCTGGTCGGAGTCTGCTGCTATTCCGAAGGTGGCAGTGATGTTGTCGCCATTCTTCAAGCCGCTCAGAGTACCGGTAAATACCGGATTCGGGTCCCCATACACGCGGCTTAAGCTGATGGCTGCCGCCGTCAGTGGCGCTTGTGTAATGGTGAGCGTGCCGTTAACGACGCTGAGCACGTAGTTGCTCAGCTTAGCTGTTGGATCACTGAAAGTGGGAACGATTGCATAGCTGCCGACGGGGCTGGTGGGATCAGCGGCGCTCGAGTAGCTGGCGGTGATGTTGTCGCCATTCTTGAGACCGGCAATGGTTCCCGTAAACGTCGGGTTAGGATCGCCATAAACACGGCTCGTATTCGCCGCAGTTACGGTCAGCGGAGCAGCAGTGACAGATCAGCGTGCCATTGCTGGAGCTAACGGTGTAATTGCTCAGCTTCCCCGTGGGATGAACCAGTGCTGGGACAATCGTGTAGGTGCCGACCGGGCTGGTGGCATCTGCTGTAGTGGAGTAAGTGGCGGTAATGTTATCGCCATTCTTGATGCCGGTGATGGTCCCGCCAAAGGCCGGGTTAGGATCACCGTAAGCACGGCTTATGTTCCCCGCGGACACGCTCAAAGGCGCTGGCGTGACCGTAAGCGTGCCGTTGCTGGATGTGACGGTGTAGTTCACCAGCTTACCGTTCGGATCCACCAGGGTAGGCACGATTGGATACGTTCCCACGGCAGCGGTAGGATCTGCGCTGAAATACGTGGCGGTAATGTTGTCACCGTTCAACAGGCCGGTGATCGTGCCGGTGAAGGTGGGGTTAGGATCACCGTACACGCGGCTGGCATTGTTGGTGGTCACCGTCAAAGGCACGGCAGTGATAGTCAAAGTTCCATTCGTGATTGTCACCGCGTAGTTGCTGAGTTGGTTGCCCGGATCACTCAGCACCGGCGTAACCGCATACGTTCCCACATTGCTGGTTACATCAGCCACCGTAGTAAAGGTTGCGGTGATGTTGTCGCCGTTCTTCAGGCCAGTGATAGTGCCGGTAAAGGCGGGGTTGGCGGAACCGTAGGAGCGGGTCGCGTTATTGGCAGCTACAGTCAAAGGCGCCGCATTCACGCTAAGCACGCCGTTGTTGATCACCACCGTGTAATTGGCGGCTGCGCCGTTCGGATCTACCAGCGATGGAACGATAGCGTATGCGCCAGGAGCGCTGGTCGCAGTGGCCGTAGTTCCGTAAGTCGCGGTGATGTTGTCGCCGTTTTTGAGGCCGGTGATGGTTCCGGTAAACGCCGGGTTAGGATCGCCGTAGAAGCGGGTGGCATTGGCTGCGCTCACGGTCAACAGAGCAGAAACCACCGTCAGCGTGCCGTTGCTGGAAGTCACAGTGTAATTGCCGAGCTTGCCTGTTGGATCTACCAGCGCAGGCACGATGGCATAAGTTCCCACCGGGCTCGATGCCGTTGCGGTTGTGCTGTACGTGGCGGTGATGTTGTCGTTGTTCTTAATGCCCGTCAGCGTACCGGTAAAGACTGGATTCGGATCGCCGAAGGCCCGGGTGGCGTTAGCCGCCGAGACCGACAACGCTGCCGTGGTCACAGTAAGCGTGCCATTGCTGGAGTTCACCGTATAGTTGCCGAGCTTGCTGGTCGGGTCCACCAGCGAGGGCGTAATCGGATACGTTCCTACAGCACTGGCCGCAGTGGCCGTGGTGCTGTAAGCAACGGTGATGTTGTCGCTGTTCTTCAGTCCGGTAATCGTGCCGGTGAAGGCCGGATTCGCGTCGCCATAGACGCGGGTTGCGTTATTGGTAGTAACGGTCAATGCCGCTGGTGTCACGGTCAGAGTCCCGTTCACGAAGGTGAAGGTGTAGTTGGAAGCAGCCAGTGTTCCGACCGTGCAGACGATCGGGAATGAGCCGACATTGCTGGTCGGATCAGCGCTGGTGCAGCTCGGAGTTCCGCTCACTACCGCCTGTGTCTCACCATTCACAAAGCCGGTAATGGTGAATGCAAAAGTCGGATTAGGATCACCGTAAATCCTTGAGGCGTTACCCGCTGTTACGGTGAGTACCGCCGGATTCACCGTCAGGTCTGCGCTGCCGCTTACCGCGGTAGCGTTAACATCGCCGGCGAAGCTGGCCGTAACTGCTCCGGGATACGTTCCGGCTGCAATACCAGCCAGGCTCGCAGGAACCGAAGCAAGTCCCGTGGCATCGGTCACCGCACTGCTGATCGCGGCGCCATTCAACGAGAAGCTGACCGTCTTTCCTGAAAGGATATTGCCTTTCGCGTCCTTCAACGTGGCTGAGAGCGTCGTGCTGCCGCTGTAAGTTCCGCTGGCCGGAGCAACTGCGATTACGCTGGTGGCCGGTTGCGAAACCGTGATGGTAACTGAAGACGAATTGTTCGCCGTGTTGGCATCAACCGCGGAGTTGTTGCTGATGCTGGCCGTCGCAGTAAGCGAGCTTCCATCCGCGACCGTGGTGCTGGTTTGGGCCACAAGGGTTGCTGTTTGCGACTCGCCACTCTGGAGCTGGTAGAAGCTGATCGCCTGATTGTTGCTGGCGGCAGCACACTGTCCATTTCCAGTGGCCGAGCACGATGTCACGCTCAATCCGGAAGGCAGACTTTCTGTGGCCGTGACCGAAGCCGGATCAGCGCCATTGTTGGTGACGGTAATCGTGTAGGTCACGCTCTGGCCGGCCACCACCGAAGCGGTGGATGCCGACTGGGTCACGCTGACATCAGCCGTGCTGGCAGTGCGCGGAGGATAAGCAACCAGTCCCTGCACCTGCGCGGCGCCCGGGATCGCGACGTCTCCCAGTTGCGACAGCGTGCCTGCTCCGTTGATTCTGAAAACAGCCACGCCGAAGGTGTCATCGGCGACATACAGCAGGGTCCCGGAGCGGTCCGTTGCCAGGCCTGCGGGCACATGCAACGAGCTTGCGCTGCCGAAGCTGCCCAGGCTGGTCAGGCTGCCGCCGGCCGCCACGCTGAACGAAGTCACGCTGTTGCTGCCCTGATTGCTGGCAAACAGCAGGCTGTTGTCAGGGGTAAGCAGAACGACGCCGGAATTGTTGTCCGCGGTGGTGAATGGGCTTCCCGTAATTGCCGAGAGAATTCCATTTGCGTCTACAGTCCAGGCGTCAGCAATGGTTCCGGTTGCGCTAGTTTCCGCTCCGTACAGCAGGCCACTGGTCGAGCTGAAGTCCAGCCCGGCAAGCGAACCCGCGCCGGCTTTTGCAAACGGCGATCCGGAAACAGGAGTAAGCGACCCGTCAGCATTAATGGTGAACACCGCAACGCTGCTGGCGTCGGCGGTGGCCAGGAACCGGCCATTCGCTGAAATCTTCATGCTGGCGTTAGGCGTGATCGCATTAGGCGTGCTCGAGACCAGGCTCAGCGCTCCACCCGCCGCGATGCTGAAGGTGTTGATCTGGCCATTGCTGGAAGCCATCAGGAAGCGTCCGTCAGGCGTTGCTGCAAGCGATATTCCAGCGCAGGAATCAAGCGTAAGCGATGATGCAAACGGTGAACCGGCCACAGCCGTCAATGCGCCATTGGCAGGATTGATCTGGAAGGCGCTGATGCTCAGGTCGCCGTTGTTGGAAACAAACAGCAGATTATTGCCGGTGCTCAGCGTGATGCGGTCCACCGCTGAACATGCGGTGCTGGTGCTGGAACCTCCGGTGGCAAACGGCGAGCCGGCCAGTGCCGTCAGCGTACCGTCTACCGATACTGAATAGCCGGAGATGCTGTTCGCGGCCGTCTGGTTATTCACGAAGACGAAGTTCGCTGTCGGGGCCGTATTGACCGTGAGGATGCCGTTGTTCACCGTCACGGTGTAGTTGACAAGCGCCCCCGCAGGATCAACCAGAGCGGGAACGATTGCGTAAGTCCCCACCGGGCTGGTCGCGACCGCCGCAGTGCTGTAAGTGGCGGTAATGTTGTCGCCGTTCCTGATGCCGGTGATGATTCCGGTCAGTGGCGGATTAGGAGTTCCAAACAGCCGGCTCACGCTGGCTGCGGTCACGCTCAAGGGAGCGGGATTCACTGTCAACGTGCCGTTGTTAATGGTAACGGTGTAGTTGGGCAGCGCATTGGCAGGATCAACCAATGTGGCCACGATCGGATACGTTCCTGTCGGGCTGGCCTGAGTGGCGGTAGTGCCGAAGGTGGCAGTAATGTTGTCGCCGTTCTTGATTCCCACGATCGATCCGGTGAATACCGGGTTGGGATCGCCATAGAACCGGCTCACGCTGGCCACAGTCACGGTGAGAGGAGCCTGCGTTACTGTGAGCACTCCGTTATTGAGCACCACGTTGTAGTTCACTGCTGCGCCATTCGGATCAACCAGCGTGGGCACGATGGCATAAGTTCCGATGGGGCTCGCAGGCGTCGCCGCCGAACTGTAAGTGGCGGTAATGTTGTCGCCGTTCTTCAAACCGGTGATCGTGCCGGTAAACACCGGATTCGGATCACCGTACAGGCGGCTGACATTCGCAGCAGTCACCGTCAAAGTGGCCGCAGTTATGGTCAGAGTGCCGTTGTTGATGGTAACGGTGTAATTCCCAAGCTTGTTGGTTGGATCAACCAGCGCAGGCACAATGGGATAAGTTCCCGCTGGGCTGGTGGCTGTGGCTGTGGTGCTGTAGGTGGCGGTGATGTTATCGCCATTCTTCAATCCGCTTATCGTGCCGGTAAACACCGGATTCGGATCACCATAAGCGCGTGTGGCATTGTCAGCAGTCACTGTTAATGCCGCGGCGCTGATCACCAGGTTGCCGTTATTAATGGTCACGGCGTAATTGCCGAGCTTGTTCGTCGGATCACTCAATGCGGGCACAATCGGGTAGTTCCCTACCGGACTGGCGGGAGTGGCCGTACTTGTATAGGTGGCGGTAATGTTGTCGCCGTTCACCAGGCCCACGATGGTCCCCGTAAAGAGCGGGTTGGGGTCGCCGTACAACCGCGCCGCGTTGTTGGCAGTCACGATCAAGACGGCTTGTGTGACTGTCAGCGTGCCGTTGTTGATAGTGACAACGTAGTTGCCCAGCAGATTGTTGGGGTCAACCAGTGTCGGCACGATGGAATAGGTTCCAACCGGACTTGCCGGTGTAGCCGCACTTGCGTAAGTAGCGGTGATGTTGTCGCCGTTCTTGAGTCCCGTGATGGTGCCGGTAAAGGGCGGATTAGCAGCACCATAGGCGCGGCTCGCATTGTCCGCAGTCACCGTGAGGGGCGCCGGATTTACAGTCAGGGTTCCATCAACGAAAACAAAGACATAGTTGGTGGCGGCCAGCGTTCCCTGCGTGCAGCTAATCGGATACGTACCCGCCGGACTTGTCGGCGTCGCGGTGGTGGAACAGTCGGCAGTTCCACTGACTACGGCAATGGTATCGCCGTTTACAAAACCGGTGATCGTATAAGTAAGAGCAGGATTCGGATCGCCGTAAAGCCGCGACTGGTTGTCGGCGGTCACGGTCAACTGCGCCTTGGTGACTATGAGATTACCCAGGGCGCTGCTGGGGCCGAAGCTGGCATCGCCGCCGAAAGTGACTGTGAAAGCTGCGGTATGTGTGCCTACGGCAGTCAGGCCCAGGGCACAACCACGGTGGCAATGCCGCTGCTGTCAGTCACAGCGTTGTAGACCTGGTTGTTCTGGTTGAAATTGAAGCCAATCGTTTTCCCCGCTAACGGTGCGTTGTTGCTGGTCAACGTCGCAGTCAGCGTGGCTGAGCCGCCGTAGGGGCCGGTCGCAGTAGGAACAGAAAGGGCAGTCCCGGTCTGTGCCGAAACAGTTAAGTTGACAGTAGAGGAATTGTCATTTGGATTGGGGTCAACTACCGATTTGTTGCTGATGATTGCCGTGTTGCTGATCACCGTACCGTTGGCAAGAGACGCATTGGGCGTCGCGATAATAGAAGCAGTCCGGGTTTCCTGCGGGGCCAGCGTTGGGAAAGTGATCAACTGTGCCGGATTTGCAGGCACGCTGGCGCTACCGCCGCCGCTGACCGAATCGCCTGCTGTCTGGTTGTAAGTGAATGTAGTAGGTGTCGGCACTGAAACGATCGGGAATGTGCCGTTAAATGTAGTATCGGCCACGCCTGTGATAGTCACTGATTGGCCGGCAAAGAACTGGTGCGGAACAACGGTAGTGATGGTCACCACATTACTGCTGCGATTCGCACCCGTGGAAGCAACGATCGGCGGCTTCCCGGCGAAGCTGGCGGTGCTGCATGTGCCGCGGCCTGAAGTGACAAAACATGCGCCATTATTGACCGTTCCGCCTCCGCTGATGTCGCTTCCCGGTATAGGCTGAACAGGGGTGGCCTGGCTCTCTGGAAATTGGGTGATCGGAATCCCGTTCTGGTTATAGGTAAAACTGGTCGGATTGATGATCGTAGCTACAGTAAAGGCGCCTGTCAGTCCGGGATCGGTAAACAACGCGCCCGGAGTCCGCGCGTCCGGTGAAGTAGGCGCCGGCACCGAGTTAATCGCGATGGCTTCGCCAGCAAAGAGCTGATGCGGTACGGTGGTTGTCACCGTTACCACTCCATTGACCACGTTTCCTGCTACTGAGTTTGCGCGCGTAATTCCCGCCGGATTCACGATCGGGGTAGCGCCGCCCGCCCGCACGGTCGGAGGAAGCGTATCAGATACTGTGGCTGTTGCCGTCGAAGGGCCGTTGTTCGTGATACTCAACGTATATTGAATGGGAGCAGAGGGCGTTGCCGCGGTACTCGCGGAACTCATCATCAGCGTTAGATCAGCACTGGTGCAGGAACGCGGAGGATAAGCAACCAGGTCCTGGATCTCGCCTGGCCTGTTGATGGCTAAATCGCTCAACGAAGTCAGAACGCCGCCGGTGCCGATTCTGAAGGTCGCTACTCCGAAACTGTCATCCGCTACAAACAGGAAATTTCCCGCAAAATCCGTGGCCATTCCAGCAGGGGTATGCACCGAAGTAGTGCCGCCAAACTTTCCAACATTGAGCAGGCTTCCGGTGGTGGGATCTACGGTAAACGGGTTGATGCTGTTGCTGAACTGATTGCTTTCGAATAACAAACTATTGTCAGGGCTGAGCAAAACCAGGTTCGAGTTGTTTCCCGCAGCGGCATGGAAGGGCGTCCCCGGAATTGGAGTGAGCACTCCAGTGGGGCTGACCGACCACGCGTCTGCCTGGGTCGGACTGCCGGTAGCCTCGCCTCCATAAAGGCGATCTCCTGCGCAACTGAAATCGAGGCCTGCAAGTGTTCCCGTTCCAGTCTTCGGAAATGGCGATCCCGGCACCCCGGTAAGCGCCCCGGTGCTGGTATTGATGCTGAACATGGAAACTGTGCTCTGGTTGGAAACCGCGAGCAATTGTCCGTTGGGCGAAATCACCATGCCTGCGTTGGGCACGAATGGATTTGGTGTAACGGTCCCTGCGGTCAGCGTGCCGGTTGCTGAGATGCTGAACGTCTTGATCTGTCCGTTGCTGGAGGCATAGAGAAAAAGTCCGTCGGGAGAAACTGCAAGCGACATGCCATGGCAGCTATCCTGGGTAAGTCCCGTGGCAAAGGGCGAGCCCGCGACCAGTGTTAAACCGCCCGTCTTGGAATTGATCTGGAACGAACTGATGGTCTGGTTGCCGGTATTGGCAACAAACATAAAGTTATTGGCGCCGCTGATGGTGATTCGCTGCAGTCCATAGCAGGTCACGTTCGCGCCCACGCCGCCGGTTGAAAAAGGCGACCCGGAAACCTGCGTGAGTGCCCCGGCCGCTGACACCGAGTACGCGCTGACGGTATTGGTCGCAGCCTGGTTGTTCACATAAACATAGTTGGTCTGGGCCTGCGCGCCCGCGGCAAGCACCAGCATCAACGCCAGCAGCAACGCCGCCGCGTTCCACAGTTTTCCAACAGGTGCTTTTTTATTTGCTTGTGATAAAACTCGGGCATACGCAAGTTGTTTTGAACCGCGCGCATCGAAGGCCTCCAAAAAAACGCTTTCTTAGAATTCAATGAACATCTGCACTGGGTTTCCATGTGCATTGCTGTAACTCACGCTCATGGCGGGAGCGCTTCCCTTTTGCCAGGACTCATAAAGCTTTTGCGGGATGGTGAACGAGCCGTTTACCTGGGTCTGACGACCGGCTGGAAGCGCCACGCCGGTAAGTTCGCCGTAAGTCACGCGGGCCGCGTTGGGATCATGTAATGCGATCGTGGCTTTGCTGACATCGGCGGAAGTGTTGTTGGCCACCGTCAGCGAGATTGTGAGTTGGACATTGTCTCCCGCTTCGGAAGCGGCGCCCAGGCTATAGGAGCCGGTGAACTCACTCGTCGAGTTGGTGGCATAAGAACAAAGGACCAGTGAGGTCAGGACGACAGCTAAGACCAGAAATGACCGGCGTACGGAAATCATGAACTCCTCCACTCAGGTGAACCGGACGGGAGATCATGGCGGAGCGCAAAAAACTTGCTCCGCTATAACATCGCAATCCGATATATCGTGGGCTGGACACAGAACTCCAGCTCTTCACCGCGAGCTAAGGATGCGCTTCTTCAATTAGAAATGGCTTAACTGATGATTAGAAACCTTAATTCTGTTTAATCATGGTTTGAATGCGTGGAACTGACGGCATCACCATTAATATGCGTTCAACTATAGGTGGCTAGTTTAATAATCAAATGAATCTTTAGTTCGAAATGGAGAAGAGAGAGGCGCAGATAGGTTTTGACGAAAGATTCCGTAAACGGAGCAAATAGCAATTGGCAGTTAGCAATTTAGCGAAAACAGAGACCCTTGCTGCTCGCCAAGGCTCTGGCGCACGCGGATGACTTGGCGGCCCGCTGATCACCAGCGTTTCGCTAACCAACCGGCCTCCGCTAATAAACTGGCGCTTGTTAATTAGTTATTTGTTAGCTACCGACTATCTAGTTTCTAAAACGGTATCGGCTACTAGTTTATTCATATTCGGCATCTAGTACTTGGTACTTAGTACTTGGTACTTGGTACTTGGTACTTGGTACTTGGTACTTGAGGCCGGCAACCATCTTGCTTGACTAATTGCTAATTGCCAATTGCTATTTGCTTTCCTAAGTACCAACTACTAATTACTAAGTACTGCTTTTGAAAATGGCTGGCGGAGTTGTCTCCGCCAGCCATGGTTAAGGGTTGCAGTTATTGTTAGGGAACGATGTAGATATGTCCCTGGCCGATCTGGTTTGTCGTTGGCGGAGCGATCTGGCTCCGTTGCAGAGTGACAAATCCAGGGTTAATGCTGGGATCGTCACCAATGGCCAGGCTGGCATCAACAGCGGTGCCGGCGAAACCGAGAGCAGTCACCGCTCCAAGAGGAGCGTTAATGCTCAGATTGGGATCCAGCGCGCCTTCCAGCACCCAGGGGCTCTGGGTGGCGCAGAGGAAGCCGAACTGAGCAACTTCCGGATCCTGTTGCAGATTCGGAGTCACGTTCGGATCATCAGGGTTCACGCCCATGCTGCCCATGTAGAGCGCCGGCGCCGTGCCCGGATCGGCAGGAACGCTGGGCGACAGTTTCACTCCCTGCGGAGGCAGGCACGAAGGCCTGTCGCCGTAGGGGCCAACTGTGATGGCTGACGGGTTGTAGAACACCAAGAGACGGCGGACTCTGCAATCTGGAGAGGGCGCGAGTCACCGGCAAAGCATTGCCACGCTGGAGTGCGGGCGATGCCGAAACCAGCACCGTTACCTGACCCTTCAGAATGAGCTGGCCGCTCACCTTGGGCGGCGGACCAATTTCCGCCATGTACAGATCATTGCCATTGAAGGCCATGCTCAGTACGCCCACAGAATTGCCAGTGGCCCCGATATTGAACGGCGTTGAAGGAGACGTAGTTGGATTGGTGATTTTCTTGATCTGCGCCTGGTCAAGGTAGCCGAGGTACAGTGCGCCATCGTTGAACGGCCCTGAGGGCAGCGCGACAGCGGCAACCTTGCCTACGCCGGTGTTTAGCAGCCGGTCTGAGTGATAGGTGCCGCCGGTTGCGTCCGGAGTGAACAGCATCCTGAAGATGCCAGGTGAAGTACCGGAAACGTCAGGGATGTAGACGTTCTGGGTGCCACCTTTCGATGGATTGTCAGCGGCAGCCTGTCCCGGTTCAAAGTCCGGGCGAAGGCTTGAAGCAATGGCTGAGTCCATTCACTGCGCCCTGGTCAATGCGGCAGAAGCCCAGCATCTTATCCGAGACCCAGAAGTTGCTTTGCAGCCACAACAGGCCTCTGGGATGGGTCATGCCGGCCAGCATCAGCACTGACCTGCGCGCGGCGTCGTGTGCGGGCGAATCGGTCGGCGGCGAGTCATTTCCGACCAGGCTGGTCACGATGCAATTGGCGGTGGATGGCGCAGTGACGCATTCGCTTGCCATCAAAGGATTGGAGTCATAGCGAAATGCCAGTCCGGTACGCTGGTTGGGAACGGCGGCTTCGGGAAGCGGTGCTTCAATAATGGGATCTGTAGTGATCAGCAGGTTTCCGACAATGCTGTTGTCGCTAAGCTGGGCTGCGGCTTCAGGATTGCCTGCCGGGGAAGCTACCGTTCTGAAAGGCAGCCTTTCCGGCTGGATGAAGTTCAAGCCCATGATCAGCGAGTATTCCTGCGGAAGGGTGCTGCCATTCACGAACCCAGCCTGGTTCCACACCTGCATGATGTTGTTGCTGAGGGTGTCGAACCGGACAACGCGATTGCCATTGGCCCAGTACAGCCAGCGGCCATTCGTATCTGTGGAGTAATACTGGTCAGAGGCCATGCCTTCCTGAGTCTGCAGCTTGCCGAATTGCAACACCGCCTGGCACTTTGGCAGCACAAAGTTGCACGAGTCGGCGTTCTGAATGCGGTTCAGAAAACCGGCCTGCGCGAGCCACAGATCATGTCCGACCCACGCCATACTTGTGAGGATCTTGCCGTTATCAGAGGTACCAACGCGCTGCACGGCATTTCCGGCAATGGTGAAGGTTGGGGAAAGCGGATTCAGCACGCGCCATATATCACCGCTGCCCTGGAAGACGATGTAGAGCTTGCCATCCGGACCAATCTTGGCTGATTGAGGCGCTCTGATTCTGCCTACGGGAGCGCCGTTTATCGCTGAAGTCGTTCCAAAAATGGTGACCACTGTATTCAGGTCAATTACAGTGTGACCGGGATTCAGCGGATCAGCCTTGAATTGAAGCCGAAAAACTCCGCCGGTGCCGCCGTTGGTGCCGGCTATGAATATCACGCCGTTGGCATTGCCATTCACAGCGGTAAACATGCCCTGGGTTTCAACCTGGTAATCCATAGGCTCGAAAACGCCCGGAAGGAAGCAGGTAGCCAGATCCAGCACTCCATGGGTCTTGCCCGGGAAGTTAGGATCGGGAAGCTGATCGAGACGGCACAAACCGGATGCGCCATCAGCGACCCAGATGTCCCGGAGAAATGTTCCGGCCGGTACTCCGGGCCGGGTGTCGAGCACTCTGGATTGGACAGCACCGCGGGGGCGGAACATACCAGAGTCGCCTACGTTAAAGCCCGGCGCCGCCAGCGCACTCACCGCCGAAACCGTTAGGATCGCGGCCACGGCCAGAATGCGTGTACAGAATTGGCGTACGAGCGATCTGCTCTTTCTTGTTTGCAAAGCCTCGTTGGTGCCGGTGGCCTGCATAAGCTTGGAATTCATGTTCGGGTCCTCTCTTCAATACATCCGTCTTTGAAACTGCTGGATTCTTTGCCTTTTCCTGTGACTGCTTGCCTTGCTCTTGCTGCCCGCCACTTTCGCTGTCAAGCGGGGATAAAGTTGTTTTATTCAGGACCGCCCGGGTGAAGCCGGGCGGTCCTGATCTGTTCTTTAGCGCAGGACCGTGACACCCGTGACCGCCGATCCACCCGCACTCGAGGTGATGGTTACCGTGTTCGGCAGCGGTATGTTCGACATGGTTACCTGAGAACACACCCTGTGCGAACGGTATGATCGGGCCCATTACTGCCTGCCATGGCAAGCCGGTAGCGGGGTTGATGATGTCGAGTGTTACCGTCAGCGTGACGCCCGGCGTAAAGTCGTTGGCGTTCACAATCAAACGGGACTTGGTCCGGCGATAGACGATGTTGTTCGGAACAATCGTGTCTGTTACCGGAGCAACCGACACAGTTACCGTCAGAGGAGCGCTTACCGCGTTCGGCGCAACGCTGCTCGTAGCAGTTACTGTGAAAGTGAACACCTGGTTTGCAGTCAAGACCGGCACAACAGGCGCAGTGAAGGTCTGCAGCGAACCATCCGGCGCTGCCGGTGTCAAAGCCACAGGCGCTCCGCCAGTCTGGACCCAGTTAAAGGTGAGAGTGCCACCTGAAGGATCCACGCCAGTTGCGCTCAGCGTAACCGGTGAGCTGCTGGCAACTGTAATGCTGGAGCCAGCCACCGAAACCGGCGGTGTAGCCGGGCTGTTGCCGCTGGCCACTGCGCTGCTCATGACCGGAGCCGAGCCCGAGGTCGGCGGAACGATCGGTACCGACAACGTAGTAGTCGCGGTCGGAATCGCGTTGCCATCACCCACCGTTAACTGGAAGGTAAGGCTCTGCGGGCCACCAACCAACGGCGCTACAAAAGTGGCAGTCGCGCTGTTCGGATTGTTGATCACAACCGGCGGATCGCTGGGATTGATGATCTGCGTCCACAGGAATGGTCCCGCCGCCGGAGTGCTGGCAGTTGCGTCAAGCGTAACCGTAACGCCGGCCGAAGGCGGATTCGGAACTGAGTTGTACTTGGCCAGGGCGTTCGTCGAGTGCATCCCGGGCAGGCAGGTTACCGGAGGCAACACTAGCATCCGGGAACGGGCTGAGCTGGTTCAACTGCTGGTTCGGGAAGAACGGACTCGGCTGTTGGAACAACTGAATCTGCGTGCTGTCGAAGACATCGCTGACCATCGGCAATGGCCCAAGACCGTTGTCGAGGTACTGGATATCTGAGAAGTTTCCGGCCGGTGGCGGAGCGCCCGGCACCTGGTTTTCCGGAAAAATGAAGACCGCGTGGGCAACTGGTACTCAGAGTAAGTAAGTCCGTTCTTGTTTTTACCCGGCGTACTGCCGCTCACGCGTGCGCCTACGTTTTCCACTGCGGGCAGGAAGTTGCCGCCCTGCGGGAAGCGCATACGCCACCGGCCTTTTACGCCGATTCCCGGAGGTCCTGGCTCCACAGGAAAGTTCGTGGTCCATGCCGGCTCGCGGAAAGTGAGATTGCCGTTGCAGTCAATGTCAATGGCCGATACGTCAATAGTGCGCAAGCGGATCGGTAGTGAAACCTTCTACACGCGTTCTCACGCCTGCTTCCTGCGGGAAGAAAGGCGCAGGTACGCCGCCTGTACCCTGAATCATAACTTCCATAACTGGGTAGGCAGGATCAACGCCCGGGAATGTATAAGCGCCCAGACGCTGAGTGTCCAACACCTCGGTAGCGGTCATAAATGGACCTGCGGAATCAATTTCCATGGTTCCGATAATCTGGACGAAATCGCCGACCTCGAAAGGAACTTCGAGGAAGGGATCCTGGGGGACCGGATTATCGGCGGTGGGCCCGTCACCGGGCGCATTCATCGTAAAAATGTTGTTTAAGTTGCCGAACAGATCGCGGGGCCGGTTCTTTTCCGGGCACTGCGGGTCCTGCAAGGATTCAGGGTTCAGCAACGCCAGGGACGGGCCTTCGCTGCCATCTGAGCCATCAATGTATGGGCTGACGCTCGGAATGCACATCGGATAGCCCGTCTGTGAACGTACAGTGGTGTTGTTCTGGTCTGCCGCGAAGCGAGGATCCGGCGACTGGCCGGCGCTGTATCTGCCTTTGGTCAGTACCGTCGGATTCCCATTGGCATCGAGTATCGGCTGTCCGAACTGATCGGGACACAGTAATCGTAAGCTTGGGATCGTTGATCTGGATCCTGTTACCGTTGATATACATGATGCCATTGGCATAATCGAACTTCTCGATGAAACCCTCGATCTGGTTGACCGGGTCCTGGATAATGAAAACGATGCCGGCTATATATTGCCCATTCACGATGTTGCCCTGTACGTGTGCCTGGTAGGTGCCGGGAAAGCGCGCCGTATCAGCCATCGCCAGGCCGGTCTGGAACACCGTATCCGTCTGATGAACGTTAGGGATTCTGCTCGAAAGTTTCTTCCCACGTAATCAGCGTATTGGGAAAGATCACGACTGTACTCGCAGGAACGCGAATAACGTCGTTGTTGATTTCAATCCAGCCGCCGGTGGTTTTGCACTGGTCCGGCAAGGGGGGATTGCTCGGAGTCGGTGCTGGATTGTCATCCTTATTGCACAGTCCCGGCGTTGCGTCTAACGAGGCGTACTGGATCTGTCCAGTCTCGTCAAAACCCGGTCAGGCACGGTCTGAGTAGCCGGTATCTTCGCCGGTGCTGGTGGAACGGCAGCCGGTTGTGGCCAAGGCACCGGCGTCGGCACCGGAGCGGTCTGGGCCATGCTGGCGCCGCTCAGTGCGGCCACCATCAGGAGCAGCAGTACAATCCGCGCCATCCTGAAGCTAACTTTTATTTGTTCAAATCCCCTCATTTTGAAGCTCCTTCCGTCATTCTGCTGATTCGCTTGTACTGCCTGGACGTTGTGATTTGTGTTTGTCATCAGAGTTACCTCGGCCCCGGACGGCTAAGGTCTGATGGTAGGGTTCTGTCTGTGAACGGCTCTGCCTGGATCGAACTCCCTGCAACCGGCACATTGACTGGCTGCGATGGCTGGTTTGCTGGGACTGTATTGGCCGGCGGGTTGACCGGAACAACGGCTACCGTGCCGGCTGGTGGAGTGGGGGTAGTTGTGCTGATTGTTGATGCCGGCGCCGCCGAGGTTCCCAGCACGTTCTGGAGGAAAGTGGGCAGCGGAGCGCCACCCGTGGCGCCGACTGCCGGAATTTCCATCAGATTGGTCATTGCCTCGCCCGGGTGCTGCGGATCGTTCATCACCGGATAACCATTCGCATCAGCAGCATGCCCGTTCGGCGTGAATAATTGCGGATGATCAAACGGCGCAGACTGCTTTACCGTGCGCTGGTCGGTCAATGCATTGCGGAGGAAGTCAACCAGGTCTTCCTTGTCCTGCAAAGTAAGT
This sequence comes from Terriglobia bacterium, assembly GCA_963823745.1. Taxonomy (GTDB): domain Bacteria; phylum Acidobacteriota; class Terriglobia; order Terriglobales; family Acidobacteriaceae; genus Angelobacter. Next base: position 105,553 of record CAWGMN010000013.1, read on the forward strand.
CCGAGGATCTCGACATCGGGATCCATGTACTTGACTTCAGAGAACGTGTTGAAATCGCCGCCACGGTTGTAATACTCAACTACCTGCTCCAGCGTGAGCTGGCCGCCGTTGTGGAAGTAAGGAGCGGTCAACGCGACGTTGCGGAGCTGCGGCACTTTGAAGAAGCCGCCGCGCGCAATATCGTCATTGCAGCTCAGTGGCGAAGGTGCGATGCCATCACCACGGCGTCCCGGAACGATGACGGTTTCGAACCCGCCATTGCAGACGTTCTGGCGCAGATACTCAGAGTTGGAAAGCGGAAGGCCGGCAACCGGATCGGTGCCCGCCAGGCCCGCGTCTTCTGACGTGGGGCGGATTCCGATGTGATAGAAGCCGGTGTCATACACCCGCATGCTTTCGTCTTCCATAATCATGCGTTCGGAAGGCACCGCTGAAACCGTACCCACCGCGGCGTTGGAAAGCTCCGGACCGCCATGGCATACAACGCACTCGCCCTTGGTCTGGAAGACATTCAAGCCGCGCAACTGGGCTTGCGTGAGCGGGGTTGTTGCGCCCACCGAATAAGAGATATTCACCGGAACCTGTGAAACCGGCGGCTCGCCGAAGTAAATGGTGATGGAGCCGCTTGCGTAGTTAATCGTTCCGCTGTTGACGCCTACGCCGCGGATGTTGCCCTGTCCATCGTCAAACGCATACATGTCCTGGTCGCTGGCATCGAGCGTGGGGTTGAGGCCGATCACCGATACGCTGTAAGGCGTTACGTTGGGGCTCAACTGGATGGTGTATTGGTTTTTGACATTGTCGCCAACCAGGGTGTAGCTCTGCTGCCCTTCGAGATATTTATCGAGTGGCGTCTGGTCGGAAACCAATGTGCTCTCATACATCTGGATGGCAACTCCCCAGAACAGCGAGAAGTTGTATTCCATGAGCGAATACTCGAGCGTGCCTGAGGGGCAGGTAGCGCCGGATGTGGGATCAACCGTGCCGGCATTGCTGCCGTCGAGGTTCACGCAAACATGCTGGTTGAACTGCCACCATTCCGGCTGAAACGCTTTCTGAATCAAAGCCGAATAAGTGGTTCCGATGCCGGTGTTGGGCGAGTTCGAAAGTCCGCCCAGTACGCTGTCAGTCGGGTCTACAAGCTGCTTTCCCAGCGGCTTGCGGGCCAGCAGCTTTCTGCCTACCTGGCGGAAGTCGCGGTTGGCTGCCGACATCTCAGTGCTGCTCAGAATCGGGCCGAGTGACTGCGAGCAAAGCGCGGAATTCTGCATGCCCACAATCGCTGCTTCGACCTGGCCGTCAGCGCCATCCGCCACCAGCAGGTGGGCCTGCTTGTCGCGGGCGCCAAACGGATTGGCTCCGTTACAGACGTTCTGCGCGCGGCCATCCCAGAAATTGCGGTAGTTGAAAACTGCGTTGACCACGCTCGGCGTGTTGCGGCCCGTGGTCCTGCGGGTATTGATGCTCTGCCCGGCGTTGGCTGGGTCAGGATAAGAGAATACCGGGTCACCAGTAAGAGAAATCAATTCAGTGCTGGTGGGGTCGGAACTAAGACCCGTGCTGAGTACGGCAGATGGATTGGCCTGTATCGCCGGGGTTTTTGAGAACACCGGAGTATTGCGGCGAACGGGACTAATGCCGTCGCCAGCCGCGCCCAGAGTGAACCCTGCGCCGCCATCACCCGCGGGTAAGTCCTGTGCCGCCGCTGATGATCGCTCCGCTATTTGCGTCGCTGGAGCCGCCGGTGGTGCTGCTTACCGGAGTGCCACCGCCGGTCACGGTTGTGATTGTGCCGGCCGCCTGCGGAATGCTGATGCCGATTTCCGTGAGTCCGTAAACGCCCTGCGAACCGGAAACGTCGTTCACATCGGACATCAGGGTGAAGCGATCGTTCGGATTGGAAAGTTTGTGAAAAGGAAAATCACCGTCGTGATAACCGCCAAAACCGGGCATTGCGCTGCCGCCTTTGTAGTGATAGTTCGGGGCCTTTGCTGGCACCGAAGTTGACGCCCATCCTGGAAGTTGTTATCGCCGCCGGGCTGCCCTGGATTTACGTCGTTGATCGGCCCGGCTGTCGGCTCCGGCGTTGAAATGGCAGCTTGCGCAAGCCTGCACATCGTCGCTGCCCGCCTGCATGTCCCAAAACAAGGCTTTGCCAAGCTGTATGGCGGACTGTTTGTCAGCAAGAATACCTTCGATACCGAAGACTGGCGGTATAGGTACGCTGGAAAGAGGTGCAAGAGGTCGTAGGGGAACGATCACCGAACCTGTACCGCTTTGGGCACGAACGTGGCTGTAATAACCAAGCATCGCCACGATGGCCAGTACGGCTGAAAAAATGCGCACGAATGCGCGCGTCCCGGAAGAGGACTTCATAGTTAATCTCCTAACAATCCTGCAACTGCTTTTTAACCGTCGATGCGTCTGTACCTGGGGGGCAATCTCAAAGGGTCTTAACGCGATTGTGATTGTGGACGGGGGGGATTAGAGCAACATTAGTCATGCATTAAGTTTTTTAATTCTTACCGCGATGCTTGTTTCATCCCATTAAGAGTCTTTAAAACCCTTGATTCATAAGGGGTTTCGTGTCATAGGCCGATGGGAGAAGAAGCTGTAAAAAGTTATTTGCAGATTAAAGCGGCGCTTGCAAAGAAAGGAATTTTTAAGGATTAAAAACTCTAACGATCTGCATGAAACTAAAGAAATACAAATATTTTCTTCTATTAGATTCTTCTGGTTTTTGCCCTACATTCAAGACGCGCCGCCGCAGATGCCGGCTTTATTAAAAGAAGGGGCAGTGATCTCGTATCTATCCGCTTCAGTGGTAGCCCGAACCATTCCTGAAACGCGGAGTGCATGACCACAAACTCACAGAGTCCCAGAGACTGCATTATTTATGACGTAATCTTTTCATGGCTTTCATGCTGAGCGCAGCGCCGCTTTTATGCGCGGAGCCTAAGACCTTATCCTGAGCCTGCCGAAGAGCCTGTCCTGAGCGCGCTGAAGGAAAGCCACGTGACGTGTCCCAGGCGAATCTGATACGAGATATTTCTCACGAGAATGTATTCTCGTCGTGCTGCTTCCATTAAGCACGTGCTCACCGTCTCGAAAAAGGACTTGCTGAAGCGAGAAGAAGAAGAAGCAGCAGCAGTGTGACCGAAGAAAAAGGCAAAAAAAATGAACCCTTGACACCCCCATTTGCTGCATCTGACAATATTCGTGTCCGCAGGACTGTATCAATGTCCAAACGTATTCTTTCAGTCTCGTATGACGTGAGCCTTCTTGCCACTCGCAAGATGCTGCTAGAGCAGCGGGGATATGAGGTAGCTAATGCTCTGGGATTCAGCAAGGCGCTTCAGTATTGCCGCGATGGCGGATTCGATCTGTTCGTTTTGGGCCATTCCATTCCACATGACGATAAAGTGGCATTGATTGAATCTTTCCACGCTCACTGTCCAGCCCCGATCCTGTCCCTTGAGCGTCACGGAGAACATTTTGTTCCTTGCGATTTTCACGCATCGCCGGATGACCCTGTGACGTTCCTGGAGGTGGTAAGCAATATCCTTGCGGGGAAAGACGAGAGAGGCAAGCTGCGATTGATCCGGAATTCCTAGCTAAGTATAGTATTGCCTCAGCTTATGGTTGTGCGGTAGCAGTCCCGCCCCTATCAGTGTTGATCTGTCTATATATCAGTGTGATCAGTGGTGAGGTTTTGGTTGTGGCTGCTCTATGCTTATCTCGAAAGTAACTATCCGCGCTCGTCCGGTTTCTTGCTGCCGGTTTGGCGATAGTGCTATATTCGGGTTCTAAAGCTGCTGCAAGCGTATTGACGCATAGATACCAACTCGAAGCCGCGAACCTGCGCTACTGGATAGCGCTGGCCTGCATTCTTTTAACCCTGACCATGTTCGGGGCCGAAGCGGTGCACTCGCATTCTGCTTCGAGCGCTTCCAGCCAATGTGCCATCTGCATTACTGTTCACGCTAACGCGCCGGTCATTATTGTTCTTACCTTGCCGGTGCTGCGCGCCGTCGAAGCTGTCCGCCCACCCGAGCGTACAAAACGCAGGGTCACGGGCGTGGAACTTGAGCTGTTCACCCGTCCTCCTCCTCCCGCCGTTTAGTTTCCTAATTCCAGGCTAATTCTATAAATCCAGGTTTCCGGAGGGGAATGATGTATTCAGCATCCCTCTTACTTGCATTTCTCATGCTGCCGGAACTGCTGTTCGGGCAGACCACAATTCCGTTAAGCTTTGCTGCGGCCACGCATGGCCAGGGCACGGCGCAAAGTCGGCAGACTGCCCCGGCAGGAAGTTCCCAGGCATCAACACCGAGGCCTGCGGTCCTGCTGACTATGGACCAGGCAATCACGCTGGCGCTGGCCAACAGCCCCAGCCTGAACGCCACCCGAAGCCAGATTCAGCAAAGCCAGGCCCAGGAAGTCACCGCCAATCTGCGGCCCAATCCTGTGGTGTCATGGGACAGCCAATTCTTGCCCCTGTTCAGTCCGGGACAGTTCTCTTTCGATAACCTGCAATTCGACATTGGTCTCGGCTACTTATTCGAGCGCGGCCACAAGCGCCAGAACCGGCTGCAGGCTGCCCGCGATCAGACCGAAGTAACCCGGTCGCAGGTTGCCGACACCGCCCGGACGCTGATCTTCAACGTGGGGCAGCAGTTCATTAACGTCCTGCTGGCAAATTCAAACCTGCAACTCGCAGAGGAAGACGTAAAAAGCTTCCAGCAGACGGTGGACATCACCGAAGAGCGCTACAAAGCCGGCGACATCAGCGAAGGCGACTATCTGAAAATCAAGCTGCAATCACTTCAGTTTCAAACCGACGTGAGTTCCGCGCGTGTAGCCCGGGCGCAGGCGCTGGGAAGCTTGCGGCAGTTGATCGGTTACGCGGCTGTCCCCCGCAATTACGATGTGGCCGGGGACCTCGAATATCAGCCCCTGACTGCCAGCCTGGAGACTCTGGAAACGACTGCGCTGCGCGAGCGCCCTGACTATCGGGCCGCCGAACAAGGCATTACCGCCGCCAAAAGCCAGATCTCGCTGGCCAAAGCCAATGGCAAGCAGGACATAAATGCCTCGTTCAACTACAGCCGGGTGAGCGGACTGAACACCAGTTCGCTCTTTTTCAGCATTCCTCTGCCTTTGTTCAACCGCAACCAGGGCGAGATTGCCCGGACAAGATTCGCTCTCGACCAGGCTTCTTTAACCGCACGCGCCGCCCAGGACACAGTCATGACTGATGTGAGTAACGCCTTTGAAGCCGCCACCACCAACCAGGACGTAGTGAAGCTTTACATCTCCGGCTATCTGAAGCAGGCGCTGGATTCGCGCGACATCAGCGCTTATGCCTACAAAGGCGGGGCGGCGACGCTGCTGGATTTTCTTGACGCCGAGCGCAGCTACCGCGCCACCCAACTGGCGTACCGCCAGGCGCTCGCAGCCTACATGCTCAGCCTGGAACAGTTACGGCAGGCGGTGGGAACCAGGAGTCTGCCATGAAGCACATCATGAGATATACGCAGTACCTGCGAAATCGCGTCGCACAGCTCAGTCCCGCAGTTCTGCTGGCTGCACTGGCCCTTGCCGGTTGTTCCGGCGGCAGCCAGGCGGCCAGGACCGAAACCAGCGATGCGGCTGCGAAGAAGCCCGACCTCTTCACTGTTCCCAAAGAGCAGCTTGCGCATGTGCAGATACTGGCTGTTCATCCGTCAGACTTCCCGCGCATTCTGCGGCTCACAGGCACGGTGGCCTTCAATGGATTTCTGACCACCCCGGTGATTTCCCAGGTAAGCGGCCCAGTGAGCCGCGTGATCGTTTCTCCGGGACAGCAAGTCTCCAAAGGCAAGCCAATGCTCTACGTGAGCAGCCCCGACTACTCGCAACTGCGCGCCAATTACCTGAAGGCCCGCGACGCTCATTCTTTGGCGCACAAGAATTACACGCGCTCTCAGGACCTTTACGCTCACCATGCAATTGCCGAACGTGATCTGCAAGCGGCCGAATCTGCCGAGATACAGGCGCAGGCCGACCTGCAGGCGGCGGAACAGTCGCTCAAGATTCTGGGCATACCCAGCCCCGACACGCTGATTGAGCGTCCGGTATCGCCTGAGGTCCCAGTGCTGGCGCCGATCAGCGGCGAAGCTGTAGAGCGGCTGTGCTCCCCCGGACAGGTGATTCAGGCAGGGCAGACCCAATGCTTCACTATCTCCAACACCAGTACCGTGTGGGTGCTGGCCAATGTGTATGAAGACCAGCTCGCCTATGTCCACCAGGGCGATGCGGTGACCATTAAGACTGACGCTTATCCGGATACTTTTCGGGGGCGCATTTCGTTCATGGGCGCCGCGCTGGATCCGACTTCACGCACGCTGCAAGCGCGTATTGACACCTCGAATCCGAACGGCAAGCTCAAGAAAGACATGTACGTGACGGCAACGGTACAGGCTGGAAAAATCTCCAACGCCCTGCTGGTGCCGGACGCGGCGGTGCTGCGCGATGCAGAAAACGAGCCCTTTGTTTATGTCGAGGCGGCAGAGAACCAGTTTGCGCGCAGGCCGGTAAAGCTGGGCGAGAGCGTGCAGGGGCAGACACAGGTGACCAGCGGACTTCAGGCGGGTGACCGCGTGGTTGGCGACGGCAGCCTCTTTTTGCAATTCGCCAATTCTCTGCAATGAACACCGCTCAGAGAGCTGATATGGAAACCGTGAGCACGATGGCTTTAAGCAATTTCGGAACCAGGCAATAAAAAATGATTCAAAGGGTCGTACAATTCGCGCTCCGCCAGAAGTTTCTGGTCTTGATGCTGGTGGCGCTGATGATCATCGCCGGCGTGATTTCCTTGCAGCGCATGCCCGTGGATGCATATCCCGATCTTGCCCCGCCCATGGTCGAGATCATTACGCAGTGGCCGGGGCATGCAGCGGAAGAAGTAGAGCGACTGATCAGCCTGCCGCTGGAAATCGAGATGAGCGGATCTCCGCAGATGGAGGTAATGCGCTCCATCTCTTTATATGGTCTCTCCGACATCCGGCTGACCTTCGAAGATGGCACCGACAATTACTTCGCCCGCCAGGAAATCTTTCAACGGCTGGCCAATGCTCAGCTTCCTACCGGGGTAACGCCCAGCATGGCGCCGCTGTTTAGCCCCAGCGGGCTGGTGTACCGTTACGTGCTCGAAAGTCCGGACCGCAGCCCGCAGGAATTGAAGACGATCGAAGACTGGGTGGTGGAGCGCGCCTATAAATCAGTGCCCGGCGTGGCGGATGATTCCGGCCTTGGTGGCACGGTCATGCAATACCAGGTGCTGCTCGATCCTGCACGGCTGTACGGCTATCACCTGACCGTGCCGCAGGTGATTCAGGCGCTGGCCAACAACAACGCGAATGCGGGCGGAGGGTTCTATTCCCAGGGCGGGCAATTCTATTATGTCCGCGGCATCGGCCTGGTGCAGAACACCCAGGACCTGGGCAACGTTGTAATTGCCAGCAACAAGGGCACGCCGATCAAGGTGAGCGATGTAGGCACAGTCACGATTGGGCATGCGCCCCGATTGGGTGATTTCGGATTTCAGACGCACAATTCGAATCAGGACGATGCCGTGGAAGGCGTGATCCTGATGCGCCGGGGCGAACAGGCGCAGAATGTGCTGAAGACGGTCGAGAAAAAAACCGATGAGCTGAACAGCTCCGTTCTGCCTAAGGACGTAAAGATCCGTCCGTTTTACGATCGCAGCGATCTGGTTAAGCTCACCACGGATACGGTGGCCAATAACCTGTTCCGTGGAATGGTGCTGGTTCTGATCGTGCTTTTGTTTTTCCTGGTGAGTGTGCGGGCCGCGATTATCGTCGCCGTGACCATACCGCTGGGACTGCTTTTCTCTTTCATCCTTCTCCACGCGCGTGGTGTCTCAGCCAATTTGCTTTCTATTGGCGCAATAGATTTCGGCATCATCGTTGACGGCGCGGTGGTGATGGTGGAGAACATCTACCGCGAGCTGGCCAACCGTCACGGCCAGTCCTATAAGCTCAATGATGTGATTCTTGCCGCGGCCGCCGATGTAGGCCGCCCCATCTTTTATTCGGTCGCGGTAATCATCGCCGGCTACCTGCCGATTTACGCGCTGGGTGGGCCCTCGGGAAAACTTTTCCATCCCATGGCCGACACCATGTCGTTCGCGCTGATCGGCGCGCTGATTATTACTTTGACCCTGGTGCCGGTGCTGGCCTCGTACTGGTTCAAGAGCGGAGTGAAGGAAACTACCAACCGCGCTTTCGAATGGATCAAGCGTATTTACACCCGGCAGCTCGACTGGTGCCTTGACCATCGTGGGCTCACATTAGTAGTGGCTGCGGCGATCTTTGGGGGCACGCTGCTGCTGGTGCCTTTTATCGGCGGCGAATTCATGCCGCATCTGGATGAAGGAGCGCTCTGGGTGCGGGCCACCATGCCTTACACCATCTCTTTTGAAGAGTCGAGCAAGATCGTGCCTCAGATCCGGAATATTCTGATCTCGTATCCGCAGGTGACGGTTGTAGGCTCGGAGCATGGACGGCCTGACGATGGGACCGATCCAACCGGTTTTTTCAATGCCGAGTTTTATGTTGGGCTGAAACCCTACGGTGATAAATCATGGTCGGGCGAGACCAACACCAAGGAAAAGCTGATTGACGCCATCAACAAACGTCTTACCGCTTTTCCCGGCATCATCTTCAATTACACGCAGCCTGCTGAAGATGCGGTGGACGAAGCGCTCACCGGATTGAAAAGTTCGCTGGCGGTCAAGATCTACGGCACCGATCTCCAGGTGCTGGAAAAGAAAGCGCTGGAGATCAAGAAGACACTGGAGAGTGTGCCCGGCTTCACCGAATTGACCGTAGTGCGCGAACTGGGACAGCCCAGCCTCATCATTGATGTTGATCGCAACAGGATTGCACGGTATGGAATCAACGTTTCCGACGTGGAAGCGGTGATTCAGGCGGCTGTTGGCGGACAGGCGGCGACGCAGGTTATCCAGGGCGAAAAGCTGTTTGATCTGGTGGTGCGCATGGAGCCGCAGTTCCGCAGCAACGCGGAACAGATCGGCAACCTGCTGGTAGGCACGCCCGACGGCCAGCAGATTCCGATTAACCAGTTGGCGCACATAGACCAGGGCAACGGAGCGTCCTTTATCTATCGCGAGAACAACTCGCGCTACATCGGCGTGCAATACAGCATTGAAGGGCGCGACTTGCAGCGGGCGGTGGAAGATGGGCAGCGCGCTGTCAGGAAAAACGTAACCATTCCCGGCGGCTACTCCGTTGCCTGGGGCGGCGAGTATGACCAGTTTCTGGCCGCCAAGCAGCAGCTCAGCGTCATCGGTCCGTTGGCGGTATTGCTGATCTTCTTTATTCTTTTTGCGCTCTACGGCAATTTCAAATTTCCTGCGATTATCGCTCTCGACGTGATCATGACCGAGCCTGTGGGAGCGCTGATCGCGCTCAAGCTCACGCATACTCCGTTCAGTGTGTCCTCGATTTTAGGATTGCTGGCGCTCATGGGAGTGTCGGTTGAAACCGGCGTGATTCTTGTTTCCTACATCAATAAAATGCGGCGTGAAGGCATGGACATTCACATCGCCACGCGCGAAGCCGCGCTCCTGCGTTTGCGTCCGATCATGATGACAGCTCTGGTGGCCTGTTTGGGACTGCTGCCTGCGGCCTTATCTACCGGCATCGGCTCAGATACGCAAAGGCCTTTTGCGATTGTGATCGTCGCAGGACTGGTTTCGCGGCTTTTGCTCGGGTTCTTCGTCAATCCCGTGCTCTACCGGACCGTTGCTCGTGAAGGCGATGTCTTGCAGGTGTGACAACAACCTGATCAAAAGCAAGATCTTTACCGCTGATTTCGCTGATGACGCTGATAAAGAATCCGGGAGTGTGATTCCTGGCTCAACAACATATTTTGAGCGGACATATTTTTCGGAGGTTTATTCTGCATCCTCTTCGTCTGTGAGACTGCTATTGTGTGTGGGCCAACGAGACATGTAACAGGGCACGACTTCCAGTCGTGCCGAAAAGCCTTATAAATACTGGGCTTCAGCCCCTGCACACTCTTAACTGTATGGCGCTGTGGCCACGAAATTGAGGTCTCACACACGTTTTTCGGCCTCTGCGCTTCTGCGATCCGCGCAATCACTGGTGAGATTCTGCTCTGGCATCTGCTCCTAAAAACTCCGCGCTCTCTGCGTCCTCTGCGGTTAATGCCGTTCACGAAGCTTCTGCGCCCTCTGCGGTGAATGCTGTTCGCGGTAATCTATAAGGATCAAGGAGAACCATGGAAAGAAGAAATTTCCTAAAGACTGCCGCCATGGCTGCCGGAGCCGTGCTGCTACCAGACAACAGCTTCGGAACGGCGCAAGAATCCCAATCCGCAAACGCGGCGGATTACACTCTTCACATCCGCACTTCTCCTGTAGAGATTGCCAAAAACCGTATCGTCTCGCTCACTACCTACAACGGACAGTTTCCAGGCCCGCTGCTTCGTTTGAAAGAAGGTCAGCCGGTCACCGTAGATGTGCAGAATGACACCGATGTTCCGGAACAGTTGCATTGGCATGGGCAGATGGTGCCGGTTGAAGTGGACGGCGCAGCGGAAGAAGGTACACCTTTTATTCCCGCGCGGGGCAAACGGCGCATCGTCTTTACGCCCAAACCCGCAGGATTTCGCTTTTATCACACGCACAATCGTGCCGGGGCCGACCTTTACGCCGGCCAATATGGCGGGCAGGTTGGCCCGGTATACATCGAGCCAAAACATGAGCCGGGACGCTATGACCGCGAGGTCTTTCTGGTGTTGAAGGAGTTCGAGCCAACTTTCAGCCGGGGCGGAGACATGCCGCAGAATTTTCTCGCTCCGGCCGCCAAAGTGAAGGCGCTGGAAGATCAGGGCGAGTCAGCCATGAAAGCGTCACTCGCGAAAGGCATGCAGCATGGCTATGAGGTTGGGTATGGTTCGTTCACCATCAATGGCCGGATGCTGCACCACGGAGAACCGGTTCGCGTAAAACAGGGAGAACGAGTTCTCTTTCATATCTTGAATGGAAGCGCCACCGAAATCCGCAGTCTTGCCTTGCCCGGACACACTTTTCAGGTCGTCGCGCTGGACGGCAATCCCGTTCCCAATCCTGCCAATGTGCCGGTGCTCTGGCTGGGTACGGCCGAGCGCATTTCTGCCATCGTGCAGATGAACCATCCTGGAGTCTGGATCATGGGAGACACGGCTGATGATGATCGCCGCCATGGCATGGGCATCGTGGTGGAATATGCGGGACATGCAGGAAAAGCGCAATGGATCGCCCCGCCTAAGTCCCGCTGGAATTACGCGCAATTCGCCAAGCCAGGCTCGACCGCGCCTGCGCCCGACGAAACGATTGAAATGATTTTCGCCAAAGACAATGCCGCGGAAGAGGGCTTCAATCGCTGGACCATCAATGGTGCCGCCTATCCAATGGCCAACAAAATTGCTCCTGCTTCGTTTCATCTTCAGCAAGGCAAACGCTACCGAATCCACATGCGCAATGCCAGTGATGACATTCATCCTGTTCATCTGCACCGTCACAGCTTCGAACTGGCCAACCTGTCGGGAACCGCAATCGCTGGAATTCTCAAAGATGTCGTGATGGTGGGCGGCTACCAGGAGGTCGCGGTAGATTTCGTCGCCAATAATCCGGGATTGACGCTCTTCCACTGCCACCAGCAATTACATATGGATTTCGGATTTATGGCGCTGTTCGACTATGCATAAGCTTGACTGAGGTAAGTTTCCGGCAATCACGGGCAATTATCACAATCTGAAATCGAGTTGTTAAGCCTGCGGTATTCTCCTATCGGCACTAGTAATTACAGGGCTTTCTTCACATTTCCTAACCCGGAATTTACTTCGCAATTCGCGGAAATCCATTTACAGAGCACCTGAGGGAGAGTACCTTTATCTGCGCCAGCTTCAACTCTGTTTTGTAGCGGCAGGAGAAATGAATGAAGCCCTCGATTCGATTTACTTCCCTTTTGCTGTGCTTGTTGTCCTTTGCGGTGATCAGCTATGCCCAGACCTCTGATCCGGGTGCTGCTGCCACCGTATCTTCCTCAATCCCAGGTTTCGCTGATGTGGCCCCCTCGGCTGTAGATGCATCTCAAACCATTCAAATTCAACCGGTTACATCGTCCACCGTCCTGAAGTTCCCGACTGGCGCAACCAGTTCGAGCGCAATCTTTGCAGCCGGCAGCGGCGCTTCCGGCAGCAATGGCGGCACGAACTCTGGTCCAGGACGCGCCGCAGCCCAGAATAATTCTGGAGATGACGGCTTTCGCCCAGATGTGGCCACCATTGACGGCCTCGACAGTCTGGCCACATTCTCAGGAGCCTTTATCAACCAGGCAGGCCCCAGTCTGGGCAGGCTGTTCCCCTTTATTATGGTTGGCAATCATCCCGCAGCAGGCGGTACAACCGTTATTCCGGCCCAGATTACGACTGTGAGCCTTAGACTTCTCAACCCCGATGGCAGTTTGAACGTGACTGTGCCTTTCGTCTTCAGAGACCTGTTTGAGGACTCGCCCAACTTCGCACAGACCAACTATCGTTCCGGCAAACACATCGAGTATGGCGACGCGATCCACCGCGCACAGTTCTTCAACGTGATGGGCGAAGACTGGCATACGGTCTTGCATCCAACTTTCGTCAATGATGTCACGATGACCATTCCGCGATTTGTGAACGTTCGCTTTCCCGATGGATCGATCCAGGCAGTGCAGGCTTACCGAGTGGGAACCGCGCCTGACGGCAATCACTTCGTCCTGATGCTCGACCTGCTGTTCAATGCTTTGTTCGACAATCAGGTAATCAGCGATATCAATGCCGGCAATTTCACCACCAACGCCATCAGCCAGACGTTGTTCCCCAACACCTTCCTGTTCTCGATAAATAACTCAGGGACAACTGGCAAGCTGCTGCGTGCTTGGCTTCCACACCTTCTTTTTCGATCCAGGCGCAGTTCCACAGCCCCGCTGGGTGACCCTGTATGCAAGCTGGATCTCCCCCGGACTCTTCGGAGCAGGCTTCCAGGACGTGACCGCACTCTCTCACGAGCTGGCTGAATCGTTTGCCAATCCTTTCCTGAGCAACACAACGGCCTCCTGGCAATTCCCGGGAGTTCCACCGACGGCCAAAGTCTGCCAGGGCAATCTGGAAGAAGGCGATCCCATTGAAGTGCTCAACCCTGCAACGGTTCCGATAACGCTCAGGGAAGGCAAGGAAGTGTTTACTTATCATCCCCAGATCATTCCGCTCTTGCAGTGGTTTGAAATGGGCGCAAAGTCCAATGCCATTGATGGTGCATTCAGCTTCCCGGATGAAACCACGCTGCCGCATTCGGCGCTTCCCTGCCCGCAGTAAAACTGATTCGTCAGATAAAAAGGCGCCGGAATTCCGGCGCCTTTTTTGTTTTTGTGCACAGCATTCCGCGATGCGCTAGCCTGCAAGATTGATCACGTCGTCTCTCCAACAGCTGTCATGCTGAGCGCAGCGCCCGCTTTGGCGCGGAGTCGAAGCATCCACGTGATGTGTCCCACACGAATCCCATACGAGGTATTCTCACCAGAACGTATTCGTCGTGCCTTTCTTCCCCGACAATGTCTATTAGTTCCATCGCAATTTCGATCAGCATGCCAGTCCGGCAGGACGACCGAAAGTAGCCCGGTCACGGAGCTTCCAGATGCGCGTGGTTTACAAAATTGACGACGCGCATCTGAAAAGCGGAGTGCCGGGTAACGAGGGAAAGACTTTCTTCCTCTCTGCCGAAGGCGTGAGCCTGGCCTGAGCGAAGTCGAATGGCCGCAGCTCGCCGGGGTCCCCAGTACGCGGCGTTGTTGCGCGTAACTGGGGTGGTCTCCTGCTTTTGGAGCGGAGCGCACTAGAACAATGGGTCGATAATGACAGGCCCTACTTGTCACCACTCATCCCGCCATGCCCAACGTAATGTCCTCTCGATCAATATGCTCGCGGGCTGAATGCTGATTGCTGATGCTGCTGATTGCTAATGCTTGCCGAACGGTCTACACTTACTCTTAATGTTCTAAGCCGCCACGTTTACCAACACTGCCACTTCATCGCAGTCAAAAAATCTCAGCACTCAGGAGACTGACTCATGAAGAAATTTCTGTGTGGCGTATCAGTGCTTTGCTGTTCCCTTTTTGCCCATGCTCAGGTGGCCCCTGCGCAACACGTAGTGGTTGTACTCGAAGAAAACCACAGCTTTTCCAGCGTGATTGGCAATTCAGCCATGCCTTTTCTGAACAGCCTGGCGTCGCAGAACGCGCTGGCCACGCAATATTATGCCGACACTCACCCTTCCATCGGCAACTATTTCATGCTCACCGCCGGCCAGATCATCACCAACAATGACGCATTCAGCGGCACCGTAACCGCAGACAACATAGTGCGCCATCTGCTTACGGCCGGCAAAACATGGAAGAGCTATGCCGAAGGCCTGCCTTCCGTCGGTTACACAGGGGGCGATACGGGCAGCTACACGCGGCACCATAATCCATTCTCGTATTTCTCTGATGTGGTGAACAGCAGCGTGCAGAAATTGAATCTGGTTCCGTTTTCACACTTTCCTGCGGACCTGAACAACCAGCACCTTCCCAGCTTCTCGTTTGTGATCCCCGATAAACAGGACGACGCGCACGATTGCCCTGCCGGGCTCACGACCTGCACTGATAACCAGAAACTCGCGGCCGCCGACGCATGGCTCAGGAACAATATTGGCCCGTTGCTCAACAATGCGGTCTTCCGGCAGAACGGCCTGCTCGTTATCGTCTTCGATGAAAGCGCGGTCACCGACACCGCTCACGGTGGTGGCCGGGTCTCTATGGTGATGGTGGGACCGAGAGTCAGGAAGATATTCAAATCCGCGCGCTTCTATCAGCATCAGAACCTGCTGCGGACGACACTCGACGCGTTACAGGTGCACACCTATCCCGGAGCCGCGGCCAATGCCGCAGGCATGACCGACATGTTCCAGTGAGCGATTGGCAATTCGCAATTGGCAAATAGCAGTTAGCACTTAGCAGTTAAAGCTATCTGATCTAAACAATTTTGTAACCGGGCATGACTTCAGTCGCGTCGAAAACGCTCGCGTCCTATCATCCGCCCGCGCCATGTCATCCTGGAGGTGCGCAGCACCGAAGGACCTATGCACTCAGCCCGCAGCGTCCAGGCTGCAAGCCTTGAGCCCGCAGCCTCGGCATAGGTACAGATCACACCTTCCACCCTACAGGTCATGTTGAAGGAACAACCCTTACCATGCCCACGATCATTTGTGCCTTCAGCCAAAAAGGTGTGCGGGCTGAATGCTGATTGCTGAGTGCTGAATGCTTCTTCCAACACAAAAGCCCCTGACACATCCAGGGGCTTGTCTCTCCGCCGAATTATTTTCCCTGTTTATCGTGATGAATGTCGCGGCGATCGTGCCGCAGGTCTTTGCGGTCAGCGCGGACATCTTTGCGATCGTGGTGCAGGTCTTTGCGGTCGCCGTTGATGTCATGCTGGTCTTTGCGCAGGTCGCGGCTATCTTTAGCCATATCGGCTTTATCTTTGCGGATGTCGGCGCGCTCTTTGGCTGCGTCGGCCTTGTCTCCGGACTTCACATCTTTATGCAGCTCGCGGCGGTCTTTGGCCACGTCTTTCCGGTCGTTGGTCAGATCACGCCGGTCTTTGTTGCGGTCCGCGCGGTCGTGGTTGATGTCGCGCTTATCGGCGCGAATGTCGCGGTTATCTTTGCGCATGTCGCGGCGGTCGTGACGCGCGTCTTTGCGGTCATGCTTCAGATCGTTGCCTGTGGTGGTGCTTCCATTGGCTTGGGCGTAGGCGGCTCCCGTGCTCAGTACAGCCAGTGCCAGCAGATGTGCTAGATGTCGTCGCATAGTTTCAAAGCTCCTTTTCGTGCTTCCCTCTGGTGGGGTTTTGAACTCGTCTGCGAATATTAACCCTGCGCACGCGAATAGTTGCTGCCGGTTTTATGGGCGGAGGTTACTTTGGATAGGGAACGAATGTGCTGTGCGGGTTGGTGGAAGAGCGGCCCTTTCAGGGCCGCGTGAAGTTGAGAAAAATCCGGGCTTTAGCATTGGTGTAAATGAGGCACGTGCTACACCTATTCGCTCTGGATTTGCCTGTGCCGACAAGACATGTAACAGGGCATGACTTCCAGTCATGCCGAAAAGCCTTATAAATACTGGGCTTTAGAGGGTGTGTGAGAACTTAGAATCTGCGCTGGGTTGACGACACAAGTATCAGGGCACGAGTTTACTCGTGCCGTAAAAACGCATAAACATTGGGCTTTAGCCCAATGTCACTTACTTTCAGAGAACCGCCCCGAGACGGGGCGGCATATGTTAGCCCAGCGGCGTAAGCCCTGGGAAAAGCCAGCAAAAAGAGAGGAGCCCCGCACCGGGGCGGCATAAAGTTTGTACAGCAATGCTCGTTGCAAAACACAGACGTTCAAAGTAAGTGACATTAGGCTTTAGCCCCTGCACACCTTCGACCTCACAGTAATGTCCCCGCGGAATAGAGTTCTCACACACGCTCTTTAGCTCCAGCGCATCTTCGATCTCGCGATTACGTCTGCCATGAATTCTCACACGCTCTAAATCCATTACCCCGCCGTGTAACTACTTGCCCGCAGTAGAAACATTGCACGCCGCGACATTATGCGGATACAAAATATGCGCGCCGGGCAACGCCTGAACTTTGCCGGGACTGAGGCTTACCGTCAAAGGCTCCGGACGGGACGGCGCCTTAACATGGAAGGCATAGAAGCTATCAATCAGTTTAGCCATGAGTTCGCCCGTCTTTTCTATTTGTTGTTTCTTGGTCTCGGTGAGCTTGAATTCCACATTGACCAGCCGGGTGTTTTCGGGCGCCACGTAACCGCCGCTGTCCACGCTTAAGGGCAGGAAATTTGCATCTGCCTCACTGGTATGGAGCGGCATGCCGGGCTGGCGATATCCGAAACCATCATGGTCGAGGGCCATCCCCGCAGAAACGCTGTTATTGAGTTGCAGGAATCCAAGGGCCACACCGAACAGCCTGATGCGATGGTCCAGCAACAATTTCGCAATGTTTTTGGGATTGGTTTTGTGATTGCCTTCAAGGTCGGCGGCCATCAAAACAATAGCATCGCCAAGTTGCGGCTGCTCGAACCAGCTTGCCGCTTCCATCACTGCATCCAGTGGCCCCGCGCTTCCATTTCCATTTTCGGCGGCCGCGCTCGCTAATACTTCCAATGCCTTCTTCACGGCTTCACGGTCGGAGCCCAATTTTACGGTCTGAGTAATGCCGCGCGCGGTGAGCAAGCCGAAAGTATCGTCGGGCTGCGCTGCCGCAAGAATGCCGTTCGCAAACTCTACTTCCAGACGGTGCGCATCCGGCGAAAGCTTACGCGAGGTGTCAATCACAAACACGATGCGGCGCGGCCCGGCCTGTGGGCTCACCGATTCCAGTGCGACTGACTCCTTTTTCGCTTGCAGGCTGAAATCCTGCATGCTGAGTCCCTGCACAGGATTGCCATTCGCTTGAAGCACGTTGACAGGGATATCAAAACTCGAGCAACCGGGCTGCTCGGCCACCGCACAGGCGGCGGCGAGGAGCAGCGCAGCGAAAGTAAGAAGACGGTAAATCATGAATGGACCTCTCTCAAACCGGAATTGCCGAACGCGACATTATAGGCCGAGGTTATAGGAAAGCTGCGAGAAATCGTTTATGGTTGCTGTGGTCTTTCTCCGGTAGTTTGCTCGATGCGAGCCTGAGCCGTTGAGTACTTCTGCACCAGACCGAAGCCCTGCACCGCCGCTGGCGCGGCGGCTCGGCCTGTTTGACGCCACTATGCTGGTCATGGGCGGCACCGTAGGCGCGGGTATCTTTATAAATCCTTACGTAGTGGCCGGCTCGGTCCATACATCTTCACTGATTTTGGGCGCATGGCTGGCCGGCGGAATCATCGCCCTTACCGGCGCGTTTATCTGGGCGGAGCTTGCCGATCGCCTGCCCCACGTTGGCGGACAATATGCCTACCTGCGCGAAGCTTACCACCCGCTGATTGCCTTCCTTTATGGATGGGTGCTGCTTCTGGTGATTCAGACCGGAGGCATGGCCGCAGTCACCGTGACCTTCTCGCGTTATTTTTTAGAACTTACAGGGCTGCATCTTCCCGAGTGGCAAATCGCTGTGATTACGCTCACCGTTCTTACTCTCGCCAACTGCCTGGGCGTGAAGAGCGGCAGCAATGTGCAAAGCGTTCTCATGCTGTTGAAGATCGCAGCCATTGCTTTTCTGGTGTTGGCCGGAGGGCTGCTGGTGCATGCGCCTCATCTCTCGTTCCGTCCCATAGCAGACCAGCCTCTGTCTGCGCATCTCGTCTCTTCTTTCGGAGCGGCCATGGTGCCGGTGCTTTTCGCTTACGGCGGATGGCAGACTGCCTGCTTCGTTGCCGGTGAATTGAAGGATCCGCGCCGTGATCTGCCTCGCGCGCTGGTGCTGGGCGTAGTGGGCGTGGCGCTGCTCTATTCATCAGTCAACTTTATCTATCTGCGCGCTCTCGGCCCTGCCGGACTGGCCGCCAACCACACTCCTGCTTCGGCGGTAATGCGTGTTGCCATGGGAAATACCGGAGCAGTCGTGATCGCCCTCGGCATTGCCATTTCTACTCTGGGATTTCTGAGCCAGAGCGTTCTCACCGCGCCCCGCGTGTATTTCGCCATGGCCGAAGATGGAGTGTTCTTCCGCCAGCTTACCTGGGTGCATCCGCGCACCCGCGTACCCGTCGTTGCTATCACCTTGCAGAGCGTGTGGACCGTGGTGATTCTGCTCTCCGGCAAATACGAGCAGATCCTGAACTACGTAACTTCCATGGACTGGATTTTCTTCGGCCTCTCGGCAAGCTGCCTGTTCGTGCTGCGGCGGCGCCAGCCTGGTCCAGCCTCCATGCCAGGCGCGACCCGCATGCCCGGACATCCGGTAAGCACTGCCCTCTTCTGCATCGCCTGTGCCGGTGTGGTAATCAATACGATTATCAGGTTTCCTGCAAACACCCTGGCCGGCCTGGCCATTCTGGTTTCGGGCGTGCCCGTGTATTACATTTGGAAGAGAGTTTCCCACGCATGAATCTTTCATCGAACCATTTTTCCCGCAGCGCCGTGCGCTCTGTTTACATGGAATGGGCCAAGCTGCAATCCGCCGCCAAATTCAATCTGGCCACCAGCGGCATGATCAATCTTCCGCTCGCCGATCTGGGCGTCTCCATCGAACAATTGGAGATTAACGGCCCCAGCATCTACGGATACCAGCCTCTGCTCCAGGCCATTGCTCAGCGCTATCGCGTGCCGCAGGAAACTGTCGTGAGCGCCATTGGCACGTCCATGGCCAACTATCTCGCGCTGGCGGCAATCACCGAACCGGGCGACGAAGTACTGATCGAGCAGCCCGCTTATGAGCCGCTGCTGAGCCTGTCACACTATCTGGGGTTGCAGGTGAAACGCTTCCGGCGTCCGGCTGAGCGCAATTTCGAGATTGATCTGGAAGACCTGGAACAAAACATTAGCAACAAAACACGCGCCATCGTCATCACCAACATGCACAACCCCAGCGGAGCATTTTGCTCGGATAACACATTGCGTGAAGTTGCCGCACTGGCCCAACGTAACGGCTCTTACATAGTGGTGGATGAGGTTTACCGCGAAATGCTCTTCGAGCAGGAACCGCGTTCCGCCTTTCACATTGATCCGGAGCGCTTCATTATTACCAACAGCCTCACCAAAGGGTACGGGCTGAGCGGCCTGCGTTGTGGATGGATACTGGCTGCCCCGGAACTGGCGAAGCGCATGTGGCATATCAACGATGTGCATGGCGCCACCTTCGTGCATCCCGGGGAACTGCTCAGCGTGGTGGCATTTGCAAAGCTTGGTCAGATTGCTGCGCAAATGAAAACCCTGCTCGCTCGCAACCGCGAATTGCTGCGAAACTTTCTCGAGTCCCGCGACGACCTCGATTACTACTGGCCCGAATACGGGACCATTGCCTTCCCCAGCCTGCGCGCAGGTGATGCCGATCGTTTCTGTGAGCTGCTGCGTAAAGAATTCGACACCGGCGTAGTGCCCGGCAGATTTTTTGAGATGCCGCAACACTTCAGAATCGGCGTGGGTATGGCCACCGAACCGATACGCGAAGCTCTGGAGCAACTTGGTAAAGGCCTGAATGCCTTCAGCCGAACAATGGTTTAAAAAAGAATCAAGCGTTTGGCGAGAGGTTTGCGATCAGGGCACGAGTTTACTCATGCCGAAATAAACACTGGGCTTCAGAACGTTTGTGAAAACTAAATTTTTGTATGGGCTAGCGAGACATGTATCAGCCCGAGCCACCCCGCTGAAGTGCGGGGTGGTTGCATGAACCAGAAACTCCAGATCGGCTCTCGGCTACAACGTTCCGGATGATACAAAATTGCTCCAGTCCCGCCCCCGCGGGACGTATGAAGCTAGCCCGCCGTTTCAACGGCGGGAAAGTAAAGCGACAAACAGAGTCCCCGGAAGGGGACGACTGAACTTGCGTTGGCCAAGAAAATCTTAATGGTCTTGGATGCGCGACTTCGTGACCATAATTGACGGAGTTTCTGGAGAGGGCACGACTTGAGTCGTGCCGAAAAGCCATATAAATACTGGGCTTTAGAGGGTGTGTGCAGAACTTAGAATTTGCGGTGGGTTGACGACACAAGTATCAGGGCACGAGTTTACTCGTGCCGTAAAAAGTGCATAAACATTGGGCTTTAGCCCCTGCACACCTTCGACCTCACAGTAATGTCGCCACGGAATCGAGTTCTCACACACGCTCCTTCGCCCCTGCTGCTGTTCACATCTAGCGAAATGCCGATCTAAACCCAACTCTAAAATCATTCGCGCAATTCGCTGCCAGACTTTTCCGCGCCTCGCCGATCAATGCCTGATCGGCCCCGCCGGCATGAGATGCAGGCACGGTGACCTGAGCATTTGTAGTGCCCATCAACCCTGTACCCGGATCGCGCACTCCCAGGCGAAAGATGTAATCACCGGGAGCAAGATCAAATTGGCTCTGGCATGGAAAGAAGCTTTGCATGATCTTCTGAAACTGATCGGTTTTGAGGGCCGCAGATGAAGTATTTCCATGAACTCCCAGCGATTGCCCGTTGCGCGTATAGATTTCCACGCCACAATCCACTGCGGCATGTTGTGTTCCATCCGACTGCATTTCAAAATTCAGCGCGTGCGGATCAACCGCATACCGAATGATTACCTTGTTCTTCGTCTCCTCAGAAGGCATATTCACGCGCGCCTGAAAGGGCACGGCCGTAGACACCGGGAAATCGAGGCTGAGGGCCTGCCCGAAGTCGGCGGCCCGCTGCTGCGGACTAAGTTTGGCATAGCCCTGCGGGTCATTGGCAAAGTAACCCAGCCGGTAGCGCAGCTTCACTCCAGGACGATTCACCTTCAACTCCACTTTGCGGAATTTGCCGTCCCAGTTTTTGTTGTCAGGATAGTAACCGATCGTGTAATAAGTAGAGCCGTCGTCAATCGCCTTGTTGATGGAATTCAGCACGTCATTGCGGTTATAAAATGCGCGTCCTCCGGTTCGTTCGGCAAGTTCGTTCATCGTGGTGTGAGCGTTGAATTGCTCCTCTGGAGTCTTGTCCAGTTCTTTGTCGTAGCCCTGTCGTTTTGCCAGAGTATCGCTGCCACTTGCGGTTGCTGCCGTGTCACCCTGGCTTGCGCGTCCGCTCACGGTTCGGCCCAGGTACTCCCCGGAACTGTCGGTATTGCTCAGCCCGGAAATCACCGAATTATTCACCAGACTTCCTACATCCACCGGATAAATAGCCACTTGGGCGTCGGTGAGCAGGCTGGCGGTCCGGTCGAAGGCCGGCGCATAGTCGCGAAGATTCACGCCAGGATCATTTACCCCGGCGCTGTTGTCGGCCAGCACCGACAGCGGAAAACTCTCTGACAGCCAAACCAGATTCTTGCGTCCCGGGTATCCGGCGAGTGAGCGGGCCAGTGAGTTGAGTACCGCCAGCGTCATTGATACGCGCTGGTCCATCTGCATGGCGGCAGTTTCCTGTTGAAAGAACTGGATCTGCTGGAACATTTGCTGCGGCATCCGTTCCTGTGCCGCTCCGGGAGGCAGCTCCGACATTCCCGTTCCGGTGGACTGTTTATCGAGGACTGGCGACCCTTTCGCCGAAAGCGACTTCACCGCCTTCTTCAGCAATGTCGGATCGCTGGTAAAGTCCTGCAACAATCGCAGCTTCGTGCTCATGGCATAGACCGCGACTGGTTGGCCGGCGGGGAGTTTCTCCAGAAATTTAAGCATCTGTTCTTTGGCCACCGCCTGGTCAACAGTCTTGGTATTCAAAGCATCGAGCAGCAATACATTCAATACTCTGGCGGGATTGAAGCGGGGTGCATTCGTAAAAACATTGGGAGGCGGTTCAGGCAATTTCTCCAGCGTTGCCGAAGCCGAATCTGCCGTACTGGGAGACTGGAAGCTGAACACCTTGATCTTCTGCTCTTTACCATCTTCTGTGAGTGAAAAATCTTCCTGCTTCAGGTCCGTTACCGGATGGCCGTGAAGGTCGGCAATCACATCCACTATCACCAGCCGTGTAGTGAATTTCAGTACCGTAGCGGCCGGAGCAGGCTGCGCCTGCACCGCAGCATCAGACGTGGACTGGCCGCCGGTCTGTTGAGGAGCGCTTTTCTCCTGGGTAACGCTGATTCCTGCAAGAAATATAAGTACGAGAACGATGGCAAGGCGCCGCAAATGGACCATGGCATAACCTCCCTGGGCAAGCTGCTGTTGTGCCCAATGCTAGCAGGTTTGCCACGATTTCACATTTGCGTTGTGAATGGCCGGAATTGCATAAGGATGAGGATGAAACAACATGGCGGGATATTGCGAAAAAGCCATCGCACGTAATTGGGCATTAATAACCCGCCCGAAAGATACGATCAAATCTTAGGTCCACTGTTTTATTTTCAGTCGCTGAAAGCGAGTCCCTGCGAAAGCAGGGACGTTACAATCTGTAGCCCGGCACGGGAGTGCCGGGAAAGAGAAATTACGATGCCCGAGTCCCTGCGGCAGCAGGGACGTTACAATCTGTAGCCCGGCACGGGAGTGCCGGGAAAGAGTAATTATGATGCGCGAGTCCCTGCGGCAGCAGGGACGTTACAATCTGTAGCCCGGCACGGGAGTGCCGGGAAAGAGAAATTATGATGCGCGAGTCCCTGCGAAAGCAGGGACGTTACAATCTAGTAGCCCGGCACGGGAGTGCCGGGAAAGAGTAATTATGATGCGCGAGTCCCTGCGAAAGCAGGGACGTTACAATCTGTAGCCCGGCACGGAGAGTGCCGGGAAAAGAGTAATTATGATGCCCGAGTCCCTGCGAAAGCAGGGACGTTACAATCTGTAGCCCGGCACGGGAGTGCCGGGAAAGAGTAATTATGATGCGCGAGTCCCTGCGAAAGCAGGGACGTTACAATCTGTAGCCCGGCACGGGAGTGCCGGGAAAAGAGAAATTATGATGCCCGAGTCCCTGCGGCAGCAGGGACGTTACAATCTGTAGCCTTACGATGCCCGAGTCCCGGCAGGGACGGCAGAATTATCTACCTGGATCTATTCCATGCTTCTTCAGTAATAATGCCAACTCTGCTGCAAAGTCTCGTTTCTTATGGTGCTCATGCTGATTGGCAATATAGGTTCTTATAGTCGGAATCTGTGACCGGCTCACACTGCAACCGAAATAACCTTCCTGCCATTCAAACCGGTCCTCATGAGCTTCGTTGATCCAACGGGACGAGTTAGCTTTCAGAAGCTGCGCTGCCTTGGCGATGCTCAAGGTCGGTGCAACCGAAACCAGAATATGCACATGATCTTCGGTTCCGCCTACAGCAATGGCATGCATATCGTGATTACGGGCAATGCCTGCAATGTACGCCCACAGCTTCGGCTGTAAATCAGCACTAATGATTCGCTGCCGCTCCTTTGTGCTGAAAACAATATGAACGTGGTTGCTGACATAAGAACTTGGCATTTTCTGCCGTCCTCCGGACTCTAAATAATTCATGAGCTACCCGGCACTCCCGTGCCGGGCTACAGTTTATTTCGTCCCTGCCGGGACTGACTTCTCGCTTGCTGTTCTCCGTATTACTGATGGCAAGTTTCTTGTTTTTTTCGCGACGATTTTCTCGCGCATATTGCCGATGACCCGATTTCCCGATGATACGATTTCCCGATGGCCCGATTTTCAGATCTCCCGATCACCAGATCCCCCGATTCCCTCTGCGCTCCCTGCGCGCTCTGCGGTAAAAAGTCTTCTCCGTGCCTCCGTGTCTCCGTGGTGATTCTTACTCAAACCACCCACTCCGAAAAGCAATCCACCAGCTCAGAACCAGCAGCGGTAGAGTCGCGATCAACCCCCAGACCAATGGCAGAGCAAAATCGGCAATCAGGCCGAGAACCGCGAAGATGAGCCAGAACATTTTGCGTTGCATAAAAGCTGATTTTACGCCGCATCTGCTGGCCTCACGTGAACGAGAGACCCAGCCCTTAAGTTAAACATTGCCTTCTTGGCAATTATGGCAATTTCCTACTTCTCTCCTCCGGTCACTACCGGCAGCAATACATTCGACGGATAATTCTTTGTCCGGAAAATCTTCTGCGTGGCTTTCACATAGTCGGAATCGTGGGCCTCAAAAATATTGGGCACAAATTTCTGCGGGTTGCGGTCAATAATCGGGAACCAGGTGCTCTGCACCTGCACCATGATGCGGTGTCCCTTCAGGAACGCGTGATTGTTGGTGTGCAGGCCGATATGGTAGTCCAGCACCTGGTCGGGCGCGATGGCCTCAGGATGCTCAAAGCTTTTGCGGAAGCGTCCGCGAAAAACCTCGTCTGCAATCATCAATTGATAGCCGCCCAGTGGCAGCATGCATTGCTGCTCGTACTCAGAAGACTCTCTGTTCATGTCCTGGCATTCAGGCGAGGTTACGCGCTCGATGTAGTTCTCAGGGTAGACATCAATCAGCTTCACGATCCAGTCGCTGTCTGATCCTGAGGTCGAAGCAAATAGATTGGCGACGATGTCGCCCGCGATCTCCACGTCATCTTTCAGCGGTTCCGTTTCCCAGCTCAGCACGTCTGGACGGTGGTCCACAAAGCGCTGGTCCTGCACCAGCCATACCCGCCAGTCCGGCCCCGGATACGTAGGGCGAAATCGGCCGCGGACGGTACGGCACTGGATTGGCCGGATCGGAAATATAACTGTCAAAGGCCGTCCCTGGCTCCGCTGGAGCATCGAAAGACAATTTTCCGTCCGCATGAAAGTAGAGCTGCTTTTTGGTGATGCCTTTCACCGGCGGCCACGCATCGTAAGACTTCCACTGGTTGCTGCCGGTCTCAAACATAAGCGCTTCTGGCTGTGTGAGCTTGCCTTTGTCGTGCAGCCAATAGGCAAACCAGGGCGCTTGTATTTTGGCGCGGAAATATTTTGCCGTGTCGCTGCCGAAATCAATCTTGTCCAGTGAACGCCCCGGGCCGGAGCCCCAGCCGCCATGGTTCCACGGCCCTGCGACTACATAGTTCAGGTGGCGATCATCATTCTTTTCCAGTAAGTCATACACCTTCATGGGACCGTAGAAATCTTCCTGGTCCCACCATCCGGCCACGTTCAGATTGGGCACGGTGGTCTTTTGCAGATAACTGGCAAATACCTGCTTCTTCCAGTACTCGTCGTAATTCGGATGGGCGACAAAATCATTCCAGGTGGGCAGGGAGCCATGAAGATACTTCTCGTTCGCGTGCGAAAGGGCGCCCAGGTTCAGGTACCACTCATAAGTATCGTAGCGGTCAAACTGGAAGTGGGTGTTCTCTTCTTTGGCGGCCTCCAGCAGCGCCGCGTATTCAAAGCCATAACTCAGGCGGAAAGCGCCGTTATGATGAAAGTCGTCACCCAGAAACATGTCGGCGGGTGATGCCTGCTCCGATGCTGCCTTCAGCGCCGGATGCGGTTCCAGCAGCGCCATTACCGTGGTCCAGCCGGAATACGAGATGCCGAAGATCCCCGCGCGGCCGTTGTTGTTGGGGATATTCTTGATCAGCCAGTCAATCGTGTCGTACGCGTCAGTGCCTTCATCAATGGAATTCGGCTTGGACTTATCGCGCGGCGGACGCTGCATCACAAAAGTTCCCTCTGACTTGAACCGCCCGCGCAGGTTCTGCCACACCAGAATGTATCCATCGGCAATCAGTTCTTCATAGTTGCCGGACTCAACAAAGCCCGCCTCATTTTGCGGGACGCCATAAGGTGTGCGCACAATCAGGAATGGCAGCGGCTCTTTTGCATTTTTAGGGATGAAAATGGCCGTCTGAAGTTTCACACCGTCGCGCATGGGAACCATGACTTCCTGATGACGGAAGAGTTGCCCCTGCTCCGCCTGCGCCCACGCGCTCGCGGTAATGAAACATAAGCTCAGAAGAAGACGAAGCAAATTGTGCCTGCGAACCATAGGCCGACCTCAACGAAAGAATTGCAATTCGAATATTGCCCGCGCGCCTGCAAAAGACACGACAAGCCGGAAACAGTCTAGTCCAGTATGCAGCGCAATTCACGGCAATATCTTTTGCGAGCGCCCCCGGGAATTTCGCTTTTCAATTTTGGCATTTGTGGCAATCATGGCATTTTTGGCAATTCTGAAATTGACTCTGCGCTCTCAGCGCCCTCTGCGGTGATAAGGTTAATCATGCTTTCTGAAACAACCGATCCGCTTACTGCTTTCATTGAAGCTGCCGTGTGGTTTGGAACGCTGGAGCGCGCAGAAGCCATCCTGGCCGCACATCCCGGCCTGGCGAACACCAGTATCCATGCGGCGGCCATTCTGGGTGACGATGCTGCCGTCCGCCGCCATCTTGCGCTCGACCCGCGCAACGCCACGGCCAAGGCCGCCCCTTTCGGCGGCGATGCGCTCCTCTATCTCTGCCTCTCGAAGTATCTGCGTCTCGATCACGCCCGGTCACAAGGTTTTGTGCGCGCGGCCACTGCGCTGCTCGACGCCGGAGCCGATCCCAACACCGGTTTTCAGAGCACCGGGGAATATCCCGATTGGGAAACCGCCCTGTACGGCGCTGCCGCTGTCGCGCGCCACGTGGAAATAACGCGCCTGCTGCTGGAGCGCGGCGCCGATCCCAATGACATAGAGACCGTCTATCACACGCCGGAAACGCACGACAACAGCACCATGAAACTGCTGGTCGAGACCGGCAAGGTCACTCCTGAAAGTCTGGCGTTCATGCTGGTGCGTAAGCATGACTTGCACGATTACGAGGGCGTCAGGTATTTGTTGCAGCAGGGCGCCGGCCCCAATCACCAGATCAAGCTGGGCTTCCGTCCGTTGCACCATGCCATCAGGCGCGACAATCGCCTGGCCATCATTGAACTGCTGCTCGACCATGGGGCCGATCCAACCCTCGCCGATCGCGATGGTAGAACCGCTGTCGCCATGGCTGCGCGCCGCGGACGCCGCGATGTGCTCACAGCCTTCGCGCAACGAGGCATTCCCATTGCTTTGCAGGGTGTTGAAAGGCTGATTGCCGCGTGTGCCATGAATGATGCTGCGGCCATTCGAACCATGGTGGAAAGCGAACCCCGGTTTGTGGACGATCTCCTGGCCCAGGGCGGCACGCTGTTGGCAGAGTTCGCCGGCACCGCCAACAAAGAAGGTGTTGCCCATTTGCTCGATCTCGGCGTGAACGTCGCGGCGCTGTATCCGGGCGACCCGTATTTCGATATCGCCAAAGACAGCACCGCGCTTCACGTTGCCGCATGGAAGGCGTGGCCCGCAGTGGTGAAACTGCTCATCGAGCGCGGCGCGCCCGTGAATGCCCTCGACGGCAAAGGACGCACACCACTGGCGCTCGCCGTGCGCGCCTGCGTTGACCTTACTGGACCGACCGCCGCTCGCCTGAATCCACAGAGGCGCTGCTGCGCGCCGGAGCCCAGGTCAGCGGCATAGATTTTCCCTCAGGCTACGCCGAGGTAGACGAACTGCTGAGCCAATACAAGAGCAGTTGAAGTCCACAGAATGCCCATGGGGTGGCAACATTAGCCCACCGGCGTAAGAAGGTGGGTGTGAACTCGATTTCATGGCAACATTACCGTGAGGTGGAAGGTATGCAAGGGCTGAAGAGGGTGCGTGATAACTTAGAATTTGCGGTGGGTTGACTGACACAGTAACAGGGCAGAGTTTAGCTCGTGCCAGTGAAAAAGCCATAAACATTGGGCTTTACAGAGCGCGTGAGAACTTAGAATTTGCGGTGGGTTGACGACACAAGTATCAGGGCATGAGTTTACTCTGTGCCGTAAAAAGCGCATAAACATTGGGCTTTAGCCTAATGTCACTTACTTAACAACGCTGGAGCAGAAATATTGAGGACTTAACCAGAGCAGTTTTGAGGCATTCTGGAGATGCTTTGGAATTTTTGCACTTATCTTCGATGTCTCCTAACGAACAGGGATTGCTGGAATTATTTGCCTCGATGGTTCCCGAGGGACAGTGGCAAGAGTTGGAAACCGGCCAGCGAACGCAGATTTATACGCTCCCGGTGGTGGTTGCCATGATGTTGTTGCAACGGCTTAACGAGCGTGGCACCGAGCGAGAAGCAGTTCATCAAGTGGCAGTCGGGCGGCTGGATGGGTTGTTGGCAGACTGTAAACGGGTGCGTAGAGGGAAGATATCACACAACACCGGTGGCTATGCGCGAGCCTGTGGGCGAACCACAGTGAGTGTGGTGGAGACGATATGCGACCAACTGCTGGCCGAGTTGGGCAAGCGGATTGAACTAGATCCGGAGTTGTCATTTCCACTGCTATTGCTGGACGGAAGCAGCCTTCAACTGGAGCACACTGAGGATTTACTGGAGCAGTTTCCGGCGGGGAGCAATCAGCACGGGGAGGGACACTGGGGAATTCTGAAGTGGGTGGGCTTGCACGATAGCAGAGCGGCATCGCGTTGCGTCCTGCCTGGGGGCCGATGTACGGCCCGCAAGCGGTGAGTGAGCAGCAACTGGCGCGGGAGGTTCTGGAGCGGGTACCGGTGGGAAGTGTGATTGTGGGGGATGGCAACTTTGGGATTTTCTCCTTTGCGTATGAAGCGGTGCAGAGTGGCCATCAGGTACTGTTTCGCCTGAGTAAGACACGGGCCAAGGCTCTGGGAGGGGCGGCCTTGCTGCCCAATGGAGAATGCAAGCTGGTATGGCGTCCGAGTAAGGAGGATCGGCGAAACCATCGGCAATGGCCAGCGGAGGCGCAGTTGGAAGGCCGACTGGTGGTGGTTACGCAGAATGGCTTTCGTGAGCCTTTATATCTGTTCACCACGCTTTCGGCAGACAAGGAAAAGATCATTGCCTGGTACGCAAAGCGCTGGAACATGGAACTGGACTTGCGGAGCTTGAAGGGGCCGCTGCGGATACGTCACTTGAATGGGAAAAGTACAGAGGCCATAGAAAAGGAGCTGCTGATTGCAGTGGTGGTCTACGGGTTAGTGAGAGCCTTCATGGCATTGGCAGCGCAGCGCGCAGGTGTGCCGCCGCGACGATTGAGTTTTACACGGGCGTACGGACTGCTGAATGCAATGATTGACAAGCTTTGCGTCCCGGATGCCCAGGCACGAGAGCAGAGCTATGACCGCATCTTGCAATACATGAGCCAAGCCAAGCTGCCCCAGCGTTCTAAGCGGCGAGAATACCCGCGCGAAATATGGGGATCCGGTAAAAGTTATCCGAAAAGAAAGCTGCAAAACGGAGATCTTAAGTAAGTGACATTAGGCTTTAGCCCCTGCATACACTTAATGCATGGTGCTGTGACCACGAATCGAGTTCTCACACACGCTCTGAAGCCCAATGTCACTTACTTTCAGAGCACCGCCCCGAGACGGGGCGGCATATGTTAGCCCAGCGGCGTAAGCCCTGGGAAAAAGCCAGCAAAAAGAGAGGAGCCCCGCACCGGGGCGGCATAAAGTTTGTACAGCAATGCTCGTTGCAAAACACAGACGTTCAAAGTAAGTGCGTGAGAACTTAGAATTTGTGGTGGGTTGACGACACAAGTATCAGGGCACGAGTTTACTCGTGCCGTAAAAAGCGCATAAACATTGGGCTTTTAGCCCCTGCATACACTTAAATGCATGGTGCTGTGACCACGAATCGAGTTCTACACACGCTTTGAAACCCAATGTCAATTACTTTCAGAGAACCGCCCCGAGACGGGGCGGCATATGTTAGCCCAGCGGCGTAAGCCCTGGGAAAAGCCAGCAAAAAGAGAGGAGCCCCGCACCGGGGCGGCATAAAGTTTGTACAGCAATGCTCGTTGCAAAACACAGACGTTCAAAGTAAGTGTCATTGGGCTTTAGAGAGTGCGTGAGAACTTAGAATTTGCGGTGGGTTGACGACACAAGTATCAGGGCACGAGTTTACTCGTGCCGTAAAAAGCGCATAAACATTGGGCTTTTAGCCCCTGCATACACTTAAATGCATGGTGCTGTGACCACGAATCGAGTTCTACCCACGCTCCGAAACCCAATGTCAATTACTTTCAGAGAACCGCCCCGAGACGGGGCGGCATATGTTAGCCCAGCGGCGTAAGCCCTGGGGAAAAAGCAGCAAAAAGAGGAGCCCCGCACCGGGGCGGTATAAAGTTTCTAGTCTTGAGCTAGAAGCTAGGAGCTAGAGGCTAGAAGCTATTTCCATGCTTAACGTCGCACTCATCGGATTCGGATTTGCAGGCCGGGTCTTTCATGCCCCCATCATCTCGGCGGTTCCCGGACTGCGGCTGGCGGCCATCCTCGAACGCACTAAAGATGACGCTGCCGGCCTCTATCCGCAATCTCGCATTGTGCGCTCCGTAGATGAACTGCTCCACATGGACGACATCAGGGTTGTAGTGATCGCCACTCCCAACGCTTCGCACTATCCGCTTGCCCGGCAATGCCTGCTGGCCGGCAAAGACGTTGTGGTGGACAAGCCCTTCACTACCTCCTATGCGGAGGCCGTCGAACTGGTGGAACTGGCCAGGCAGCGCGGACGGTTGCTTACCGTCTACCAGAACCTGCGCTGCAACGGCGACTTTCGCACCCTTCGCGGACTGGTCGAAGCAGGCCGCCTGGGCCGCATCGTGCTGTATGAATCGCACTTTGATCGTTACCGCCTGGAAAGACGCCCTGCCGCATGGCGTGAAAACCCAGGCCCCGGCAGCGGCGTCTTCTTTGATCTCGGCGTGCATTTGATAGATCAGGCCATGCTGCTGTTTGGACCGCCGGAGGCGATTACCGCGGATATCCGGATCGAACGCCAGGATGCAGTGGTGGACGACGCCTTCGACATAGTGCTGCACTACGACCGTATGCGCGCCCTGCTGCGCGCCAGCATGATTGCCCTGGAGCCCGGTCTGCGGTTCGTCGTCCGTGGAGAGCGGGCCGCGTTTGTGAAATACGGCATTGATCCGCAGGAAGAGGCGCTCAAGCAAGGCCAGGTTCCACACGACGACCACTGGGGCCGCGAGCCGCAGGAAAAATGGGGAACGCTCTATGCAGCCGGAGCAGCGAATCCGGAAGGCGAAAGAGTTCCAACCCTTCCCGGTGACTACCGCCTCTTTTACGCCAACCTGCGCGACACTCTTCTCGGCAAAGCGCCGATCGAGGTAACTCCAGAACAAATGCTCAACGTGATGCGCGCATTAGAGTTGGCGCAGGAAAGCAGCCGCCGCCGTTGCACAGTGGACTGGAAAAGCAGATAGCGAGAAGACAGTTTTCGCTTTTGCTCCTTTTACGTGTGTTGGTGGAAGAGCGGCCCTTTCAGGGCCGCGTGCGTTGGTGCAAGAGCGGCCCTTTCAGGGCCGCGTGCGTTGGTGCAAGAGCGGCCCTTCAGGGCCGCGTGCGTTGGTGGAAGAGCGGCCCTTCAGGGCCGCGTGCGTTGTGGAAGAGCGGCCCTTCAGGGCCGCGTGCTGGTGGAAGAGCGGCCCTTCAGGGCCGCGTGCGTTGGTGGAAGCGCGGCCCTTTCAGGGCCGCGTGCGTTGGTGCAAGAGCGGCCCTTCAGGGCCGCGTGCGGTGGAAGAGCAGGCCCTTCAGGGCCGCGTGCTGTTCGGTGAAGCGCTCTTGGGCTCTGACTCTTACAGCAGTAAGTACCTCGAAGAAAATCTCTGTGAGGTGTCATCCTGAGCGGCAGCGAAGGAACTGCTCCGCCGCTGCTGCGCGTTAGCATCGGAAGACATGGCGGATCTGGTAATCGTAAATAGCGCAAGCGCAATCATTAGCGCCTATAATAAGCCTTGCTATAACCGTCCTATCGCGGATAAACTTTTTGCCTGAGATGGAAGAGGAGCGCACCATCATTGTTCTTCAAAGGTCCCTGGGGAGACGCATCCGTGCGCTCCGGACCAACAAAGGATGGAGCCAGGAATACCTGTCAGAGCGCTGCAACCTGTATCTCAGCCACATGGGGCAGGTCGAAAGAGGGGAAAGCAACGTAACCCTTTCTACCCTGCTGGCCATCGCTCGCGCCTTTAACACAACCGTGTCGGAGATGTTCGAGGGCCTCGATTACGGGCCATTCACCGACCCAGGGAATGAAACCAAGACGCCGCGCGGGTCGCGTCCTGAAAACCGGAAAAAGAAGCGCGGCCGTTCCATTTCTGTGTCTGTAGTGTTTGAATAGCGGAGCAATGATCTCGGCCACCCTGTCCTATTTAGGAATGGCGCTCTCCTGGCTCTGCCTGATTGTTCTGGCGCGCAGCGCAGTCCAATTTCACAGGACCAAAAAGCTACGGGACATCGGAGTGGCCGGCGCGCTTCCCTTTCTCAATCGCGTGAACATCAAGGGAATCAAACACCTGATTGATCCCATGGAAGAGGCCTTTCTGCGCCAGGGGCACTCGCGCAGGCAATTCTGCGAGGTGCAAAAGGACAGGATACGTTCAGCCAGCGAGTACTTCAGGAAGATGGGCAACAACGCGGCGGTATTGCAAAAGCTGGGCTACGGCAGTTTTCGCAGCCAGGACGATCAGCAGCGGGCCATTGCGCGGGAGTTAATCAATGCTGGCGTCCCGGTGCGCATCTACGCAGTCACCGCGGTGCTGGTGCTGCGCTTCTGGCAGACCTTCCGCCTTCACCAGCTTATGCTCTCCGCGCCCAGCCTGGCCGATCTGAAAGACCTGGTTGCCGAACTCCTGTGCTCTTATGACCACCTTAAAAAGGTCGCCTCGGCCATGACCATGCTGAAAGAGCCGAACGCGCATGACGAACTCCTGAGCAATCTTTAGTTCCGGAACCACGAACGCAACCAGCCCTTGAGCTGCTTTGCTTCGTCGGCCATCTGCTGGTTCAGCAATACCTCGTGTCGGGGCGGGGTGCCTGCCGAGAGGTAAAACAGCCAGATGAGCGCCGCGATAGTGTAGGCGATGGTCGGAAGCTGGTCAAAGCGAGTGGTTGCGTAACCATGCCGGGCGCGGATGATGGTAGTCATCAGCTTGACCGAGGCATGGACGCCGAAGCCAAAGGCAATGCCGAAGTCATAGCGGGTCCACTCCCGCGACATCAGCAGCAACAGGCAGGAAAAGAAGACCAGGACAGAGACCTGCAAAAAATTAAGAGCCAGGGTGAATTCCCCTACCAGCACCGCAAGCCTGCTCGGGCCATGGGACGGGGCGCTCACGAACATGGCGGCAGTCAGGGCGACCACAATCAGACCGGCAATAGGAAACAAATAACGATAAATGGGAGTGATATTGAAGCCAGGAAAGAGGCGAATCAGAAACACTTCGTAGAGCACCAGGAAGGCAACAAACACACCTAAGCCTTCGGTAATCCAGTAAAAATAGAAATATTGAAGAGAACGCGGATCCAAGACCGCATGTCTCACGATCTCCGCCGCGATCACGACAAAGAGATACGTAAAAAAGAATGGATACTCCCTGTAAAGCCTGCGCCATATCATCACGGCCATCACAGCGGCTATGAGCGGTAACCCGGCAAAGCTTACGACGGAGTAAATCATGAGGGCAAGCCTAAATGAGCCTGCCCCCATGTGACTATTCAATTTAACGATTTACGTTCAATGAGCCATTCACGCCCGGCGGGCATCCTCCCGGACACCAGGGTATTGGCGTGGTGCCTTCGGATAACATCGTTCCGGTCAACAGCACAACAGCAAACAACAGCTTTAAAGCGGTCTTCATAAGTGTTCTCCTTTGCCAAAATCATAAGCTGGAGACACTTAGCCCTTAGAGCCGGGAAATGTTCTTAGAAATAGAAGCCGCTATTTCTTCTTTTTGGGGGTTGGAGCCCTGAAAAGACGCGAGATATCAATGCCGAAGATGTCGGCCAGCTTGCAAAGGGTGCTGATCCTGATGTCCTTCTCGCCGCGTTCAATGGAACCGGCGAACGATCTGCCCAGCCCGCTTTCGTGGGCAAACTTCTCCTGAGACCAGCCTTTGCGGCTGCGGAGTTCGCGCACGCGCTCGCCGAGTTGTTTTCTGACTTCGACCGGGTCTTGCATTCGTTTTACCATCGGGTGTACAGTAACGCCACGTCTACGCCAGATCGTGGCACTCCCGTTCGTGGCACCCTCTATCGTAGGCAAACCGCAAGGAGAAGGAAATGCTGCCAACGCCTGCCGCCACCGAGCCAATCGAGGAAAGCGGTCTTGCTCTCCGTGGAGGCGGCAGGCGCCATTTTGCCGTTGCGAATCATAGCAGAGCATAGCCCATCCGGAGGCCGGGAGATGATGACAACCAGCACACGGGGCGCGGGCCGTGGATGAGAACCTGCATGTCCGCCAAGCGCTGGGTCAACGGATCCGCGAACTGCGGGAATTAAGCGGCAGATCGCAGGCGCAATTCGCAAAGGATTGTGGGCTGGCCCGTTCCCTGGTGGCAGAAATCGAAAGCGGAACCCAGGACCTGAGCCTTGAGAAGCTGGTGATTATAGCCCGGCAGTTTCAGATAAGTGTGGCCGCGCTTTTCAGAGGTATTGGGTGATTGTTGGAATAGATGAGGGACGTTGAAGGCGTCAAAGTGACGTAATTATGGCGCTATCCTGATTCCATAGTGCGATCTGGTCACAATGGGAATCTGGCATTCAAAGCCAGTTTTGGGCAGCAGCTTTCGACCCGCTACAGTGTTTCACGTCCATGTGCCTGGATAATTCGAGCGGACAGAGCGCGTACGTTGTATTCGACCGACATTCACGGCCCAATAGGATACTCGATGATGATAAGTTTAGTGCTACTGGCCTAAATGCACCTCAATGTTGCTTCCGTGTCCGAGCAGGCTTGGCCGGAATTGTTGCGTTAGAGACGCCAAGTTCTAGTCTGGTTCGGACCAAATTGATTACAGATTCAACACAAGACAAAATATCTGCTTGTATCTGGTGTTCCCAATATCTGATCACTTTCCAACCGCACCGACGATACTCTGATCGTGTAACTTTATCTCTTTCTACATTTCTCGCGATTTTCGGAAGCCAATACTCGCTCCGAGACTTTGGCTGACGGTAATGATAAGGACACCGATGCCAAAAGCATGAGTCAAGAAATACCACAACCCGTGCCCGAGGAAATATAAAATCTGGTTTACCGAGTAATGCCCCGTGCTGCCTGAAGCTAATTTTTCTCCGTCTGAGCTCTCGCGCAAACAATATTTCCATCGTCGTATTCTGAGAACGTATACGAGACATAATGAAGCTTCGAATGCTGGGGCTGACTTTATCCATTCGAGATTGTCTTTTTTGCGGTGCTAAGCACAATATTGTTCCAAGCTATCCTGTGTTCGTAAGATATTGCGGGATCTTTCTGAATCAGATCAGCATATGCTGGGAAGACGGCGCTTGGGTCGGCGAGCAATCGCAAGTAGTAGCGAATCGTTGGAAAAACCCCATTGACGATCATCTGCGTTCCTATGTGGTTCTCTTTTTTGCCGCAACAACGCATCCATGTCGGCATCCGGTTGGCATTCTTTGTGCGTTGTCAAAAGATAGTATCTATCCGGTGGCGGTGTCGTTGCAGCGAATTTAGCGCAAGCCTGCTCAATGTCAGTTTCGCTGATCTGGAGACCGTGCTTGACCTCAATGCCTTCAAAAAGAGTACCATCCTGTCGCTCAACCTCGATATCTCCTATAGCGCCAGTCTGAGAATCCGCGGCAGAATGGCTCTGCAAATCGCGCAAATTCATCCCAGCATATCGCTTTAACTGATCCATCATTACCTTATACATTGCATACAGAGCGAGTACCGGCAGACTCGAAGCCCCTTTTGACTTGTATTGAAAGAAAAAATGATCGCGAAAAAACGATTCGATTCGTCGGATATCTTGGATTTTCGGTGCGACAATTCCGAATTTTTTTTTTCACGTAGAACAATCTGTTGATAAATTAGAAATGCCAAGCCTGCTTCGGCACTCTGCCCCTTTTCCTGAATTTCATCGAAAATCGCGAGAAAGGGCTCCTTAATTGCGCCGAATATGTCTTCGTCGTAACTCATAAGGTAAGGCTTGGGCCGCTCCAATGTGCGGGTCTGCCATCCGGATTTAGCTCCTTCAAACTTCTGTTTCTGCAGCCAAGGATAGATATATTCTTCGCTGACTTTCCGAAAACTGAAGGGTGCTCCAAATTTGCACTTGATGGTATCTGATGTCTAAATCGGGACGAATTGCTTTTATCGCAAGAGATGTAATGATGTTTGTGAATGCAGCGGATGCTTTTGAACTAGCAGACGATATGGCTTCAAGTGCTTTGGCAAATCGAGGGGCAATCGAAATAGCTGGAACACTCATATCAAACGCAGAGCCTTTATCATGCAAAGCAGAGACCTCTTGATATATTTCGTCAAGTTTGCAGGCGAGCTTCGCTCCAGCTTGTTGATCTAATTTTGCTTCGCCTTTAGACATCTGCTGCACCTTGCTGTCGAAAAACACTCGACATTTCAGGAACGTCTGGTCGAGTACGATCTTCAGCCTTATGCCTGGATTTAACTGAGAAATTTATTTGCTTGCGATTAGGGAGCGTAAATGGATATACGACCATATAGTTAGAGGGGGGAATTGCAACATTGGTCTCGAAACAGCGGATGTCGAAACGATATCCTCTTAAGACTTTCACGAGATCGGCGAATGTTCGAGTTTTAAATGCTTTTCCAAACAAATTAGTAAGATGGGTCCGCGGCAAATACTTTGAGCAGTTCTCGAACTTTGCGGCATGCGCTGCGAACGTCGCGATGGGATGGCGCGAACACGCCTTGAAGCTCACAATCGAAAAAATCGGATGAGGTTCTGTGAAATGGCCATACAACTCAAATAATGAATGCAGATTGCTAGAACGTATCACCCAGCTGTCAATTGCATTCCACATTGTCTGGATGCAATGAGGAGATTTCCCATATAGGTTAACTCGAAGTATCGCGTCCATTTGCTCTGCACGGCTTGAAAATAGATTTGGGGAGTTACAAGCAATTTCAAGATGCACTTTAGCGAAAAGCTTTTCTTTTTCATCTCCGCGAACAGTAACTGCGACCCTCTTTCCTTTAACTGTAACCTTCACATTGGACTGCCCTTCCGGAAGGGTGCAAGGCTCGACACGCTCAGAGTACGGCTCCAGTTTCAAAGCGATACTTGATGTTTTGCAGCTTGCCACTCGATCATGCTTTTCTCGGGTAAGCTTTGCAGCTTGACCTTTTCGTTTATCAAAACTGAGCTTCTTATCCAATGGAATGAGTTTTACGCATGTTGGCAGATTAAAAATCTGAGACGCGATAGCCAGAGCAAGATGCTTTCCAAGCTTCGGACTTACCGAGTTTCCAATTTGCTGAATCACTTCTGGCCGAGTTCCGCAAAAATTGTAGGTGTCGGGAAAACCCTGCAATCTCTTATATTCCGCGATTGAGAAATATCGGTTGTCCCAATGAAATGGCCCTGTATATTTACCTGGACTGGCGATTAAGGTCTTTATTGGATAATCAGGATGGGCTTTGTAGAGAAAATCGGAGAACCTTGATCTATAAGCGAATATTGGGCGAGGGTAACCTCGTTTAGCTGTGAAAAATAAATAAATTACTTCCAGGCGGCACTAACGGCAACAGGTGAGCGTATTTTCCGTTTTCCAGTTTCAATGCATTGATATCCTCGGAAGTTTCAATTCCCTTGAAGGACTCATTCGGCGATAAATATGAATTTGACAAATCAGAATCCACGCCGTGGCTAGGCGCTGGAAATAAGAATGGATGTTCTAGCGTATGCCCGACCAGAATAAGTCTTTCGCGATGCTGAGGAATCCCATAATCACACGCATCAAGTATACGGAAAGAAACGTTATAACCAATTTCCTGGAATGAATTGACAATTTGACGCCAATCCTGACCTTGGTGGGTGCCGAGAATTCCCCTAACATTCTCGAAAAGGAAACCTCGCGGTTTCAGCCGCGCGATAATTCTGCAATAGGCATAAAAAAGATTGCCTCTCGAATCGAGTCGCCCCGCTGCGCCCCCGGCACGCCGGCCCGATGCAGAAAAACTTTGGCAGGGCGGACCGCCAATCACAAAATCGATGCCTTCAGGAAGCTGCGATTCCTGAAGGTTGCGAATGTCGCCGCAACAAACTGCGACATTCTTGGAAAGCCATTTTCCTGCATTACTTTTGAGTGTCTCACAAAATCGAGGTTCGACGTCTGTTGCAAAGACGACGTCAAATCCAGCGTTATGAAATCCAAGATCAAGCCCTCCTCCGCCTGAAAAGAAGCTAGCCACTCGAATCTTCCTGTTTGGCAGCGAAACTGTGCTGTTGATCATCGATTTTTGAAATTTCTACTGGAGCGATATTGAACGTAATGTACATCATGGGAGCGCAGAAGAAAAGGGCGAGTCTGTGGATTTTTTTTCGATGGCAGCGCCATTGTGTTGCAGCGATCCGTCAGTGGCAAAAGCATTGATTTTCAAGGTTCAGTATTTTTGCTCCTCGTGGGCTTGATATTCAGCATCCATCCGCGATCAATATGCTCGCAACGGTTCTGTGTCAGAAAGCAACATGGCGTAACAGTGCGACAATATCATTGAGACCATCATTAACAAGGCGAGAAGGTCAAGGAGCTCAAGAACAAGGCCAAAGACAAGGAGCTTACCGAGAAACAAAAGAAGCAGCTCACCGAAAAAGCGAAGGAATACAAGTCCAAGCGCAAGCTCGTGCAGAAAAGTTGATCAAGTTTGCGACGCGCATCCCGGCGTTTATGTACCTGACCGACTTTCGCGAGAACACGCTGCAGGACGTGATCACCAAGCTGGAGCCGGACTTGTTCCTGGCCGTCACCGGCTTGACAGTGAAAGATTTTCATCTGCTCGTGCGTCTCAAGGTATTCAATACCGAGCAAATGAATCAAGCGATGTTCGCGTTCCGTCGCTACGAGGACGCCTCGCTGCGGTACACGGGCATCGAGAGCCATGAGGGACTCACACATTACGGACTCTACGACACCGTGGTAGGGAAAGAGTGAGGCAGCGTCACAACTCTATCCTCGGAAGCCTTTCGCATTCGCGCTCATTCGCAAAATTTGCGGCAGATATGGTCTCGCCTTTCAATTGCCAGATCACCCGATTCTTCTTCATTCGCGTGAATTAGCGCGATTCGCGGCAAAGATTCGGCTTTTTCCTGTCCCGATAATCCCGATGCCCCGATTCTTGCCCGTTCGCGCTAGTTAGCACCTTCCGGCAGAGGTTTCGCGTTCGTCTTTTCGATCACCAGATCACCCGATCAAAGATCACCAGATTCTTTCCCTGTCAATACCTTGGTGTCACTACGCCGCCACTACGCCGCCGTAGTGACACCACAGTGGCGGCGTAGTGACACCACTTTGCGCCGCTCTGTCTTTTTTTGTCTTACTCTGGCGCACGTATGACA
Organism: Terriglobia bacterium; assembly: GCA_963823745.1. Taxonomy (GTDB): domain Bacteria; phylum Acidobacteriota; class Terriglobia; order Terriglobales; family Acidobacteriaceae; genus Angelobacter. Next base: position 145,598 of record CAWGMN010000013.1, read on the forward strand.
ACAAATACCGAAACCGATGCCAACAACGCGCCAGTGCAGCCACAGCTTGCTCCTGCTCCGAAAATGCTCGCTGGCCTCTTGGACTTCCTCGCGCAGTATCTCTCTTGCGAGGACTACCAGTACATCGTGCTCACTCTCTGGATCATGCATACCTGGTGCTACCGCGCCGCTGCCTTCACGCCTTATCTCAACATCCAGGCCCCCGGATCGCGCCATGGCAAGACCCGCTGTCTCCAGCTTCTCGAATTATTGTGTCCTCCCGGAGCTTGGCTCGCCTCCGCGCCTACGCCCACTGTCTTTCGTCGCGGAATGCTGGACCTGAAACCCGCAGATTCTACTGACGGTGTGCCCGAACAAGACCTTCCTTCCGTCATCCTGCTGGATGATCGTGAAGCCACCCTCGGCGCTTCTGACTCCGGCGCCGTTGTCTCGCTGCTCAAGACCGGCACCATGTCGACCGCACGTTACACCGCTTCTCTCGACTCCACGCGTCTCATGGAATTCAACGTCTTTTGTCCCAAGGCCCTGGCCGGCAATTCTCCTCTGCCGCGCGTCCTTCAGGAACGTTCCATTCCTTTCCTGCTTCAGCGTCCCGCGCGCGGCGAGCGTCCGGTGAAAAACTTTGACCCTGATTATGCTCGTGCCAAGGCGAAACCATTTGTGGAATGGCTTCAGCTCTGGTCGCAGCAGAATCTTGAGTACCTCTCGCTTTGCACCTATAGCACTCCTGAGCTATTGCCCGATGGACTCAGTGCCGATCGCCTCGACTACATTACGCCTCTCATGCGTATCTGTGAGGCCATCGGAGACCCCTGGCTCTTCACAGGTAAGAAAGCTGTTGCCGATATCTTTTCTAAAAGCAGGCACAAAGATACCGCCGCAGACCTGTCCACGGATATACATCTGCTTCTCTCCGATCTCAATCAAGCGTTTACCGCCCTTCGTCCGCCCGGCGCAGGCCATCCGCGCACCAAGCTCACTTTGGATACGCCCGCCTACATCCCATCACGCGATCTCATCGCCTATCTGCAAGCCATGGAAGATCGTCCGTGGTGCCGCTGGGGAAGATCGCCCGCTCATACCCTGGCCCGTATGCTCCGTCCTTTCGGACTTACCTCCTGCGATCACCGCGTGAGTCCCACGTCGGTCGTCAAGGCTTATTCGCATGAAGAGTTCCTCGAAGTCTGGGAGCGTTATTCATGACGTCGCGGACTTGTCGCGGACTTGTAGCGGACTTGTAGCGGAGCAAAAATGCGTTTTCCCCGCGATTGACAAGGGTTGTAGCGATGTTGCGGGAAAAGGTACCCAAAGTGATAGGGGGCAAAAAGGCAAAATGATGAACGATTTTAAATGCGGAATGTTTCAGAATGGAGAGCTTGCCCCAGGACGTATCCGCTTCCGTCAACAGCATCGTGGCATAGGGTTCCCTCACCCAAAAAGCGGGTTCGGGATGGTGAAAAAATCACACCCTACACCACAAAATACTTGGCCTGGGGATGATGCACCACGATGGCTGAGGTGGTCTGCTCCGGGTCGAGCAGGAAGCCGGTGGTCAGGTGCACGCCGATGGTTTCTTCGGGATGCAGCAGCGCGAAGAGCTTGGTCTGGTCTTCCAGGTTCGGGCACGCCGGATAGCCGAAGGAGTAGCGCGAGCCGCGATACTTCTGGTGGAACAGGTCGCGGATGTGCGGCGAGTCTTCGCCGGCGATGCCCAGTTCTTCGCGCATCTGCTTGTGCGAGAATTCGGCCAGGGCCTCGGCGGTTTCCACGCTCAGCCCGTGCAGGTAGAGATACTTGGTGTACTCGCCGCCTTCGAAGAGCTTCTGCGTCTCGTGCGAGGCGACGGCGCCGATGGTCACGCACGGACATGCCGAGCACATCCATCTTGCCGCTGATCTTCGGCAGGAAGAAGTCGGAGATGCAGAGCTTGCGGCCTTCGCGCTGGCGCGGGAAGGTGAAGCGCAGCGTCTCGGCGGAATCGGGTCGCCCTGCTTCCAACCTTCAGGCAGGTCGTAGACGATGACGTCGTTGCCTTCGCTCTGCGCGCCGAAGTAGCCGTAGACGACTTTCGGCTCGAACCAGCCGGCGGCGATGACTTCCTCTTCGCAGCTGCTTCAGAATGGGCCGGTACTTCGTCTTCGACCAGGCGCGCGTAGTCTTCCTGCGACGCGGTCTTGAGCTGCCACTGGTTCTTGAACAGCGCGGTCTCGTTGATGTACTGGAAGATTTCGCGCAGATCGAAATCGCTGGCTTCAGCACGCGCATGCCCCAGAACGGCGGCTGCGGAATATTCGGCGCGCGCGGGCGATCACGATGCTGGCGCTCGGTCGCTGACCGTCGCCGTTCGCCTGCACCGGCAGCGGCCGCACGGGCGAACTCCTTCACCACCTTGCCTTCGGCGATGCGCTTCTCGCGCGCGCCATTGGGCGACGCCAGGTCGTCCATGAGGTGCAGGCCGGCAAAGGCATCGTCGGCGTAGAAGATGCCGCCGTTGATACTCGCGGCGCAGATCGTCTTCCACGTACTTGCGCGTGAGCGCGGCGCCGCCGCAGATCACCGGGAAGTCCAGCTTCTGGTGCTGCAGGTCCTGCACCACGTACTTCATCTCCAGCGTGGACTTCACCAGCAGCCCGCTCAGGCCGATGGCGTCGGCCTTGTGCTCCTGCGCGGCGTTGATGATGGCGTCCGACGGCTGCTTGATGCCGAGGTTCACCACCGCGATAGCCGTTGTTGGTGAGGATGATGTCCACCAGGTTCTTGCCGATATCGTGGACGTCGCCCTTCACCGTGGCGAGCACGATGGTCGCCTTCTGGCTGCCTTCTTTCTTCTCCATCTTCGGCTCGAGATAGGCGACGGCGGCCTTCATCACTCCGGCCGAGTCGAGCACCGAAGGCAGCTGCATCTTGCGCGCGCCGAACAGATCGCCCACGGTCCTCATGCCGTCGAGCAGGACGTTGTTGATGAGATCGAGCGGCGTGTAGGTGATCAGCGCGTCTTCCAGAATCTCGTTCGAGCGACTTCTTGTTGCGCGCCGTCGCCGACTGCTTTTTCGCCGTTGATGATGCAGCCCACTTCAGCTTGTCTTCGACGGAGAGCGTGTCGACGTGCGCGGTCGTCGTCTCCTGCTTTGCCCTTGGTCCCGGCGAAGTGCGCCATGTAGACCTGCAGCGGATCGCCGTTCGACTGTCGTGGAAGATCAGCTTGCGCGCGAGATCAACTTCGGCTTCAGGAATCTTGTACAGCGGATAGATCTTGGCTGTAGTTGACGATGGCCATGTCGAGGCCGTGGTCCACCGCCTCGTGCATGAAGACGCTGTTCAGCACGCGGCGCGAGTAGGCGTTCAGGCCGAACGAAATGTTGCTGACGCCGAGAATGGTCTTCACTTCGGGCAGTTCCTGCTTGATGCGCCTGCACGGCTTTCAGCGTCTCGATGCCGGCGGTGCGGTAGTCTTCCTGGCCGGTCGAGATGGGCAGCGTCAGCGCGTCGAAGATCAGGTCCACGGGGCGGATGCCGTACTTTTCAGTCGCCAGATCGTAGATGCGCTTGGCGATGGCCAGCTTCTTCTCCGCGGTGAGCGCCATGCCGTCTTCGTCGATGGTCAGCGCGATGACCGCCGCGCCGTAGCGCTTGGCCATGGGCAGAACTTTCGAGGTGCGCTTCTCGCCATCTTCCAGGTTGATGGAGTTGATGATGGCCTTGCCGGGAATGCGCTTCAGCGCTTCTTCGATGACGTCGGCCTCGGTGGAATCGACGAGGATGGGCGCGGGCACACGCGTGGCGATCTTCTCGAGAATGCTGCTGATGTAAGCCTTCTCGTCTTCGCCCACGATGGCGCAGCACAGGTCGAGCATGTGCGAGCCTTCGTTCACCAGCTTCTTGGCCAGCGTGAGGATGCCGTCGTAGTTCTGCGCGCGCACCATGTTCTTGAAGTGCTCGACGCGCGTGGTGGTGTTCATCTCCTCGGCGACGATCAGCGGCTTGGGATCGAGGTCGAGCGGCACCATGGAGTAGGCGCTGGCCGCCGCGGCGGTGATCTTCACGTCGCGCTGCGCGGGCTCGAGATTGGCGCAGGCTTCGACCACGGCCTTCATGTGCTCGGGCGTGGTGCCGCAGCAGCCGCCGACCACGCGCACGCCGTATTCGGTGATGAACTGCTTGTGATAGTCGGCCAGTTCCTGCGGGCGTGAGCTTGTAAACGCGCGCGTCCGCCTTCGTTCTGCGGCAGTCCGGCGTTGGGCAGCACGGAGACAGGCTTGGGCGAGTTCGTGGCCCAGGTAGCGGACCGCGTCGTTCATCTCCTTCGGGACCGGTGGCGCAGTTCAGGCCGATGATGTCGACGTCGAACATCTCAAGCGTGGTGAGCGCCGCGCCGATTTCGGTGCCCAGCAGCATGGTGCCGGTCGCTTCCAGCGTGACCTGCACCTGCACCGGCAACGCGCTTGCCGGTCTGCTTCATGGCGTCGAAGATGCCGACCAGCCCGATCTTGGCCTGCAGAATGTCCTGGCAGGTTTCGATGCAGCAGAACATCGACGCCGCCTTCGATCAGCGCCAGCGCCTGCTCGCGTATAGGCGGCGGCCATGTCGTCGAAGCCGATGTGGCCCAGCGACGGCAGCTTGGTGGTGGGGCCCATGGAGCCGGCGACGAAGCGCGGTTTCGTCCGTGCGTGGAAAACTCGGCGGCCACTTCGCGCGCCAGCTTCGCGGCGCGCTAAGTTGATCTCGTGCACTTTGTCGTGCAGGTCGTACTCGGCCAGCACGATGCTGGTGGCGCCGAAGGTGTTGGTCTCGACCACGTCGCGCCGGCTTTGAAGTAGGCGGCGTGGATGTCCTTGATGATGTCGGGGCGGCTGAGCACCAGCATTTCGTTGCAGCCTTCCTTGCCCCAGAAGTCGTCGAGCGGAGGGTTGCGGTCCTGGATACTGGTGCCCATGGCGCCGTCATAGATGACGACGCGTTCACGAACTGTTTCGAGAAAAGATTTCATGCGGTTCTGTATTTATAGTACTACGCGGCTTCGCCGCGTGGCTTCTGGCTGCTAGCTTCTAGCTGCTAGCTAAACACAACACCTTTGAGACACAGAGTAAGCGGGGAGATCTGGTGATCGGTAGATCGGGTGATCCGGTGATCGAAAAACCGAAACACAACACCTTTGAAACACAGAGTAAGCGGAGTAATCAGAGGATTGGGGAGAATCGAGGGATCGGGTGATCTGGTGATCCGATGATCGGGTGATCGGTGATCCGGTGATTGGGTGATCGGAAATCAAACCATAGTCCTCCGCCCCTCTGCGTACTCTGCGGACTCTGCGTTGAAAAGTTTTGGGGATTGGGGTTGGGTTTAGCCAGAAGCTAGCGGCTAGAAGCTAGAAGCTTTTTCGCATTAAAACGACTTTGCCTGCGTTCTAAACCTGAAAGAAAACAGAATACGTTTCGGTGACAATTGGGGGTACAATCCGTCTAAGTTCCGGGTCCCCCTACATCTCAACTTTTCGGCAGGAGCTGCTTTTATGGTCCGTTTCGAGGCTTCGGGTTTTAGCTGTGGGTCTGATTCTGTCTGGCGCTTTGCTTCGGCGCAGGAACAACAGCAAGCTCCAGCAAAAGCAGGTGGCCGATAAAGAAAGCGCCACGACAGCGGCGGTCTAAGGCTGCGCCCAGGACTCTCCAAAGAAGACCGTCAAGCTTGCCTACCCAACTGCTGGAAGTCTCGGAGAGCGAAGCCCGGGGCTTTGAAGCGCCGATGCGCAGCTTTTCGTTGATCCAGATCGCGCAGGTCTATATGGCGATGGATCCGCCCAAGGCACGAGCCCTGCTCAAAGACGCATTTACCGCGTCGCTTGGGCATTAAAGGATGATGACCGGACCAAGTCACGTTTACAGGACGATATTTTCCAGAGCCTTCTGCCGCTCTCTCAGGAAGATGTAGAAGAGCTTTTACCGCAAGCGCAGATGGATTCCCGCAAGCGCGCTTCAGAAGCCATTATTGCCCGCTACGTCGAAAAAAAGCAGTACGGCCCGGCCATGGACCTGATCACCGAGATGACCCGTCTCGACGAGTTCCCCTACAACAGCGGCACAAAACTAATGACAGGCCATGCCTGCGGAAATGGCCGGTGAGAAAGATGTCGCTCTTCAGCCAGGCCCTGAACAGCTACAAAAACCACGAGCACACATCCATGAACAGCAGGGACGGATCGTTAACCGGAATGGTGGTGCGTTTCGGGGATAAGCTGCCGCCCAAGCTGGTGCTCCAGGCGATTGACGAGATACTCACCCAGGCCAAGAAGATTTCCGATCCTTATTCCATTACCATCAGCTGGCGAAGGCGGAACCGCGAGCTTCAGCTCGCCTTACGAATATGAACTGTTCTCCCTGATACCTGTGCTGCGGCAGTTAGATGAAAGCCGGGTGAAATCGCTGCTGGAAGAAAAACCAGGCCTTGCGGGTCAAGCTGGCCACGTATTCCAACGGACTGGGATCCATTGATCCTGGGATCAGCGATCCAAAAGCGAAGAACAGCGGCATGAGCACCAGCGTGTTCAGCGGCAAAGGCTCCGGTACGGGCTCGGGCGGCACACCGATGGGCGCGCCAGCCGGAACGATAACGGGCAACGAGACCAGGAGACTCATGCGCCAGTGCCCGGACGAATTGTCAGATGATTCACCCAATGATCCTACGCAAGCCATCGCCCAGGCTGCCGCGCTGCCAGTGAAAAAGGTCACAAGGAGGCCAATCGCCCCGAGGCAGCCGCCCTCGAAGGCATTGCCCGCGAAAATGTAAAAGACAGCCCTGCGGCAGCGAAACGGGCGCTGGACGAGTTGCGCAAAACCATTACCGACCTGCCTTTGCAGCAGCAGATTCAGTTTCTTTCCAGCGCGGCCAATACTTACCTGCAAATGGGAGAGCAGGAGAGCGTGGAGAAACTGGTAGCCGAAGGATTCAAGATTGCCGACAAACTGCTGGAAAAAGACATAGACCCCGACGATCCTGAATACGGCATTGAAAGCGTGGTGGCCCTCGGTCGGATGCTTATCGGCGGCTGTATCGAAATCCAGACAAAAATCTCCCAACGCTCGGCGGTGAAGATTCTTACCGACATCAAAGACCCAGAGATTCGCGCCTATGAATCCATTATGGTTTCACGCGCCATGCTGGGCGTACCGGTCAAACGTTTCATGATCATGGAAAAAACAAAGCATTCGAACAGTATTTGCATGCATTCGGAAGACTGAGGAAGAATCGGGTGATCTGTTGATCGGGTGATCCGGTGATCGGAAAACCAACCAACACCTTTGCGACGCGGAGTAAGCAGGGTAATCGGAGTATTGGGATGAATCCGGTGATCGAGTGATCGGAAATCAAACCATAGTCCTCTCCCCCCTCTGCGTACTCTGCGGCCTCTGCGTTGAAAAGGTTTTGGAGTTTGGGGTTGGGTTTAGCCAGGAGCTAGCGGCTAGAACTTTTCCGATCCCGATTCGCCGATGACCAGATGACCCGATACACCGATGTCCCGATTCTTCGTATGTGGTAGGATTTTTGTTTGGAGGGTTTGTGCATGTCTGACAAAGATAGCAGTGGCTTGATGTGGTTTCTGGCAGGGTTGGGCTTTGGGGCGCTGGTGGGTGTTCTGTATGCTCCACGGTCGGGCCGCGAGACCCGCGATGCGCTCAAGAGCACCGCGCAGGAAGGCCGCGAATATATAAAGACCCGCGGACAAGAAGCTAAAGAGACGGTCGGCCAGTGGGTAGACCGCGGCAAGGACGTCGTAAGCCGCCAGAAAGACCAGTTCAGCTCAGCCATCGACTCGGCGCGGCAGGCCTTCCGTGAAGCCTCCAGCGAAGTTCCAGGCGTTCCCAGATCGCCCAAAAGCTAGGAGCTAAGCGCCCGGTGAACGAAACTCTTCTGCTGATTTTTGTCGCCTGTACCGCGATTGCCATCGTGATACAGGCGTTCATACTTTTCGCCCTTTATCAGGCCGCCAAACGCGGCGCCGAGCGCATGGAAAGTGTGGAAAGGATCGCAGGCCGCCTCGAACAGCAGGCCACTCCTGTTTTGGCGACGGCCCAGGCCATTCTGGATGACGCTCAACCCAGGATCGGCGCAGATCACCAGCAATCTGACTGAGACCACCGTAACCATCCGGAACAGCGCTGCACAAATTGCCCAGGCAACGAATGAAATTGTGGAGAAAGCGCGGGCGCAGGCCGGCCACATTGAACAGTTAATCAACGAAACGGCCAGCAAAGTGGAGCACACCACCGACTACATCCAGAATACGGTTGTCGCGCCGGTGCGCCGCGTCCACGCGGTAGTACAGGCGCTGAACGCAGGCCTGGGATTTCTAAAGCGCTCCCACGCAGAAAAGAAAGCCGGCGCCGCCGCAGGCAAGGGTGGCGATGAGGGGATGTTTATTTGAACGGCAGCTTCTAGCTGCTTAGCTGTTGGCTTCGTAGCTTGGTAGTTGGTATTTGGCTACACCTCATGGCATCATCGCGATTTCGCAAATTCCGAGCGTTCGGAACAGTTCGATACCTCATGGTTCATCGTTATGCGAGCAAGACGTAGCATGCTACGTCTCTACCAGTGAGATTGGTTCGGCAAATTATTTTAACGTGGGGATAACATACGATGGGTCGCCAATTCGGGATTGAATTCTCAGACAGTTCGCTTTGCCCCATCAACCATATAACACTTCGTTCTCCCCAAAAGATTCGCGATAATTCGTGCAATTCGCGGCAGAGGTTTGGATCTCAGATCACCGGATCACCCGATCAACAGATCACCCGATTCTTCCTCACTGTCTTATCCGTGGATTGGCCAGCGAGTACAGCAGATCGGTCATGAAGTTCACCACCACATACGTCAATCCAATGATCAGGATGCAGCCCTGCACTAAGTAGTAATCGCGATTGCCGATTGCCTGTATGGTCAGGCGTCCGATGCCGGGCCAGGAGAAGATTGTCTCGGTCACGATGGCCCCCGCCAGCAGAGCGCCGAATTGCAGTCCCACTACGGTAAGCACCGGCACCAGCGCGTTGCGCAGCGCATGGCGATAAACCACCACGTTTTCCGGCAGGCCTTTGGCGCGCGCGGTGCGAATGTAATCCTGACTCAACTCTTCGAGCATGGCGGTACGCACCATGCGGGTGAGAATGGCGGCCAACGCTCCGCCCATGGTGATGGCCGGCAAAACCAGATGGGCCAGGCTGCCGGAACCAGAGACCGGCAGCAGCCCCAGACGAATCGCGAAAAACAAAATCAAAATCGGTCCCAGCGCGAAGTTGGGAAACGAAAGCCCCAACAGGCTGACGAAGCTGAGCAGGCGGTCGTCCCAGCGATTGCGCCGGCGGGCGGACCGCACCCCCGCGGGAATAGAGATGAGCAGCGCCACGATCATCGAAGCTATGGTCAACTGCAACGTCCACGGGTAGCGCTGTGCGATGATGCGCGCCACCGGCTGATCGAAGCGGATAGAGCGGCCAAGATCGCCATGCAGCACGCTTTTGCAGTAGTTCACATATTGCCGCCCAACGGGAACGTCGAGGCCATAAGCGTGGCGGGCGGCCTGAATATCTCCGGCGGAAGCGCCTTCACCCAGCATCTGCTGGATGGGATCGCCGGGCACAAGATGAATCAGCAGAAAGACCACTGACGTTACCAGCCACAGCACTGGCACCATGTAAAGCAATCTGGTGAACAGGTAGCGCAGCATCAGCCAGCGGACTCCAGGGGAGCGGGATGCGCCAGCTTTTCGATCTTGACGCGGGCGATGCGGCGGCCTTCCATCTGTAGAACTGTATAACGACGGTCCTGGTAGACAAAAGCCTCGCCACCCTGCGGAATGCGGCCAAGCTGCGCCAGGACGAATCCGGCAAGGGTTTCGAAACCTTCATCACGCGGCAGCAGAATGTCATATTGCATTTCCAGATCGCGGATGCTGGAAGATCCATCGAGCACCACCGAGCCCGAGCCCTGCATGGCAGGCCGCTGGGCCACGTCGAATTCATCTTCCAGCTCGCCCACCAGTTGTTCCAACACATCTTCGACTGTAACCAGACCTGAAGTAGAGCCGAACTCATCTACCACGATGGCCAGATGCCGCTTGCGTTTTTGAAACTCGATCAGCAGATCAGCCGCGGGCTTGGTCTCAGGCACGAAAAGCACTTCGCGCATGATATTGCGCACTTTGAACTTCGACGGCATTGGCGTTGAATGGAATGCCGGCGGCAAGTCGCATGTGCATCATGCGGGAAAGATCTTTGGAATAGAGGACGCCGATAATGTTCTCTTTGCCTTTTCCCGGATCATAAACCGGCACGCGCGAGTGCTGCTCTTCCACCACGCGGGCCATGGCTTCTTCCATTGGCATCTCGGCGGAAACAGAAAAAATATTGTGGCGGGGGACCATGATTTCGCGCACGGCCAGGTTTCCCAGTTCCAGCGCGTTATGAATCATCTCTTCCTGCGCTTCAGGCAGCAGCCCTACGCGGCGGCTGGCAGTCACGATCAGCTTCAATTCTTCCGGCGAATGCACTCCGCCTTCGCGCATGAGCCGTGAACCAAAACCGCGCAGCACCAGGTTTGCGGATTTATTCATAAACAGCAGAAAAGGATGGGCCAGGGTCATGAAGAAATCCATGGGACCGGAAACTGCCAGGGCCACCCGCTCCGCCCGCTGTAGAGCCAGAGACTTGGGCACCAGTTCCCCCAGCAGCACATGCATATAAGTAATGACCACAAAAGCCAGAGTGGCTGCGATGCCGTGGGCGTAGACGCGGCCGAAAGGAACCCGCGACATCCAGGGAAGCAGAATAGCGGCAATGGTCCCCTCGCCCGCCCAGCCCAGGCCAAGGCTGGCGAGCGTAACGCCAAATTGCACGGCCGGCAGAAATTCATCGAGATGCTGCTGGATTTTCTGTACCGTACGCGCGCCGATTTTGCGCATCTCGATAAGCTGCTGGATGCGGGTATCGCGCAGGCTGACCATCGCAAACTCGGCCGCCACAAAGAAAGCATTGGCTGCCACCAGCAGGACCACCAGTATGATCCGCAGGAGCACCAGGGTAACCATGGGGAGATATTACACTCTGAGTGGGTGACTCTGCTGTAGTGCTTGTCTTTGAAGTGATTAAGGCAGACGATGTAAACCGCAGCGACAGATTATTTAGTGCGCTCCGCTCCAAAAGCGGGAGCTGCAGCCATTCGACTTCGCTCAGGCCAGGCTCCGGCCTTCGGCAGAGCGGAAGCAAGTCTCTTCTTCTCTCCGGCACTCCGCTTTCCGAATGCGCGACAGATGCGCATTTCGGAAAGCTCTGTGCCGGGCTATTTTCGGTCGTCCTGCCGGACTGAAGTTTCGTTAATCCGTCTCCCTCGTCAACCACAAGGTTAGTCTTCAAAATCGGTGAATAAGGCAGGATAGATATAAGAAGGACAGGCGATCCGCTATCCTTTTGCCGCTTTTCAGGTCTAAGTGGATATTTCAAGGCCGGTAATAAATGTTGCCATTTTGGAACTTTCTCGGCCGCCCAGCGTATTTAGTAAGCGAAGGAGAAAGGGGTCCCGCCGTGGCCGATGGCAAAAACAAAAAGAGCAGGAAGCGGCTGATATTCATTATTGGCTCGTTATTCGCAATTTTATTAATCGTATTCGCAGCAGTGGCCGCTACCCGTGGGGGAGGCAAGATTGATCCTGCCAAGCTGGCTAAAGTGGAGCGCGGTGATCTGGCCAAAAGCGTGGTGGCGACCGGCAAGATTCAGGCCATTACCCAGGTTGATCTGAAGTCCAAAGCGAGCGGCATCGTGCAAAAACTGCTGGTGGACTATGGCGAGAAGGTTAAAAAAGGCCAAGTTTTGGTGGAACTCGATAAAGAAGAAATCCAAGCCAGGGTGAACCAGCAACGCGCCTCACTGGAAGCTGCCGAGGCTGCCGCTCACGCCGCCGAAGCCGACTTGCAGCATGCCAAAGTAGATGCCGAAGGGCCTGATGTCCCATTGCTCAAGCGGGCCTATGAGCGCGCCCAGCAGATGGCCAAAGAGGGCGTGGTCTCGCAGTCGACACTGGAAGATGCGCAGAAGAACTACGAAATGGCCCTGAACAAGCAGCATCTCGGCACGGCCAATGAGGTAGTTACAGAGGCCAAGTTGCGCCAATCGCGCGCCCAGGTTGCGCAGGCCAAAGCTTTGCTGGAACAGACGGAAGAAGAGTACCGCAATTCGACTATCGTCTCTCCCATTGATGGCATTGTGCTTTCACGCGACGTGGAAGTGGGCGACGCGGTGAGTTCCATTCTCGTGCTTGGTTCTTCCGCAACCTTGCTCATGACCCTGGGCGATACCCGTGAGGTCTACGTAAAGGGCAAAGTGGACGAAAGCGATATTGCGCGCGTCTATCTGGGCCAGGCTGCGCGCATCAAGATCGAGTCGTATAAAGACCGCACCTTCAACGGCAAGATCACCAAAATTTCACCCATGGGCGTGGAAAAAGACAATGTGACCACCTTCGAGGTACGGGTCTCCATTGACAACAGCAAAGGCGAATTGCGGCCCATGATGACCGCCAACGCGGAAATTCTGCTGGAAGAGCACAAGAACGTGCTCACCGTGCCGGAAGCCGCGCTGATGTATGACAAAGACCGCAAGGCGTCTATCGAGGTGCCTGACGCCAACGCCAAAGACGGCAAGCACAAGATTCCGGTGGAAGTAGGCATTTCCAACGGCTCAAAGACCGAAGTGCTTGCAGGATTGAAAGAAGGCAACGAGGTTGTGCTGCAATAGCGAATACCTCGACCAAACAACCAGGAGAAAGAAAATGAGATCTGCAAGAATCTGTGGCCTGTTTCTCGTGCTGCTGGGACTGGGCGCACTGCAAATGCAGGCGTCGGAAACCGGCGGCTTTCAAAAGACGCTGCAAGTCTCCGGGCCGGTGGATATGGAAGTAATTTCCGGCGCCGGCAATATTACCGTCCACACCGGCAACAGTGGCAATGTGTTTATGAACGCCAAAATCCACGCCAGCAACTCATGGTTCGGGGCCAGCGCCCAGGAGAAGATCAAGAAGATTGAAGCCAATCCTCCGGTGGAGCAGCAGGGCAATACCATCCACATTGGCCGTTTCGAAGATCGAAGCCTGCAACAGAACATTTCCATTGATTACGACGTGACCGTGCCGCCACAGACCAAGCTGGTTTCGCGCACCGGATCAGGAGACCAGAACATCAGCGGCGTGCAACTGGCGCTGAGCGCCAAAACCGGCTCCGGAAATGTGACCATAGATAACATTGGCGCGGACGCCCATATCAGTTCCGGCTCCGGCGATCTGAAGATGACGAATATCAAAGCGGGTGTGAATGCTTCAGCGGGCAGCGGGAACATCCATGCCAGAGGCATCGGCGGCGAAATCGTGGCCAATACCGGCAGCGGCGATATTGACGTTGAACAGAATGGCTCAGGCGATGTGAAAGTCGGCACCGGCTCAGGAAACGTGACGCTGCGCGGCATCAAAGGCGGGCTGCGGGTGGAGACCGGCAGCGGCGATATTCGCGCTGAAGGCGAGCCGACCGGTGATTGGCGCGTGGGCGCCGGCTCGGGCAAGATTGAGTTGAAGGTTCCGGCCCAGGCTTCTTTCAATATTGACGCCCGCACCTCTTCCGGCAGCCTCAACATGCACCGCCAGATCACTATGCAAGGCAGTCTGTCGAAGAACCATATCCAGGGTAAAGTCGGCAATGGCGGCGTGCTGGTTGACCTGCACACCGGTTCCGGCGATATCCAGGTGGAATAATTTCCCTGTCCTTCATCCTCTAAACTCCGCAGGCGTGAGGCTTTCACGCCTGCTTTTTTGTTTGCGACGTTTGCCGATCAGACTTATTACCCGCTACGCATGAGGATGTGGGAAGTCCCGGCATCCGAATGCGGCTTACTGGATGTTCGAGCACACTGTGAAGTAGGTCATTTTGACCCATCCGACAGCGACATCGCATTGACCCGAGTTTCTCCAGAATGTTATAAAGATGGGTTTTATCTGGCCTGTGGGGGTCTTGGGAAAACGTGTGTTTTCTTGAATCCTACCTCAGGTAAGTGGTTCCGACGCGGCCAAACCTCAACCATCGTTTCTTGATGTGGAAGCGCGTTTCCGGAATGCGTTGACGTAAGTACCTAAGTCCACATTCTTGCTTCGGAGGAAATTTATGCACAGCTTTATGGGCCGTGTACTCGGTGCGGCCCGCCGCAATGCTGTGGCACTGACAGCCCTGCTGTTAGTGCTGGCAGCGACCATGCCAGTAGCCTTTGCCCAGGCGCAAGGCCAGAACACCCAGCCTCAACCCACACAGCAACAACCCGGTTCGATCACCAATCCAGAACCCGGCGCCATGACGCAATCGCAGGTGGCCAATCCGCCCGGCAATGCGCGAAGCCATGAAGCAGGCGGCGAAGCCAACCTGCGGCTGCCGGACATGTCGAAAGTCTCTTTCTACAACGACAGCATCACCGGCTATAAGCTGCTCTCGATTGGCCTGATCTTCTGCCTGTTCGGCGGTCTTTTTGGCATGACAATCTACGTGCAGTTGCGGAACATGCCCGTACACCGCGCCATGCGGGAGATCTCAGAGCTGATTTACGAAACCTGCAAGACCTACCTGGTCACACAGGGCAAATTCATCCTGATTCTTGAGGCGTTCATCGCCATCGTAATCGTGCTGTACTTCGGACTGCTGCTGAAGTTCGAAGCGGTGCGCGTGATTATCATCCTGCTGTTCAGCCTGGTCGGCATCGCCGGCAGTTACGGCGTGGCGTGGTTCGGCATCCGCGTCAACACCTTCGCCAACTCCCGTACGGCCTTTGCCGGACTGCGCGGGAAGCCATATCCGATTTATGCCATCCCACTCAAGGCCGGTATGAGCATCGGCATGCTGCTGATCAGCGTGGAATTGTTCATCATGCTCTGCATCCTGCTGTTCATTCCGCGCGCATACTCCGGCCCGTGCTTTATCGGTTTCGCGATCGGTGAATCTCTGGGTGCGGCCGCGCTGCGTATTGCCGGCGGCATCTTCACCAAGATTGCCGACATCGGCTCTGACCTGATGAAGATCGTCTTCAAGATCAAAGAAGACGATGCCCGCAACCCCGGTGTAATTGCCGATTGCACCGGAGATAACGCCGGTGACTCGGTTGGCCCCAGCGCTGACGGATTCGAAACCTACGGCGTGACCGGCGTGGCCCTGATTACCTTCATTCTGCTGGGCGTGAGGTCTGAGACCATTCAGGTCCAGTTGCTGGTCTGGATCTTCGTAATGCGCATCATGATGCTGGTGGCCAGCGCCATCTCTTACTTCCTGAATGAGGCTATCGCCAAAGCAAAATACGAAAACTCCGATGACATGAACTTCGAGGTGCCGCTGACCTCGCTGGTGTGGCTCACCTCGATCGTGTCCATCATTCTTACCTTTATTGTTTCTAAATTTACCATTCCTGAACTGGGCGGAGATGAGAGCCAGTGGTGGAAGCTCGCAACCATTATTTCCTGCGGCACGCTGGCGGGCGCGATCATTCCTGAACTGGTCAAAGTCTTCACGTCAGTGGAATCGCGACACGTGAAAGAAGTCGTGACTTCTTCTGAAGAAGGCGGAGCTTCCCTGAACATTCTTTCCGGACTGGTGGCGGGTAACTTCTCCGCCTATTGGCTGGGCATCAGCATTGTGACGCTGATGGGCGCAGCCTTCTACTTCAGCACGCTGGGTCTGGGAATGCCTGGGACTTCGGCCCAGTGGATGCTTGCCCCCGCGGTGTTCGCCTTCGGCCTGGTGGCTTTCGGCTTTCTGGGCATGGGGCCGGTGACCATTGCGGTGGACTCCTATGGTCCTGTCACCGATAACGCTCAATCAGTGTATGAACTTTCGTTGATTGAGAATGTTCCCAACGTGCAGGCAGAGATAAAAAGCCAATTCAACTTCGATGTTCGTTTTGAACGCGCCAAGCACCTGCTGGAAGCCAACGACGGCGCCGGCAATACTTTCAAAGCTACCGCCAAACCGGTGCTGATCGGCACGGCGGTGGTCGGCGCCACCACCATGATCTTCTCGATCATGATGGCGCTCACCGACGGTCTGACCAAAGACACGGTGAATCTCTCACTGCTGCACGCGCCTTTTGTGCTTGGCCTGATTACCGGCGGAGCGATCATTTACTGGTTCACAGGCGCTTCGACCCAGGCGGTGACCACCGGCGCTTACCGTGCGGTGGAATTCATCAAGAAGAACATCCGCCTGGAAGGCGTGGAAAAAGCCTCTGTTGCCGATAGTAAAAAGGTAGTGGAGATCTGCACGCAGTACGCGCAGAAAGGCATGTTCAATATCTTTTTGACCGTGTTCTTCGCAACCCTGGCGTTTGCTTTTGTGGAACCGTATTTCTTTATCGGTTACCTCATTTCCATCGCGATCTTCGGCTTGTACCAGGCCATCTTTATGGCCAATGCCGGCGGCGCATGGGACAATGCCAAGAAAGTTGTGGAAGTCGAACTCAAACAAAAAGGCACGCCCTTGCATGACGCTACAGTGGTGGGTGATACCGTGGGCGACCCTTTCAAGGACACTTCTTCGGTGGCCTTGAACCCGGTGATCAAATTCACTACCCTGTTCGGCCTGCTGGCCGTGGAATTGGCGGTGAAACTTACCCTTGAGCAGGGCCCCGGCACAACCCACATTCTGGCGCTGGTGTTCTTCTTTGTGTCAGTGTATTTCGTGTGGCGTTCTTTCTATGGAATGCGCATTGGGGCACAGAAAGAGCACGCTTAATCGGTGGTTTCTCTAAGACGAAGCCCGCCGAAAGGCGGGCTTCGTTGCTTTAAATCTGTACGAATTTTAAAATCACTTCTATGCTTCGTGACTATGACATTCTGGTTCGCTCGAAAGACACGGGCGAAATCATGCTGCTCTGCGAAGTGAAATGGTACGAAAGCGAGTTGGAAAAAGCTGAACTTCGGTTGAAACAAGCCATGAGCCGGATGTCTTGTCCCTTAGGGCTGCTATTTACCCCCAAAATTCTGCGGGTTTACATGGACCGATATACTTCGGATTTGCCTGCACAGTCGGTCGAACTAATCGGCGAGTTTGATTCACGCCCCTTGCTTAGACCTTATGATCCGGACGGCGTTCAATCTGAAAGCGAATTCCAAGCCATTGTACAGCGCTGGCTGGAGACATTACCTGAGCTGTTTTCCGATCAAAATGTAGAAAATGAGAAATTGGCCAGTGTAATAAGAACCTTCGTGATGCCTTCTGTTGCTTCAGGACGGGTCGGAGCGGCAGCGCCTCGTTATCTCTAAAATTTGTGAGCAAGCACCTATTCATTGAAACAAATTGGGTAGTGGATTACTGCGCGCCCGCGCACTTCAAGGTGCCCGAAGCGGTTGAGTTACTACAAAAGGCACAGGGTGGCGCATTCACTCTGCACCTGCCAAGCATATGCATCTCTGAAGCTCGTAATGTCATACGCAAGCGATTCGACCCAGTGAAGCAGATCGCATCGTTCAGGAAATACCTGAAGTGGGCTAAGACGCAGGGTAAAGTAACTCCTCAAGATGATGAGGCAGTTCGAAGGGTCCTCGATACCTATCAAGGGACGGCTGAAGCTGAGTTTTCGGCCATAGAAACGAGCCTCAAAGAGCTTTTAACGACCAGCAGTCTTGAAGTCTTTGCTCTGAATGAAGATATGCTTCTTCGCAGCGTAAGTCTCTCCGGCGAACAATTGGATTTGCATCCCTTTGATGTATCGGTTCTGGCTGCGGTGCTCGGCAGAGCGGCCCAACTCAAGCAAGCAGATTCGAATGCAGAACTCTTTTTCTGCGAGAAAGACAGCGATCTGCAACCATGGTCCACAGGAGGAAATTACAAGCCTGCATTGCGGCATCTCTATGATGCTGCCCATATCTGGGTTTATGCCGATTATCAGATGAGTTCGCATGAACGCCCGGATGCGTGGCCGCGGTAGTTCATTACGAAAGAGGCCGGTCATCCAAACATTCGTAACTGTTTTCGTCTACACGCCTTCCCTATTTGGTAGTCCACGCAAAACCTGTGAGCCGCGCTGGCCGCGGCTCAGAGACGGTGCCGAGCACCGTCTCTACGGTCGGCACGATTCTGCCGGATTCGAGCATCGTTGGGATTGCAGTGTTGTGACCGGAAAGAAGACGTAGCATGCTACGTCTCTACCGGTCATTTTTTTAAATCCTTGAGAATCAGCCTTCGCCAACGGTACGTGGGAAACAGTTCTTCTGATGATAGGGTTCCCTCGCTTTGCTCGGGATTAAAGCCAAAAAACAGGCGGCAAATCTAACGCGCGAATCTTACGCTTACGTGTCCGCCGTGCGGCACTTTGGAGCCTGCGGCTGGGGATTGCTCGCGGCCTACGCCGCTGCCGCTGATGTCTAGCTCAATGCCGGCTGCTTCGGCTTCTTCGAGGGCGGCACGCAATGGTTTCCCGGAAAAGTCTGGAACTACGACTCCGCCAACCACGTCGAGAACTACTGTGCCTTTTTGCGGCATAACTGCTGACGGTACCGGCGCAGGCGGGATGCTCTTCTCAACTGCGGCCTTACTGATTTCCAGCTTGACCGGCTTTTGCATAGCAGGCGCTGCTGTTGCAGGTAACGGGTCCGTTGGTCCAGTTGGCTCGGCTTCGGCTACGATGCGATCGGGCGAGCCTTCTGCTACGTCTGCGTCTTTGGCTTTGGCGCGCAGCATCAGACGCTGCGGATCCTGGAGTTCCACATCATGCGGGACATTCAGATAGGCCAGCACCTGCTGCGCTACCCGCGCGAATACCGGCGCTGAAACCTGTCCACCTTCATGCAGGCCGACCGGTGAATCGAGCACCACCAGCACAGTCACTGCCGGATTATTCACTGGAGCAAAGCCTCCAAAGGAGGCTATGTAGTGTGACTTCGAATATCTTCCGGTAGCCGCATCAATCTTCTGAGCGGTGCCGGTCTTGCCCGCCGAGCTATAACCATCCAGGATGGCCTTCTTGCCGGTGCCGCCGAGCACTACCCCTTCCATCATGTGCTTCATTTGAGCAGCGGTAAGCGGCGAGATGACCTGCCTTCCCTGCGCCGGATGAAACGCCACCAATTGAGCGGTGCTGCGAGGCGCGGTGGTGCCCATGACAATGCGTGACGGAACGTAGACACCGTCATTCGCGATGGTAGAAACCATGTTGGCCAACTGCACTGGCGAGACACCAATTTCCTGTCCCATGGAAATCGCACCGATACTCACTTTGGACCAGCGGCTCACAGGTTTGGTCAGTCCGCGAGTTTCGCCGGGAAGCTCGATGCCAGTCTGGGAGCCGAAGCCAAAGGCCCGAATGTAATGGTCAAACCTTTCCTCGCCTAATCGCAGTGCAACTTTTATGGCGCCGACGTCACTGGAGTGCTGAAGAATCTGCGACACCGTCAGCCCTGCAAAAGGGTGATGATCGTGAATGCGCAGGCCATTCACCACGATCGAGCCCATCTGGCAGTCAAAGACTTCATCTGGCGTGGTGAGCTTCTCTTCCAGAGCGGCAGCCAAAGTTACGAGCTTGAACGTGGAGCCCGGCTCATAGACATCACTAACGGCGCGGTTCTTGAGCGCTCTTATATCGGGAATGCGAAACACATTCGGATTGAATGTAGGACGGTTGGCCAGCGCCAGCACTTCGCCGGTATGCGGGTTCTGCACAATGATGGTTCCGGCTTCGGCCTGCGTATCTTTCATGGCCTGATCGAGTTCGCGCTCGGCAATGTACTGGATTTTTTCGTCCATCGTGAGAACCACGTTCTCACCCGGATCAGGATTTTTCTCTACGCGGCCAAACCAGCGCCGCCTGGCGTCCATGGAGATGAGCATGGTGCCTGGCTTGCCCTTCAGCCGGGATTCAAATTCGCGCTCTACTCCACCGAGGCCGTCGCCATCGAGCCCCACGTAGCCGAGCACCTGGGCCGCCATTCCCTGCTTGGGATAAAAGCGCTTGGCTTCTTTCTGGAAATAGATTCCCTTCAGGTTCAAGTTCCGGACGCGAGCACTGGTGTCGTTATCCAGCTTGCGCGCTACCCACGCGAATGCGCGCGACGCCTTCAGATGGTTTTCGATTTCGGTGGAATCGGCATGCAGAGTACGACCGAGAATGATTGCGGCCCGATGAATATCCGGCATTTCCGAAGGAACGGCAAACACCGAATCCACGTCTACGGTCATGGCAAGATCGTTTCCGTTACGGTCGTAGATATTTCCACGGACGGGCGAAACTTCAATGCTGCGCTGCTGCTGGCGCGCCGCTCTCTGGGTGAAGTCGGCATAGCAAATCACCTGGAGCCAAACCAGGCGCACGCAGATGGAGAGAAACCATACGGAAAGAAAAGCGGCAAGAATATAGAGGCGGCGATTGGGCGAAGGAGATTTAGCCACGTTTGTAAATCCGAAACAAATACGGCGGCCCCGGCTGTTTTTCCAAGGTCGCCATCTTTAGCCGGACGCAACGTGCCCGCCCGGCCTGCTGGTGTGTGCGGCGCTGGCCTTTCACACCAACCAAACATCTTTCATGTACAGGGGCTAAAGCCCAATATCTATGCGCCTTTCGGCAGGACTAAAGTCGTGCCCTGATACAAATCAAAGATTCCCTCGGGAGCTGAAGCCCAATTTTGTTTGAGGTCATCATGACCCGGCCTGAAGCCGTGCGCTTTCAAACAATTTACGCGTACAAACTTCGGCTTCTCACACGCGCTCTATAGCGCTTCCAGAATAGGTGTAGCCGGTTAGCCATTTACACCAGGGCTAAAGCCCGCATTTTTCTCAAACTATACGCGGCCCTGAAGGGCCGCTCTTCCACCAAAAACCGAGACCAGCGTGTATGGAATGGCGCTAAAGCAATCGAACGATAGAAGGCACAGCTGGGGGAAGCTGTGCCCACGGCCAATTATTGCGGGGGAATAATGGCCACTGTCGAAACTTGAGCCATCACCGGGCCATCGCCAGGCGTGTCGGCATCCAGACGCTGTACCTGGCCGGGATGCGGTGATTCCAATCCCATCCGGCGCGCCAGCACATCAATGCGTCCGGGATCGCGCAACGAGGCTTCTTCCAGCTTCATGCTGCGGTTCAGTTCTACCAGGCGGTCGCGCTCCACTTTCTGTGCTTCTATCGTGTAGCCGTATTCAATGGACCGGAAATGCTGCCAGGCATAGAACATGGCCAGAAGAAAGCAGAGGGCGGCGACGGCGGAAAACATCCGGATCTCGCGCTGACGCTGCGGATCGGCCATCTTGACCACTCTGGAATTATCAATGCTCTTCTGAAAATAAAACTCGGGGGTGATGCCGGCCATGCTGCGCCGCACCGGAGTGCGCGAGTCCACCGGAATAATCATTCCCGTAATGTTCATTGCCCCTGCTGCCATTTACGCCACCTCGACCAGTTCCTGCCACCGCGATTGATATACGGGCGCCTGCGACGCCATGAAATTTTCCTGCCGTTGCTGCCGGGCCTGATGCTCGGCCCGCTCTACGCTCTGAATCAATTGTTCGATCGTGCTTCCTGTATACATTTTCGTTACTTCCTCTCTCGAGGGTCTTTCAATTCCGAAGGGGCGGCCCGTAATAGCGGTATAAATTTCGCCCAAGAATGAAGGGAGGCAACGCCCCTTCGGAATCTTTTCTGTTCCTGCCTACCCAGGAACGGAAACCTTTGTTCTCGCAGCCGCCCGCAGCTTCGCGCTGCGCGACCGCGGATTGCGACCGGACTCTTCTTCACTGGCCTGCAACGGCTTTTTCATCAGCAGCTCGTAAATGCCTGCCTTTGCGCCTTCACGGAAAGCATCTTTCACGATGCGGTCCTCAAGGGAGTGAAAGCTGATGATCACCAACCGTCCGCCTGGCTTTAAGACGATGGGCGCCGCCTTCAGCAGCGCCTTCAGATCGTCTAACTCGCGGTTTACGAAGATTCGGATTGCCTGGAAAGTTTTTGTCGCTGGATGAATACGCCCCGGTCCCCGTTTGTCGGGATTCATTGGCCGGAGCGCGCCCGATATAACTGTTGCAAGATGAGCGGTAGTTCTTATCGGACGCGCTCGGACAATGGCTCTGGCGATTCTCCGCGACCTCCTTTCCTCACCGAATTCGTAAATCACATTCGCGAGGTCTTCTTCGCGCATGTGGTTTACCACTTGATCGGCGGTGCGCTCGCCCTGCGGGTCCATCCGCATGTCGAGCGGCCCTTCCGCCTGAAAACTGAATCCGCGCCCGGCATCACCGAATTGCAATGAACTCACGCCCAGGTCGGCCAGAATTCCGTCTGCGCCTGCAGGCCGGATGTGCTTCCCCAAATCGGCGTAAGAACTGTGCAGCAGAGTGATGGCCGGCTGTTCGCCCTGCATTCCTGCAAGACGCTTTCGGGCCAGTTCCAGCGCCTGCGTGTCTTTATCGAAGCCAATCAAATGACCCTGTGGGCCGAGGCGACTTGCGATTTCTAAACTGTGCCCGCCCAACCCCAGAGTCGCGTCGATATAAGTGCCGCCGCGCCGGATTGCTAAAAAGTCGATCGCTTCTTTTAAAAGAACTGATACATGGCCAGGTGTTTCCGTTTCGCCATGCGCCCCATGCGGGGCTTTTTCCCAACCTGAATCCTCGTCCGCCACTAGATGCCCAGTTCGTCGAGAGTCTTCTCATCGTCAGCCGTGAATGGGTTGTCCTCTATGTCCTTCTTGTAGCGCTCGATGCTCTGTACTTCCAGATACGTCAAGTTGCCTACAACGGCCACTTCCCCTTTGATCTCGGCTGAATCGCGCAACAGGGCCGGAACCAGCAATCGCCCCTGTCCGTCCATCTCGACCAACTGGCCGTAGTAATTGGTGCGATTCAAAAACTTTTTCTTCGCGGGGTTGAAGTTCGAGAGCTTTGCCAGCTTCTCTTCGATCTTCTGCCACTCCTCGAAGGGATACACTTGTGCAACCCTGCCATCCACACTGGTGATGTAGAATTGCGTGCCGTATTTCTCGTCCATCAGACGCTTGAATTCCGAGGGGACCTTTAACCGCCCCTTCTCGTCCACGCGTGTTGGATGGTTGCCGCGAAACATGGTTTTCGATCACCGCTGCCATTAATAAGGAGGCAAAAACGGTCAATTCTTTCTGGATCTTGAGCTCGGTCACCGCTTTTTGGGGCTTGTTCCGGTTCATTTTCCTTTTGCTCTACTTTTGACCACTGACCCCGTAATCGAACCCAATCTTTACCACTTTCAACCACTTTAGACCACATCCTACGCCTAACTGGTTGTGTGTCAAGGGTTATTTTTAAGGTTCAGAGTAAAAATTATGCTTGACCGGAGGACGCTCCGGCGATTGTGGAGAGTAGATGCCGGTTATACAAGGGATTGTGTTTACTGTCTTGAGGCACTCGGGGTATTTGAGAAAAAGCTTTGCCGCGGATTTCGCCTTCGCGAATTAACACCTTTGGGACACAGAGTAAGCGGAGTACACGGAGGGGATGGGGTTTCAACATCCTTTGCAGCACGAAATTTGCGTGAGTACATTCATTGCTGCTCACGCGGGGCAGTAGCGGAGCAGTTCCTTTGCTTGCCGGCGAAGGATGACACGGCACGCAGGGTGTTCGGATCTTCCACTGCCCTGGTGGTGACGGCTGATTGTTAGTTCTGGCCTCCAGCGCTGATGGGGGACTGCTACTTTCTCTGGTCCAGTGCTGAGCATTGATTATTGATTATTATTTCTGCACTCCAGTACTGCCCATGGGCAGGTTGGTTTCGCGCACTGGACGGTCCATCTCTCCCGGAGAGGTCGGCGCTTCCAATGCGTCGGTGAGCATGAAGCCTTTCAAGGCAATCACGTTCGTCCACAGGTTTCCCAGAGCCGCCACATAGTCGGCTTTCAGTTGGAAAAGCGTTCTCTGCGCGATGAGCACCTGCGGATAGGCCGCCGTCATGCTGTTGTACTTCTCGAGGTAAAGCTTGTAGGCGTTTTCTGCGCGTGGAATCATGCGAGTGCGATACCGGTCCACCGTAGCCCTGGCGGTGGAATAGTCCTGCACTGTGGCTGCCAGCCGCTCTCGCAGCAGAAGCTGGATGCGTTGTGTTTCCAACTGCGCGCGTTCGATTTCTGCCTTAGCGGCCTCAATGTTGCCCTGGTTGCGGTTGAAGAGCGGAATCCTGACGCCCACTTCGGCAAAGCCCTGTAATCCAACCGGACGCCGAGAAGCTTCGAGCAGTTCCCTGTTTTGCTCGAGGCCGCCGCGAAGCTCGAGATCAGGTATCGGTTCACGTTTGGCGCGCACCAGACCCGCCTGGGCGCGAGTGACGCCTAACTGGGCAATGCGCACCGCCGGACTGTCAGTGAGCAGCTTCTGAAGCCATTCCTGCGTGTCCACCTGCGGAACGTCTTCCAGATTTCCCGCCAACTGCGAAAGTGGAAGTTCCGGATTGCCGACGACTGCTGCCAGCGACTTCCACACTCTCTGCTGGCTGCTTTGCGCGGTGATCAACGCAAGCTCCGCCTGATCTTCCTCTACTTCAGCCTGAAGCACGTCTGGCTGGTCCGCCTGTCCGACATTGAAAAGCTGTTTTGAAGTTTCTACCGCGTCCTGCGCTACTCTCACGAGGCTGGCCCGCAACGCCGTTGTTTCCTGCGCCGCAAGCGCCTGATAGTAGGCCAATGCGATTCCGTTTACGATGCGGAGCCGCTGCTCCTCGCGTTCGGCTTCCGCTTGTTTCTGTTCCTGCGCAACCATGTTTCTGGATGCTGCGAGCTTTCCTCCCAGCAAGATATTCTGCTGAATGAACGCGCCCTGTTCGCCTCCGCGAAATGAGCCGCCACGAATCTGCTCGCCCTGATATCCGACAGTTGGATTCGGATACAAACCCGCCTGCCGCTCACGCGCATGAGTTGCGCGAACCTCGGCGTCGGCCTGACGCAATGTAGGGTTGTTACGCAGTCCCATTTGCTCCAGGTCTTCGAGACGCAACGCTGATTCCCTGGATGGAGATTGAGCGTTTGTATTCATGCCCGGCTGTTGCTGCGGCTGGGGCATATTCATCCCGGGCATTTCATGCTGCTCTGTCGAAGGCTGTTGGGACTGTGCAGGCTGCTGTGCCGTTGCGCCTACGGACAAGATGCTGACCATTGCGATGATGGCAAAGTTCTTCATTGTCTTTTCTCGTGCTCCGGGCCTTCATGTGCCGGTGTTTTATTTCCGTGGAGATGTTCGACGCCTGAGGTCGGCTTTGGATCATTCCGCTTCTGCTGAATTTTCGACATCACCTCGTCATATTTCTCAGGAGGCAGCACGCGAACGAAGGTCATCATGCCCTGCATGAATCCGCTCCATCCGGGCCGCAATCCGTAGTTCTCAGGTTTATCCACCATCTCGTCCATGGCCATCATCGGCCCTTCCATGTAGGCATCCTGCGGAAACCCCGGCACCTGGTTGGCGTTGGGAGCAGTCTCCGGTTGAGTTTCCATTGGCTCCGACTGCGAGTGGTAGTGGTGCTGCATCCCTGGCATCGCTTGCTCTTCTTTCTTCGCAAATAAGGGACCATTCGTTGTTCTTTCCTCCATCGTGGCTCCGACGCCCATCCCCCGGCCCAGACTTGGGCCGTTCGCTTCCGCCGTCGCGCTTCCTTGCCGGAACATGCCCATGCCTTCTTCCATTCCCGCGCCAGCAGGCATGTTGCCGCTGCCGCGCGTCATGCGTCCAGCGACTGATGACATGGCATTCATCATGTGGTGCGGCAGGTGGCAGTGCAGCATCCAGTCGCCGGGATTGTTGGCGACAAACTCTATATCGCGGGCCTGCGCAACTCCGACCAGCACAGTGTTCGCGGGCCCCCAGGTCGCCTCTGGCTGACGTCCGGCTTCACTCCCAGTCACCACGAAGGTGTGCCCATGAAGATGAATCGGATGATGGTCCATGCCCATGTTGATCATTCGAATGCGAACACGATCCCCAAGCCGCACCATCAGCGGAGTGGTGGCCGGGCCAGCTTTTCCGTTCAGAGTGAGCCAGTTGAATTCCATATTGGCGGAATTGGGAGTGGCGTTGTTGGGAAGCACGGCATATTCCTGGAACTGGACAACAAAATCTTTGTCCACGCGAGGTTGGTAAGCCTGCCGGGGATGCATGATGAAAGCCCCGAGCATGCCCATCATTTCCTGCATAGCCATGTGGGAGTGATAAAAAAATGTTCCCGCCTGATGCAGAGTGAACTCGTAGATAAAACGTCCGCCGGGCTTGATGGCGTCCTGGCTGATGCCGGGCGCGCCATCCATGGCCTGTGGAATTTCGAAGCCATGCCAGTGCATGGAGAACGGTTCGGGCAAATGGTTGTCTACGATGATCCGCACTCTGTCGCCCTGATTGATCTGAATCGTAGGCCCCGGAGCGCTGCCGTTAAATCCCCAGAGATTCAAAACCTTGTCGGGAGTCACTGCCTGTTTCACCGGCTCGGCAATGAGATGGAATTCCTTGACGCCGTTGTCCAGTCGAAAGGGCAGGTCAGGTACATCTGGGGTTTGCGCCGGAACCGGAGGGCCAGCGGAACGGTGATGCGGGTCAGCAAAAAGGCTGGGGGCGGTGAATAGTCCGGCCCCTAAAGCGAATGCGCGCTGCAAAAATGTGCGCCTGTTGCTCATGGTGAATCCTTTGCGAACTTTTGACGTTAATGTGGATTGGCGTCACCGGCACGAAGCGATGCTGCAATTTCACCGGCCGCGGCGAGTGACAAACGTGGCCTTTGGATGGTCTTTCGATCAGATTCTGAGGACGAGAGAGTGAGCTACAGGATTGAGAAGCGAAGCGGGTGGAATTGAGGATTGGGTAGATTGCTCTGCGATCGCGTGATCATTGCTTCTGTGGATATGCGCGACAACGCAATCCGTGTCCGGCTTTGAAACCATGGCGGCTTCCTGTGCAACCAAGGTTTGCGAGGCCGGGCAAGGGCGAGACATAGCGGAACCTTTGCCATCGCAACAACTGTGGGATGAAATCCGGCGCAGATCGTGGGATGCCGCAGAAGATGTTCCCGACATGTGATGGTGATGAGCCGGACCGGCAGACGCCTGTGAGCGTGCGGGCATTACGGCCGCTCGACAACTTACGTGGCAAACAGCCGCAAAAGAGGAAGTCGGCAGGAAAGCCACAATCAGAAGAGTCGAGATAAGGATTCGGAAACGCACGCAGAGTTTAGTATAGCCTTTCCCGGCACTCCGGTTGTCAGGTGCGGCGTTCATTCGTGTGGTCTGTGCAAACCCTGTAAGCCGCGCGCGGCGCGTCTCAGAGTGGCGAGCACCGTCTCTACTGAAGCCGTATAGGTGGCCTTTAGTCCGTGGTCGCACATGCAAAGACGTAGCATGCTAGAAGGTGTGTTAACCCTGAAGTGTGTCGTTGTGCATGCAGTTAGACGCAGCATGCTGCGTCTCTACCAGTCATTTCCTGAACCATTGAGAATTCAGCCTGGCAAAGGCAACCAGCAGTTGTTCCGGGTTGGTTCGACGTTAGGATTTTGCGGCCGCGAGCACTGCTCGCTTGGCGAATACTTTGACCATCTCGCGGCGGTATTCCGGGGTCAGGCCTGAAGTGGTAAGCGGCTTGGCGCTCTTGGCTGCCAGTTCGCCAACGACTGTGGCCACATGCTCGTCAGCCTGTTTGCCTACCAAAGCGTGCTCCGCTCCGGCTACCAGCACCGGCAACGGATTCACTGCGGTTATCGCTACCTGCGCCGCTTCAATGGAGCCGCCATTTTTCCGAAATGCCACTGCCACGCCGGCCAGCGGATAATCAATGGAGCCGCGAATACGCAGCTTCATGTATGCGCCCTTCCATCCCCGCGAGGTTTCGGGCAGGAAGATGCGGGTCAGCATCTCGTTCGGATCCAGTTTGAGATGAGCATCGCCCATGCCGCTGTAAAAATCTTTCAACGCCATGCGCCGGATTCCATTCGGCCCGGCCACTTCCACTTCGGCGCCCAGGCAGAGCAGCGCGGGCGGCGTGTCGCCGGAGAAAGCTGCCCAGCACATGGTGCCTCCGGGAGCCACGTGGCACAGGTCTCCATCTTTCTTGATGCAGAAGCCGCAAGACTTGCGCCATTGCAGCGATTGGTTATACCAGACGCAGCGCGTATCAAGGCAGATGTTGCCGCCCAGCGTGCCCATGTTGCGCAGGATGGGAGAAGCTACGGTAGTGGCCGCCTCGTACAGCACGCGATAGTTGCGGCGCATGAACTCCGAATCTTCAATGGACGAAAGGGGCGTGAGCGCTCCGATCTCCGCGCCGCTGCCGGGCACTACACGGATGCCGCGAAGTTCTTCAATGCCGCGAATATCGAGCAGATAGCCGGGAGTAAACAGCTTCTGCTTCATCGAAGGCAGCAGGTCTGTGCCCCCGGCGAGAATCTGAATATTGCCGCTATGCCGCGCGAGATGGCCCACAGCTTCTTCCAGGCTGCGTGGGCGGAGAAGTTTGAATACAGGCAAACTCATAACAGCCCACCACGGAGACACGGAGGCACGGAGAAAAGCTTTGAAGAATTATTTTGCATTTGTGCTTTGATTACAGTTTCCCGATAAGCTTCGATTTATTTGTCGTCAACTCCAGTCAAACAGAGATTGTCGCTGATTCGAGCGAACGAAAAATTCAGCTAATCTCCGTGTCTCAGTGCCTCCGTGGTTACAGGTTTTCTTGCCGGGTCTTCGGCGTGTCTCACCGGCCCTCTACCTTTCCACCATAGGGAGCCGCCGTGTTCACGGAATGATGTGGGCACCGCCGGATCGCTGCCGCGCGTGACCTCCAGAGGCCTGGGCACCTGCTTTCTGGTACGCAATGCGGCCAGCACGCGCTCAGGCGTAAACGGCGACTCGCGCATGCGCACACCCACCGCATCGTAGATGGCATTGGCAATAGCCGGAATGGTGGCGGCGAGAGAGCCTTCGCTGGCTTCCTTGGCGCCGAACGGCCCTTCGGGGTCAATGCTCTCCACAATGATCGCCTCAACTTCCGGCGACTCAGTGGACGAAGGCGACTTATACTCCAGCATTCCCGGATTCATGAGCAGGCCGTCTTTCCACACCATCTCTTCCTGCAAGGCCTGTCCCATTCCCATCCAGACTGAACCGATCACCTGGCCTTCGACAGAGACGGGATTCAGCGCGCGTCCGCAATCATGCGCCGCCCATACCTTATGGACTGTGACTTCTCCGGTCTCTTCATCCACCGTTACCTCGGCCACCTGCGCGGAGTAAGAATACGCAGGCGAAGGCCCAACTCCGGCGCCCTTGAATTGCCCGCCGCGCGCATCTTTTGGCGGAGCATAGGAACCGGTGCCGGTCAGCGATCCGCTGAAATCTATGGCCGAAACCACCGCTTCTTCAAAACTCATGCGGTCTTTGGGGCCTTCTGTCTTGCGCTTCTGCTGCAACGAGCCGCGAAGAATCTGGCCTTCCACACGTCCGCTTACTTCCTGCACGTTGCCGCGCGGAGTATCCACCTTATCAAGAATCTGTTCTGCGTCAGGGCCTCCGGTGGGAGGCTCAGGCGTGCCGCGCTTCCATACCATATCGTGCCGCATGATGATGTCTTCCGGAGCGCAGTTCATGCGCGCGGCGGCCGCGGCCACGATCTTTTTCTTCACGTCTTCCGCCGAACGTTTGGCAGCATTGCCGTTCATGAAGGTCACGCGGCTGGAATAGGAACCAATATCAATGGGCGTGAGGTCGGTATCGGCGGCCACTACCTTGATGCGCTCCAGGCTGATGCCGAGGACTTCGGCGACAATCTGCGCCACCATGGTGTCAGAGCCTTGCCCAATGTCGGACGCGCCGGTATAGACCACTACGCCGCCATCGCGATCAATCTTGATATTCACTGTCGAATGCGGCATGTCAGAGCGGATAATGCTATTGGCCGCGCCACTCACATAGTGGCTGCACGCCACACCCAGGCCGCGTCCGCGTGGAAGTTTGCCTCGCCGCTGCGCCCAGCCGGAGCGCTCAACAACTTTTTCTATACATTCCGGCAGGCCGTAGCTTTGCACCCGCAAATTGTTCACAGTGACGCATGGCGGTTTGAGCAGGTTGCGGCGGCGCAACTCCGCCGGATCGAGTCCCAACTGGTAGGCAATCTCATCGAGTTGCGACTCGAATGCAAAGCGGACATTCACCGTGCCATGGCCACGCATGGCGCCGCAGGCCGGCTTGTTGGTGAGCACGCGATATCCGTCATAGCGGATATTGGGAATGTCATAGAGCGCGCCCAGCAGCGCGCCGGAATACAGGATCGTGACTACACCGTAGGAGCAATACGCGCCCCCATCCTGCACGACGCGCGCGGCCACGGAAGTCAGGATTCCATCTTTCTTCGCGCCTACCTTCAAATCAATAATGGTGCGCGGACGCCCGCGGTGCGCCCAGAAAACTTCTTCGCGCGAGTAGGTGATTTTTACCGGAGCTTTCGCTTTGCGCGCCGCCACCGCCGCGATGATCTCCAGAGGGATGACTTCGCTCTTGCCGCCGAAGCCTCCACCCACCAGCGGCTTGATCACCCTGATCTGCGACATCGGCATGTCCAGCACAATCGAGAGCTTGTGTTGCAGATAATACGGCACCTGCGTGGACGACCAAACCGTCAGCCGCCCCGGTTGGCCGGTCTGCGGGTCTATTTCAAAAGAGGCGAGTGTGGAATGCGGCTCCATGGCCGCGTGAGTGACCTCGGCGGCCAGGAAACGGTTTTCCGTAATGATGTCGGCTTCTTCAAAACCTTTTTCAGGATCGCCGAAGGAGTGGTGATAATCCTTCTCGATATTGTGCGCGCGCTCGGGATGGATCCAGTTTTTCTCCGCCTTCATTGACTCTTCCGGATCAAACCATGCCGGAAGCGGCTCGTATTCCACCTTCACCAGATCCAGCGCCTGGTCGGCAATGGTTTCTGAAACGGCCACCACACAAGCCACGTTGTCGCCTACATAACGGACCTTTTCCACAGCCAGCGCGGTTTCATCATGCCCCACAGGCAGAATGCCGTATTTGTTGGGAGCGTCAGGCCCGGTCACCACCGCGACCACGCCTTCGAGTGCCTCAGCGGCGGAGGTATCAATGCTCTTGATCAGCGCGTGCGGGTAAGGCGAATGCAAAATCTTGCCGATCATCATGCCGGGAAGCGAAAGATCGTCGGCGTATTTGCCGTGTCCGGTGGTTTTGCCCGCAGAGTCTACCAGGGCAACGCGTTTGCCGATGATGGAGAAGTCAGTCATAAAATCGGTATTTGGTACTTAGTACTTGGTATTTGGCTTTGTTTCGTGGGTTAGCTTCTAGCTACTAGCCTCTAGCTAACCGCACATCTTCGATGTGCTTAGCGTGTCAATTACACATTCATTCCACCTGCGGCCTTTTTGTTCTTTCGTTTAATTGTGCTTGAATCTTTATTGTCGTTATTTCAGTATTGTCTTTATTCGAACTTTATTTCTCTTCTCGATGATTCGCGTCCATTCGTGTAATTCGCGGCCAATGCTTTTGCCTTGGCTTTCTCCGTGTCTCAGTGTCTCCGTGGTTCAACCGCCTTTTGCTCGGCTTCGATTGCCGCTTTGATGGCCTGATACATCTGCGTGTAGCCGGTGCAGCGGCACAGGTTTCCACTGAGCGCATGGCGAATCTCGTCTTCGCTGGGCTCAGGATTGCGATCGAGTAATGCCTTCACCGTCACCATGAAGCCAGGGGTACAGTAGCCGCATTGCGCTCCACCCCAGTCACCATACGCCTTCTGTATCGCAGCCAGCGCCCCATGTTCGGCAATGCCTTCCACGGTCACGATCTCCGGAGCGTTGTTGTCGTCGCTCGCATGGCTCAGGGCCAGAGTCGTGCAGCTCAGGGTGGGAACGCCGTCCACCAGCACCGTGCAGGCGCCACAGGAAGAATCGTCACAGCCGCGCTTGGAACCGGTAAGCTGCATCTCCTGCCGCAGCACGTCGAGCAGCAAAGCATTGGGCTCAACCGCCAGTTCGTGAGTGCGTCCGTTTACCCGGAGTTCGATTAATTCTTTACGCATGTGTCTGCAAGTCCATTTTACAAGCTGGCGGCATTTCCGACTTTGCTATGAAATTCAACACCTTTGAAACGCAGAGGAACAGAGGAATCAGAGGTTTTTTTGAAGATTGGATTTAAGAAACACAGGGAGAGTAGTTGTGATCACGATACGAGATCTCATCCATTCCAACTCCTCCGCTTACTCCTTTCCTCTGTGTTTCAAAGGTGTTCGCGTCAGTATCCAAAATCTGTCACCGCAGCGTAAGCGTGGTTCTTAACGCCGAGTTCGCGCAGCCGCTCTGCGCCCAGCAGTTTGGCATAGGCTTCGCAATCCGCTACTCCGCTAATCCAGCGTTGCGCCCAGAGGTTGAAATCGTCCTGGGTCTTGGTTTCGGCATGGTACTGCTGAAAGAAATCATCGTCGCGCTTATAATATCCCTGCACCGGCGATGGATGCGCCCCGTAGGGACAGTACACCACTGCCGAAACCAGAAAGCCGGGAATCACAGTGCGGTTGGGGTCGCTGGCGATCATCTCTTCGGGCACAATCTCTTCCGCACACACAATCACTTTTTTCGCCGCCCGCACGCCTTCGATCATCACGCCAAAGTTGCCCCAGCAGTGCGCGTTGCCGTATTTGTCAGCGCGTTGCACATGAACAATGGTCACATCCGGCTGAATGGCTCGCACCGCCATCAGAGTTTCTTTTGGCTCGAATGGGGAGATGATCTGGTAGAAGAAGTGGTTCCCTTTGGGCACGTCGCTGCCCATGGTAGTGCGCGTAGGCAGGAAGGGTACGCCCATGGCTCCGGCCTGCAAGGCCAGCGCCATGGAAAAGTTGGTCATATTAAAGACGGTGAGCTTTTCCCCCGAACCCTGGGGAGCGCCGGGATTTTCGTGTTCGGTGGCGCGCCGAAAATTATAAGCCGAGCCCATCATCACGTTGCCCACCCAGGCGGCGACAACATCTTTCACGCATCCAGCGCCGATAAGCTGATCAAAGAGAATATCGGAGATAGGCCCGATCAATCGCAGGTCGCGCTTCTTCTGCCGGATGATCTCATGTCCGGCGGCAAAAGGAATCATCTGCTCCAGTTGCAGGCCCAGAGCGACACTGGAGCCATCCGGTACAAAGTCGGCGATGGCTTGCTGCATGGTGAGAACTTTGGACATATTTTTTCTTCTATCCCGAGCGCCGGCGAGGGAACCCTAACCGATGTGTGAGAACTCAATTTCGCGGGCCGCAGCACCATACAACTAAGAGTGTGCAGGGGCTGAAAGCCCAGTATTTACAACGCTTTTTCGGCATGACTAGAAGTCATGCCCTGTTACATGTCTCGTCAAGACATACAAAGTTCTAACACATCTTCTGTGCTCCCTTAACTTGTGCTTTGCTGCCCCTTCGAGCATGGTTTCCTGCCCAGCGGATAGACCTTGTTTCAGCTCGGAGTAACTCCTCTTCTAACTTTTCCGTCCTCAACAGCACGTAAGATCTAATTATATAAAGCGTTTTATTTCTGTATTCAGCCAGCATGTCCTACATAACGGGTGAACAACTCGCATCTCGTTTCGAAGCCCTGGTTACTTTTGTTTATTCGAAATATTCAAAGTTGTCCTACAATAACCCACTTCCATGATGCAAAAGCTTTTACCAGCAATTTTCGCGCTGCTGCTGCCGCTGTGTGCATATTCAGCTCAGACGGTGGCCATTGCTCCGCCACAGCAACAGAAGTCATTGGCTGATATTGCCCGCGAGAACAAAAATAAAAAACCGCAAGCCACAATTACCATTACTGAGGAATCGAAAGAAGTCGCAGCGCCTGTACTACCCGATATTTCCTCTGATGGTCTCGATAACAGCGATGAAATTCTAAAAGCCATTGACGATTACCGCGCCCGTCACACTCCACAGGAGACCGAGACAGCAATCCATGGCTGGTATGACAAGCATGATGTGATGCTTCAAAAAGCGATCGAAGAAAATAAGAGAATTGAAGAGCGACAGAAAGACCGTGAATCCGGGCTGTATTCCTATGATGACAGCTACACCAATCCCGGCGATCTGGAGCAGTACCGCCAGTTGCGGCGCGCTGAATTATTATCGGAACGGGATGATCTGCGGCGCAAAAAGCAAAACAGCTTTCTATCGGCCCGCATCCAGCAGAATTTTATGAAGGTAAGGGGCGGCATCGCCAGATACGGAATGAAATTCGAATGGTTTAAGATCCGTTGCGGCAATGGAAATTGCAGCTTTTAATTCTTTATCTTCCCTTCCACTCCGGCTTGCGCTTCTCCAGCCAGGCGTTAATTCCCTCTTTCACATCTTCAGTCTTCATCAACTCTTCGAGATAAATCTTCTCTGCCCTCGCTATACCTTTGTCCAGATGAATGGAGTCCCAGGCGTAGAACGCTTTCTTGGCAACGGCCAAAGCCGCAGAGCTATGGCTTAACAGATGTTCAAGTGTTCTGCGGGATGCGTTTTCTACTTCGTCCTCGGACAAAGCTTCATTGGCCAGTCCCCAGGCGGCCGCTTCAGCGCCGGTGAAGGTCCGTCCGGTAAAGATCAGGTCGGCAGCGCGTTTCTGGCCGACCAGCGCACCCAGAGCGGCGCAGGCCACAGGCGGATAGCATCCCAGGGAAATTTCGGGGAAACCCCATTTTGCCGTCTCGGAGGTGAAAACCATGTCACACGCCATGGCCAGTTCGGCCCCGCCCCCCAGGCAGACACCGTACACCTCCGCAATGGTGATTTTGCGGCACTTCACCAACGCGAGGATCAGGCTGTGGAACTTTTGCAGCATGGCCGGGACCTTGTCAGGGGTATGAATGGATACATCTACCCCGGCGGAAAAACCACGCCCGCTGCCATCGAAGATCACCACAGAAATTTCACTGCTCTGCTCGAACCGTTGCAGAGCTTCCAGAAGCTCATCCATCATCTGAAAATCAATCACATTGACGGGCGGACGATGGAGCGTGATTCGCGCGACAGGGCCGTTGGTTTCAACGATGAGGCGTGGTGTAGTGGCGTTATTCATGGGCTTAAAGTCTCGCGGCAATGG
>CAWGMN010000014.1:0-35597 GCA_963823745.1 Terriglobia bacterium
AAGCAGAGGACAGAAGAAAGCAGAATGATGGAGCAGGATCATCAATCAACCTGCGATAGCTGACTGCACACCTATGCTAAAACGATACAATTCCTGCACATGCACTTTGTTACGGTTCTCGGATTCATGGCAGGAACATTGACGACCTTGTCCTTCGTTCCTCAGGTGCTCAAAGCATGGCATACCCGCCGCTGCACCGATCTTTCCTGGGGATGCTGCTGGCCTTTGCGGCAGGCGTTACATTGTGGCTGTGCTACGGCCTCCTGTTGCGGCAGGCGCCGTATCATCGTTGCCAATGCTGTAACCCTGGCTCTGCTGCTGGCGTTGATTGGCATGAAGGCGAGCTATAGAGCGGAGTAGCGAATCTCTGATCCCTGGTTTCGCGCCTCTAGCGCTTAAGCGCAGCTATTCGCTTTTCGAAAGTGAATGCTCACCTTAGTTCTTGCTGTAGCGGTTCCTCTTCTTTTCGGCGTGGCGCTCGAGCGCGAGTTGCAGAAGGCGATCAATTAATTCAGGGTACGGAATCCCTGAAGCCGCCCATAGTTTCGGATACATGCTGATCGAGGTAAAGCCGGGCATGGTATTGATCTCGTTGAGATAAATGCGTCCGCTCTTTGGGTCCATCAGGAAATCCACCCGCGCCAGCCCGGAGCAGTCCACCGCCTGGAACGCCTTCACGGCCATCTCCTGCAATTGTTTCATCTGCTTTTTCGGGAGCTTCGCTGGAATGATGAGCTGCGAGCCTTCATCGAGATACTTGGCCTGATAATCGTAAAACTCTGCCGCCGGAACAATCTCTCCGGCAATCGAAGCTTCAGGATCGTCATTGCCCAGCACCGAGCATTCCAGTTCACGGGCCTTGTGCTTCTTGCCGCCCACGCCCTGCTCGATCACAATCTTGCGATCGTAGCTGGCTGCCTCTTCGATGGCGGGGCCGAGTTCTTTGCGTTCGCGCGCCTTCGATATCCCGACTGACGAGCCCAGGTTTGCAGGCTTCACAAACACCGGATAGCTGAAGCTTGCTCTCCACTTCTTTGATGACTTTCTTCGGCTCTTTTTCCCATTGCGCGCGCAAGATGGTTACGTGCTTCACAATGGCCAGACCGGCAGCGGCGAACAGCCGCTTCATAATGTCTTTGTCCATGCCCGCAGCCGAGCCCAGCACGCCCGCGCCGACATAAGGAATGTCGGCCAGTTCCAGCAAGCCCTGAATGGTTCCATCTTCGCCGAAGGTGCCGTGCAGCACGGGGAAGATCACGTCTACGTTGATGCCGTGATCCGCGGCCCGCGCCGCGCTCTCAAACGGCACCAGCGAATCGGACTGCGGCATCGGAGGCACAATCACCGCATCGCCTTTGGCCAGCACCGCGGCGGAAGCGGTAGCCTGCGGATCGCCGGCCCGCAGATGGCGTCCGTGGTCTTCATGGACGGCCTCGCCGCGCAGCAGCTTTTCCGCATGGCCGGAAGTCACCCAGCGGCCTTCTTTGGTGATGCCGATGGGCACGACTTCATATTTCTTGGGGATCAATGGCTTTCAAAACCGAGGCTGCGGAGAGCAGCGAAATCTCATGTTCGCCGCTGCGACCACCAAACAGAACGCCAACCTTTAACTTCTTCATCAGAACCTGAACACCTTTGAAACGCAGAGGAACAGAGGAAGCAGAGGAGAATGAGAATGCGGTGAAAAAGAACTTATTGTATTGCCATTCCAGAATTGCCATATCCCGCGGATCTTCGAACTTCGATAGCAGCGCACTTGAAAGACTGCGAATACAACATTATGGAACCGGTACGGATACAAATTACCCATTACCAATTTACAAAATTACCCAATCCTCTGCTTACTCCCTTCCTCTGTGTTTCAAAGGTGTATTGCCTTTCACAGAATTTTTTTGCCAAATGCTGACAGCGCCAACTCTACGGCCAGATCCGCCGTGCGGTTGTGCTCGTCAATCACCGGATTTACTTCGACAATCTCAAAGCTGATCATGCGGCCGTGGTCGGCGATGATCTCCATGGCCAGATGGCCTTCGCGATAGCTGGCGCCGCCGCGCACCGGCGTGCCGACTCCGGGCGCATCTTCGGGATCAATCCAGTCCATGTCGAGCGATACGTGGTAACCGGCGGTGCCTCTTCCGGCGGCGCGCAAAGCTTCTTCGATTACGGCGCGCATGCCGCGCTCGTCAATATCGCGCATGGTGAAAACCTCAATGCCGGTCTTGCGGATGTTCTCCCGCTCGCGCGCATCAATATCGCGCACCCCGACCAGCACGCAGTTTTCCGGATGCACCTTGGGAGAAAAATCGAAGATATTGCTCAGTTCGGCTGGGCCCAAGGCCCATAATTGCCGCCAGCGGCATGCCATGCACGTTTCCGCTGGGCGAGGTCTCCGGGGTATTGATGTCGGAGTGGGCGTCAATCCAGATCAGGCCGACTTTCTGGTGCTGCCGCCGATAGAACTCGGCCACGCCCGACATGGTTCCCGCAGCCACCGAATGATCGCCGCCTAGAACCAGCGGAAAGTTCCCGGCTTCCAGGGTCTTCAAGACCAAATCGGCATGCTTGGTGCAGGTGGCGGTAATTTCTTTCAGGTATTTGGCGTGGCGGTCGCCTTCTTTCTTCTGTTCGGCAATGGCTACAGCAACATTGCCGCCATCTTCGACCACATGGCCCAGCGCTTCGAGACGCGCTTCAAGGCCGGCGACGCGCACGGCGGAAGGCCCCATGTCCACGCCCCGGCGCGACTGCCCCAGATCAAGAGGCACGCCCAGGATCCTGATTTGCTTGGGCACAATGTTTTCAGCCACGACCGGCTGGAAGGCTGAATCAGACTTGTTCGGTAGCTGCTGTTCGATGGTCGTTTCCGGACTCATATTGTTCTCGAATCATTACGGATACATACGGGTACAGGGTGCGGGCAAAGGGAATTGTTTCGCGCACATGCTCGAGGCCGCAGATCCAGGCCACCGCCCGTTCAATGCCCATGCCAAAGCCGCGTGCGGCACGCCTCCATATTTGCGCAGATCCAGATACCACTTAAAAGCTTCTTCCGGCAGGTTGTGCTCATGAATGCGCTTCAACAGCAAGTTCGTAATCAGCCGATGCGTTGCGAGCCGCCGATGATCTCGCCGTAGCCTTCCGGCGCAAGCACATCCACGCACAAAGCCAGATCGGGCGCTGCGGATCGGGCTCCATATAGAACGCCTTCACCTTGGCCGGGTAACGATGCACCATGACCGGACGGTCGAATTGCGACGAGATGTAAGTTTCATCGGGCGAACCAAAATCGCCGCCATACTCGAATTTGTTCTCGACCTTGCCCTTGCGCGTGGCCTTCCTGCAGCATCTTCACTGCATCGTCATAGGTGATACGCGGGAAACGGGGCCTTGATATTTTCCAGCTTGGCTACGTCGCGTCCAGATAGTTTCCAAGTCGTCGCGGCGGCTGTGCCAGCACGCTCTGCACAATGTGGCTGATGAAGTTCTCCGCCAGCTCCATAATGTCGTCCGAGCTTGGCGTAAGCGACTTCTGGCTCCACCATCCAGAACTCGGTCAGATGGCGGCGGGTCTTCGATTTTTCCGCGCGGAAAGTGGGCCCGAAGGAATACACCTTGCCCAGCGCCATGGCGGTGGCTTCAATGTAGAGCTGGCCTGACTGGGTAAGAAAAGCCTGCTTCGTCGAAGTAGTCGACCGGAAACAGCGTGGTGGTGCCTTCGCAAGCCGCGGGAGTCAGGATGGGCGGATCGGTCAGGATGAATCCGCGCTCATCAAAGAAATTTCGCGCCGCTTTGATGATCTCCGCCCGAATGCGCAGGATGGCGGCCTGGCGCGGCGTGCGCATCCACAGGTGGCGGTGCTCCATCAGGAAATCAACGCCGTGTTCTTTCAGGGAAATTG
This sequence comes from Terriglobia bacterium, assembly GCA_963823745.1. Taxonomy (GTDB): domain Bacteria; phylum Acidobacteriota; class Terriglobia; order Terriglobales; family Acidobacteriaceae; genus Angelobacter. Next base: position 3,900 of record CAWGMN010000014.1, read on the forward strand.
GAAACGGATCATCACCAGGACACGCTCTGCACTATCTGCGACATCATTCACATCGATCTCATAGCCGCCCGGAGCGCGCTTGTCGGCCCGCACCTTTCCGGTCGACGATCACGCTCGATTCCTGAGTCAGCCCTTTCACGCGGTCAAAGACTTCCGGCGCTACCTGGTTCTTGGCGATCACGCCCTGAATCACGCCCGTGCCATCGCGGAAAATCGGGAAGAGCAGCTTGCCGCTTTCGCGCAGGTTGTAAAGCCATCCGCGTACGGTGACGGTCTGGCCGTCATGCTGGCCGATTGTGGCGATGGTGCTTACCGGCGCCGGTGTAGTCGTTGTTTCCATTCTGACCTCGTGGTGCATGTTACCCAGACCTTCCGGTCTGGGCTAAGGCTTACCGAGCGCTCACGCGCTGGGCTACATAATTCACCCCCGTTGGGGGTTCGGAGCGATCTCGTTAATACCGATTGCTCCAGCCTTGACAATATTTCCGAACGATGAAAAAACCTGCTGCCGCCCTGAAGGGGCTCGGGTTTGATTCAACCGTTTCCCACCACTCCCGTGGTGGGCTAGATTGCTTCGCCCTGCCGGGCTCTTTCTCTAGCGCTGTCAGACGCTTCGAAGATCCGTCCCTGTCAATGATCACCGATTTGCTCTAATCACACAGAATCCAACTAGCTAAGAGCCAAAAGCTCAAATACTAAGTACCAAATACCAACTACCCTTCCGCCTCTTCCAACATCTTGTACGCCGCAACCATCTTCCCCGGCACATCCACGCCTTCGCCGCCTTCTACTTCCAGCAGCAGCGCCGGCACCTGTGGAGCGGCTTTTAAAGATTCCATCGTCTGGCTCCAGTCAATATTGCCTTCACCGGGCCAGAGGTGCGAATCCTTGTCGCGCTGGTTATCGTGTACATGGGTCGAGCGGATGCGCGATTCCAGCACCGAAAATGCCTGATGCACCGAACTCATCATGTGCGCGTGTCCGGTATCGAAGCAGACGCCCAGATCGTCATAGTGCAGGGCCTTGATGATCTCCATAATTCTTTCCGGCGTGGAAAGCTCGTTGGGAATATTTTCCAGCAGCAGGTTCACGCCCAGCGGACGCGCAAACGCCCGCAGGTGTTCAATGGAACTCAACGCATCTTCGAACTTGCGCGGATCGAAATATTCATCGGGCTTGCCGATGTGCTGCACCAGAAAGCGGAAGGGCAGAATCTCGGCCACTTCCAGGGCGCGCTTGATCTCGTCCATGGCTTCGATCCGGCGGCGCTTTTCGCTGTCCACAATATTCAGCGGAGGGTCTATGGCCCGGGCAAAATCATTGGTCGTGAAGATAGGCGAGTGCATGGAGTGGAATTCCACGCCGCTGGATTTAAACCAGTTGCTCAGTTCCTTGACATGCCCGCGATCGTGATAATCAAAATGCCCGCGCGCGCCAAAGACTTCAATGGCCTGGGCGCCGCCGCGCGCCATCGCATCCAGCAAACCAGGATGCAGCCGCTGCTTGATATTGACATAACTGGATATGGCACGCAGCATCAGTAGCCTATGGCCTTTCCGCCGTTGCGGCCATCGGGAGCGCCGAGCCGCTCTCCGGTTTTCGGATCTACGGCGATGCACTCGCCGTCACTCCAGTAACTATCGTATTTCACTTTGTGTCCCCGCGCTTCGCAGCAGCCTGACTGTATCGGGTGAGATGCCGACTTTCTCAATGTCAATCTCATCGGGCTCCCACTGGTGATGGAATCGCGGAGCGTTCACCGCCTGCTGAATGTCGAGCCCGTAATCAATTACGCCCATCAGAATATTCGCCACCGTGGTAATAATGCGCGGTCCGCCGGGCGAACCCAGCACCAGCAGCAGTTTGCCATCTTTGAGCACCATGGTGGGCGCCATGGCGCTGAGCGGACGCTTGCCCGGGGCAATCGCATTGGCCTCGCCTTGAATCAGGCCGTAGCCGTTGGGAACCCCGGCCTTGGAAGTGAAATCGTCCATCTCATCATTCAGCAGAAAGCCCAGCTTGCCGGCGGTAACGCGCGAGCCGAAACCATCGTTCAACGTAGTGGTTACGGCCACTGCGTTCCCTTGCGCATCCACCACAGAATAATGAGTGGTGTTCTCGGGTTCGCGGCCTATGTAGGGCGTGTGCAGGCTGGCCTGGCGGTCAAGCTGCCCAAAGCCGGAAGGCCGGCGCAGCTCTTTGCTTACGCTGCTGCGCATCATGTCCAGCGATGAGCGCCAGGCGTCGGCATACTTTTTGTCAATCAACTGGGCTACCGGAAGCTGGCTGAAATCAGGGTCGCCCAGAAATTCCGCCCGGTCATAAAACGCCCGGCGAAAGGCTTCGACCGTAAGGTGCATCGCATCTGCGGAACGGTTTCCCATGCGGCCCAGATCGTAGCCTTCCAGAATATTCAGCGACTCCAGCAAGGTAATGCCGCCGGAACTGGGAGGCGGAGCGCTGATGATCTCGTATCCGCGATAACTGCCGCGTATGGGTGTGCGCTCTTTGACTTCATACTCGGCCATGTCCTGTGCGGTGATCAGGCCGCCGTTGCGCTGCATTTCGGCCGCCAATTCGCGGGCCATCGCGCCTTTATAAAAATCCTGCGGATTGGCCGCGATGCGTTGCAGCGTGGTGGCCAGTTCCGGCTGCCGGAAAAGATCGCCCTGCTGGTAAAACTGTCCGTCACGTTGAAAGATGTGCTTCGATTCCTTGAACTCGCCCAGATACTGGTCATGCTGCATGCCCTGGGCCTCTTCATAAGTGAGCCGCACTCCGTTGCGCGCCAGGGCAATGGCCGGCCCCATCACCACGCTGAGCGGAAGCTTGCCCCAGTGCTTTTGCGCGTACACCATGCCTGCCACTGATCCGGGTACGCCGATCGCTTTGTATCCGACCAGGCTGGCGTTGGGGATTACGTTTCCCTTGGAATCCAGATACATGTCGCGCGTCGCGGCCCTGGGGGCCTTCTCGCGGTAGTCAAGAAAATGGACATCGCCATTGGCCATGCGCACCAGCATGAAGCCCCCGCCGCCAATGTTTCCGGCCGCCGGATGCACCACCGCCAGCGCGAACCCCGTCGCCACCGCCGCGTCTACTGCGTTGCCGCCCCGGCGCAGGATATGGGCGCCAACGCTCGAAGCTGCTTCGTGCACGCTCACCACCATGCCATGCTGAGCGTGTACCGGACGCAGTCCGCCTGCCCAGGCAAGCTGCAACAGGCATAGCTGCAACAGGACAAAGGAACGAATGGTCAATACTTTACGAAGGACTCTCATGGCAGTTGAGGCGTGCAGACTCGCGGAGCGCACAACAAGCGGTTTGCAGTGAAGCGATAGCAATAGAAAGGCTAGCCTACGGCTGGAGACAGAGTCAAATGCGCGGCGAATCGGGGGGAGAATCCGCCGCGCATCATGCCAGGGGGGCCGGGACAAAATCTAAACTAAAAAAGCCCCATTCCCCGCACAGGAAAATGGGGCATGAAGTAGGGAGGAGAGGCGATATCTGCTGCATGAAGACGTTACTCATTCATGCAGCGATTCTTCGCTCAAAACACTTCACTATCATGCACCCAATTCGACGTGTTCAGAAGCGTCAAGACACGCCGTTGCGCCATTGTGTTGTGATTAGCGCGCGCCAGTTGTAAACGGCGCATCTTGACGTTATCCAATTGGCATCGGAACGCCTGTTTGTCTGTTCTAATGATCAAGAGGGCAGAACCCAACTGACTTTGAGCGCAAGCTCACGGCAGGAGCCGGTTGGGTGCTGCCTTTCTTTATTGAGCTACTAGCCGCTAGCTTCCAGGTTGAATCGATACACAGTGCAAATAGCAATTAGCAAATGGCAATTAGCTTTTGGCTCTTAGCTCTTGTCTGGAAGCTTTTTGCGGTGTAGTTATGTCAGACGAAAACCTTTACCGCTGATTTCGCTGATGAACGCTGATTCAGAAATAGCAATCGGCAAATGCTTAAGAATTGTTGGTATATTTGCCTCCCATCACAGGTAAAGGTCTTGGCTGCGAAGGCAATCCGCTCACTCAGTCCGAGCGGGATTCATGGATCTCCTTCATCAAACGTAAAGGTCTAGCCTGTGAAGGCAATGCTGCAAGGCTTCCAAGCCAGCCAATTGCTATTTGCCAATTGCCCATTGCTTCAATCAGCGGTAAAGATTTTTGTGTGCGAAGGCAAAACTGCAAAAAGCTTCCTATCACAAGCCAAAAGCCAAAAGCCAAGAGCCAAAAGCCAAAAGCTAGTAACTAGCAGCTTCTTTCCCGGCATATCTTGACGCTTTCAACCGTTTTCACCCTTGAGTACCCTATAAACAGGACTCCCAATGCCATTCGTTATTCTTTCTGCTGGACGTGACGCTCAATTAGCTAAAAAACGCAGCTTGTCCCTCACTTCCGCCGGTTACGAAGTTGTCACCGTCACCACCGCTTCCGACGTGATTAACCGCCTCTTCAGCGGCGATTTCGATGCCGTGATCCTATGCAATTCGCTGCCCGACCAGGAGCGGCGTAAACTGGCCGGCATTGTCAAAAGCTATAGCCCATCTACGCCGGTTATCATTGTGGCCGACAGCGTCGGCGCGCAGTACGACTACGGCACGCAGACCGCAAATGGCGCTGCCGCAGATTTGATTGCCGCCATTGGCAATGCATTCTCCGTTGGCCCGAGTGGCAGGGTCGCCCGTTCCGCTTAAGATTGCGGTTTATGTGGGAACGCCGTTGTAGAATTGTTTTCTAAGTCGCCGGCAGGCGATTGGGGTGTCCCTCATGGCCGGGTCTAAAAAAAGAATTACGCGTCCTGCGCTTCCTGGCCCTGCATCCAACCTGAAGAAACGTGAAAAGGCCCGTCCGCGCACCAGCGCCGAAATCATTGCTGAGGCCGACGCCACTCTGCAACACACGCTTCGGTTACAGCAGCAGTTCGCATGGTTGCAGGTAGAGGTGGAGCGTACCCGTGAACGGCTGGAGCGTACCCGCAGGAACATCGTGCAAAGCCAGCGCGAACTGTACCCGGAAAAGAGAAAAGTGCTTCAGGCGGATTCCCCGGTTTCTGCCGCAAAAAAATGAGTGGGGCCTCGCAGGAAGGGCCGCCGTTGGGAAGCGTAAAAATTGGGACCGATGCAAAAACACGACATCATTACCATAGGGGCCTCGGCAGGCGGGGTCGAAGCGCTTCGCGGTATTGTCTCTGTTCTGCCGCGCACCCTGGATGCCTCGATTTTCATAGTGCTGCATACGCCGCAGGATGGCTCCGGCATGCTGGCCGCTCTTCTGAGCCGGGCCGGTCCGCTGTCGGCCACCAACCCTGGTGACGGCGAAGCCATACAACGCCAGCACATTTATGTGGCCCCGCCCGCGCGGCACATGCTTGTTGAAAATGGCCACATTCACTTGATCACCGGGCCAAACCATAACCGGCACCGGCCTGCCATTGATCCTCTGTTCATGTCGGCCGCCCGCGTCTACGGGCCGCGCGTCATGGGCATCGTGCTCACCGGGTATCTTGATGACGGAACTGCCGGACTGGCCGCGATCAAGCGCCATGGCGGCCTCACTCTGGTGCAGGACCCGGAAGATGCCTTTGTTCCCGATATGCCGCGCAATGCTCTTGAAAACGTCGAGGTAGACCATTGCGTGGCCCTCGCCGAAATACCCGGCCTGATCCTGCGCATGACTAAAGCCAATTCCAGTATTCAAGAGATCAAGCCCATGGACCCCGAAAACCCTTCCACCCACAACCCTTTCGGAAAGAAGAAAGATCTTTCTCCTTATACTTGCCCTGAATGCCACGGCACTTTATGGGAAAGAGCGGCGGACCCATCCATTTTCCAATGCCGGGTAGGTCATAGCTACACTGCGGAATCGCTCTTTGCCGACCAGAATGACTTGCTGGAACGGGCCATGTGGGCGGCCCTGAAATCATTGCAGGAAAACAGCGATCTGGCGCGGCGCATGGGTGAGCGCGCGGCCGCCAAAGGCCACTTGCTGGCAGCCGAAAGATTCATCAAGAAGGCTGAGGTGAGCGACAGCAATGCATCAGTGCTGCGCGACTTGCTGAACTCGGCGGCAAGCCGCGGAAATTATGTGCTCGACAATCCTGAAGATATAGAAACGCGGGCCGGTTGACCTTGAAACCACTTTGTTATACATCTGTGTTCAGGCGCGTGCAGCGGTTTAGGCTGCGCATGTCTCTCCATGCCTGAAGTAAACCTGCAAACTCTGATCCATCAGCTTGCCGAGAGCCGCGCCCTCGATTTACGCGGCTACAAGCATTCCACTCTCGAACGCCGCGTACGCAAGCGCATGGCGCAGGTTGGAATTGAGACTTTCGGCGAATATGTCGACAAATTTCAGCGCGATGCCCATGAGATGGACGAGTTGCTGAATACTGTCCTCATCAATGTCACTGAATTTTTTCGCGATCCCCAGGCTTGGGAGGTGCTGTATACAGATGTTCTCCCCCTGCTTTTGCAGCCATTAAAGCCTGGCGACTCCTTTCGCGCGTGGTGCGCAGGGTGTTCCAGCGGCGAAGAACCTTATTCGCTTGCAATTCTGCTCTCCGAACGATTCGGGGGTACACTGTCCGACTACGATGTTAAAATATATGGGACTGATGTAGACGAGAACGCGCTGGGTGTGGCCCGGCGTGGTGAGTATTCCCTGGAGTCCCTGCGGCGGGTCCGGCCTGAATGGCTCGAAAAGTACTTTCAGGATGGTTCCATGCTGCGGATCAACCGTGAGCTGCGGCGAAATGTCATTTTCGGGCGCAGCAACTTGCTCGCTGATGCTCCTATTTCCCACTGTCATCTGGTGATCTGCCGCAATGTTCTGATTTATTTCGATGCTGAGGCACAACAGCAGATTCTTTCCCGTCTCCACTACGCGCTGGAACCGAGCGGCGTCCTGTGGTTGGGCAAGGCAGAATCGAAGCTGAACGAATCCGTCCTCTTCAAATCGCTGAATTCCCGGTGGCGAATGTTTCAGCGGCTTGCTTCTTTCAGCAGAGCGAAGAATCGAGAGAAACTCGTGGACAGCACTCTATCCCGTGATATATCCACAGCCGAGCAGGAACTCCGCCGGCTTCAACTCCAACAGCGGCTCATTCTCGAAACCGTGCGTTCCGGCATTCTGGTTCTCAATGAAACCGATGTCATTGTGCAGGCCAATGACGCCGCGCTCGCAATCTGGGGACTTTCCCGCAGCCAGTTCGCCGGCCGCCCCATTCTCGAAACTGAATTGGCGTCGCGATGCCCGGAGTTAATGGAAAAGCTGCTGGCTAGCCGCGGCTCCTCTGAAAACATTACCTTCCGCTGCCACTTCAGCAATGCTGCCGAAGAGCGCACCCTTTCGATTACGCTCAAGCCTATGCTCATGAAAAGCTCTGAACGGGTCGGTACGCTTGTTTACTGCGAGAATGTAACCGATCGCGCTAAGCTGCAAACCACCGTGGAACAACTGGAATCTACCAGCGAAGAACTTCAGTCGTCGAACGAAGAGCTCGAAACTACCAACGAAGAACTCCAATCTACCAATGAAGAATTGGAAACTACCAACGAAGAGCTGCAATCTACCAATGAAGAATTAGAAACTACCAATGAAGAGCTCCAGTCTCTCAATGAAGAACTGGAAAACATGAATGAAGAGTTGGAATCCCGTACCCGTGAACTGCACAGCCTTACACATCGCTATGCCGATACTCTGCAAAGCATGCCTTGGCCCATTATGCTGCTGGACCAAAATGACAAAATCCAACTCTGGAATAAGGCTGCCCAGAAGCTCTTTGGCATAGGGTCAACCTCGGTCGTGGGCGTAAGTCTGAGCCAGTTGCCATTGGATGACGAACTGAGAAAGACGCTGCTGCGCCGCTGTAAGGCAGTCTTGAAGACGCGCAAGGCCGCCACCTTGCGCGATCAGGCGATACATAGCGGCAGACCGGGCATAAATTCCATCTTCAATTCACGGCTTTAGCGCGCAGCGGGCCTGGCGGCCAGGAACCGGACGGCGTGCTCATCATGTTTACCCCGGTGCAGATGAACGGTGAGTCTGCTGCGCTGGAAAAGAAAACCAAAAGCCTGAGACAGAACGGCTCGAAGAAACTACTACAAAAAAGATAACGCTGCCTTGGCGGTCTCGTGTTTAGCGCGGTCCTGCTGAAGTGGGCCCAACTATAGTTCCGTCCTTCGCGCGACCCATCAGGCAACTAAGGTTCCGGTCAGTGCATTCCTAGAAAGTATCTGGTTGCGATAAAACTGGAGTTGTCGCAGGTGAATGCGGTGCGGTAATGCACCGGAACCCAAACTAAGGTCTTCGGCTTTTATTTTAAAAAATAAACTAGAAGTTGTTGTGAATATCACTTATTGGCGCACAATCGCTATAAATAAATAACGAGAATACCAGTCTAAAACTGGTGCATCTAAATAGCTATATGACCAATTCAGATGTGCTTCACTCCTGGAAGGATATTTCGAAATACGTGGGACGCGGTGTCAGGACTGTGCAGAGATGGGAGCAGGACCTTGGCTTTCCCATACACCGGCCTCGCGGCAAGGAGCGTAGCGCAGTCATGGCTTTTACGTCGGAAATAGATGCATGGTTGCGGAACACGCCGGCGGAGAACACCACCACGCTCAGGGTGCCTAAGGCTTTCAGCCGCAGATGCATGGAATTCCATAAAAAAAGTGAACTGCTGGCTGAGCGCGCGAAAGTGCTGATTTCCAATTCCGAGAGATTGCAGGAGCAAATCAAACGCGCCCAGTCATTACGGAATACTCCCTTCTCAAAACCGATCGATTCACCCGCCCAAGTAAGCAATGGCGCAACCGTTCCAACCCGCCGCGTAGGTTGAAGCACGTTCCATACTGAAGACTTCTACCAGGGCATGAGTTTACTCGTGCCGAAAAAACCTTTTTCCTGTGACATCCTGAGCCGGCAGGCGAAGGAACTGCTCCGCTGCTGCTGTGCGTGAGCCATGATGAAAGTACGTACCATGCCTGGGGGGCCTATCATCCGGCCTGCGTCATGTCATCCTTAGGTGCGCAGCACCGAAGGACCTATGCACTCAGCCAGCAGCATCCAGCCTGTAAGCCTTTAGCCTGCGGCCTCCGCATCAGTACAGATCACGAGATCACCTGATCACGGCGATCACCCGATTCTTCCTAAACTCCCTTCCCCTTCGGCCCAAATAAGACTAATCTGTTAGGCACAAATTTCCGCCGGGTTTGGTGGAACAGGAGAAGCAAATGGCTTTTTGCAGAAACTGTGGGGCTCAGTTAGCTGATGGATCTAGTTTTTGTTCAGGATGCGGCACTGCCGCTGCAACTACAAGCGCTACCATGCCTGTCGCAACGGGGACGCCGGCATCCGCGCCGGTGGCAACAACAACTCCCACCGCTGCTCCCATGACCAGCAACGTGGCCGGAGCATTGTCTTACATCGTGATTGTCGGGATTGTGTTCCTGATTATTGACCCTTACAAGCGCGACCGTTTCGTGCGTTTTCACGCTTTTCAGGCGATCTTTTTCACTGTCGCGGTGATTATTATTTCCATTATCCTCGGCATTCTTATGTCGGGCACGCTGTTCCTGGGCGGCATGTTTTCACTCATGCTGGGCATCTATTGGATCTTCCGGCTGGCGGTGTTCATCTGCTGGATCTTCCTGGTCTTCAAAGCCTACAACAACGAAATGTTCAAGCTGCCGGTAATCGGAGACATCGCAGAAAAGCAGGCGGCACAGGGATAAGGAGCCAGCGGCTGGCTTATAGAGCCATTCTATAGTTGCTGTGTCCCGGTGTTGGTGGAAGAGCGGCCCTTTCAGGGCCGCGTAAAGTTGAACAAAGTCTGGGCTTTAGCCCTGGTGTAAATCACGCAACGGGCTACCACCTATTCTGGAAGCGCTCTAGCTGCTGGCCGCTAGCTTCATGGGTGTGTTAGAACCCCGTAGTTGCGAAAGATTTGTATTAGGGCACGAGTTCCAACTTACCGAAAATTCTTTTGTTTGAAAGGGCACGGCTTCAAGCCGTGCCGTGTTGCATTGAAACAAATTGGGCTTCAGCCCCGAGGGAATTTTCGATTTGTATCAGGGCATGAGTTTCATGCTTACCAAAAATTCTTTTGTTTGAAAGGGCACGGCTTCAGGCCGTGCCGTGTTGCATTGAAAAATTGGGCTTCAGCCCCCGAGGAAATTTTCGATTTGTAACAGGGCACGAGTTTCATGCTTACCGAAAATTCTTTTGTTTGAAAGGGCACGGCTTCAAGCCGTGCCGTGTTGCATTGAAACAAATTGGGCTTCAGCCCCCGAGGGAATTTTCGATTTGTAATCAGGGCATAAGTTTCATGCTTACCGAAAATTCTTTTGTTTGAAAGGGCACGGCTTCAAGCCGTGCCGTGTTGCATTCAAAGAAATTGGGCTTCAGCCCCCGAGGGAATTTTCGATTTGTATCAGGGCACGAGTTTACTCGTGCCGTAAAGGCGCATAAACATTGGGCTTTAGCCCCTGCACACCTTCGCCCTCACGGCTATGTTTGCCCTTAACTTTGTGGGTTGCGCACGCAAAGACGTAGCATGCTACGTCTCTACCAGAGACTTTCGTTGACTTCAGGAAATCTTCACCATTCAGATTCCATTCGCGAAGTTTGCGAGATTCGTTGACCTCAAAAGATCTTCATCAAGCGAGCTTCCAATTCGCGAAGATTCGCGCAATTCGCGGCAAAGGCTTTTGACGTTCGCTAACCATGCCCAAGCAAATGCCCATCTTCAGCCCAAAATGCTCGCGGGCTGAATGCTGAGTGCTGAATGCTGATTGCTACCCCTACGCCGCTTCCCGCGCCTCACCCAGCGTCACCCGCACATCCATTTTCTTCTTGCCCCGGTACACGGTTACGGTCACGGTGTCGCCCATGCGATGGCTTTGCATCACGTGCGAAAGGTCCTGCTGGTCCTGTACTTCCTTTCCGTCGATGGCAACAATGAGATCGCCTCCCAGCATGATGGGCATGTTGCCAAGATAAGCGCGTTCTGTGCCGCCATGCAGGCCGGCGTGCTCCCCGGCTCCGCCTGGAACCACCTGCACAATCAGGAGGCCTGAATCGGCGGGCAGCCCCATCTCGTCCGCGAGTTCCGGGCCGATAGGCAAGGTGCGGACACCCAGCGAGGGATAGCGGGCGTGTCCAATGTGAATCAGGTCGTCGAGCACTGCTCTGGCGGTGCTGATAGGAATGGCAAAGCCGATACCGGCGCTCTGTTCAGCGCCTCCGGTCAGGATCATGGAGTTGATGCCGATTACCTCGCCGCGCGAGTTGAGCAGCGGCCCGCCCGAGTTGCCGGGATTGATGGCGGCATCGGTCTGAATGGCCTCATCTATATAGCCGCGCTGCCCGGCCACCGAACGAATGGAACTGATAATGCCGCGCGTCATCGTGCCGCTCAGCCCGAATGGATTGCCGATGGCAAACACCTTTTGTCCTACGATCAGGCCCTTGGAATCGCCCAGCGTAGCCGGCGTAATGGAGTGCGACTGAATCTGGATGACCGCCAGATCATGCGCAGGATCGGTGCCTACGATTTCCGCTTTATATTTTTTCTTGTCACTGGTGGTGACCTCCACCTGCCGCGCTCGTTCCACCACATGATAGTTGGTGAGGATGTGTCCTTCAGTGTCAATCACAAAGCCTGAGCCCTGGCCCTGCTGCGGCACCTGCCCATAAAAGAAATCGAAGGCCACGGCAGTGGAAGTGATGTTCACTACCGAAGGCAGGGCTTTTTTGTAGACGGAAATATTCTCCTGCTCTTCGTTGTCATACTGGGGCGGCGCAGCCGCCTCTGTCACTTCTACATGCGCCGGACGCGTGACCCACGCAGGACGCAATGCCCCATGCGTGGTGAAGAAGTACAACGACACAACGAAAACGGTAATCAGCAATAAAAGACGTAGCAGTTTCATAAAGGCAGCTTCTAGCTACTAGCTTCTGGCTATTAGCTCTTGGCTCTTGGCTTTTGGCTCGTGCTTTCAAGCTTTCAGCATTCCAATCAGCGAAATGAGCGGTAAAAGGCTTGCCTTTTGTATCCACAGCTAAACCGCCAAAAAGCTTCGAGTCACAAGCAAAAGCCAAGAGCAAAAAGCCAAGAGCAAAAAGCTATCTTTCCCCAATCAGCGTCATCAGCGAAATCAGCGGTAAAGATGTTGTTTTTTGCATCCACAGCAATACTGCCAACAGCTTCGAGTCACAAGCCAATTGCCAATTGCTATTTGCTAATTGCTCTTTTGCCGCAACTCCTTCCAAACCCTCTCCACCTGCTGCCGCGTTTTTTCCAGTTCCCCGGAATTATCAATTACGTAGTCCGCCTGCTTCACTTTCACTTCGTCCGGCCATTGGGCGTGGGAGCGGCGCTCTACCTCGGCGCGGGCCGATTCTTCGCTGATGCCTTCACGCTGGGCGTAGCGCTGGACTTTCTGCTCCGGCGTGCAGGTGACTACTATCATTTTCTCAAAACGCCCGCCCACGCCGGCTTCAAAAATCAGCGCCGCTTCCGCGATGGCGATACCCTGCGGATCGCGGGCTGCGGTCTCCTGCATCCATTGGCCCTGCCGCTCGATCACCGCCGGATGGACAATGCGGTTCAACTCTTCAATCCGGCCCTGCCCGAAAACTACCGCAGCCAGCCTGGGACGGTCAATATCCCCATCCGCTTTGACGATGTCCGGCCCGAATCGTCTCACGATCTCCTGGTAGACCGGTTCACCCGGCCGGTAAAGATCATGGGCAATGCGATCGGATTGCACCACGTGCGCTCCCAGTTCCCGAAACATCTTAGCTACCGTAGATTTGCCGCAGGCAATCCCGCCGGTGAGTCCGACGCGCAACACCTGTTACCTCGGCCCTCGCCGCAGCCGGCACGCCTTCACTGTATTTACCATCAGCATGGCAATGGTAAGCGGCCCGATGCCGCCCGGCACTGGAGTGATGGCCCCGGCAATCTCGGCCACGTGCGGGTCCACATCGCCGACCAGGGTTGAACCTTTCTCTGCAAAGCTCTTTTCTCGGGCGGCATCCCCGGCAAAAAATTTCTCAAATTCCGGTCGCGTGGTGATCTTGTTAATGCCCACATCTATAACGGTAGCGCCCGGCTTCACAAATTCCCTGGTGATGAACCCGGCGCGACCGATGGCGGCGACCAGAATGTCGGCCTGGCGGCAGACTTCAGGCAGATTGCGCGTCTTGGAGTGGCAGACCGTGACCGTGGCATTGGAGTTGATCAGCAGCATGGCCGCGGGCTTGCCCACAATATCACTGCGGCCCACCACCACGGCGTTCTGGCTTTCAATAGGAATCTGGCTGCGGCGCAGCACTTCAATGACTCCGCTGGGGGTGCACGGCGTAAGCCCTGGCCTTTGCGTGGAGAGGTTTCCCACGTTGACCGGATGGAACCCGTCTACGTCTTTTTCGGGCGAGACTGCCAGCAGCACCTTCTTGGAATCCACCTGCGCAGGCAGCGGAAGTTGTACCAGAATGCCGTCAATCTCATCGCGGCGGTTCAACTCTTCCACCATGAGCAGCAGTTCCGCCGTGGTGACCGAATCTGGCGGGGTGAGTTTTTCGCTCAGGATGCCAAGCTGTTCGCAGGCCTTCACCTTGTTGCGGACATAGATTTCCGAAGCCGGATTGTGTCCTGCCAGAATCACAGCCAGCCCTGGGCGCTTACCGGAGGCAGTGAGTTTCTGCACTTCGTCCGCGAGTTCCGCCCGGATCTCAGAGGCGATCTTGTTACCGTCAAGAAGTTTTGCGCTCACGTCAACGATTCTAGGGGAAAGATTGCCAAAATTGCCATAAGTGCCAAAATCGCCGGAATTGCCGTAATTGACGCCGCGCGGGAACGCTCGTGGAAGCCAACTCAAATTATGGCAATTTTGGCATTCATGGCAATTTTGGGAATTACCTGTGCCTCACTTCAGCGCATCTTCCCCTTGAAACACTATGCCTGTCGCCGACCAGTGGAAACATGCGACAGCGGAGCGCTGGCGCTTGGAACGCTCGTCGTACCCAACTCAAATTATGGCAATTTTGGCATTCATGGCAATTTTGGCAATTACAATGTCTCCCATGATGCTCAAACAATTGCTCGACATTCTGGTTTGTCCCGTGCCTGAGTGCCGCAAGCCGCTCACATTGGCAGCCGATGAAAGTTCGCTGCAATGCACGAACTGCGGCCGGATTTATCCGGTGCGCGACGGCATTCCCATCTTGCTGGTAGACCAGGCGACCATGTCCAAATGACGCCGAAGCTTCCGATGCGAAAAGGCTTAGGACGTTTCCCCTGCTTCTAGTACACTAAGGCCGCTCGAGGTCTGGGTAAGAGTGCAACATCATGCAAAGCGCATCGAAGGCCGAACAGCAATTTAAACCGGGCGAAGACGTTCCCGAATCGGGAGTCTATACCGTGGTGCATGAAGGGCACCGGCAGCGCCATACCGCCACCATCTTTAAAGGCGAACGTTTTCCGCTGTGCGCCCGCTGCGGCCGCTTGGTGCGCTTTGTTCTGGTGCGGAGATCGTCCTTGATTTCTCACGACATAGATTTCCAACAAGGCGCCGACACCGGTGCGCGCCCCGCCATTTCCGAACAGAATGAAAAAGCTTGATTCTGACCTATGAGAACGGTATATAAATCTACTGCTTACTGCCTTGATATGCAGACACAACGGCGAACATTTCCAAAATGGGAAAGAAAGATTTACCACGGCCTTCCGCGGCTGAAAGGTGGCGGCCCCTCAAGGCCGCATTTCGGACAGAAAAGAGCTTCCGGCCCGGTGTTCACCGCCGGCCAAACCGTGAAGGAAACTGGCATTTATGAAGTGGTCCACGACCGCGGCCATCGTGATGCCCATGAAGTTGTGATGCTCAGCGGCGACGCCTTCCCGGCCTGCGATACCTGCGACCAGCGCGTCCATTTCCGCCTGGTGCGCACCGCACCCTACATCTTTCAGGATGAAGACTTCGAAGAACCCGAAGGGTAATTCTCAAAGCTGACCTAATGCCATTTCACAGAACTGCCCCGAGACGGGGCAGCATATGTTAGCCCAGCGGCGTAAGCCCTGGGAAAAGTAAGCAAAGAATGGGAGCCCCGCACCGGGGCGGCATATCCCTTCAGCACACAAAAACTTAAGGATCAAACACAGATGCCCAGAGTAGGCGCCATTAGACTGGTCCTTATAAATATGCCGACGCCCACGACCTATTTCCTGCTTGCTTTTGTATTTCATTCGCCGTATGATGCAGCTCTGTTGTAGACAAAGCCGGATGTTTTTCGGCGGCCACAGTGAAGCGGCCTAAGCTTCGCCTGGTGTGAGGCCGAAGTGTATCTGGGATATTCATTTAAGCCCGCGAGAGTGGGCTTTTGCATTTTTTATCACGCCTGAATAGAGTTACCCCATGCTCTAGTTACCAACTGAACAACACCCCCTTCTCCACGTCCAGACCACGTCCAGACCACCTTTTGGCCATCGAAATGGTGGATATAACCGGCAAAGCGGACTTATAGCAGCCTTGGTCCACTGACGTAGCGGGCAAAACCCATGCTGAAAGGTTTGGCAATCGGCCCAAACTGTTGCACGTTGCAGACCTGTTGCAGACCTGTAGCAGAGCAAAATTGCAGGTTTCGCCAGCATTGATGCGGATTGTAGCAATGTTGCAGACTTTAGGGTCTTTTTAGGGGGGTCTTTTTAAAGACGCTCTGCGCTAGCCCTTTAAGTCCAAACTCCGCAGATATTCTGCGAAGGGATTCCCAAGATCGGGACGTTTGAGCGCGAACTCTACTGTGGCTTTCAGGAAGCCCAGTTTATCGCCGGCATCGTGGCGTTTGCCTTCGAAGTTGTAGCCGTAGATTTTTTCCCCGGCTTGCAGCAGCCCGCGCAAGCCGTCAGTCAGTTGCAACTCGCCGCCTGCGCCCAGCGGAGTGCGCTCCAGCGTATCGAAAATGGAAGGGGTAAGCACGTAGCGGCCGATGATGGCCAGGTTCGATGGAGCATCTTCCATCTTCGGCTTTTCCACCAGATGGCTTACGTCATGCGCGCGTCCGCCGAAACGGCCTTCTACGCGTTTGGCATCGAGCACGCCATACGACGAGATGGCTGGCCCGTTCACTTCCTGGGTGGCAATGATCGAGCACTGGGTTTCTTCGAAAACATCAATCATCTGGCGCAAGCAGGGCACCGGGGCGTCAATCACATCATCGGCCAGCAGCACTGCGAATGGCTCGTTGCCTACGAGTTCACGGGCCATCAGCACCGCATGACCGAGTCCCATGGCCTCTTTCTGGCGGACGTAGGCCACGTGGATCATGTCTGATATCTGGCGGACAATGGCCAGCAAGTCGGTCTTGCCTCGCTCCTCCAGCATTTTTTCAAGCTCATAGCTCACATCGAAATGGTCTTCGATGGCCGTCTTGCCGCGCCCGGTAATAATAATGATCTGATCGCAACCCGCCGCCAGAGCTTCTTCCACGCCATATTGAATGATGGGTTTATCTACCAGAGGCAGCATCTCTTTGGGCTGCGCCTTGGTAGCAGGCAGAAATCGTGTGCCCAATCCAGCAGCGGGAAAAACAGCTTTGCGGACTCTCATTTTCATTTGTGTGCGCGTCCTGAGTGGAGCTTTTATCAGATGCAAATTCTAGCACCCGCAGCCCCTGCACCATTGATTCCATGCCCATGTCTGTATCTCGAATTCACTTCTTCGCCAATTCGCAGTGGAAACAAAAAAAGCGGCGATCCGGTCCGTCGTGTAACCGGCATCGCCGCTGGAGTGTTGGCGCGTCGAAGATTGGAATCTCAGTGCCGCTCGACCGTGCCTTTCAGCACGACCAGGCTCGAAGGACTCTCAGGCTTCACGCTGTCTTCCGCGGTGATGAAGATGTCAAAGTCCTTGTAAGTGGTTGACGACTTCAGGCTGCCTTCCAGATCTTCGTTGACCCGCAATATGCCGAGCACTTCCGGATCTTTACCACGTGGCTGAATCCAGACAATGTAGTTGGTCTTGGCAGGTGTTAACGCGCTCGGCGCCGCCATGTGCTTTACCTGAACGTCAATACCCGTGTTGCCGTTGCGGTCATTATCGGTAATTACTTTGCCCATGGCCGCCGGGGCCGCGCCGGTGTTGGTCAAACGGTCCTCGCGTCCCCAGGCTGACATCGTGAGCAAAAAGCTAAGAATTACAACCAGAGCAATTCGCTGTTTCATGCTCTCTTTCCCCCACACAGTAAGAAACTGTTATTCATTCAGTTAAGATGAGGAACTACGAAGACAATGTTGTCGCGCTCCGCTCAACCAGCAAACGAATTGTGAAATTGTTTCGCTAAAATCTCTGTGGGCAGAGCACCTGAATTGCGCGGGGGCTCATAACGCTTGCTGTCGTCATGCTTTGCTCTCAGGGGGGCCATAGCAGAGTTGCTCATGAACAGTGTTGCTGAATAGCTGATAGTATGGTCGCCCATGGCGGTTCAAGCGGCAGTCAGAACATCTACCCGGATCGCGACTCCTTCGCTGGTCATACTCATTCTGGTCAACGTCATTAATTTTTACGATCGCCACGTAGCCGGTGCTCTGGCTGAACCGGTGCGCAGGGAATTCGGGCTCACCGACAGCCAGATCGGTTTACTGGGCACCGTCTTTATCTGGCTGTATGCTGTTATCGGGCTGCCTCTGGGACGGATGGCCGACACCGGCAATCGTAAGAAGCTGCTGGCTGGCGGCGTAGCTCTATGGGGTGCCCTGACCGGGTTTGCCGGATGGGCCAGCAGCTATTCCATGTTGCTGCTTTCTCGCCTCGGGGTTGCCGTAGGCGAAGCGACCTGTGCGCCTACGTCCACCAGTTGGATTGGCGACTTGTTTCCGCCCCGGCGCAGGGCCAGGCCGTTGGCGCTTTTCATGTTGGGCGTGCCGGTGGGCGGCGCTCTGAGCTTCTTTTTTAGTGGACCCATTGCCCAGGCTTATGGATGGCGCACAGCCATGGTGTTTGCTGCTGTTCCAGCTCTGCTGGTCGCTCCTGTGATCCTGCTGCTGCATGAACCGCAGCGCGGAGCTTCAGAGCGGGTGGCCTCCGTAGGCACTGGCTCCGTCCGGCAAGTGCTGCGTGTCCCTACCTTCTGGTGGATCATCGCTTCCGGAACTCTGGTCAATTTCAATCTGTATGCGGTTGGTACTTTCCTGCCGGCGTTCTTCGGACGTATCCATCATATGAACGTGGGCCGCGCCGGAATTTTTACCGGCATCGTCTATGCAACCGGCGGCTTGCTCGGTGGATTAGTGGGCGGGACGTGGGGCGATGTTGGCGTTCATGGCCGCAGCAGCGGACGCATGGGCGCTGCCGCTCTCGGCGCCCTGGCGGCGGTTCCGTTTTCCTATTTTGGCGTTCATCAGCAGTTTGGGGCGCTCACGCCGGCGGTGATTCTGTTGGCGCTCGCTTACGGATCGCTGAATATGTATTACGGCCTCGTGTACGCCTGCATTCAGGATATTGTTGCTCCTGCTCTGCGCGGCACGGCCATGTCTATTTACTTTTTCGTGATGTACATTGGCGGCGCTTCGCTGGGACCCTGGATTACCGGCAAGCTGAGCGACCACATGGCGCACCGCGCCGCCGCTGCTGCCGGATCGAATGTAGTCTCTGAAGCTTTCAAGGCGATTGGATTGCAACAGGCCATGCTGGTCATTCCGGTGCTCTCGCTGGGGCTGGCGCTGGTGCTGTGGGCAGGTTCACGAACCATTACCCGAGATATGGAAAAGTACGCGCAAGCCTGAGCTTCGGTATCAGGCTTCCTGCGCGCCTTCGCGCACTGAATAGACTTTGAAGCTGCGAAACATGAATCCCCGGCTGGAAGAATTGTTGTCGGGATTGTTGAGGTCGTACATCACAAAGACCAGATGGTCTATGCGTTCGGCCAGCAGATCGCGTTCTGATCCGCCGTAGAAATCGCCATTCGCGTCTCGAAATTCATAACGGATGCGGCGATGACGGCCGCCGTCATCCACTCCTGTGACAGAACCCAGAGTGACAATGGAGCGACCCAGCAGCGTTTGCTCGCCATACCATTTGATGGAGACGCCGAGAGCAAACACGGTGAGCAGCGCTGGAAGATAGATGCCCAGGAGTTCGTAGTGACTGAGCAGCCATGCCAGCGGCACGCTCGATACCAACAGGCAGAAGGCAGCCAGTGAAACCAGGGTCAGCGCAATCAGCAGCGGCATTGACCTGAGTTGCAGAATACAAACGAAATGCTGCGGGAACTCGCTGGGCGGCACTTCGATGCCGGCCACCAGCAGACTATGGTCTTCCGACTTGTTGACCGGACCAAGACGAAAGGGAAGCACGGCTTTCAATTTGGGAAACTGAAAAAAACCAACCACCAGAAAGCCGAACACCGACATAGCAGCCACGGCGAAAACGTAACGTGGGTTCTCGATCACCAGCCCGATACTCAGTGCAACTATGAACAGGATTGAGGCAATCGCGACTCCGCGTGGCATGCAGGGTTTGTATCACAATGTGCAACAACTCACCAGTGCGAAAAGGTACCGTGTGAGCAGGCAGCAATTGGCAATTAGCAGCAGTTAGCAATCAGCAAGTAGCATTCAGCCCGCAGACATTTTGCTTCAGTCTCACATTTCCGATGGCGTGGCCAGAGCTTGTAACAGGCATGATTTTCAGTCGTGCCGAAAAAACCTTATAGACACTGGGCTTCAGCCCTGCCCACGTTCGATCTCACCGTAATGTCGTTTCGAAATCGAGCTTGCACACCTGCTCCGGGCCAGGCCGTTTGGATATGCAAACAGTCGAACTGATTATCTTTACCGGATTTTAATGCCCAGCTCTTTCAACTGTGCTTCGCTTACTGGTGTTGGCGCGTCCACCATCATGTCAATGGCTTTGGCGGTCTTGGGGAATGGAATCACTTCGCGCAGGCTGTCGGCCCCGGCAAGGATCATCACAATTCGGTCGAGGCCCAGCGCAATACCACCGTGCGGAGGCGTGCCGTATTCCAGAGCTTCCAGAAAGAAGCCGAAGCGCGAACGGGCTTCTTCATCGGTCATGCCCAACGCATGAAAGATTTTTCTCTGGATGTCCTGGCGGTGAATACGGATCGAGCCTGAGCCCAGTTCAGTTCCGTTAAGCACCACGTCGTAAGCCAGCGCGCGCACCGCGCCGGGATCGCTTTCCAGTTTGTCCATGTCGCGTTCGTGCGGCGAAGTGAAAGGATGGTGCGCAGCCGCCCAGCGGTTTTCCCTGGCATCGTATTCGAACATGGGAAAATCGGTAACCCACAGCCAGTGAAAGATTCCGTGCTGGAATGCGCCGTGGCGCTCGGCATACTTGCGTCCCAGTTCCACACGCAACTGTCCTGCGGCGGCGAACACCGCATAATCAGGACGCGTTGCCGATTTTTCCTGCTGCGCGGGACCAGCCACCAGCACCAGCAGATCGTCGGCGGCTGCGCCGCTCATCTGCCGCAGTTTGCTTACGGCTTCAGGGAAAGATTTTTCCAGACGCTTGATGTCGTCTACAAGGCGCGCCTCTTTGCGCTCGCCGAACAGCGGCCGGTTATCGTCGCGCTCTTTGCGCGAAAGCTCGCCAATTTTCGGAATGCGTACCACCACCACCGGCAGATCAGGATTGAGTTGCAGCGTCTGCAATTGCTCTGCGGTAAATGCCTCGCGCACGTTGGTGAGCGGCGGCAGGCGCAGATCGGGTTTGTCAATTCCGTACTGGCGGATGGCCTCGTCATAGGTCATGCGCGGGAACGGTGTTTTCAATTCGTGTCCGGCAACCTTGAATGCCGCGACCAGAAAGCCTTCCACGACTTCAAAAACGCGGTCGGGCTGCGGAAAGGTCATTTCCAGATCTATCTGCGTGAATTCAGGCTGGCGGTCGGCGCGCAAGTCTTCATCTCGGAAGCAGCGCACTACCTGAAAATATCTGTCGAAGCCGGAGATCATCAGGATCTGCTTGAAAAGCTGCGGCGATTGCGGCAATGCATAAAAAGATCCCGGATGCACGCGGCTGGGCACCAGGTAATCGCGCGCGCCCTCGGGTGTGGATCGCGTCATGAACGGAGTCTCGATTTCGAAGAAGCCCTTGCCCGCCAGATATTCGCGGATGGCCAGCGCGACCTTATGGCGCAGTTCGATGTTGTACTGCATCTCCTGCCGGCGCAGATCAATGTAGCGGTATTTCAGCCGCACCTCTTCGTTGAGAGGGCCGGTTTCGCTCGGCAAAAACGGGGGCAGCTTGGATTCGTTGAGCAGCTTCAACTCGTCTACCACCACTTCGATTTCGCCGGTGGCAATGTTCTTATTGATGGTCTTTTCGTCGCGTTTGCGCACCTTGCCCATTGCGGCAATCACAAACTCAGAGCGCAGGCTGCTGGCCTTTTCGTGCAGGCTGGAATTTGCGCCGATGTCGAAGACGAGTTGGGTGATTCCAGTGCGGTCGCGCAGATCAATGAAGATCAGGTTGCCGAGATCACGGCGGCGGTTCACCCAGCCCATCAGAATCACGCGTTCACCGGCATTCTGCGCGCGTAACTCTCCGCACATGTGAGTGCGGCGAAGATCACCTAAAAAGTCGAGCTGCAAAGGAAAGTCCTCTATCTCTTAGTCTCGCTCATGCTCTGAGCGGGAATCTTCGATTATAAAGGGGGAAGCGATTCGCCGCAGAGAGGAGAGGATTGCCAAAATTGCCATGAATGCCAAAATTGCCAAAAAATTGAAAGACGAAATGGCTCTGGTACAAGCGGGGAAGTCCGGGAGAACGCATTGTGTGGAATATACCCGGCGACTCTTTGACCGCGCGGCTATCCCCGTACTTTGGCGGTTATCTCCTCGCGCGAAACCGAGACCTGCTCTCCAGTGCTCAGGTTTTTCAGCGCGAACTGGCCGGAGTTCACTTCGTTCTCGCCCAGAATCAAGGCGTACCGTGCGCCCAGTTTGCTGGCGGTTTCGAGCGACTTTTTGAGTCGGAAGCTTTCATCACCAACTGAGACGGAAACTCCGCTGCGGCGCAGTTCGCGCGCCAGCTTCGCAGCTTCGACATTCATGCCTGCGCCCAAGCGGAGCAATGTAGATATCGAGCACGCGGGCGGCGACTCCGGCAGTCTCCTGAAGCGTCATGACCAGACGGTCTTCGCCGATCGCGAAGCCAATGCCCGGAGCAGGCGGCCCACCCAGCGATTCTGAAAGCCCGTCATAGCGGCCGCCGCCCAGAATCGCATTCTGCGCGCCTAACGCGCCATGAGTGAATTCGAATGCCGTGCGAGTGTAATAATCGAGGCCTCGCACCAGGCGGCTGTTCAACGTGTAAGGAACGCCGATCGCAGTCAAAATTTTCTGCACTTCGGCAAAGTGCGCGCGGCAGCCTTCGTCGAGGTACTCGCTCATCCGGGGCAAAGTCTCGATAATGGGCTGGTCTTCCGGCACTTTGCAATCGAGCACGCGCAGAGGATTGGTGACGGCCCGGCGCTGGCAATCCACGCACATGCGCGATACGACATCCTGCAAAGCCGTACGTAACGCTTCGTTATAGCGCTGGCGGTCGGCGGCACAGCCTACGGAGTTCAACTGCAATGTCCAGTTCTGAATGCCCAGGCGGTCAAGCAATGACGCCAGCATCTCCAGCACTTCAGCATCTACAGCAGGCGAATCGCTCCCTGCCGCGGAAGGGCCAATCACCTCGGCGCCGATCTGGTAGAACTGGCGATAACGGCCTTTCTGCGGGCGCTCACGGCGAAACTGCGGCCCGATGTAGTAGAAGCGTTGCAAGCCGGGACGCTCCCATAATTTGTGCTCGATGTAGGCGCGCACTACCCCCGCTGTATTCTCAGGACGCAACGCGAGCCACTGGCCTTTCTCGCTCTGGGCGCGGGCGCGGTCTTCCCAGGCAAACATTTCTTTGGAAACAATGTCAGTCTCTTCGCCCACCGAGCGCTGGAATAGCTGAAGATCTTCGAGTACGGGCGTACGGATTTCCTGGAAGTTGTAGACGCGAAACAGCTCGCGCACCGTGGCTTCCACGAAATTCCAGCTCTCGGTTTCGGGCGGCAACAGATCGCGCGTGCCGCGCACAGCTTTGATTGAGACTGCCATTATTTGCCTGGGGATTCCTTCAGATACTGTTCTCGATAGTCTAAATAATTTTTCGCATATTGCAGGATCATCTGCTGGCTGGCTTCGTCTTCAATTTTCTTTTTGAATTTTCCGGGAACGCCCATCCACAAAGAATACGGTTCGACCACCGTGTTTTCCGGAATCACCGTTCCTGCGGCAATGATGCAGCCTTCGCCAATCTGGGCATTGTTCAGAATCACCGATCCCATGCCAATGAGGCACCGGTTGCCAATGGTACAGCCGTGCAGCGTGACGGAATGTCCTACGGTAACGAAGTCGCCCATGATCACGCCGTATTTATAGCGCATGCCATGAAGCACGGAGCAGTCCTGCACGTTGGAGTTCTTGCCGATGCGGATGGCAAAGACGTCGCCGCGAACCACAGCGTTCATCCACACGCTGGAGTTCTCGCCCAGTTCCACGTCTCCGATGATCTGGGCCGACTCATCCACATAGCAGGACTGGTGAATGCGAGGCGAAATTCCCTGATAAGAGCGAATCATAAGAGGAATTTAGAAGGTAACAGATTCAGCTACTAGCTGCTAGCCGCTAGCTCCTGGCTTTCGTTGCTGCCCAGTGTGGGCCGTCGAGATAAATGCATTCATCCTGGACGCAAAAGCTTATGCCGTCCCTGCCGGGACTCGATTCATTTTCGCCGCATTCCCAGCACTGACGTGCTGGGCTCAAATATGTCATCCCTCCGGGATTCAGGTTCAAGCACCGCAAATTTTTACATGAAATATATTGAAGCTGAGATCAAGAGCTAGCAGCTAGAGGCTAGCAGCCAGCAGCTATTTACTTTTCCTCAAATCAATTCCCAACTGCTGGCACTTCTTATACAAATGACTGCGCTCCAGGCCGAGCGCTTTGGCGGTATTGGTGATGTGATGGTTCTGGCGCTTGATTTCGTCCAGAATCATCTGGCGCTCTACCTGCTCCACACGTTGCGAGAGAGTGCCGGTAGTGGCGAACTGCACATTGCCATCGCTGGACTGTTGTCCCGGCATGGCCGCCTGAACGGTGGCGCGGGTGATCTGGTCGCCTTCGCAGAACAGCAGCAGGCGCTCCACCACATTGCGTAGCTCGCGAATGTTTCCGGGCCACGAATATGCCTGCAAGGCCTGCATGGCCTCGGGCGCGAAGCTTACTTCTTTCCATCCGTTCTGGCGCGTGATTTGCGCGCAGAAATGAGCCGCGAGCGCTGGAATATCTTCAGGCCTCTCCCGCAAAGGAGGCAGCACCACAGGAAAAACGTAGATGCGATG
The DNA here is from genome assembly GCA_963823745.1 of Terriglobia bacterium. GTDB lineage: Bacteria > Acidobacteriota > Terriglobia > Terriglobales > Acidobacteriaceae > Angelobacter. Next base: position 28,324 of record CAWGMN010000014.1, read on the forward strand.
AAAGAGATCCTGGCGAAAGCTGCCCTGCTTTACCTGTTCTTCCAGATTGCGGTGCGTAGCGACAATGACCCGCACATTGACTTTGGTCGGCTTGTCTCCGCCAATGCGTTCCACCTCGCCTTGTTCCAGAACGCGCAGCAGCTTGGTCTGCATGGCCAGAGGCATGTCGCCAATTTCATCAAGAAAGAGGGTGCCCTGGCTGGCCTGCTCGAATTTTCCGATATGCCGCGTAGCCGCGCCGGTGAACGATCCCTTCTCGTGACCAAACAACTCCGACTCAATCAACTCAGCCGGAACTGCCGCGCAATTCAAGGTGACGTAAGGCCCTTCGGCGCGATGGCTTTTCTCATGGATGGTGCGGGCAATCAGTTCCTTGCCGGTGCCGGTATCGCCCAGAATGCAGACCCGGGATTCGCTGGCCGCCACCCGCGCTACCTGCGCCATAAGCCGCTGCATTTTTTCGCCGGTATAGATGATTTCGGCCCCGCCGAGTTTCTGGCGCAACTGCCGGTTTTCCTGCTCCAGGCGATCGAGGCGCAGGGCGTTCTGTACGGTGAGCAGCAATTTGTCAGTCGAGAGCGGCTTCTCCAGAAAATCCAGGGCGCCCAGCCGCGTGGCTTTTACAGCCATTTCGATATGTGCCTGTCCGGACATCATGACCACCGGCGTCTTCACCCCGGCAGCCTTGATCTGCTCGAGCAGTGTGAGGCCGTCCATCTGCGGCATCACCACGTCAGAGAAAATCAGGTCGAACTTTTCAGTCTTGACCATCTCCAGAGCGCGCATAGGATTGTCACAGACCGAGGCTTCATGCCCGGCCAGGCGGAACGCCCGCGCCAGCGAAGCCAGCGTGTTGGGATCGTCATCAATGATGAGTAAGTGTGCTTTCATCTATTTAAACAAATGAAAAACCTTGCCACGAATTGCGCGAATTAGCGCGAATGATGCGGAAGTGAATTAACGGCCCGCTGTTTGTGAGCTTACACGAATCCCCTTTCGATCGTTATCGAATACCAATCGTCTGAAGGAAGGCTTAGGCCCGAAATTCAAGAGCAATCCAACTTCCAGATCAGTCGCTCTAAGATAATGCAGCAGTTGCGCTTCATGCGCCGGATCAATCGCGCGAGTAGCCTTGAGTTCGATGCGAACTGAGCTTTCAACCACCAGGTCTGCTTTATATTCACCGATTTTGTGCCGTGAAACCAGATAGGAGTGGCAACTTGCTGAGCGACGTCGAGCCCAGCTTCTCGTAAGCAGATGATCAGCGCTTCTTCATAGGTTCCTTCCAAAAATCCGCGTCCCAACTCGTGTAGACAGAATAAAAGAGTTCAACAATCTTGTGACACAGGTCCCATTGCTTTTTCTGTTCGACTGCCGAGTCTGAATCTGCATTCATAAGACCTTCCTTTTTATTCGCGACGACTCGCAGTGATTCGCGGCAAAGTTTTTCCGTTGTTTCTTTTTGCAGCTAATTCCATAGAGGAAGATGGACATGAAAAGTAGTTCCCTCGTTCTTCTTGCTGCTCACCGTGATTCTGCCGTGGTGGTCGCTGATTACGGACTGCACAATGGCCAGTCCCAGTCCTGTGCCATGCTGTTTTGACGTGTAATACGGAGTGAACAGGCGTTCGCATTCTTCCGGCGTAAGGCCCATGCCTGTGTCAGAAATTTCGAAGATGCCGTAGCGGTCGGCGGTGGATGTGCGGAAGGTGAGGCGGCCGCCTTTGGGCATGGCATCAATGGCATTCAGCACCAGGTTCTCAATCACCCGCCGCAGGAGCACTGGATCGGCGCTTACCGGGGGAATTTCTTCCAGTTGCATATCGGCCTCAATGCCACCGGGATCGCGCTTGAACTGGCCTTGAAAGAGCGCCACTACCTCACGCACCAGCGCGTTTAAATCCACTGCCTGAAGCTGGGGCGCAGGCATTCTGGAAAAATCGCTGAAGCGGCTGATAATGGTTTTCAGGTTGGCAATTTCCGCAAGCAGAGTGGTGGTGCTTTCCCGGAACACTTCTTCAAATTGTTCCGGACCGGCTTCACGCGAGCGCAGCAGGTTCTCAACTGTAATTTGCAGCGGAAATAACGGGTTTTTCAATTCATGGGCGAGCCGCCGCGCCAGTTCGCGCCACGCTGCTACCCGTTCCGTCTGCACCAGCCGTTCTCTCTGGGCCAGCAGTTCCTCGGTCATGTGGTTGAAGGCCTGCGCGAGCTGTCCGATTTCATCGCTGGAGCTCAGGCTGTACGCGCACTGCCCAATCCCCGGCGCCGATTTGCGTTGCCGCGCCAGCCAGTTCTTTGAGCGGATGCGTCATGCGGCTGGCAATGACAGTGCTTACGATGACCCCAAAAATTACGCCGCAAAGCGCAATGATCAGGCTTACCTTTTGTATGTGCGCTTCGAGCGCCGCCTGCTGTTGCAGTGAATTGCCGACCAGCAGCACCGCCGCCGGACGCTCGTTGAATCCCGGCAAGGTCAGGGCGTGAAATACCTCTTGTGGCCCGGTATTCCAGGTAACGGTAGCGGACGAACCATTACTTTGCACCAGCGCCTGCTGTACCAGCGGCATCAACTTTTGAGGATCGAAGCTCTCTGTCGTGGAACTCAGAAATGTTCCGGTGCCCTGCTCGGGCGCGCTATAGATGAGCACGCGCATTCCTGCCGGAGTGGAGAGCGACTGCAACAAAGCACTATCGAGCTTGCGCCCTCCTACGGCATAAAAAGTGAGGCCACGGGCGCTGATGGTGCGAATACAGAGAATGCCGAGCACATTGCCGTCAGGGGTTTCCACCTGCCGCAAGAATGTCTGGCGGGGAATCGAATCTGGCTGGTTGAGGAACCAGCGTTGCTTATAGCCGAACCGCGCCGGCCAGTGGGCAGAGGAGATAATGCTGCCGTCAGGCCCCAGCAGATCGAGAAAATCAAGGTTCTGCGCCGAAGCGTAAGGACCGGCGGCATTGATATAAGAAGCAGCATCGGATCCGCCCGCCAGCGCCAAAGCCATCTGCAAAACAGTCTCGGAACTGGCGATTGCATCAATACCCCGTGTAATTTCCTGCCCTTCACGGTCGAACTGCTTGCGGAACTGCTCGACCAGCGTATTAGTGCGCTCCTGATCCACCTCACGAAAGGAATCCCGCGTGCGCGCCTCGATGAGCCACGCCACCGCACCTACGCTGGCAGCGATGCTGAGCGTGAGCGTGAGCAGGAGTTTGGTGCGGAGGGACATTGGGGTTTGGTAGTTGTACTTAGCTATTTGGTATTTGGCTTCTGCCACTAGCCGCTAGCTTCTAGCCGGAGCCATAGACAATGCACTTACTCTCGATTATTCACTTCGTTCTGGATCTCGCAAGAATTCAAAGATTGCAACCCTTTGTTTTCTTATCAGCGTCATCAGCGTAAATCAGCGGTAAAAGCTTTTGATTTTGGCCTCGGTTCATACGAGATGTTTAAGCCATGACACAAAAGCTAAGAGCTAAGAGCCAAGAACTAATAGCTGCTTTTTACGGTCTTCCCTCCACCCACACCTGATCTATTTTCCATTCACCATCAGGAAGCTGTTGCCAATTATGGATGCTGTTGTTCAGCCATAATGCCTGAGCTACGTGGGCTATGGGGATGATGCGGGAATCCTCAAGGACGCGGCGCTCTGTCTGAAACAATGTTTCAGCATGTGCGGTGGAAAGTATCGCTGCATGTAGATCGGCCGGCAGTTCCAGATCGTCGGACAAAGCGGCCATGGCCGCAACGGCGTCAACCGATTGCATGGGCAGACGCAGCAAAAAGGCGTCCGCGGTGGAAGCCTTGCGTCCAGCGCGGGTATTCACATGAAGGTCGCCATAGGTTTGTAGACCGATCCCGTTTTCCCGCGCGTCCACCGCGAGGCGGTCGGCAACCAGTTTCAGCAGCGGATCAGAAGCGTCGTAGGCCAGAGTGAGGAAAGCCGTACCACCGGCTTCCGTGCGCAACCGCCGCGCCTGCTCAGAGCCGGCAGAATCGGGGAACAAGAATTCGTATCCCGTGAGCCATTGCGGCAGCAATGCGGTGGCCGGCGTGCTCTTGCGTTGAAGCAGAACATTGCTGATCGCATTGCGATTGATGGCTGCGGCCAGCGCCGCCCGGGTCTTTGGATCTACAGCTTTGCGTGCGGGCGATCGCGCATCTGTGCCTGTGGCTGGAAAGACAATCGCCAGCAGGTCAGAGGGCCGGGAGAACTGAATATTTTGCGTGGTCTGCTCCAGCGCGCGAAGCTGGTCAATACCGATTTCCGCGACATTATCACGCCCCAGGCTGCGTTCCAGCAGGTGCTCGCGCAGCGATGCGCCCATCTGCACGTCAATGGAATCGTCATAGGGACGTCCGCCCCAGTAATCTTCGTTGGCAATGAACACGGCGTGATCGGCAGGCTGGGAGTCAGCCAGCTTGTAAGGGCCGGTGCCTACCAGCACGTTCGCCTGACGCTTCACGATGGCGAAACGCAGCAAAGAAAGCAGGGATGGCAGATTTGGTATCGGCGATGAGGTCTCAATGGTGAACGACTGCTTGCCATTGGGTGACAGCTTCCAGTCGGCATTGGCTGCTTTCAGGCTGGCAATGACACTGGCGGAGGTGACTGCTGAGCCATCTTGAAAGTTGACCGGACGCAACTGGAACTGCCATACGCGTTGCGCCGAATCCGCCTGCCACGATGCCGCCAGTTTTGGCTGGACCTCGCCCTGCGTGTCAATCTCGGTAAGAGTTTCAAACAACAAGGAACTGAGCTTGTCACGGTCGGCAGAATATTCGCTCTCCACCGCCGGATCAAGAGAAGTGATCTTGTGTTGCAGCAGCACGTGGATAGTTCCGCCGTAATGTGGGCGGACAGAAGCCGAGGCCATAGGCATTTGGCGCGCGCACAGAATCATGAGGACCAGCACCGCATGACCAACCATAGTTACGAGATTTGTTTTGTTGTTCACGTGCGTTTCCGACACATGCTTTTCGTTATGGCTAAACTGCCCTTGCCCTTTCGCGCTCCCTTTTTAGGATGTTCATGATTTCGCGAATCGCCGATTGCTGATTGCTTCAATTACACCCAACACTGAAATTCCACGCCTCATACTTTCCAGTCGCAAGCGATTGCACTACCGCATGCGCAGTCTGGGGATTTTCTCCCGGCCAGAATGCCAGTACCGGGCCGGAAAGTTCGACCGGCGAACTCACGGAAACGGCTTCACGGCTTTGTATTTCCATGGCCTGAACGGCGTCTGCATGGGTTAGATCATTCGGAAAACTCACCAGGATTTGCCATCCGGTACCGCATCCCGACTGCACTGCCGCGATGTTGCTGCCCCAATCGCTCAACGTTGCCCATGGCGCGTTGAGATCATTGATGAACAGGCGCGCGCGGCCGTCAGTTCCGGCGAAGACCCACTCGCGGGTATTGCCATTCTGGGTGGCTGCCGCGGAAAAAAATGCCGGGACGCTTTCCCCGGCGCTATGACCGGCCAGCACTCCGGTAAAGAAATTTCGTGTCGGGCTGAAAAACGCGGCGAGAAGATTCTGATCAATCTGCCACGGATCGTCACTGGCGCGGCATTGCATGGCCGGAGGCGAAGTCGCGCCGCTGCACTGCGTGCCAGGAAGAAAAGCGGTGACCTGTGTGCCATTGACGAGCATTCGCCCGCGCAGGTCGCGCGGCCAGGCATGGTCGTGAGAAATAGCCAGAGTTTGCTTCACACGCCATTTCCCTGAATCATTGCCGTAGACCGAAATCTGTCCGGGCTCGAGCAGAGAGAGGGTCTGGCCGTCGCTGTAGAAATCGAGCAGCGGAGTTTCCTGCTGCCAGACGAGACCCTTCCGAATGGTCAATGACGGCGTGCGCGGCGCGTCCGTTTTTCGCAGCCGTGGAACTTTCTTTATCACCACCTGATTCCCGGGACCCTGTTTGATGTCTGCCACCCAGACATAACTCTGCCAGTCTTCTGAGAAGGTGACATGCACTTCCGCAGTGGCGAAATCTGGTTTCACCAGCCGCACACCAGCGTTGCGAAAGGCGGCAAGAATGATTTTCCTGACTGTCTCCTGGTCAGGGGAAGGCAACGAAGACACGTTATCGAAGGTCACCGTAACCGCCGGAGGCGAGCCGCCACGCGACAGAATTTCCTGCGCAAAATCGTTGCCCGGTGCCTGCCAAGGCGATGGCGCTTCAGATTGCGCCCCGCAGTAGCCGGCCAGCATGAACAACAAAGCGGCGAACAGGAAATATTTTTTCGATGGTCTTTGGGCCATGAGCGGGAATCGAAAGTTTAGCACCGGAGGAAGAATTGCCATAAGTGCCAAGAGTGAGTTCCGGCAGAGTAAGGCAAATTCCTGCCCTGGTTCTTCCACCTGTATGGCGACTTTGACCCATGCGCGTGTAGAAGCCAGGCTCTTTGTGCGCTAGTCCAAAACTGCGGTGCCCCAACTCATAGGTATATTAAGCTTCCGCGGATTCGGGCCAGAAGCTCCAGGCATCTTTTGTATCGGTTACGTCAAATGCAAGCCCGAACAGTTTACCTGTTGAAATGTTGACCTTCGTGAGAGAGATGGCGATCTCCGAAAAGCCGCTTTTTAATGGAAACCTGGTCGCGGCCCAGCCAGCTTTCGTACCCGCGCATTCCGAATATTGGTTTGGTCGCACATCTGACTCACAGAGATTGTAGGAAGCATGCAGCCACCATTGCTGGCTTTCTTTCCACAGCAGCGGCTTCAGGTTAGCTGAGTCAAACAATACTTCGGGGTGACTGGTCAGCTCCCGCATGCGCCAGTCCATTGAAGGCTATATACAGCTTAGTATCATCGTGATGGAGAATGATGGTGACGTTCCAGTCCTTTGCAACTGGTATGGAGACCTTCGCCGCATGCTCCCAATCTCCTGCGGACATTTGCCCGTTAAGAATGACCACAGGCAGGGGGAGTGAAGAACTCCATCTTCAGCGCGCCCGGATTTAGGTAGTCCTGACAATACCAAGGTGATAATGATTGCGGTAAGAAGTTGCATGTTGAAATTGTTCTACGATGTAGCAAGTGGTTCAACATCATTTTTGGGAAGGGCTCCGGGCCTCTGAGCGGCAACTCGCAGAATTGCGCAACTTCAGTGAATGAATTTTGCGACTGCCAGCATTTCGTCAGCGCGCGCCCGGACGCGAACGGCGCTTCGCGGTGTTCAGGCAAGCTATAAGACGTTCAGCAGTTCCTCGTGGAATTCCCGGCCGTAGAGCACGCCGAGTTCGGAAACAGCTTCGGTAAGTTC
>CAWGMN010000015.1:0-305929 GCA_963823745.1 Terriglobia bacterium
CCGAATGGCAAACTGGATCGTAAGGCGCTGCCCTCGCCTGATGACCATGCGTATGCTGCCCGTGGCTACGAAGCTCCGCAGGGTGGTACTGAAATGATGTTGGCTGAGATTTGGGCCAGTATGCTGAAGATTGACCGGGTCGGGCGTCACGATAACTTCTTTTTGCTCGGCGGCCATTCCTTACTGGCAGTCCGTGTTGTTATGCGAGTGCGGGAATCCTTGAACGTTGAAGTCACGGTTGGCGATCTGTTTGCGAACCCAGTACTGGCCGATTTTGCCAGGATTCTTCAGAACGCAACCCGTAGCGAATTACCGCCCATAACGGCCGCCGAACGCGTGAGAATTCCTCTTTCCTTTGCCCAGCAGCAACTGTGGTTCCTGGCGCAACTGGAAAATGTGAGCGCCGCTTATTCAATTTTTATTGGACTCAATTTGAGTGGAGATCTTAACCGCGCGGTCCTTCGCCAGGCTTTGGATCGCATTCTGGTCCGTCATGAAGCATTGCGCACTACTTTCACTCAGATTGATGGCCATCCTGTACAGCGGATTCATTCCGCAGACGACTGCCGCTTTCACTTGCTCGAACACGAATTGCTGCAGTCCAGCAATGCTCCGTCAGAACTTGACGTGTTCATTGCAGAGGAAGCCAATGCAAGCTTCGATCTTGAACACGGTCCTTTAATACGAGGCCGGCTCATACGCCACGAACAGAATCAGCATTTGCTGCTGATTACCATGCACCACATTGTTGCCGATGGGTGGTCAATGGACGTATTGATCCGCGAATTGAGTGCACTGTACACCGCTTTCTTGTTTGGCGAACCTGATCCGTTGCCGAAACTGACTGTGCAATACGCCGATTACGCCGTGTGGCAGCGCAAATGGTTGGTAGACGATGTTCTGAAACAACAGTCCGAGTATTGGGTAAAGGCTCTGGAAGATGCGCCGGCTCTGCTGGAGTTGCCCACTGACCACCCGCGCCCAGCCAGGCAGAATTACACGGGTCGAGCAGTCAGGATGATACTGGACGACGAATTGACAGCGGGATTGGCGGACTTGAGCAGGCGGCATTCCGTCACGTTATTCATGACCATGCTGGCTGGCTGGGCTACTCTTTTGTCCCGGCTTTCTAATCAGCATGATGTGATCGTCGGAACTCCGGTTGCAAACCGTGGACGCAATGAGATCGAAGGGCTGATCGGCTTCTTTGTAAACACTCTGGCGCTGCCGCTGAACTTTTCAGGCAGGCCCACCGTGGGCGAGTTGCTCAAGAGAGTGAAAGTGCAGGTTCTTGCCGCGCAGCAGCATCAGGATATTCCCTTCGAACAGGTCGTTGAACTCCTTCGACCGGTGCGCAATCTGGGGCATAGTCCGATATTTCAGGTCATGTTTGCCTGGCATAACGAGGACAGGAGTATGCCCGTACTTCCCGGGTTGGAAGTCACGCCTTTGCAGTTGACGCCTCACACGATTGCCAAATTTGATCTCACACTGTTTTTAAGGCAAGTGGGCCATCGCATCGAGGGCGGAATCGAATATGCCAGCTCGCTGTTCGAGCCTTCTACCATCAAGCGTTACGTTGGGCATTTGCGCACTCTGTTGCAGGCAATGGTGGCCGATGACAATCAAATGGTTGACAGTCTGGTTCTGCTCACCGGCCGCGAGTGCCATCAGATCCTGGGCGAGTGGAATGAAACTCATGCTGATCTTGCTGGCTACCCCTTGATACACAAACTCTTCGAGCAGCAGGTGTGCCGCACCCCCCAGGCCCTGGCCGTAGTTTTCAAAGAGGAACGATTCACCTACAGCGAACTCGACCATCGCGCGAATCAGTTAGCAAATTATTTAAAGCGCTTAGGCGTAGGCCCTGAAGTTCGTGTAGGGGCATGCATGCAGCGTGGTCCCCGAATGATTCTTGCCTTGTTGGCAATCTGGAAATCGGGCGGCGTCTATGTTCCTTTAGATCCTGACTATCCGCCGGAGCGCCTGTCTTACATGCTTCTTGATACCGGTCCGCTGGTAGTGATTACTGAAGCGGGCACAAAGAATTTGTTGGCAGATGCGAATGCTTCCATTCTCGATATTGAAAGTCATTGGGAGCTTATTGCCAAAGAGAGCGGAGAGTCGCCGTTAACTGTCGCACAAGCCGGCAATGCCGCCTACATTATCTATACGTCAGGCTCAACTGGCCGCCCCAAGGGAGTGGTAATCCAGCATGGCAGTTTAAGTAATCTGATTCGCGCCCAGCGGGAAACGTTCGCTCCCAGTGAATCGGACCGGATTCTGCAATTTTTCTCCTTCAGTTTTGATGTCTCCATCTTTGCCATTGTTATGGCGCTGGTTTCAGGGGCGCGGCTGGTTTTAGCCACGCGAGAAGAGTTGCTCCCGGGACCCGCATTAGTTGAGTTGCTGGAATCCGAACGCATCACCTTGGCCGTGATGCCGCCGCTGGTTCTGGGCCACATGCCTGATGCCGCGTTGCCTGCGCTCCGCAAAGTCATTCTCGGTGGCGAAGCATGGGGCGAGGAATTGATGAAGAGATGGGGCCACGGGCGCCGCTTCTTTAATTCTTACGGTCCTACGGAAACAACGGTTCAAGCTGCCGTTGGCGAATACCGCCTGGGCGATGGTCGTCCCAGCATAGGGCGTCCCATTAACAATGCACGCATTTATCTATTGGATGCGGAGGGCAATCCTGTGCCTATCGGCGTTGCCGGCGAGCTCTATATCGGCGGTGAGGGCGTCGGGCGCGGTTATCTGGATTGTTCGTTGACCGCAGAAAAGTTTGTGCCGGATGCGTTCAGCGAGACTCCTGGAAAACGGCTTTATCGCACTGGCGACTGGGCGCGCTGGCTGCCGGATGGAAGGATTGATCTGCTGGGCAGAAAAGATGGCCAGATCAAGCTTCGCGGATTTCGAGTAGAACTCGGAGAAGTCGAATCGGTGCTGGGTGAACACCCGTTGGTAAGGCAATGTGCCGTGGTCTTGCACGGTGAAAAGAATTCAGACAAGCGGCTGGTCGCGTATGTCACGCTTATAGAAGATAAGAGTTCTTCAGAGAGAGAGCTGCGTGCCTGGTTAAAACAAAAGCTGCCAGACTACATGGTGCCGGCGCAGTTCGCGATCCTGGAAGAGTTTCCGCTCAACCATAGCGGCAAGATAGATCGTCACAGATTGCCTGCTCCTCAAGCGGAGAATATTTCTGATCAAAGAACTCCGCGCACGCCCGAAGAAGAAATTCTGTGTGAGCTGTTTGCTGAAGTGTTGGAGCGGGAGCGCGTCGGCATTGACGATAACTTTTTCGACCTTGGCGGCCATTCCTTAAAAGCCACACGCCTGGCAAGCCGTATACGGGTCATCATGGGCAGGGAACTGCCCCTTACTGCGATCTTCGAATCGCCTACGGTGGCTGGCCTCGCGGGTCATCTGCGCCGGGCGGCAGGCGTCGTGGCTCCTTTGCTTCCACAACACCGTCCGCCGGATATTCCCTTGTCCTATGCACAGCAACGGCTATGGTTTATAGATCAACTCCAGGGCAAGAGTTCGGAGTACAACGTCGCTGACGCGTTGCGGCTGCGCGGCCCTCTGGACTATGCGGCACTCCAGAGCAGCATCAATGCGACGGTGGCCCGCCATGAAGTGCTGCGAACGCATTTTGCGGAAAGAAATGGAAGCCCCGTTCAGATCATCGAGCCTGAATTGCAGGTGCCGTTATTGCTGGACGATCTCAGCGCTGTAGATGAAGCGGAGCGGCAAGAAAGAGTTCGAGCAGCTATGGATGATGAATCGAGCTATCTGTTTGAACTCGACCGCGGCCCACTGCTGCGGTTCCGGCTGCTGCGGCTGAGTGAACAAGAGCATATCCTGCTGCGCACCTTTCATCACATCATCACTGACGGATGGTCGCAAGCCATTTTTAACCGCGAGTTCATGGCTTTGTACGAGGCATTCCTCTGCAAAGAACAGGCGCATCTGCCGCCACTTCCATTGCAGTATGCCGACTATGCTCTGTGGCAGCGAACGCTGGATGCCGCGCTAACCCATCAACTTGCCTATTGGAAAGAACATTTGGCCGGTATACCGGAAGAACTGCCCTTGGCCAAAGATAGACCTCGTCCGGCGCGGCAGACATTCGCGGCTGGTAAACATATGATCACCCTTAAGCCGGAGTCAGTCGCGGCGCTTAAGGAATTGAGCCGCACCAGGCAAGTTACTCTATACATGACATTGCTCACAGGGTTTGCTGTGCTGCTTGCGCGCTACAGCGGGGAACGTGACATTGTTGTGGGATCTCCTGTTGCGAATCGGCAGCAAGAGCAGTTGGAATCGCTGCTGGGGTTCTTTGTGAATTCGCTGGTGATGCGTGTCGCTGTGCAATGTGCAGAAAGTTTCTCCGACATTCTGGCCAGAGTAAGAAAGACAGCTCTGGCGTCCTACATGCATCAGGATCTCCCGTTCGAGAGATTGGTGGAAGAGCTGTCACCTCAACGCAGCCTGAATAAGACGCCAATTTATCAGGTGATGTTCGCCCTGCAAAATACACCTTACGAAACCATGCGATTGAAAGATCTGGAATTGGAACGCATCCCCGCAGGATCGTTGCAGACAGTCTTCGATCTTGAACTGTATGCCTTCGAGCGCCCGGAAGAAATACAGTTGTTCTGGGTATTCAACCGGGATATGTTTGACGACTGGCGGATACAGCAGATGGCTGATCATTACGCACGTTTGCTGGAAAGTGTCGCTAAAGATCCGGATGTACCGTTGCACGAGTTCAACATTTTGAACGACGACCAGGTACGGCAGCTGCTATTGGAAGGCAGAGGCAAAGAGCAGATCAGTGCATTTACTGAAAGCGTGCATAAGTTATGTGAGCAACAGGCTGAGCTTACCCCGCAGGCAGCTGCCATAAGCTATGCCGGTCAGCGATTGACTTACCGCGATTTGAATGGCCGCGCCAATCGGTTGGCGCATTATCTGGCCGGCCTTGGCGTAGGCCCAGAGACGCTTGTGGGCCTGTATATGGATCGCTGCCCGGACTCAATAATTGCGCTATTGGCGGTCTTGAAGGCTGGCGGCGCCTATGTTCCCCTTGATCCCGCATATCCAAAAGAGCGGCTGAGGTTCATGGCTGAAGATGCAGGAATCAACTTCCTGCTTACCCAGCAAAGGCTGGCTGGACCTCTCCAACTCGAAACAGCAATGGTGGTGCCGGCAGATACGGAATGGGAAAAGATCAGCCAATGCAGCGACGCAAATCATTCAGTCAGCATAAGTGGAGAAAATGCCGCTTATGCAATTTACACCTCGGGTTCCACCGGAAAGCCCAAGGGGGTGCTGGTTTCTCATCGTGCGCTTTGCAACCAGTTATTGTGGCTCAAATCAGAATTTCCGTTGGATCAAGCTGACCGTGTTCTCCAGAAGACCTCGCTCAGCTTTGACGCCGCTGCCGCGGAAATTTTTCTGGCCCTTACCACCGGCGCGGTATTGGTATTGGCCGAACAGGATAAATCGCATGATGTTGATTATCTGCTCAAGCTTATTGCCGCAGAGCAAATCACATTTGCCGATTTGCCACCATCGCTGCTATCTACCATGCTTAGCCAGCCGGAGATCAGCAGATGCGATTGCCTGAAATGGATCTTTTGTGGTGGGGAAGTTCTGCCGCTGGAAATTCCCGCCAAACTCAAACAAATCCTTCCTGCGGAACTCTGCAATTTTTATGGGCCTACTGAGACGACCATCCAGTCTACATATCATAAGTGGGAAAAAAATTCGGGCCTGCGCAGTGTTCCTATAGGCAAGCCGGTTGCCAATACGGAACTATACGTTTTAGACGATAACCAAAGGCTTGTTCCCCGTGGTGTTGTCGGCGAACTGTATATCGGCGGGGCGGGATTAGCGCGTTGCTACTTGAATCATCCGGATCTGACCGCGGAACATTTCGTGCCCAATCCATTCAACTTTAGTGGTGGTGATCGAATCTATCGCACCGGCGACCTTGTGAGCAGGGCGGTGGATGGAAATCTGGAATTCATGGGTCGGGTTGATGATCAGGTAAAGATTCGCGGCTATCGTGTTGAACTCGAGGAGATTGCGGCAGCACTGCGGAACAATCCTGCTATTGAGCAGGCGGCTGTTGCCGTAAGCGAAGAGGACGCAGAAAACCGGCGCTTAGTCGCTTACGTTGTAGCTAAGCCAGGCTCTTCCCCCAGCACCAGCGGGTTGCGCATTGCCTTGAAGGAGCAGTTGCCGGACTACATGGTGCCGTCGCAATTCATCTTTTTAGATGCTTTGCCGCTTACTCGCACCGGAAAAGTAGATCGTCGCGCATTGCCCAATTTGCGGCCGCTGGACCGCGATTCAGGTAGGTCGTATGTCGCTCCTCAAACTCCATTAGAGCAGATGCTGGCGCAGATATGGATCGAGATATTACGGGTCGAGCGCGTAGGTGTTGACGATAATTTCTTTGATCTTGGAGGACATTCTTTGCTCCTCCCTGTGCTGCGTTCGAAGATTCAGCAGAGATTACAACTGTCGGTGGCGATCGTGGACTTCTTTGCTCATCCCACTCTGCGGTCTCTCGCCCTCCACCTTGGCGGAAAGAAAAAAGAAGATATGAATGCGGCCAGCCGTGACAGCCAGCAGCGGGCGGCACGCCAGAGAGAGCAGCTTCGTAACCGGCGGTCGCCTGCCGGCAAACCGCGACCCGTAAAGGAGACCGTGTAATGACCGAGCCACTGGCGGATTCCTTGTCAAAGATCGCAGTTATCGGTATGGCTGGCCGTTACCCTGAGGCGCCGAACCTTGAGCAGTTTTGGAGAAACCTCAGGGAAGCAAAGGAATGCATTACCTATTTTACCGATCAGGAACTGCTGGAAGTCGGCATTAGTCCTGACCTGCTGAGCAGGCCCGATTTTGTGAAAGCCCAGGGAGTATTCCAGGGCACCTATCTTTTTGACGCTGCATTCTTTGATTACACCCCGCGTGAAGCCGAATTCCTGGATCCACAACATCGTGCCTTTCTGGAATGCAGTTATGAAGCCCTGGAAAATGCAGGTTATGACAGTTCGAACTATAAGGGGCGCATCGGGTTATTCGCCGGTTCGGGTTTCACTCAGTATCTTTTCGACCTGCTCTCAATTCCCGGAATTTACAAACTCGCCGATGGGTTCGCACTCCCGACTTACAGCGATAAAGATTTTCTTGCTACCCGCGTGGGCTACAAGCTGAATCTTCGAGGACCGTGCGTCACTGTACAGACTGCGTGTTCTACGTCACTGGTGGCCATCGTATTGGCTTGTCAAAGCTTGTTGAGCTATCAGTCTGATATTGCCTTGGCAGGGGGCGTGACTCTTACCGCGCGCGAGCGGTGCGGCTACATGTATCAGGAAGGCGGCATCGTTTCTCCCGATGGCCATTGCCGGGCTTTCGATGCCCAGGCAAGCGGAATCGTTGGTGGTTCCGGCGCCGGTGTAGTAGTCCTGAAGCGGCTGGAAGATGCAATCGCCGATGGAGACACCATTCAGGCAGTCGTGCTGGGTCTCGGTCTTACCAATGATGGCTCTGCCCGCATGGGGTTTGCAGCGCCCGGTATCGAAGGGCAAGTCGCCGCATATTCTGACGCCATTGCGATGGCGGGAATCAATCCCGAAACCATTGGCTATGTGGAATGTCACGGTACGGCCACGCCCCTCGGTGACCCGATCGAGATTACTGCGCTCACCCAGGCTTTTCGTGCGTACACCGAGAAAACAAACTTCTGCGCGATTGGTTCAGTGAAGACCAACATCGGGCATACGGATACTGCCGCAGGCGTTGCCGGATTTACCAAAGCAGTCCTCATGCTCAGGGACCGCATGATGCCTGCGAGTCTGAATTTCCACAGTCCGAACCCTGAGCTTGAACTTGAAACCAGCCCCTTCTTTGTGAACACCCAATTGAAGGAATGGAAATCGGAAACCGGTCCTCGGCGGGCTGCGGTGAGTTCGCTGGGTCTTGGCGGTACCAATGCGCACGTAGTGTTGGAAGAAGCTCCGGAGCAAAGCATATCGCGGTCTTCGCTGCCCTGGCGCGTGCTGGTTTGGTCGGCGCGTACCGAGTCTGCGCTGGATGTAATGGAAAAGAACCTCCGTGTTCATCTGGAACGGCATCCTGAGTTGCACATAGATGATGTCGCTTCCACCCTCCAGACAGGACGCCGTGTCTTTCCTCACCGGAGGGCCATGGTGTGCAGGGGCCGCGAAGACGCAATCTCGCCGCGGTCATCGGCAAAAGTTTATTCGGCTTTCAGGATGAAAGATCCGGCCCCTGTCACTTTTCTTTTCCCCGGGAGGCGGAGCACAGTACGTGAATATGGGACGCGAACTTTATCGTGAGGTCCCATTCTTTCGCGAGCAGATAGACAAATGTGCAGAGATTCTGAAGCCGGACATGGACCTAATCGCATTGCTGTACCCGGACGGCAATAGCACGACAGAAGCAGACGTGAATCTTGACCGGATTATGTACGCCATGCCCGCAACTTTCGCGATTGAATATGCTCTTGCCAGATTGTGGATGGAATGGGGCGTTCAACCCGAAAGCATGATCGGCCATAGTGCAGGAGAGTTTGCTGCCGCCTGCATTGCCGGAGTGTTTACTCTTGAAGACGCTCTCCATCTGGTTAGCGTGCGAGGCCGGCTGATGCAGCAAATGCCTGCGGGCGCAATGATGGGCGTGATGCTCACGGAACAGGAACTGCTGCCCATACTTGCTTCTATAGGAGGCTTATCTATTGGAGTCGTGAACCTGCCCTCGACCTGTGTTGTTTCTGGAGAGGCGGGCTCCATGAATAACCTGGAAAATATCCTGCGCGATAAAGGAGTGATCTATCGCCGCCTGCATATCCACCACGCTGCTCACTCGCAGATGATGGACCCAATCCTGAATGACTTCCGTCAGCAGGTGCAAAAAGTAAAGCTCAATGCGCCCCGAATTCCTTACCTTTCAAACCTCAGCGGCACATGGATTACAGCCGGGGAAAGCACTAGTCCGGATTATTGGGTCAGGCACTTACGCGAACCGGTCCGGTTTTCTGGCGCGCTTTCTTTGCTGCTGAAGACGCCGGAACGGATTTTCCTGGAAGTCGGGCCAGGCCACACGCTCACCACCCTCGTGGCCCAGCATCCTGACCGGAGTCCGGAGCACATTACTGCTTCGTCGCTGCCCCATCCGAAAAATGATCCGCAGACAGATATTGAGTTACTGCTGAGTAGCGTGGCACAGCTATGGCTCCAGGGTATCCGAATAGATTGGAGCAGATTTCATGCGGGCGAGGCTCGCCGTCGCATTCCTTTGCCTTCGTATCCTTTCGAAAGGCAGCACTATCAACTTACAGCGCAGTATTCAAAAACTTCAGTCTACGAGCAACGTACGGCAGTTACCGGAAACAGTAATGTTCACAACGGGCATGAAGATCAGAAATCTCCCGCAGTACTGGGCGGAAGACATTCTCGCCCCAACCTGCCGGTTCGCTACGTCGCTCCGCGGAATGAGTTGGAAGAGGCCATCGCCATAATATGGCAGGAAGTCTTCGGTATTGACCAGGTGGGAGTGGATGACAATTTCGTTGCTCTAGGTGGGCATTCGCTGCTCGCGATACAACTCGCAACTCGAGTGAAAGATACCTTTGAAATCGAATTTCCTGTGGCTTGTTTGTACCAGCGCCCCACGATTGCAGGCTTGGCTGAGACAGTTGTCAGCCTGCTGACCGAAGGTGTAGACACTGAAACCGTGGAAGAAGCAATGAATAGCATCGGAGCAAATTCGTGAAGTCTGAAGATGTGAGCGGAACCATGGCGTTGAGCGGCAATGTAGCTGAGCGTGTAACTGCGCTCTCGCCCGAGAAGCTAAGGCTTCTCGCCCGTGAGATCAAAAAGAAAAAGACTGCCAGGGCCGCACCTTCGTTGGCGGAATCGCATGTGTCTCCGTTGGTGACGATACGTGCGTCTGGATCAAACCCGCCTTTATTTCTGGTTCATCCAGTGGGTGGCGGCGTGATGGCCTATCACGATCTGGCGAAATATCTCGGCGGTGAGCAGCCGGTGTATGCATTGCAGAATCACGACCGGAATGGTCGTGAAGTCCCTCTCACTTCGATCGAGGCAATGGCTGCTCACTATGTTGAAGCCATTCAAGGAATTTCTCCTTCAGGCCCTTATCTGCTGGGCGGTTCTTCCATGGGTGGTGTTGTGGCTTTTGAAATGGCAATTCAGTTGATCGCCCAGGGTAGCAAAGTGTCGTTAGTCGCTATGCTCGATTCACCGGCCCATCTGGAGCCTCATGAGCCCGGCATCACAAACGAACTCATGACTATTGCTGAGATCATCGCCGCCTCAGCATCGCAAAAGCCGGAGTTTCGACGTGCGGACTTTGAGCATCTGCCGTCCGCGGAACAACTGAGTTATGTTTTTGGCAGATTACAGCATCAAGGTTTGATTCCTGCCGGTGTGGAACTCTCTGCCTTTGATTCAGCTTTTTCTACCTTCGTCACCAATCTCAACGCCTTGGAACAATATAAGCCGCGAAGCTATGCGGGAAATGTGGCCGTCCTGCGGGCAACAGACACGTCGCAGGATATGAAGGAAGCGGCTGGAGAAATCTGGGCTGATCCAAGTTTTGGTTGGCAGGCATTTTGTCCTCGTCCTGTGAGCGTCCACTTCGTTCCCGGAAATCACATTGCCATGAACCTTGAACCCCACGTCCAAATTGTGGGAGACACGTTGCAGCAGTGCATCAACAAGGCTTTAAGTGAAAAGGAGCCAGTCTGACCACCATACCCAGCACGGCGAGCCATTACCTTTATCCGCGCGACCTGAGCTACGAGCCCCGCGTGATCAGCGGATTCCGCCCGGTGCGTGAGCCGCATCTCGGGTTTCATTTTGGAGTGCTCCAGAATGTGATAAGCGAACAGAATCGCCGTCCTGGTAGCAGCTATAGCTTGATTGCCGACTGGCATGCGGTCACCATGTGGTTCGGTCGCAACGATTTGCAGCAGGCTACGCTGACCACCGCTGCGGCCTTGCTGGCCCTGGGCGTCAATCCGAATAAAACATTTCTCTTTGCCCAATCTCATGTAGCGGCTTTGGGTGAGATGGCATGGCTGCTCAGTTGCATGACGCCAGACTCGGTTTTGCTGCGAAACCCCATTCCTGACAGTTCGGCCATCAATCGGAACAACGTCGGTGCAATCCTATATCCCATCCTGATGGCTGCCGACATCTTGTCTTTACGCGGAACCAAAGTTGTAGTTGCCCGCGACCAGGTTGTGAACGGACGCAAGATCCGGCAGATTGCCAGGGCCGCCAATCGTGTTATGGAAAGCGATATCTTTCCCATTCCTGGCGTCCTGGTGCGTGATGGTATTTCCAATGCAATACCTGTCGCGCAACGGGAGGCGGAGCGCAGCGTCCCCATTTTTCTCGGTCTTCGCGAGTTGCGCGAACGGATTAATCAGATACCGACAGATTCACGCGGGCTGCGGGAATCTAAGGATCCCGAAACCTGCGCTATTTTCCGGCTCTATTCGATGACGGCCTCACCAGATCGGGTTGCGGAAATGAGAGTCCGTTACCTCAACGGCCACATCAGCTATGAAGATGCGAAACGGGAATTGGCCATTGCAGTTGCGGAACGGTTTGCCGGAGCGCTGGAAATTTTTGAGGAGTGGCAAAAACGTCCGGACGATCTCCGCGACGTATTGCGAAATGGGGCCCAAGTGGTTTCAGCCGAGGTAAATGGCACAGTGGCAATGGTGAGGGAGCGGCTTGGCTTGGCTCTCTAAATAATTGGAGGAACCGATGATGAATGATCGCGAAACACGAAACTGGCTGCGTCAATGGAATACCGTCGCGTTCCTCCAGGAGCAGAGGGAGCATGGCAGGGCAGAACTGCCGGCTTGGACAATTAAACGCTATGCGGAAGATCATGATCGAGTGGCGGAGTTGCTGGCGAACTCCAGGCTCGCTGCTCAGGATGTTCCACTGGCCCGTATGCTGGAGGCGATCACTGCTCCGTTGGCCGCGTTGCATGCAGATCCCGTTCCACGTTACTACTCCTATACCGGTGTGAATGTTCTTGATGAATACCTTGACGGAGAGCGGCTCGACCTCGATGTGCAAAAACGGTTATGCGTCGAGGGAATCCGCGCCTTGATGCTTGATCTTGCCCGGTTTGAGTCGCACAGCCTTGTGGGAATAGAGCCTTGGTCGCAGCAAAGATTCGATCCTGAGGTAAGCGCTTGCAGGCTGAAGTTGCTTCGCCGGCAGTTCAGCGCATGGAACAACTTGGCCGCCATGATGCACGTGCCTATTCCTGGAATTGGCGCTGTGCAGCCTTGTGTGCATCCTGTACTTGAGCGCTACTGCGATGAAAAGCCCTTCGTGAGTGCCATTGTGCAGTTCACTTGTATTCCCAGTTCCCGGTCTCATGATGAAGTGCTATTTTTGCGCACCATCGCCGAAGATGAACTGTGTTTCAAGGCCATTTATCTTGCAGTGAGACAGGCCGGAGAAGCTATCGAACGAAAACTGTTCGAAGCCGCCCTGCTGTTTCTCGAACAGGCGACGGCGTTTGCATCCATGCTGCATGAATCCTTCCGGGTTCTTCAATCCATGCCGCCGGAGCATTTCATAGACTTTCGCGAGGTTACCGGCCAGGCCAGCGCGGTGCAATCGTTTAATTACCAGCGGCTCGATGCTGTGCTCTTTGGAGTAAGCCCTGAAAAGATCAGCGTATTTCAGCGCGTGCCCCACCTCAAGAGTCTGCTTCAGTTCGCCAGTAAGGAGTTCGCTTCGCTGTGCTCGCTGCTGCAAACTCTTCCCCAACACAGCGCTGCCGAAAATGTAATCCAGTCCGCCAAATTGCTGGATCGTCATCTGCTTTCCTGGCGCGGACTGCACCTGAGTTTTGCCTTGCGCTATCTCCCCTCGGAAGCCCCGGGTACTGGTGGCACTGCCGGACCTTCATACTTACAGAAGTTTTTCCGCCAGAGTCTGTTTCGTGATACTGAGCCGGATTTCGGCTTGATCGAAGAGATTTCCGGTGGATCATCAGCCATAAAGGAAATATTTCGGGCGCGTCCTGGCACCCGTGTTGCTCCAGCGGAAAGTCTCTGGGTTGGCCACGTTGCAGCTAATGCAAGTTGAAACAGGAATGCAGGTGGTTTGCAAGTCGTGTGGGCTCTTGCGGTGGGCGTCGTCGCAGAGCTAGATAGATTAAGAGATTGTATGATGAGTAGACTGAAGTCAGAACTTCAATCACTCTGGGGCGCGCGTTTCGGTGCGGGGCTGCTCACCATTTTCGCAGCCATCGCTATGACATTGTGGGGTAGGGATCGATGGGGTGGTTAGATACTCTGTAGGAGAAAGGCCGCGTGAGATCGGAATTCGCCTGGCTCTTGGGGCACAATCGGGTGACGTTCTGCCGATGGTGTAGAGGCAGAGCGCGCTCATTATCGGTTTGGTTTCTTCCTTTCTTCTGGCCCGCGTCATAGCAGATTGCTCTTTGGCGTAAATGCGAGTGACCCTGTTGCATTTGCAGTCATGGCGCTGGATATTGGCGTTCATAGGATTGGCCGCCAGCTATATTCCAACCCGCCATGCTGCTGCCGGTGAATCCCACCATTGCTATGCGCAACGGATAAATTCCAGATTGGAGAGCGCTCGTTGAAGATAGCCGTTAGATATAGCGAGGCGATGCAGCAATTGCCCTGGAGCGTCCCTTTGGGTCTGGTAAATGTACCCAATGTAGATGTTCAGGCGCTTGCCCGGGTAATCGGTGATGGTCAAGGGAAACTGCAAGAGAATCGTGAGATTGTTTCCCGGCGGGTGAAAGCCTATGACGACTTCTTTGCCGGGAACGGATTTCGTTCTCCGCTGGGTTTTCAGTTGGAGCAGGTGCAACGTAAAGGCCTTCCACCCGGGAGTCCTCTGGTTCAGGCTTTGCTGCTGGCTGAGATGAGCACCGGCATTTTAATGGGCGCTCAGGATAGTGCGGCTATACGCGGCGAGTTGGTCTATGATCTGGCCGGCGCCGGTGAAACTTTTCAAGGAATGCGCGCGCAAGTACAGTGCCGGCAGAATGAAATCGTTTTGCGTGATGCAGAAGGCATTATTGCTTCTTTGTTTCAAGGGCCTGACTACCGTACCCGGCTCAGCAAGAGTTCCAGGAACATCGTATTTTTCATTTTTTCAGTGCCCGGAATCAGCGCCTCTGAATTGCAGCAAGGTGTGGATACGGTAAGGCACATCTTCCTTGACTCTTGTCCGGAGTTTCAGGCACAAATTTATGAACGCGATTCACAGCCGTAGTGCAAATTTATGAACGGGTTCGCTTCAGGGCCGTAGCATGCTGCTTTTTTGCACGCGGAGCCAAAGACTTAGGGGCTACCATCCGGCTTGGTGTAGAGACGCGCCCGCGCGGCTCACAGGTTTGGAGCGCACCCTCAATGAAGCTTGAATAATCCAGCCCGGCAGGGAACCACCGAAAATGTAATACACTGATTCAGAGGAGAAACATGGCAGAACCGACCTACGAAGAACTGAAAGCAAAGCTGGCCGAACTCGAAAAGCAAGCCGGACGCCGCACCGGCTCACTGGAATTCCGCGTCAGCGAAAAAGGCGGCGTAAGCGTTTACGGCCTCGGACGTTTCCCGGTCACCCTCTATTACGAGCAGTGGACCCGCCTGCTCGACCAGACGGAAAACCTCCGCAATTTTCTGGAAGAGAACAAAAGCAAACTGAAGTTGAAAGAGTAACGACGATCCGCAAGCCTTCTTGCCTGAATGGCTGGTTCATAAACGCCGCCGGGCATGTCGATGATCTCTGGTAGAGCCGTAGCACGCTACGGCTCCCTCGTACCGCGACAACCAGACCGCGTCTCGAAAATTCCCGAATGCAGGTTGTGATAAATTAAAAGCGTGTGGGCGCGTAGCTCAGTTGGTAGAGCAACGCCCTTTTAAGGCGTGGGTCGATGGTTCGAATCCATCCGCGCTCACCATCAAATCAGCCCGGCCAAAACTGCTTTCAATCCCGGAATTCCGCCGCGCGATTGCGAAACGCCTCAAGCCACCTTGGCCGCCGCTTCTTCCAGAGATTGCCACTCCGTCTCGCTCAGTTTCAATTCTGCCGATGCAACATTTTCTTCCAGATGCTTCACCTTGGATGTGCCCGGGATCGGCAGCATCACCGGCGAGCGTCGCAGCAGCCAGGCAATCGCGATTTGCGAGGTGGTTGAATTATGCGTCTTGGCGAGTTTTGACAGCACTCCGCCGGGCTTGCTCAGCTCTCCGGCAGCGAGTGGATACCACGGAATGAAAACAATCTTGTTCTTTGTGCAGTACTCGACTACATCTTCATAAGCGCGGTCGCTGATGTTGTATTTGTTCTGAACGCTTACCACATCCACAATCTTCTGCGCCCGCTGAATGTCAGCCACTGTGGTTTCCGAAATGCCGATATGGCGAATCTTGCCTTCTTCCTGCATCTTCCTAAGTTCGCCCAGCGATTCTTCAACCGGCACTTTCGGATCGAAGCGGTGAAGCTGGTAAAGATCAATGCGGTCAACCTTTAAGCGGCGCAAGCTCATCTCCACGCATTGCCGCAGGTACTCCGCGCGGCCCACTGGCGCCCATTGATTGGGGCCTTGGCGCGTCAGGCCGCCCTTGGTGGCGATCACAAAATTCTCAGGATAAGGATGCAGTGCCTCGGCAATCAGCTCTTCGCTGACTCCTGGTCCGTAAGCATTTGCAGTATCAATAAAGTTGACGTTCAAGTCGAGCAGACGTTTCAGCACGCGCTTGCATTCCGCCGGATCGCTGGGATCGCCCCAGATACCCTGGCCGGTAATGCGCATAGCGCCATATCCAAGCCGATTTACGTTGAGATCTTTTGCGATGGAAACTGTTCCGGCAGCCGCCGCATTCGGTGTAGTCATACGGCTTTGGATTCCGCAGGCTGCCGGAAAGATTCCAAAGAAACATCTCAGTGCGTGATCGTCAGTCCAAGAGAGATGCTGGTGTTCTGCGCCCCACTGGTGCCGGTAACGGTAAGGCTGGCCTGAGTTGGCGCTGCTGTTGGTGTCACCTGCACCGGCTGGCTGGCAGCAGCAGAAGCAGAGCCGCCACCGCAACCGCTCACTCCAAACACCAGCAACATTGTCAGCACCAGCAATGTTCCATAGCGGACCGCCCGTTTGCCTACGGTCTTGCGCTTTATGCCGCCGAGCGAAACTACAAAAACAGACGCAAACGTCAGAGTCCAGTTTTGCAGTCGCACAGGAACCAGGCGCGCCTGCTGCGAGGCCGCCACGCTGACGGTAAATGGAGCAGAAGCAGCGCCATTCGTAAGAACGACGGAACTCGGAGATATGGTGCACGATGTTCCTGCCGGAGCGCCATTGCACGCCAGGGTAATTGTTCCCGAGAATCCATTGGCCGGAGTGATACTCAAGTTGTAAGTTGCCGTTTGCCCTCTCGCTATGGTTGCAGTTGTGCTGCCGCTTGATGCCAACGCAAAAGTCGGGCGGCGCCGGTGGCGGAGGCGGCGGAGGCGCATCTGGAATGACCAGCGACGCTCCGGCGGACATCTTATTCGTGAGCATCGGTTTGCCCACAGCTTTTACAAACAGCGTGTATCCGCCGGGAGTCAAACTGAACTGCGCCACATCGAGCGATGTAGCACGTGGCTGCGGCATCGGCGAGCCACATCAGGTTTTCACCATCCTGTGAGATAAACACACTGAAATGATCAATCGTATTCAACTGTCCCGTAACAGCCCACGAAGCTACTGTGCCCTTGCTGGAAGCGCTCACAGTCACGCAATTATCAATGCCGCTCTCAAGTTCAGTGGCTTCTTCATAATCATTCCAGGTCACAAGCTGCATGCTCGGCATCTGTTTGGTTGCAGAAAAGAATTTCGAGCTTTCTGACATGCTTTTCAGCCAGGTCTGCCCGCACTGCTGGCTCATGATGCGATTACTGGTCCAGGCCGCCAGCGTGTCGTTGAACCCTTTGTATCCTGACTCTGTTGTGTAGGCAGTGGTATGAGTGAGCACCGCCTTATCGAAGTTATCCACGTATACGAGCGCCATGGGATCGGTGACGCTCACCGTCTCCGGCGCCACCCATGAAAATGCGCCATTGCTCTCCGCGTAACCAAACCCGCCCGTGTTGCGGAAAATGAACAGCGGATTGCCCGGCACTGAAGTCCGCACCCGCGTCCAGTCAATGGTGTAAGCTTCATGGCCGAAGAAATAGACGACCGGCTGGTTGTTAAAGTGCAGGTAAGACGGTGAAGTTTCGTAGTTGTTGTAAGCGTAGGTCAGATCGTCAATCAGCGTTTGTGTAACGTCGCATCCCAGAGTGGCAGCGCAGGTCTTCAACGATCCGGCATCGTCCATAATGGCAAACTGGAAATTGGTGTGAAGCTGTACTTCGTTCTTCCAGTCTTGCGTGGCCTGGTTATAGAAAACGAATTTAGGATTGAACTTGCCCTGGCCGAACCAGTCAATAATGGCGCCATCAAGGCTCCGGCTGATCATGTCGTTGACCTGCCGCTGCACCTGCACCGGATCGTTCGACGCATATCCGATCGCCATGTGGTCGCCAAATCCGAACCACGGCATCACGTGAACATAGACCTTGGTGTTTGCCCCGGCATACAGAAGATTGCGGACCGGCAATTTGCTGATATTCGAGGCGCCGACATTGCCGTTCGGCTGGTTGGCAAAAGAATTGGCTGCACTGGTGTTGTTGGAAGTCTCAACAGTCAGGGTTGTCGTAGCCTTGAATGCGGTTCCGGCAAACGCGCATGCCGATAGAATCCAGATACACGCGACCAATTTCAAAAACTGATAGCTGCGCACAGATGTCTCCCCGATCACGCAGGTGGGGGCCGGCGGAATGAATTTGTGTTGTGTCGTGCACTTGCAACTGGCATGCCTGCCCAGACCGGCAGGTCGCCTCAAATCCACCACATGAGAGGGCCGCGGGAGTGCGGCGATGAGTTGCTATGAGATTTCTGTTCGCCTCTTCTGGCTGCCAGGCGAATCAACCGCTCACAATGGATCTTGCTTCTGCAACAAGGTGATCGCAGAGTACGCTCGAATCAGCCCGCGCACTAGATTTCACAAGGGCAGCAACAAAGTTGTACGGAAGTAACGAAATTGCTCCCGACAGTACATAGGCCTACTGGTGTGCCGGTTACTCACAGCAATCGAATGAAAATCTTCACAGGGTGTGCCGCAGCAGGTTTACAGAGATATACCGTGCACTCAAATAGTTCGACATATTTATAGCCGTCCAGAACAGAGCCCGGCAGGGCGGACGCAATCTAGCCCACCACCAAAGTGGTGGGAACAGTTTCAAGAAAGATTCGAGCCCTGTTAGGGGCGGCACTGGTTGTCGGCTGCACATGCGACAAGGTTTTTCTTGTCATCAAAATTCATGTTCTGGATTCCGAGTAAGTCTTTCGTGCAATCGCCCTGGCCGGTTACTCATATCCACGGCACAGTGGTATCCTAGTCATTAACCCACAAAAGACCGCATTCCTCATGTCCAATCCCAACATTCCAGAACCCCAGCCCAGCGACACTAACGAGTCTTTCACCGATCTTCTTTCGCAATATGAAAAGAGCCATGCGCGCAAAAGCGAAGAAGGCAACAGGCAAATCACTGCCACAGTCGTGGCCGTGACGGCAGATTCAGTGCTGCTCGATATCGGTTTCAAGACCGAAGGCATTCTGCCGCTCTCTGTATTTCAAACCGCCGGTGAGACCGTAACTCCCGGTGACAAGCTGCCGGTTACCGTGAAAGGACGCGGACCAGAAGGCTATTACGAGCTTTCCCGCAGCCACGTCGAGCGGCCCAAAGACTGGTCGTCACTTGAAAAAGCCTTTGCCGAAAAGTCACCCATCGAAGGCACAGTCATTGGATTAGTCAAAGGCGGGTTCAATGTGGATGTGGGCGTGCGAGCCTTCATGCCGGCGTCGCGCAGCGGAGTCCGTGATGCTGCCGAAATGGAAAAGCTGGTTGGCCAGGAGATCCGCTGCCGCATCATCAAGCTCGATGTCACCGAAGAAGATGTGGTGGTGGACCGCCGCGTAATCGCCGAAGAAGAAGAGCGCGCCACCAAAGAAAGGCGCTATTCCGAAGTGCGGGAAGGCGAAACCGTGAGTGGCACAGTGCGCAGCCTCACCGACTACGGCGCATTCATTGATATTGGCGGAGTAGACGGCCTGCTGCACGTGAGCGATATTGCCTGGGGACGCATCAGCAAGCCTGCCGATGTGCTCTCCGTCGGCCAGCAGATTGAAGCCCAGGTGCTCAAGATTGATTCCGACAAGCACCGCATTTCACTGGGCATGAAACAGCTTCAGCAGCATCCGTGGGATTCTGCGGCGGCCAAATATAAAACCGGGGAGCGAGTGCGCGGTACGGTCACTCGCATAATGGACTTCGGCGCTTTTGTCGAATTGGAACCCGGCGTCGAAGGTCTGATCCATATCTCTGAAATGTCGTGGTCGAAGAAGGTGCGCAAGGTAAGTGACGCGGTGAAGCCCGGTGAGACTGTGGAAGCAGTGATTCTGGGCGTGAACGTCGCGGAGCGCCGTCTCTCGCTCGGACTGAAACAGGCGCTGGGCGATCCCTGGGTTGATGTAGCACATAAGTTTCCAGTAGGTTCGGTGATCGAAGGCCCGGTAACCAGCATCATGAAGTTCGGCGCGTTTGTGCAGTTTGCCGAAGGCGTCGAGGGCATGATTCACGTTGGGGACATCAGCGCCGAGAAGCGTATCAACCATCCGCAAGATGTGCTTCGCGTAGGACAGCCAGTCAAAGCGCAGGTGCTTGAAATTGACACTGAGAAGCGCCGCGTGCGGCTCGGCATCAAGCAGATGGTTCCCAGCAGTCTCGACGAATACATTGCCGAGCACAAACAAGGTGATGTAGTTTCCGGCCGTATGATTGAAGTTTCCGGCGCAACCGCCCGCGTGGAACTGGGCGAAGGCATCCAGGCCACCTGCCGCATGGCAGCCGCAGAGCCGGAAAAAGTCGAGAAGCCGTCGGAATCAAAAGCAGATTTGTCATCTTTGGGATCCATGCTCCAGGCGCGCTGGAAGGGCGGCTCTGCCACCGGCACAGCGAAAAAAGAACCGGCCAGCGCGGGCCAGGTGCGCAGCTTCCGCATCGCCAAACTCGACCCGGAAGCCAAGAAAATTGAACTGGAGCTGGCCTAGGCCGCTTGTGAGTGGACTAGAGCGCGGGCATTTAGCTTTCCGGTGCTTTTAGTTTGCCTAGCAGCAGCTTCGGATGGGACAATCACTGCATGACAAAATTGATCGTATTGGGAGCTGTGCTGGCCGTTGGAATGGCGTTCCATGCCACACCGGCCTCGGCTCAAGACACTACTTCGGGCAAAAGCACGACCGGCAAAACCACCAGCGGCAAGACAACCAAGACCGGTCAAACAGCCAAAACTCCGGCCAGCAAAGCCAAGACCACTGCTGCGGCCAAGACCCTCACACTCAAAGACCAGAAAGACAAAGTCAGCTACGCACTGGGCTTGAATTTGGGCGCTAACCTGCGCAGGCAATCGGTGGACGCCGATCCGGCAGTCATCGAGCAGGGCATCAAAGACGGCATGGCAGGCGGCAAAACCCTGCTGACGGATGACGAAGCGCGGAGCGCCCTCATGCAGTTGCAGACCGATCTGCGCGCCAAGCAGCAAGAAAAGATGAAGCAGGAGGCCGTGATCAACAAGAAAGAAGGCGAAGAGTTTCTTGCTGCCAACAAGACCAAAGAGGGCGTAGTTACGCTGCCCAGCGGACTGCAATACAAAATCCTGAAAGAAGGTAATGGTCCCAAGCCCACCACCAGCGACTCGGTGGTCTGCAACTATAAAGGCACTCTGATCAACGGCACCGAGTTTGACAGTTCCTACAAGCGCGGCACGCCGGCGACTTTTCCGGTAACCGGAGTCATCAAAGGCTGGACAGAGGCCCTGCAACTTATGCCTGTCGGATCGAAATGGGAATTGTTCATTCCTTCCGATCTGGCTTATGGCGAAAGTGGACGCGGAGAAATTCCGCCTAACGCCACTCTGATTTTCGAAGTGGAACTGGTTTCCATTGCAGGCAAAGAGAATCCGGCAGCTTCTACGCCGGCCCCAACTCCCGAGCCCTCGGCAACGCCTGCACCGAGCCCAAGTCCTTCTCCTTCCCCAAGTCCAACTCCTACTCCGAAGAAGTAAAAGGCTGATGCTTCCATATACAGTTCAGGGCATGAATTTCTTCATGCCCTGATCAACTTTCCTGTCTCAATCAATGTCGTTGCTAAACGAAAAAGCCGTAGCATCGCTACGGCTTTCAACTGTTCTTATTCAATTGTGAAATTTATCTAAATTTTCTGGACTGTCATGCTGAGCCCGCGCCTGCCTTTGGCGCGGAGTCGAAGCATCCACGTGATGTGTCCCAAACAAAGCCGATACGAGGTATTCTCACCAGACAGGTATTCGTCATGCCTGTTTCTCGCTATACTCGACAATTTGGCAATTCGATTACCCACTTACCAAATCACTCAATTACCAAATGCATTGGTCAGTCCTGTCCCAGCGCAAAAGCAGGAGCCTCAATCGCCGCCAGTGGCAGGCGTGGTTCGTGCGCCATGAAAGACTCCATGAGCATGGGCATCACCAGCAGAATGGGCGGGTCCAACGGTGATGGCGGCCGCAGGTGCAGGTGCGTGGATCCGCGTACAGCGCCGCTCGAAACCTGCACTGCATGACCGCCTCCACGCAAAGCAGACTTATATTGAAACGACTCCGGCGCTTCCAGCGGATGATTGAGTCCGAGAGCAAACAGGTAAAACTCCCCTTCCTGCGCATCTTCAATCTGGTAGAAGCGGTCGCTGGCGGCAACCGCGCAGGCGACTGGCTTCGACTGAGGAATAGGAGAGTCGAACAGCCCAACAAAGATCGTGCCCTGAAAGTCCGCAGGAGCGGTTACATATCCGGGCACCACGCAGGATCCGGAAAACGGTTCATGCACCGGCGATCGGCCTGCTTCGCTTTCCGCAGGAATGTGAGCGAGATTCGCATGCGAGAGTTCGCGGAATGTGGTGGGGCAGATGCCGAACAGATCGGTGAAGCGGCGGGTGAATGTGCCCACGCTGTTGTAACCGACCTCATAGCAGATATCTATGACCTTCCTGTCAGTCTCCATCAGCAGCCGCCGGGCGGTATCGAGGCGCAGCGCATAGAGAAATTGCGACGGCGGAACGCCCGTGACCTGCCGAAAGGTGCGATTGAAATGATACGGACTGGCACAGGCAATGCGCGCCATCGCCTGGAGAGTCATCGGCTGGTCAAGATGGTCTTTCATGGCGCTGATTACGCGCGCCACCGACTCGTAATGAGACCTCAAGGTTGAATCCCGAATGATTGTGGAGCCCATAAAGGTTTCCTTTTTTACATCCGAAGTTGGGGAATACAGCAATGCGATTACGTTAGTTTGGAAAAGTGTTGATGCTGGAGCAGTCAGCAGTCAGCGCAGCCCGCCGGCTTTTAGGCTCGACGGCAGATTCATTTGCGTATGGATGGAACGTAGACCGCTTACGAGGTTGAAAGAGTGTGCAGGGGCTGAAGCCCAGTATTTATGCATCCTTTTTCGGCACGACTAAAGTCATGCCCTGTTACATGTCTCGTAGGCACATGCGAAAACCCAGTTTCATATTTCCTCTGAACCCGATGTCATACCGTCGTTTTCGGCACTGACCGAAAAGTCCCAATGTCAATGTTACATGTCTCGTGAGCGCACCAATGCCTTACCTTGTCGCCACCTCTGCGAAAGGCTCCA
The DNA here is from genome assembly GCA_963823745.1 of Terriglobia bacterium. Taxonomy (GTDB): domain Bacteria; phylum Acidobacteriota; class Terriglobia; order Terriglobales; family Acidobacteriaceae; genus Angelobacter. Next base: position 22,892 of record CAWGMN010000015.1, read on the forward strand.
ATGCTTCCTGCAAGCTGCGGGGCACGGGCGTGGCTATCAGGCGCTCGCCTTCGCGGCGCATGCAGGCGATCTCCTGCTGGCCGCGTGCTACCAGTTCACTGGGTTGGCCCTGCCGCCAATATTCAAAACGCATCAGAATGCGGTTCTGCGATATTGAGGCCAGCATCATGCGCACCACCACTTCATCGAAAGCTTTCAGCTCTCCCAGATAATCGCAGGAGCAATGCAGAGTAATCAGCGCCAGTCCATGCTCCAATTCCGCCAGAATGTCGGGAGCGTGATCGCGCAAAAACATTTCCCGCGCCCGGCCCTGCCAGTGAAGATGGTTCACGTAATAGACGTTTCCCACCAGGCTGGTTTCTTCAAAGCCGACAATGTGGCGATATTCGTAGGCTTTCATTGGGTTCTGTGAATCACAAAGCCAAATGCGAATTCAGAATCAAAGCCTTCCACCTGGGCATGGTAAATGGCTGCCGCAAAATGGTCAGAGCGCAAGACAGTCCAGTGATCATTCGTATGCGATTCCACGCGCAGCGACTGGTCGAAGCTCGCGCCTGCTTTTCTCAGGCTCTCTTGCAGGGTCCATATCTGCGTGTCGGCCACATTGAGCGAGCATCCCGACTGAGCGGACACAAACTGCGCCAGGTCCCGATGTTGTGCGCCCAGCAATCCTTGCCATGTCTGGGTATCGCGCATGATTACCTGCTCCATGTCGCATCCCAAGGCCTGTTCACCCGAGACGAGCAAGGTGAGTGAAGCTGCGTGCGAGAGCGAGACCTGCGGAGCAGCCAGTTCCGCCACTGCCACGCTTGCCTCGGAGTGTTCTGCTGATGCGAGTTCCGGTTTCCCATCGCGACGGTGAACGAGTAACGCTTCAGCGCCAAATGCCTGCCTGACAACCTCTGCGCTTCGCTGCCCGCGCTGCTGGTGCGGGCCTGATGCGAGCGTTACTTTCACGGGAACAGAGGCAAGCAACTCGCCCAGTCTTCTTTCCAGATAAGGGCCGAGCAGCGGCACAGGCCACGGAGTTGATCTTGCAATAGGAGCCACGGCACGCAGATGCAATCCCTGCCAGTTTTCACAAACGTTTCCGTCCGCGTCGCGAATTTCCAGATCGTACATAAAATTATCGCCATCGCGAACGCGCTCCACGGCGTGAATGGTTGCAGGATTCTGCGTCCATGACGCGCCGGCGACAATGCGGTCTACTCCGACCGGCAGCACTGTTTTGTGCGGAATACAGGCCTGGATGGAATGAATGGCCGCGTCGCGCGAAGCGGGATTGCCGATCGCAAATTCCTGCGGCAGATGACGCGCAAACCATGGCGAAGCGGAAGGCGCGCTAATTTCCGCCACGCTGCAAGAGGCTTCCAGCGTTTTGTACTGATGGATGCGGCGGAAACGTCCCTGGTGAAACAGCAGGCCGTCATAGACATCGTGTTCGATGTCCAAAGCAATTTCCGTCTCCGGCCTTGAAGCCATCGCCTTCGATTCGCGTTCCTTGCTTTGGAATGAGCACTCGGCGCTGAAATGGTCTACATGAAAGCCAGTGCTGGCGCAGCGGACCACCACGGAAACTGTGTGCGGATTTCTGCGCAGGGCCGCGATCCTGATTGTCACCGATTTGTTCCGGGGCACAACAATCGGTTGTTCGAAGCGCACATGATGCAATTGCGGTATCTGCTCTGTCTGTTGCAGCGCCATCGCTACCTGGGTAATAGCTTCCATTCCGCATACGGCGGGAAAAAGCTGTTCCCCCTGGAATGCATGTTCCGCCACATAAGGATCGGAATCTACGCTGAGCACCGCATCCGCAACCAGTTCCACACCCGGATAATGCACCTGCACATGCTCGAGAAAGCGCCGCAAAGGAAGCTCAGCGCTTTCCAATTGCATCGTGCGCAGGTTGCCAAAGCGCCCGGTGACAATGGTGGAAACCGGCAACTCTCCGGCGGCCAGCACTGATTTCAGCATGGCAATAGCTTCACCCATCGGCAACGGAGTAATGCCCTGGCGCACAAGCGCCTCCAGCACTCCGAGCTTCTGGCCCATGCCCGCTCCCGCCCATACCGACCATTCCAGATTGAGGCAGCGGCAGTGCGAATGTTTCTCTTGCCATTCTTCGACCCTGTAACCCAGCCAGTCGTTGGCAAGTGCGTAATGCCCTTCACCCTGCAATCCAGCCCGCCCGATGATCGAGCCGAAGGTGATGAGCAGCCGCAATGGATGAGCGTCAACGGCGTTCAGAATATTTTCAAGACCTGCAAGCTTGGGCGAGAGCGTTTCATGCAGATCTGCGGCGGTAATCTCTTCCAGCCGTTTCGGATGGTTCACCCCCGCGCCATGCAGCACGGCCGTGATTTTTCCCATCTCCCGCTCGATGTCACCGATCGCATCTGCTATAGCTTTCCTGTCGGTTACATCGGCGGCGAAATATCCGAACCTGACTCCGGCCTGAGTCATGCGCAAAAGATTTTGTTTTAATTCCTGATCGCGCGCGGCGTCCGATCTTCCGACCAGCGCGAGAGCGCACCCGGTCGCGCGCGCCAGTTCCAGAGCGCATTCGGCGGCAATGCCTTTTCCGCCTCCGCTCACCAGCAAAACGTCTTCGCGGCCAAGATCTTTGCGAAATGCGTTCGCACTGGCCTGATCAGGCCACAGCACTTTCAATCGCGGTTCACGGCGGATTCCAGCATGGTCGTAATGGGCCTCTGTGAATCGCGCGGCAGAAGTGGCTTCGGCGGTAACCCATGCAGCGGCATCGGGATGCTCTCGCGGTATGACTACAACCTTCACCTGGATTGCGGGGTTCTCCAGAGACAGCGTGCGAGCGAATGCCGATGCGCCCCCCCGCGCCTGGTGCTGAACGAAAACCACGTGCCCCGCTTTCCGCTGCAACACGGTTTGTGTGAACTTGAGAAGAAAAGCTGCGCTTCGCTCCTCGTGTTCCTCCGGAACAATGCATACCATGCCATCATTCGAGACTGCGCGAAATTCCTGCTCCAAAGATTTCCGAAGAGGGCTATCCACGAGCGCAACAATTTCCCAATGGCCTACCGCCTGAGGGTTGCTTTTGCGAAGTTCCTGCTCTACTAACTCCACTCTCAGCACGCGGGTCCACGTATCCACCCCCTGCGGAAATTTCTCCTGTTCCGGGGCGGCATTGCGCTTCATCCCTTCGAGCGTAGCCGCGGTATCGGCGAGCGTAGCGTTGGCATATTCGGTAGGCGCGACCGGCGCAGGCAGTCCCAGTTGCGTGGCAGCTTCCAGAACCAGTTGACCTACGGTGATGGAGTTCAAATGGAGATCGTCGAGAAAGCGGCTTTCCGGTTTGACCGTGGCCAGCGGAAGCTCTGTGCGTCTCGCGACAAGCTGCCGCAAAACTTCGATTGCATTATTTCCGGCGGCAATTGGAGCAGGCACGGATTCCACAGCCGCAACTCTGCGCGAACGGGCAGGTGCTTCATAGCTGGCAGTGCTCTCGCAGGGATTGGCCAGAAAAGTATGGTGCGCCTGGAACGGACGGTAGAATCGCGATTCAAACAAAGCCGAAGCACGAACGTTTGCGCCCACCGCAAAAGCTGCGCCCACTGCCGAAAGCAGGCCACGCAGCGATTCGCTGCCGCAGTTCATGGCCACCACTGGTTTATCACTGCATTCTGCGGCTATGCCGGTGAGCACCGCGCCCGGACCTACTTCGATAAAAAGATCAATTTCTTTTGCGGCCACGGCCACAGCCTCGGCGAAGCGTACCGGCGAGGTGATCTGGGCGGCCAGCAGTTCACGCAGATCAGCATTATTTTCGAGCGTGGTCCCAGTCACAGTCGAGATCACGCGCCGCCGCATTCCGTTGAAATCTTCGGTGCTCAGGTAACTGGAAAAAGCAGCCGCAACGTCTTCCACCAGCGGCGAGTGAAAGGCGTGCGAGACTGGCAGCCGCGTGGAGTTCACTCCCGCTGAAGCCAGGCGCGCAAGAAAAGATTCCAGTGCCTGCGCATCGCCTGAGACCACCGTCTGCTGCGGCGAGTTGTAGGCGGCAATCACCAGCCGGTCGCCGTTCAGCCGTCTTTTTACCTCCTGCGCATCCGCGCGAACGGACGCCATGGCGCCCGAAGCCGCGCCTTTCTGCGCCATCACCCGTCCTCGCTCAGCCACAACTCGCAGCAAATCTTCTTTTTCGCAGGCGCCGCCCCAGCACAACGCAGTCAATTCGCCCAGGCTGTGTCCCAGCGCCACCGCCGCTTCAATACCGCATGAGTCAAGCACCAGCAGGCCCGCCAGAGATGCGGTCACCACGCAGGGTTGCGCAGTCTCGGTAGCGACTGTCTGCTGAGTTGGCAGGTGGGCTTTGCGGTACAGATCGCGCACTGCCGGAAACCGCCGCGGCCATATTCCGCCACTGGTGTACACGGGTGAGCCCTGGCCGGGAAACAGGAATCCGATTTGCGGACGCGTATCGCCTGTGCCGAGAAAGATTCCCTGCGTGGTGTCAATTTTCTTTACCGTTCCCGCAACGCACCACTCGCGCAGCTTTTTCAAATTCTCTTCCAGTTGCGCAGGGGTGGACGCTACGCAGGCGGCGCGCACGCCATGAGCAGACTCAGGAAGATTGTCCGATATGGATGCTGCAAGCGACGCCGCCAGATCGTCATTTCGGAGTACGAAATCTGGCTGGCATAGCCCAGCATTTCTTCCAGCCGCACAGACAGCTCGCTCAGATTGGCAGCGTGGAATAAAAACAGTTCGCAATCCTGCGCCGAGGAAAGCTGCTGTCGTTCGCTGCCGGTAAAGTTCTTGCGATGAAAAGTGTCGGCTGCTTCCAGCGCCACATGTGTGTTGATTCCGCCGAATCCCATGGCGCTCACGCCGGCGCGCACTGGAAGATTTTCCGGCCACAGTTCACCCTCGCGCGGAATGCGCAGCATGGGCTTCGCCGGCTGTGAGTTCCGGATGCGGAGTGTCACATCCGGTAATCGGAGGCACAATTCTGGTCCTCGACCGCCAGCGTCGCTTTGATCAGTCCCGCGACTCCCGCCGCCGCTTTGGTGTGGCCGATATTGGCCTTGATGGATCCAATCGCAGCGGGCGCGGCATAAGGCGCGGCTTCACGGCGGGCCGCTGACAACGCCTGCAACTCCGCGGCATCGCCTACGCTGGTTCCCGTTCCGTGGCCTTCAAAATAAGCCACCGAATCTATGCCGTAGCCTGCGCGCTGGTAGGCACGCTTCAGCGCCAGCATCTGGCCGCCGGCTTCAGGACGCGTCATGCCTCCGCTGCCGTCAGACGAAACTCCCCAGCCGCGAATCACCGCATAAGGCAGATGCTGTGCGCGCGACTGCGTCTTCATGGCGCATCAGCACCACCATGCCGCAGCCTTCTCCGGGCCAGAAGCCGGAGGAATGCTCATCGAATACGCGCATCTTCTCGCCGGCCAGCGCGCCGAGTTTGGAAAAGCCCGCGAGTTCAAACGGATCAAGACTCAGATCAACTCCGCCGGCAATGGCAATGTCCACATCGCCGCTTTCCAGCGCCGAACATGCGGTGGTCACAGCCAGCAGGCTGGAAGCGCAGGCGCCATCCACGGTGTAGCCGCCGCCTTTGAAGTTGAAGTAGTTGCATATGCGTCCGGCAATGGTGTTGGCCAGTCCGCCGGCCAGCGAGTCTTCGGTAGTCGCAGGAAAAGGAGCTTTGTAGCGTTCCTCCACTGCTGTCAAGCAGGTCACTGATTTGCGCTTCGCTGGCGCAGATCGTTTCTTCTGCTGCAATGTAGCCGCCAGCACGCGCCGGACATAGGGCCAGCGCAGGCGCATCAGATTGGCGCGCGAGAATTCTCCCGTGAGTGAATTGCCAATGTAGACGCCGACGCGTTCCCGCTGGCTGTTGCCCAGATCGAGCAATTTGGCGTCTTCGAGGGCCTGCGATGCAATGTCCAGCGCCAGCCAGTGGACCAGATCGGTGGAAACAAATGTCTCCCGGGACACATGGAAGCGAACCCGGTCGAATTCATAGTCCTCAAGCACTGCCGCCATCTGAAGGGAAATACTTTCGTCGTTGGAACCGGGCGCATAGTCTTCCAGCGCGCAACCGCACCGCGGGTATGCGCCGGAACGACTGCCGCTGCGCGAGCACGTTCTCCCACAACTGGCGTGGTGAACGCGCCTGCGCGTAGCGACAGGCCATACCGATAATGGCGATTGAACTCATGTCTAGTAAGTTCAGAGGTCAGCAATTCAGCAATCAGCATTCAGCCCGCGAGCCGCATGGGCTAAAGAAGGTGTTTATCGTCGGCATGGATAAATTTTTGTTTTCTAGTGATGAGCTGCACCAATTACCCAATTACCAAATTACGGCCCTCAACTCACCCAATCCAACTCTGCGTTCTCTGCGCACTCTGCGGTGAAAGGCTTTGCCTCAGTCCCCAGCCAGGGCCACTTGTCTTGCCTGGCGTGGCGCTGTGGCGTAGCGGCGGCGCTGCATCAGTGAATTGATATACAGGCCAATGCCACGGCTGGCGCTGGTGAGCGCGAGAGCGATGAACAAGCCATAAACAATGTGTTCTACGAACAGCAGCGCATAGATGACGGCTACGCTCAGGCCGAAGAGCACCTGCCTCGAGGGTTTGATAGGCGTCGTCGCCGGGTCAGGAATCATATACAGCGAAAATAGAATGAATCCGGCGCTGGTCATGGGCAGGAACGGCACTGCCAGAGGCGAATGAAAAATCAGGCTGCGTATCACGGCCTGGCCTGCGAATCCCAGAAACCACGCCGTCACTAGCGGCAACCTGCCGGTGAATTTCGCATGGATAATCGTCCCGGTCACAAGTATGGCCGCAGGTATCAGCCAGTGCCAGAATCCGGTCAGGTTTTCGGTGAACTGGTACGGCGGAGCCAATCCAGCGCTCGGAATCAGAAAGCAGCGTGATCGTAATTCCAAAGTTCGACGGATTGAAAATATGCTGCGTCTGCCCGTTGCCAATGGGCGCGCGCAACATAACTTTCGAAGCCAGAGACAGCGCGCTGGCAAAGATAATGGGCGTGAGCCGCTCATTAGGATAGATGAGCATGGCACAGGCCAATCCCGGAATAATGCAGGGCGGCAGAAAGTTGATTACATTGGTCCAGCTTCCGGCGAAGCGCGCCGGACGCCGCTTGGCCCACGCATCAATTCCTTCCAGCAGAAAAGCCACTGCGCATGCGGCTAGCACGCCCACGATGGGCTGCGCGTACGATTGCTCGAAGCCCAGCACGGTATCTCCCAGAATCGTCCACAGAATGAGCAGAGTGGTGAAGTACCACAAGGCAAAGAAGCGCATTTTCGGATCTTTGCGAGGATAAAAATTCAGAGTTGCGTAAGTCATTGTAACTGCTGCCCTTTCCTGATTAAGACCCGAGCTCAACGGTGTGCCAGCCCGGCTTGATCGAAATTTGTTTTCTGATTACCTGTCCTGCGGAGTTGCGCCACGCGAGGTCCACGCGCAGCACTGTATCTGGGTGTGATTTCGCCCAGGCCAAAGTGCAGTTCCGGACTGCGTTTGCCGGAGTGCCCGCTGCCTCCGTCCACCTGCGCCGAAAGCTTGCGGCCATCAGGAAGTTCGACACGATCGCAGTCGCGCCGATGGCGGGCCGGCCATAAAGATCAGCTCCCGGATGCCCAGCGCGTTCCTGAAATGCAGAAGGCCCGCCTGTACCGGCAGCAGCAAATGCAGTCCCAGAAATGAACCGGAAGAGGCAGCTTCGTTTTTGTAGAGATAAGAATCGCCCCATTGTCCGGCGATGATGAAATCCAGCCGGCCATCGCCGTCAACATCGGCAACGGCAATGCCGCGACCCATCATCGGCTCAGCCACTCCGGTTTCTGAAGCTATGTTGTGGTAACGCTGATCGTCTGCCCTGGACGAAGAATGCCGTCTCATTGCCGCCGCTCACATCGTCGCCCGGCTTGAAACTGGGCCACAATCGCGGGTCGTGAATCAGGCTGTCATTCGATGTCCCCAGCGATTGAAGTTCAGGCCAGCGATTGATCTTGCCGCGGACAAAGCCGGTGGCCTGCACGATCTCAAGTTTGCCGTCATTATCGAAGTCGGCCATGCGCGCGTCCCATCCCCAGCCGCTGCGCGAAACGCCCATGCGTTCACTGGCCTGCACATAAGGCGCTTTGCCGTGCTGCATGGCGTCTTTGTCACCGGTGCTCAGCCATAGGAAATGGCTTTCCTGCAAGCGCATAGTCATCGGCAATGTTGCTCACGAAAATATCAGGGACACCGTCGCCATTGATGTCGGCAAAATCCACGCCCATGCCTTTGAACGAATCGCTTCCCAGCACGTTGGATGCCGGAGTCGTGAAGGCGCGCGTGCCTTGCAGCGAAGCGAATTTCAAATGGCCCGGAGTCGAAAGGTTATGCAGCAACCGGTCAGGGCCGAAATCGTGCGCGAAATAAAGTTCGGGCAGCAGGTCGCCATCCAGATCGGCAGCGCCGGCGCCCAGCGCCCAGCCATGCTCGATCTCCGGCGGAAAAACATTTTTTGCTTCTTCGAAACTGCGCAAACGGATGCTGGCCCGGTGCCACCGCTTCTTTCCACAGCAGAATGTGTTTGCTTCCGCCATTGAACGAGCGCGATTTGGTGTTATGCATGACTCTCCGTGCCGGCGGCGTTGGCGTCGAGAATGTGCGCGCCATCCTGAAAATAATTGCCAATGATCAGGTCGGGGTGTCCGTCGCCATCAATGTCGGCGAACAATCCGGCATTGGAATACCAGCGCTCGTTGCCGGGCACAAGTTCCTGCGGCACATAGTCTTCCGCGTGCAGAGCCGCGGCGCGTCCGGGAGTGCCGCCTTTGCGCAGGAAGGCAACCGGAGTGCGGCCCCAGTAATAGACAACCACATCGAGCAAGCCATCTTCATTGATGTCGCCAAGCAGGCAGCCCATGGGCGCCATGGTTGCCGCATCGTAACGCGGCCGGACGCAAACTGAAAGGCTTGTAACGGCTGCCCGTAGTGGGCGCGGGAGAATGGTGACCTGGTCGGTCCTTGGATCCACCAGGCACACATCATTGGAAAGGCCATCGCCATCAAGATCGGCAACAGCCACTGCCGCGCCTACCGAAGAGATCCAGGCGGAAATGCGCTTCAGGCTGGGCTGCACCGCACGTACCGATTTCACCGGCGCAGTTTTGTCCAGCGGCAGCGCGTAACGCGTGAAGTGGAAGCGCGACGCCAGGCGGGCGCGCTCGCCCGCTGAGATGTCGGGAATGCGCGCCTGCATGAACAGGAACACCACAATCAGCGCAGCGACAAGCTTAGTGAGGTTTCGACGGAACCAGTTCGCGAATGGATTCATTGGATTTACCTCGCACAAACATTTCTGAAGAACGGAAGAAAGAAGTTGAGAGATGTTGTTGCAGCAATTCCCGCCACTGCTGGTAGGCGCAGCCGGGCAGGTTGCTGGTTTGTTCGAAAGTCTGGTCGCAAAGAGCGGCGGCGTTCTCCGCGTTCATGCCGCACAAAACCGTGCAGGCAATTTCCGTATGCTCTGCTGCATTGCCCGCAAGCTGGCGGGCCTTGGCCGCAAACGCCGCACCCTGCGCCAGCGCCGGACGATGTGCGCGCGCATGCTGCATGAGTTGTTTTGACTTCGGCGCTTCCATGCCTCCCGCGTAGGCGCATGCCAGCCCCACACCGCTCCACAGGTCGCCCTGGTAGAGAAGGCCGAAGCCGGAAATAGTCTGGCCAATGCGGGCCGAGTCGCGCGCCATTCACAAACCACAAGCTGCGTCCCAGCCCCTGGTGATACACATGTCGCAAAGCATGGGACGCGCCTGAAGATAAGTTCGCCGGCAGCATCTTCGCGTCAATTCTTGATTGCCCGCGGAAGTAGCCTTCGTGAAAGCCATAGCCATCCACGGCCAGCCATCGCAATACCGGATGAAATTTGCGCATCGCATTTTCCATGCGCCAGCGCAGCCAGGGCAGGCGTGCAAAAGCCCATCCTGCTCCTACGTGCAGCATGTAGATGTGGTGTTTTCCCGCGCCATTGGCAAAACGTAAAAACCGGTTGCCGCCTGGCGTGAGTCCATCGCGCAAGACCAGCGCCATGGCCGCGCCTTCATAGGCAAAACCCCGATATAGAGTTTCCACCTGTTCGAGTTCTTCCGCGAGAGACTGTTCCTCGTCGTGGGCGAGTCCGGCATGGTAGCCGCGCAGAAAAGTTTTGCCTGCATATTCCAGCCGCTCCCGCTTCTCCGGGGAGGCACACACAAAGCCGCGCCGCGAGAATTCCGCCTCACGCGCATCAATGCTGAAAATACGATGGAGAAATTTACCCATGACCTTGCAGGCAGTTCACACGGCCTGCGGCAACGGCCAGTGCCGCCGCGCCGGCTGCACCAGCGCCGGATCAACCTCTACGACAAACGAGCGGGCAATCGCATCGAGAGAAACGACCACGCGGGTCTTGCTTTGCTTGCGAAGCAGAATGCCTTCCATACCGGCAAGAACTCCGCCAGTAATCACCACCCGTTCTCCCACATTCAGGTAGGCATGCGGAGCGGCATTGCCGTGTTCGGCGCTGCGCCGGATCCAGGAAATTTCTTCGTCTGAGACCACGGCCGGTGCATTCTTCGAGCCAACCAACGAAACAACATTGGGCAGCGCCAGCACTTTGCTGCGCTCGTGGAAAGGCATGTGCACGAAGACGTAGCCGGGAAACAGCGGCATATCGAGAGTCACACGCCGGTCTTTCCACTGCCGCAGCGAGCGGCAGCAGGGAAGAAAATGTTCCACGCCGCGGTCTGTAAGCCGCAAGGCCGTATTTTTTTCCTGGTTCGATCGCACGAACAGCACAAACCAATAAGACTTTTCTAAATCGGCTGGAAGGTTAGTGGGGAACACGGTTGCAAACTCCGGCACAACCAGCGGTCTCGCCTGCTGGCCGTAGCTTCGCCCCGTCACTTACAGGGGCCTATGTGACCTGACCTGTTGATTTGTAGAGATAGCGAGCGAACCTTCTCTATGCCTAGGCGGGAACTGCTTCTTACCCCCGAACGACCCTGGGAGGCCGCATTACGCAAACACTAATCCTCAGGCGGGTGATTGGCAAGAGACGGCAATAAAAAATCTGTAAATTGTGGCACTGCATTCCCAAAATGAAACGTCGGGCCCTTTTAGACGTCATGCGAGAACTGCGGCGGCGCTGGCCGCCGCAATTTCACCGGGTTTACTGTGCGGTGGTTGATGTTACGCAAGCGACGGCCAGAGCAGTATTGGTCGCGGTGCCTGAAGAAGTAGTGGCTGCGCCGGTTTTTGACGGTGTTGCCGTTGCGGATGTGGTCGTGGTTGGCGAGAGCGTTCTGGTCGTGGGTCCACAGCTTGCGGGAACCACCGGATGCGGCGCAGTGTGAATCGGCCTGGGGTAGAAGCCGCCTGAAGGATAGGTCGTTGAAGATGGATATCCTGAAGGAGCGCTGGCCGTGTAGGTTGAATTGGTTGAACTCAGGTTGATGGCTGACGCGGGCTGGTGTGCCACATAGTTCGCCGAGTTGGTCACGCTGGTCCCGGCTTTCACGAAAATCACGTCTGCATTCACCGTGATACTGGAATCGAACGTGCCGTCACTGCGGGCCGTGATGCTTCCGGTAGAAGGCGAGAGCGCATCAGGTTGCGGCAGTACGCTGGTGGGAATTGTGCCGCCTGAATTGTTCAGGGTAACGTAAACGTCAACCTGCTGGCCCTGGAACGTCACCGGGTTCTGGCTCTTCATGAAGATTGCATGGACGTTGACGGGCGTAGTGCCTCCGCCGGCAGGAATGTCCTGCGTGCGGTGCATGATGGTGTCGGTATTGCCAGTTGAGCCCTGGATCGGCACTCCCTGCAACGGAACGTTTCCGAGCCCGGCGCTGCTCAGGTCAATCTGCGCGCCTGAGCCGGTCTGTAGCAGATCATAGCCGCCCTGGGCTGAAGCCACGCCCGAGAAAGCCAGCAGTACGATAGCGGCTGTAAGAAATGCCAGTTTGTGCAAAGCGAAATTCTTCATTGGAATTGACTCCTTCATCAGTCAGTAAAAGTTGGTACTGCGGCATTCATCTGTTAAAAGTCGAATGCGATGGCGTTGCCGTCATCGCATCCGGATACATAGCGTGCTACTGAGCTACCGCAACGCAGGCTTGTTGCACGGCCAGAGTTCCCGTAGGTCCTCGCTGCACACTGTTGGTTGTGTTCGGCATGCCTGCAATTGCCGGGGCCGTGGTGGTGCCGCATTTTGCCGGAACTACATTGTGGGCATGATTCGGAGAAGAATGGTGAATGGTAATCGGGTTAAACCCGCCCGAAGGATACGTAGTGGAACTCGGATATCCAGCGGCGGCAGTGGACGACCATGTACCGGTAGCCGAAAGCGATGTCTGCGGCGCTGCGCGGTGATTGCTGGAAGTCGCAGGATTTCCGCCCACCGTAGTAAAGATCACATCGGCATTCACCGTAAGGCTCGAACTGAACGTGCCGTCAGAATTGATGGTCATGGTGCCGGTGGATGCGGGCAGCGAATCCGGCTGCGGCACTACGCTGGTGGAAATGCCGCCATTCGAGCCGTTCACGGAAACATACAGGTCAATCGGACTGCCGTTCATGGTGACGGTGCCGCAATTCTTCATGTACAGCACGTATACGCTGATGGTCGCCTGATGGCTCGAATTCACAGCGCTGCGCGAAATGATGGTGTCAGTATTGCCAGTCGAGCTCTGAACAGGCACGCCCTTCAAGGTCACAGTGGTGGGCGAGATGCCGGGAACACCGCTCAGGTCCACTGATGTGGTGCAACTGGAATCCGTCTGAAAAAGGTCATAGCCGGCGCTTTGCGCCAGGGCCAGCGACGAGCACAGCATGACAGCCGCAATCAACAGAAATATACGTTTCATGGAAGCACACCCTCAACGCTCTATTACATGCCTTGGCCTTCGGGGTGTCTTATCCGCAATTGCCAATTAACATCGGGAATTAGTTAAAGGCAATCCATAATGGTGTCCCGGTTTTTGGTCGAAGAGCGGCCCTTCGAGGGTCGCGTGAAGATCAGAAAATGCCGAGCTTCAGAGGATGTGTGAGAACTTAGAATGCGGTGGGTTGGCGATACAAGTATCAGGGCACGAGTTTACTCGTGCCGTAAGGCGCATAGACACTGGGCTTTAGCCCTTGCACATCTTTCGGCCTCACGGTAAATGTTGCCATGGAATCGAGTTCTCACACCCTCTCTTCAATCGTGGCGCAAATGAGCAACGGGCTACACGCCTATTCTGCAAGCACTCTAATGGGGGCTGAGCGCCTCTGCTGAAATGGGCATAAGCTGGCGTGTAACTTTGTCCCCAACCGTAACCGTGACCGGTTCTCCCACGGATTCGACCGGCCGCAACAGCTCAGGATCGAGCCATGCAAAAGGCTCAACTTCTTCCAGCGCAAACAGTTTGTAAGAACCCGGACGCACGCCTTTGAACACAAATGTTCCGTCGTTCTGCGTGGCCGTGGCCTGGAACAGGTGGACTGAACGGCGCTGTTCTTCCGCAGCCGGTGCCAGCACCACAGTGGCCTTGTGCGGCTGATCGTTTTCTACGACCTTTCCTGTAATTCGAGCGCCGTTCGCCGCCAGCACAATATGCAGCGGGCCGCGCGGAGCATCGGAAGCCTTGAGTTGTCCGCCGGTGACATCGGCATCTCCGTAGGTGGCCGATTTGATCCAGAGTCCTTCAGGCAGCGGCTCCAGAGATAAAGACCAGTTTCCGGGAGTCACGCCGGAGAGACGAAAACTTCCGTCGGGTGCGACCTTGCTGTCCGGGGGACGTCCCAGCGTAAGGCTTTCCTCAGGAGACAGCGCAACCGTCACGCTGGGATACTTGCCGGCCACGCGCTCCTTCGAACTCGACAGTGCCGGCAATGTCGAATGCCGATGCCAGCGGCAACGTCACATTTTCCAGATTTTTTTCTGCCGTTACTTCCACCGGCATGCGCGTGCCCAGCGAACGCCCGCGATACAGTTGCGAGGCAATCAGCAGATAGGCGCCGGGAGCGATGCCGCGAAATTCAAATCGTCCGCTGGCCTTGTCCACTGTGGCCGTTGCGCGGTCAATATACGAAGCCGTGTTGCCTTCATTGTGCGCCAGCACTACTTGCACCTGGCTGCCGGCGAAGTCTTCCACCGGGCTTACCAGTCGTCCGCGCACCGTGATGGCGTTCACTCTTTGCAGGCGAAAATCAATGTCAGCCAGTTCGCCGCCCGCGGGCAAAACGATCTCCGACGCCGAAGCCAGGTCCAGCACGCCCGGATAATAGAGGGCAGCAAAAGGGTCGAGGACTTCAGGAACCAGCGCCCCGGTCTCGATGGGGTGCGACAAAGGCGCGCCCCTTAGTGTGGCCAGCAGGAAATAACGTCCGGCAGGCAGGCCGTAGGCGCGGTATTCTCCGTGATCGTTGGAAGTTGCGCCGCCGACCGGAATCAATTGCCGCGCGCCGGTCGCGTAGCTGAACTTCAGCACCTGAATGCCGGCCCCCTCAAGCGGTTCGCCCTCTTCGTCGAGCACCCGTCCGGCGATGGCCCCAAACGGCACCATGCTCAGATTCAGATCACGCACATGCTCGCCGGCTGCGACGGTCAGCACGCTTCCGTCTCCCTGGGGCGAGTGCGATCCATACACCTGCCGGGCAAAACCGGCACGCTCCACCCATAGCCGGTACGATCCCGGCTCCAGCGGAATGCTGAAATGGCCGTCACTGTCGGTGTCGGAACTGATCGGCGGCGTGGCCTCCCCATTGGCCGATGCGACTTTGGTATGAATCACATGCGCGTGTTTGACCGGCGCAGAAGTGATCTTGTTGGTGACGGTGCCCTCGATGAACGCAGGCCCGGAATTCTGGCCGGAGACAGCAGTGCAAAGAAGACAAATAAAGCCAAGAAATGCAATAAAACGGAATGACACGGTGGAAAACCTGCCGGGGATTATATAGCAGGGCAAATTCGCTCCTGATACGAACATGAAAATGTAACGAAAATGGAAAATAGCATTCAGCAGTCAGTGGTCAGCATTCAGCCCGCGATGCGGTAAAGAGACAAATCCATCCTCTCACGGTGATGTCTTAGAATGCGTCAAGGCTTACTATAATTCCTATTCAAAATTCCAATGCTGATGACCTGCATGGACATCTGATCGCAGATCAAATCTGGACAATTCTGAAGCGCGTAACAAAGTTACGCTGAAACCGCACCCAACCAAAACTCGAGAGCATAAGTCGATGATGTCAACGATCAGCAATGGATTACGAAGTGATTTGCGCGGGAACCTGGAGCAACTCCACCCGCAAACGTCCATCCAGCTGCAAATCTCGCGCAACGCCAAAGAAACTCCGCTTTTATTTATTTTCTAAATCCTAAGCCTATGCTACGTGTCTACAAATGTGCATCATCGCATCAATACTTCGTCAACCGACCGCGATGGATGAGATAGCGACTGGCTTCATTTTGGCCCGCTTACCTTGATCAGGTTATCGTCGGGTTTGCGGTCTATCAATTTGTTCAACGGATCAATGCCCGCCTGATACGGCGGCTTGTCAACGGTTATGGTGAATTCGCGCGTCTCAGAGTCCATCTTCTGCTTTTGCAGATAGAGATAATGGCCGTCGCGATCGGTTACGCCGATATCTACCCACTCATGGTTCGGCACCTGGTGCTCTTCTCCGCGGACGTCAGCACGAAATTTTTTCAATTCTGCTGATAATTTGACCTGGTACTTGCCGTCCGCAAGGCGCGTGGCAGTGGCAGATTTGGCCCGGCTTTCGTAAAGAGTGATGTTCTCAAAAAAATCATCATAGAGATACTGGAAATCGGCAGGCGTGACCTGCTTGAGATGATTCATCAATTCCAGCGAACGAGGGTAGGGCGGCCCGTGGAACCGGTATTCATTCAGAAAGGCCGAGAGCGCCTGGTTGACCTTGTCTTCGCCGATGTAGTCCTGCAAGGCATACATGATCAGCGAGCCTTTGTTGTAGTGGATGTAGCCCTGGTTTTCTTCCACCCGCAGCAACGGTTTTTCCTCATTGCGTTCCTGTCCGCGGCCCAGCAGATATCTGTTCAGTTCATAGCGCAGAAAATTCCTCATCGCCTCTGGCCCATAGCGGTGTTTCATGACCATCAGCGCGGTGTATTGGGCCATGGTCTCAACCACCATGGTGGCGCCTTCATTGTTGCCGCTACTAACCTGATGTCCCCACCACTGGTGCGCCACCTCATGCGAGGTCACGTAATACGACAAATCAACGGCCGAAGGATCTTTGGTGTCAACCCGGGTTATGAATCCGATATTTTCAGAAAAGGGAATGGTATTGGCGAAAGACTCGGCAAAGGTCTGGTAGCGGGGAAACTCGATGATGCGCAACTGGTGAAACTGGAACGGGCTGAAGTTCTTGCTGCAATAGTCCAGCGTATCCTTCATGCTCAGCTTCATGCGATCGAGATCGAATTCATGGCCGGGATGATAATAGATTTCCAGGTTCACATCATTCCAGCGGTCGCGCAGCACCTGATAACGCCCGGAGTTCATCGAAATGCCATAAAGTATCGGCGCGTCGGTTTTGTAATCAAAGTAGCGGCGGCCATTCTGCACCCATTCTTTCTGAAGATATCCAGGCGTAATGGCAATCTGGTCAGGGGAAGTGCTGATCACCGTTTCCGCATTGACCCAGTCGGCTGCGGTGAGTCCCTGCAAATTCTGCCGCCCCGCCGGATCTTCCAGCTTGGGAATGCGCCGGATGCGTTGCAGGCCATGTTTGTGACGCGAACTGTCATCGCGCAGCTCTATTTCCTCGTCGTAGCCGGGTTCGGGAGCATAGGAGCTGTTAACAAACGTGCCGTTCTTCACGATGTCAGTATTTTCATTGGCATTGGGAAATCCCCGTAACGTATAGTTCACATCGAAGTCGAGCGTCAGCCGCCCATGCGGGGGAATGGCGGCGGGCAGCTTGTAGAGATAGAAGCCCAGCACAGGATCTTCGATGATGGCCGACTGTCCACCAGCCCAGTTTCAACTCGTGTAACTGGATCTTCGGACGCGGCAGCGGCTGAAGGCTTTGCGGCCACAGCGTGATCGCCACCTGATCGGAGCTGGAATTACTTTTATTTTCCAGCCACTCCGTTCCTTTCAGATTCAGCACGCGCCCTTCAGGATCGAGGTCGACCTGGAGCTTTGCATCAGTAATTTTGAATTCCGGCAGATCGAAATACTTGCGGTACTTCTTCTCATACTGCACGCGGTCTTCTTCTATCTGGTACGTGGTGCGGTAGATGTTCAATATTTTGATGTTGTAAAAGATGTAGCCGCCGACAGCGATAAATACTATGGCCGCTGCGCTGAAAGCCAGTTTGGAAGGAGAGCCCAGCCGGGCCGCGCCTTGCCTGAGCCGTTCCCGCCATCCTGTTCCGGTGCCTCGTACCCACAGCAGGTTGGTAATCACAGCCAGCATTACCGCAGCCATGACCCAATAAATGTGAAACCAGATCAAGGGAGCACGGTAAGGCCCGTAACCATTCATATCAGAGTAGATATAAGCGGGAATGCGTCCAAAGCGATAAAGATAGTTCTGCCAGGCTGATGTAGGTAAAACGAACAGCATCACGATGTAATACAGCACCATCACAAAGTGGCCCAGATACTTCTGGTTGACAACCGTGTGAATCCATAGCGCCAGCACACACAGGACCCAATAATTCAGGAGATCGTTGATGAACAGCTCGCGAAAGTAGAGTCCAAATTCAAAGTGGTAGTAGCCCAGGGTGATCTGCCGGGAAAGACCGGCGATCAGCACAAGACACATCAGCAGAATCTGGATCAGCATCAGGGCCGAAAGCTTGGAGCCAAACAGCACCCAGCGTTGCGTGGGCATCGCATCCACGATCTGGTTAACTCCCGCGTCCCGCTCCCGCCATACCAATTCGCCCGAATAAAAGGTAATGATGGCCAGAATGAACACACCGAAAAATCCAGCGGCATCCTGAATCATGCGGTGAGTCACGGGATAGACAGGCACCGCAAAAGGCGAAGCTCCGCCAAAGACCCCGATCAGGCAAAAGGAAAATCCGCCCAGCACAATCACCACGAAGAAGACGTTCTTCACCGTCTCTGTAAATTGCAGACGGGTGAGGGAAAGATATTGCTGGAAAGAGCGACCAAATGAGAATTCCGGCAGGAGCGCCGGAATGGTGAGAGTGGGCGCGGGCGCCACTTCCACCAGCCCTTCCACCTGCCGCCGAGGCCTGCCAGCATTCACCACGCTGGAGCGGGAAAACTTTACATACGTGAAAATGAAAATGACCGCCCCTACCGCCAGCCACAGCAGGCGATTGAGCAGCAGGATTCCGGTGAGTGACGCAAGGCGCGTGTTGCGTTCAAACGGACTCCAGTATTGCGTCAGACGATCATAAGCATTGCCGCCGAATGGGTCGGCTAATGACGCCGGCACGTTGACAGAAAGATTGCCTGAGAGCTGGGTCGCCACGAAGTAGCCCACCAGCAAGAGCACACTGCCTACATAAACCGGCAGCATCTTGCGGGTGAAGGCGGCCAGAGCAAAAAAGATAGAGGTGGTAATCAACAGGTTAGGAACAATAAAGATGAATATGGGCTGAACGTATGCGGCAAATCTTTCCGGCCCCAGGCGGCTCGCGTCAATGATGGGCAGATGCATACCCGCCCAGCAGCCCAGCGCCAGTGCTATGAAAATAAAGAACTGCACGGCCAGCGAGCCCAGAAAACGGCCGCCCAGATAATCCAGCTTGGTAATAGGAGCGGTGTAAAAGAAGGAGCCGGAGTTGTTGTCAATGTCCTGGTAGGTGGCCTGTCCGGCCAGGGCTGCGGTGATAATCACTCCGAAAAAGCTGGTAAAGCCGATGATCTGCGTCAGCGCAAAAGGCGAATTCAGCAGCACCTTGCCGCCGGTGCCGAAATCTACTGACGCTGAGGAGAATGCGCCACCCGAGAGCATGACGAAAAATAAGCCGAAACCAAAGAGCACCAGAAAGTAAACATAGGTGGAGATGCGGCGCAGGCGCTGCCGCAATTCGAACACAATGATCGCGCCCATATCAGTTCACCCCAATCAGATTGTCGGTGTGGGCCGTCCGGTCGTCGTTGCCGTTGAATCCTCTGATGGTAGTGAAATACAGATCTTCAAGATCAGGCGTTACCGGCTCAAAATCTGCTTCCGGCTGGCTGGGGCTGTACACATGAATAATGGTCTGGCCCGCGAACAGGCGCATGGAGATCACCTGGAAGCGCTCGCGGAATGCGGCGGTCTCAGACTGCGGTATAGATTTCTTCCACACCCGGCCTTTGAGCCCGGCAACCAGGACCAGGGGGTCACCAGTCAGCTTTACCTGGCCCTGATGGATGATGGCCATGGAGCGGCACAGATCGCTCACGTCAGAAACAATATGCGTGGAGAGAATCACGATAATGTTTTCGCCGATTGCGCTCAGCAGGTTGTGGAAGCGCACGCGCTCTTCAGGATCGAGTCCCGCGGTGGGCTCGTCAACGATAATCAGGCGGGGATTCCCCAGCAAAGCCTGGGCGATGCCGAAGCGCTGCTTCATGCCTCCGGAAAAACTGCCCAGCGGCTTGCTCCGGTGCTCGAAAAGATTGGTCTGCTGCAAGAGCGCATGCACCACTTCGCGCCTCTGCCTGGCATTGCCAACGCCTTTCAGGTCAGCAAAGTGCGAGAGCAGGGTTTCGGCGCTGACTTTGGGATACAGTCCGAACTCCTGCGGCAGGTAGCCGAGCACCCGGCGCACCGCGTCTTTTTGCCTGAGCATGTCAATATCGCCGAGAAAGGCCCGCCCGCTGTCCGGTTCCTGCAAGGTGGCGAGGGTGCGCATCAGCGTAGACTTGCCCGCGCCATTGGGGCCGAGCAGGCCAAACATGCCCTGCGGAATGGTGAGCGAGACGTCTTGCAATGCCTTGGTGCCGTTCGGATATTGTTTCGAGAGTTTTTCAATGCGCAATTGCATGCGGTAAAGGGCCTCCGGCAAAGATAGGTACGCGTGAGGATGGGAAGAAGTTCAGCAATGGTAGAGTTTCTCAGGATGTTAGACGACAGAGCAAGGCAGTAGTTAACCAAACTAGTCTGGTATTCATAGGGAAATGATGAAGATTGGTAAAGATGGCACTGGGGGAATCTGAAAAGTTGGGCTATCGCTACATTCTGTTCCATAAGCCTTACGGCGTGTTAAGCCAGTTTTCGGGCGAGGGCCGGACTCTGCGCGACTATATTCCTGTAAAGAATTGCTATCCGGTAGGACGTCTGGACCGCGACAGCGAAGGGCTTCTGCTGCTTACTGACGATGGCGCGCTTCAGCACCGGCTGACCGATCCCAAATTCGAACATCCACGGACTTATTGGGCACAGGTCGAGCGCATACCTGATGAAGCAGCGCTGCAACAACTGCGGTGCGGGATGAGGATACAGGATTACAAGACCCGTCCGGCCCAGGTGCGTTTGCTGTCGGAAGAACCAGCGCTGCCTCCGCGCGATCCGCCCATACGGTTTCGCAAGAACGTGCCCACCGCCTGGATTGAGCTGGTGCTGACCGAAGGCCGCAACCGCCAGGTGCGCAGAATGACCGCGGCTGTAGGACATTCCACGCTGCGGCTGGTGCGGGTAGCCATCGGAAAGATGCAACTGGGCGAGTTGAAGCCGGGAGAGTGGAGGGAGACGGTACTTGGCTGATAGCTCATGGCTCTTAGCCGTTGGCTCTTGGCTTGGGTGTTTTTGGTGCGGGCATTTTGCTCGATGCAGTCGCAGAATGTGAAAGTGCTCTTGGGAGCCGATGTTCTATCAGCATCATCAACGAAATCAGCGGTAAAAATTTTGCTCTATATGCGGCAATGGGGATATCGCGAATGACTTTGAGCCAAAAGCCAAAGAGCCAAAAGCCAAGAGCTAGTTGCCAAAAGCCGCTATACTTCCACCCATGGTCCGTTCTGTTCTCGCCATCATCATTCTGGCTTTGCTCGTTCCCGCGCAACTTAGCGGCCAGACGCCGGCCAAACCTGCATACGAAGTCTACGCGATCCGTTATGCCGTGATTCAGGATTTTCCGCTTGATGCGTTGATCAAGAATGCAGACTCTAAGCGCAAGCTGAATATCGCCATGACTGTGTGGCTGATCAAAGGCAATGGCAAAAACATTCTGGTGGATTCGGGCTTTTACCACGAGCAGTTCTTCAAAGATCTCACGATCAAAGATTTTGCCAAACCATCTGAGGCTGTGGCCCAGGCTGGAGTGAAGCCGGGAGACATTACCGACGTGATCATTACCCACATGCACTGGGACCACGCCGATGGAATGGACCTGTTTCCCAAAGCACGCATCTGGATCCAAAAAGATGAATACAACTACTACGCCGGTGAGGCCTGGCAGCTGAAGAACACTCATGGCGGCTTCGATCGCGGCGATGTGCTCACCATGGTGAAACTCAACCTCGATGGCCGCGTGACTCTGGTGAACGGAGACAATCAACAGATTCTTCCGGGCATCACCTGCTATACAGGCGGCAAGCACACATGGCAATCGCAGTATGTAGGCGTGAACACCAAAGAAGGTACGGTGGTATTGGCCAGCGACAACATGTATCTCTACGAAAATCTCGACAAGCATGTGCCCATTGCTCAAACTCTCGACGAAAAGTCGAATCTGGCTGCTCAGGACCGCATGAAGCAGATAGCCGCAAAGCCCTCGTTGATCATTCCCGGGCACGATCCTGCTGTATTCGACAGGTTTCCGAAGGTCGCTGAGAGAGTAGTACGGATTGAGTAGCCAGGACAAAAGATTGCATATAACCAGACGAGCAGCGCTGAAGAGCGTAGGGTGAAATCTATTTCGTGGCCGGCAGCACCATGGGCTTCAACGGTATGCAGGGGCTGAAGCCCAATATCTATAGGGCTTTTCGGCACGAGTAAACTCGTGCCCTGATACATGTCCGCCCTGACTCGGCGCCAAAGGCGGGCGGTGCGCTCAGGGTGACAGCCGAAAAACTTTTGCTATAAAGCCAGCATAGCTAAAGTCATTAAAAAGGGCGCGACCTGAGTCGCGCCCTTTTCACAACAAGTCAGCTAGTACCACACGAACTGGTTAATACCGCCGGTCGTTGGATACCGTGATCTGGTTGATGATGCTCTGGTTGCCGGCGGCGGAGCGGGCTAGCTGCTCGGCCTTGGCTTTGGCGTCATTGTTCGGCACCGAACCAGTGAGCACCAGTTGGTTACTGTTGTTTACATTGACCGAAATAGCGCTGTTGGCCAGTGAAGGCTCGCGCTGCAACATGGTCTGGATTCTGGAGCGGACGTCGGCGTTCTGCTGGCCGTTGTAGACGCGCTGCTGATTATAGCCAGGCTGGTTGTAGCCTCTATTGTTGTCCCGGTCGCGGTCTTGCTGGTTGCGATCTCTGTCCTGGCCGTTGTAGGCAGGCTGCTGGTTCATATTGCGATCGTTGTCACGGTCCCGGTCGGGTTGGCCATAAGTAGATTGCGGAGTCACATTGCGGTCGCGGTCCTGGTCGCGGTCACCTCGCTGGCCGTTGTAGTTGCGGTCGTTATCGCGGTCGTGGTCTTGATTGTCGTGGTCTTGATTATTGTATTGGCCGTTGGCACGGTCTCTGTCCTGATCGTTGTACTGGCGATTGGCGCGATCCCGGTCCCGATCATGATCTTTGTCTCTATCTTTGTCCCGGTCACGGTCTTTGTCGTGATGCTTCTTGTAGTCTTTGTCTCTGTCTTTGTCTTTATCACGATCTTTATCGCGGTCTTTGTCGTCGTCGCGATCAACGGTCTGGGCGCGGTTCTGATCATCCCGATCACCCGTCTGTGTGCGGTTTTGGTCCTGCTGATTGTATTGATCGTGATCGCCACCTTGCGGGTGGGATTCCTGCGCGAAAACATAAGTGCTTGGCAATGCCAGTGCGAAAGCCATCATGCAAATAAGCTTCTTCATCAGTTTTTCTCCTCCTGGGTAAATGCACAAGACGCCGGATACCGCGGTCGCCTCAGTGCTTGAATCTTGTGGGAATGCGTTGAAGCTGAACTGAACTATTGCTTCGGTTGCTTACTTAGTGGCTTGTTTATTTAGATGCCAGCGATAGGGCGCGTGTGGGCCCTTAGTCCAAAAAACTGGATAGAAAGCATGTGCCGATATTGGGTAGTGTTCTTCTCTGGACGGGAATGCTGCCTGGTTAAGTTGTCTTTCTCAACTTTGAAAATGCTTGAGATCAACGTTAATGAAAGTTCCTGGCCGGCGCTTCAATTTCTGCCATTCGCAGCGGCATGATCTTTTCCGCTTTTATATGAATGACTTTTTCTTTGTTCTGCGCCAACCCGTCAATCACTACAAAGCGTTCGTGCAAAACGGCCATGGTATTTTCGGCGTAAAAGTCAGGCGTAATAATCACGTTGGCAATGCCGGTCTCATCTTCCAGGCTCAGAAAGATGAATCCATGCCCGGTCCCGGGGCGCTGGCGGGTAATCACCAGTCCTGCAATGCGCACCCGCTGCCCATCAGGCACATAACTCAACTCGCGCGCCGTCAGCGCTCCTATGGCTTCCAGATCTTTGCGCCGGTAATGCAGTGGATGGCGGTCTACCGAAATTCCTATGCCGCTGTAATCGGCAATCAGTCGTTCCTCCACGGTCATTTGCCGGAGTGGCGAGGGCGCATCCAGTTCGCCTAAATTTTCCAGCAGCGGCCCGGCCGGCTGGGCCGCTTTTTGCGACTGCCATAACGCGTCTCTGCGGTGCAGTTGAATGCCGTGTTCCTGCCCGATTTTATTCAATGCGCCGATGCGCGAAAGCACCCTGAAGTCGGCCTTGGAAAGCTGCGGCACGCGCATGGCCAGATCAGAAATCGAGGTAAACGCCCGCTGCCGTCTTTCTGCGAGCAGCGCATCGGCGGCGGACTTCTGCAATCCTCTTACATGGCGCAGGCCGATGCGTAGAGAAATCTTTCCATCATCATGTTCCAGCGTACACAGCCACTCCGAGCAGGTTACGTCTGCCGCCTTCACGCGCAAGCCATGGCGCTGCGCGTCTTTCACCAGCGTGGCTGGAGAATAAAACCCCATAGGCCAGTTGTTGAGCAGGGCGGCGGTAAAGGCAGCGAGGTAGCGCACCTTCAGATAGGCGCTGGCATAGGCCAGCAAGGCGAAGCTGGCGGCATGGGATTCAGGAAAACCGTACAGAGCGAAAGAAGAGATGAACTGCACGATGTCATCCTGGGTTTTGGCATCAATACCATTTTTGCTCATGCCTTCGCGCAGCCTGGCTTCAATCTGCTTCATGCGCTGTTGGGAACGGCGGCTGCCCAGCGCCTTGCGCAACTCCTCGGCCTCGCCGCCAGAAAAATTGGCGCAGATCATGGCCATCTTCAGCAGTTGTTCCTGAAACAGCGGCACGCCCAGCGTCCGTTCCAGCACCGGCTTAAGTGACGGATGGGGATAGGTCACAGCTTCCTTGCCCTGGCGCCGCTTTAAATAAGGATTGGTCATCTGCCCTACAATCGGGCCCGGACGTATCAATGCCACCTGCGTCACCAGATCGTAAAAACGGGTAGGATGATTGCGCGGCAGTGACGCCATCTGGGCGCGGCTCTCAATCTGGAACATGCCGATAGTGTCGGCCTTCTGGATGGTTTCGTAGACATCAGCAGCGGCTTCATCCTGGGGCAGGTGGGCCAGGTCTACCTCTTCGTGATAGTGCTCGCTGATCAGCTCGATGGAGTCCTTGATAACTGCCATCATGCCCAGCCCCAGCAGATCAACTTTGATCAGACCCAGGGCGGCGCAATCGTCTTTGTCCCATTGCACGACAACTCTGCCGGGCATGGTGGCCGGTTCCAGAGGCACCACGGAATCGAGCTGGCCCTGGCATATCACCATGCCGCCGGAATGCTGGCTAAGATGGCGAGGCAGGTCGCGCACCCGCTGGCAAAGATTGAGATAAATGGCAATCTGCGGATGGCGAAGATCGAGGCCGCTTTTCGTGAACTGCTTCTCCAGCGTTTCCAGAGGATCTCTCCATTCCCACGAGCCCACAATATTCGAAAGCCGCGAAAGCGTTTCGTCATCAAAGCCCAGCACCTTGCCCATTTCGCGCGCGGCCGAACGGCTGCGGTAAGTGCAGACATTGGCAGTCATGGCGGCGCCGCCCTTTCCATAGCGTCCATATACATATTGAATGGCCTTTTCGCGCTGCTCGCCGCTGGGGAGATCAAGATCAATGTCAGGCCATTCGCCGCGCTCTTCCGATAAGAACCGCTCAAAGAGCAAGTCCATGCCAATGGGGTCCACTGCCGTGATGCCGAGCGAATAACAAACAGCGCTGTTGGCCGCCGAGCCGCGTCCCTGCACCAGAATTCCGTTTTGATTACAGAAGCGGACAATGTCCCACACGATCAGGAAATAGCCGGCCAGGTCCAGTTTTTCAATGAGCCGCAGTTCCCGCTCGATCTGCTGTTCTGCCCGCGCGCTCATAGGCTGGTAGCGGCGATGCGCGCCTTCCCAGCAACGCTTGCGCAAAAACGAATTCATGGTCTCGCCTTCGGGTACCGGATAAGGAGGGAACTGGTAGCCCAGATTTTCCAGCGTGAATTCCAGCCGCGAAGAAAGCTCGGCAGTGTTGGCAATCGCTTCAGGAAGATCGGCGAAAAGGAAGGCCATCTCCTGCGCGGTGCGGACATAGCGTTGTGAATTCCGGGCCAGCAGGCGTCCGGCGGTATCGAGCCGCAGCCGGTTTTTGATGCAGGTAAAAGTATCGGCAATTTCGCGCTCGCCGGGCGTGGCGTAACAGACGCCGTTGGTAGCCAGCAGCGGCAGGCGGAACTCACGCGCCAACTCAATCGCTGCCTGGTTGCGGGCTTCCTGAGCGCGGTTCTGGTGCCGCTGCAATTCAACGTAGACATTGTCTGCGCCGAATGCGGCGATAAGCTGCTCAAGGATTTTACGTCCGGCGGGCATGCCGCCCGATTTCAATGCGCAGGCCAAAGGACCATGCTCGTCGCCGGTCAGGCAGATCAGCCCGGCAGCGCGGCTTTGCAATTCGTGGAAGCTGGAGATGGCTGTTTTATTTTTTGGATTGCGCAGCTTGGCCGTAGTGATAAGACGGCAGAGATTCTGGTATCCCTGCGACGACTGCACTAATAAAGGATAATTTGCGCCATCGGCAATGCTGACCTCTGCGCCGATATGCGCCATGATATTGCACTGCTGTGCCGCCAGATGAAACCGGGGAGCGCCATATACACCGTTGCGGTCAAGCAACGCTGCCGCAGAAAGCCCCTGCTGCGCATACGCCAGCGCCAGCCCTTCGGGCAGGGAAGCGCCTTCAAGAAAACTGAAGGCCGAACGGGCGTGGAACTCAACGTAAGACATTGGGTAATTAAGCGAGTTTGGTAATTGGGTAAGTTGGTAATTGGGTAATTGTGAAAGGCAAAAAACCTTTTGCCGCGAATTGCGCGAATTTCCGCGAATTAAAAACCCGGAATTCTTACCGCTGATTTACGCTGATTTAAAAGCAGGATTCTTTGTTTTTTCAATTACCCAATTACCAAATTACTCAATTACAAAATCCTTTCAATTGCCCCCTTCCCAACTTACCCATTTACCCAATTCGCTCAATTACTCATTACCAAATGTCTTCATTCGCGGAAATTCATGTGATTCGCGGCAAAAGCTTTTGATCTTGCACTTACCAAATTACCAACTTACCCAATTAATCCATGCGTCCTTGCACAAACCACTCTCCCCTGATCTGGTCTTGAAAAATGCGGTAATAGCCGACGCCTTCGGCGGTCTTCAAGGCTACGTCCCATTCATCGCGGGCCCAGGCAGAGGACTCGCTCCACCAATTGCCTGAACTGCGCCACGGCCCGGAAGCAGCCAATACCTGAAGACGTTTCTTTTTCCAGGCGCTTGTTTTCAGAGCTTCTTGTTGCACGGTTTCTTTTTGCAGAACTTCTTTTTTCAAAATCACCGAACAAGGTGTGTTTTCGTGCACTTCGACGGTGACAGGCCAGGGAGGCCGGAACATGCGCATGGCGACCACAGGCGCAGCTTCGATGGCAGAATCCATTTCTTCGGCTTCTTCGGCTTCTTCGGTTTCTTCGGCCAGGCTGGAAAATGGTTCTACGCTGAAGGCATCGGGCTGGTGGGAGTTCAGCACGCGTGGCGAGCCGACGCAGGCAATACTTTTATCATCGGCGACGCCTACCACGCTGCGAATGCGGGCAAGGGTAATTTCAAGCTGCTCAGGTTCCGGGGCTGCGGGAGAAAACAAGCCTCCCTGGGCGCATCGCGGGCTCACCGGCATGGCCTGAACAAAAATCTTTTTGACAGGCGCGGATTGCGTATTCGATTGCAGATCAAGAGAGGCCAGGCGGAAAAGCACGCGCGCATCCTGCACCGGCATCGGCAATTTCCACTGGCGCTCGTAGCATTCTTTATATTGGCTGGCTTTAGACAGGCTGGCTTTTTCCCGATCGGCTGGGAGTTGCAGCACCTCAAGTTGCAGGCGCAGACGCAGTTCGTTGGTGGCCAGCGCCCGGCACATGAGGCGGCTGCATAGCTGGTGAAGAAGGCGGTTCAGGATAAAAGTAAGCGACTCCACCGTTTCCACCGGGTCGTCAAATTCAAAGTGCTCGATAAAATCCTGCGACAACTCGGCCGGAACCAGCACCCGCCAGACTTCTCCCCTCGCCAGCTTTTGCAATTGCAGCCCTTCCTGTCCCAGGCGTTCCACCAGGGCAATGGAAGGCAGGGCGGCCAGAGCGCCGAAATTGCGGATGCCCCAGGCCTTCAGCACATCCAGAATTTCCGGCGAGGCCAAAAGCACATCCACGGGCAGCGAAGCGAGCCGCCTGGCTTCATCTCCTGAGGGAATGATGGTGGTTCCCACAAATCCGCGTGCTGCATAAAAAGCGGTGTCCGGATCGTTGGCTATGACAATGTTGGTATCGAAGCCGAATTCGCTGCTGCGCGCCGCAATCTTTTGGGCGGCTTCTTCCGCTGAGCCAAACAGCTTTCGGGTCCCGGCAAGATCGGCAATGACCGTGCCTGAAGCGGTAGATTCCACGCGCGGAGAGAAGCCGTAAGCGCAATCCATGAGCGCCGCCTGGGCCGCATCTTCCACCTCTATGCAGCGCTTGCGCAGCACCGCCTGTCCGCAGGTTTCCGCCTGCAGTTTGGTCATCCCTGCGGCAATGCCTGCCCAGCGCGCCGCTGCGTTGGTGGCGAATACTCTTTGCAGTGATGCCGGACCTTCCAGAATGGCGATAGGCAATTGCTTCCATTGGGCCTGCGTGCTTTCGGGTTCAAGGCGCACCACGGCCTGCACTGGAAAGTCGGGAGTAAAGATGCAGGCAAACATGAGTCAGGCCCACTGGGCCCTTACCGAAAAGTCCGGCCGCACGGATTGCGGCGGACGCTTTTCGCGGGTACGCAGCACCTCGGCTTCCAGACGGAATCCGGTAAATAATTTTCGAGAGGATGCAGCAGCTTTCGATTTCAGGTTCAGCACCAGGGCCGCGCAACTGGTGGCGTGCGGCTTCTGCTCGAGGAAGACCAATGCCATCGGAAGTTTTTTCACTACGCGGTTGAACCGGAACCAGGTGGTCAGCGGCACGTTGCGCACCACGCGCTCGGAAATACTGCTCAGGTCAACCACAATCAGCCCAAAACCTCCGGCCTGGATCAGCATGTCAGTGGCTTTGAAGGCCTGCTCCAAAGGACGCAGCTTCGATTGGTTTTTGCCGCAACGCACCCACAACAATCTCTGCAACCGGACTCCTGTGGCTTCCGCCGACGCCGGATCGAAACAGTCGCCGCTATCTACCACGGCGCAGAAATGTTTTTGTGAAGCCTGGGCCAGCAGCGAGAGCAGCACGGTGGTTTTGCCGGAAGAAGCCAGGTCGCTGCCGCAGATTTCAGTAAGCGCGCTCAACGGGATGCCTCCGGTAATTGCATCTATTTCCGCAATTCCTGTGGCAATCAGGCTTTGCCCCTGAGGCCGGTACATCGTATACATCGCAAAAGCAGAGGGAATCTGCGATTCGATCTGGGCGCGGAGCATGGCAGCGGTGGGCATGGTCTATTCGCTTTTTATTCGCTTTGATTGTGCGCCTAGGAAAAGGGGGTTGTCAAGAACCAGAAGAAATTGGGTAATTGAGTAATGACATTGCGTAATTGAATAATTTGGTAATTGGGTAATTGAAAGATCGGATTTGCGCCGAGTGCTGCTTGAGACTCGCCGCGCAACCACAATCAAGAATTGTAAAAAGGTTGAAAGACCTCTGGGCAATTTCAGGTTCTCCGCTTACTCTGTAGGTCGTATCTATGTCTTCGCGTTACCTTGCACGGTCCGCATGAGTGGTGAATTCGGCATCCAAACTATTGTCGGAATAATGAAAACTAAAATTAACCTCAGTCTGGCGCTGGCTGTTATCTCCCTCACGCTATGGTGTGGCCTCGCGCATGCCCAGACTGTTCAGGCGCAAAGCAGGCCCACAGTCGAGACCACTCTCGATGAGAGCTTCCACGACATGTATAACCTGAAGTTTGACGACGCGCTGCGCCAGATAGAGAAGGCCAAAGCCATTGATCAGAACGATCCTTTACCCTGGGTCGCCCAGGCTTCGGCTATCTTGTTTCGCGAATTCGACCGGCTTCACATTTTGCGCAGCGACCTGTTTGCGTCGGACGACGCTTTTGATGCGCGGCCCTGCGTATTCCTGGGCTCCTGAATCCAAAAAACAATTTGACGCCGCTCTTGCTGCCGGCGAAAAAATCGCGCAGCAGAGAATCAGCCATAACAATAAAGATGTGAAAGCCTTGTTTTCGCTGGCCCTGATCAATGGATTGCGCGCCAACGATGCCGCACTGATCACCAAGCGCAACCTGGCTGCACTGTCGTACACAAAATCTGCCAGTTCATATTCCGAAAAACTGCTGGCCCTCGCGCCGGATTACTACGATGCCTACGTGGCCAGCGGCATGGGCAAATACATTATCGGTGGCAAGGCCGCTCCGGTCCGCTGGATATTGCGGCTGGGTGGGATGAAGGGCGATCAGGAGCAGGGAGTGAAAGAATTGCGGATGGCTGCCGATCGTGGCCGCTATCTCGCTCCGTTTGCGCGCATCCTGCTGGCCTTTGACGATCTTCGCCACAAAAACAAAACCGCGGCCCGCCAGATATTTGCCTCGCTGCACGATCAGTTTCCCGGCAATCCGCTGTTCCCGCAGGAGATGGCGAAATGCGATGGAGTCTCAGTTCCCGGCGGAGAGTGATTGCAGCGGCAACGAAGCTGCTCCCAGAATCAAACCGTTTCGGGGCGCCTGCACAAAAACCACATAGCGCAGGTCCTGGGCTTTCCAGTCTTTTGCAATCTCCAGGGCTTCCTGTTCCTGAAACTCTCCATTTTTAAGCTGGCCTAATGAGCGGAACTGCCGCACCACGGCTGCATGGTGCAATTCGCGTCCGCCGTTTTCACCGCCGCCTACTTTGTTTGAGAGATTGTCTTCGGTAATGGCCATCCATATTTCACCTGCGGCTGCGGGGTCGGCATGAACGCGCACCATTACGTGCTGCGCGGGCGCAGGCGACAACTGTATTTCCGCCTGTTGCAAGTGGGCGGCGGCTTCGGCAATTTTTTCCTGGGCGCTCCCGGAACTGCTGCCTACGAATTCCGATTGGCCATCTACCACCATCTGCGGGGTGTATGGGCCATCGAGGTTGAAACGATCTGAATACTTTTGCTGGCGTTCGGTGTAGTCATGTGACGAAAACCGGTCACGCCAGCCCTGATGGTCCCAGTAATCCACATGAAACCCCAGGGGAATAATTTCCGCGCCATTGGCAGATTTTTGCCCACTCATTTTGGCCAGCAATGCATCTGCCGGAGGACAACTTGAGCATCCTTCTGAAGTGAATAGCTCCACTACCACAGCTTTGCGTTTGGCTGGTTGTTGCTGTGCTACGAAACCGGCAGGAGAACGCAGCACAAAAGCTGTTGCTATGAGCACCAGCACCAGCAGCAAAAGAATTGTCATGAACGGTCTTGAGCTTTTCACTTTCATTCCTTCTTTCCCACCATGATGGAGTAGGTGAGCTGTCCAGTTTTGTAGGCTTCGAGCATCACGTCAATGCCGGCCGCAAATTCCTGGACGTTGTCCGGCAAAATCTTCAACAGCGGCCCAGCCTGGCGCACGTGCTCCGCACAAATTTCCCATGTGCGTATCACCTCTTTCCCAAGCTGCTCCCGGGAAATGATCTGCAAGCCTGCGGACTTCATGGCCTGCGCATACATATCCAGGGTCCATAATTCGGGGCAGAGAAATACACGCGCAATCTCCCGCACGGTTTGGTGCTGCATAGACCCGGTCCAGGCGGCGATCATTATCCTGCCGCCCGGCTTCAGCGCCGCAGCCGCACGCCGCAAGTAAGCAGGTTTGTCGAAGAAGTGCTCCGATGATTCTATGTTCCAGACCACGTCGAAGCCGCCTTTAGCAAACTCATAGTTTTCCGCGTTCACCAGTTCGAACCGGACTGATCCATTTCTGCCATTCAAGCCTTTGGAAAGTTTTTGCGCCAGCTTCCATTGCGTGCTGCTGATGGTAAGTCCAAGCACGTGGCAGCCATATTTTTCGGCGAGGAATCGCGCTGTGCCGCCATGACCGCATCCTACGTCGGCCACGCGCATGCCTGCCGCAATGCCTGCGCGTTCAGCACAATGTTCAATTAAATTTTCCTGGGCTTGTTGAGCAGGTTCGCTGCCGGTTCGAAACAGCCCATGATGGATATGGTCGCCCCAGTAAAAGCGATAGGCCCAGGCAAAGTGGTCGTAATGTTCGCGGATATTTTCCGCAGTCAGCCGGCCTTGTGCCGCTTTAACGGCGGTTTGCATTGGAGAACTCTCCCGGAAAGACATCAAATTCCAGTTCCAATTGATCTTTTACTTTTACGGTTCCGCCTCCGGCAGAAACCGGCTTGATGCCGAAATCGGTCTGGTTCAGTTTGGTTGCGCCGTGGAAATGATCTCCGGTATTGGAAACATCGAACGCCAACTCTTTGGTGACGCCATGCAGGCTTAGAGTGCCGGCCACACGGTAATGTTGTGGGCTGGTCTGGTCAATGTGCGATGAGCGAAATTTAATTTCCGGAAATTTCTCCGCATCCAGCACCTCGGGACCCAGCATGGTGCTCTGGATCTTGGCCCGGTCAGAATCGGAAACTTCTGTGTCCGTGACCCTCATTTCTCTTGCGTTCACAACGATTTCCGCAGCCGGGGCGCCGGTGTTGATGACTGCCGAATGGATAGGCGCCACCACCGTGTGGGTGTGTCCAAAGCCCGAGAACATGCCAGTCTTGCCGACATGGATCGTGATCTGCGAGCGTTGTTGCGCCCCTGCGCTGACAGCGCAAATCATAACCATGGCGGCAATAATCGAAAGAACACTGCGGCCCATCCGCACACTCCTTAGCTACTTATCTTCTTATCTATAAGAATCAGATCAGAAAGCAGAAGCAAAGATGCAAATCATTGCTTCGTGTTCACGGCTATCTGCGCCTCACGCCTTTTGTGCTTTAGCGGATTGGCGCTTGATCTCTTCTGTTAAATAGATGATCTGCCCTATGTGATGGTAGGCATGGGCGGCACAGCGTAAAAAGATGGTAAAACGGTCGCCTGCATCCTCTTCGCCTTTGGCAATGTAGGGCGTGCCCCAATCGTTGACCTCTTGTTTTGCGAGGGTGGCTTGCACCATGACCAGGCATTCGTCAAAGTTCTTGAGCAAGACTGCCTTCGGTGTGCGGCGCTGATCGGTAAACTCCAATGGCCGGTTGCGCACGTATCCGGTCTGAGCTATCTCCGTGCCAATGTAATAGCTGAGATTGCCGGTAACATGCAGCAGCAGATGGCCGATGCTGTTGCCATACGGATAAGGCTTACTCCATATCTGCTCGTCGGAAAGCGGATGTACCAGTTCGTGCGTTTCGTCGGCAATCTTCTGGTAGTACCTGCTGAAGTTCAACCCAATATTGAATGCGAGATCGGTCATAGAAGGCCTCGCGAGAATTTTACTCTTTCTGCGCTGTATTCCTCTTGTGGCCAACGCGAACAGAGAAAGCGCAAACAAAAAGTCTTCCAACCGCAGAGTGCGCTGAGAGCGCAGAGGAGCAGTAGCGGATCATGGTGTCTTAATGCACGCTGATGAACATAGATGTGCATTCGCAATACATCGTGCAAATTCGCATACTCCCAATAGACATTAAGAATGAATGTCACTAAGAATGAATTCCACCTGCAATTCCCATGTCTCTGCGCTCTCAGCGGCCTCTGCGGTAAAGTTTTGATCTCCACTCGGCAGATAAACCATCCCTTGCTGCTGCCGTTGCACGCTTCTGCCCGCAGAGCGCCCAAGGGAGTAAAATAAAAGGTTGCGTAATCCCCTCCGGGCTTCACAGGAATAAAGGACAAAAAAGTTTATGGCTACCGTTGAGACCACCACTCGAGCGACACTGCACAGTCTGCACACACCATTTCGCAATGAGCCGTTGACCGACTTTTCGCAGAGCGAGCATGCGCGGCGCATGCGCGACGCACTGGCCAAAGTCCGCAGCGAATTAGGCCGGGAATACGACATTGTGATTGGCGATCGCCTGATCAAGACGGAAAAGAAAATCAGCTCCGTCAACCCTGCTCATCCGTCGCAGATAGTTGGCATAGTTCAGGACGCCGGGCCGGAGCACGCCGATATCGCAGTGAAATCAGCGGCCACCGCGTTTCAAACCTGGAAGTTCACCTCAGTCGAAGAACGAGCTTCGATTCTGCACACCGTGGCCGCCATGCTGCGCGAGCGCAAATTTGAATTCTGCGCCTGGATGGTCTACGAAGTTGGCAAGAACTGGGCCGAAGCCGATGCCGATGTCGCCGAAACCATTGACTTCGCCGAGCACTACGCGCGCCAGGCCGAGAAGCTCAGTCGCGTTGAGCCTGATGTGCAGCTTCCCGGAGAGCGCGACACTTTTATGTATATCCCGCTGGGGGTGGGCGCGGTCATTCCGCCATGGAATTTCCCCTGCGCCATCATGGCCGGCATGACCATGGCTTCGATTGTGTGCGGCAATACCGTGGTGCTCAAGCCCTCGCATGATTCACCGATTATTGCGGCCAAATTCTTCGAGCTTTTGCAGGAAGCCGGCGTCCCTGATGGCGTGGTGAATTTCTGCCCCGGCAGCGGCTCGGGTTTTGGGGCGGCGGTGGTTGAGCATCCGCAGGTCCGCTTTATCGCCTTTACCGGATCGAAGGAGGTGGGGCTCGACGTAAACCAACGCGCGGCCATCACGCGTCCCGGCCAGAAATGGATCAAGCGCACGATTCTCGAAATGGGCGGCAAGGACTCCATTATCGTGGATGCTGACGCTGATCTCGATGCCGCTGTGGAAGGTGTTGCGCAATCCGCCTATGGATTTTCCGGCCAGAAATGCTCGGCCTGTTCCCGCGTCATCGTAGACGAGAAGATATATGACGTTTTCCTCGAGCGGCTGAAAGAGCGCGTGGAGCGCATCGCGGTGGGTGATCCGGTAGAAAACAAGCCCATGGGCCCGGTAGTCAGCGAAAAGCAGTACAAGAAGATTCTCGAATACATTGAAATCGGCAAAAAAGAAGGCCGGCTGATTTCGGGTGGTGGAGCGGCTACTGAGGCCGGCGATGGGTATTTCATCAAGCCTACTGTGATCGCCGATGTTTCTCCCACGGCACGCATTGCTCAGGAAGAAATCTTTGGTCCGGTGCTGGCGGTGATTCAATCGCGGAACTTCGACGAGGCATTGGAAATCGCTAATAACACCGAGTTCGGCCTGACCGGCGCTCTCTATTCTGGCTCGCGGGAAAAGCTGGAACGCGCCCGCAGGGAATTCCATGTAGGTAATCTGTACTTCAACCGTAAATGTACCGGGGCCATGGTCGGCGCCCATCCTTTTGGCGGGTTCAACATGTCCGGCACCGACTCGAAGGCTGGCGGGCCTGATTATTTGTTGCTTTTCAGCCAGGGAAAATCGGTGGCTGAGAAGCTGGGAATAGCCGGTCCGACAGACCAGAATATGAACCAGAAGAATGAGGCTTCGCGCTAAGGTCTCCGACGGTTCTACAGCTCATGTGCGTAGCTCTAACAAACTAAGGGAGATAGTGGCCTCTACGGAAGTTGACTTTGATGCAGCGGTGCCTCAGAATAATTGCACACGGGTGTCGGTATACCCCAACGAGCTGACGCGCTCACTGTTGCACCGCATATAAGCGTCAAGGACGCATTCTTTTATGGCCAGAATCCTCTGCGTGGATGACGAGCCGCACGTTGTAACCCTTAAATGCGCCATTCTGGAGGCTGCCGGTCACACCGTCACAGCCTCCACTTCTGCGCGCGACGCGATGGAAAAACTTCAGCACAATACCTATGACGCCGTCGTGACCGATTGGCGTCTGGGCGATGCCAACGGACGGGCGGTTGTGCAGGCAGCCAAAGGCACCAGCACCATGCCCGTGGTAGTGGTGTCAGGCTATGTGGCTGAGGCCTTTCAGGCAGCCGAACCCCTGGCCGATCTTTACCTGGAAAAACCGGTGAATCCGGAAGAGTTGGTAACGATCGTGAATGAGCTGCTGAAAAGCAGTGAGAGAACTACGCCAGGAAGGTAGCCGCGAAGGCGCATTAAAAATCAAAGGCAGGCGCTTGCGCCTGCCTTTTGTAATTCCTGAGTTTTTCTTAGCGTGTACCCGCCGCTACCGAAGTGGCTGCCGCTTCCGCCAGAATGCGATGGTGGATAGTGAACAGCGCCAGTTCCAGCCGGTCAGAAACGCCGATCTTGTCATACACGTTGCGCAGGTAGTTCTTGATGACCTGTTCGGTGGTCCCAAGCTGGGTGGCGATTTCTTTGTTCTTGTAGCCCTGCACAATCAACGCCACGATCTTCAATTCTTTGGCAGTCAACCGGTCGCGGACGCGCGCCCCCACCAGATCGTTTTCGGCGGTCTCTTTGCTTTCGTTGGAGTCCTGCACCCAACTCTCGCCTTTGCTTACCTTGCGCACGCATTGCACCAGCGCTTCGCCGCTTACATTGCGGTAGATCACGCCATGCACACCGTTAGCCATGAAGTGCCGTGACTCTTGCCCGTTATCGGCCACCATCACCAGCTTGGTCTTGAACTTTCTGGCGGTCTCTACTACGGCCTGAAGATTGGGATGCATTTCCGAACTGAAGATGATTACAGAAGCGTGGAACTTTTCCAGCGCCATCATCATCTTTTCTGAGGTTTCGGCCTGGGCCACAATGCGCAGGTCATCTTCCACTGCCAGCACCTTGGCCACGCCTGTGCGGAAGATTGCCTGGTTATCAGCAAGAATGATCTTCAGCATTTATTTACTTCCTTTGCCATTGCGGATGAATTTGTACTGATCGATCACACACGCCAGGCCGTTCTTTTTCTTTTTGCCTTTCACGGCCTTGAGTTCGCCTTCCTTGCGCACCACCCGGCCGACGCAGCGCACTTCAACGTCTGCTGCCGTTCCGAGCACCTTGGCGGGCAAGGTGATATCGAACTCAATGGGCGAACCTACATCAATATCGGTATCGGTATTGGCCTGGATGTAAACACCCGCGGCGCTCATATCGGCGGTAGTGCCACGACCTTCTGTGGCGCCTTGTTTTTGCC
Source organism: Terriglobia bacterium (assembly GCA_963823745.1). Taxonomy (GTDB): domain Bacteria; phylum Acidobacteriota; class Terriglobia; order Terriglobales; family Acidobacteriaceae; genus Angelobacter. The sequence goes on from CAWGMN010000015.1 coordinate 59,659, forward strand.
GGATGCGAATGGGCAGTTCCAGCGGAAACCGTTTTCCTGTTCTTGCTTCAGACATTTGCCTCCTCACGCAACTCAGCCCACGCGCGCTTGTTGCCCTGATATCCACAGGAGAGATGCTGAGTTATACCATGAAAAAGCAGAGTAGCAACAGACGGTTCATCTACTTAGGCAATATCACTTATGGTGAGGGGAAGGCTGTAAATCTAAGGGGAAAACAAAAGACCTCAGAAGCATTCGCCCCTGAGGTCCCGGCGTAGTTAGCGTGGTCTTGCTGAAAGATTGATGGTTAGTCGGCGGTGAAGATTCCGGTCACCGCGTACCCAACCAGCAGGCCGATGAAGGCCATGGCGCCGGCCGCAGGCCATAGATGCTCCCGGACATTGCGCTTGACATCCAGCTTTTCCTTTACGTTCTGCTGGAGTTCACCAACCTTTTCATTGACCGACTGCCGCAGTTCAACTACGGAATTGTGAAGCTGGCGGCGCTGGTCAGCAGCCCGTTTTTCAAGCACATCAACAGTCATTCCTGATGTCATGCTGCCCTCGTTTCATTCTGGATCCAGACTTGGTCCTGTTTGAGCACGTTCAGGGTGCGGGTTGGCGCGAGGCCCTTGTTGGAAATTTCGCTGTATCCCAGCCAGGCAACCAGTGCGCCCACCATCAGATAAACGATTCCCACAATTAACCCGGCCCACAGCCACGAGTATGGGCTGGGTAAGAACCACGCATGCACCATGGCGATGACCGCGAAAGTCAGTGCCATCCATGCCGTCAGCATCAGCACCGCCGCCCCTAACATTAAGGGAATGGCAAGCTTCAGCGCCGACATCTTCTCGCTCAGTTCAGATTTAAGCAACTCCAGGCGGGTGCCCAGGAATTCTTTTACTTCATCTTTTGTCTGGGCCAAGATCATCCCGATCTGGGTTTTGGTCTCATTCAAAATTTCGACTATTGTCTTTTCAGTATTCACGATTGCTGGCCCTCCAGATTCGCATGCCCGCGCCCAGTAGAAGCCCAACGGCTCCTGCAGCCAGAACCACATGGATCGGATAATCCCGGCTAATCTGGTTGGCGCGCAGGCGCGCGCGATAGTAGTTGACCCGGGCGCGTGATCTCAGCTCAGAGGCTTTTTCGGCAGCCAGGTGCCGCAATTCGTCAGCGCGCACGGAAGCAGTGCGAGTCCATTCCTGGGTTTTCACTTTGGCAGCGTCCGCAAGTTCCTGCACCTGGGCGGCTGCGTCCTGGGCTCTGCCCTTGGCGGTTTCAGTCAGGTCATTGAGCCGGGTGCTCGCTTCTTCGCCTTTTTCGCTGGCCATGTCCTTGAGCCTGTCCTGGCTTTTGCGCAGCATCACGACGACTTTGCCCATGGCGGCGCCGACCTGGCTGGCCCGCTGTTCCAGTGCTGACTTGTTCTGTTCCGGCGCCAGACTGCCTGAGTCTGGCGGATTTGCCGGGTAAGTATCGAAATTCGGAATATCCGAGCTTCGAGGCAGTGTCTCGGCCATGATGGCACTCCTTGGTAAAGTTGTTCCTCCCTGGCGTCTTGAAGGGTTAAGACACCGGGTTAAGACATTTAGTAGGATGAGGAATCAAGCAGCGTGTTTGTAAGGTTCTGGCGAGATTCCAGAGCAGCGGGACGGTTTATCGCGCTTTTGTCGCCATCGAGAGTTGCTGGAGGGCCAACGAATCGAAGAGATTACTAGAATGCTCCGCCGCCGCCGCCCCCGAAGCCTCCACCGGAAAACCCACCACCCCCACCGCCGCCGAAACCCGAGGAACTGGAACTCGACCGCGGGGCCGTGGTAAATGCGGTACTCGCCTGTTGGGTCATATAGTTCACATTGTTGACGAACAGCGCGGTGTTGAACAGGGAACCGTCGGAAGACTGATACCAGCTTGGAGGATTCTGCACGATGCCTTCAAAAGCTTTCGCCCAGTGATGCTCGACACCCAGCGCCATGGCATAGGGCAGGTATTTCTCGAATGTATCGGGCGGCATGCGTTTGAGCCGATCGGCGTCTACCCGGTTCATGAACTCTTCAAACCCCAGCACCTGGATCCGGGTACGGGCTCCCAGCAAAGTCTTGGCCGTAAGCTGCCGTCCAAACAGCACCAGGACCAGTATCGCCAGGGCGATGCATATAATCGCCACCAGCTTACCGGCAAAGAAGTCAACCGCTCCTGACCATTGCAGAAGCACGTAAGGCGCAGCGATCAAAATCGCCGCCACCACCCAATATCCGTTCGCGGAGTCAGGATCTACCGAGTACATGCCTTTTTTCTTCAGTGCCACAACAATCTGTTTCTTGAGTGTGGGAATGGTGACGTAAAACCGGTTCTTGAGATCGGAAATGTTGGTCACATCTCCGCGCAAAAATAACTGCTCCATCATGGTGCGCTCAAAGTCGGTCAACTCTGCCCACTGGGTGCGGTCTTTCAGCAAATGCAGCTCGTAGTCTTTGCTGGAAAAGAGCAGCACTTTGTGGGAGGTTTCCACGATCTTGATGTAGCCCCGCACAGCCAGATCCACCAGAATTGCCGTGATGTCCCGCGAATCAACGCTGTCGTCTACCAGTGTGCCGGCCTCCGCAGGCGTCATTTTTTCCGGCGGTGCATACATGGGCGCGACTGACATGCCGGGATCGGGATCGCGCCCTTTCCAGTACCACAGCAGAAACATGACTACGAAAGCGTAGAACGGCAGGCTCACAATCGGATTGCTGCGGATGAACCATGCTGCCTGGGCCAGCGCGCCCGGCTTATGCAGCAGACCTTGAGGTATATAGACGTCTATCGTCAATCCTCCGCGCATTGGCAGTGGGTTGGCAGTTTCAGCAGTTACAACGTTTCCTTCGACTTGGGCATTCTCTCGATTGCTTGAGCCATAGACGCCGCTGAAGGCCTGGGCTTTCAAACCGCCTGAAGTGGATTTGGGAAGATACACAGTTGCGGCGGCGTAATCAATGGGGACAGGCCAGTCGTTGCCGGTTATATTCCAGTAAAACTCGTCGTAAGAATCGAAGAACTTGGTCCCATTGGGCACCGCGTATTCAATGTCCACTGTTTTCGTGGTGTCCACCGCGCCCGGAACAAAGACCTTGAGCTTCAGGTAGTGGTCGGTCGTCTGTTTTTTGAATTTGAGCGGCGTCCCGTCCGATGTAACGCTGATTACTTTCAGGAAAAGCGAGTAGTTGGAGCCATTCGGTCCGGGATAATCCACCGGAATATCGCGATAGATTCCCTGAAAGCTGCCTACAAAGACGAACGTGATCTGCTCCGTGATCAGGGCCGAGCCATCATTTTCAACATGGATGTTGGAGATGAACTTCGATATCCGGTAGCTTCGCGCCGAAGCAGGAAGAGTCCAGACAACAAGCATGGTCAGCAACAGCGCGGTCCACAGGCGGGGCCCAACGTTGCAGGATTTTTGCATGCTTAGAACTTCACCGCCACATTTTCGCGATCGGCGGCACTTTCCATTTCAAAGAACTGGCGCTTTTGAAATCCGAACATGCCGGCAAGAATATTCGTCGGGAACGATTGAACGCGGGTGTTGTAGTCGCGCACCACCGCGTTGTAATAACGGCGCGCATTCTGAATATTGTCTTCAATCGAGTTGAGCGCCGCTTGCAGCGAGGTGAATTGCTCTGAAGCCTGAAGCTGCGGGTAACTCTCCGCCACCGCGAAAAGACTTTTCAACGACGCGCTGAGTTGTCCTTCAGCCTGCGCTTTCTCAGCCGGCCCGGTGGCCTGCATGGCCATGGACCGGTATTTAGCGACATCTTCAAATGTCGTCTTCTCATGGGCTGCGTAGCCCTTTACGGTTTCCACCAGATTGGGAATCAGGTCGTGGCGCCGCTTGAGCTGTATATCAATGTCAGACCATGCCGATTCGGAGCGCACCCGAAGCTGCACCAGGCTGTTATAGATGCCCGCCAGTATCAGCACCGCGCCGGCGATCAGGACCAGAACCACAATTAGAGCCATTGTCTTCCTCCACAGCAATTCGGTTTGGAAAGGGCCGTGTGCGGAAGGTATCACAGCGCTGTCCTCTCCGCAATTCACCTGAACGAGGGTAAGGGGAGACTCTCAATCGCCCTACGATGTATATGGAATCTCGTATTTTGCGGCTCTTTCAATATGAAAATCCGGAAGACAGGTTATGGCGTCCCTTGATTTAGCGCCTTAAGCTATTGAAAGAAAATAGTTTATCCGTAGTCTTAATATGGCACGATGTATGCAAGGTTTCAATGGGTACACGTTATTCAGTTACATACCTTTTCGATGAGAGAGTCAAAGGAGTACGAAATGGGCAAGAGAAGTCAGCTATGTGTTGTGATCAGTGCCCTCCTCCTGCTTCTGGGAACCTTGAGCTTTGCTCAGGAATCCGCAGTGAGAGGAAACCTAAACGGTGTCGTGGTTGACGCCTCGGGCGCGGTCGTCCAGGGGGCAACAGTTACGCTTACTGGGCCGATCGGAACACGCACCACAAAAACCGACGTAGACGGTAAATTTATATTCGCGCTGCTCAGCCCCGGTGCTTATGCCGTAAAGGTAGAGCAGTCGGGATTCAAAGCCGCGGATATCAAAGGAATTGAAGTCGCAACCGGCCGCACATCGAGTCTGCGTATGCAGCTTGAGCCGGGCGCAGTCAATGAAGTGGTTGAAGTCAGCGCCAGTGCAGTCACGGTAGATACGACCTCCACTGCATCCGGCTCCAATCTGAATGATACTTTCTATTCTTCAGTGCCGGTCCCGCGCAACGTTTCCGGCCTGTTTTATGTAGCGCCTGGCGTCAGCGATAGCGGCGGCGCAGGCCGTGCAAACCCCTCTATCTCCGGCGGATCAGGCCTTGAGAACCTGTACGTGGCTGACGGTGTGAACATCACCGATCCGGCCTTCGGCGGACTCGGAGTTTTCACCCGCCAGTATGGTTCCGTAGGTACGGGCATCAACTTGAGCTTTATTAAAGAAGTTCAGGTGAAAACCGGCGGCTTCGAGCCGCAATACGGCCAGTCTACCGGTGGCGTCGTGCAGATCGTCACCAAGTCAGGCAGCAGTGCGTTCCACGGTGGAATATCCGGTTACGCCGCTCCAGCCGAAACAGCAGCTACACCCAACCAGATTGATGCGTTCCGCAATCGCAAAGTCGGAACTGACCTGTTCACTGCCAATGGCCCGAGTACCGGACTGTATGCAGGGCCGGGTCACTACGATGCCAGCGCCGAACTCGGCGGATATGTTCCCGGATTCAAGAACAACCTGTTCTTCTTCGGTTCTTACAATCCCTCGCTCAATACTGACTACAGTATCCCGCCGCAATTTGCCGGAAGCCCGCAATTCTTCACTTCCCAGGGATTCACCGGTACGCCTCCGACGGTCGGACTCTTCAATCAGTTGGGCGGCCGCCCGATCTATACCCGCGCATGGACCAACAACTATGCCGGAAAATTGACTTGGAAGATCAACAACAGCCATTCGCTGGAATCATCAGTGTTTGGCGATCCTACTTCTACCAATAATTCAGCGTTCCGTGTAGTGAATGCGCAGGACACATCAGTCTTCAGCAGCCAGAACTACTCTACCCGCAACTGGGTTGTTCGCTACAACGGCACCTGGTCGCCCACCTGGCTGTTCAATGCCAATTTCACCTGGAACAACAACCAGTTTAATGAAACACCGTCAGCCCCGGGCGCCTTCAACGTGGTCGATCGTACCACCACCGGCTTGTCGCCCACCCTGCTAGGTCTTGGCTTTGTCGAAAACCACAATGCTGATAACTTCGGCGTTGGCTTCGATACTTCCAAGTCGTTCCGCTTCCTTGGCCAGCACACCGTCATGATCGGCTTCAACGAAGGCTTTTTGAATTACGATGACATCAAGAGCCGCACAGGTGGCACTTTTGCCGTTCCGGATCTCGGCGCTGCCCTCAACCAATCTGTTTTTGGCTGCGCTACAGCTACAGGCGACGTAACTTGCCCCCTGGGCTTCAACACCAATGCCCAGTTCAGCTTGCTTGCCAATCCGGCGCCTTCTAAGGCCAGCAAAGCCGCCGGAGTTGCAACCTGCACGCTCTGTCCTTTGTTCACCACTCTTACCGGACAAACCGTTCCGGTAGCGTTATCGGTCACACGTGGCGAATTTGGTCCGCCCACGGTTTCAACCGAAGGCAGGACGTATTCGGCCTACGGCAACGACGTGTGGACAATGAACAAGCACCTGAGCTTCAGCCTTGGCCTGCGCTGGGAGCAGTACCGGATGACAGGTCAGACTGAGCATTACACCTTTACTGACAACTGGGCCCCTCGCCTGGGTGTTGTGTACGATCCATTGGGAGACCGCAAGACCAAGGTCTACTTGAACTGGGCGCGATACAACTACCAGATGCCTTTGGATGCGGCCATCCGCTCCCTCAGCAACGAACTGGATCTGACCGGTCTGCGGTTTGCACCAGTTGTGAATGCTAATGGCACGATTACCGTCGTTCCTGATGCTGCTCACTTGCTGAATGGACAAGTAGGCGGCACCGGCAATGCGGCAGTTCTCTCTGCTCAGGCCGGCAACAACGGCACCGTCACTGTTGGCAATATCGAAGGCTTTGCTCCGGGCACTAAGATGCAGTATGAAGATGAATACGTGGCGGGATTCGAGCGCGATCTCGGGCACGGCTTTGTTATGACGGCCCGCTATGTTGACCGTCGTCTCCGCCGCGTTGTGGAAGACATGGGCGGCATTTCGCCTGAAGCTGCGAACTGCTGCTTCGCTCAGACCTTCCTGATTGGCAACCCGAACAAGTCCCTTGACCTGTTCACCAATGAACCTGCTCCTCAGGTTCAGCCTCAGGGCGCAGACTGCGCGAGCGGTAACGTAGCTGCACTGGATGCCAATGGTTTCCCATTTGCCAATGGCGAACAGGCCTGCTTCCCTGACAATCTGAACGGCGTGAACGGCCTCGCGGGAGGTTCCGCAGTGCCAGATGGACTTCCTGACGGCTTTGCGGATCCTGTACGCAAGTACCAGGCGGTTGAGTTCGAGCTGAATAAAGCCTTCAGCAAGAACTGGCTGATGCGCCTGAACTATCGCCTCGCCTATCTGCGTGGCAACTACGAAGGCGCGTTCCGCAATGACAACGGACAGACCGATCCCAGCATCAGCTCGCTGTTTGATTTCACCACTGGCGCGCTGAACCTGCTCGGTGATCAGTTTGCTATTGGCCCGCTGAACACTGACCGTCACCATGTTGGCAATGCGTTCTTCAGCTATACGTTCTCCAACACCATGTTCAGGGGCTTGACCCTGGGCACGGGCATGCGCATTCAGAGCGGCACGCCTATCAGCGAGTTCGCGAACCATCCTGTCTATGGCAACGCCGGCGAAGTTCCGCTGGGTGGCCGTGGCAAGCTGGGCCGCACAGCTTCTGCTGGTTCCATTGACCTGCATGCTGAATACGCGCACAAGCTGACCGAGCGCTTTACCTCATCTTTCGGTGCTGATCTCTTCAACGTGACCAATTCCAAGCCGGTTACGTCTGTGGATCAAAACCGCGATTTGAGCTTCCAGGCGCCAGGTTCCAACCTGCTGAACACAATCCCCACGCCCATCAGTGATTCAACTCCGGGCGCCGGCGATTTCCTTAGTCCGATTACTTTCCAGAACCCGTTCTATGCCAGGTTCTCGGTAAAGCTGACGTTCTAAGGAACTTGGGAGTTACAATCAAGGGAGGGCTTCCATGCCCTCCCTTTTTTAATGCTGAAGCTGTAGGAGTTTTCCATGCGTTTCATAGCTACAGCCCTTCTACTGACATGTCTTGCAGGGGCCACATACGCTCAAAGGGGGGGCTCTGCTGCTGTCATAATCCCTCGCTCCATTGACGGCCAAATCCGGCTCGGTGAACGCACCGCACCCACAGGAGTGCTGGTTCTGCTGGATATAGCGCCCAATCGCACCACCGCTGCTTCGGGCTCAGGAGAAATCGGACGCACCATGACCGATTCCAGCGGAAAATTTCAATTTGAACATCTCGAGCAGATTGGAAGGAATGGCGGCAAGGAATTATTTGCAGTGACCGTGCGCTATCCAGGTTATCAGGAAACGTTTCAGATCGTGGATCTAACTCTTTCTCCGCGTGGTTATGCCAACATAGAGATGCGTCGCGATACCTCACGCGATATCCCCAATACACCGCCTTCCGGCGCCGGTAATTTCGTCTCTGCCCGGCAGCCGAATTCTGCCGAAGCCCAGGATGCGCTGTCCAAAGGCCAGGCACTTTTGCTCGAAAAGCATGATCCTAAAGCCAGCATTGAATCTCTGAAAAAGCTGGTAAAGCTGGACCCACAATATGGTCCCGGATATGTGCTGCTGGGCACAGCCTACATGCAGTCGAATGCATTTAAGGACGCCGAAACGACATTTGAACAGGCCACCAAGGTCGAGCCCACGAACCCGGCTGCATTTCTAGGCATGGGGGCGTCACTCAATGAACAGCATGACTTCGCCAAAGCCAAAGACCCGTTGCGCCACAGCCTGGAACTGAAGCCCGATTCACCCGAAGCCCAGTATGAACTGGCGCGCTGCTATTGGGCCTTGAACGACTGGCAGGATGCCGAAGGGCATGTTCGCAAAGCCATTGAACTCAACCATGATTACCCCAGCGCGCATGTATTGATGGGTAATATCTATTTGAGGCATCGGGATGCGAATTCAGCCCTGAAAGAGTTTAAGGAGTTTTTGCGCCTTGAGCCTGAGGGGCCCCTGGCGGCGAACGTCAAAGAGATGGTGGGCAAAATCGAAAAAGCCCTTCAGCAATAAATCCGGTAAACTGGATACAGACGTTTATCTGTATGAGCTTAAGAAAACTGTCATTTTTAGCCGTTATTCTCACTTTTGCATGCCTTTGTCCAACCGTTCTGGCTGCCAAGACCTCTGTCAAAGACCTCCCTCCCCGATATCGCACATGGCTCACTGACGAGGTGAATTACATCATCTCCAATGAAGAAAAGGAGGCTTTTCTTCAGCTTCCCACCAATGAGGACCGGGATAAGTTCATTGATCACTTCTGGGAGCTGCGAAATCCCACTCCGGGGGCGCCGACCAACGAATACAAAGACGAAATTTACCGGCGTATCGAATATGCCAAGCAGTGGCTGCGCGGTGTTCACACCGACATGGGCAGGATCTACATCACCCTCGGCGAGCCCAAGCAGCGGGCCAAGTATTACGGCAGGAACGAAGTACGTCCGATGGAAATCTGGTTTTACGAGAACACCAATCCGGCGCTGCCGCCATATTTCTCCATTCTTTTCTTCGATAAAGACAATACCGGCGACATGGTCCTGTACAGCCCCTACATGGACGGCCCTTCCAAGCTGGCTACGTCGGTCATGACAGTGAATAACAATCAGGGTTCTTTTCAGGCCATTGATCGCGCGTTGGGCCGTGAAGTGGCGCGCACCACGCTCTCATTGCTGCCTGACGAACCGGTGGACATTCAGAATGCGACGGCTACGCTTCAATCTGACGTGATGTTGGGGATTATCAAGAACCTTCCCAACCATCCGCTCACCAAGGACATGCTGAAGCAGAAGCAGTTTGCGGAAAACGTCACCCATCGCATCGTTCTCAGCGAAGATTATCTCGATGTGATTACCGTGCCCTTGCGCGATTCGCAGGGAAACTGGAACCTGCACTACCTGTTGCGGCTGCATAAGCCTGCCGATTTTGCCATTGCCCAGGCCAGCAGTAAGTTTTATTACAACGTGGCAGTCTCGGCCCGCGTGTATGGGCCTGACAACAAGCTCATCTTCAAGCATGAAAAGGAACTTTCAAAGTATCTCGAAGGCGGCGAAGTAGAAAAAATCAAGAGCAGCCTGTTCGGATATGAAGGGTGGCTGGCTCTCGCGCCCGGTGAGTACAAGATAGATTTTCTGCTCACCAACAACATCACTAAGACCTCCTACAAAGCGGAACGCAAAGTTACTATGCCTTTGCCGCCCACGCAGGGACTGCGTCTTTCTGATGTAATCGCGTTTTCCGATGCGCAGGCGGCCGGGCCGCAAAGCGACTTTCTGCCCTTCAGTTCCGGGGGCGTGAAGTTCCTGCCCCTCTCCGGCGACGAACTGACCTTTGTGCCCGGTCAGAACATCAACATTTTTTATCAGATATGGGCCCCTCCGGCAGATCCTCGCGCATTTCAAGGCAAGACTATCGCGGTGGACTACGGTTATGGCCGCATGGGTGGCGCCGGAGAAGCGAAGACCGTGCATGATCAGGTAGCCAAAGACCAGTTTGATCAGTTTGGTTCCATGGTCAGCGGCAAGCGCATAGCTTTGACTGGCGCCGCGCCGGGAAATTACCGGCTTGTGGTTTCAGCATTGGATTCCGACTCGCAGCAAAAAGTTTTTTCGTCGCTGGCGTTTCGTGTGTATGGAATGCCCAATACCCCCCAGCCCTACGATGTGTACGACGGCGATCTCGCGGATGACGTGAGCAAGGGTGTGCCCGAGTTCGATCGCGCGTTGACCTACCTCGCCCACGACGATAAAGATTCGGCCTTGAAGTGGTTTAAATCCGCTCTGTCAAAAAATCCCAACAACGAAATCGCTCGTTCCCGGGCCGCCGAACTTTATTTCGCCAAGCAGGACTACGCCGATGTCGCCGCGCTGTTCGCGCGCAATCCCATCACCGCTGAAACCGATGAAGAGGCCATTCTGCGCGCCGCCGAAAGTATGGCTAAGACCGGCGATACGCCTCGCGCGATTGCCTTCCTTGAGGGCGCGGTGCACATGCGCTCCGGCAGCGGCCCTCTGTATCTGGCCCTGGCCAACTTCTATCGCGGTGCCGGAAATGTGCAGAAGGCGAATGAGATGGAGTCCAAGGGCAGGGAACTGGTCAAGCAATAAGGCGGAATATCAGGCATGTGAGAAAGGGCACGACCTCGGTCGTGCCCTTCTTGCTATTCCATAGTTGCTGTTTCGTGTGAAGAGCCGCCCTTTCCAGGCAGCGTAAACTTTGGTGGAAGAGCGGCCCTTTCAGGGCCGCGTAGAGTTGGAAAATATTGGGCTTTAGCCCCGGTGTAAATGACGTAACACGCGCTGCACCTGTTCTGGAAGCGCTCTAATTACTAGCTGCTGCTATCCTCTCGAACACGTTCTTTACCACGCGATCGCAACGAACAGCATGGAATTGATACAGGTCGTTCACCCGCCCCTGTGCGCGGGCGAAAAGTTCTTTGCGCATCATGGCATGGGCGCGATGCAGGCGCGTCTTCACCACAGCTTCGCTTACTCCCAGCGTGCCCGCGGTCTCCGCAACGGTCATTTCTTCCACTTCACGCATGACTACAATCGAGCGGTACACCATGGGCAGCGTCTCGATGGCGTCCTGCAATAATTGCCGCACTTCTGCCTGGGCGGTATCAGCTTCGGGGCCGGGGGCCGACGACTTCATGATGTCCATGGAATCTCCATTCATATCCATCCCGTCAAGTTCCTCATGCTTGCCTTTGCGTCGCTTGCGGGCCAGCGCCTCGTGAACGGCGATGCGCGTTAGCCAGGTTGAAAATGCGGCGCGGCCTTCAAACTGATTGAGGTGCTGGTAGGCCCGGACGTACGCGTCCTGCATTACGTCCTCAGCCTCGGCATCTTCGCGCAGAATGGCGCGCGCTACCCTGTAGAGCCGCTGGTTGTAGCGGCGCATCAGGATTTCGAACAATGCAGTCTCGCCTTCGAGGACCCGTCTCACGACCTCTTCATCCTGCATTTCCTGCGCTATCAGTGGCATTGCCGGGGTGGAACTCACGCTATTTCCTCCACAAAAGAATAGAGTTTCTGATTGGCTGATAGTTACAATCTTACTTCCTGGAGCCAAAGTAATGAACGTTATATTTACCTTAACTGCCTTAATTACCATGGTTTTAGCTGCCACTCAGTCTGGGCGGTGGAGCCTTCAGAGCAGCGGTACAGACGCCAATTTGCGCGGCCTGAGCGTTGTGTCTGAAAAGGTAGCCTGGGCCAGCGGTACCAAAGGCACGGTATTGCGAACCGTGGATGGCGGTGAGCACTGGCAGAACGTGAGCATCGTAGAGGCCCGCGAACTCGACTTTCGCGACGTGCAGGCCTTTGATGCAAATACCGCATTTGCTCTGGCAGCCGGGCCCGGAGAACAGTCCCGGATCTACAAGACCTCTGATGGCGGCCGGCACTGGCGGCTGCAATTCACCAATAGGGAGCCCAAAGCATTCTTCGACTGCTTCGCTTTCTGGGACCGCACCAACGGCATCGCCGTCAGCGATGCAGTGAATGGCCAGTTTCGCCTGCTGACCACCAATGACGGCGCGACTTGGCGGTTGGCGCAGCCGAAGACCATTCCCGCTGCTTTGCCGGAAGAAGGGGCATTTGCCGCCAGCGGAACATGTCTTGCCACCTTCGGCAACCAGGATGTCTGGTTTGTGACCGGAGGGCCGGCAGCCCGTGTTCTTCATTCAGCCGATCGCGGCAAAACATGGACGGCCGTGAACGCTCCTCTCCGTAGCGGCGCTGCCTCGCAGGGGATTTTTTCGATTGTCTTCTGGAGCAGAAATAACGGGGCCATTGTGGGCGGCGACTACAAAGATCCAAAGAATCCGCAGAGCACCGCCGCATTCACCACCGACGGAGGTAAGACCTGGCAACCGTCAACCAGGGGACCTGATGGCTACCGCTCGGCAGTCGCAGCGAGTTCACAGGGTGGAAATCTGTTGGCTGTAGGAATCAGCGGCGCCTCTCGCTCCAGCGATGGCGGGCGAAACTGGGTGCGGGAGGTTATTGGCGACAATCCGGAATACAACTCGGTAAGCTTCGGCAGCCCTGGCACAGCATGGGCCGTCGGCCCCCAGGGCCGCATCGCGCGCTTCGATGCGTCTAGCGCAGGAGTCCACTGAACGGAGACAAGGGTCAATGGTTCTCGAAGATCTTTGGTAGAGACGTAGCATGCTACGTCTGCTGCCTGCACGACGACAGACGTAGGACATTGCGAAAGCTCGGCTCCGGAGCCTTTAGATCGCCAGACGTTTATCATAGTCACATGCAATCCGTCGTCGAAATAAACGAAATCCAGGCCGAACGAGGCTCTTGGTACTGTGACCAGTTGGAACGCGGCAAGGTTCTCTTCTTCCCCGGTATTCCTCTGGACTTTGCCCAGGAAGACCGGGATTTCCTGCTCTCGCAAAAGCAGACTGGCTCGCGCTTTCACAAGAACATTTCGTACCGTCCCGGCAAAGATTTGCTGAAAGGCGTTGCCTCTGATTCACCTGACCGCGAACGCCTGCAACGCATCATGCAGCATTTCTCTGCGCAGGCCACGTCGTTTATTTCGAAACTGCTTTCGCCCTATGCCGGAAAGCTGAAGCTCGACTTCGCCAGCTTCCGTCCGCTGGAAGAAGAAGGCCGCGATTTGCCGTTGCACAAGCGCAATGACCTGCTTCACGTAGACGCATTTCCTACCCGGCCCACGCGTGGTGGACGCATTCTGCGCTTCTTCATCAACATCAATCCCAGCGCCGGACGCGTCTGGAATATCGGCGAGCCTTTCGATCTATTCATGCCCAGGCTGGTCAAAGACAAAGACGAAGACAAGACCAGGACCCTGGCTCCGCCGTTCAGGAATGCCGTGACGCGCAGCCTTGTCCACCTCGCCGGATCGCTGGGACTGCCTGTGGCCGACCGTTCCCGCTATGACGAGTACATGCTGTATCTGCACGACTGGCTGAAAGAAAACAGCGAATTCCAGCAGAGCACGCCCAAACAGGAGCTGGTATTCCCTCCGGGCTCAACCTGGATGGTCTACACCGACGGCGTGCCTCACGCAGTCATGTCGGGCAGGTACGCACTGGAACAGACTTTCATCGTGCCGCCGGAAGCTTTTGTGAGCCCAGAAGTGGCTCCCATCCGCGTGCTGGAAAAAGTTACCGGAATGGCCATGGCGAATTAAGAAAATAGCCCGCCGTTTCCAAACGGCAGGCTATCTTGACTTAGTCTGAATGTCCTCGAAGCTACCCTTTGTAATGCACGTCCTTAAAGTCCTGCTTCGCCTGCTGGGCCGCCTTCTTGGCTTCTGCCTTGTTGTCCACGTCTGGCTTCAGGATGTGGATGGCTTTCTTCAAATCAACCGAATCGGCTCCCACCATTTTCGCTCTGAGTTGGTCGAATGGCACTTTCAGATTGTCAGCGGCATGAACGGCGGCCACAAAAGTATCCATCTGCAAGAATCCCTGGGATACCACTTTCAAATTGGTTCCCTCCGGCAGCATGCTTTGCACTTTTTCCGAGAGTTTTGGGTTGTGCGCCAGAAGTTCCGGAACGCTGGCCAGACTCGTATCGTGAGAATACGGTGATGCCGAATTCCCCATTTCTTTTGAGGGCACTTTCATCGATTCGCCCGTTTGCGCGAAGGCGGAAGCCGCCATCAGACAGAGGACTGAAAAGAACACAGCTCGAAACATGTTTTTCATCTCAAAATACCTCCGGATTGTCTCTGCCAGTCTACGTCTTCAGCGCCGCCGAAACAATCTTCTTGCTTCCTGTATCACTGAAAAACGGTTCGATTTACAATCCCGACAGCCTTATGAGATTCCTTCACATTCTCCTGATCTTGCTAATAAGCTCCTTCGGAATAAAGGCCCAGGAAGCCCCTATCACCATTCAGGCCGGTACGCTTCTCGACGGACGCGGACAGGCGCTTCACAACATGCAGATTGTCGTCCAGAACGGCAAGATCCTGCGGGTGGAGAAGTCCGGTGGCAAGGCGTCTTACGATTTGAGCAAGTTGACCGTGCTGCCCGGCTGGATTGACGTGCATGATCACATCACCTGGCACTTCGGCCCCAACGGACGCGCCGAAGACACCAGCGAGACGCCAGCCCAGGCCACTCTGGCGGCTGCTGGAAATGCTTTTCGCACCCTGGTGGCCGGCTTCACTACCATCCAGAGCCTGGGTTCGCCCGAAGACAAAGATCTGCGAGACGCCATCAACCGTGGACAGGTTCCCGGCCCGCGCATTCTCACTGCTTTGCGGCCTATCGAAGATCCCAAACTGACGGTTGAGCAGATTCGCGATTGGGTCAGAAAACTCAAAGCCGACGGGGCAGACGTGGTCAAGATTTTCGCGTCGCGCAGCATCCGCGACGGCGGTGGCCAGACGCTCACTGACGAGCAGTTGCAGGCCGCCTGCGGCGAAGCAAAAGCCCAGGGCCTGCGCAGCGTCGTTCATGCCTATCGCAGCGCCGTGCGCGCCGCGGCCCTCGCCGGATGCACCGAGGTAGAGCATGGTACCTTTGCCACCAATGAAGATTTGCAAGCCATGGCTGAGCACGGAACCATTTTCGATCCGCAGGTTGGGCTGGTGATCCACAACTATCTCGATAACAAAGCAAAATTCCTGGGAATCGGGAATTACACCGAAGAAGGTTTTGCCAAGATGCAGGAAGTGCTGCCGCTCAACCAGGAGATGTTCAAAAGAGCGCTGGCCACCAAAGGACTCAAGATCGTGTTCGGCACAGACGCAGTCGCAGGCGCCCATGGCCGTAACGCGGAAGAATTCATTTACCGCGTGCAGGACGGGCAAGACCCAATGGACGCCATGGTGGCCGCGAACTCGCGGGCCGCAGAATCATTGCACCTGGAAAATGAGATTGGTTCCATCGCGGCAGGCATGTCCGCCGACATCATTGCCTTGGATGGCGACCCGCTGAAAGACATTACCGCTGTGCGCCGGGTTGTGTTTGTGATGAAAGGCGGCAAGGTCTACAAGAACGACTGTCCGGCGTGCCGGAATTGATCTAACTATGCTGGCGAGCGCCAGAGGCGCGTTACAAGGTAGCCAAAAGGGGAAGCCTTGAGACGCGGACAACCAACATGCAATACGCCGGATCGGGCAGTCATCACCGATGTTCTCAAACCCGATTCGCCAAACCAGGCTGGAACTGCCCAGTTCCAGGGTTGTCAATGATGGAAAACTCCCCGAACTGCGGAGACCGTTCATCGGCCTCCACCGAGCCTGGGACGTTTTGCAATGGACAGTCCAGGCACACTTCGTTCCGACTTCCTGCGAAGTCGCCATGTGTTTCCCCGATTACGATGGTCCATGGTGCCGGGTTTCGAAATACCTTTCAGCCCTGACCGATATACAATATTCGGGAAGGATTTGACGACAGCGGCTGCTCTGGACAACCTAAGCGTCCGGCTTGGTATCGCATACTCAGCACTTTTGTATGCCAGTCAATTCCCGCACTCAGGGTCAGAATGTCTGCCGCATTTTTTAACGGAAACTCAAGCTGTAATTCCGAATCATTGCGAGAGTCCATCCGTCGCCATGTCCGTTACATTCTTGCCCGCCAGCCTATCGGCCTCACGCCTGAGGAACTGTTAAAGCCTGTCTCGCTTGCCATTCGCGAATGTCTCATTGATCGCATGCTGGAAACAGAAGACCGTTACCAGCAGCAGGGTGTAAAACGCCTTTATTACCTCTCCATGGAGTTTCTGATGGGGCGGTGGCTGAGCGACAACCTCTGCAATCTGCGTCTTGAAGAAGACTGTAGCCGCATTCTGAAAGAAGAATTCGGCATTTATCTTGAAGAAGTTCTGGATTCGGAGCCGGATGCCGGGCTGGGCAATGGCGGCCTGGGCCGGCTGGCTGCGTGCTTTCTCGAATCGCTGGCCACCATGGGCATGCCGGGATTCGGATATGGCATTGATTATGAATATGGCCTGTTCAAGCAGGAAATCGTAGCCGGGCACCAGCGCGAAAAACCCGATCACTGGAAGGCCAACGGCACCCCTTTTTATGTCGAACGCCCCCATGAGCTGCTGGAAATTCCTTTATTTGGGCGCATAGAGCACACCCGCGATTCAGAGGGAAACCGCCGCCAGCGCTGGACTGACTACAAGATTGTGGTCGGCGTTCCCAATGACATGCCGGTGGCCGGGTTCGGCGGACACACCGTCAACCATCTACGTCTGTTTACCGCCCGCGCCTCGCAGGATTTCGATATCGAAATCTTCAATCGCGGCGACTACATCCGTGCGGTGGAACAGAAAATCGCTTCTGAGAACATTTCCCGCGTCCTTTATCCTTCCGATTCGATCTCGTCCGGCAAGGAACTGCGCCTGATCCAGGAGTATTTTCTGGTGTCCTGCTCATTGCGCGATATTGTGCGCAAATACCTGGCCGAGCATAGCGGCTTTGACGATTTTCCTGTCAAAGTCACAGTGCAGATGAATGACACTCATCCCAGCCTGTGCGTGGCGGAATTAATGCGGCTGCTGGTGGACGATCATGGCGTTGACTGGGACCGTGCCTGGCAGATTACCGAGGCCACGCTGAGTTACACCAACCATACGCTGCTGCCGGAAGCGCTGGAAAAGTGGGCAGTGCCGCTCATGGAACGCGTGCTTCCCCGGCACATGGAGATTATTTTCGGCATCAATCACCAGTTTTTGCGCAGCGTAGCGCGGCGCTGGCCCGTTGACGCCGACAAGCAGCGGCGCATGTCCATTATTGAAGAAGGCCCGGAAAAACAGGTTCGTATGGCCCACCTCGCCATTGTCGGCAGCCATGCCATCAACGGCGTCTCAAAGCTCCACACCGAACTGCTTAAGCATTCGCTGGTGCCGGAATTCGCACATCTGTGGCCGGAACGCTTCAGCAACAAGACCAACGGCGTGGCTCCCCGCCGTTGGATACTCAAAGCTAATCCGCGCCTGGCGGAAATGCTGACCAGCACCGTCGGCGAGAGCTGGATCACTGACTTGCAGCGCGCGCAGGACATTGAAAAATATTGTTCCGATCCCGCGTTTCAGTCGGAATTCATGGAGATCAAGCGGGCCAATAAAAAGAGGCTGGCGCTTGAAGTGCTGAAGACCACCGGACTCTCGATTGATCCCGATTCCATGTTCGATGTGCAGATTAAGCGCATTCACGAATACAAGCGGCAGCTCTTAAATGTAATGCGCATCATTCACGAATATTTAAACGCTGTGGAAGATGGCGCTGAGGTGAAGGTGCCGCGCACCTACATCTTTGCCGGGAAAGCCGCCCCCGGCTACTGGGCCGCCAAGCAGATCATCAAGCTCATCAACAATGTTGCCCAGGTGGTGAATTCCGATCCGCGCGCCAAAGGGCGCATCAAAGTGGTTTTCGTTCCTGATTACCGGGTTTCACTGGCGGAAATCATTATTCCCGCGGCCGATCTCAGCCAGCAGATCTCCACCGCCGGTATGGAAGCTTCCGGCACCGGCAATATGAAGCTGGCCATGAATGGCGCCCTCACGCTGGGCACGCTCGACGGAGCCAACATAGAAATCATGGAAGAAGTGGGCGAGCCGAACATTTACACCTTTGGGCTCACTCCAGATGATGTCCGCTGGTATCAGGAGCAGGGCTCGTACAGGCCCCGCGAACTCTATCAGAATGACCCCATGCTGCGCCGGGTCATCGATGCTCTGGGCTCCGACCGATTCTGTCCGGAAGAGCAGGGGCTGTTTCGCTGGATTGTGGACGAAATTCTCGATCGTGGCGATCGCTACTTCCATCTGGCCGATCTCCCCACTTATATCGAAGCCTCCCGCCGGGCCGAGAAGGACTATGAAGAGACATCCACGTGGGCGCGCAAGGCAATCCTGAACGTCGCGCGGGTAGGAACTTTCTCCAGTGATCGCACCATTCGCGAATACGCTCGCGATATATGGGACATTCACTCTGCCGTATTCCAGCCTGCTGATTCCTTGGCCGACAAGGAGCCATTGCGGGCGGAAGTCTCGCGCTAGGTCTTTTCCCTCCACCTTAATCCTTTCCTCAACATTTTTTGGCAAATCCTCTCTGTTTGTTCCTCGCGGCCTTAGCACTGCGCGCATAAGGCTTTATTTTCTATCAGTTACACAGTTTCAAGGCAGGGAAGTGTCGTACTCTAATGGAAAGCAGATTCAACTTTTAGCCATGCAAGTCTGGGTTGAATCCCCCAAAAATCCTTCCCATGGAGCCTATGTTGACCAAGAGATTTTCTTCCTTCTGTCTAGGTTTGTTGTTTGCAGCATTTATGGTGACCAGCAGTTTTGCCCAGCAGGATTTCAGCAGCATGAAAGACGTTGTTTCTGACTCCGGTACATCAACCAATTACGGTGACTTTGCCCCTCTCGCTATTCATTCTCAGCCCAATTTCTTCGATAATTCCACCGCTCCCAACAGCGGCACCGATATCAAAGGTAATCCCAGCAGTCTGGCCAACGTAATTTCACTGGCTAATTTCCAGGGATCATTTACTTCCCAGGGACTGACCTGGCCTTTCACGATGGTCGGAAATGATCCGATGCTTGGACATAAAACTGAGATTCCGGCGCACATCGTGGCCGTCTCGCTCGCGCTTCAGAATGCCGACCTGACCACCACGACCTTGGTTCCCGTGGCCAACTTCGAGCAGCCTACGCTGAATTCCCCGGTTTTCCGCGATGCCGACTATACCTCCGGCAACAACATCCAGTTCCCCGATGCCGTACAGAGAGCGGAATTTTTCAATATGATGAAGCAGAACTGGCATACCGAACTCAGCAATGCGGCCATCGTTGATCGCATCACCATTCAGGTGCCGCGCTTCGTTACGCTGAACATTGGCGGGGTTCCGACCCAGGTCCGCACCTATTTTACCGGCCAGGCGCCGGATGGCAGCACCTTCGTGCTGATGCTCAGCAACTTCTTCAACCAGCAGATCTTTAACATCGTGAACAACGCGATCGACGCCGGACACTACACCACCGACGCAGTGAATATCGCGCTTTTCCCGAACACTTTCCTGTTCACAGCGAACCGCTCGGGTGGCATCGGCGGCTGCTGCACCCTGGGATTCCACACCTACTTCACCGATGGCGGCAGCCCGAAAGAGTCTCGCTGGGCATTTGCTTACGCAAGCTGGATTTCCCCCGGCCTCTTCGGAGCGGGCTTTGAAGATGTGACTGCTCTCAGCCACGAGATTTCGGAAACCTTCAACGATCCTTTCGTCAACAACGCCGTGCCTGCCTGGGTATTCCCCGGTGAACCGGGCACCTGCCAGGCCAATCTGGAAACCGGCGACCCGGTCGAGGTATTACAGACTGCCACCGTGTCGGTGCCAACCAAGGTTCGCGATGTTAGCTTTACCTATCATCCGCAGACTGAAGCGTTGTTGCAGTGGTTTGAACAGGGCAACACTTCCAACGCTTTGGGTGGGGCCTTCAGCTATCCTGATACTTCAGCCCTTACCCACTCTGCCACGCCTTTCGGCAAGCTGACCTGCCGCTAAGCGAGTAACGACGTGTATCCTTCGAGGCGCCGGGCCTTCCGGCGCCTTTTTTTCTGGTGTTGGACAGGACCAACTCTTTCAGGGCTGCTCTCGTCCTCTCATCCCGCCCGCGCCCTGTCATCCTAGAGGTGCGCAGCATCGAAGGACCTATGCACTCAGCTCGCAGCGTCCAGCGGTAAGCCTTTAGCCGCCTTTAGCCCGCAGCCTCAGCGTCAGGACAGATCACCCGATTGCAATCCCAAGTGGGGGCCGTTTCGCTCCCAATTTCCCCAGCCAGAGACAAACCCCTCTAATCAGAGACAAACATCGGCCCAAATTCGGCACTTTTACTTGTAAAAATTTAAGAAATCACCAAGACCTTAGTACTAGGGTTATAGTGATAGCTAAACTCCGACACTACAACATGTTAACTGGTCTAAAACTAGCGAAAAGTTTCTGTTTTTGGGGGAACACCTTAAGGCGCAATACCGATGTTTCCAGAGTAGAAGCCGGGCCATAGTTGCGCCCATGAACCGACTGAAAACTTTAACTCTGATCCGTCCAATTGTTTCTGGACTGCTCCTTCTCACAGCTTCCCTGGCATTCGCCCAGGTTCCGCGTTCCAAACACGTGTACATCGTGGCGGAAGAAAACCGGAGCTATGAAGACATAGTTGGCAGCCCCAATATGCCTTACCTGAACAGCCTGCTGGCCAAGGGCGCGGTGGCTACTCAGTTTTATGCGAACGAGCATGGTTCACTGGAAAATTATTTCTGGGTCACTTCCGGCCAGTACATTACTCACAACAACAGCACCTTATCGGTTTTCAACGTGGACAATATCGAGCGCCATCTGCTCAGCAACGGCATGACTTTCAAGTCGTATGCCCAGTCGCTGCCCTCGCCGGGGTACACCGGCCTGTTTTCGGGCGCTTACATGAAACGCCATGCCCCGCTCATCTATTTCACTGACATGGCCAACAGCAGCCTGGCGTTGAACCACGTTTCCAGCAATGTGATGGCGACCGATATTGCCAACCACACTCTGCCTAATTTTGCCTTTATCACCCCAGACGGGAACCACGACATGCACAACTGCACAGCCACGCTGAGCACCTGTCTTCAGACGGCTGACACCTGGTTGAAGCAGAATATCGGGCCGCTTCTGGCCAGCCCTGAATTTCAGCCCGGCGGCGACGGCGTGCTGATCATCTGGGCCGATGAGGCTGACCTGAATACCGACAACCGTTGCAGCGCAACAGTCACAACCGGCTGTGGCGGCAGGATTCTGGTGGCGATGATTGGGCCGCAGGTAAAGAGCGGTTACAAATCAACCACCACCTATCACCATCCCAGCGTATTGCGCACCATGCTGGAAGCGTTGGGTACTACCGCTAATTTCCCCGCGGCTGCCAACACTGCGCCCGATATGGCGGAGTTCTTCAAGCCAACGAACACCACCTCATTTGCGGGAGTTACCATACTGGCTCCCACAACCTCTACGGTGACCGGCACAGCAGTCCATGCCGGCGCGACTGCGACAGCACCAAACCCGATCACGGCCATGCGTATCTACGTGGATAACGTCAGCGTTTACGCGACATCAGCAAGCCAGATCAATACCACCGTGAATATGGCGACTGGGACCCATAACGTGGTCTTCCAGGCGTGGGACACTAACGGTACCGTCTATAAGACAGCCAAGACCGTCACTGTGCGGTAGTAATGACAATGTACCCAGCCGCGCTCCCGCGCGGTTGGGCATTTTTATTGCGAACAGTGGCTAGGAGTAATTCACTACTAGTTGTGGGTTTGATCAGAGTCTAAGACCTGCTGCAAAAGTAAGCGCACGATCCAATGGCTTGAATTTATTGGAAAAGTGCCTGATAAATCATTCGCGGACTTATGCGGCTGGATAGTAGGTAAGTATTCAAATCCCGGAGGGATGCCATTATTGAGCCCAGCACGTGAGTGCTGGGAAAGGCAGAGGATGCGAATCAAGTCCCGGCAGGGACGGCATAATTTTTTTGTTGGCGTATTTACCTCAATCGTTTGCGTGCGTTCCCTCCTATCACCCCGCCCGCGCGCCATGTCATCTTGAGGTGCGCAGCACCGAAAGACCTATGCACTCAGCCCGCAGCGTCCAGGGGGTAAGCCTTGAGCCCACCAGCATTGGTACAGATCACAAGATATCTGATCACGCGATCACCGGATCTGGCTGCGCTCACCCGGACCCTGGTAATGTGCCCCCACTCCAAGCTGACACAAGGTATTCTCACGAGAAACGTTCTCATGAATAACTGCGATCAGCGAAATTTGCCTATTTCTGCGGCTGCTTGTCGAAATTAAACATCCACTGGGTGCCAAACTGATCGGTGAGCATGCCGAAGCGCGCGCCCCAGAATGTGTCCTGCAAGGGCATGGTGACTTTGCTTTTCTCGCTGAAGGCGGCAAAAAGAGTTTCAATCTCCTGAAGACTTTCGCAGCCAATAGCGATCTGGAAGTTGTTGCCGGGCTGGTAGGGCATACCGGGCATTGCGTCTGAAGCCATAATGATCACGGGTCCCTTCACTAATCGTGCGTGCATCACCAGGTCTTTGGCTTCCGGAGGAAAATTGCCGGGCGCGTCAGAGAACGGCATGATGTGCAGCTCGGCTCCCAAGCATTTCTGGTAATAGCTCATGGCTTCGCGGCAGTTTCCGTTAAAGGTGAGATAAGGGTTGGCTCCGTGCATGATTTCGCTCCATTCAAGTTAAGTGAATATGGTTGACATGACGAGCAAAACAATTGCGTTGCTTGTATGTTTTTGAGCGCCAAAGGCGCGCCACAATGTAGCCCAAGGCGGAAGGCTTGGGAATTGTCGTCTAGAGAAGATAGAGAGTCACTGCGGGGCGACACTCATCCCTGTCTTTTACTCCTGCAAGAAATCTCTTAACTTTCGTTCACCTTCAAAGGTCAGGCGGACTGCGCGGCTATTACGAACAGGAGCAATCCACTTCAGTTCGAGAAACCGTTTCAGCATGGCGCAACCAAGTTGGCCGGCAAGGTGGTGTTGCCGCTCGGTCCAGTCAAGGCATCGGCGGGCAAATCGCGGCCCATCCGCCTGCGTTGGGTTCACAATGATTCCAAGCTGCTCAAACCAAGCGCGTCCCTCGATCGTGACCTGATAGCAGCGTGGCCCCTGCGGAACAATCATTTGTGACTTCTGGAGTTTGCGGGTAATCTTCACTGCCAGTTCACCCGCCAGATGGGAATAGCAGGTGCGCGCATAGGCCAGGTTCTTCACGCGTTCATCTTGCCTGCCATGAGGCGCAGCATTCTTCAAGCCGGGAGTAATGGCCAGCAAAGCTTCTATCACATGGGCCACTTCCATCCCGGCGATCCGGTAATATCGGTGGCGTCCCTGATTTTCGACCGCGAGCAGTTGGCCCTCAACCAGCTTGGCTAAATGGCTGCTTGCTGTCTGGGGCGTTACATCGGCGATCATTGCCAGTTGTCCCGCGGGCAACGCTATGTCGCCTAGCAGCGCCATCAGCATAGATGCTCGTGCAGCATCGCCCAGCAAAGACGCGGTGTTGGAAAAATTTCCCTGCATTCAAACCCAGTATAGCCTCCTCATGCGTCCTTATAATTCGACCGGGCTCGAATCATCTTAGCCGCCCGCGTCGGTACCATGTTGACTGGAGGCCCGTATGTTGACGCTGTGCATTAGTTACACCATTGATCCGCGTAAGCTTTCCGACTTTGAGCAGTATGCCCGTAAATGGCCGGAGCCGATTCGCCGCTGTGGAGGAGAGCTGGCAGGCTATTTTCTTCCGACAAAGATTGCCGGGCCTACCAACTTTGCGCTCGCATTGATCAATTTTCCCAGTCTCGCTGCCTACGAACAATACCGCGAGGCGTTAATGCAAGACCCTGAAGCAAAGGCCAACGTGCAATTCGCCGAACAGTCAGGCTGCTTTCTGGTCGAAGACCGTTCAATCCTTCAAAAAGCATAAAAGTTCGGAGTAGAGATGCGTAATTGTTAGAAAGGCCGCAAGCCCGAGTGACACGAAGTACCCAATCCTAACTGCCAAATACCAATAAGGCTGGTCCCGCTGTGAAGATGGGGTAGCGGCGGCCAGCCTCATTGATCTAAAGAAAACTTTATACCCGGACCCTTCATCCATACAGGCTCGGGTCCCATTTGTCGTTGTCGGTGCCGGTTTGCCTGTCCTTCACGACCCAGAGCCGGTCTTGATTGAGGATATAGGTGTAATGGCGGTCATCCTGCAACACCCGAAGCACATCGTTAAACCGTTGCACCATGCGCGGGTTTTTAGGATCAGAAACATCCCACAGTAGCAGTTCGTGGGGATTGGCTGACTTGGCAAGTATGTCGCTTTGCTCCGCGCTGATGGTGGCAGCATTGCCGCTGACCTGGAAATGGCTTGCTCCCTTGAACGATGACATGGAACTGACCACTTTCGGTTTGTCGGGCTTAGTCACATCTACCACCGCCACGCCGGCATCATTCGCAAGCTGTATATAAAGATACGACTTGCCGCCTGCCTGCTGGATTGACATATCGGTTGGTTTATTTTCGTCAAACGCCATGCTGGTCACGATCTTGATCGCTGCCGATGATGAAGTTGCTTTATGGTCTTTCGCTTGCGCCGCGGACAGGCAAACACACAAGATGGAAAACACGATACCCAGGCCCCGCTTGCATATCTGCGGGCTGGAAGATGGATTGTTTTGTTCTATGGCTGTGTAGTTCATGGGTCTCTCCTTTTTCAGTGGAATAACTCATCTGCCCGGCATTTATTCCCGCATTCGATGACATACGGCGTGACCTTGATACCTCGCAAAAAGATGGCATTGTGGTGCCACTACGGCGGCGTAGTGGTACCACAACGGCGGCGTAGTGGCGCCATAGTGACACCATTGCTTGCATTCTGACTTTTTGTCAGCTACGCTCCGTTTTCACCCTCAGGGGTGATGAGTTTGTTCTTTGAAAACTGATGAAAATTTTTGGCCGTGGCTTTTCGAATTTAAGAGCCGGGCGGAACTGCCTATTTCTTTGTTTCACCCTACAGGATGTTGCGGACTTGTTGCGCAACTGTTGCGGATCGAAAATGCGATCTCGCCTTATTTGACGCGGGTTGTAGCGATGTTGCGGAGAAAGGCCCCCAAAGTGATAGGGGTAGATTTTATAAATGTTCGGGGTCTTCTGCTCGGATTCGCGCTGAAGAAGAAGGAACAGCGGATAGGGGTTCCCTATCCGCCAGGTTCCGTTTACTCTACTACGATCTTGCCGGTCATTTTGGGATGGAGCGAGCAGAAGTACTCATAAGTGCCGGGCTTGGTAAAGGTGGAAGTGAACTTCTCATCTGTGTCGAGCACTTTCGATTTAAAGGCTTTATTGTTTTCAACTACCGTGTGGGGAATATCGTCGTGGTTCTTCCAGGTGACCTGCGTCCCCGCTTTGATCGTGAGTGTGGGTGGCGTAAAAGTGAAGTTATCAATCTTCACCTCGACGGCAGATGGCGTCTCGGTAGCCGCCGCGGCAGTTCGAAAGCCCCAGCGCTGGGTACCGGTGATTCCAAGCGCGCATATTGTCGCGACCGCAATGACTGCAAAAAGACTGGTCTTCTTCATGGTGTGTCTCCTGTTATGCCAAGGTTGAATCAATCACTGCGAGCGCGTGGCGCCGCTGGATGTAGTTCACGTCAGTAACGCCCAGTACCGCGCGCAGTTGTTCCGGTGGGACTTTCATCGGTCCCGGTCCCTGTTCCGCTCCCGGATGCGCTTGAGGAAATGCGGTCGAAGCCGCAGTGTGGAAAGTGACCTTGCCTTCCACCTTCTGCATGGTTTGGTGTATATGCCCGTTTAAGACGGTGACCGAGCCAAAGCGTTTCAGGTAGCCCAGAGCCTGTGCGCTGTCCTGGGTGCCCCAGCCCCAATCGGGGTAAACGGTCCACAGTGGAATGTGGGCAAACACCACAATGGGCGTGCTGCTGGAAAGGCCCTTCACATCTTTTTCCATCCACTCCAGTTGTTCATCGCCCAGAGTGCCGAGGCCCCCGGCCTTCAGGTTCATTACGTTGACCAGGCCGATGAAGTGGACGCCCTTTTTCTCGAAGCTGTACCAGCCTGCGCCCTGGCTGTCTTTGCTGAAGCGTTCACGGTATTGCTTTCCATCGTCATCGAGCACATCATGTTCGCCCGGCACATAGAAGACGTCTTTTACCTTGGCCGCTTTGAGCAATTGCTCAACTTTGTCGAACTCTTCCGGCCTGGAAAGATGGCTGATGTCCCCGGTGTGCAGCATGAAATCAGGAATAGTGGGCAGCGCATTGATCTTCTCAATCGCAGCGTTGAATGTGCCGGCCACATCAGTGTTGGCGGGTTTATTGAAACCCATATGGCTGTCGCTGATCTGTACGAAGCTGAAATCCCCATGTCCTGCCCTGGTTTGCTTCTCGGCGCCCAGAGCATAGGATTGAAGAACGCCGCCGCTCATCACGCAAACCGCTCCGGTGCCTGCCCAGGCCATGCATTTCAGGAAGCCCCGCCGGTCAATTCCATCCTCGTTATGGTCGTGCAAAATCTCGTCTTTCTTCATCTGGCTCATTGCTTTTTCCTCGCTTTCCCTTTACAGGAGCACTTCTGGCGGGTAAAACTGAGGCCGGCTTCTTTTATTCCCGGTCCTGGGCACAATATCCGCGGGAATAAAACCGGGGTTCGTAAGTTGTATCGGGAGAAGACGTGCTAACCAATGAAGAGTTTGAGGTCCTGGCTACGGCGCTCCTGGATCCGCTTTATAACTTTGCCTGCTGGTTATGCGGCGACCGGGACGAGGCCAGCGATGTGGTGCAGGAAAGCTTTGCCAAAGCGCTCAAAGCCATCGGCGGCTTTCAGCAGGGCACAAACTTTCGCGCCTGGATGTTCAAGATCGTGCGCAACACCTTTCTCAGCAGCCGGACTTCATTGGAACATCGCAGCACCGTTCAGGAAGAGGAATCTCTCGATGCAGCCGTGACCCAGGAGACGCCTGAATCGTTGCTGATTCGCCGCGCCGATGCTGAGATGGTGGAGGCCGCCATCGCGAGTCTCTCATTAGGTTTTCGCGAGGTAGTGCTGTTGGTGGATATAGAAGAGATGAAGTATCAGGAAGTTTCTGACGCGCTGGGCATACCGATCGGCACCGTAATGTCGCGTCTGGCCCGCGCGCGCAAACAGATGCGGGCATTTATTGCAGAGAGATTGGCCGTGAAACATGAATTGTGAATGGCGCCAGAAAACGGTTTTGTATGCTGACGATGAGCTTGACCCGGCCACGCAGGAGCAGGTTGCCGCGCACTTGCAGGGCTGCGCTGAGTGTTCTGCTGCGTTGGCCGAACAACTGCAATGGAAAAAGAGTGTCAGGCTGGCGGGCCGGCGCTTTACCGCGCCGCCGGAGCTGCGAAGAAATATTCGTCAAAAATTGCAGGTCCGTGAAACTCGTTCACCTTCATGGCGCTGGGCCTTTTCCGCGGCTGTCCTGCTGCTGGTAGTCGCCCTGGGCCTGCTGATGCTCGGCCCCAGACAGCAGCCAGACATTCTTGCCTCAGAAATTGTGGACCAGCACATCAGTACTCTGGCCAGCCAGAATCCGGTCGACGTGGTTTCCACCGACCGCCATACGGTGAAGCCCTGGTTCCAGGGAAGGCTGCCGTTCGCCTTCAATCTGCCCGAACTTGCCAATTCGCCTTTTACCCTGCTCGGCGGCAGGTCTGTTTATGTGCAGCAAAGCCCTGCTGCTGAGCTGCTCTACGAAATTCGCAAGCACAAAATTTCGGTATTCATTTTCAAGGCGCTAGACGATAAAGCCCCGAAAGATGGCGATAATCGTCTCTCATTCACCGTGCAGCACTGGTCGCAGGGCGGGCTGCAATATTATCTTGTCACCGACACTACTAAGGAAGACGCGGCGAAACTGATGGCATTGTTCCAGGAAGCCAACCGCACCTGAACGGCAGGTGCTAGAGATGAATTCAAGTAGCATTCTCTAGCGAATTCCCAAGGTATTCTTACGAACAGGAGCCCACCGATAAATAGCGTCTATTCAGACCCATGAAACCGCAACGACATCAGGGCCCTGGCCTGCGACACGCAATGTGGTTCATGGTTGTGCTTGTGACCCTTGCATTTGCTTCGTGCGGCAGAAATAAACCGGGGGAGTTTCGGGATCACCCGCGACTCACAGCCGGTGTGAAGCTGATGGATGTAACGTTTTATGCCGCCTCACTCAAGCGTGACATGCAATACCGCGTGCTGCTTCCGGCAGATATTACATCCACTCAAAAACTTCCTGTGCTGTACCTGCTGCACGGCGGCGGGGGCGGATTTCGCGATTGGTCAAACTACTCCGATGTTGCCAAATATATCGGGCAGCATCTGGTTGTGGTTATGCCGGAAGGGAGCTCTTCGTATTACACCAACTCCGCCGGTCACCAGCAGGACCGTTACGAAGATTACATTGTGCATGATCTGATTGCCGACGCAGAGCAGAGGCTTCCTGTTTCTGGCGGTAGGGCTCACCGCGCCATTGCCGGCGTCTCCATGGGAGGATTTGGCGCGGTGGTGCTGGCGCTGAAACATCCCGATCTGTTCGTATTCGCAGGTGGACTTAGTTCTGCACTCGATGTTCCCAGCCGTCCATTCTCGATCAAGAGACTGGGCCAGTGGCAGCAGTACAGATCAATCTTTGGGCCCTGGGGCAGTCAGGCCAGCCGCGCCAGCGACCCATTTCTTCTTGTTCGTTCCGCTGATCCGGCCCAGTCGCCTTATGTTTTTCTAGCCTGCGGCGAACAGGAGGGGTTGCTGCCTGCCAATCGCAGATTTGCCGCTCTGTTGGAAGCCAGGCACTTCAGTTACGAATTCCATGCCAGCCCCGGCGGCCATGACTGGAGTCAGTGGAACCAGCAGGTACCCGCTCTGATGAGAAGCGTAATGCAGCACTTGAATACAAACTAACTTTCGACCAAAGTCCGGCCACACGCATCGGCCCCAGCCATCAACGCGCATGGCTAGATTCAGATCACTGATGGCAATGCCTACAACGGCAACAAACGGCCGCGCGGCCATTAAAGCTGGGGGACTCTACTACCTCGCGGGCAACGATAACAATGGAGGACTCTCATCAACCGAGTTGACCGGCACACAGGTGGGTCTCAATCTGATTAATTCAACCGGGGCCGAGTTGCTGGTCTCCGGCCAGACGCCGCCCGTGCCGCCCCGGTGATGACAGCGGGCTAATCTTATTCCGGCTGAGAACAGCCTGAGATTTCAAGCTACGCCCATCGTCAGTCCCTCAATCGTATGGGCCTGCACAATCGGCTCCAGTTCGTCTACTACGCGGCAGGTGAGGTGTGAGCGCACCTGTTCCGGAAGCTTCTCGTAGTATGCCTTTGTAAACTGTAGATCGTGTCTCTCCGCATTGATGCCTGTAGGCGCATCTACGCCCAGCACCAACGCTGGACGCGAGAGGTTGGAGTGGTTCGCTGTACCACGGTGGATAGTCAGCGCGGAACGCGCGGAAATGTCGCCCATCTTCGGCATCTTCTTTTCTGCCATCTTTTCATATCGCTCGTATAGTGATGAAGGCGGGAACATGCCGTCTTCGAACCCGGAAGGCTCGTCCCACTGTGTTCCTGCAGCGATCTCGAATGGGCCCATGTCCGGAGTAACATCCACGGTAGTCAGGTTGAGGGCGAGGGAGTTCAGCCGCCGCCCGATCAATGTATCGTCAGGAGCAGGGAAGTCTCGATGCCAGGGCTGGTTCAAGGCTCCGGGAAGCGGAACGTCAAAGCCAATCTCCACCACTTTGTAGTGAGGTCCTAAGATTGCCTCGCAGACCGTGACCACCCACGGATGGGAAACCAGGTCAACGAAGCCGCGGATCCGTTCCGGGTGAATTTCCACATAGTAGCGCTTGGGGCCGCGTCCAACCGCGCCGCCCGGACGCTGAAGCGCCTCGTGAAAAAGAAATTCGATATCTTCTCCCAACTGTTGTGCCCATTCCCTGGGGAATGCCGACTTCAATCCGATGAAGCCAGGGCCGTAAAGCCCACCCATGATGGAAGCGATGTCATAGCGCGATGTTCGCGATGTCAAATGGTCCGCCGTCTGCAGCACTAAACTCCTCCCGATGTCTACTTACGTCCTTCTTATAAAAATCATGGCACATCCGATACCGAGATCCAACTCTGGAGGGTAGATAAACGAGAGATGATGAAGGAACTTCGGATGCGCCACTCGGAATGCAAATCAGTGCCGGTCGCTAACTGGCCTTGCGCTTCTTTGGCTCTGTTTCATCGGAGGCCTCGTTCGGATTATCGCGTTTGGCTGGAGTGTCTCCGAAATCCTGTGCTCCGTAATCGTAGCCTTTGCCGCCATAGTGGGCGGGCCGTCCTTCAGGCTGTTTCGTGCGTTCCTCTTCGTTCAAGTCCCAGCCCTGCTCGTGAGCAGCTTCCGAGCCGGGGCCTCGTGCATGCTCACCCAATCCGTCTGGTTCTTTTGTGTGGTCTTTTTTCCTGGAGTCGTCTGCCATAAATGCCTCTTTGGTCTTTAGACGGAAGCGATACGGCGCTAGATGTCCGGCGTGTTCTATTCCGCGCCAACAAGCGCCAGTGCCGTTGCGCTCAATTAGACCTGACATCCAAGCGCATCCAAGTCCTGATAGATATATAACAATTCAATTCATGCGGAGGAGCACATGAGTAAACAACCCCCTCATCAACGCGGAGCAGAGTCTATGGGCGGGGCGAACTCAGGACGCCGTACCGCCGCTGAGCCACAGCTTCAGAGTGGCGCAGGTGTCTCAAGCAAGAAAACCAATGCAGGCAGAAAGAAGAGCGGATCGAAGCCGCAAAGCAAACGCGGCTGAAGCGGAGTGCTGCGGCAGAAACACTCAAATGCGGAAGATAATAAAGCCGGCCCGGTGCCGGCTTAATCGCGCTGCCCTGGGATGGGCACACACGCACGCGAGATGAATCATCCCAGCTAAAACCATATATATTAGTTGGGCCATGGCAGAGTTTCCCATAGACCATATTCGCGCCAGATTTCCCGCTTTACAGGAAGACTTCATATTTTTCGATAATGCTGCGGGAGCACAGTCACCCAGAAGCGTGCTTGATACCGTAGCCAACCACCTGCTTCATCGAAATGTACAAAGGGGAGGGCGCTACAAGCATTCGCAGCAGGTGGATGAAGCTATTGCCCAGGCCCGCGCCAGCGTCGCTCTGCTGGTCAATGCCCGGCACGATGACGAGATTTCATTCGGCATGAATGCGACCTCGTTCATGCGGCTCATCAGCATCGCCATAGGCCAGTCGCTGAAAGATCGCCGTGAAATTATCGTGACCGATCTTGACCATGAAGCGAACATCGCCGTGTGGCTGGCTTTGGAGCGCGAAGGCGCGAAGATTGTTTGGTGGCATTTTCGAGAGGACGGCCGTCTGCATCCGGAAGACCTGGAGAAGCTGCTCTCTTCGCGGACTCGAATCGTAGCTTGCACGCTGGCATCCAACGCAATCGGCTCCATTCTGGATGTTGCCGAGGTTTCCCGACGGGCGCATGCCGCCGGTGCTGAAGTCTTTGTAGATGCGGTGCACTATGGCCCGCATGGTCCTATGGATGTGCAGGCATTCGACTGCGATTACCTGGTTTGCTCAGGCTATAAAATCTTTTCTCCTCACATGGGTTTTCTGTGGGGCCGCCTGGAGACACTCAACGCGCTGCCCACTTTTCGTGAAGAGTTTGTGCCTGACACCACTCCCGCCAAGCTGGAGATTGGCACATATATATATGAGAATGTGGCCGGCATGGACGCCGCAGTGCGCTATCTCGAAGACATCGGCCGGCTGATGAATCCAGCCGTAACCTGCCGGCGTGCTGCGCTGGTCGCGGGTACTGAGGCCATCCGGAACTATGAAGCGCAGCTTTCCCGCGCGATGCTTAACGCGCTGGCAGGCGTAAAAGCAAAAGTCTATGGCATTAACGCAAAGGACAATATTTCGCAACGGACGCCCACGCTGTGTTTTAATCTTCCGGGCATTTCGCCCGCCAAAGTGACGGAAGAACTCGCAAAGCAAAATATCGGGGTGCGCGACGGTCATATGTATTCTCCTCGACTGATGAAGCGGTTGGGACTCGCTCAGGAAAGCGGCGCAGTCAGGGCGTCACTGGTGCACTACAACACAGTGGAAGAGGTGCGCAGATTCGGCAGCACACTGGCGGAAATAGCGGGCCATGCGGGGAGCAAGCAATCATGCTGACCGACGAACAACTCCATGAGGTCCGTTCGCGCTTCCGTATCTTCCGGCGCAAGATTTATCTCAATACCTGCTCGCAGGGCGCGCTGTCAGATGCTGTGCAGGCCGGCCTGGAAAACTATATTGCAAAGCTGGCACGAGCAAGGCTCGCCGTGGGAGCTGTGGGTAGATCAGTACGAGGCGGCGCGGACCGCTTTTGCGCAGTTCATCAATGCCAGCCCTGATGAAGTTGCTATTGTGACCAGCGCCTCGGCGGGCATCAATAGCATTGCCAGCGCACTGAATTTTCGGGAGCGCAGGAAAGTCGTGATGGGTGAGTTCGAGTTTCCCACCATGGGCCATGTCTGGCTTGCGCAACGCGCCCGGGGCGCCGACGTGCAATTTGTGAAAGCAGAAGGCAATCGCATTCCCGCTGCCAGTTACGAGAAGGCAATCGATCGCGATACGCTCATCGTGCCGCTCACCCATGTTTGTTTCAAGAATGGGTTTCGGTCGGAGCGAAAGGCCATCACCCAGATCGCCCATAGCGCCGGCGCTCTGGTCATGCTCGATGATTACCAGGATTCCGGAACCCGCCCGATTGACGTGAAAGCGATGGACCTCGACTTTTATGTCACCGGTACTCTCAAGTATCTGCTCGGCCCTCCGGGTCTCGCCTTTCTGTATGTGCGCAAAGACCTCATCTCCTCACTGGTTCCCACGGTCACCGGCTGGTTTGCGCAAGCCAATCCATTCGCTTTCGATCCCCAGAATATTGATCTGTCTCCGACCGCGCGAAGGTTCGAGTCAGGCTCCCCTTCCGTCCCAATGTATATGCGGCCGTTCCCGGATTCCAATTGCTGCACCAGATAGGCATGGAAAATGTGGCGGGCCACATCAGGAAACTTACACAATCTCTCATGCGCTAGCGCTCTTGATCTGGGCATCCGCGTGAAAACACCCGCGGACAGCGAGGGCCCACTGGTGGTTTTGCAGTCGCAGGATTCCAATGCACTGGTGCAGAGGCTGGCGGAGAAGGACATCATCGCATCGAATCGTCACGATGGCCTGCGAATAGCGTTCCATGTGTACAACACCATGGACGATGTACAGGCAGTCGTGGAAGTCCTCAGGAAGAACATTCATCTCCTGGTGGCTGAGCCCGCCGGTGTTGGCAGCCATGACTGACCATGAAGGTGTAGCGGCCGGGGCCACGCTTGCCGGTGACAAAGACGCGGCGCCCGAAGTAAATGCCCTGCATCGCCGCTTGAGTCAGAGGCAGCTCACCATGATGGCCATTGGCGGAGCCATCGGCGTGGGTTTGTTCCTGGGAAGCAGCATAACGATTCGTCTCGCCGGACCGGCCGTCATTCTTTCCTATCTTCTGGGCGCAGGCATCGCGCTGATTATGTCTTACGTGCTCACGGAGATGGCGGTGGTGCATCCGGTTGCCGGGCGCATTCGGAGTATACGCGGAGAAGTATCTCAATCCCTGGGCCGGCTTTTCGGTGCGCGCCACATACGCAGCCGCGCAAATCATCGCCATAGGCGCTGAAGTCACCGCCGCCGGTATCTATCTTGCATTCTGGTGGCCCAATATTCCGCAATGGATCTGGCTGGTATCGGTCTCAGCCGCTCTGGTGGCGCTGAATTCCATGCAGGTCAACCGCCTGGGTGAGTTTGAATACTGGTTCGCCATGATCAAGGTGGCTGCCATCGTCGCCTTCATTCTGGTGGGACTGTCTTTAATTTTTGGGCTGGGAATTTTTGGCGCTGGTTCCCGGCAGGCAATTGGGCTGGCCAATCTAACCCAGCATGGCGGCTTTTTCCCCGCAGGATGGAAAGGCGTATGGCTCTCGCTCACCATTACGGTCACCAGTTACATGGGAGTGGAAATTATCGCTGTCACTGCGGGCGAGGCCCAGAATCCACGGATTACCATTCCGCGCGCCATGCGCAACATTGTCTATCGCCTCATCGGGTTTTACGTGCTGGCGATTGCGATCATGGTCACCATGGTTCCCTGGAACCAGGCAGGCGGATCGTCCACGCTTTCCGGCAGCCCTTTTGTGACTGCCTTCGCAGCCGCGCACATACCTTTTGCCGCCGCCATCATGAATTTTGTGGTGCTTACGGCAGCGCTTTCCAGCGTGAACACTAACCTTTATCTATCCACACGGATGCTTTTCTCTCTGGGCCGGGGAAACTATGCTCCTCGGTGGGTCGGCAAGGTGAGCCGCAACGGCGTGCCGCATCGGGCGCTGCTGGTTTCCACCGCGGGAATTATTGCGGCCATTCTGCTGGCGATTTTTGCCCCCAAGAATGCCTTTCTCATGCTCTATGGCACGGCGGTGGCCGGAATGCTTTTCGTATGGCTGGTGATTCTGCACACGCATCTTCGTTTCCGCAAAGCAATCACCACCAGCGAGCTATCGAGTTTGCCTATGCGTCTGCGGGCGCATCCGTTTTTTACCGTGACCGGCATTCTGCTGCTGCTTGCAATCTCGGTAACCACCTTTTTCGTGGACGGGCTGCAATGGTCATTCCCGGCGTTTTCTGTTTTTCTGCATGATCATTTCGCTGCTGTACCTGCGAAGCCGCCGGCGCGCATTGTAAACATATTCTGCGAGGAGATCATTTCAATGGTTGGAGCCAGCGGAGAAGTTTACTCTTCGCTCCGAACGAAATTTAAAGGCGACTTGCTGCGCCCCGGTGACAGCAACTACGAAGATGCGCGTCCTATCTGGAATGGCATGTTCGACCGTATGCCAGCGCTGATTGCGCGTTGTGCTGATATAAGCGACATACAAAGCGCAATCCGGGCCGCCGCTGCGATGGACATCCTTACGGCTGTGCGTTGCGGAGGGCATAGCCTCGCCGGCTTTGGTACCTGCGATGGCGGTATGGTCATTGATTTGTCGAGAATGCGCGCAGATCGCGGTTGATCCGCAGGCGCGGCGGGCACGGTTTACCGGAGGCTGCCTGCTGGGAACAGTAGATTCTGCAACACAGAGAGCAGGACTGGTTTTTCCCTCCGGCGTTGTTTCTCATACCGGCAGCGCCGGACTGATTCTCGGGGGAGGTACCGGCTGGCTCACCCGAAAGTTCGGATTGTCCTGCGACAACGTTGAGGGCTTCAGCCTCGTGACCGCCGATAGTTCAATCGTGCGCGCGAATGCCAGGGAGAACCCAGATTTGTTCTGGGCCTTGCGCGGAGGCGGCGGTAACTTCGGCGTGGTGACAGAATTCGAAGTCAAACTGCATCCGCTTACCTCGCTTGTCTTAGCGGAAGGATTGACTCCCGAGGGCGGGATTCGGCCGTTGCTTGAATACTGGCGGGACTCCATGGGCGAAATGCCATTCGATCTGAAATGGAACATCAATCTGCGCCTTGGCCCCGCATACCGGCAATGTGCCCATGGAATTGCGAGGGCGTCCGGTAGCCAGCAGTTCTCTGGTCTGGACCGGCGACCCTGAAGCCGGTCGGCCGTATCTGGAGCGCGCGCTTTCCCTGTGCCACAAGGATACTGTCAGCAGCAGAATTGTGCCTTTTCTTCATTTACAAACCATGGCCGATTCCGATTTTCCGCATGGCCGGCGCTATTACACCAAGTCAGGCTATTTCACTTACCTTGACGACAGCAGTATTGACCAGATGATGCAGGCTGTCGCTACCATTCCGTCTCTGGAAACACAGATTGAACTTGCGTATCTTGGTGGAGCGGCCGGGCAGGTTGCTGCGGAAGAGACAGCGTTCGGCGACCGGAGCGCTCCTTTCGTCCTCACATTGCTGGCAAACTGGCCGGACGCCTCTGGCGATGCGGCGCATGTTGTCTGGGTTCGAGGCGTTTTCAAACAGCTTCGTCCGGCAATGAAGCCCGGCGTATACGTGAACTTTATGAGCGGCGATGAACAAGACCGCGTCCCCGAGGCTTATCACCAGCGATGGGAGCGCATGGTGGCCGTCAAGTCACACTACGATCCAAAAAACTTCTTCCGCCTGAACCAGAATATTCGACCGCGCGAGGTCTGATGTAGCTTACTCCAGCTATGTCGCTGTGAAACAACTCCCCGGCATTTCGATAAAGTTGTCGCCTCTCTTGATCCGTTCCGCATTGCTCCCGAAACCCGCCTGGATATTCTCCCGGAGCAAAGGCTCATATGCTTAACGCTGCTTTGCGAACTTGGATTCACTTAAGTCCAGCTCATACTCCAGTTCGCGCAGGAGTTCATCGCTCATGCGCCGTTCGTTACGGAGCTGGACGGCGGTTTGGCGCTCAATCTTCAGCAGCTTGCGGCTGACTTCGACATACTGATTGTAGAACGTTGGCGCCAGGCTGTCAGCGCCGCTGCCTTCATTCAGGCTCGCAAGCCGGGTGCGATAGTGTTGCGAGAGATCGTCATAGACTTCCGCCAGTTCCGGCCCAGCATCTTCACGAGCGTCCTCAAGATATTTCAGTGCGGCTGTAAGGATGGCGCGTCTCGCCTCCTCCTCTTCGCTGGAATGGGGCGCGGAAGCGCCCGCCAGGCCAAGCGCATGAATGAGCAGCGGCAACGTGAGTCCCTGAAGGACGAGCGTGACCAGAATGGCGCTGAAGGCGAGAAAAATGATTATGCTGCGTTGCGTGAACGGAGCGCCATTTTTAAAGGTTTCCGGCAGAGAGATGGCGGCGGCAAGCGAGATAACCCCGCGCATTCCGGTCCAGCCGACGATGAAAATCTGGGGAACGCCTGGCGCCGATTCCCTCTGATGAAGAATGCGAACGCGAACGATATGGGCCAGATAAGCACCTGGAAAATTCCAAATCAGGCGCAACAAAATCAGAAAGGCGCTGAACAGAGCGCCGTACTCAATCCATGTTCCCAGTTGGTGATCGCGAAGGCTCAAGAGGACGTAGTGTAGTTGCAGGCCGATCAAAACGAACACAACACCATTGAGAATGAAAGTCAGAGACTCCCACACGGCCGAAGCCTGTAGCCGCACACCAGGAGAGAAAAAGTGAGAGCTCTGGCGGCTCAGATAAAGTCCGGACACAACAACGGCGAGCACTCCGGAAGCCTTGACTGCATCGGCAGTCAAATAAGCTACATAGGGCGTGAGAATGCTAAGCGCGATTTCTATGGGGCCGTCGTCTATGCGATGTTCTGCCGCGTGGACGATCATGCCGATCGCCAGCCCGACCACAACGCCAACCGTGGTCAGGTAAAGAAGCCGCAGCAGACCGAAGGTGAAGGTAGGCGTCACGCCTCCGACAAGCAGCACTAGTCCGAACTCAAGTGCGAGCAGAGCGCTGGCATCATTGAGCAGGCTCTCGCCCTCCAGGATGTCGACGAGGCGTTTGGGAAGTCCGACGCGTTTTGCAATGGAGGCAGCCGCAATGGCATCAGTAGGCGCGACTACAGCGCCGAGCACCAGGCCCACGCGCCAATCGAAGCCGGGAAGAAACCAGTGTCCCAGAGCGGTGACGCCGAGCACCGTAAAAGCAACCAGGCCGAAGGCGAGAAGCAAAATGCTGACCAGATTGTAGGAAAATTCTCGCCACGAGGTCAGCCAGGCTGCGCTGTAAAGTAACGGTGGCAGAATCACAAAAAAGACCAGGTCCGGGTTCAGTTCGATACGGGGGACGCTCGGAACCAGGCTCAACAACAGCCCGCCCACCACCATCACAATCGGATAAGGAGTTTTGAGTTTTTTCGAGAGAACCCCAAACACCACTACAAAGAGCAGGAGAAGCAGAAACACGAGTTCGGCAGCGTGGATGTCCGAATGCATAGCAGTTTCTTCTGGTCAACAATACAAGCCGCCGGGCGGACTGTTTCTTATTAGGAATCATTAACTCAAACGCGTTTCCAGGATCACAGTGCTGCTTCACTCGTTGAACTGGGTCGGACAGAGTCCGAGGTCTGGTCATTGTCGAATTTACGAGATGCAATACTAAAGTTAACTCTGGCAGAACTTACTTCGCGATTGAGCACTTGGTGCAAATTTATGTAGACCTACTTCATGCTGAACGTCGTAGCCCTTTGCAATCAATGGAAGCGGTAAGCTGCCTGGCTTTGCATCGGAACAATGTGATCGGCTTTGTAACTTGTCCAAGCCACAACTTTCAACAGCTCTCAATATCAAGTTTTTAGAATTTTTCATTCGTGCTCCCGCCCTTGAATTGAACTCCGCTTGATTATAGGAAATCTCTTATGTGTTGCCGATGTCACTTTCACATGATTTCGACAGACTTCCTTGTAGTGTACGCTGCAAGCGGTGAATGGCTGAAAAACTAGTACAGTAAGGGCTGTTATGCTCATGCCATCCCAGGCACGGCCCGCGAGTTGCTGAAAGATCGAAAGGGCGAAGGAGCTCTGGCGAATCAGATCTTCTTTGCCGGAGAAGCTGCGGCACTGGAAAGGCACAGGGCTCGACCGGGGCGTGGATGAACGGCCGGCGCGCTGCAAGATGCTGGGCTTAACGCGCTCTCCTCATGGCAGGACAAAAATAATCTCGAGTCCCACTTGGGAAACGTGGATCTCAACGACAATCGGGGTTACAACGAATCAGAAAATGGCTGATTTGGAGCATACACCTGCCAACTTCGTTAAACCCGCTTCTGCACAACTTCCGTAGAGGCCGGGGATGCGCTCTCCACCCGGCCAAGGAGACCGGGTGGAGCACATTCAATCATTCAATCAATCAATCAATCAATCATCGAGCTCGCTATCAAGAAAGTTTCGTGGTATGAAAATCATCAGGCCTTCACTGGGCCCCTGCTTGGATCCTAAGATCAGTTTTTCAGCAGAACCCAAAGGCACGATTTCCGGTTTCTGATATCGCATCTTTTTCACCTCCTTTCTCGTAAATTGCATGCACTCTTAAGATCAGTCATCGAGCCCGCCATCGAGGATCCGGGTTGGAATGAAAATCGATCCGCCGTCAATACGAGAGATCGTAGTTAATAAATCGAGTTTCTCAGCCGGTCGCAGCAGGACGATTTCCAGTTTATGTATTCCTGCCTTTCACCTCTTTATGTGAGATCACGCAGAATTTGCCATAATTGAAGTCTCGATGCGAGCGGCCGGGAACGCCGAGTTGCGGACCACACCACGAGCGATGTTGTTGCGCATCCACAGTTCCAACGCAAGCACTCTGAGCAGCGAGACCATATGGTCCGGCAATTTGCCATGCTTGAGGGCGGTGAGCGCAGAGCGAAACTGCTCTGCGTCTACGATTCCCATATCGGCCGTGAAGGGTGATGCCACAGCCTCCGCGATCACGTTCCAATGCTTTGACAATGTCAGGGCCACGCAACGCGCTGCGCTACCCTTGGTCTTCCGGTCAATCAATTCCAGCGGCAGCATGTCCCGAAGCGCTCTCCGCATCAAGGACCGCCGATCACCAGGCCGAATTAACTGCTCTTGTGGAATGGAGAGCAAGAAACGCATCAAATCGAGATCAAGATAAGGATAGCGTTTGTCGGTGACAGCTGGATTTTCGTCAGTTAATTGCCGTCGTAGCCCATTGAGGGTCTGGAAGGAGTCGCACATCCACGGCCCCCACTTGCGGGGTCCTTTCGACGCGGCAAGAAGCTCCCCTAACATGCCATATCTGGCAAAGAAGGCTGGGTTGAGCCACGGCATGGAATCTTTGAAGTTGCTTTTAGAGTTGCGAAATTGTGCCGGCAGCAGGATGCGTGCGCTTTGCCAGAGAATCTGTACAAATGGGATTCCGGTGGCGAAACTCCACTGGACTGTCTGCCTGCCAGCGGCTTTCCATTTCCAGGCGTGTAAGGATTCCGCGACCAGTACCCGGAAGTCCGTCGCCTGTCCGTTTACTTCGTCACCCCCAAACCCGGACAAAACGACACGATAATCTCCAGACTGAAGAATTGCAGGTAATGCCATCTCAATTTCATTTCTGGGGAAGTTGGGTGTTCCCCGGAACTCAGGAGAGTCAAAGCGGATGGCATCTCCAAACTCTTGCACCACGCAACGATGGCCAGTCCTTCCTCGTTTGGCCTCTACGAACCGGGCATATTGTGAGTCTTCTTCGTCCGGTTCAGAAGGATCACAAAAGGTGAAGGTGTCGATTCGGGGCGTCTCCGCTCCTATTTGCTCCAGAACATAGTCCGCCATGCAGGTGACCGCCGAAGAATCAAATCCGCCGCTCAGTTCGGCCAGAATGGGGGTAGCGGAGCGTAGCCTGCGCCGGACAGCTTGTCCAAAGAGGTATCGATATTGTTCTTCATACTCAGCATCGGAGGCACAGACTGTCTTGAAGTGAGGATCAAAGAGCCAGTACTCTGACTGTGTAGCATCGTGCAGGGATATGCGTATAAATGTACCGGGCCGGACAGCCATAATTTCCTCGTATGGCGTGCGGTGCTCCAGTGGATGCAATGCGAGATATCCGGCTGCATACTCCAGGCAGAACCTGAATGACTGGCCACATAAGGCTAACGCAACCAGGTGACTGGACCACATGACCCGCTTAGCCGATGCAAAGTAGAACATCTGCTTTACGCCTATATAGTCGCGAGCCAGAAGCAGTTCATTGGCCTGGGGATTCCAAATTGAGATAGCCCAGTCCCCCACAAGCCGGCGAAAACAATCTTCACCCCAGCGATCAAATGCTTCAGCAATTACCTCAACATCGGTATTGCCGTCGCACAGTGTGCCGAGTTCGAGTGCCAGTTGGTCCCGGTTGTCCAAACGGCCATTCCAGGTAATCAGTGCGCCCTTCTGCGACCAGCACGGCTGCTGGTGATCCTGGGACTCTCGTATGGTGTGAAAGGCTCGATGCAGCACAGCTACAGAGCCTTTGCTTACAATGCTCTCTCCATCCGGCCCATAACGCTCCAGAAGCTGACTCAAGCCTGATAGAGACTCCCGGCTTATAGGACTCGCATCACGATTCCATATTCCAACCTGCGCGCTCATTTAGGCTCCTAAAACCGGTCCCACACATCAAAGGTTGCTAGGCTCCTGCGCTCATTGATGGCTTTGCCATCTACCTCCACCCAGGCATGGCCTTTGAAAGGTATTTTTTGGCTCCCCAGGACCATCTGGGCCGGAATGCCGCAGGATCGCAGCATGCAGGCAAGAACCGCCGACCGTTGCAGGCAACGAACACGCTTGGGGTACCACACCCGCGCATGGCGCATTGCTATGCCTGCCTGTTGAACGATTTCAGATTGTGGCGGGTGATTGCTGGTCTTCCAACCCAGCAGAAAACGCCGGAGCCGCGCCAGGCTGTTGCCGAATCGCAACAAGTCATATATTGCAAACCCAAACATGAATTTCAGCGTCATGAACTTCACGTTTCACCTCTCTTGCCTGGAGTAAAAACTTGTATTCCAAGCTCATGACAAATGAATGCCAGCCTTTGTGTGAGTGCTTCTATCCGTGCAGTGAGGGGCTGAACAGCCACGTGGCCCCAGTTTCTGGTGTGCTGCATCAACACTGGCCTGCCAGAAGCAGTTGCAGCCTGCAGGGCCGCTACCATTTTCCTCACATGCATGGGATTGCACCGCGTGTCCGCATCGCCTGAAATCAGCAATACTGCCGGATATGCCACGCCTTGCCTGATTCGGTGATAGGGCGAATACGCATGTAGAAAGCGAAAATCGTCTTCGTCATCTGCAGTTCCGAATTCAGGAGCAAACACTGCGGCGGAATCAAACAAGTGGTAACGGAGCATATCCAGGACCGGTCCGAGGCAAACCACTGCTCGAAACAAATCCGGCCGCTGAGTCATAGCAGCAGCCACAAGCAGGCCGCCGTTCGAGCCGCCACCGATGGCGATTTTTTCGGGCAAAGCGCGTCCCGTTTCAATGAGCCACTCGGCAGCCCGAAGAAAATCCTCGAACGCCGTCTGTCTCTTGTGGCGTTTAGCTGCTTCGTGCCAGGCAGGGCCAAACTCGCCGCCGCCGCGAATGTTCGGCACTGCCAGGCGGAATCCTTGCTGCAAGAGGAAGCTCGAGTAGGCATTGAAGCGAGGAGTCTGACTCGCGCCAAAGCCTCCGTAGCCTGTGATAAACGTCGGCAAGCGTTCAGATTGCAATTGTTTATTCACAATGAGCGTGATCGGGATGCTAGTCCCGTCTGCGGATGGATAAGATATGCGCTCAATGCAGAAATCCGAGAGGTTAAGATATCCGGCGGGTTCGTGCCACCGGCTTTGTTCGCCAGTCTTGGGATTCAGCGCGAGTACAACGGGAGATTGCAGAACAGAAGAAAACGTGTAGTACAGCATGCTCGTCCCCGTAAAACGGGACATGAATCTTGCCGTTCCCATTGGAGGGCATACGTTCTCCATCGTGCAAATACCATTTAAGTCAAAAATTTTGATTCTGCTTTGCATGTCCTCTATGTAGTGAACGCAAACATATTCCCCAGCAACGGTAACCTCTTGGATCGAGGCTACGTATTCGGGAACAATCTCCACCCAGGATTCGGGGTTGGGATTGTCCATATCAATCCGGACCACGCGGAATCTCGGCGCAGACCAGTCAGTCAGCCCGTAAAGCTCTTGACCGATGAAGAAGGGCATAAGTACAAAGTCATTAATATCCAGAAGCTTGATTGGCTCCTTATGCAGACCAATCTGATGGATGAATAACTCCATTTTTCCAGGGCAGTCTGAAAACGAGCGGAGATACACGAGAATTTCACCATCCGCAGTTCCAGCGGCGCCAACGTGAACATTTGTCCCGCGCCCACCAAAAAAAATTTGGTGGTCTCCAGACTCACTGCCAAGCTCATGCCAAGAAATGGCGCGATCTGGATCGCAGGAATCCAGGGGTTCATGCGCATAATAGAATCCCGGCGGCTTGGCGGTAAATACAAGGCACGGCCCGAATCCTTCCGGCAGAAAATCCATGAGCAATTCCCGTCGCTGCACATCAAAGAACCGTACCGCCTGTGTATCAGCGCCACTTGATTTCACTCCGATTGCGAGGAATCGCGCATCGGGAGATATGCCGACAATTTGCAGATGCACCTGCGATCCATTTGACAGATCTGTTGGGCGTACAAGCGTGATCTCTGTACCGCCCAACTTCGGACGCAGCATGATCGAGGGCTGTTCTTCGTAGGCCCGTCTTTTCAAATAGAAGACATTGCCGTCTACTTCCCAGACGTCACTTACGCTCTCGATTTCCAGTAGCGCCGCCACGTGCGGGCGCACAAATTCCCGATTACCAATGGAATCAAAATAGGATTCTGCGTAGGCACACTGTTGCTCGATCCAGTTTCGCGTGGCCGGAGAATACGGATCTTCAAGCCAGCGGTAGAGATCCTCCACCTCTATGCCGTGAAGAGTGTCAACGACAGGAACGGTTTTGCTAACCGGGGGAGAGT
Organism: Terriglobia bacterium; assembly: GCA_963823745.1. GTDB lineage: Bacteria > Acidobacteriota > Terriglobia > Terriglobales > Acidobacteriaceae > Angelobacter. The sequence continues at coordinate 103,568 of CAWGMN010000015.1, forward strand.
CGAGAGCCAGTTCCATTATTTGTTCCTTGTTCGGGCATGCAGCCGCGAGAGTTTGCGTCGCAACCAGCCGCCCGATGCTCTGCGGTTATGCTCATCCACGCTGTCGAGCAACAATCGGTTCTGGCGCAAGGAATTCACAAATTCAGAGAGGTCTTGTTTTACCAAGTTGCGGGGAACTGTAAACTCGACCGCGATCATGTCAGCGATTTGTTCAAGTTCGCAATGCACCTTGAGCAACTGCCAGATTCTGGAGGCTACCGGAGTAAGGCTGAAGCAAACTCCTTGTTCGATATCGAGCAACACTGCTCCATCCTGGTTTTCGATCTCTCTGATTGATCCGGGAATGTGAAAAGATTGTTTTGGGCGCGTGGAAGAATCTGAGGGCGACGAAAGAGATGAGGACCGCATTACATTTCCAAATCAGTAAAGCATTAATCGCTAATTCGATCTCATAGTTGCTGCTATTTCACTTCAGTTGCAACTCAGCGTAGTGAGCAAATCGCTGCGCACCGCTGAAGACAAATGTAGTGTCTGTAGTGTCTTATGAATAAACATACAGTCTGTGACTTTGGATTCTTGAAACAATGACTTTGTAATGTCTAATTGCAAGCGGACACTACACTAGCACTGACGGCTGCAAGAATAGATGAATTTGTATTTAGCTCAACCAGTTCGAAAATAAATTTACGCTTCCGTAAATAAAACTAACATTCCCAGATTGAAATCAGAATTAACTAGTGTTGTGAGCATATTGGTTGCTGCATGATTTTCGAACTAGTGCAATCCGCTGGGTCTACTAGCCAGAGAGCCTTGAACCTTCTCTGTTCCAATGAAATTTGAAGTCGACATCGGTAGAGCACCTGACCCCGAACAGAGTGCACAACCTAATTGAGAGTCTAGAAATTTGCTGCTCTGCTATTGGCGGACTTCAAAGCCACCATCGCGATGCCGACTTTTCCAATGATGTCCAAGCGGCTGTCGAGAGTCATCGCGAAGCGCTGGACTCCACTGCATGGGAATAACACTGAAAATCCAGTGTCCTGATAGCACCGAACGCCAAGGCAACAATGCCCGGGAAATGATTGCTACTGTTTCTTCGCGACTTGGCACCGCTGAAGTTTCCCTTTCTGTTCTCAGGCTGTAGGAATTGGCGTATGAAGCAGCGCGAGCTCATACGCTGCAAAGAAAAAGCATGCGCGAGCAGTTCATCGAGGAACTGCTAATGGCGCTGGCCGTTCACCCTGTCCACGGCGGCACTAGGTGGCTCTTCTTGGAAACTTGGAGACACACCACCAAGCCAGGGACTTCGAAGGCGATTGAACTTCCATCTCTGATGCCGATTAAAATAGTCGCTGCAAACTTGGAAACGGACTCCGCTTTGACCGTGCCTGATAGAGCTCCGTTTGCAGAATAGTGTACTGACCAACATCTGTGGTTATGTATACCTGTACCGAAGCATTTCGGTTGAATGCTTGCGGGAGCAGGTTCCTAACTAGTTCTCAAGCTTCTCTACCGGCGAAAAATAATTATTCACCTTCGATTTCAAAGAACGGCATGCAAGCCTGCTCAGGGCGCTCCAGATCGGCGGCCAGCACTGCTATCCCAAGTTCGCCCTTGTACAAACTCTCCGTGCGGAATGCGAACTGTTCATAGCCAGGCTGGCTGCGAGTCCCTTCGTGCGCCACCACGGCATAACGCGCTACATCCCGCGCGCGCGACAGCCAGACATTCTCCCCTGTATGCCGATAAAAATTCAGCAGCGCGTAAGCCTGGCCCGCCACTCCGCAGCAGAGATTGCCGATTGCCCCGGCTGTCTCCCACGCGTTCCACGCTGCACCCTGCGCCAATGCAAGATAACTTGGATCCCCGAGCATCTTGTGCGCTAAGCTCCACAGGAAAACATATCCGGCTGTGCCATGGCACCATCCCGGCATGTAGCCTCCCTGCTGGTTCACCGCGGGAGTGAGGTCCCGCGGCCAGCGCAGACCGCGTCCCACCGGCTCTGCGCATTCGCCAAGCTGCTGCAAGCGTCCGCCGATGTTTGCAGGTAATGGATCATGGCTCACGGCGGACCAGCATAAGATGGAATACAGCAGCCCCGCCCAGCCGTGTGCTATGCCGAGATTGCTCAACTCTTTTGATTCCCGAATTGCGCCAAAGCCTTCCATCGTCTGCCACAACTTTGCTGCGGATTCGCGCCCAAAAGAACGCAAGTGCTCGATCGTCTGTATCTTCGCGCTAAGGGGACTAAGCGAGGCTTCAGCGGCGCTGAGCAAAAACGCCGATCCCAGAATCGTCCCTGCGCGGCCCAGCGTCACATCCAGCTTGTCGCTGTCTTTGCTCGAAGCCTTAATGAATGCGGATGTTGCAAGCTGCTGCACCGGCGCATTTCCACTCGCCTGCGCAACCAGCGCCTGCACTGCATAAACTCCGGCAGCACTGTGATACAGTGACGTCTCTCCCACTGTCTCCTTCGTTATGCCAATTTCCTCGTTGTAGAAAGCGCCTTCCTCTGAAATCTGGCGAACGGCCCTGCATGCCCACGCATCGGCCAACGCCAGCAGTTCCGCATCTTCACCGGCACAAGCCATGCGATACACCGCATAAGCAATTCCACCCGCGCCATAATTCACAGAAGTGGAGGGGGCAGAAAGTAATGGACCAGTCAGCAGTGGCCCCGATAAGCCCACCTTCTTCAAAACTGTGTTTTTCATTTCCCGCAGACCGGCATCGGTTTGTGCAGCCTGGCAGCCATAAAATGCGGGTTGGGCGTCGCGTGCTTCCTGTGAGTCGGCAGCAACCAGCAATTGTGAGGCAATGAGCGATTGAAGAATCGGAAACGCTTCTTCCAGCAATTGTGCGGGGTCTTCGTGCTTATCCTGGCTGTAACGGGCTACGGCTTCCGCAATCGTTTGTGGCTTTTCAAAATGTCGGACGAGCGCAGCCGTCTTGCGGTCAATAATTGTTGCTTCTGCGCGTGAACTAGGCCGACTGATGGCAAAATCGTCTTCCTCGGCCTGAATTTCCCGGCGGACATTCTCAGGCAGTTCGCGCATCGGCACGAGAATAGTTCCGACAGGCAATACAAATGGACCAGTGAACGCCATACTTAATTTTCCCATGATTTCGCAGGCGGTTTCCTGCAAGTCTGTGGAATTAGGCATCTCGGCTCATCGAGAGATCCGCGATTACTGTACTTCCGAACCGCTACCATCGTTACATTCACGACTCCGGCACTGCTGAATTTCGGTGAGACTTCTTGCTTTCAAATCGTAATCCAGTGCTACGGAATGATGGGTATCGGGCGGCTGTCATGGATCAAAGTCAATAAAAGATCCGACTTATGCTGTTCTGAGACTTTCCTTTTCTGGGATATCCGGTAATAATTTAGACATCACGTAGTAATCTTGCAGGAGAAAATTCTGCAACAGAAAAGGAGAAAAGAAGTGAAACCTAAAAAGCTCCAACTAAATCAAGAAACTCTGAAAAATCTCATCCAGGGAAAGAACTCCTTCTGTACCCTGAACTCAGACCAGAGCTTCGTCAATACAGGCTGCGCGCATACCCAGTGTGCCTGCACTAAATAACAGCCAGACCTGCTCTTAGGAATTGTCTTCAACCCTCAAACCGGATTTATTTTCAACTCTCAAACCGGGACTCCCATGGGAATCGGCCCCAGCACCGGAAACACCACCACGCCGTTCTAACCAATGATTTGGGGCGATTGGATGATTTGAAGTAAATTGTCCGGTCGCTCCAAACAAAGGTCAGAAATTGTTGCTCTTCTGATGCAAGCCCAGGGCTTACCCTGCGATGAGCTATTGACTGATTCGTATTCAGTACAATGCAAGGGCTGTGCATCTCATGTGTCGCAATGGTGGTCAATTTGTATCTGTAAGCGCTCACCCTCGCAAAGAGCGGTCACATTACTATCGCGTGGGCTTGATGCCCGCTTCCCCGGGACTGAAGTCCGGAGCTTCCACTTATTCTTCAATTTCTATTGGTTTGCAACTTCTGTTGCGTTGCTATTGCTCGCCTGTTTCTCTTGTGTCGCAGTCTGCTCCGCAATGTAGCGGAGGATATAGGTATCCACGTCATTCACGTAGATGTTGGGCATCCGCACGCTGTATTTTTTCAGGAGCGCCGCCGCAATGGGGTCGTTTCCTTCGAGCACCTGGTCGGGGTGCTGAATGATTTGCGTTAACCATTGCCGGTTGCGGAGGTTTACTCCCAGCGACGTTACGAGGGGATGCTGAAGAGTCGGGATGCATTATATCGCCTAACGATACATATTATGATGCAAGACTTGGCGGGATGGCAGCCATGGAAACCGCCTTTCCACTGGCCGCCTGCGGGGTCAGTGCGATTCAGAACCGATTGGTAAGCAAATAAGAGCCCTGTTTCAAATAGATGCTGAACGGTTTCCGCATAAAGGACTTATTACCGAGTGCCGAAGTGTTCAATCGATCCGCAGAAAGTGGCGATAACCAACTAAGCCTTACCGAAGATCATAAGTCTGAGATGGTCTGGGTCAAAAAAAGTAAGAGGAAGTTGTTTTGGGTGCAGCAATAAAACGAATTTGATGACAAGAAAACCTTGTCGCATGTGCAGCCGACAACCGGTGCCCCCCTAACGCCTGCATTATTCACGACTCGTGGAGCACTCAAGGATCTAAAGCAGTGTTCATTGTGTCAAAGGGGTTCAATAGACGTTCTAAAGGCATCGATAGACTGTTCTAGTGCGCTCCGCTCCAAAAGAAGGAGCTACGCGCACGCCTTCGGCAGAGCGGAAGCAAGTCTTTTCTTTGATTACCCGGCACTCCGCTTCTCAGATACGCAACAGAGGCGCATCTGAGAAGCGGAGTGACCGGGCTACTTTCGGTCGTCCTGCCGGACTGGAGCTTGGATTATCCAAGTGTTTCGTCGGCCTGAAATTGATGATGGAGTCAACGTGATGAACGGTGTCCCTGCAGCGGTGGAGCTAAATTCAAGAAATGCTGCGGAGGATTTTAAACGCAATTACGGCCCAGGAGGTAGCACTTTGTAGCTGTCGTGCCTATCCGTATCCGTACTGGTACTGTAACAGGTTCATTTGAGCCACAAGCAGCGCGCGCTCCAACTCCTCAGCCTCAGCCTTTTTCGCATTTGGGCCCTGAAAGACTACCGTCGCGGGGTTGGCGTAGTCATTCCGGGCTTTATGGAACTCGTGGAACGATTGGCCCTGTTTTTCTCCGTACATTTGGAAATACCAGCGTGGATCGGCGGCTTCTGCACGAGCATCCGGACGAGCATAGTTTTCGAGCGTTATGCGATCCTTGCCGCTCCGGGCCACGACTCCGGCGAAGTGATAAGCCCAGCCAAGATCCCGATTTGTGTTCGTTTCGTAATCGCGGACACGGTTCCGACCTCCTCCAAGATCCGTGCCTTTGCCTATGGTCGCAATTACGAAGGCATCGCCGACCTCGGGTTGTGCGTAACGGTTGGCGCGGGCAGCGCGCAGGTTCTCCTCAGTCTGGTTCGTCACATATTCGCGGGCGATGTCGTCTGTGATCACGTCAAGGGCGGCATTGGAAACCTCCTCGATCGGTCTTCGGCGGGCAACCTCGAATCTCGCGGTGTTCGTTGGCGCAAGGGACTTGGCCATATTCTCTGCGGCACGGAAACCCTGAGAAGCGAGACCCAGAGCATTCATTCCAGTGATCGTTGCAGCAACTGCGTTGCAGTTTTGAGGCAACGCATCCGGATTGTGGTCGCCATCCAAGCGGGTTGGGGTTACAGCCACTAGTTGTCGATCGCCCCACCACCAGCCCGTCAGAATCGTGAGACCTACAGCGCCAGTCATCAGGCGCACACCGGAGCCGGACCGCTGCAAGTAACCATTTGCCTCAGTCACCACAGCTTGTGTCGCGTAAAAGACCTTGGGCTGACGGTTCACCAAGTCGGATTCCTCGATCGCGATGTCGCTGTTGTCGGATACCCGTAGGGACAAGCCCCCCGGATGATTGACGGCGTTAGCCGCGCCGCCAACCGTCAAGAATTCGTTCCCGCCTCCCAAAGCACCCCGCGCTTGAGCGCTGAAGGTAGCGCCGCTGACCACGGCATACGGGTATCCGCCCCAAGGTCTGCTTCCGGGCATTGCGTTGAAGATTTTAGTGGGAGGAAGCACTGTGAAAGGCTGAATTACGCGTCGGGAATTCGCTGGTAACGGCGTTCCCCCCGGCTGGATTCCGCGAGGGGCAGCCTTTCCCTGTGCCACCCGAACGAGCGGTTGGGGGCGGTAGACTTGGCGAGTCGGCAAAGCAGGCCGACTCGGAGCAAAGGATCGAGTTCCGACCGCGCCTCTCTGAGCAACTCGCAAAGGCTCACAAGGCCGATAAACGGGCGGCGCTGGAGCAGGGCGGATCTGACCACTAGTCACAGGTAAAGCTGCGGCGAGTTTCCTTTGTGCGACCGGGACGTGCGGTTGAGGACGATATACGGGCGGCGCGGCCAATCGCTTGCCCGAATCCTTCATCTGCAGGGCACTCTTCAAGGGCGCTGGAGCGGGCGGATTCCTCCAGACCGGCGCCGCATTGGGACAGAGGGGGGCCGGCGCAAGCGATGGCTGCACTGGACGCCGCTGCACCGTAGCATGCGGCGAGAAGACACCAGGAGAAGTGCGGACCATGCGCGTCGCACGAACACCCGGAAGGCACTCTCGTTTGCTATCCATCGCCTCTCCCAAAGAGCGCAGTATATCACTGATATTCGGCCTACTATTTTGATAATGCCAGTTGTGATGACTAGTGTAGTGCGTCTTTATCTTGCAACTTGCATTCGGTGCGCACCGAGGTGAGTTTTCGAATCTCCGATGCCCAACCGGATGGACACTCGTTAAAGTTGAGGTTCTTAACTGATTGATATTGGACCTGTTTCTGGTTCGCTCATTGAAGCTGCTGGTCAAGACATATCTGTGCGATACATCGCCTCAGGCCTAATCGTTAGGCCGCTACTTCGACAATACCGCGAAAGAGGCCATGCTCGCGGAGTTCTCCTGCGGCTGTGCGTTCTTTGTACCGAAGCAGGCACCAGATCTGAGGTTTCGCCCAGATGCAATTCTGCATTTGTTCGGTGTCCAGGGCGCCGCGCCTTTTGCTCTGCGGCAGATTGGAAAAAGGGCACTGCGGAATTCTGAGGGGTTGGAGCATGTCCAACAGCCTCAATTTGTCTGCATGCGTGAAGCCATGCCGGACCTTTTCCCTGTATACGAGTTTGCCGTTCACATACTCACCGGCAATCAGCGCATCGAACAGCGGATCTTTTTCTCGCAAGTAGCCACCGATTACAAATTCGGTTTGCTGGCCAATCCAGTATTTCACCCAGGCGGTTGATACTTTCCCCGACCGGTAGATCGAATCGCGTCGCTTGGCCACCACTCCTTCAAGTTCGTTGCTGCGAACGAGTTCGAGAAAGTCTCCCAGTTCCGCTTCAATGGCTTCTGACAGTGCCACCCTTTGAGGCGGCAGGTCAGAAGACACATTGCGCAGCAACCGCTTTCTTTCTTCGAGTGGAAGTCCAGTCACATCCCGGCTTTGATAATTGACGATATCGAAAAGGACATACACGACTGGAGCGTCATTGCGGTAGCTGTTTTGCAGGAGTTGGAACCTGGGCACGCGATTCTCGTCGAAGGCGACTAACTCGCCATCCAGAGTGCAGTCGGGCAGGTTGCTGTTCTGGAGCGCTTCTACAATATGAGAGTGCCTACAGGTCGGAGCTTTACCATTTCTCGTATAAAGCCCCACCATGCCTCCGCGCTTCACAGCAATCGCGCGGTGTCCGTCCCACTTGATTTCGTAGAGCCAGTCTGATCGATTCGATGGCAACTGCTCGGGGCACTGGACCTCGTCGCATTCCATCGGCGCGACAAATTGGGGCTCAGCCATAGGAACTGAGGAAAGATCAGCAGTCGTCGCACTTGCAGCAACAGGTTTGCCGATCACTGATGCCGAACGGCCATGGATCGGGGGCTGCTCGCGATCGTGTTCAGTACTTTGTTGTATTCTTCCACCGGCGCTTGCAAAAACCCATTCTCCTCGCGCATTCAATGGGCTGGATAAAGACCATGCGCCTTGCAGCCGCTTCCCCGAGAAGAAGAGCAGGAGACCGCGTTTGTCATAACTGCCTTCGACCAGTTCGTACACGCCGAAATCCCACCATTGCCGGCTACTTTGGGAAAGATACTCAGCCTCCTGTTCTCCAGTTTCCTGCGCACTGGTGCTTTCCTGCTCGAGAAGCTTCTGCATTCTCCATTGCTTAACGATGGGTTCGAAGTGCAGATTCAGTTCGAAGCACTTGCCGTCGTACCGTATGGCAAAACGCTTTCGGCCTCCCTGTCCGCTGCTTCGTGGGCGGGCTGACTGGGTTTTGCTTCTCGAAATTCGGATCGACGTTGTGATGGAAGCTAGCGATTCAATCTGCCATTCGCGCAGCAATTTCGGAGGAAGTTCCTGCCGAAGCCTGAGAACAGGTTCAAAGAGGTCGCCGGATAACTGCGTCCGCCTGACGGCTTGTTCCACTGTGAAGTAGAGCCCGGACATATCCCTGGTCGCGAGATGATGGTTGACTTCATCCCATGTGAGCGGCATGGAGACATACGGCAGTTGTGACGTCGCTCGCAGCGAGTACGCTGCTACAGTTGTTTTGTAAGGTGAATTTTGGCTCCAGTCGATCAGTACTTTCCTCCGCCGGTGTAGCTTCGCCATATCGGCGACAATCAACTGGGGCATCTGCCGCGCCAGAGTTTCCGCAAGCTTGCGCGCGAACGCCTCGGTCTGTGCGTAGCTGGCTTCGCTGTTCAGCGGCAAATACACCTGTATTCCCTTAGCGCCGGAAACCTTTGGAAAGCATTCGAGGTGGTAGCTTTCAAGAAACTCGCGAATGGCAATCGCGACCGTACAGGCCGCAAGCAAATCAGCCCCCTCACCGGGATCGAGATCGAAAATTACAGCAGTAGGGCGATTCAGGTCCTCGGCTGTGTGCAGGAACGGATGCACTTCGATCGCCCCCACACTCGAAATCCACCGAAGGGCCCGCTCGTTATTGACGACAATATAGTGGATATCGCCCGGTTCTCCGACGCGGGGCACAGGGACGGTCTCCATCCATTCCGGCGCGAAGCCTGTCATTTCCTTTTCCCAGAATGAAATGCCATGGATGTCGTCGGGATACCGCCTGATCGAGAGCGGCCGGTTTCGAAGATGGGAAAGTAAATAGGGCGTGAGCTGAAGATAAGCGGATTCGAGATCGGCTACGGTGAAGTGGACCGCAGGGAAGAGTACCCGTGACAGGTTCGTTTGCAACACACTGTTAAGAGATGAGGCGAGCGGCGCTCATGCCGCCTTGTCACTGAAGCGTAGTGCATGCAGGGTATCAGCAGCAGACACCCGCTTGAGAAAGCCGGGAGCCGCTATTTCATTGGATTTAGCGAAGAGTATGAGATTGTGGTTACACTCTATAGAAGGGTGTTTTTTCTGGTAAGTTATGCTACGAAACGGCAGCCCTTACAATTTTAGGAGTAGAAAGTAGTTGCTCATGGCCACTCAGCGACAAACCGCGTCAGCCCACCACCTCGTGCTGAGCCTTAATGTGACCGGCGGGTTTCTAGCGGGGGCAGAATTGGAGTTCGCCGATGGCTTGAATTGCCTGATCGGTGGCCGAGGGACCGGGAAGACGACTGCCCTCGAGTTTCTCCGCTATGGTCTGGGGCTTATGCCCGACGCAAAAACGAATCCGCAGCGGTATCGGGCCATTGACGCGCTAGTCAAAGCGAACCTTGGAAATGGACGACTCAGGATCGAACTGCGCACGAAGATGAACATGCGGTATACAGCCGGCTGTAGCGCTTACGAAAGTATCCAGGTTCTGAATGAAGTAGGAACAGCAGTGCCGATTTCGCTTGATCGCGACCAGATATTCGGCGCCGATGTTTTTAGCCAGAACGAGATCGAGGAGATCGCATCCAGCCGTGCGGCCCAGCTTGATCTTCTCGACCGCTTTCAGGAACAAGAGACGGCGGCAATTGACCGTGAGTTGGAGCAACTGCAACGCCAGCTTAATCAATCGAGCGTTGACCTTCGCCGCATTGATCAGGAAATAGACGACGCTCGCGTACGCGCCTCGGAAGTGCCTGTGCTTCAGGAAAAACTTAAAGCTTTCGCAGAGGTCGCCGGTCCGGACGCTGCTCGAATCAACGCGGCACATGCGGCAAAAAGCCATCGTGCCCGCGAGGAGAAAGTGCCGGAGTTCATCATAGCTGCCTTGCAACAGCTCGTACGCGACATTGCCTCAGGCCAATCGTCGTTTCAGGCCGGCGTTGAGGCCCAATTCGATGGTCAAATCCAGGGCGTCAATCGCGAACTCTTTCAAGCGCTTCAGGAAGACGTTGAAGCATTTAGCCGAGACCTGGCCAAGACCGTTCGATCCATTGTGAAGGAGGCCGGAGCCGTCGAGCAGCGGATCAGGAGGCATGCCGCTGCACTTGCCAGGCGACACGCCGTACAGGAGGCCGAATACCGCACCATGATTGCGGCGTCACAAGAGCATGGGGAACGCGCCGCCGAACGGCTGGCATTGCAAACTGCGTTTGCCAATGCACAATCTGCCGCGAAAGAACAATTAGCCAAAGAGAAACAGCGGCGGGGCATGATAAGGGCCCGCTCAGGATTGCTGAAGCGAGCTTCAGAATTGGGCGATATGCGTTTCGCGCTGAGAAAAAATATTGCCGAACGCCTCTCCAGTCAATTTCCGAGCATTCGTGTCACCGTGACTCAGGCGGCTGACTTGCGCGAGTATCAAGAGCTCGTCACCGAAGTGCTCAAGGGTTCCGGAGTTAAACAGGGTGCGGTGGCAGAACGATTGTGCCTGGCATTTCTGCCCGGTGAATTGGCTGAAGTAGCCGCAAAGGACGATCTTGATACACTCATGCAACGGTCAGGATTCCAGGAAGACCGCTCTAAGAAGATACTGAGCGCATTGCGTAACGGAGGTATCCACTACGCGATAGAGACGGTGGCCCTGGAAGATCAACCTTGCATTGAACTTCTTGACGGAGACACTTTCAAGGAGTCGAGGCATTTGTCGACAGGGCAGCGATGCACAACCATCTTGCCTATCTTATTGACTCAAAACGAAAGACCCCTCTTAATCGATCAACCTGAAGACAACCTCGACAACGCTTTTGTTTTCGATACGGTAGTTCGAGCATTGCAGGCAATCAAAGGCCACCGCCAGGTAATCTTCGTGACGCACAATCCAAACATAACCGTTCTTGGCGAAGCAGAACGTGTTTTTGTATTTTCCTCCGACGGACGGCATTCCACTCTGAAGCAGGTCGGAACAGTTGATGAATGCAGAGAGCAGATCGAAAACATTATGGAGGGTGGACGAGAGGCATTTCTGCTGAGGAAAACCCGCTATGGCCATTGAGGCCCCGGGACATCCCGAATTGCTGGCAGCCCTGGGGGCTTCCGACTGGTCTGTTGTGCTTGACGCAGTGTTGGTTGCCGGCACACGCATTCAGGGCTCCGTCTTCGGCGACCCCGAAGCCGAGGAGATCGCTGCGAAACTCGTTGCGCTGGCGAACCATCCGAAATGGGAGGTCCGCAGGGCGGTTGCACACGCTGCCGCCCACGCGCCACACTCGATATTCGAGGGTGTGTTAGCGAAGCTGGCGCTCGACGACAACAGCCGTGTTCGTCAGGCTGCGGCACACGCTTCTCTCCGCCGCCGGGACTCGCGCTATGCCAGCATGCTGGGGAAGCAACACCAGGAGCGCGTCCATTCAACACTGGATGATATTGAAGCCCGCTTCGGCGCAAAGGGCAGGGATGCTGTAAAACGCGCGGCAGAACAAATTGCCAATACCTTCACCCGCGAACTGTATCACGAACTCATCCGGCTCCTGTCTCCGCTGGCTGTATCAGCCGAGCGTCTGCGGGCCCAACTTTCAGCGGCTGACGTTCCCGCGGAAGCGCTTGCAGGGGAGGCCGAACGCATTGACCGGCGTGTGACACACCTTCGTTCTGTGCTGGACGCGATGCGGGCGTATACCGCGCAACCCGTACTCAGTTTCAACGCGGAGGTGCTGCAAGAAGTTATTCAGGAAGCAGCCGGCCTGGCGCTTGACAGCAATGGGGAGAAATCGCAACGCCCGCCCATCGAGATTCATGTAGAGTCCAGGGTTTTGGTCACTGTTTCTCGAGCGCGTCTGGTTCAGGCGCTGACGAATGTGCTGCTGAATGCGATTGAGTCCTATCACGATGTTGATTCACTAAGACCAATTCAAGTGAAGGCTGCCGCTCAGGAAGGCCTCGTAACAATACAGATAGAGGACTCGGGATGTGGAATGTCCGCTGAGGCGCAACGGGACGCACTCACTTTGTTTGCTACCAGCAAACCCAACGGCACCGGTTTCGGCTTACCGCTGGCCGTCAAAATCGTTGAGTCTGAACACGGCGGCCGTCTGAGCATTGATAGTGTGAAAGGCCGCGGAACAGTCGTTCGCATCATTCTTCCCAAACACCGCCAGGCGGACCGGCCATGAAAGAACGGCATATCGCGCTGGTGATCGAGGACGACAAGGAAACAGCCGAAGACCTCGCAGAGATTCTCCTCTCGATTGACTGCGACAGTGTGGTTGTGGACAATCGCGCCAATGCCCTGGTCGAGCTTCAGAATAAGTCATTCTGTCTGGTCTTATTGGATTTGCAGATCAAAAGCGCCACTGACTCGATCAAAGGCCACGTCGAACACGGCCGGGCGCTTCTGCGCAACATTCGAGAGAAGCACGGCGAACACACCGGCGCCGCCTTCTGGTTGCCTGTGCTCATTCTCAGTGGCTTTGCCCGCGAAGTGAACGAGGCTGTCGAGGTAATGAAAGACGGCGCAAGCGATGTCATCCAGAAGCCGCTCGACAGGCAACAAGTGTCCGAACGCATACGCCGGGCCCTCGATGCCAGCGGACGCCAGACGCACCAGCAGTGCCTTGAAGCTCCTCCTGCCCAGCGTCTGAATTTAAAAGAGGGCATCGTGATCGCAATTCCCGGCGACAGAATTCGGCGCCGCACCCGCGTAACCATCGCATCCAAGCCAGTCCAACTCACTGACAATTCACTGAAGGTGCTTTTGCGCCTGATGGTCGGTAAGCAAAAGGGAGTTCTCGTGCATAAACGAGATTTGGGCGCGGAAGAAGATCAGGGCTTCAAAGGCATTTCGATCCTGCGAAATGAGCTCAAGGGAGTCCTGGGAAACGTAGACATTATCAAGAACCATTACCACGGCAACTACAGCCTGGAGTCCAATGTAATCATCGGCGAATCCGCCGTTGATAAGCTGCTCGAGCTCGGCGACAAAACCATATCCGAACTCGCCAAACTGCTTCAGAAGCAGGCGTCTGGCCGTACCAGAAAGTCTGAAGGAAACTCTGATCAGTTTCCGGAACACCGCCACCGTCGTTAGGAACCGACCGTCGCTTTTACACTGTGCCCATAGCCTGAACCATTCAGGCGGCTCTGGGTCTCTGTTATGCGCGTTTCTTTTTCGGTCCAAACAGTTTTCGGCGATCACTTTCGTCAGTTGCGAGAGCAAGCGGGGTTGACGGTAGAGCAGCTTTCCGAAAAGTCCGGCTTCTCTAGTCACCGTCTGCGTGCAATTGAACGAGGAGAAATCAACCTGAACATTGGGACTATGCTGATTTTAGCTATGTCCATGAATACAACTCTGCAAGATCTTTTAACTAGCGTTGCGCCTAAACTGGACGATCGAAAATTCTTTGCAGTTCGGGTCATTCCTTTCCCGGCACTATTGCAGGGATCGAAAAGGTAAATGCCGGAAATGTGGCAGCGCCCTCATGACATAAGGGCAGCCATGATGGATTTCACGCCATCACTCCCGTCTCATCCGAAGAGCAATGCAGCAACTTTGCTCAGGATTTGATGTTGCACGAAAGCCCAGTCCGCCAATCGGTTCAGGAGGAGGAATTTGAATGAATCCTGAAAACCAATATATCTCTTCCTTTCATTTGCAGGGCCATTCGAGCAGGTCTGAAGGCCCCACCCCGTCTGAAGGTCTCTCGCGGCTTCTGGCTGTTCAAAAGACTGTGGGAGCCCGCATTGTGCAGCTTCGCAAAAAGAAGAAGACATCCCAGGAAGCCTTTGCTTATTCGTGCGGTCTTCATCGCTCGCACATGGGGGAAATTGAACGGGGACAGAGCAACTTCACGCTGTCAACGCTTCTTTCAGTAGTGAAACAGCTCGACGTTACCGTCTCTGAACTGTTCAAAGGGATTGAGTAGGTAAATTGTGGACGGATGTCGGACGAAACGTGCCCTGTTACATGTCTCGTCTGCGCATGCAAAGTTGAGTTCACACACATACTTTTTAGCCCTGGTTTAACGACGCAACGGGCTACACCTAGTCTGGAAGCGCTCTCATTAGGATACTTTTTATGGCAACAGTAGTTTGGACAGGTCACCTGGCATTTGGCATGGTGTCGATTCCCATAAGCCTCTATGCCGCAGCGCGAACTGAAACAACCCGGTTCACGCGTCTTCAACGCAGGACACGAATTTTCGCTCAGGAACCGGGTGTTTCAGCGGCGGCGCCGGAACTGAAATTTGAGAACGCTATAGATCTCCGGAAATCAGGTTCGGCTGCTCATCAAAATCATGGCGATTTTTCCTCAAATGGGTCGGGACGAAGTCTGGAGTTTGATAACCGTGCAGATGAGCACTCGGCAGCGCCTCACTCACAAGCAGTCGAGTACTACCGCGTTCGACAGGTCCTGCAATCCGATGCCGATGGCAGAGCGGTTGCTCGCCACGAACTGGTAAAAGGGTATGAGTATGGGCCAGGGCAGTACGTTGCGATTGAACCGGCGGAATACGAGAAGGCAGCGGTCGAAACATCAGACACGATTGATCTATTCCATTTCGTGAAATCCAATGAAGTAGATCCGGTCTATTTTGAACGTTCCTATTACGTTGCGCCGGAGATCGGCGGCGAGCGCGCCTATGCTCTTCTTTTGCAAGCAATGCGGAACCAGGGAAGCTGGGGCGTAGCCAGGATTGGAATGCACAAACGCGAGCACATCCTAATCCTGCGGACCACCGATAAAGGCATCATTGCGCATACCATGTTCTATGCGAATGAGGTCCGGAAGGTGCCGGAATTTAGCACGGATGCCGGCCTGGTCCGGAAGCCGGAACTGACGGCCGCAGAAGGGTTGATTCAAGGCTACTTCGGCAGCTTCGAACCGGAGAAATTCCAGGACATATACCAGCAGCGCCTGCAGGATTTGATCCAGACAGGATTGCGGAAAGCTCCCCAATCTGTAAAGAATGAGAACAGCCGGGATAGAGCTATCATGCCGGATTTAATGGAAGACTTGAAACGAAGCCTCTCTCAAATTCAGAAAAACAAGGCAGCCAAGCCGGCTGAAGAAAACACAGTTCGAAGCAAGCCGAAGGCCGCTCAGAAGAAAGCTCCAGGCCGGGCGGGTAGCGTGATCCAACGGACTAACTCAATCAGCAAGTCTCGAATGACTGCACGTTGATGTTCCGGCGGTAATGCCCGAATCAGGCAAGCAAATCCACAGTGATGCGGTATTAGGCTCACATCGGAGAAGTCAACCATATTGCGAAGTGTCGAAAAAACCACCAAGTGAGAGTTTGCCCAACCGGGGGCAATATTGTGGCGGTGCAAGCCCCCAGTTTTCAATAAGCCCGACTGCTCAAACTCTTCCTTTCTTCAATCCGGTCCTGCCGACCGGAGCCCGAAGGGCTCAAAGCTTAATTGTTGTTGACCTCGACAGCGGCACTTCTTTCAAAGCACTTGCTTAGATGGCCCCGCATTTCTAACAATACTTAGATCTACTTCGCACATGTCTGATTTCGTCTATAAACACCATGTTCTCTCTTAGCACCGCCGCAGCGTCCAATCCCGGCGCAGCTCACGATTGAATACAACAAGCCTCATGCGCAATACATCTAGCTGAGAGTCCCCTGAGAAACAAAGAGAGTATGAATATGAGTAGATGTTTTTTTGCTATAAGTCTGGCTGCGCTTTTCTTATTGGGAATAACGCAGCCTCAGGCGCATGCCCAGGCAACAACCACATGTCCGGCAGGATACTGGGATATGGCTGATGTTGTGATGATGGACCAGAGCCTCAGAAACAATAATTATCATCTCGAAGGAGAGATCACGACTCCGGCCGGGCCTGCCGGAAATTCATACCTGAACGAATCGGCTCCTTCCACCAATAACAGCAGCTCCGGCAAGCTGCAATATGTCAAAACCTATCAAAGCGCCCCCGGACAGACCGGCCTGAAAGGCTATCCGTGGGACATCAATCTGTATGACAGCCAATATATTTATTTATGGGTTACCGAACAATCATGGGCGGATCCGTGGGCTTATAAGAAATTCAATTCGGGAAGCAATGACTATTCCATGCGCCTTGCCCGGCGCTGCGTTGTGCCTGGCGATGGGAATACAAGTGTCATCGTGAACGCCCCGCCCAGCGTTGATCCTAATAACAACACCAATTACATCAATCAGCCGGCCACTCTGCCATCCACTCCTTCATCCGCCGATTGCACTGCGCCTTCGAGTACCGCAAATCTCAAATATTCCCGCATGACGGTGCAAGCCACTCAGTCTGGATTTACCTTTCATGATGATGTGAACAACCAGACCCTGAGTCTCACGATTGTGCCGATCACCTATGAGTACAGTTGCACTACCGGCGCGGGCGGGGCAGGAGACTGCAAATTTAAAGAAGAATTTGCCTATAACAACACCTATGGCTGGATCAGATGGCAATACTGGACCTCAAACGGCTCCACCTGGTCGTGGCAAAAAACCAGTTTGCATGACCATCTCAAACCTAACGATGGAAACAGCGGCGTCTTCTTTCCCTGTTTCTGACCAGCAGCGATCCATCACTGCACGGCCCTGGCGTTAAGCCGGGGCCTTTTTCATGAGTCTGGATTTCATCTACGGCACGACAATTCCGGCCCAATTCTGGTAGCGTGGTTTCTGGATGATTTCTTTTTCGAATATCAATAAGCAGTATGGCAAACAACTGGTTTTCGTTGACGCTTCCTTTCAGCTAAACCCCGGAGAGAAAGTTGGGCTGGTCGGCCCTAACGGGGCGGGAAAGACCACGCTCTTTCGCATGATCGTCGGCGAAGAGACGCCCGACGAGGGCGAGGTTTCGGTCCCCCGGCGTCTCACCATCGGATATTTTCGCCAGGATGTGGAAGAGATGAAGGGGCGATCCGTCCTCGATGAAGCCATTGCCGGCAGCGGACGCGTGGGCGATCTACATCATGAACTCGAAGACCTGCAGCGCGCTCTGGAAGATCCGGCGCGGGCCGACGAGATGGACAAAATTCTGGCGCGCTTCGGCGAAGTGCAGGAAGAGTACGAGCACCTGAACGGCTATGCGCTGGAAGCGCAGGCACGCGAGGTGCTGCATGGTCTTGGCTTCAAAGACGACCAGATTGACGGCGACGTAGGCGCGCTTTCGGGTGGATGGAAGATGCGTGTGGCGCTGGCGCGCGTGCTGCTGGGCCGTCCGGACGTGCTGCTGATGGACGAGCCTACCAACCACCTGGACATCGAATCCATTATCTGGCTGGAAAAATTTCTCAAGTCATTTACCGGCGCTGTGCTCATGACTTCGCATGACCGCGAGTTCATGAACCGGCTGGTCTCGAAGATTGCCGAGATTGATGCGGGCGAGATCATCGCCTACTCGGGCAATTACGATTTCTACGAACGCGAGCGCGCCATCCGCGAGACCAACCAGCAGGCGGCGTTTGCCCGGCAGCAATCCATGCTGGCCAAGGAGCAGCGCTTCATTGACCGCTTTCGCACGCACGCAGCCAAGGCGGCGCAGGTGCAGAGCCGCATCAAGGCGCTCGACAAGATCGAGAAAATTGAGTTGCCGAAGAAGCGGCAGGTAGTGAAATTTGAATTTCGCGTGCCGCCGCGCTCCGGCGAGCAGGTCGCGGTGATTGAAGATCTGCACAAGAGCTATGGCCAGCGCGTGATCTATGAAGGCTTCAGCCTGACCATCCGGCGGCGGGAGCGCTGGGCGGTGATGGGCCGCAACGGAGCGGGCAAGACGACGCTGCTCAAGATGATTGCGGGCGTGGCGGCGCCCGATTCCGGCAGCGTGCGGCTGGGCGCCAGCCTGTATATGGGCTACTTCGCGCAGCAATCACTCGATGTCCTCAATCCTGACCTGACCATCATCGAACAGCTTCAACAGGACTTTCCGCATGACGGCCTGGGCGCATTGCGCACGCTTGCGGGAGCGTTTCAGTTTTCCGGCGAAGATGTGGACAAACGCATCCGCGCGCTTTCGGGCGGCGAGAAATCACGGCTGGCTATCGCACGCATGCTCTACAACCCGCCCAATTTTCTGGTGCTTGATGAACCTACCAACCATCTTGATCTGGCGACCAAGGAGATGCTGGTGGAAGCGCTCAAGGAATTTGAAGGCACCATGATCTTTGTCTCGCACGACCGCATGTTTCTGCGCGGGCTGGGCTCGCGCGTGCTTGAGCTTGGAGGCGAAAGCGGAACTGACCGGAATCCGCGGGTGTATCCGGGGTCGTACATCGAATACGTGCAGAAGATCGGGCATGAAGCGCCGGGAATCTATTCCTGACACAGGAAGCCGGTTTTTAACTCCTGGTGTTGTGCGATACAACCGGTGGTAATTCCTTGACATGCACTGCATGCGAGCGTAGCGTTGGGACTGAGCGAGCATACCTTCCTCAACTTTTCAGTTCCCCTGAATGTTATCTAAGTAACTCGCGCACACTGGCAGGCATGAACAACGTTTGCGGATGTCGGGTAAGATGCTTGCCGCGGGCTTGCACTTTTTTCTCGTTGAGGCGGGGTTAAGGTGATCGGCCAAACGCGATCTCCAAATCTGCCGGGCCGAGAATGAGGACATTGATATGCGCTCTGAATATGTATTTGCCGCCGCGAAGGAAATCAACAACCGGTTTTTGTTGTGCAGAGTCACCGCAGGTTCGGCCCGCCGTCTTCAAATAGGCTCCAAGCAGCCTTCTGAGACCATCAATACATCGCTGCAATTGATTGCTACCTCGGCTGTCTCCGGGGAGAGCGGCACTATGAGCCCACAATTGCCGAGCGAATCCGGTCCGATCGTTGATGCCGCGTCTAACGATCCTGCCGTTTAAAACCCACTACAAATTGAAAGGCACTACGGTTTCAACACCATGCCGTAATGGTCGTTGTACCAACGTGCGCTGTTGATTGTGATTCACAACAAGTTAATGCTTGCAGAGCGTTTACTAATCAGTTACTCTGGAAAAATGAATCCATTCAAACCGACGGTGCGCCCCATCGAGAAGCCCAAGAGCGTTGTGAAGGGCCCGATCCGTTGCCACAAATGCCAGTTGTTGTGCGCTGATGCTGAGGGCTACCTCAGCCATGATTGCCGTCCGCGGCCGAGCCTCTCATAATGTCTAAACGTCGAGGCAATCCTAATTGGGGTAAACCGGAGCCGTGTGTGGCCAATCCTACCACCAGTTCGTTCGACGCGGTGGTGAAGTCTCTGGGGCTCACGCCGGAGCAATGGGCCGACTCAAGCGCGCTCAAGAAGTGGGCATCGCAGAACAAAGACCACAAATACGTGCCGCAGGAATTGCTTCAGATCTGGGGATTCTCGGTGCGTACCGGGAATTTGTAGGTTCCGTCTTTCTTCCGAACAAGTCCATATTTCCCGCATTTTTCGTCGCGGTGCGAAGAGAGACGTAGCTACAGGGTTGTCCAAATTAGCAAAAGCCGTTCCTCAAAATGTGACGAATCTGGGCTGATTTCTAGCGTTGTGTTATCGAGGTCAGGTTATTCGCCAGTGCATTGTTGGGCGGATTAGCTAAAGAGATGCTCGTTCATTGATCTGAGACCAAGCCGAAGAAATTGAACTGACTACCACAATTTCTGGATATTTGGGTCTCCCATGCCAACTTCAGGCATGAAGATGATTTCCAAGTCCGAAAACCTGCGGGCCCTGCCTGAGCAGTCTATGAGCGGGAACATCCGAACCTCCCAGCTAAGTTTCCACGCGGACATAATGTACTTGCGATACGGTCTACGACTTTAGGATTACGAAAAACCGAGGGCCACGGACAAACTTTTTCCATGAGCTAAGAACACGCAGAAATTTCTTGAGTAAAAATTGTTTATCTCAGCTCTATGACGCTGCGTAGTGCTACTTCTAAATCAATCTGAAACTAACCTCAAAGTTGATCATTCAGAATCTACAAGCATTATTTAGTTCAATCTAGTTTATTCATCTGCCGCAGCTATAAGGCGCAAAGAGATACATATCAAATGAACTAAGGCAAACTATTCGATGAATCCAGCAAACCTCAGGCGACCAGCTTTTTTTTCATCACATCTATCCGCTAAATCCAAAAAAAATGTCAGGAGAATTAGAATGCATCGTAAAATCGCTGCCCTGGGTATTGTCTTATGTGTTTGCATGCTTGCGACTTCGGTTCCAATGTTCGCGCAACAGCAGGCTGCGGCCAAGAGTGCTCTCGCTATTCCAGTCACCGGTACGGTATCTCCTTCCACCACCACCGGACCGCTCAGCGGGTTGGGTGCAGGAACGTTCAACGGAGTTTTCAACATTCAGCAGTTCGTCAATAATAATGGAACTCTTACAGCCGTTGGAACATTGGTCGGCACAGTCACAGGCGTCGGCGGACAGGTAACCAACATCGTTACGAACGTCTCCACTGCAGTCACAGCGGCACAAGCTTCGTGCCCCATTCTCTCCCTGACACTGGGACCATTGCATCTTGATCTTCTTGGACTGGTGATTGATCTCAACCAGATCAACCTGAATATCACGGCCGTACCCGGACCAGGAAACCTGCTTGGGAACCTGCTGTGCGATGTGGCCAATCTTCTGAATGGTAACGGCGGACTGTTGACCAGCATCACCAACGCGCTCAACCAGATCCTCGGCACTCTGAGGCTCTAAGCGGATTCAAATCTGAATTAACCAGGAGGGCACGATTCACGTCGTGCCCTCTGCTTTTTGGGAGAAGCGGTTTTGGGATCAAGCGATGTCGTAAATAATTTCCTGTTCACGGTCCCAGACGCTCTGCGAGGAGTATTTCGTCGTTCGGTTCTTTGCGAATTTGGGTGAAGCGCAGGATCGCGGTCGGGATCGGCAGAGTAGTGAACCCTAATCACCGGGCGACCTCCCGTGCCGGGTTGCAGGTTGTTGCGTCCGCTTTGTGGACTCTGGTTCAGATCAGCGTCATCAGCGAAATCAGCGGTAATTCTTTTCCTCCCAATTTCGCGCTGACTAGCGCAATTCGCGGCAAAGTTTTTGACTCATTGTTGTTTGCTCTCACGCCGCCGCTTTGGGTTCTTCGGGCGCTGGCTGAATGTTGGGGCTGCCGCTTCCCACTAATTTCAGTTTGGGGCTTTGTTCAAGCGCGCGCAGCAGTTCGCGGGCTATCTGGTCGTCTACTTCGGTGGCGGTTTCGATTTCTACGGGGTAGCGGATCAGGATTTCCAGTCCGGATTGCGCCAGTCGCAGTCGGCTGTGCGGCCTGGGCACTTCTACGGCTACGCTGAGCGTCTGCTCCATGGCCCGGTGCTGGGCCTCGATGTGTTCATGATATCCGGCATAGACTTTTTCGACCGCGCCCAGCATGCGTTTTTCGGCCAGGGCATAATCGCTTTCCGGCGACAGCGTGAGCGAGACTTCATGCCATACAAAGTTAGTTCCGGGAATCTGCTTATAGAAGCTGGCGCTGGGCTGAAACACAACTGCGTTGGAAAACACCACAACGCGTCCGGTAGGCTGGCGGTCGGTGCCGCTGCCGCCTACTTCCATCAGGTGCAGGCGGATCAGGCCGATATCAATCACGTCGCCCGTAACGCCTGAAATCTGGATCCGGTCGCCGACGCGCACACCGTAACGCCCGATAAGAAAGAAATATCCGGCAATGGCCAGAATCACATTCTGCAAGGCCACGGCGATACCGGCGGTAATAAGTCCGGCAAAGGTGGCAATGGAGCCGATCTCGGTGGCCATGGCAAAGGCCACGGTAATGGCGATGGCAATCCACAGAATGATGCGGCGCAGCAGCAGGAACTGGTAGCGGCGGCGCACATCATGGACGTAGCGAAACACAGCCCGACGCCATACCTGGGCCAGCACAATCACGAAGACCAGAATGATTCCGAATACCAGCGCCCGTATGAGCAGGCTGCGCATGGCGGTCGAGTACTGGCTTTTGACTACGCTGCGCCAGCGCGCCAGATTGCTCTTATAAAGATCGAGCAGCACGGTCTGCTTGCCCAGCGGCAGCACCACGCCTGAACTTTGTTTGAATTGCGCAGTGAGCGAATCCAACTGATGGCGGAGCTGCTCAAGCTGGCCGGCATCGCTGGTATCGGCCTGTTTGGCCAACTGCTCGCCCTTCTGGGCGATATTCGTTACGTCAGACACGAAAGGGGCCTGAAGCTGTTGGGCGGTTTGCAGCAGGTCGTCGGTGGCGCGTGTCCGCTGGTCGAGGCTGTGCATTTTATGCGACAGCGTCAACAGGTCTTCCACCAGATTGAGAATGCCGGAAGGCTGCGCAGCGCTTTTGGCGGACTGGGCGTTGGGCGTGTTGTTGGACTTGGTATTGTCCGCTTCCAGTTCCGGAACCGAGCGCTGAAGCTGCTCAATCTGTGCCGACAGGTTGCCGCCTGTGCTTTTGCCGCCGGCGCCGCCCACAAACTGCAAGATGTCATGCAGGGTCTTGGCGCGGGCCTGCACCAGGTCAAGTTCCCCTTGCAACTCATTTACCGTGGCCTGAAGTTTTTTTCGTTCCGCTCCGTGCGCGGTCTGCAACTGCTTTTTGTCAGACTCGAGTTCGGCCTGGGTCTGCTGCGCTTCATTATCGGTGTCCGCCGCTGCCTTGAACAACGACTCGTACTTGGAAGGCTCGGCGCTAGTCGGCGGTGCAGGCTGGGCGCCGCCCTGTCCGGAAAGCTGCTGCGAATAGGTCTTGGCAAAATCAAAGGACAGCCGCAAGGCCTGGTCGGCAGCCTGGCGATCGTCATTCAGAAACAACACGTCAGTCGGATCGGTGGCAATTTGCTCTTCGACGGTGAGCTGGCGGTGCCAGTCAATGGACTGGTTGAGATAGGCGATTACGTCCTGCGCAGTGGGAGGCTGGGACGTCTGGGCCAAGCCCATCATGGCGAGGACCGCGATGAGAGCAAAGAGGAATTTTTTACGAGCAAAGAGCGTCAGACGAAAAGCCTCCTGGGAGATTAGATGTAGAAAGATTGCAAGCTGGAGGGACGGGGGATTGCCAAAATTGCAAAAGAGAAGAGGACCGGTGTGCGAAAGATTGTTTTGGTGGAAAGCGGCAAGACGAAGACGTTGTCGTGAGAACGCCTCTTATCGGTGTGGTGAGGGACAGATCACGTGGGTCCTTCGACTCCGCGCCCAAGAGCGGGCGCTACGCTCAGGAGGACAGGGAATGGAATTTGAGGGACTGGGAAGGATTGCCAAAATTGCCATGAATGCCAAAATTGCCAAAAAGTGAAGAGGGCGGCATTCATGCCCGCTGCCAGCGGTGGCGGAGCAGGTCCTTCAGCCTGCCGGCTTTCAGGATGGCAATCAAGAATAAAAAAAACCGGCCACTCGAAGTTTGGAACTACTCGAGTGGCCGGGTGCCAAAAAAAATTCCGGCTTTGAAGCGGTTTAGCTCTGTCTTCTTCTAGCGGCCGCCTGCGCCTGTTTTGGCGCTGCTGGTGGTTGTGGCCGCATGTTTTGCGTCTTCTGATGCGCCGCCTGCAGGTGCGGCTGAAGCGGTCTTGAGGGCCAGATAGTTGATCAGATACTGCACATCGCCAGGACCAAGCTGAAGATTGGGCATTACGACGCGGTTGTATTTCCTGAACAAAGCGGTGGCCACCGGATCTTTTGCGGCCAGCACCCGGTCAGGCGACTGGATAAAACGGGTGAGCCAGTCGTGCTTGCGCACGTTGGTCACTCCCATCAGATCAGGACCCACGCGGTCACCGCCGCCGATGGTGTGGCAGGCGGAACAGCGGGTTGAGAACAGGTACTGTCCTTTATGGTTGATGGAAATCGGCGCAGCCTGCGCGTAGCTGGAGCCGGCAGTCATGTCCTGGTTCATGTGCAGAAACTCGGTAATCTGGGTGGCCAGAAAACGAGGATTATCCACCGCGGAGTTGCGCATCCACTGGCCGTTGGGTACATCGCCAATCATCAGAGAAGTGGCATGACCGTCTTTATTAATATCAGACGATGTAAATAACCCCAGCTTCTTACTGATCTCGTCAATGTCAGCTTTCTTGCCGGTGAGAAAAAGCCAGCCGGGGCCAACATGGAATTTTTTGGCATAAGCCTTCAGCTTGGCGGGCGTGTCGCGCCTGGGATCAATGCTGATGGAGTAGAAAAAAAGGTCTTTGCCCACGCGGTCTCCAAGCAGCTTCTGCACCTGGGCCAGACGCGCGGTCTCGAGCGGACAGGAATAATCACAACTCGTATAGATAAGATCAACAACGACCAGCTTGCCTTTCAGCAGGTCATCATAGAAATGAACTTTCTTGCCGTCCTGGGTAGTCAATTCAACGTTAGGAAACCAGTTTGGCCCCCAATGCGAATTGTCGGCCGGGCCCGGTGTTGCCGCGGAAGTTCGGGGGCCGGTGGCGGCAAGAAGCAGTGCGGCTATCGCCGCGAAGCTCAGCCATGTGTTCCGTCGCATGCTGCTTGTCTCCTGTTGCATCAAGGCCCGACTGTGCGGGGCTGAAGCCCGTGTTAATTGGGTTTTCGGCACGGCTGAAGTCATGCCCTGATACAAGCTGTCGAATGAAAGCGCTGTAAAAGTGGAACAGGCTGTAGGACCGCATTCCCATCCACGCCCGGTTACCCGGGAGTGGATGGGGCCCGATGCGGCCCACAGCCTGATTCGTTACCGGCCTTTGCCTGAGGAACCTTTACCGGAGCCGCTGCTCCCGGAGGAACCTTTACCAGACGAACTGCTGCCGGAAGAACTGTCACCAGAACCGCTGCCCGAAGACTTGCCGCTGGACGATCCGCTCAAGAGGGCCGTGGAACCGGCTGCCGTTGACGATTTGCCGCTGACGGTGCTGCTCGCGCCGCGGCACCGAAGGCCGTGGGAGCAATGTCATCCGGTTGGATGAACGTAACACCCTGCGGTTTCGGAATCGGCGTGGGCAACGGATTCAGGAATGCGCCACCTGCGTTGTCAATTTCCCAACGGACGAGCATGGCGTTATCTTCGTGCACCGTGTTGTGGCAGTGCTCCATGAACATTCCACCCCAATCACGGAACTGCATGGTGAGAGTCACGCTTCCACCCGGACGCAGACGATAGACGTCTTTGCGGCCTTTTTCCCATGCCGGAACGAGGCTTGCGCTTCCGTTGCGGGCCAGGATCTGGCCTTCTTCGAAGTGGATGTGAATCGGGTGGTCCCAACCGCCGCCACCGTTCACCAGAGTCCAGACTTCGCGGGTGCCGAACTTAGGCGCTGCGGAGATGCGACCAAAGTCAGCATCGCGCACTTTGCCGCCGTCGGTGCCAACGCCCCACGGTCCGCCGATAAAGCTGGTGACCGGATCGTTGGTGTTCTGTGAAGCACCGGAGCCGAATACGAATGTGCGCTGCTGCGAGACTGGAATCGCCGAAAGATCAGGATTCGGAATCATGGTCGCAGGCACCTGGCTCTGGTCAGGCTGGGCCGGGTTGCGCACGATGCGGAACTCCAGGAATTTTCCGACGCAAGGATCAGGCGAA
Source organism: Terriglobia bacterium (assembly GCA_963823745.1). Classification (GTDB taxonomy): domain Bacteria; phylum Acidobacteriota; class Terriglobia; order Terriglobales; family Acidobacteriaceae; genus Angelobacter. The sequence goes on from CAWGMN010000015.1 coordinate 129,457, forward strand.
GTTCCGGAAAGGGCTTGCGTGATCGTCAGGTCTTTCGAAGGTTTCTTTCCGTCCTGATGCTCCGCAGAGGTTGACCATCCAGACTTTGTCGCCCACGTTGTAGCGCGAGAAGTCAATCACGATGTCATAGCGTTCCGCGATGCCCTGCTCATCGAGTTGCGTGAGAGGAACCGGGCTGGGGAACAGGTTGCCATCATTGGCAATCTGGATCATCGGTCGAACCGTCGCTCAGCGCAACTTTGAAGAAGCGGGAGACGCTGGCGTTGAGAATGCGGAAACGATACTTGCGGCGCTCAACCTCGAAATAAGGCCGGTAGGTGAGGTTGACCGTCATCACGTCGCCAAGGAAACCGTCGAAGTCGAAGATGTCCATGAACAACTGGCCGGTCTGGTCGAAAGCCTTGTCGGCAAGCATCAGGTTCACGTCATAGTCGAGATTGCCCCATGACTTGGATGTGCCGCTGGGCAGGCGTAGGTTCACGCCGTCAATGACTGACTCGTTGCCGCGATCAAGGCCGCTGTAGATGTTGAACATGGCAGCGTTGCCTTTGTACACGTTCTGAGAAGTGAAGCTGAACATGTGATCGTGGAACCAGTGGGTGCTCATGGTTTCATGCCAGTCACCGGGAATCTTGTTGAGCCCGCCATTGTCATCAGGGCTGCTGGCCATGATGTTGCTGGCATCGGTGTTGATGGAAGTGAGTCCGGCAAGCACGATGGGCCAGTGATAATCGTAGAACTGGTTCGGGAAGAAGTAAGCGCCGGTAAAGCCGTCGTTCTCCGCGCCGTGGTGTCCGTTGTGCTCGTGCGTGGAGATGGTGTGCCGTCCGAAACCATTGTTCTGGTTGCGATCAACCGGCAGACGGTTGTGATGGCGGAACAGGATCGGCTCCATGTAACGTCCCTGAACCAGCTTGGGAGGAATGGTGCCGTTGAAAGTCCAAACGGAGTTTGCATTTTGTGTCGGCAACCCGGGATGGAACTTGAGCGGAATAGATGCGGTCGGATCAATTCCGGAATTCAGGCTGGAGTCAACGCTGGGATTGTAAACAGTGTTGGTTTGCGCCTGGCCCTGGAATGCATCAATGCCAACCTTCGGCGGAAACAGATTGAACTGCTGGTGGGCCCAGATGGGTCCCGGAGGACGGCCTTCAATCGGGCCAAAGCCTCCACCCAATGCCGGATCAACTGCCTGCTGCGTCTGGTTCGATTCGGCTGTGGGAGTCGGAGTCAATGCGGAAACTGGTCCGCGCGGCAGAACATCGAAGCGCGGCATGGGAGTGCTGAAAGCCTGCACACCGAAAAGCGGGCTGGCCGGCATGCCGGTTGGAATGCTGGTGCCAGAAGCTTTTCCGGCACTCACAAATGGATTAAGACCGCCAATGGGCGCCAGCAAGCCGGCGCTCGTAAATAAACCCCATTTCATTAGTTCGCGCCGGGAAACCTGGCCGGTAGAAAGGGCCTTGAGGATATCCGCACGATTTTTACGTGCGTCCTCAGCTTCCTTCTGCCGCGTTTTTGACGCGCTGCGTGGAAGAAAAATCATGAGCATGCTCTCCTTGTAGTGTCGACTACTGGTTACTACGCTGCTATTGGGCGGACCATGCGTTCAGCCACCATTCGATTTCAGTTCCTGCGAATACGGCCGCGTTCCGATGCCTATCCCGTTCGCGACTGTTCCCGGTGTATCGCCTGGACTGAAGGTCTTGGCTGAGTGGTCAGCCTCGAGTAGGAGAATGCTCTTGAGGCATTAGAAACTCACAAGAATTAAATTAAAAATCTTAATCAGGTGAGCGAAATAGAAAGTCGTATTGAGTAGTAACGATTTATATTTCAGCTATTTGCGGGCGGAAGCGGCAGAATCGCAAGGTCACAATTGTCTTTAAACTTTAAGAGTTTTTAAAGGGAAGTTGCGGGGGAATGAAAGAATTGATTCATCTCGCAAGTGCTTGTGGATGCAGGTGTTGGGGTTCTTCTGCCCATAGTGGGGAAGGGAGGGAATTAGGATTGATTAAGAGGCGCCGGACAGGTTCTGGTGGGAACGCCTTATATCAGCTTCGTTGGGACACATCACGTGAATGCTTCGACTGCGCGCCGAAAGCGGGCGCTTGCTCAGCATGACGGTGCTTTGCGGTTTGGGCCAAAGGCTTGAGCTTCGATAAGCCGGCATAGTACAGAGGTCCTTCGCTGGCGCTCAGGATGACAGCGGGGCGCGGTTTGGGCTGAAGGTTGGCGGATTGGATAGCGTGATCATGCGCTTCTGGGTCCGACAGCACGGGCTAAAGGCTTGGAACTTCGATAGCGTCGGCATAGTACAGAGGTCCTTCGCTGCCGCTCAGGATGACAGGCGGGGTGCGGTTTGGGCTGAAAGATTGGCGGATTGGGGAACGCTGGCTATCGGGTTGATTTGTAATTACAAAAGCTGAGCCGGAGGGTTGCTATTCCTTCCGGCTCAAGTTACTGCTGAATGGTTTAACGGGACCGTTATGTAGCTGGTACTGTTGTGGTCGCATGCGCGCCGAGGGGGCCTACTTTGCAATCAATGACAGCCGACACCGGCAACAACCTGGGCGACATGGGTTCGCGCCACACCGCAGGCATTAGCATGGCTGAATTGCTGTAGCCGCGCGGAGTGTTATTGCCAGGATCGGCGATGGGCCCATCCACACTCTTCAGCGTAAGCGCCTGAAGATGGGGAAAAGACTTGAGGACCTGGTTGTTGAAGAAATCCACGGCATGGTCGGAACGCATCTTCGGATCATCGTTGTCGTGATCCTCAGGAGAAAGGCCGACTCCGAAGAAAAAGCTCCTGCCATTTCCATTCGAATCATCGCCAAGGTAGTCCATCATGTCAGGGCATCCCGGAGTTTGCGCTGCACCGCAGCGCTTCTGGTATTGCTCGCGCAACTGCGAATCACGCATCGGAGCTTCCTCAGCATTGTTGCCGGAGATCATGCGCACTTTCCGGTCTTCATATACCTGATACTCGAACACCATATTGAGCGGCATAACGCCCTGGCGGTCGTCCGTCACGAAAGTGATTCTCTCAGCCGGCCCGGTAAAGGTGATCACCTCGGGCACCGGTAAAACGATGGTCAGAAAATAGTCCGGCTGTTTTGCCCATACGTCAGTCTTCTTGTTGAAGTCATTGAAGCAGCGGTCTATATAGGGCCGCCGACTTTTTCTGATGCCATTGTCTTCTAACCGGAAGTTGTAGGTGGCATCGCGTTTCATTTGCGTATTCAGATTGTTGAAATAAAACTGGTGAACTCCCGTGGGATCTTTGGGCATGAAGGCGGTTACCTGGGCAGGTTTATCGCGTTCAAATACCACTCCAAACGGGCCATTCAATACAACCTTCAGCGGGCTGGTTCTGCGCTCATCATCATGGCGGCGGCAACCAGATAAAGCCGTCACCACCGAGCCGGCGGCCAGCCCCCGCAGTAGTTCTCGTCTATTCATGAACCTTCTCCTGAGTAATTAAACGCGCGAGACAAGCGCTTCCCTATAGGGGAAGCCCATCTTTTCGTGAAAATGTTTAACGGATTCTGCCGGCCAAGTATAGGCCAGCCCAGAAGTAAGGATGGTTGTTTTTTGCGAGGAGTTCTTTTTCCGCGTTCTGAAGGGCCAGGGCGGGCGTCTGGCGATGGCTGAGATTTGTGTAGAACGCTTCTACCAATTGACGGGTGCTTTCTGCCTCAAGGTTCCAGCGGCTGGAAATGACCTGAGGTACGCCGGCGGCGAGCAGCGGATGCACCAGGTTGCTGGTATCGAGCAGACCGTTCTCATCGGAAGTGCCGGTGCCGCAGGCGGCCAGCACTGCCAGCTTCAAGTGCGGCATGGAGCGAGGAAGATTGCCGGCGTGCAAGAGCAGTTCGCCGGGTTCGTCTTTCAGCACCAGGGCCGCGCCCGTACCGTATTCTTTGCCATGACCGGTGTAAAGCATCATGTCACTGCGGGCCAGAGCGGACTGTATCTGGTTGATCTCAGCCTGGGGGCCTTCAATGGCGCTGCTATTGGGAAAAAGATGAAGAATCGCATTGCGTTCTTCGTCGCGGCCGGGAACGTAACCGTCGCCTTCCAATTGAAGCATGCGATCAGCAGAGGTGATGGGTGCTGTTTGGCGGAGCGTGTAGTTTTCGACCAGCATTCCGGGCGAGTAAGCAATCTGATACTTTTCACCCAGATAGGTTCCTGAACGGGTTCTGAGCGCCTCCACCAGCAGCTTTTGCAGAGGCCCGTCTAATTCAACAGTAATGGAACCATCGTGAATGTCTTCGGAGAGGGGCGCAAACAAGAGGCTGTAGAGCCGCTCTCCCAAGGCATGCACTTCTTCAATGTTGGAAGTCTCAACACTATAGCGGTCGGCAAAGCGATTCAGCAGACGATCCAACTCCGGCCTGGTGACGGCAATTCGGTGAGCTTTGACGGATTGTGGGGTGACCACCCACACATTGACAGCATCATCATCGGTGAAAAAAACGATGTGAGTGTTCGCGCCGGCAGCGACATGCAGGCGATCAATATCCTGCTGGAGAGCAGGCCATTGGATGGGTGCCTGGGTTTTGTCCAGACTGGTTATAGCAAGCATGGAGCGACTGCGCGACCATTCCCAGAGTTTCCAGGCATCTTCGGCCCGTCGCTGGGCGAGCAGCGAACGGACGAGTCCGCGATAGGCGGGCTCGGTCTTTATTGTCCATTTCAGGCGCTCGGATGGATCTTTGAGGTTGGCGAGGCAGTCTTCTGAAATTGTGATGCTCTTCTGATAAGCCTCAGCCGCTTTGGCGCGATCGCTTTCCTGCGAATAGATGTCACCGGCGACGCGATAGAAATCCAATTCGAGGAAACGGTTGTTAATTTTGGCCAGCAGATCGTGCGCCAGCATCAAGGTGGAAAGAGCGACTTCAGGCTTGCGGTGCTTTGACTGGATATCGGCCAGGCGGATTTTGGCGGTGAGCTTGTAGATTGTGGCAATGTCATCCGGCTGCGATCCGAGCAAAGCATCGGCTTTTCTGATTTCGGTTTCGGCCTCCGCTTCTTCGTGCAGGGCCTCCATGATGTTGGCCAGATACAGGTAGAGGGTGCTGCGCAGGGCAACGTTATCAATGCTGGGTTTTCTTCTGCCGATATCTTCCTGTGTGGCAATGGCCGCGGTCAGCATGGCTTTGGCGGCATGGAAGTTTTCAGTCTGCTCGGCGCACTGCGCCAGCACGGAATAAAATTGAAAAAGGACTTCCTCCGGATAATTGCCCTTCCAGTATTGTTCGAGGCCCTGAATTCCGTCACGCCATGATTTGTCGCACTTGGGTTCCTGGGAGCGATGGATTCCGGCGGCAATTCCAAGAATGCGGAAACGAGCAATGGGAAAAGCGGACTTGGTTGCTATGGTTACGCTGTCCTCAAGCTCCGCCTCGATTTTGCTGCTGTCGCCGGAGAAGTTGGTGCATATAGCGGTTTCCAGTGCGGTCTGGGATTGCAGCCACGGATAGCGGTAGTCCTTGAGGGTAGATAAGAGAGGGCCCGCGCGTGAAAGGCAGGCGCTGCCATCGAGCAGGCGTTGCTGGGCGTACGCCTGCTGATACTGGGCAAACAGTTTGCCGGGAACATTCCGGCGACTGGTGAAGATCACTTCTGCCGCTTCCGCCTGGAGCAGAGCATCCTTAACTTCGTCTTTGCGGTTGGCAATGATGGAAGCGCTCAGGGCCTTCAGGGCGTCTGCATCGCCGGGTTTTGTTGCGGCCAATAAATCGCGCAGCCACATATCAGAATGTTCGTCGGCCAGCACGGCAGCTAAGGATCGCAGAGCACGTGCAGCAGTGGAGTCAGGATGGGCCAGGGCGTCAGGCAGCCACGAGGTGACGGCGGCCTCCAGAAACTCCTCAATATTCTGCCTGGTCTCGGCATCGTTCTCGTGCTGTAAGAACCAGGCTGGATCGAGGCGCAAATCGGATTGAGGGCTGGGCGCGGGCAATTTCGCGAGGTGCTCGCGGGCTTCACTGGCCCACCCGCTGCTGGAATCGAGTTGCAGATATTGGTTCCAGGTATCACGGGCTTGAACGGGCGAATTCGAGTGTTCGTAAGCCAGGGCCAGATCGAACATGGCGGCCAGTCGCTGCTCGTCGTTAGGCTTGAGTTTTGGATCGTTGACTACTGCCGTGAGCAGTTCGATGGACTTCATCAACTTCGGATCGTCGGGATGGGCCAGAAGCTCCGACTGGAAATAGCTGACGGCCAGATCGGTTTGCAGCGCCGGGGTATTCAGGCCGTGGTCCTGGGCTTCTTCAAAGGCCTGTTTTGCCGCTTTCACGCTTTCTTTCGTGCCCTCGAGCACCTGAAGCCGTCCTTTATTCTCAAGGTATTTGGGGTTGCTATTTTGCGATTGCAGCTTTTTGCCGATTTCCCCTAATGCGATGGCAAGATTGGGCCGTTCCACGGCTGAAGCCTGGCTGCCGCCCGCAGCTAACTGCTGCGACAAAGGCTGGTATTTTGCATAAGACACGGAGGGAAACCGCATTTCCGTGGTGCGCCGTTCCACGTAGGCATTGTTGACCAGCTTGTTGGTTTGGGACGCATGGAAAGCGGCGATCATTGCCGGTCCTTCGGCTATAGCCACCACAGCAGCAAGACCTGCGGCGGCCAAGGCCGGCCATTTGAAACCTAAACCGGGGAACCAGGCCCGCTTAGGAGGGTCCGGTACGATTTCCTTGACCTTCCTTTCCCGCCATTCCGGGGTGGAACTCTTCAATTGCTTGAGGAAAGCGGATTCTTCAGGGCTGATCTCGTCAGAGAAGTCTCTGACGTATCTCCTGAAGCGCGGCGCACAGAAATCACAGCCAGTCAGGTGCGCGGTATTTTGAATAACGATTTCGTTGGACGCTTCGCCCGCAGCGATCTGCTGCAGAGTCTGGTCGCTGGGGCAGTCTGGCTTTCGATTCGAACTCATGGTTGCACTCTCCAGGAGGCACAGGTGAATACCGGGAGTGTGTGCCATAAGCAACCCGAATACCATGAAAAGGGCATGATGCCGGACGCCTGGCAGAACATGGGGGGAGCATTGCCGGCGGCCACCGCACCAGTTTGCCGGGCGCGGCCTTCGCGATATTGGAGTTGCCGATTCACCGTCTGAGGTTGAGCCTCCTGTTAGTAATAACGTTAGATTGCGCTCATACCCTAAATTGCCACGAATTCAGGGTCACTGAATTATCCGCTGGCTCCTTTGCCTGGATCGCCCTTGTTTGCATCGCGCAAGATACGCAAAGACCGGCCAATCACATTTTCAGTAGCTTTTAATTCCATCTTGAAGATGCGCGCGATCTCCGGCACAGAGCAACCCTGGCGATAGCGCAATGTGAAAATGGCCAAGTCCCTTTCGCAGGTCGGCTCACCGCTAAGTTCCCGGCCCAGGATGCGGTATTGCTCCTGGAAATCAATGTCAGTTTCCATTTTGCGATGAGAAGAGCTATCGGGAGGCAGTTCGGCATCTTCAAGATTGATTGAATCAAACTCGCGCCTGTGCCAATCGCTGACCAGGTTGGCAGCCATCCTTTTCATGTAGCCGAACACCGCGTGGTCGGGCAGGTCGGCTGATCGTTCGCAGCACCCGATAATCGTCCACACATAGCTTGGTGAAAGTTTCAGAAACGATATCGTCTATGAAATCTGCACCGGGAGATTTGTTGAACCACAACGTCCGGCGATAGGCAGCACTGGCAATTTTGGGCTGGCTTATGGAAAAAAACTGGTTCCATGCTTTTTGCTCGGCTGCCACGCAGCGCCGGATGAGTTCCCGCATTGTCCAATCGCCCGTATTCATGCTGAAGGTGTGGTTGCGAAATTGTATCTTAGATGGGTCGCCTTGATTTATATCGAGGTATAAAAACCATTCGAAACTTGAAAAACAACAGCATGCGCCGAACTTCCGTATAGCGGTAGGTCTCAGCTATTCTCAGCTATAAAGTATTCACCAAATTGCCATGATCAAATCACTGTACCTGCTGGCCGACAGCCAACTGCTCTTCTGGAAAGACAAGGATAGTTTGTTTACCGCCAGAATCCGCGAACAGATCGAAGCGGAAACACCGAAGGCGGCCTATATTGGCGCGTCCAATGGCGATAACCCTGATTTCTTCGCATTATTTCTGGGCGCTATGGAGATGATCGGGATTACGGATTGCCGGATGATTCCCACCCAGCCCGCGAAAGAAGACATGGCTTTTCTGGAAGCGGCTGACCTGCTGCTGCTGAGCGGCGGGGACACCGAGCATGGCTGGCGGGCATTCGAGCAGAACGGATTGAAGGAGTTGATTCCGCAAAAGCGCTTTGCGGGCGCGGTGCTGGTGGGCATTTCAGCCGGAGCCGTGCAGTTGGGCATGGGCGCCCTGACCGGATCTTCTACCATGAAACCGGTAGAGATGTTTCGCTTCGCGCCCTTCTATGTGGGCGCGCATGAAGAAGCAGAAGAATGGTGGAACCTGCGCGCGCTGGTGAACCTTGCCCAAACCGATGCCCGAGGCGTAGGTATACCTGCGGGCGGCGGGGCGATTTACCATCCGGATGGCTCGCTGGAGCCGGTGCGCAAAACGCTGGTGGAATTCGCCAGGGAAGGCGAGCAGTTCAGCGAGAAGATTTTGGTGCCGGAGTAGAGCGGTCAGCACGGCCGCGTAGCGAACTCGCAGACCTGATTCGTGCGTTCGCATTCGACAAGTGGATCGCAAACCGTGACAACCGGCAGGCTGTATTTTACACAACAATGGAAGATGCAATTACCGCCTGACCCTCATTGAGCAGCATCACTGTTTCAATACTGGCCGCTGGACGTTCCCTGAATCTGTCGCACCACGGAAGATATAGCAGCCCCGGACCACTGTAACCAATCGGAAGTCGCTGAGATCCTTGCTAATTTCGAGGGTTGTTATTACGTCCTGTTCGCATTGTTAGCAGGTCACGGGGTATGCATCGGTGAAGCATGGCGCTGATATGCAAGTGGTGTGCAACAAGACCTTTCGTGGCGGCGCGAATGATGTGGTCGCGTACGCCTGGGCTTAGGGCTACAGGGACTACAAAACGCGATTACAAATCAACTCAAGGAGGCCGCGTAAACCATTGATGGACGCAGAAAATAAATTGGCTCCTCAGGTAGGACTCGAACCTACAACCCTCCGGTTAACAGCCGGATGCTCTGCCATTGAGCTACTGAGGAGTAACAGACGAAACCCAAATTGTCTGAAATAACAATAACATGCATTAAAAATCGGGTAAAGAAGAACTCCCTTCTGCGCGCCTCAATCCGCCGGGGATGTTCAACACAATACCGATTAAGCCGAATACCCGAGTGAAGCTAAGGGTGAGTCGGCTGGAACTAAGCATTCCGCTTCGTTGACTCTCTCGGTTGCGGGCGTAATACTCTCTTAACCCAAAATACAAAGGTAAGCATGAGAGAACGGCCCGAGCGCTCATTCCGCTGGTGTGTGGTTAATTGGCTGACATGCGCGCCGTTTCTGCCCGCGTCATTTCTACGCGCATCATTTTCACGCACATCATTCCTGTGCGCGTCTTTACTCTGCACGTCGTTACTGTGTACCCCAGTGATATGCGCGGCACTGATATGCGCTTCATTTGTATTCACTCCAGCAAAGGCAATGGCCCAGGGCGCAAAGGTCCGTCCGGAGACGGAGGCCGCCGACTCCGACAAAGACCATCCGGTGGAGCGCCGGCAGTGGTTCCGGCAGGGACGCACAGTTCCCGGCAAGAGCGCGGCTGAGCTTTTACAGCGGGCTTATACGCAGAAGAAGCTGGTGCGGGCTGCGGCGTCCAGCGCAATTCTGGGCAGGGGCGCGGCGGTCTCGGTTCCCACGTGGCAGAACATTGGTCCGAATCCTCTGAACTCCGATCCTACCGGCGTGCAGAGTTATGGCGCGGTCAGCGGACGCACTACAAGCATCGCCATTGACCAGAACGATCTTTCAGGCAACACGGTATATGCCGGGGGAGCATACGGAGGCGTGTGGAAGTCGAGCAATGCGACGGCCGCGCCTCCGTCCGTTGTGTGGACCCCGCTGCTCGACGGACAGCCCACACTCGCCGTGGGCGCAATCGCGCTGAAGCCCGACACTACCGGATCAAGCGCGGTAGTGCTGGTCGGCACCGGCGAGCCGGATGATTCCGGCGACTCTTATTACGGGCTGGGCATTCTGCGCTCTACTGACGGTGGCGCAAACTGGCAGGTGATTGGCGCCGACACCTTAGGCCACAGCTTCAAAGGGCTGGGCTTTGCGCGCATTGCCTTCAATTCCTCGGTGGGTAAAACCGGCCAGGTCGTGGCGGCTGCGTCGAACATGACCAATGGCTTCAGCGTGGGCGCGAACCCCGGTTCTCCGCCTTCGCTCTACTACTCGACTGATGCAGGCCAGACCTGGACGCTCAGCCTGGTGACTGATGACGGTGCAAATCAGATCAGCGCCACATCGGCTACGGATGTAGTCTTTAACGCACAGAACGGACAGTTCTATGCGCTGGTGCGCCGCCATGGAATGTACGCATCGTCGGATGGGGGCAAGACTTTCCAACGCCTCGCAAATCAGCCTGGCCCCGGACTCGACGCCAGCGCGTGTCCCGCATCCGGCAGTTTTGGGTGCCCGATTTTTCGTGGACACATGGCGGTTCAGCCTGTGACCGGTGAACTCTTCGTGGCGTACATGTCCACGGACGGAAACGGTGTTGAGACGCTGCAAGGCGTGTTCCGCAGCAAAGACGGCGGCGCTTCCTGGTCGGGCGATCTGGGGCAGAGCGGCTATGCGAATTGCGGAGACGCCGCGGGTTGCGGCGCGTCGCAATCGGTCTATAACTTCTACCTGAGCGCGGTGCCGCATGGCGCGGGCACTGATCTGTATCTGGGCGGCGTGAATATCTTTCGCTGCACGCTGCCTGCCGGTGGCGCAAGCTGCGCGTGGGCCAACCTTACCCACGTCTACGGATGCAATCCAATTTCGGCGGCCTCGCACGTGCATCCTGACCAGCATGCCATGGCCTTTCACGCAGCCAATCCGCAGCTTCTCTATTTCGTAAACGATGGTGGCGTCTACCGCAGCTTGAACGGCGCAGCCAGTGACGGCACGTGCAGCGCGAACAATGCCAACTCATGGCAGAACCTGAACAGCACCCTGGGCTCCATGGGCGAGTTCGTGTGGTTCTCGCATGACGTGAATGATGAAAGCATCGTTCTGGGCGGCACCCAGGACAACGGCTCGCCCGCCTGGACTGACGGCGCATGGAGCGCGGTGAATTCCGGTGACGGCGGCTACAACGAGATTGATCCCAGCAATTCCAGCGTCTGGTATACGTCCAACTTTTTTCTCAGCATTCAGCGCTGCACCGCGGGCGCAAGCTGCGATACTCCGGCCTTTGCCACCGTAATTGACAACCAGAAAACCGCAGGGGACGCCAGCTCGTTTTACGCGCCCTACATGCTGGATCCGCGCGATCCGCGCAAGATGATTGCGGCCACCTGCCGGGTGTGGCGGGGCGCGGCGGACGGCAGCGGCTGGCCCGGAACTAGCAACGCGAACGCGCTCAGCTTCAATCTTGATGCCGCTTCCGATACTCAATGTTCGTCGTTGAACACCATGATCTCGGCACTGGCTGCCGGCGGTCCGGCGACACCGTCGGGAGCTTCATCGGTGATTTATGCAGGACGCGACAACGGCACTATCTTTGTAAGCACCGCGTCTGACAGCGGCCCGGGCAGCTTTGTGGACCGCAGCGCCACGCTCGTTTCCGGCGGTTATAAGATCGGCAGCATTGCCATGGACGCCAACGACATTACCGGCAACACGGCAGTGGCGGCGGTAATGGGGTTCGGTGTAGGCCATGTATGGCGCACCACAAATGCCGGGCAGAACTGGGCCAACATCAGCGGCAACCTGCCTGACGCGCCTGCCGATTCGGTGCTGGTGGACCCGGTGAATCCGAACCATATTTTTGTAGGCACGGATACCGGCATCTTTGAAACGCGCGACACGGGCGCAACCTGGTCGGAGATGGGCGGCGGACTGCCAAACGTGCCCGCGACCCGTCTGCTGCTCTTTGATGGACAGGGCGTGCGCAAGCTGCGCGCCTCGACCTACGGACGCGGTATCTGGGAAATCTCGCTTCAGCCGGTGCCGTTCTTTACTTTGCAGATGGCGCCCGGCCTGGATGCGGCTGCCTCTATCGTGGGCAGCCAGCCGGCAACGTTCAATTTGTTATTGAGTCCGGCGAACGGATTTTCGGGGACGGTATCGCTTACCTGTTCGGGAGCGCCTGCGGGCGGAAACTGCACCATCAGTCCGAGCAGCATCTCTCTGGCCGCCGACCTCACCCGGAGTGCCGGTGAGCGTGACGGTCACCACGGCCAAACAGGCCGGCGTGACAGGCGTTCCGTTCAGCGGCTGGCCGGTTGTTTTCGTGGCAGTATTCGCGGGATTGGCCACCTTTGCGCAAAGGCGTTATTCATCTCCCAGGATGCGGTGGGCTTTTGTGCCGGTTGCATTAACAGGATTGTTGCTGATGCTGGGAATGGTTTCGTGCGGCGGTGGCGCAGGTTCTACAACAGCGCAGAGCGCCGCGACTCCTTCCGCTCCGGTTTCGACTTCAATCGTGGTTGTGACCGCAACCAGCGGCAACGTGAGCCGGAACGTATCGTTAACGGTGAACAGCCGGTAGAAGAACGGGTGATCCGGTGATCTGAAGAATCGGTGCATCGGGTCGTCGGGATATCGGTGCAGCAGAGGCGGCGCGTAGCGCGCCGATTGGTTGGTGGATTTCAGATCAATCGAATCTATTGCGCAATCTAACCGGCATTGGTCAGAAAATCCGTACCACTCCTTGCAATTTTCCGATATACCGATGACCCGATGCACCGATATCCCGATACACCAATTCGCGTAAATTCGAGCAGATTCGCGCAAAAGGTTTTGTCTTTGGGTTTCGCTAGAAGCCAGCAGCTAGCGGCTAGAAGCTGCAGCTAAGTCAACAACTCCACGCCAGCCAGTTCCGTCACCATGGCCCAATTTTCCCAGGCATAGCGCCAGATGGAAACCGAGTGCAGTTTTTCCAGGGAATGGAAATCGCGCTCGTTGAGCGCCAGTTTTTCGTCGAGATAGACTTCGCTCACGAATCCGCAGTCGTTGCAGCGCACGATATAAGGATAGTTCTTGCTCATGGCAGTTGCCGACAGTGTTACGCCAGAATTGCATGGCTGGCAATCAGTCAGTTTGCTGAGGGAGAAAGAATTTTTTCTAAGAGTCCCGCTTCGATGCGGGAATGTACCGGGGCTAAAGCCCGGAATCTATTAAAGTCATTTACGCGGCCCTGAAGGGCCGCTCTTCCAACCCTGAACAACTTCCACCCTGAACAACTTCCACCCTGAACAACTTCCACCCTGAACTGGCTTCGACCTGACCGATTCCTCCTACTTCGATCTGCATGATCCTGATCTTGAGTTCGTTTTCCCATATCTGGTTTGCCGGATCGAGGGCTTCCACACCAATCTGGTTGGCTTGGTCGGTGTCCGGACGGCCAATCCATATCACCCGGTACTGGCCGCGTTTGTTGTGGCGCTGTACCCACAACGTCTGACCGACTTTATCTACGCCTTGAACGGCGACCAGGCGCGCTCCTACCAGCGAGATTTCATAAGTGCAGCAAAGCTGGCAGTTGGTGCTGTTCGGATCAAGAAAAACCTTGACCGGCACGGCAACATGCAGCCGCTTTGCCTGGCGCGGATCAACAGCAATCGGGACAGCCGTACTGGGAGCAGCCACATGGCGGGTTTCGTTCGAAAGCATAGTATGTAAGTATCCGGGGGTAATCAGAGAGGGTCAACGTTACTTTCGTTTACAACCTCTTGAATTGGCCTGAAACGGTGCACGAGGCAGCCTGAAGTAATGAGGCAGCCCTGAAGTAATGACGCTTGCGGCAGAACCATTTACAATAAAAACCTAGTCCCTCCTCTTAGAGATAAACATGATTCATTTTCCAGTGCCAGAGGCATTGACCTTTGATGACGTATTGCTTTTGCCCGCACATTCTGACGTTATTCCTGCGGACGTAAATACCCAGACGCAGCTTTCGCGCAATATCCGGCTGAATATCCCGATTGTCAGCGCCGCCATGGACACGGTGACCGAGTCGCGCCTGGCGATTGCCATTGCGCAGCAGGGCGGGCTGGGGGTGGTCCATCGGAACCTCTCGATCGAGCAGCAGGCCGATGAAGTGGACAAGGTAAAACGATCAGAGAGCGGCATGATCATGGATCCCGATTACGCTCTCGCCCGAGCACAAGATTGCCGACGCGCTGGAAATGATGCGCCGCTACAAGATCTCGGGCGTGCCGGTCACCAAGAACAAAAAGCTGGTGGGCATTCTCACCAACCGCGATCTGCGTTTCGAGACGCGCACCGATATTCCCATCAGCAAGATCATGACCAAAGAAAATCTGATCACCGTGCCGGTGGGCACCACGCTCGAAGATGCGGAAAAAATTCTGCACGAGCATCGGGTGGAAAAGCTGCTGGTGGTGGATGACAAGTACAACCTCAAAGGGCTGATCACGGTCAAAGACATCCAGAAGAAACTCAAATATCCCAACGCCGCCAAAGACCAGCACGGGCGTTTGCGCGTAGGCGCAGCCATCGGCGCGACCGGCGATTTTCTGGAGCGCGCGCAGGAGATGGCCAGAAGCAAGGTCGACGTGCTGGCCATTGACAGCGCTCACGGGCATTCCAGCCGCGTGGTGGAAGCCATCAAGATCATCAAGTCGAAACTGCCGGAAATTGATCTGCTGGCCGGCAACGTGGGCACGCATGAAGGCGCGTGCGCGCTGGTCAAAGCCGGCGCGGATGCGGTGAAAGTCGGCATCGGACCAGGCTCGATCTGCACTACGCGCATTGTTACCGGCGCCGGTGTTCCGCAAATTACTGCCATTGCCGAAGCCGCGCGGGCCTGCCGCGATGCCAGCGTGCCGGTGATTGCCGATGGCGGCATCAAGTATTCCGGCGACGTCTCCAAGGCCATTGCCGCAGGCGCAAGCGTCGTAATGGTCGGCTCGCTGTTTGCCGGCACTGATGAAAGCCCGGGCGAGACCATTCTTTACCAGGGCCGCTCGTTCAAGTCGTATCGCGGCATGGGATCGCTGGCCGCCATGGCAGTCGGGGGCGGCGAACGCTATGCCCAGAGCGCCGACGATTCGTCCACTGACAACACCATGGATGCCAGCGAACGCAACGCTAACCGCCTGGGCAAGATGGTTCCCGAAGGCATCGAAGGCCGGGTGCCCTATCGCGGGACACTGGCGGCGATGATCTATCAATTGGTGGGCGGACTGCGCTCCGGCATGGGCTATTGCGGCACCCGCACCATTGCCGAACTTCAGCAGAAGGCGCGCTTTATCCGCATCAGCGGCGCCGGATTGCGCGAGAGCCACGTGCATGATGTGATCATCACGCGTGAAGCTCCCAACTACAGACTGGAATAAGAAGGTTGGCGACCACAGCGGTTCCAGAAACCAGCACAACACGCAGAAACCGGATCATCGCCTGGATTCCCACCCTGCTGTGGCTGGCCATGATTGCCTGCTTTTCCACCGATGTGTTTTCGGCCAGGCACACCGGTTCGCTTACCTGGAAAATTCTTCATTGGATCTATCCTTCTATCAGCATTGAGCTGTTCGATCTGATCCATTTCTTTATCCGCAAGACTGCGCACTTCACCGCTTACGGATTCCTGAGTTTTCTGAGCTACCGTTCGTGGCGAGCTACTTTTCCCAGCCGCGCCCCATGGACTTTCAAGTGGGCGGGACTGGCGCTGGCCTTGACGCTTGCGGCCGCGAGTTCCGATGAGTTTCACCAGAGCTTCGTGCCTTCGCGCACATCAAGTCCTCTGGACGTATTGCTGGACATGATGGGAGCCATCTTTGTGCAGACATTGATCGCTACATTTACGCCCTACACGTATCGCGTTTTGTCGAAATCCAGAGCTGCTCGTGGCAGGGTTGGGTCCGAACCTTCCTGATTGCGAGTAGCTGAAGCTGCTCAGGTTCCGAGACTGCTTTCCTTTCAATGGCTTACAGTCTTGACCTGCCGGGCCAATCTCCCTATCTGAATTTTGCGGATGCGGTAATGAAAAGGCACAACTCTGAGCCACGAAGCTTCATCTCACACTCGGCTCTGTTTCTACGCAGAAAGGCAAGACCACATGCGACTCGCAGGCAAGATCAAGCAGTTCTTTGACTTGGTTTTTGATGGTGAGATTTTCAATCTGGCCTGGATTGCCGCAAAGAACATACTCCACAAACCCCGGCCTGCTCGAAATCGTCTCAGAAGAAGAACCAGAACGCGCCAAAGTGTTCAAAGCATTTAAATAAGACGTTCTGCTCAGGCATGCAATGCTGTCCCTGGGCACAGGAACGATTGTTAAAACAGGCTCTAGGCTAATACCACTTTTCACAGAACCGCCCCGAGACGGGGCGGCATATGTTAGCCCAGCGGCGTAAGCCCTGGGAAAAGCCAGGAAAAGAATAGGGAGCCCCGCACCGGGGCGGCATAAAGTAAGTGGCAGTAGCATTAAGCCGCGTCGAGCGCCGCATTTTTCCATTCGTCCAAGATCTTGTTGGCGGCGCGTTTCATATCTATGTGCCGTAGTGCGATCATTCCCACGGCTAATCCCAATATTCCCAGGACCAACAATCCGCGATTCATATTCAACTCCAGCGGCCAGCTCTGCTGCCGTGCCCGGTGTCAGACTTTCCACCCGGCTTTGCAAGATGTTCAGATTCGCGGGGAGGGAAAGGTGTTGTAGGGAATCGGCTTTTAGCTTCTTGGCTCTTGGCTTTTAGCTCTGGTCTTGCTGTCCCAGCGTCACTGCTGGCCAGAATCGATTCGTGGGATGTACGAAAGCCGACATTAAAGTAGAGGAGTTCAGCGGGAAAAAGACAAACTTGGAGCACCGATAATCAAGCTAAAAGCCAAGAGCCAGTAAGAGCTTTCTCCAAAAACAACAAACCCCGCATGATCTGCGGGGTTTGTCGGAATGACTGTTTGGATTGGCTGAAGGCGCGTCATTGGCCTTGTGCGAATCCTACTCGCCAGGACTTAAAAGCGTTAGCGCCTTAAGCCTCAGCCACCTCACGTTTTAAACTACATATACCATCAGAATTTTTCATTTATTGGATCGCCCTCCTTTCCCGTGTAATGTGATCATAAGGTACGTTAACTGATGTGTCAATACCAATGAGACCATTCTAAGGAAGGATTGCAAATGCCAACCCCGTTCATTAGCGGACCCGTGAGCGGAGTAACAAAGAGAAGCACATTCAAAAGCGGTAATGCAGGGCAGTGCTAAAACGCAAGTTGCTTCTGGTCTGGCCAGGCGTTCGTTGAAAACATCTTGCGGCGGCGCAGTGGTACCACAACGGCGGCGTAGTGGTGCCGTAGTGGCGGCGTAGTGACACCATTGCTTGCATTCTGCTCTTTTCTTCGCTAGGCTGCGTTTTCACCCTCAGGGGTGGATGGATTTTTGTTCTTTGAAAATTTAAAACGCAACACTAAAGGCGGAGCTGTGCCTGTTTTTTACAACTCCAACTGGATGTAGCGGACTCGTAGCGGACTTGTAGCGGACTTGTAGCGGAGCGAAAATGCGGTTTTCACCGCGATTGATAAGGGTTGTAGCGATGTAGCGCGAAAACGCCCCCAAAGTGATAGGGGGTATGCGGGGCCGGCGAATTCGACCCGGTATTTGCCGAAAAGCATTCTCACCTGTCGCCCTCGGCCCGCTGCGTCCACCTCATCTGGCTCGAGTTTATTTCTTCGATTGCTTCCCGCCGTTCCCGGTGGCGCTTGCGCTGCCTTCGCCCGGTGCTTTCCGGGTGAGTGAATCGGCGGTTATAAACACTGGCTCGATGTCTGTGGGCAGGGAATTCAGCCGGTCGAGGGCTTTCCTGACTTCCGGGCGAATTACGCTCAGCTTGCCCAGCATGTTCTTGGCGCCTTCGTAATCGCCTTTGGCTTCCAGCGTCAGCAGATCGTGATCGAGATCGCGGACTGCATCTTTCACTTTGCGAGGTCCACGCTGAACGTGCCATCGGAGTTGGCCACATACGCGCCGCGATCGAGCAGGTAGTTGAACTGCATGGCCATCCCTTTGGCGTGCGCGTCCTGAAGGCCGAAGCGCAGGGTGCGGAACGACGATGCCAGATACGTAGTGTAGAGCTGCCGTTCGGCGTCAGCGCCATGGGCAGCGGCGACTGGATGGCGCCTTTGTCGGTCTGGGTCATCAGGAATTGCAGCGCGAACAACCCGGTCACGTCGGCCTTGGCTTCTTCAATGGCGCTGTAAAGGTCTTTCAGTTCGAGGCGGGGATTGGTGTCGCGTCCGTTGATTTTGATCTGGTGCGGACCGAGGCCGTGGGTAATCTCGTGGGCCACGATGTGGGTGAAGAACAGATCGAAGTTCACGTCTTTCTGCGCGCCAGGCTGAAGCACCACTTTGGAAATGGGCAGCAGCGTGGCCTTGAACTTGGCCTGCTGCACGTTCTTGAGCATCACGCGCTTGCTGCCTTTCTGCTGCACGACTTTATCGTCATTCGGCAGGTTATAGGCAGCGGTCTGCACCCCGTGATTGCCGTCGCCCGCGCCGAATACTTCGTTTACCACGCGGATAGGCGCCAGCGCTCCCAGCTTGGCATTGCGATACTGCGGGTCTTCCGGCAAATTGTTTTCGATTTCCTGAAGATGCTGGCCGAAGAAGCTGAGTTTGGCGGTCTCCTGATCGTCGCGGATGTTGATGTAGGCTTCGAAGGCCGCCTTGTAGCCGAAGATTTCGTCGTTGTACGTCTCGTAAGGGCCAAAGGTCACATCTACGGGCGCATCCAGGTCCATCCATGCCATGTCGCTTTCGTAGTAATTGTTGGAACTGAAAGCATCGGCGCGAGTGGTGAGAAATTTCTTGAGGCTGGCGTTATCGGTCAGCGTGGCGGCTTCGCGCAATAATCTTCCGGCCAGATCGAGATCAGTCTTGTATTCCTGGCTATAAGGAACAAGCTTCAGCTTGCGATTCGCGTCACGGCGGATAACAGAGAAGAACCCTTCGGCCTCAGCCTTATCTTCGGCAGAAAGTGTTTTCACCCAGCTCTCAAATTCGTCTTTGCTCATGTCCTCGGGGTAGAAGTTCGCGCCCGCAGGTTTCTTGGCAGGGACATCGGGCAGGAATGCCTTGTGCTCATCAATCTCAGACCATGGGCCTTTGTTGATCCAGAAATAATGCAAACGGGCCTTGCCCAGCGCGGAATAATCGCGCTGAAGCTTTTCGTAGAGCGCGACATCGCCGCTCCAGAACTGGTTCATGAAGAGGTGGTTCACGATGCGGGCGGCTTGCACCAGCTTGACCAGCGCTTTTTTGTCTCCGGCGGAAAGCGCGGAGGTATCCACTTGCAGGGGCGTGGGTGCGAAGCGGACCGCCATTTTTTGTAACTCATCAAGTCCGGGAGCGGTGGTAGTGGTTTCCTGGGCGAAAGAGATAGTCATAAGCATCAGAACAGCAAGAAGTATCCTGCGCATAAAGGTAAGGATAAACCCGCCTCTAAGAATTGCCAAAATTGCTGGCGGTGGAGAGGCTAAACAAACCTTCACCGCAGAGTACGCAGAGAGCGCAGAGTGGATGATTGCTTTCTTCGTACAGAACAAAGCCACCAACGAAGCACTCAACGCGCCTTCATTCAAAGAAAGCGGCTGTCATCCTTCAGGCCCGCGGCTGGCGGGAAGAAGGAACATCCAGGTTCACCAAGAAGAAAATCCTCTGTCACTCTGAGCGAGCGCCTGCTGTTGTCGCGAAGTCGAAGAGTCCACGTTATGCGTCCTTTACGTTACGGCTTCAAGGCATTCTCACGAGGTTGCCCTTTTGAGGCCGGACCCTTTCTTGAGCTGCCAACCGTCAGAACCCATCACCGACTCTGCGCTCCCTGCGTTCTCTGCGGTGAAAAGGTGTTTATTGCCGGTTGTAGACCGCTGTCTGGTCGTATTCGCCATTCTTGTCTTTTATGTGCGACTTTACCGTAATGGTCTTGCGGTCATTGGACAGGGTCACGGTGCCATCAGTCTGGGAACCATCGGCCATGGTGGCTTTGGCCGTGTACTGGTGGTCGGAATCGCGGTGGTAGCTGATCTTTCCGGATTCCTGTCCGTCGAGCATGACGGGATAAGGATTGTCGTCTGCTTTGCCATCAAAGCTTTCGGTGAATGATTTGCCGTCGCGTGCGGTGCCGCTGATGGTGTATTTGATCGTGGTCCCATCGCCGGTGGTCAATTGGACGCTCTCGTCTTTTGGCGCGGGCTCATGGAATTTCGATTTGCTGGTGTCGAGCTTATAGGTGCCGGCCCATGGATCGTTCTTGGCGGAGCTGTCTTTGTCGTTGCTTTGGGCAACACCGAAAGCACTTATAAGCAGCAGGATGGCAATCGCGGCAAACTTCATCGTTCCCTCCACTAGTCACATAGATGTGCGCGCTGCACCGCCTGTCGCCTGAGCTCATTTAGGCAATGACCCGTTGAGGTAAATACGTTCACGGGTGCCGAGGAAAAGCATAGGTCTTTCCTATGCTCCGGGCTATGCTCCGGGGCTCCGTTAACTGCTCTTTTGTTTTCAGCGCTATTGATTTGCTATTGATTTAAAGACAGATCAATGAATCCACGATCATCGGTGGAATCGGCGAAGAGACGGGTTCCTCTCGGTGCTCCATCTGCTTCCATATAAATGGAGCTTTCCGGCCGCCTCGGATCGTAGCGCACCAGGATTTTTTGTCCCATCCACTTTTTCCCGGTGTCCTGGGCTGACTCTTGCGAAGGCTCGTACACGGCCAGATTGAATGATCCGGAATAGAATTCGTTGTTCACGGAATAGGAATATTGAATGACCGGCAGGAACCCTACCGGGCCAGAAGCGCCGCTTTGGCGGTTGGAAGCCAGCGCATACGCCCCATTGATGGTGGCTGGTGTTGCGGGCCAGTTCCCGGCCTGGCGTTTGCGGTTCGCCTGCCGCAAACGGTTGAAGATCCACCTGCGCACAAGATAAAGCATCGTTGCCAGCGGAATGAGTCCAAACCAGTCCATCTCAGAACCTTTGACGCTTGATGTTTGCATCTGCTGCGCAGGATTGCAGCCTGTCTGTCTATGCGTTCCCCGGAGTGAACTGCGTTTGAGTGGCGATGATGCTGGTGCAGAAGGCGCAACGGCGCGCCGCAATGGGAACTTCGCTCAGGCATTCAGGACATTTCTTGCTGGTTGGGTCTGCGGGCACGGCGTTGCGCGCCGCGCGGGCTTTCCATGCATTCATGGGTGCAATCATGAAGAAGTAGATGGCCAGGGCAATCAGCAGGAAGCTGATCAAGGCATTCAGAAAGAGTCCGTAGGCGATGACCGCGCCATTGACGGTGAAGTTGAAGGCGGAAAAATCAGGTTTACCTGCGATGGCTGCAATGAATGGAGTGAGAATGTTGGTCACAAAAGAAGTCACCACCGCTCCGAAAGCAGCGCCGATAACGACTGCGACGGCCAGGTCAATGACATTGCCGCGCATGATGAACTGCCGAAAGCCTTTGAGCATACAAGCCTCCCCGTGCGGGAAATCATAGCACTGGGAACAGGCAATTTTTTAGGATGAAGACTGAGCGAGGGGCAGGCCGCCGCACCAGCAACGGCCTGTGCCCGGAAGGACACCCTCGTTTTGCTCACCCGCGGATAAAAAATCGGGTGCGCAGCTCTCCGAATCGTTGGAGAAAAACGCGTGACCCAGCCTTAAAAATCCTGTAATGGATGACCGGCCACTGAAATCTGGGTAATTAATGTCGTGCTTTGATGCTGCCGGCTGAATTCTTACGCTGTTCAGCCCATTTCTGACTGGGGAAATCAGAAGCAAGAGCATACCACAGAACTCAGGCTCTGCGCCTTTCATTTTGTGTCTTTTAGCTCTGGCTATGCATCTAATTCCATAGTAGGAAGAACAGAGTTGCTTATAATTATCTGCTGCTTCGCTGAGGCACTTTATTTTGGAGGCGTCAGCTTAGGGCGCCGTAGTGATTGCTAAGTACTGCTCTTAGGCGTATTATTAGGTGTTGTAACTGGTTTCGGCTCCGGCCCTTTGTAGGTCTGGAGTGGGTTTGCAGTCCCAAATCCGTTGGCAAGCGTACCAGTGGGCGAGAGGCCCACTTTATTTTTGGGCGCTTCGCTCCCAATCCGGCAAGAGATTGGTTTCTGGACGGCATAGATCATCTGAAAGTTTCAGTGGTAGGCCGAACCATTGTTTCGAAGGGGTTTGCCTTCGGTACAGGATTTGGGCGGCGGGCTCACAGGTTCGCCAGCGCACACAATGGCAGCAGATGAAGGCAAAATTCGTGATATTGCTGAACGCGTTGGCGCTACGCACGGAGTGGAAGTTGTCGAAGTGGAGTTGAAGGGTGGCGGAAAGGCCCGCACCCTGAAGATCACGATTGACAAGCCTGAAGGAGTGACTCACGAAGATTGCGCTAATGTGAGCCGTGAAGTCTCGACGATTCTGGATGTGGAAGATGCAGTGCCAGGCGGTACTTACACGCTGGAAGTTTCATCGCCGGGGCTGGATCGCAAGCTGCTTCGTCCGCAGGACTACACGCGGTTTACCGGCAGCCGCATCAAGGTAATGACGCGCGAGCCGATCAATGGCAACCGCCATTTTGAAGGACGGCTGGAAGGGTTGAACGATGGACGGCTTTCGCTGGAAATTACCAGCGGAAAAAAGAAGCCCAAGCCTGGACACGCGCCGCCGGGACAGAAGGTTGAGATTGAACTGGCCAATGTTGAGAAGGCCAATGTGGTGCCGGAAATTTAGTCAGGGTTGGGCCGCACAGATTTTATATATAGGAAATATATGGCGAGTGAGCTTTACAACGTAATTGACGCGCTGAGCCGCGAAAAGGGAATTGATCCGCAGATTGTGATAGGCGCGGTGGAAGACGCCATTGTTGCAGCTACTCGCAAGAAAGATAAAAGCCAGGAAAATCTGAAGGCCGAACTCGACAAGGACAGCGGCTTGATCCGTGTATATGCAGTGAAAAGCATTCTGGCTTCTGAAGATGATATTGCCGATCCGCAGCTTGAGATTTCATTGGAAGAGGCAAAGCAGATTGACGAAAACGCTGAGATCGGCGGCGAAGTCCGGTTCCTGAAGTCAACCGAAGGGCTGGGACGCATCTCCGCGCAGATTGCCAAGCAGATCATCTTCCAGAAGGTGCGGGAAGCCGAGCGCGAGACGGTCTATAAGGAATATATCGGCCGTGTAGGCGAGATTCTGAATGCCACCGTAAAGCGCGTGGAAGGCCCGGAAGTGATTTTCGATATTGGTAAGGCCGAAGCTCGCATGCCCAGGAAAGAGCAATCACGCCTGGAATCGTTCGCCATGGGCGAGCGGGTTCGCGTGGTGCTCAGCCGGGTAGACAAGAACTCCAAAGGGCCGGCGGTGATTGTTTCGCGGGCCGCGCCTGAACTGGTGCAGAACCTGTTCCAGACGGAAGTGCCGGAAATCTATGACGGCACGGTGCAGATCAGGGCCATCGCGCGTGAAGCGGGCGAGCGCACCAAGATTGCCGTAATGTCGAAAGACAAAGACGTGGACGCGGTGGGCGCATGCGTAGGCATGAAGGGTATGCGCGTGCAGTCCATTATTCGTGAACTGCGCGGCGAGAAGATTGACATTATCGAGTACCACGAAGATCCGGCAACCTTTGCTGAGAAAGCATTGCAACCGGCCAAGGTGAGCCGCGTAACCGTGCTCGATACCGGCGACAAGCACCTGGAAGTGGTGGTAGATGACAGCCAGCTTTCTCTTGCCATTGGCAAGAAAGGACAGAACGTGCGGCTGGCAGCCAAGCTGCTGGGCTGGAAGATTGACATCAAGAGCGAAGAAGAGAAGCGCCAGGAAGTGGAGCAGCAGATGGCTTCGCTCACTACCGTGGCTTCCACCCCGCTTGACCGGGTGCCTGATCTCGGTGAAACCCTGATCGAAAAGCTGAATGAAGCAGGCATCACCACGGTTGAGCAGTTGGCGGATATGACTCCGGAGCAGCTTGAAGAAGTGCCGGGCGTAGGCCCCAAGACGGTGGAAAAAATCAGTATTGCCGTGAATAATTACTTCTCGTCGCTGGATGCCGGGCAGCCCGCAGCCACAGAACCCGCAGCCACAGATGAGGCGGAGCAGGCTGCTGGAAGTCAGGAAGCAAGCGCAGGGCCCTCCGCTGAAGCTGCCACCGCAAATGGCTCGGGATCCGCAGACAGTGCAGGCGTAGAAGCAGGCACAAACGAGAGCAGCGCAGAGGGTGAACAGGCCGCTGCTGCGGAACAAGAGACAGCCGGGGTGCAATCCCCCGACGAAGCAGAGATTACAGAGCCGGAAACGCATACCGGCAAAGAATCGTAACGTGATGGTATTGAGCAAGGCGTACGGGGCTGGCGCTGCGAGAATGAGCGCCTGCGATTTTATAACCGTGAGGTCAGCATGATCGCTTAAATGGATTGCTGGGAGGAAACACAGAGCGGATGAAAATTCGAATCAATGATCTAGCCAGGGAGCTCGAAGTGAAGAGTAAAGCTATCCTGGACGTATTACAAGAATGTGGCATAACCGAAAAGAAGACTCACTCAAGCTCTGTTGAGGCGGACGAGGCTGAGAAGATCCGGCGGCATTTTGCCGCCAAAAGCGGAGCTTCCGGTGCACGGGAAAAGTCCTCTGCCTCTGAGATCAAGCCCAAAATTGATCTTTCCAAGATATCCAAGCCCGGCGATGTAGCACGGCTGCTTCGTGAACGCGAGCAGCAACAGCAGCACCCGGCACCGCCTCCCCGTCCGGTCGTGACTGCGCCTGCAGTGGTCACCCCTCCGAAACCCCAGCCACCCGCTCCTCCTGTCGCGGTCCAGCCGCCGGTGCAGGAAAAACCCAGATTTATCAGGCCACAAATGCCAGTTGCTACCGTTGTTCCGCCGGCAGAGAAGACTGCTGTCGTTATTCCGCCGGTCGAAAAACCAGCGCCGCCTCCATCGCAGAATCCTCCGGCCGCTGAAAAACCAGCAGCACCTCCGGCAGTTGTAGTGGCTCCTCCGCCGGCGCAGCCACCGGCCCAGGCTCCAGTAGAGACGGCCACGGTTGCGCCGCCAGTATCCGCGCCCAAGCCTCCGGCAGCGCCGCCGCCGAGCGCCACGGCAGAGCCGCCGGCAGTGGTGGTGAAGCCGCCATCGCAGCAGCCCATTGTTCCGCAGCGGCGCATGATTACGCCGCAGACCGGGCCGCGTCCAGTGTATCTGGCGCCTGCGCCGCCGCAGCGAACAGCGCCGCCGCCAACTCCCTCGCGTCCTATGCAGGGCGGGCCGGGTGGAAGACCGATGCAAGGCGGACCGGGTGGAAGGCCGATGCAAGGCGGCCAGGGTGGACGTCCCATGCAGGGATCGGGAGCGCCACAGGGTGGCCGTGTTGTTCCGGGAAGACCGATTTATCAGCGCCAGGATTCGCGTCCGGGCAGCCCCCGGCCTACAGGGCCCGGTGGACGCCCGCAATTTGGCGGAAGGCCGGGCGACCAGCGCCGCGGTCCACACCCGACGAGCGGCGCGCGCACTGGATATCCGCCACGCCCGGGAATGGGCGTAGGTGCGGGAGGCATACCGCCTTCCACTCCAGGCAAGCCCGCAGGTCGTACTGCTCCTGGACGCCGTCCGGGACAACGTTACACTCACGGTCCAAAAGAAGGGCCGATGAAGGGCTTTACGCCACCGCCCCGGCTGTCGCTTTCGAACGAACCGCAGCCGATTAGCCGCAGCATCGTGATTGCGGAAGGTGTAAGCGTAAAAGACCTGGCGGAAAAGCTGGGCATTCGCGCGAAGGACTTGATTGCGCGCCTTCTGATGAAGGGTGCTATGGCCACGGTGAACCAGACTCTGGACTTTGAACTGGCCAGGGACATGGCCCGCCACTTCGGCGCGGACGTAGAAGTGATCAGCTTTGAAGAGCAGGCTGCGAAAGAAATGGCGGGAATGACTACCGCTGTGGATGCGGCTGCTACGGCGGTCACGCGTCCTCCGGTTGTGACCATCATGGGCCACGTAGACCACGGCAAGACTTCGCTGCTCGACGCCATTCGCGAAACCGATGTGGCAGGCGGCGAAGCCGGCGGAATCACGCAGCACATTGGCGCTTACAAAGTAAGAGTCACGAAAGAAGACTCGCCGGCCTTCGGACGGCAGATCGTGTTCCTTGATACTCCCGGTCACGAAGCGTTTACCCGCATGCGTGCTCGCGGAGCCAAGGTGACCGATATCGTGGTGCTGGTGGTGGCGGCGGACGACGGCGTAATGCCGCAGACGCTCGAAGCCATGGACCACGCCCAGGCCGCCAAGGTGCCGATCATTGTTGCGGTGAACAAGATTGATAAGCCGGGCGCGCTGCCTGATCGTGTGAAGAAGCAACTCGCCGATCGCGGGCTGATGCCGGAAGAGTGGGGCGGCAGCACGGTGTTCGTTGACGTTTCTGCCAAGCAGCACACCAATCTGAACCTGCTGATGGAGATGATCTGCCTGGTTGCTGATATTCAAGATCTGAAAGCCAATCCTGAGCGTTCGGCATCCGGCGCTGTGGTGGAAGCAAAAGTTGACCGCGGGCGCGGCTCAGTGGCGACCGTGCTGGTACAGAACGGCACACTGCGCATTGGTGATAACTTCATCGTCGGCAATACTTTCGGAAAGGTCCGCGCCATGTTCGACGATCGCGGCCATGTGGTGGAAGAAGCTCCGCCGTCTACGCCGGTCGAGGTGCTGGGACTGGAAGGGCTGCCGCAGGCTGGCGACCAGTTGCTGGTTGTGGCTGAACGCGAAAAGGCCCGCCAGGTGTCTGAGTACCGCGAGCAGAAAGCCCGCGAGGCCACGCTGGCCAAGTCGAGCCGCCTGTCACTGGAAGGCTTTGCGGAACAGATCAAGACGGCCGGAACCAAAGAGCTGCCGATCATCCTGAAAGCGGATGTGGGTGGTTCGGCGGAAGTGCTGTCTGACACGCTGAGCAAGCTCTCCACCGAAAAGGTGAAGATCAAGATCCTGCACAGCGGCGTGGGCGCCATTACCGAGAACGACATTCTGCTGGCTTCAGCCTCGAATGCCGTGGTGATCGGATTCAATGTGCGTCCGGAACGCAAGGCACAGGAACTGGCCGAACAGGAAAAAGTGGATATCCGCCTGCACTCGATCATTTACGAGTTGCAGGATGAGATCAAGAAAGCCATGGCCGGACTGCTGGAGCCGATTATCCGCGAGACCTATCTGGGCCGCGCGGAAGTCAGGGAGATCTTCAGAGTCCCCAAAGTGGGCACCATCGCCGGTTGCTCAGTGCTCGATGGAATCATCAAGCGCGATTCCGATGTCCGCCTGCTGCGCGATAACGTGCAGGTTTACAAAGGCAAGGTCAGTTCGCTGCGGCGTTTCAAAGACGACGCCAGCGAGGTGCGCAACGGAATGGAGTGCGGCATCGGCATCTCCAATTTCAGCGATCTGAAGAAGGGCGACATCATCGAGGCCTTTGCCACCGAGAAAATCGCTGCTGAAATCGGAGTTGCGTAAAACGCTGGGTAATTGGGTAATTCAGTAAGTGGGTAATTGGTCTGAGTAATCCGTCCGATTACTCACTTACTTTCACTGGCGTTTGGCAATCAGCGGCTGGCATCCTCATAGCTGGTTTGTACCCACTGCCGCAGCTTCTCAACGAATGTGCGCCCGCGGCTCCAGGCTGAAAATCCAAACCAATCTGCTCCATAACTGGCATCGAGAATGCCACCGTCGCGTCGAGCGGCATCGTGATGTTGCTTTTGCAGCTTCACATGAATGTAAGTTGTGCCGACTGTCCATGCTATGACAAGGGCGTTCGGCGCCGTTATCACCATAGCGCCCATTACGATCTCAGTGGGCAGTTTGTTATTCTTTGCAATCGTTTCAAAGATCTCGGCCAGTTCCGGATGAACGCCTGATCGTCCTGACTCCGCTGATTTGTATCCACTAAAAAACTCAAATAGAGGAAGGTTTGCCGGATGGTTGAACCTGCGCATGGCGTTGGCGACCAGAGCAGCTCTACGGTCATGCTCACTCGGCTTTTTACGGAAAATGTCGGACAGCCAGTTCATCAAGCTATTCCGGATCTCACAACTTTGCGATTATAGTTCAGTCACATGCCTATTGCTTACCTCAGCCTGGAACTGCGCATCGAAGCCGCCCATTCGCTCAAAGACAAGCGCCAGGCTGTACGCAGCATCAAAGACCGGCTGCGCAATTCCTTCAATATCTCAGTCGCGGAAATCGAAGTCACCGATCTATGGCAACGGGCCACCATCGGCGTGGTGAGCATTTCCGATTCGCGGGATTACCTGGAAGGGATGATGCATAACGTGGAAAATATGGCCGTAAGACTGGCCAACAACGTCGGCGCGGAAGTGGTGGATTCGTTTCTGGATTATCTGGAGAGCTGAACGTAAATCTACCTCTCTGGAGTGGTCAATATAAATGGACGACCACGCAATCTACGACTAAGAAACGTAGAAGTCCAAGAAGCTGAGGGATTACTCGCGGAGTGCCGGCCAAGGAAACTAGCATCGCGCTTGGAGCAATGAATCAAGGGCTGAGCTACGGTTTTTCTAAGACGTTGGGGGCGGCCTCCGGCGCGCAGTTGTCGGAATGCTTTTGCCCGGTACAATCACATGGGCGCATAAGAGTTGTTGCGGGAAATCCTTGGGATTCAGCGTCACAATGAAATCGGCCCGGCTCAGACAAACGTATCCCGTTCGATCCAGTCCCGGAGCATTTTGGCGCTTGGTGGTTAGGAGCAAATTCCCTTTTTAATTCACGAATTTAATTGCTTGCCGGCAAGTTAGCCGGCATGGTTTAAAAATCCATTGACATGCTTCTTGCCGTGGAGGTATAAACTTTCATCGCTTTGAGATTGTGTGCCGGCAAACTTGCCGGCTATCTAAAATAGGAGGTTCCGGTGAGCACGTCAATGCATTCGATAGCAATCGCGCCTGACACCCTCCCCGCCGTCATTCACACCATTGCTCTCGACTTGACTGTATCTGATCCTGAAGTCATTGCAGATCTCCAGAAGTGTTCGCCGGGGGCGGACCGCGAACGATATGCGCTCAGCGGACTACGCCTCGGTGTTCCTCGCTCTCAGGCAAGCTCGCGGCGAAATGGATGCCTTTGTCGTCACGGATGCAGGCCAAAAGATCGTACACGATCTCGAGAGTCTCTTTCGAGAACGCGGCGGAGAAATCACCGACGAGGTCCCACCAGCGCTCTGCGCCAGTTTTTTGATCCCGCTTCCGGGGAACTTCCTCGCAGGCTCGAATCTCTGCTGAAGCAGGATGGCGACTTGGAGCGGTTCCTACGGCAGCATGTTGGCCCGGATAGTTCGACCCTGGCCAAGACGCTCGATCAGCATTTAGATCCCCTGTTGCAGTTACTCGATCCCGATGAGGCTGAAGGGCTAAAGATGCGCATCGAGTCCATGTTGCACGAGGTACTTGATGACCAGCGCACCTGCATCGTGCGGGAATTTTCTCTCGACAACGACGAATCTGCCCTTTCGCGGCTTCTTCGAAAGGTGACAAGAACAACGGTCAACTCACGGGCGACGTGAGGACGCTTGTGGATGAACTGGCGACGAGTTCTCACTGATAAAGCTGACTCCGCACTCTCGCGATTGGTGAAGAAAGTGGAAGACGCAGAAGGACTGATCGGTAAGAGCTTGACCTTGGACGATGAACACTCCCCGTTGTCGCGGCTGAAACGCGAACTCCAGTCGACAATCGACACGCTGGTGAAGAACAACGCCGACTTTCAAAAGGAAGTTCGGGAGGCGCTCACAAAAGTCCAGACACAGCGTGAAACCGCCTCAAAATCCACGCTGCATGGGCTCACCTTCGAGGATCGCTTGGGTGAACTGTTGGCGATGGAGGCGGCGCGACTGAATGACGTGTATGAGGCTACGGGCACGACATGCGGTGCGATCTCTCATTGCAAGATCGGCGATTTCGTCACGATTCTTGGCGCGGACACGGCAGCTCCAGGTGCTCGTATCGTGTGGGAAGCAAAAACAAATAAGAGTTACGACCTTAGCGCTGCGCTCAAAGAGCTGGATCAGGCTCGGAAGAACAGACAGGCCCAGGTCGGTGTTCTTCGTATTCGCCAGGGATGCTGCGCCAGATGCGGCTGAGCCGTTTCTCAGGTATGGCAACAACCTCGTGGTCCGTGTGGGAACCCGATGATGCCATAAGTGACCTTTACGTTAAGGCCGCTCTGAGCGTGGCGCGACTCTCGTAATTCGGGAAACTCACGAGAGTGCCGAATCGGACACTTTACTATTGAGCTGGCGGCGCGCTCAATTGAGAAACAGATTGAGAACCTGGCGCAAATCAAGACATGGGCGGAAACCATCAGGGGCAACGGTGACAAGATCGCCGACCGCGCTGGAAAGATGCAGGAGGCGCTGAAGAAGCAGGTTGAGGGGCTTGATCAGCATCTTGGCGCGATAAAGACGAGCAAGACAGGTGTGTGAAGCCAATGGCTGAATCGAATCTTACATTTTTTCCGGCGACTAGAGACCGCCGTGCAGCCATCGCTGCGGGTTTCCGTTTCGGTCACATCGGTACGCACACCAGCCGCACGATCATGCTGGAGGAGCTGACCGCGACATTTGCCTGCGGTCCCCACGAACGGCAAGAGCTGCGGATTATGCCGCTGCCATCGTCGAAGAAAACTGCCTTGGGAAGCAAACCGTTTCCACGCGGCGGCTGACATTTCCAACGGCTTCGAGAACTCTACGCGCTGGACCCGCAAGTTCCGATCTTTCGCATTCTTCGCCGCCTGTGGGACCTTGACAAAGAAAGTCGGCCGCAGAGTGGCGTTCTTGGCAAGCCTCGCGCGCGATCCGCTACTGTTGGCTACAGCCGACGTGATTATCAGTCTTCCAGAAGGGGCCGAGTTCCAACGTGCAGCTATGCGCGAGGCGCTGGCAAAGGCAGTGGGAGACCGTTTCAACGAGTCAACGCTGAGTAAAGTTGTCCGAAATGCCGCCAGTTCCTGGTCACAATCGGGGCATTTGCAAGGTCGCACGTTCAAGTTTCGGCATAAGGTTCACCCAACGCCGGCGGCCGTTGCTTTGGCTCTGTACCTTGCTCACGCCGCTGGCCTGGCCGTGAAAGAGAGCCTCAGTTCTGGATGGATTAAGGTGCTCGACTGTTCAGTCTCCGCTGCGCTCGAACTGGCGACTGCGGCCAAGCGTCTGATGCTTCTGGATCTTCGGATAGCTGGAGATGTGATCGACCTTCATCTTGATCGGCTCGATCCGGCTTATTCGGTAGCATCGCAAATGAGGTAAGGCTATGGGACGTATAGAACAACTCGTCGAGAAATACCGCCAGCACATTAGCCTTCCCTGGCAGCAGACTGTAGCCGGCGCACAACGGGTCATTGTCGTGATTTACGACAAGGATCTGGAGCGCGCGTTCTAGGCCGCAAGCAACTCTTCGAGTTGGCCACGCGCGAAACGGGACACGAGTGGTTCGAGATGAACGTCAGGGATTGTTTTGCTCGATGGATGGCCGCCGAGGAATACCGCGAGGCCTACTTTGAATCGCCTGACGATCTGCAACTCAAGCTCGATTCCGAATTCGCTGAATACGTGGCTGCCCGGATTCGCGAAACGCTGGAAAAACCAGAGGCCACGAGAACGTCTGTGGTTGCGATCTTTGGCGTCGGTGCTTTGTTCGGCTTCACGCGCGCTTCCCGCATTCTCAAGCTGATCGAACCCTACATTCGCGGCCGACTGGTCGTCTTCTTTCCCGGGTGTGTATGACCAAAACAACTACCGGCTGCTCGATGCTCGCGATGGTTGGAACTACTTAGCTGTCCCCATCACCGTCCATTCCCACGGAGGTTACTAATGCCCACACTCATTCGCGACACTTTGTTGCGTGATCCGGCGAAAGAAGGGTTGGTCAACAACGGTCAGGCGCGCATCACAAACGAACTTGCTGATGAGCACGTCCTAGCTGAGCTGCGCGGCGAGCTTTCCACGTTCGTTTGCGAGGGCCAGTACGCCGAAGGCATGATCAAGATTCTCTCGTCGTACTTGGCCAACCGCAGCCAGGCGAATCAAAAGGCCGCCTGGGTGAGCGGCTTCTTCGGAAGCGGCAAGTCGCATCTGCTCAAGATGCTCGCTCATCTGTGGATGGATACCCGGCTTCCCGACGGAGCGAGCGCGCGCAGCCTTGTTCCTGAGCTACCGGAAGAAGTGCGCGACCTGCTGCGCGAGCTTGATGTGGCTGGTAAACGCTCCGGCGGCTTGCTGGCCGCTGCCGGCACTCTGCCTGCCGGCACAACTGAGAACGTCCGGTTGAGTGTGCTTGAGCATTCTGTTGCGGGCCTGCGGTCTTCCGACGCAATATCCTCAAGCGCAGTTTCAATTGTGGCTCGAAGAGCGCGGGCTGCTCCCAAAAGTCAAAGCAGCCGTTGAACTGCCGGCAAGACTTGGATGCAGGAGCTCAACAATCTCTATGTCAGTCCGCTGATCGCGAAAGCTCTTCGCGCTGCTGATCCCGATTTCGCGACCAGCGATGCAGCCGCCAAAGAACTTCTGAAAGCACAGTTCCCGCTACGCACCACTGATCTCACGACTGAGGAGTTTCTGCAGGCGTTCAAGCGGGTGCTTCGACGAGCCGGGAAAGACGGCCAGATCCCTTGCACGCTGCTGATCCTCGATGAGACGCAGCAGTACATCGGAGATTCTGAAACCCGCTCAACGCTGATCACCGAAATCGCGGAGGCCATATGCAAACAGCTCGATAGCCAGGTGATGCTAGTCGCCGCTGGCCAGTCTGCCCTCACTGGCGTGAAGCTGCTGACATAAGCTGCTTGATCGTTTCACGATTCGAATTCAGCTCTCGGATACGGATGTTGAAGCAGTCACCCGCAAAGTCCTTTTGCGCAAGCAGCGAAACGGCCAAGAACTCGATTACTGAAATGCTCGACACGCACGCGGGTGAGATCTCACGTCAGCTTCAGGGCACGACAATCGGCGAGCGCCAAGAAGATAAGGCCATTATCGTCGAAGACTATCCGCTTTTGCCCGTTCGCCGCCGCTTTTGGGAGCGCTGTTTCCGCCAGGTGGATACGGCCGGCACGCAAAGCCAGCTCCGCTCTCAATTGCGAATCATCCATGATTGCCTTGCTCGGCTTTCGCCGCAACCTCTCAGTCGGCTGATTCCCGGCGACGATCTCTACGAGGCGCTGGCTCCCGAAATGGTCACCACCGGGGCGCTGCCCCGCGAGATCAACGAACGCATCGTCGCCCTAGGCCGCAGCGGCAAAGCCGAAGATCGCCTGCGCCAGCGGATCTGCGGACTGGTCTTCTTGATCGGTCAATTACCGCGGGAGTCGGCGCTGATACTCACGTCCGCGCTACGAAGGAACACATCGCCGACCTGATGGTGGACGATCTAGAGGCCGATAACGGCAAGCTCCGCGCTGAGGTGGGCACGCTTTCTCGAACAACTCACCGATGAGGGCGTGCTTGATGCGCGTGGGCGAGGAGTTCCGTATCCAGACGGAGGAAGGCCGCAATTGGGACGAGGATTTCCGCCGGCGCGAGGTAAAGCTCAAGAGCGACACCGCTTTCTTTGACGAACGTCGCGACCAATATCTTGCAGCCGAAGTGGCGCAGATCGTTTCGAAGGTCAAGGTGCTTCAGGGTGCTCCGAAAGTTGCCTCGCAATCTCGTGACCCATCGACGACCGGAACCGCCAACTTCCGATGGTGAATCTATCCCGATCTGGCTTCGTGATGGATTTTCGATTTCGGAAAAGGAAGTCTTGAACGCCGCGCGGACAGCGGGCGTTTCAAGTCCCGTTCTTTGCGTTTTCATTCCACGCAAGTCCCGCGACGAACTGCTGAACGCCATCGCTACGGAGCAGGCTGCCGAGCAAACACTGAATGCCAAAGGTGTACCCGCACCTGATAGCCCGGCTCAGCTGGCACGGCAGAGCATGGAGAGCCGTTACCAAGGCTGCGAAAGCGCCAGCGTGAAGCTCTGGTGGCCGAAATTGTTTCGGGCGCAAAAGTTTTTCAGGGCGGCGGCAACGAACTGCTACAACTCACGCTGGAGGAGAAATTACGGGCTGGCGCAGATGCTTCGCTTGCACGTCTGTTCCCCCGGTTTCAAGGAGGCGGATTTTTCCAGTTCTGCTTGGGAAGGCGCGCTTAGACGCGCACGTGATGGTGCCGACCAGCCTTTCTCTCCGCTTGGGTATCAAGGTCCGATCGAACAGCACCCTGTCTGCAAGCAAGTCCTTGCAACCATTGGTTCTGGCAAGATGGGTGCCGAGGTGCGCAAGGATCTGGAGCGCTCACCATACGGCTGGCCTCGTGATGCAGTGGATGCCTGCACTGATCGCGCTCCATCGCAGCCAGCACGTCAGAGCGACGCTCAATGGCGTCACGGTGCCGGCAGGCCAGCTCGATCAGAACAAAATCTCCAAATCGGAGTTCCGCGTCGAGACCGTCACGCTCTCACTTCAGGACCGCCTCGCTCTCGCTGGCCTCTATAAAGAGGTTGAAATCCAGAGCAAGCCGGCGGAAGTTGACGCGAAAGCTCCTGAGTTCTTTGCCGCGTTCAAACGGCTCACCGAGAAGGCCGGCGGCGATCCGCCCCTGCCCGCGCGTCCCAGTCTGACCGACGTCGAGGATATTGAGAAACTCGGTGGCAATGATCGTCTTGCAAAGCTGCGCGCCAAGGTGCGATGATCTGAAAACCCGGATAGGAGCGTGGAAAAAGACGCGCGATCTGGTCGCCAAGCGATTGCCTGCCTGGCAAACGCTCGAACGTCTTGCGCCTCACGCCGGCATTCTGGGAGACGCCAAGTCATGGCTCGACCAAGGTGAGGCCATCCGCTCAAACCGCCGGCTGCTCGCGGAGCCTGATCCCGTAGCACCGGCAGTGAAGGGTTTGGCTGACCTTTTGCGGCACGCATTGAAACCGCGCATAGCGCACATGAGTCGGCCTACAAGAAGGCTATGGAAGCGCTGGCTGCAGATGCCGTATGGGGCAAAATTTCCTCTGCCGACCAGGCCCGGATTCTGAGCGAGGTGGACCTGGAAGCGCCGTCAAAGCCCGATCTGAGTTCGGATCAGGCGCTTTTGAGTGCTCTCGATGCCAAGAACCTCGCCATGCGGCGCACGGAGGCCGAAGCTATTCCGACGCGGGTCGAGAAGGCTCGGCAGATGGCGGCGAAGCTCCTCGAGCCGAAGGTCCAGTTCATATCGCTTGACCGTGGCGTGCTCAAGACCGAAAGCGATGTTGACGTTTGGCTGGCCAGCCAGCGAAAGAAGCTGATCGACGCACTGAAGAACGGTCCGGTGCAGATCCAATAGGAGTTAGAGATGTCCACGCTCAGCCGCGAACACCGCCGAATTGCTCGAAAAGACAGTCGTGCGAGCACGCACTATAGCCGAAGATGGTGCCCGCAAGGTTCTGCGGGATCAGTAGGCCGTGCACCACCACGAGCCGTGGCCGCATATGACGCTGATGATCGCAAGCTGCGCAACCAACTTCGAGCTCATGGGCGTCAGCTTGGCGACAGACGCGATGCGCAAAGCGAGACGCAGGAGATCGAGCACCTCGTGCAGGCGTGCGCCTATGAGCACTGGCACAGGATGCTCTTTGCCCGCTTTCTGGCCGAGAACGATCTGCTGCTCGACACCCGAGCATGGCGTGGCGATGACGCTGGAAGAGTCCGCGAACTAGCCCGCGAACAGGGTCGGGATTGGATGGATGTGGCCGCCGAATTCGCTGCAGCGCATGTTGCTCGCCGTCTTTCGTCCGGACGACCCGGTGCTGCGAGGTGCACTTGCCGCCGGAAGCGCGCCAGGAGCTTGAAGAGAAGCTGCCTCATTGCCGCCGGAAGTCTTCCACAGCCGACGACAGCCTCGGCTGGGTCTATCAGTTCTGGCAGTCGGATGAGAAGGACCGGATGAACGAGTCCGGAGTGAAGATCGGCGCCGACGAGCTACCGGCCGTCACGCAGCTCTTCACGGAGGACTACATGGTCGTGTTCCTCCTCGAAAACACACTGGGTGCTTGGTGGACAGCGAAGCGCAGGCTGAAGGCAAAGACCGAAGCTGCCCGGCTATGAATGGACCTATCTACGGCTGAACGAGGACGGCTTCCCGCCGGCGGTAGCTTTGATCGGCTGGCCCCGCACGGCCAAGGACATTAAGGTTCTTGACCCTTGCATGGGCAGCGGACACTTCCTTGTGTTCGCCCTGCCTATCTTGGTCGCTTTGCGGGCAGGAAGAGGAAGGGCTGACGCTTAAGAAGGCTGTGGATGTGGTGCTGCGGCAGAATCTGTTTGGGCTGGAAATCGATGCCCGCTGCTCTCAGATCGCCGCCTTCAACCTGGCTTGGACGGCTTGGCGGATGGTCGATTATCGCCCGTTGCCGGAAATGAATCTCGCCTGCTCAGGGCTGGAATTAACGCGAGAGAGGAGGATTGGGTAAAGCTGGCCGGCAAGGATGAACGTGCACGCGAGACGATGCGCCGGCTATACCACCTCTTCCAACAAGCACCAGTGCTCGGAAGCTTGATTAGTCCCAAGCGCGTGGGTGGCAGTCTGTTCGCTGCTGAGTTTGAGAAGGTTCGGCCAATGCTCCAAAAAGCGCTCTCTGCAGAACAGTCCAGCGCAGCCGAAGCCGAGTTGGCTGTGACTGCCAAGGCTTGCTTGCAGCAACAGCGATTCTGACGGACACCTTTACGCTTGTGGCGACGAACGTCCCATACCTCACCGCATTGAAACACTCGGAGCCTCTGAAAGAGCATTGTTCTAGCTATGCATATGAAGGCCGGAATGATCTGGCCACGGCGATGCTTATGAGGTGGTTGCCCTCTGCAGCAACTACGGCAGCGATTTATCCACATCAGGTGATGTTCCAAGTTAAGCACGGCGGATTTCGAAAGTACTTCTTGACGTCCAATCAGCTTCTGTTGCTTGCAGACATTGGCGAGGGCGGATTCCAAGCCGCTTCCGCAGCAGGTGCTTTCGTTTGTCTTTCCATCTCCAGCTCTGCAAAGGCTGCACAAGGCCACATATTTTTGACGATTGATGCCAAAATCCGCGGTGGCGAGCGGGAGAAGGCCGGGTGCCTCATTTCGGCACCTCTCAGGCAGGTATGGAATCCGTGCCGCGAGGGTTGGCCGATTCAACAATTACGGTTTCGCCGGTATCCCACGGCACGACGCTCGGTGAATTTACCGAGTGCCTGCAAGGAACATCCCAGGTGACAATGACCGATACGTTCAGTTCTTCTGGGAACACCCCTCAGTCACTTCCGGATGGCGAGCCTTCCACGGAGTGCCATCCGGTTTGAACGCCTCGTGTGATGGTGCATCTCGAGCTTGTTCTGGCTGGCAAGAGATGGAAAACGACGGCAGTCCAGCAATTAGAGGGGAGGCCGCATGGGGACGTCGCGGGATCATTTTCGGAAAGATGCGGAGCCTGCCGTTCTCACGCTACTTCGGCGAGCGTTTTTCGAACTCGTCGCCTGTCATCGTCCCGCGCCGAGAGTCCGATCTTGGTGCTCTTTGGGCATTTACCGCTAGTGGCCGATTCGGCATTAGCGCTGAGGGAGCTAAATCCCGCGGTCGCTATTTCAAAAACGGCTATTTGACAAAAATACCCTTTGACCCAGTTGAGTGGAGAGATGCGGCACGTACGAATCCAAGCCTTGCTCTGCCGCCAGTAAATGGAGTCTCACTTGATCAGTGTCTCTTCTCTGGGCAACCACATATGGCCGGTGACTCCCTTCAGGTCGCCGTAGCTCGCCTTCTCGGTTATCGCTGGCCGCGCCAGACCGGCTCCAGGTTCTGGATTGTCCCGCACTTGCACCGGATGGGCTTGAGAGACATGAGGATGCGGACGGCATCGTTTCCTTGAACGCTGTCGGCGAAGCATCGGCGGCCGAACGGCTGCGCGCACTGCTTGCGGACGCATATGGAAGCGAATGGTCCGCCGCGCGGCTCCAGGGACTGCTGGGCGAATGGGATTCACTCGAAAAGTGGCTGCGCGATGGTTTTTTCGAAGAGCATTGCCAGCTATTCCATCAGAAGCCCCGTTCGTATGGCATGTGTGGGACGGCCGCAAAGATGGATTTCATGCCTTGGTGAACTACCACAAGCTTACCGAAGGAAATGGCGAAGGCGCGCAAAACTCTGGAAAAGCTAATCTATACATACCTCGGGCGGTGGATCGAGCGCCAAAGCAGAGGAAGTGCAGCGAACGGCAAAGAAGGCGCTGACGCTCGGCTTACTGCTGCCACGTACCTGAAAGCCGAACTCGAAAAGATTCTTCGGAAGGCGAAAAACCCTATGATATTTTCGTTCGCTGGAAAGCCGCTCGCATGAACAGCCCATCGGCTGGGAACCGGACATTAACGATGGCGTCCGGCTGAGCATGCGTCCCTGGCTGACGGCCAAGGTTACATCAGGCAGCAGCCTCGGACGCCTGCATCCTGCGAGTCACGCCCACGCATTCCTTATGGCAAGGATCGTGGAAAGGAATCCACATCGGCTGAAAGAGGATTTTCCCGTGGTTTTGGTGCGTGGGATCTGAAAAAACGGACCTAAGCGAAGACTTTCATGGGTGACGACAAGATTTCGATGGCGCGCGATGGAATGAATTGCATTACTCGTTGGCGACACTAAGAAGGAAGCGCGCGAAAAGCACAAATCGGGTGTAGCTGTCTCCTCAACAAGGAAACCATGACCGTGATAGCTGAGCCCGAGAATCTGGACGTCGTAGCAGACGGCCTTAAGAGCGTTTGTGCAGGCAATTGCTCGCTTCACAGCGAAGTCCTTCAGCCGTGGGAACTGGTTGAGGAAGCCGAGAGAAAGCTCACGCCCAGGGTGCGCTTGGTGATGAAGGATGTGTTGAGCGCGTCTTGTCAGGACTCCGCAATTACCACGCTATTTTCGGGAGTATCTTGGACTCTCTTTTCGCTGTTAACGAGGAAGAAGGCCAGCGCCAGGTATCAGCCAATTGGACGACGCGCTGACTGGGTAACGCACCTCCCAGACGTGAAGTCCAGTCTGGCATTGACTCGCTGACTTAGGCAGAGCAAGACGTACCGCGGCTGCACAGCGTTCCAGGAGATGATTAATTTCATGGCGCGTTTCCGGGATTACGCGCCGTATAACAACATGCTAGTGAAGCTTACAGAATCCCAGCTGCTCTTTCTATGCAACAGAGAAAGATTGGCAGAGAACGCTTTGGGCGCAAGATTGAAAGGAAGACGCGCGCCCCATGTTGATCCTCGCTCCAATGCATCCAGTCCTGACGGTTTACGAATTAGACGAGACGGAAGGGCCGCGAATTACCGAAGGAGCTAAACCAGTTTGCAAAGTTTGATGGGGAATGGGACGAGACTTTTCTGGATCGTACCGTTGAAAATGCCGCCGTGCGAGATCAAATTCGAGTGAACTACAAACGGCTATCTTCGACAAACGCTGGCTTCGCCACCATCGCTCGTGGTGACGGGGCACACAAAATGCGGATAGCTATTCATGAGGAACTCGATCCTGCCGAGTCGTTATGGTGTGCTGTGCCATGAGCTGGCTCATATCTATTTGGGCCATTTGGGTTCGGATGCGGACTACTGGTGGCCAAGCCGAGTAAACCTTGGACCGCCACACGGTGGAAGTTGAGGCTGAGACCGTCGCGTACCTGGTAACCAGCCGCTTGGGTTTGCAGGGCGCGAGTGCTTCCTACGTTTCTCGACATCTTCCCATCTGGGGAATGTCCCCCAGTCTGTGTCGCTAGACTTGATCGCAAAAGTCGCCAGCCGGGTCGAAGATATGGCGAGACATAAGCAACCAGCCTCGCCAGCAGCGCGGGCGGCGGGGAAGGAACCGATGACAAGCGGTCGAGCAAACTTGCTGGAAGCCTTGCGGGAGTCATTTGCTGCTTCGGTACGGCCTCCGGAAGGCTGGAGCGCTCCCGTTGCGCTTCTTTGGACCGATGCGGACGGACAGTGGCTTCCTGTGCTGCCGGCGCTGCGAGCTGCATTTCCCTGGGTCTACACGCTTGGCCGGTATGAGCCGACGACGCACACAGGCCCCGCAATTTGGCTCAAGTGCATTGTTGATCGAGCCCTGCCAGAAGCACCACCGGCTGACGAAATCCGGTTCTTTATTTGCCGCATGTGCGGAGGCAGGATTTGCGCGCAGCCGGCGATTGCCCTGCCAACTTACAGCCGTTAGTCGAATTGCAATACCGCGGTCGCGTGTGGCATCAGTCGAACGGCCACGATTGGACGGTGCGCGCCTTCTTGGTTTCAAACGATGGTCTTGGACTGGACATCGCAGCGGACCGACATACAGAAGAGGCGATGCTGCGCGCTTTGCCGCTGCTAACGGAAGTTGAGGTTCGTGCGCTGCAAGGTCGGCGGCTGGATGCTGACGATTTCGACAAGCTCGCAGTTGATGATCCAGTGCGTGATCTCCTCCTTTGGCTTAATAGCCCGGGGACATTCGAGGCTGCAGCAAAAGGAGGGCGCTGGGAGAGCTTTCGCTCACTCTGCCGCAATGAGTTCGAACTCGATCCTGATCGGACCTCCCCCTCGGAGGTCGCTGGAAAGTTGGTGGCTGCCGAGCCAACGTCTGGACCGCGTGTGGAACTGTTTCGTAGAATCTCCACAACTTTACGTCGGAGTCGCGAAGCTGATGCGCGAACCTGCTGGGCGAGGCCAAGGCGAGTTAATGTTTGATGCGTTCACGCGACCCACGAATTAACGAGCGAAATGAAAACGAACTTGCGACAAGAACTCGAAGCCATTCACCAAAATGGCACACACAGCAGCCTGCGCGCGTCTCCTCGAACTAGAGACAAAACACGCGGAGACGGCGGGAGTGGGTCTGGGCACGGCTGGGCTGGAGTCCATGGGCCAAAGCGCTTGCGCCATTAGCACGACTTGCACGCGCAGCGCAGACGCCGGTTGGTGGGTCAACGCTAGCAGCAGCAGCGGCTGCATATGCACAATCTGGCTGGCAGTGTGATGCAGCGGCCATGAGAGTCATGGGCAATATTTCGAGGCGGGGCCGAAAGCAGCCCTGATGGCGCAATTAGTGCGTCATTATACGAGCCATGGCTGGAAGCGTCGGCACGTCACTTCCAATCCTCTATTAACCGCAGATCCAAAAGGCGACCCGCGACGGAGTTGGCGAAGTAGTCGCAGAACAAGAAACGTGCCTTCTATTTGCCGATGGGCTCCGGTTCGATCAAGCTGGAAAACTAGCTGCATTACTCGAAGAACGATCTATGAAAGTGAACATGACCTGGAGATTGGCAGCACTGCCGACAGTAACGCCACGTCGAAGCCAACGGCTACTCCGATCAGGGAAGGTATTCGCGGAGGAGATGGAGCGGATTTTACCCACTCTGATCGAGACGAAAGCAGGCGCGCGTCCATTAACAGCACCTCTGTTACGCGAACGACTTCAGGCAAGTGGAATTGAAGTCCTTGATGCAGAGGAGATCGCGGATTCCTGCGGGCGCGAGCGGCGGAGGATGGACTGAATACGGAGCAATCGACAGCATGGGCCACAGCGTTCAAACCGGATTAGTGCATCAGTTAGCATCCGAAATCGAACAGATCGCAGAGCGTGTGGCCGCTCTGCTGGAGGCAGGATGGCACCATTCCGCGTGGTTACGGATCACGGTTGGCTACTGATACCAGGCGGATTGCCTAAAGTCGAATTAGCTCCTTACCTTGTCGAAACCAAGTGGGCGCGGTGCGCCCGCGTAAAAGGACAACCGGAATTGAAGTTTCCAGTCGCGGCCTGGTATTGGAACGAAGACGTGCGAATCGCGTCGCCGCCCGGAATTGCTTGTTTCCGAGCTGGCGATGTATATGCGCACGGCGGCATTAGCCCACAGGAATGTGTGATCCCGGTGCTTGAGGTAGAGCATGGTTTCGGCGGAATACATGCTTCAATCCAGTCGATCGAATGGCGCGGAATGCGTTGTCGTGTGCGAGTTCAGACGAACGATCCGGGCGTAAAGGTGGACTTACGGACAAATTGGAAGCAAGCTGGCTACAAGCATTGTCGCGGCGGCAAAGGAGGTTGGAACAAGTGGCGAGGTGAGTCTGGCAGTAGCGGATGATCCTATGAAGGCGTGGCGGCCTCAGTCGTACTGCTAGATGCGGAGGACAAAGTGATCGCCTCGCAAACCACGTGTGTAGGAGAAAAGTCATGACGATCACAATGGACAACTTGGATGAAAAGGCAGCGACTGCTTTTGATGGCTATTTGGTTCGAAAGGATTTAGTTCGCAAATACTCGCGGCAATACCCCGTGCCGACATACGTCGTCGAATTTCTCTTAGGCCGCTACTGCGCAAGCGTCAATGAACAAGAAATTCAGGAAGGTCTCGCGATCGTGGAGAAGCAGCTTCGAGACCGAACAGTTCGAACCGGAGAGGAGGAACTATTCAAAGCACGGGCGAAGGAGCAAGGGTCCGTCAAGCTAATCGACATCGTGAGGGCGCGTTTGGACACCTCGGCGGGACTGCTACGTAGCTGAGCTTCCTAGCCTCGCAGTAGATGATGCTCGAATCGCTGATGAATTAGTACGTGAGAACGAACGAATGTTAACCGATGGCTTCTACGCCGAAGTCACTCTCTCATATGATGCTGTCGTCGGACAAGAACATAACGGTCGAGCATTCGCAATCGACAGCCTGAGACCGATACAAATGTCGAAAGCGGATGCTGTCGCGGTTCTAGCGCGTGGCCGCGCAAAAGTTCACGACGCAGGAATGGATTGAACTGCTGCTAAGAGATCAATAGGGCTTGAACCCGCGCAGCTTGGATGAAAGGGCTAAGACGCGTTGCTTTACTGCGCATGGTGCCGTTTGTCGAGCGCAATTACAACCTTGTAGAGCTTGGGCCGCGAGGCACTGGCAAGAGTCATATCTACCAGCAAATTTCGCCTTATTCACACCTCATCTCTGGCGGCAAAGCAACTGTCGCGAAAATGTTCGTAAACATGGCCACTGGTCAGCGCGGCTTGGTTTGCCAGTACGACGTGGTCTGCTTTGATGAGGTCGCTGGAATTTCCTTCGATCAAAAGGATGGCGTCAATATCATGAAGGGCTACATGGCATCGGGCCAGTTTAGTAGGGGCAAAGAAAATATTAGAGCCGATGGAAGTTTAGTCATGCTCGGAAATTTAGACGTGGATATTCAGCACCAACAGCGTATTGGACACTGCTGAGTCCGCTACCGCCCGAGATGCGCAACGATACGGCATTCATGGATCGGTTGCACGCCTATGCTCCGGGATGGGATTTCCCAAAAGTAAAGACGCGGACAACACCTAACCGATCATTTCGGCCTGGTGAGCGACTTTCTCAGCGAATGTTGGAATAAGCTACGCACAAGCAGCCGACGTAAACGCACTGCAAGGACGCGTCTATTGGGGCGGAGCGCTGAGCGGTCGCGATATCGAGGCAACAAATAAGACAGTTAGCGGACTGCTGAAGCTAATTTATCCGGATACCAACGATGCCGGTGTGCCGGATGAGGAACTCGAATGGATCGCACGCCTAGCGCTTAGAGTCACGCCGGCGGGTGAAGGAACAGCAAAAGCGCGTTTTCAAGAGCGAATTCCGTAATACACATTTCAGCTACACGCTCGGCGTCGAAGGAGTCGAACAATTTGTCTCAACACCGGAGCTGCACAGCGATGAGGCAATTGAAAGAGATCCGCTTCCAGCGGGCCAGGTATGGGCAGTTGGGCATGGGCTCACCCGAAACGGGCGTCGGACTCTTACCGACTGGAGGTCACGTCAGGACCGGGCGGCGGCGTAAAGATTTTGAATCAGCCAGTGCCGCCGGCGTTTCGCGAAAGCGTCCGAATTGGAGAGCAGAACCTTTACACGCGAGCGAAGGAGTTGGTGGGCGACCGCGATCCACGAGAGCACGAATTCTCTATCCAAATGCGAGCCATCGACGCAGATCGCTCCGGCGCGGACTTGGGTTGCCCGTGCTTGTGGCACTTTGCGGGGCGCTGCTGGCAAAGAACACTCGCGGTGGCACGATTCTGGTCGGCGCGCTGAATCTCGGCGGCTCAATTGATCTGATTCCAAATGCTGTTCAGATTGCTGAACTCGCAATCGATAAACAAGCACAAACATTACTGATGCCCATTGCAGCGCGTCGGCAATTGAACGATTTGCCCGACGAACTTTGGACCCGTATCAGTATCGAGTTTTACAAAGACTCCGCTGACGCGGTATTTAAGGCATTGGTCGAGTAAATAACTGCACTTCTGCGGGCTCTTGAAGACCTTGATATCCATCAGGCCGCAGCCGATAAATGGGAGGGTTGTGGGGAGCTGAAATTTGTATCTGAAGGAATCAGGGAGTGGCGTCGATGAGACATTCACGTCTACATCTGGAAAAATCGGTTCGGAACTTGGGATGAGTATTTGGCAGCAATCGAGGCGCAGCGCGACGTGCGCGTTATGGTGTCACCGACCTGATTCGAAATCAGTAGGTTTTGAAGGTTCGATTCGTTCCGCACTCACGATTATTCAACAACTTAAAAGAAGGCGGGAGAGTTAAAAGAGGCGGGAGAGCAACTCATGCTGTAGACGAATTTCTCGTCAGAACGTAGCTACGCCAAGCATATTTGCGAGAGAAAACGACTTTTTGGGATTCGTTAAGATGAGCGGTACAGTACCCAGCGCCAGATGGATAACGTTCCG
The DNA here is from genome assembly GCA_963823745.1 of Terriglobia bacterium. Lineage (GTDB taxonomy): Bacteria > Acidobacteriota > Terriglobia > Terriglobales > Acidobacteriaceae > Angelobacter. The sequence continues at coordinate 174,349 of CAWGMN010000015.1, forward strand.
TAGCGCAGGACATCGCGCGCATCACGAGATTCACAGCGGCTTGTTGTATTGAGCAGCGCCGAGACTCGCCAAATCTTTCGTGTAGTTTCCTAATCGGAAGCTGAAGCAGTTGAAATTGAAACTGGAGAAGTGGCAGTGCCTGCAACTGTACCAGTACTGGATGGACCCAGTATTCGGGTTCAGGCTGGATGATCGGTTATGCGACCCGAGACAGACAAAACTGAAAGTACACGGTCATGCTCAGGGATACTCTCTTCGAACTTCGGGAAATTCATCGATCAATTTATTTATCAGCCGCAAAGCCACCACGAGTGCATAACACGCCTTTCTGGTTTATTGCCGGGAGCCTGGTAAATCGAACGGAGTGCAAGTGTTTCTCAGTCTCGAGGTAGGTTCGCTTTGAATTTTGTCGTTGTATGCATCAGAACTCGCATGTGTTGGCCTTCCTCTTTACGTTCCGGAAGGTGTCGGATGCCGGATTTTGAATTCATGTTCCTATCGGAACGGTGATGAAGTCCCCGGTAGGGGACGCCACAATCTGTAGCCCGGCACCGCAGTGCCGGGTTAGATTAGTAACGATTTGAGTCCCGGGGGACGGCACACGCCCGTTCCTATGCCAGCAACCAGGCGCATCTCTCTTCATAAACTGCTGCCTATAACCGTCTGAAACGCTGCCCTTACACAATTTTCAGTGCAGCTATTGGTTTCAGGTACTCTAAAATTTACAAAATCAGGCTGGCTGCACTCCTATCTTTTCGCGCATCTTCTCTGATATTCTCGTGAGTTTTCTTTTAGCAGCCTGAAAATGCCTGAACAACGTGGACGACAATATCACCGGGAGCGCGTCAGCGAAGCTTTGAAAGAAGAAATTGGCGCAATCATCGAGGGCGAACTCGGTGATCCGCGCATTGCGCTCTGCTACGTGACTGAAATTCTGATGGCCCCTGATGGCAAGAGCGCGCGTGTGTTCATCAATGTTCAAGGTGACGAGCAGGAGGCCAGGCAAACATTGAAGGGCATCAACGCTGCCAAAGGATATATCCGGCACGAACTTCTTGACCGGCTCGGTGTGCGTCACGTGCCGGAATTGACCTTCCTGCTTGACCGCTCGCAGGAGTACGGCGCGCGCATTGATGAATTACTGGGCAGAATCAACAAGAGGCTGAAGAAGCAGGGCTGATGGACCAACTGGACCAGGTTTTACGTCATATCGAGCAGCGCAAGAAATTTGTGCTTTCCTCGCACGCGCGTCCCGATGGCGACGCGATAGGCTCGGTGCTGGCCCTTTCCGGCATCCTGCAAAAAATGGGCAAGAGCCCGGAAATCGTGATGAGCGATTATGTGCCGGTCATCTACAAGCCCCTGCCGTTTTCCGACACCATCATCCATTCCAACCAGGTGAACGGCAAGTACGAAGCCGCAATCATTCTGGAATGCGACAGCGTGCAGCGCACCCGTGTGCAGGGACTGGACCAGCATTTTCTGATCAACATTGATCATCACATCAGTTCCAAGCCGTTTGCGCATGTGAACTGGATTGATCCTTCGGCCTGCGCCACCGCCGAGATGATTTTTCGCCTGGCCATGGCCGCGGGGGTGAAGATCACTCCGGAGATCGCCACCTGCCTGTACACGGCGGTGCTCACCGATACCGGATCATTCTGTTATTCGCCGACCAATGCCCGCACCTTTGAATTGGCCAAACAACTGGTGGAGCATGGGGCCGATCCGGCGCGCATTGCGCAGAATGTTTATTTCTCCAATCCGACCTCGAAGATGAGGCTGCTGGGCGAGGCGCTCTGCACGCTGCGGCGCGAGGGCCCGATTACCTGGATCATGGTGACCCGTGAAAACATGGACCGTTGCGGCGCGCTGGAAGAAGACTGCGAAGGGCTGGTCAACTACGCGCTGGGAATTGCCGGAGTCGAGGTAGCCATGTTCTTCCGCGAATTGGCTGACCATCGCGTGCGCGTGAGCATGCGCAGCAAGGGCGCTGTGAATGTTTCCGGAATTGCCGAAGCTTTTGGCGGCGGCGGACACGAATGCGCCAGCGGTTTTTCCGTGCAAGGGCCATTACAGGCGGCGGTGGAAACCGTGTTGGGAATGTTGCGGGAGAAGTTGTAGCGATTCAGTCATAAAATTTCAGTGGGATTCGCAGTAGTGGAAGAATGGCCTTCCCGGGCTAAGAAGGTCTTGCGAATGTCTGCATCAAGTATGCCGCCCCGTTGCGGGGCTCTCTTCCGTTTTGTGTCCCGAACCCAGGGCTTACGCCGCTGGGCTAACATATGGCACCCCGCTGCGGGGTGCTCATGCACCTTCCATTTACAATGAACTCACTTCATGGGACGCTCCAGAGAGCTTTATTTGCAGCTTGCGCTGGTCGCAGGCGTGTGCGGGTTCATGTTCTTTTTCGGGCTGGGCGCGTTTGGTTTAGTGGGCGCAGACGAGCCTCGCTACGCGCAGATAGCGCGCGAAATGCTGGCCCGGCATGACTGGGTGACACCAGTCCTCAATGGTAAACCGTGGCTAGAAAAGCCGGTGTTGCTCTACTGGAAAATGATGGGCAGCTACAGCCTTTTTGGTGTGCAGGACTGGGCGGCCCGTGTACCATCGGCGGTCCACGCGACAGCACTGGTTTTGGCGGTATTCTTCTTCATGCGCCGTTTCCGCCCCGGAGCGGAACTCGATGCAGCTCTGATCACTGCATCGTCGGCAGCCATGATCGGCTTTGGCCGGGGCGCATCTACTGACATGCTGCTCTCTGCGCTCTTCTGCATGGCCATGCTGGCATGGTGGACGTGGAAACAAACAGAGAAAAAAATCTGGCTGGCCGGTTTTTATGCATTGCTGGCTCTGGGCATGCTGGCGAAAGGGCCAGTCGCGCCCGGATTAGCTGTATTGATCGTGGGCGCTTTTGCGTCCCTGCGGCGGGATGCGCGAATTTTTCTACGCAGCATCTGGTGGCCGGGCATGCTGCTGTATTGCGTGATCGCTTTGCCATGGTTTGTGATGGTGCAGCATCGGGTGCCGCAATTCTTCCGCATATTTTTTATCGAGCATAACCTCGAACGTTTTGGCACCAACCTGTACCAGCACACCCAGCCGTTCTGGTATTACATTCCTGTGTTTTTGTTGGGACTCTTGCCCTGGAGTATTTTCGGGGTCAGCGCCATTGTCGAAGATGTGCGCAGCTTCATTCGGAAGCCTGAAGAACAGGCGGCCGATGGCCTCCCGCTATTTCTGCTGCTCTGGATCTTCATTCCCATAGTTTTCTTCAGTATCTCGCGGTCGAAGCTGCCGGGATACATTCTGCCGGCCATGCCACCGGCCATGGTGCTGACCGCCGACTATCTGCGCCGCAGCCAGTCTGTGCTCACCCGCTGGCGTTGGTTGCTGCATGCGCTTGTTTGCGGACTGCTTGCCGGAGGAGCGTTGCTGGCGCCATGGCTGATGTTGAAGCAGCGGGTATCCCAGGCCGCCATCATTTCCATGGTTTTGACGACCGTGGTTGTCACCATGGCGGTGGCGCTGATCGTACGCACCGCCGGCATACGCAGGCTGGCATTGGCCACGTTGCTGCCGATCATCCTGGCCCTTGCTTTTCTGTTGCGTCCGGCGGCTGTGGTCATTGATCTGGCTACATCGGCGCGTGCGGTAGACAGGGAACTGGTGAAAGATGGGGCCACACAGGGGCCCATTGCCGTCCTGAACGTGCGAAGAGATGTTGAATATGGGCTGAATTTCTATCGCAACCAGCCAATCATCAACTACGAGCGCGACGGCGTTCCCGCCCAGTCTCACGTGGTCGTCGCGAGGCAGGGCAGCGCGGATGCCGTGCAGGCGCTGGCCGGCGAGCGGGCCGTAGAAAGATTAGGCGGCTTCCCCCCACAACATCTGGAGTTCTTTCTGGTATCCAATGCTAAATAGAGGCAGTTACAGGGCGGGTTCCTACTGCCTTGGTTCGGGGCGGATTACGGGCTTTGCGTATTTTGGCAAGCGGTACTAGACTCTTAGCTCGCTGCCTTATTGCCTACCCCCGGGCCAGACAGCCACACAGAGAAGCTCATGGGCCTACACACCCAAATGGATACGCGCAGGACTCCGCACGATTCAGAAGCGGAAATCCTTGACCTGCGCCACTTCAGCTCGCATCATTTGCGCGCGCTGCTGGAGCATGAGACTCATATGTGGGGCAAGCTCATGTGCTGGGATTACCGCTCTTCGGCGGACATGATTCTCCGTTACATTGATTCCAAGCTGCTACCCGGTTATACGGCCGTGGAAAACGGGCGGGTGTTCGGATACACATTCTTTGTTTATGAAGGCAGCAAGGGAGTGGTGGGCGATCTCTATGCCGACCAGACAGTGCAACTGCGCAACAACAGCGTGGAATGCCTATTGGCCACCCATGCCATTGAAACATTGCAGCAGTCGCCGGGAATTCACCGCATTGAAGCCCAGCTTCTGCCCCATGAATCGGGTACGGTGAGCGAGCCATTTCTCAGGGAAGGGTTCCGCCAGCATCCCCGCCTGTTCATGGCGCTGCCGCTGAAGACCGGTCCGCGGATCCAGATCGGCTCTGCGCCTGACATCGAATTCCGGCGCTGGGGAGAGCAGGACTTTCAGCCGGCTGCCTCTGTGATTACCGCCGCGTATCGTGGACATATTGATTCCGACATCAACGACCAGTACCGCAGCCTGGTGGGATCGTCGCGTTTTCTGAACAACATCGTCCGCTTTCCCGGATGCGGCATGTTCGACAGCAATGCGTCGTTCGTCGCCGTGCATAAGCTCACGCGCTCGGTGATTGGCGTGCTGCTCTGCTCACGTGTGCGCGAAGATGTAGGACACATCACGCAAGTCTGCATTCTGCCGGAATTTCGCGGCAAGAAAATCGGCGAATTGCTGATCGCTCTATCCACCCAGGAATTGCGCTCCCGCAACTTTTCAGCCCTGAGCCTCACCGTGACCGAAAGCAACCATAAAGCTGTATCGCTCTACGAGAAGCTGGGCTTCGAAACCAAGAGAAGGTTTGACGCGTTTGTTTGGGAAGGCTAGTTTCCCGCGGATGCGGTGTCGCGGGTGAAAGAGTGTGTCCCGCGTGGGTTTCTTCAAGGGGAGGCAATCGGGTGATCGGTAGATCGGGTGATCTGGTGATCGGAACCTAAACCACCGCGATTTCGCCTACTGAAAACTGCGCACAAGCCTTTAAAGCATTTCAGTCTTGATGTAGCGCAATTGATGCTGGGTGCCGCAGCAGGTGCTGAAGCCCATTTCTTTAAAACGTTTCGGCACGAGTGAACTCGTGCCCTGATACAAACCTTTTTAACTATTAGCTACATTAGAGATGAAGAGCTGTAAGTCACGGGCGTCGTGCGTCGCACGAATGATTTTCAGATCACCGGCTCTACCGATCACCAGATTACCTGATTCTTCTTCAGTGGTGCAGCAGCCACATGATCCAGCCTGCGACCCAGAGTCCGCCGACCATCCATAAGAACGAGGTTGCGCCGTAGCGCAGCATTTCCTGCCGGGTGCTGCGGAAGCAGATTCCGAAGACGATAGACACAAAGAACGCGAAGATAGCAGCGGCGCTGAAGTGGGAAAGTTGGAGTGCGAGAATCATTGTTTCCGTCCGATGGCGATATTGAAGGCGTCTACTACCGCAATAATATTCAGCAGGCCCGCAACCACAATGTATTTGGTCCCGTAATCGCTTACGGCGGCGGAAATGGCGGTGCTTCCCCAGTCGAGCGTTACGCCCAGCAGGTAGAGAATGCCTGCGCCCAGGTCGCCGACGAAACCAAGAATGTCCAGCAGGTCGCCGGTATTGGCGCGGTAAACTTTGCCGCTCATAGCGAGGCCTATTGCGAACATGGAAACCACTGAGATCATCAGCAGCAGGCCGCGAATCCACCTTTTCTGAATCAGGTGTCCGGCGCCGGGAATGAGCCATGCCAGAATGGGCACCACCACTCCCATGGCGGTAACGGGTTGGGCGACCGTTTTCGGCCGTACTTCTGATGCTGCTATTTCGTTATTTGGCATTTAGATCAAAACCAGTTCACGCTGTATTTTACCTGTAACTTCCGCAGATCCGTTTCTGGTCAGCATGTTTATCTCGCTGCGCACGCCGAATTCACCCGGCAGGTAGATGCCCGGCTCAATCGAGAAGCAGGTGTTGGGAATAATCTCACGCTCGTCTTTGGTCTCAAGATTGTCCATGTTGGCGCCATTGCCATGGATGTCGGTGCCGATGGAGTGTCCGGTGCGGTGGGTAAAATACTGCGCGAATCCTGCGCCTTCAATATGGGCGCGCGTGGCTTCGTCCACTTCCCATCCGGCAATCCTGCGCTTCGCGGAGAATGCCTCCTGCACCTTTTTAACACCAGCGTCGCGAGCGTCACGCACGATGTTGAAGATCTTTACGTGCTTTTCTGAAGGCGTACCGATCACGCCCGTCCATGTAATGTCGTAGTACACCGCAGTGGGCGAATTCTGTTTGGCCCAGATGTCGAGCAGCAGGAAATCGCCTTCTTTAATTTTGGCCGACCCTTCGGCGCGCGGCTCATAATGCGGATTGCCGCTGTTGGCATTCACTGCCACGATGGGCAGATCGTGGGTGACCAGATTGTCGCGCTTGAAAGCCTCCCCAATCCATTGCTGGATTTCGTATTCGGTGGTGCCGCCATTGCGCACCCGGCGGCCCACTTCCTTGAATGCTTCCTGGGTGATGCGATCCACGGAATCGCGAGCGCCGAAATGGCTCTTGATCTGCTCATCGTTCCAGACAGCTTCGAACCGGGCCACCAGATCGCCGGAACTCACAATCTGCTTGCCGAAGCTGCGCACCAGTTCGATGGTACCGGCATCCACCAGCCCAATGTAGGGAACCAGATTGTTGGGCGAGTATTGCATGGCCAGCGTTTTGTGCGGCTCGAGCATGGCCTTGAGGTGGTCCCAGAGTTCGCGCCAGGAGGAATATTCGCGCTTGCTGCCGGGCAGGGAATCGAGATGTCCGGCCTCGATGCGGTGCACCAGCTTTACCGGTTCGCCTTCTTTAGGAATCATGTAAAACCAGCGGCGCGTGACCATCAGGTTCTCAGAGATACCCAGCACTTTGTAAGAAATGGGATCGCGATGGTGATGATCGTAGAAGAGCCAGCAGTCGAAATTGCGCTCCTGCAAGGCTGATTGAATAGCAGTTAAATCCATGTGTGAACTCGATTCGTCTGTATTTAAATCTATCACTAAAATCGCGGGTGATGCGACATACGCCGGGTTGGGCTTTTGGTGGTTCTCATAGCAGTAAGTCCAATATACTTCCTAGTAGGATTTCTACGACAAATTCCAGCATTAACTCCCCAATGATTTTTCGCGGCCTGGCAGTCGCATCAACAAATTGTTCCCATCTGATCATGTGGTTCATAAAGGGTTCACGTGGTTATCTTACCTTCCGCCGTCGCCGGCTTCAGTGTCTTGTCATAGATCCATAGCAACAACGTAGTGACCAGTCCCACGGCTGTGACGGCCCACCAGATGCGCGTGGGTTGGTGGGTGAGTTCGCCGTAGTGGTGCATCAACTTCCCGCCAAACCATCCGGCGATCAGCGAGCCGATGCCGATAGGGAGAAAGGCAAATCCCATATAGGTACCCTGCTGTCCTGTCGGGGCAAGCCGTGAGATGTATTCGTAGTAGCGGGGCGACTGGATAATCTCTCCAATAGCCACGGCAATCAGGGTGGCGATCGCCATGGGAACTGTCGGATTGATGATGAGCAGAACCCAGGCCAGGCTGGAGACCAGCGAGCCAAGAATGATGGCCCGGAATGCCGGTATTCTACGCGTAAGGTAACTCGTGATCATGGTGAAGGCGATCACGATGAGCGGCCCGGTAATGAGTATCAGCTCCGTGTCGGTTTGCGGATTGATGTAGTCGTGGATGTAGAGCGGAAGAGTGATGAATTCCTGCCAGTAGACGATCCAGTATCCGGAAAAGATGAGCAGGAACAGCATGAACCGCGGGTTAGAAATGACCGTACCGAAGTTTCTGGCAGCCTGCGCGAAACTCGGTGTCTGCTCTTCGCCGGAACGGCGCGGCTCTTTGAAGAGCAGCAACACAAAGAAGAACATGAGAAACACACTGAGCGCGGCAACACGAAAAACATTTTCGACGCTCATGTGCTGGTGGACCCAGGAGGCGACATACGGTCCGGCAGCGCCGCCGATATTCACGATGGTGTAGTAAATGGAATAGCCGATGGAGCGGACATTTTCTTTGGAAGCGCGGGCCGTGGTGCCGACCACGCTGGGTTTTACCAGCGCAATGCCCAAAGCGGGCAGCAGAAGCACAAAGGTGACCAGCCCAACCAGGGGCACAGCATTGCGCACCGGGCCAAGCCACGGCGCAGCCAGCGAACCGAGAAGAAAATAGGAGCAGCTCAAAATCAGGTAGGCAAGCGAAAGAGCGCGGCGAAAGCCGAGGCGGTCGGCCATGGTGCCGCCAATAATGGCGAGAAACCATACCGCGGCGCCGAAAAGCCCTGTAAGCTCGCTGGCCCGCTCCACCGGAAACTGAAGGCTTTCATGCAGATAGCGCGCCAGTGAAGCGAAAGCGGCGTAATAGGAGAGCCGCTCAAAAAGCTCGCTGATGTTGGCAATCCAGAAAGGCCTTTCAAAGCCGGTTTGAATTTCGCGTAAACGTTCGGAAAAGGCCAATCGTGGCTCCTTCGTCACCGATTCTCAGCTTCCAGGCGGCGGACAAGCTGCTCCGCACTGGCTCCGCTGATGTGAATGACTTTTAGACGGCTGGTTTTACCGCTGGTTATGGTAACTGAGGAACGGGGAATCTCAAAAAAATCGGCAAAGAATTCAATGACAGCTGCGTTGGCCTTGCCCTCCACCGGCGGCGCGGTGAGCGCGAGTTTGAGCACATCACCGACCGCGCCAGTGATGGCGTTCCTGCGTGCACGAGGCTGCACCTTCACGCTGAATGCTACGCCGGTGGCTGTCTGCTTGAGCGGAATCACGGAGTGAGCGGCGGTCGGGCGCTAAAGATAGCAGTGCCGACGCGCACACAGGTGGAGCCTTCTTCAATGGCCACTTCAAAATCATGCGACATGCCCATGGAGAGCACGTCCATCTGTAAGTGCGGTAGGTTGCGTGCGGCAATGGCATCGCGCAGCTCACGCACTTTGCGGAAATAGGGGCGCGCGCCTTCAGGATCTTCGGTGTACGGAGGAATAGTCATCAGTCCGCGGACTTGAAGCTGTTCGAAGTGCTCCATGGCCCGCAGCAGTGCTTCAAGATCCGGCGAACCGATGGCTACGCCGGTCTTACTCTGTTCGCCGCCCACATTTATTTCGATCAACAGCGGCAATATTTTATTCAGTTGCTGAGCGGACTGATTCAGTTTGTCGGCCAGCCGTATGGAGTCCACTGAGTCCACGGCTTGAAACAGCTCGACGGCCTTTCTGGCTTTATTGGTCTGAAGGTGACCGATCAGATGCCATTCGGCATTTAAGTTTGAGAGGGCGTCTCTTTTGTCGCTGAATTCCTGCACACGGTTTTCACCGAAGAAGCGCTGTCCGGCTTCGTAAGCCTGCCGAATGCGAGCGGGTTCCACTGTCTTGGTGACCGCCATCAGCTTGATGGAATCGGGATTGCGGCCGGAGCGGGCCGCAGCCTGTGCGATACGGGCCTGAATCCGGGCCAGATTGTCTGCCACTGACATGCAGGAGATTATAAAAGTTCCGAGCTAACTCGGAGGAATCCCTGGCGTAAAACTTTGCCGCGAATTACGCGAATTGCCAAGAATGAAGTTGGGGTAAGAGCATTGTGAGAATGCTTTGATGCAGCATGGTTGAACAGACATTCTCGGGATTCTTCGACTGCGCCCTTCCTCCTGCGTCGTCGGGCTTGCCCAGAATGACATCGGCCAAGTTATCTGCGCTCAAATGGAGCATCGCGGCCTGGCAACTACCGCTTATCTCCCTCCAGCGGCTTTCTGGCGAAGTGGTAGAGCGAGAAGGCCAGTATTACGAACATCAGGATTGACAGCCAGTTGGCGTTGGCGAGGAATGGGATCTTTGCGCCCCAGGCAACTGCGCCTTCTGCGATCCAGCCTCGCGCTTCCATCAACTTGATGGCGATGCCCACCAGGCCAACAATGCCGCCTGCGGCGATCAGTCCGCTGGCATACAGAGCGCCGGGGCTTACTTCGCTTTCGTCCTTGGCTTGGCCGGCCTTCACGGCGGAGCGGTCAACCAGCCAGCGAACGATTCCACCACAGAAAATCGCCAGCGTAGTCGCGATAGAAATGTAGAAGCCTACGGCAAAAGAAAGTGAACGAATGCCCAGCAGTTCTACGCCAATCACAATGAAGACGCCGATCAGCACCAGGTTCCACGGCAGGCGATGATCAATGATGCCATTGACCACGGTGGCCATCAGGTTCGCCTGCGGCGCGGGAGCTTTGTCGCTGCCGATACCCTGGATCCACTGGCGCTCAATCTTCTGAGTCGCAGGGTTGTAAAGATACTGTCCGTTAGCAATGGTCTTTGCGCCGAGCGCTGTGAGCAGTTGGTATTTATTTGGATCTTCCGTGCTGACCGTATTTCCTTTTTCGTCCACGATCTTGATCTCTTTGCGCTTCAGCAGAGGATTGTTTTCCGGAGGAACCACCCGGACTCCCTCTTCCAACTGGTTCAAGTTCACAGCATTGGGCGGCACAGGCCGTATCTGTTCCAGTCCTTCGTTCATTAATCCCAGCGTTCCGCCGATGGCCAGCACTGAGATGAACACTCCCACGATCAGCGCCCATTGCTGCTTCTTGGGAGTAGCGCCTACCAGGAAGCCGGTTTTGAGGTCCTGCGAAGTGTTGCCGGCGTTGGCAGAGGCAATGCAGACCACGCTGCCGATGGCGATGATCAATGCCTTATAAGCATTGCTTGTCCAGCCTACCAGCAGGAACATGACGCAGGTCGCCATCATGGTGGCAATGGCCATGCCGGAAATGGGATTCGATGAAGTGCCGATCAAGCCCGTGATGCGCGAAGAGACCGTAACAAATAAAAATCCGAAAACAACCACGAACAACGCGGCGGTGATGTCGGCGATCAAGGTGGTCGGAGCGCCGGGCACAGGCTTGAGAATCAGCATAACCACCAGCATGATCAGCACGAGCACGGCCCCGGCCAGAGCATACTTCATGCTGAGATCAAGATCGGTCCTGCGGGTGCCAATGACTGCGGAAGCGCCTTTTCTCAAGTCGGCGGCCCCGGCCCGCAAAGCATTCACGATGGTGGGAACCGTCTTGAAGAGGGTGATCAAGCCCGCTGCCGCCACCGCTCCTGCTCCCATGGGACGGATGTAGGCGGTGTAGATTTCATTTACCGACATTTGCGAAATCAGCTTTTGTGCCGGATACAGTGGGCTGGTAAGGTAGCCGCCAAAGAACTTGATGGCCGGCATCACCACCAGCCATGCGAACACGCCGCCGGAAAAGATTACGCCTGAGATGCGCGGACCAATGATGTAGCCGACGCCGAGATATTCGGTAGTGGTGTTGGCGCGAATCGAACTTCCCGGATACCACTTGGGTTGGTAATCGGGTGTGCTGGGCCAGGCAGCAAACAGGTTTTCATTCTGAAACAGCGTGTAGAGGCTTCCGAGTCCCAGGCCGGCAAATACCCGTCCGGCAAAAGAACCGCCCCGGTCTCCGGCGATCAGCACATCAGCGCACGCGGTCCCTTCCGGATAGAGCAGATTGCCGTGCTCTTTCACAATAAGCTGCCGGCGCAGCGGAATCATAAAGAAGACGCCCAGCCATCCACCAAACAAGGCTAGCAGGAAGATGCGCGAGTACTCCAGCGGGAAACCTAAAAAGATGAGCGCCGGAATGGTGAAGATCACGCCCCCGGCCACCGACTCGCCGGCCGATCCGGCAGTCTGTACGATGTTGTTTTCGAGTATGCTGGCCTTGCCGAAAGCCCGCAGCAGACTGATGGAGAGCACTGCGATGGGGATTGACGCAGAAACCGTTAGCCCGGCGCGCAGGCCTACATACACCGTGACCGCGCCGAAGATCAGGCCAAAGACGCCACCCATGATCACGGCCCGCGGAGTGAACTCCGGCCTTACCTCTGTCGGCGATACATACGGCTGAAACTTCGGTTCTACTGGCGGCGGCTCGAGGGTTTGGGGCACGGCAATCCTCCAATGGCTAATTCATTCAATTGCGGCAAGTTAGCACGGCGATTGTACTCAAAACAAGCCAAGCGGGGAAATTGAGTAAATGGGTTGGGCAATTTGGTAATTGGGTAAATTGGTAATTGGGTAAATTGGTAATTGGGTAAATTGGTAATTTTGTAATTGATGGAGAAGGCGATTGATTTTCAATTACTCAATTACCAAATTTCCCACTTACCAAATGGTTTCACCCACTTACCAAATTCTTTTGCAGTGTTTTACAAAACGAAGCTATACTTAGCACCAGCAATCCTGAACAGGTTCCCTTGGAGGGTCGTCTTCAGCAGTAGCGGAGACCTAAATCGGGCTCAACGGACGCTAAAAGTTGCGGCAGAGAGCCTGTTTGCCGTTCTGTTTCCCTCTGACTGCCGAATCTGCCACTCTCCTCTCACCAGAATCTCCGCATTACCAGTTTGCGAATCCTGTCGTGAGCAGATCGTTCCTATGGATGGAATCATCTGCTGCATTTGCGGGGAAAAACTTTTCAGCCAATATGTCCAGACCAGCACTGGTCCAGTGTGCGGCCTGTGCCGCCGGGCGGCCCCGCCGTACCGGCAGGCTGTTGCTTATGGGCCTTATGAAGGCGCGCTTCGCGATCTGATTCATCTCTTCAAGTACCAGCGCATTCAACCGGTTGCGCCCTATCTGGCCGCCCTGTTGAATCAGGTTTTGCAAGGCGTTTCGCTGCCGCAAGAGACCGTCGTCATTCCAGTGCCGCTCTTCAAAGGCAAGAGGCGCGCCCGCGGATTCAATCAGGCTGAGCAGATCGCCAAAGCTTTTATTAGCTGTCGTAAGGCTTCGAGCATCCAACTAGAGACAGCCTCTCTGGTCAGAATACGTGAAACCGCTTCCCAAACGGGGCTCACACGGCACCAGCGGCGGGCCAACTTGCGCGGAGCATTTGCCGTAACCAGACCCGAGCGGCTGCGAGGGCGCACTGTTTTGCTGGTGGACGACGTGATGACCACCGGCACCACTGCCGCCGAGTGTACGCGGGTATTGCTGCGGGCCGGAGCCAGCCAGGTGATTGTGGCGACCGTGGCCCGCGCCGTACGAGAGATCGAGATTCGTTTGCAGGAACCACGTGCTGCGCACACCGCGCACGCGTGATGGAGGAACTTAGGCCATGCACGAAACTGGACAAAGGGAGAGAGGCAGAGGCAAGCCGCCACGCCACCACGTGGAAGCGCCCAGACAGGAAGCCGTACCCAGCCGCAAGAGCATGCTCATGCAGACTCCGGTGCTGGTGCTGAACGCTTCCTACGAGCCCATTAACATCTGTGCGGCGCGGCGGGCGATTGTGCTGGTGCTGAAAGGCCTGGCCATGCCCGAAGAAGAGAATCCGAATTTCCTGCATGCGGCCCGGGTGGCCATGCGTGTGCCGTCGGTGATCCGCCTGCTGGAGTACCGGCGCATTCCGCACCAGACCCGTGCCTTGTCGCGCAAGAACATCCTGCTGCGCGATCGCAATACCTGCCAATACTGCGGAGTGCTGCTTGGCTCCGGCGATCTAACGCTCGATCATGTGATTCCCCGCTCGCGCGGAGGGTCTTCCACGTGGGAAAACCTGGTGGCCTGCTGCCATCCCTGTAACCGCCGCAAAGGCAATCACATGCTGGGCGAAACAGAGATGAAGCTGCTCAAAGAGCCCCGGCCTTTTACTCTCCATACCAGCCGCCACATCATGCGCATGATCGGCCGCTCGGACAATAAATGGCGAAAGTACCTGTTCTATTAAAGAAAGCTTGGTAGCGCAGTTCAGAGTTGCTGCTGCCGCGGAAGAACCTAGTAGAGCGCCTCCATTGACAAGGAGATAAAAGAATTTCGTCCCAGGATTGAAGTTTATCTTCTTGCAAACCTATGCCTTGCCAGTTGTGTTCTGAGGTACTCGGGATACCGGGGTTTGTACCCCAAGTGCCTAAAGTGAGCACCCAGGTTCCACACGGTAAATTTTTCTCTTCATTTCAGATTGTAAGTCACTGATTCCCATTACCTTAGTCACTGCTCCGGGAACTTGGCTGGCCACCAAACTGCAATACTTATTCTGCGGTGTAAGTGTCCTTTTCGCCTCGAAAGTACATCTCTTATAAGGCATCGTTGCAGTTGCGGGCGAGTGGTTGTTGAAAAAGTCTTGGAGAAATAATGGCAGATACGGTCCTGGATCAAGTTCTAAGTGAATTAAAGAAAGTAGTTGCACATGAATATCCCCAGCGCGGCGAGTTCAAGAACCTGCGCGTGGTGGGTCATACCCCAAAAAGCGATCATTTTATTTATGACGTATGCGCGGATTTTGCGGAAGGCAGCGAGAAACTAGCGGTAAAAATTTACCGCGCCAACAAATGCGGTGGCAATGCCAAGGCGGTAGCCAAGGCTGAGAACGCGAATTTACAGCACGTACACCACCTCGCTATGAAGAAAAAGCTGGTGGGCGTGCCGCGTCCGCTGGGCGACTTCAGCGAGCAGAACACGGTGGTCACCGACAAGATCAACGGCCTGCCGCTGCAATCCATCATTATGAAAGCAGCGCTGCTGCCGGGTTTTGCCGACAACGGCAGCATTGCCCTGGTGGCCCGCCGTACAGGTGACTGGCTGCGGACCTTTCACAAAGCCACAGCCGATGCGCCCGAACTATTCGACAGCCAATCGGTGATGAACGCACTGGAAAAACTGTGCGATAGCTGCCGCCTCGAAGGTTTGGACGAAATGTCAATCAAAGTGATCATAAGCGGAGCCCGCAACGTACTGGCGAAGACGAAAAAGTCCATGCCCAGTTCCGCGGTGCTGGGCGATTTTTCGCCATTGAGCATTGTGGTCACCGACGAAGGAATAGGCTTCTGCGACTTTGCCCGCATGAGACGCCGCGGCAACTCGTTTGAAGATGTGGCCATGTTCCTGGCCTCGGTCGAGGCGCTGGAAAAATATCCGTTCTGCAATCGCAACATCACCAGCCAGATACAGGAAAATTTCCTCGACTCCTACGGCATTACCCAGGCCGATGCCGCGGTGCTGCGGGTCTTGAAAATGAAAGCCCTTCTGGGCATGTTTGCCCAGGGACGCAACGTAAAGGAAAGCGCCTTGCGCAAGAAAGTGATGTGGGCCAACGTGATGAAGAAATTCATCCATCAGGCGGCGCAACGGTCGCTGGCTCCAGTCGCTGCATAGCATTCCCACACCAGATGAAAAGGCCACCTTCGCGGGTGGCCTTTTTGATCTGTGTGAACACTTATTTTGGCTTGGGCGGATTCTGCTGATCGTTAGGCGGCGGGTTCTGCGCCTGGCCCTGGAAGATGATGCGCGAGTGAGATCCGAACCGCTTGTAGTTGGTGTACTTGATGATTTCGCGGATATGGATATCGCCGTTGCTGAAATGCAGCATATCGTCGGCGCGGGTATAGGTTGGGAACCAGTATTGCCCGTCAATCTGTTCGCGGTAGGTAACGAACTTGGGGCTGAGATTTTCCTTGCTGGGGTCTGAGCGTTTGCCGGAGCCGGAGCCATGCGTGTCGGGCACGTTGCGGCCACAGGTTTTCACGATCTGGAAATCGTGATTGTCTACCCAGATACGGCCCTGAAAATAACGATTTCCTTTTTCAACCTTCTTGGGCGCCAGATCGAACACGTAAGTGTCAATCTCGTCTACGTGCTGCTGCCCGGCATAATGCACGTCGTATAGAGGAAGATCTTCGGTGGTCATCACAAAGGGCAGGCGGTTGCGAATGTCGTCGTAATCTTCTTTGGTCATTTGGACGCGCTGCAATGTGTTCTGCGGCGCGAAGGTTACATTCTCAAGGCGCTTGCCTTTGTCGTCGTACGTGACGTCCCAAATCTGCCGGAACTCGCCGTCAACGGTATTGCCGTCAAGTGTCTGTATAGTCACGTCCTGCGTATAGGTATAGTTGTCGCGTGCCTGTTTGAAGATAGCTTCTTTGGCGGCAAACTTCTGGATAATGTCTTGAGGGCTGATGCCCTTGGGTTCAGCCGGGTTCAGAGGACCAGAACCCTCATCGCAGGTGGTCTGCGCCGGCATTGTCAGAGGAATTGCTAAAAAAAGAAAGAACAGAACGGCCCACCAGGGGTGTTGAGCTCGCTTCATAAATTTACGTGAAATCTCCAGTGATGTTTAGATGCAGAGCTCCCGGCAGGAGTTGCAGGCGGCTACTCAGCCGCTCATGCAACTCCGGTTGCAATTGGCCTGAATACAGAAAACTGTTTAGACTGCTTGGTTTCGAGGGAGGCGGCATAATGCGGCGTTTTCTGGGAATTATTCTACTGATGGCGGGCGGACTCTCGGCGGTTTTCGGGCAAGGGCCAACGGCCACCAAGAGGCCATTCACTTTCGAAGACATGATGGCGCTCAAGCGGATCGGTGGGCCGCAGGTTTCGCCCGATGGCAAGTGGGTCATGTTCTCCGCCGTGGATGTGAATCTCCAGGAAAACAAGAAAATCCCCCATCTCTGGATTGTGCCTCTGGCTGGCGGTGACGCTAAACAGATTACCTCAGACGCTGCGGGAGAAGACCGGGGCCGCTTCTCGCCGAATGGCCAACAGATCATCTTCATCAGCAGCAGGGATGGCAGTTCTCAGGTATGGAGTTCCGGGTTCGATTCCAGCACCGGCGCACTGGCCGGGGAACCGCACAAGGTCACCACCATCTCGACCGAAGCCGATGGGGCCATTTGGTCGCCGGACGGCAAGAACATCCTGTTCACATCAGAGGTGTATTTCAATTGCGAAGATGATGCGTGCAACAAACGCCGTGACGACGCGCTGGCTGCTTCCAAGGTGAAGGCGATGGTTTTCGAGCGGCTTTTCTTCCGACATTGGACGAGCTATACCCATTTCAAGCGCACGCACCTGTTCGTTGTGCCGTCCACAGGCGGGGTGGCCAAAGACATCACGCCCGGAGATCATGATGTGCCGCCTTTCAGCCTTGGAGGCCAGGACTTGTATGCGATCTCACCTGATGGGCAGGAAGTAGCATTCACCAGCAACATTGACGAGGTAGAGGCCACCAGCACCAACAACGATGTATTCATTGTGCCTGTCACCGGTGGTACACCCAAAAAGCTCAGCATCAGTCCCGGCAGTGATTCCACGCCGCTGTACTCGCCTGACGGACGTTATATCGCATGGCGCATGCAGCAGCGCGCCGGGTACGAGAGCGATCGTTTCCGCCTGGTAGTTTACGAGCGCAAGACAGGGAAAATCAGAAACCTGACCGAGAACTTTGATCGCTGGGTAGAAAACATGGCCTGGGCGCCGGATTCCAAGGCCATCTATTTCACCACTGAAGACAAGGGCGAGGCGCCCATCTATCGCGTTGATGTGGAGCAGGGAGGTACGCCCGTCGAAGTTACGCGCGGCGCCAATGACGATCTCGCGATTACCCCGGACGGCAAGACGCTGGTGTTCACGCGCATGTCAGTCCAGGCGCCCAATGAGGTGTTCAAGCTTGCGATCGGCGGAAAAGAAGCGGAGCGGCTCAGCCATCTCAATGATGGTGTGCTCATGCAGGTATCCATGCAGCCGCTTGAGCCTTTCTGGTTTTCCGGAGCGGGAGGCACGAAAGTGCAGGGATTCCTGGTGAAACCGCCGGCATTCGACGGGCAGAAGAAGTATCCGGTCAAGTTCCTGATCCATGGCGGGCCAGAAGGCATGTGGGGTGATGAGTGGTCGTACCGCTGGAACGCCGAGCTGTTGGCGGCCAATGGATATCTGGTGGTGATGGTGAATCCGCGCGGCTCTACCGGATACGGCCAGAGCTTTGTGGATGGCGTCAACAGTGATTGGGGAGGCAAACCGTATCAGGATCTGATGAAGGGCATGGACTACGTAGAGAAGACCTACGCGTACGCCGACAAAGACCGCGAGTGCGCGCTCGGCGCCAGTTATGGCGGTTACATGATCAACTGGATACTCGGCCACACCAATAGGTTCAAATGCCTGGTGTCGCATGACGGCATGTTCAACGCCGAGTCTGCTTATGGCTCGACCGAAGAGCTATGGTTCAACGAATGGGAATTTCACGGCACGCCCTGGACCAACCGTTCGCTCTATCGCAAATGGTCTCCGCATGAATATGCCGCGCAGTTCAAGACCCCAACGCTGGTGGTGCATGGCCAGCTTGATTATCGCCTCGATGTCTCAGAAGGCTTTCAGCTCTTTACCACTTTGCAGCGGCTGAAGATTCCATCGAAGATGCTTTATTTCCCCGACGAAGGCCACTGGGTGCTGAAGCCGCTGAACAGCCAGCTTTGGTACAAGACAGTGAATGATTGGGTGGATAAATATCTTCAAGGCAAGAAGCAGTGAGAGGGAACTGGGCAATCTGCTAATTGCAGTAATTGGTAAATGGGTAATTGGGAACCCATGAAGATCGGCGCAGTTCCATGATTGTTTCTCCGGAACGTGTAAGTCGCGTGGTGTCGGTCGAGTGGTTGCTCTCTTCTTAAAGCTGGAATGCTGCTGGAACCGTTGTGCTCGCAGCGGTGTCTGTATGTAGCACTATGAAAAGCGCGTGGCGATTGATTCTTTGCAGCTTACTCATTGTGGCTTCATCTTTTACCTGGGGACAGGCCAGCACTCCTGAAGGCGCACTGGAAGAGATGCTCACTACCGATAAGGTAGAGATCTTTGCCAGACACTTGCCGGTAAAGCTGCTCGATGCTTTGAACCAGCAAGGCGAAGCGCACAAGGCTGCTACTCTCGCGAAATTCCTTGCCACCATACGAACGGATAAGCCGATAGGCACTGTGCAGAAGAGCACCGATGGCCACACCTGGGAGTTCATTGCCAGAGGCATTCAAACGGACATCGTACTCACCCATTCGTTCATCTCTGGTACAGATGCCTTTCTCAACCTAAAACTAAAGCGGAAAATCGAGGTCCCGCGCCAATATCGGCTCGAGAAAAATATCTTTGTTTCCATGTGCATGGAAGATGGTGAGTGGCGGGTGATTGATTTCGGCAATCTGTCGCCGGAAAAGAATTTTGAATCTGATGACTTTATCCAATGGACTGTGCCAGGCCACGAAAACGAAGTGGGGGCTGCCACTCTCCTCAGAACAATCAATACCGTACTAGTGACTTATTCAACCACTTATCCTGATGCGGGATTTCCGCCGAGCTTCAAAGAGCTTGCATGCAGTGATGGTGGCGACCCTTCGAAGGAACACGCCTGCCTCCTCGATTCGCGATTCAATCAGGAGCGGGTGATCATTGATGGGTATGAATTCCGGTATTCGCAATCAGAGGATGGTTATCAGGTAACGGCTACGCCAGTGGAATACGGAAAGACCGGCAGCCGAAGCTTTTTTACTGATGAGAGCGTGGTGTTGCGCGTGACCAGTAAAAACCGCCCGGCAAATGAGGATGATGATCCGTTGGATTAAGAATGTCTGATCACTTCAGGCAAGAATTTGGTAATTGAGTAAGTTGGTAATGGGTGATTTTTAATTCGCGCGCTCGTCGCGTAGGCGCATTGAAGAAGCGATGCGAAGCAACAATTACCAAGTTCCCAACTTACAAAATTACCCAATCGCCGCGATCAAATTTCAGGATACAAATCAAAGAACGCTTCCACACTTTGCCGCAACTGGGCTTCAATCTCTTCTTTGCTGCCTTCGAGCACATGCATGGTTACGTGAGCGGTGCGGCCATTCGCAAGCTGCACCGGCGCTTCGCCCACCTCGGTAACTTCACCTTCGGGCAACAGGCGCATGCCATAAACCAAAGTCAGTTTTGCCATGCATCGTATTGTAGATTGTTTCAGGGTTACCAAATGCCACTGACCAGCCGGACAATCGGTCCTCTGATTTGACGGTATCCGGTTCTCCCGAATGGGTTAAAATTCCACCGTGTTCAAATCGTTGCCTTTTCTCCTTTTTCTTGTGGCCGGTTCGGCGGCAGGGCAGCAGGCTGCGCAAGAGCAGCCGCCGCAGCCGCAGGTCCACCTGAATGTCGTGAATGTATGCTCGCCTTCGGCGGACGAACAGGCCGCCCTGAAAAGCGCCATGGCCAAAGTCACGGCCAAGCCGGCCTTTGCGCAGGATTTCGAGATATCGCGCGGGCGCGCCTCTATGAAAGATGCTCCGGCTTCAAAATTCGTGAGGCTGCGCC
The DNA here is from genome assembly GCA_963823745.1 of Terriglobia bacterium. Classification (GTDB taxonomy): domain Bacteria; phylum Acidobacteriota; class Terriglobia; order Terriglobales; family Acidobacteriaceae; genus Angelobacter. The sequence continues at coordinate 194,715 of CAWGMN010000015.1, forward strand.
GCGATTTCGCGCCGGAATCACCATTCCTCACCGCGCAATACTCGATGAGCATTGATGAGAAGGTCACCATTGAAACGCTGGTGCTGCGATTGCGCGATCCCAGGGAATTTCACGAGCTTTCGATTGAAGACCGCGTTTCGCCCACGGCCGCTTCGCCGGGTACTGTGCTTGATAGCGATACACCCGCAGCCCGAATCCGCCTGGAGCGGCTGGGCAAGAACTCAGTGGTCCTGGCACGCTGCCCAGCCGGCGACCAGAGCGCCTATGAACCGTTGTTCAAGCAGGCTTCTGAGATCATGGCCAGCTACCGCGTCGCCCTCGGCCTCCGCAATACTTTCCGGTCTGACATCGCATGGCTCGATCCTGGCAAAAATGCCGGCGGCGCCCACTCGAAGCAGCCCTGAAACTAAATCGAAATCCATGAATCTAACAAATGCCATGCAAAACCCTGTTCGCGACACTGTGATTCTCGGCACCGGATGTTCCGGCCTCACTGCCGCCATCTATGCCGCCCGTGCGAATTTAAAGCCGCTGGTGATTGAAGGTCACGAGCCCGGCGGACAGCTCTCCATGACCACGCTGGTGGAAAATTTCCCGGGATTCCCTGAAGGCATACAGGGGCCGGAATTGATTGACAATATGCGCAAGCAGGCCGAGCGTTTTGGCGCTGAGTATATGACCGGACATCTCACCCGGACCGATTTGAGCCAGACGCCCTTTACTCTGCATGTCGGCTCCAAGACAGTGCAGACCCGTACCCTGATTATTGCCAGCGGCGCTTCGGCGCGCTGGCTAGGCTTGCCCAGCGAGCAAGCCCTCATTGGGCATGGGGTGTCGTCGTGCGCCACCTGCGATGGGTTTTTCTATAGCGGCAAGCCCATTGCGGTGATTGGCGGAGGCGATTCGGCCATGGAAGAGGCGTTGTTTCTTACCCGCTTTGCCAGCAAAGTTACGCTGATTCACCGCCGCGATCATTTCCGCGCCTCCAAGATCATGCTGGAACGGGCCCGCCAGCACGAGAAGATCGAGTTCCTCACCGACACGATTGTGGAAGAAGTGCAGGACGTGACATTGAAAGAGGTCACCGCCCTGAAGCTGCGCCACGCCAAATCCGGTAAAGTCTGGGACTTCCCTACCAGCGCCATGTTCCTCGGCATTGGGCATCATCCAAATGCGTCTATGTTCAACGGCCAGCTTGATATGGATCAGGACGGTTATTTAAAGACCCGTGATTTTGTCTTTACTCGCGTCTCCGGCGTGTTTGCCTGCGGTGACGTGCAAGACCGCCGCTATCGCCAAGCCATTACCGCCGCCGGATCCGGCTGCGCCGCCGCCATGGAAGCCGAGAAATATCTGGAAGAACACGGACGCTGAAGAAGAATCGGGTCATCGGGTCATCGGTCATCGGGTCATCGGGTCATCGGGTCATCGGGTCATCGGGTCATCGGGTCATCGGGTCATCGGGTCATCGGGTCATCGGGTCATCGGGTCATCGGGTCATCGGGCTTGCGATGCGATGATGCTATGCCAAGTTGTTAATTTGCGTCTCGATAATGCGATTGTGCTGTCCATGAAATGAGTTTAGTTTTTTAGCCAAGAGCCAAGAGCCAAGAGCCAAGAGCCAAGAGCCAAGAGCCAAGAGCCAAGAGCCAAGAGCCAAGAGCCAAGAGCCAAGAGCCAAGAGCTATTTGCCAATTGCCATTTGCTCCCTTCCCTGTGATACAACAATGAGTTTGCTTATCACCTCACCCAATCCAGGAGAGCTGTGCTGAGAGCCACTTTCATTGCCCTCTCTGAGAGCAAGTCCCTTCGTTCTTTTGCTGAAAAATCCCGTATCGGCCAGCGCCTTTCAGGGCGTTTTGTGGCCGGTACTACAGTTGAAGAAGCCCTGCGCGCCACCCGCGCCATGAACGATCTGGGGCTGGGTGTGAGCGTGGACAACCTTGGGGAAAACGTCACCAATACCCAGGAAGCGCGGCATAGCGCCGATCTTTACCACAAGATGCTCGACCAGATGGCGGCCCTGAGGCTGAACGCCAACGTGAGCCTCAAACTGACGCACATGGGCCTCGATGTGGACGAGAATCTTGCCTTTGAAATCACTTCGGGCCTGGTGGAGCATGCGTCCCGCATCAATAATTTTGTGCGGGTAGACATGGAAGGGTCGGCCTACACGCAGAAGACGCTGGATTTCGTCCGCCGCCTGCACCGCAGCAGCGGGTACGCGGGCCGGGTAGGCGCCGTGATTCAGTCCTACCTGTTTCGCAGCCAGCAGGACGCGGCGCAACTGATATCCGAGGGCATTCGCATTCGCCTGTGCAAGGGCGCTTACAAAGAGCCGCCGTCCGTTGCCTTCGAAAAGAAATCGGATGTTGACGCCAATTACATTCGGCTCATGAAGATGCTGCTCAAGAGCGGAACCTATCACGGCATGGCCACGCATGACGAGAAGATGATCCAGGCCACCATTGATTTCGCGCAACGGGAGAAGATTCCGGCCTCGGCTTTCGAGTTTCAAATGCTCTATGGCGTGCGCCGCGATCTTCAGCAAAAATTAGTGAAAGAAGGCTGGCGCTGCCGTGTGTACATTCCATTCGGAACGGAGTGGTACCCCTACCTCATGCGCCGCCTGGCCGAGCGGCCCGCGAACGCTATTTTCATTTTGAAGAATCTGGTGCGGTAAGGGGGAGTCTCGGTCCGTCAGATACGCGGTGTTTCGATGGTTGCCGGCTGCTTAGGAGTGTGCGTGAGACCTCGATTACATAGCGGCATTACCGAGAGGACGAAGGTGTGCAGGGGCTGAAGCCCAATGTTCATGCGCCTTTGCGGCATGAGTGAAACTCGTGCCATGTTACTTGTCTCGTCAACCCACGCAAATTCTAAGTGCTCATACACGCTCTTACCGCGCTAGGCGGACATAGCGCGCCCTTGGGCTTTCAATAAAAGAAGCCGGAGCACTTGCTCCGGCTTCGAAAGCAGGATTCCGAGCGGATAGGGATTCCTCGCTTCGCTCGGAATTCATGTGAAATCAAGCGCTGCGACGCGGACGAATGCTCAATTCCCGCACCTGGGAAAGCAAGCTGGAACGCTGCATGCTATCGAGATATGAGAGATGCTGCACGATTTCACTCACGAAGCTGTCTTGCATCAGGTCGGCAATATCATCTTCCAGCGTGCGGTTGGAGCCCTTGAGCAGATCGCCAACCGAAACTTCGAGCGCGGTGGCCAGCCGTTGCAATGAGGAGAGCGTAGGCATGGCTTTTTCATTCTCGATTTTGGAGACGTAGGTGCGCGGCACCTGCATGCGCATGGCAAGCTGGCGCTGGCTGAGCCCGGATTTCTGCCGGAACATGCGAATGGCGGCAGCAACCTGAAGATGTGAATGATGCTGATTGACTGGTTCCGGGAGCGGAGGCTGGACTGCCAGGATCGGCTCAGGTTCGTCCTCATCGAGCGAGGTACGGCATTTTCTGCAAAGATTATTTCCAGTCCGGAACTGGACCAGATGGCAATGGTCGCAACGTACTACTTCCCTCGAATCCACCGGGGCGAGTGTTGTAGCCATTAGAATTTGGGAGTGCCAGAGCGGGCTACTCCTAAAACTGTTCAACAGCGGAACCCGAACAGGTCGTAGTTTCAAGCACTGCATTAGTATTGTCAATGGAAAAATTCGGCCAATATCCGAAGATGTCCATAAGAAACCAGAGAAACAAGGACGAAAACAGGTAAGAAACCATGAACAATCGCGAAGCCGCATGGAGTTTACTTTGTGAATACACCCAGTCGGAAAGCCTGCGCAAACACATGCTGGCTGTGGAAGCGTGCATGCGCGCTTACGCCCGCAAATACGGCGAAGATCCTGACAAGTGGGGCATCACAGGACTGCTGCATGACTTCGATTACGAAAAGTATCCCACGCCGGAAGAGCATCCGTTTGTAGGCAACAAGATTCTTGAAGAAAAGGGCTATTCCGAAGAGGTTCGCCGGGCCATTCTCTCGCATGCCGATTACAGCGGCGTGAAACGGGAAAGCAACATGGAAAAAGTTTTGTATGCCTGCGACGAGCTTTCAGGCTTCATTACCGCCACTGCCCTGGTGAAGCCGGGCAAGTCGCTGGCCGAGGTGGATGCGAAATCCATCCGCAAAAAAATGAAAGACAAAGCCTTCGCCCGCAGCGTGAACCGCTCCGACATCATTAACGGCGCGGCCGATATGGGCGTGGATCTCGATGAGCACATCGCTTTTTGCATTGACGCCCTGAAACAAATTGCCGGTGAACTGGGTTTAGCTGGCCAGACTTAGGTGCAACGGTCCATCTTTGATTGCCCCGACCAGAAGAAAACGGCCGATAAATTTAGATTTTTAAAAGCCGTTTAGGGCGATTTACTTTATAAAAAAACCATTTACAGAAGCGTGTCGAAAGGGTATTGTTTGTTCCGCCACGGTTCTATTCTCGTGTTGTATCCGTTGTGACTTCGCTCACAAAAATGCTTTGACTCCTTCCGGGGTAAGTGCAGCAGATCTCGCGATGAGCACTGACTTGTCTTAACGTAACCCAGGAGCTTAAAAAAGCATGTCCAAAAAGCTAGTCTGCAGTATTGCTTTGCTATTCACTTTCACCCTTGTTTCAGGTGCATTCGGCCAGTCCCTCTCCGACGCAGCGCTTGCCCAGGTGGGCACCAGCACGGCGGCAGGCGCCGTGCCTGCTATGGGGCCGCAGATGGTCCACGCGGTTCCCTCTAATCTGATTGATGATGATTCCACCAACAGCGGCCCTTCCAGCATTCAAGGGAATCCCGGCGGCGTTGCCGGTGTGATCTCCGTCCCAAACTTTACCCGGTCCTTCGTAGTCGGTGGGACGACCTTCCCTTACACCATGTTGGGAAATGATCCCTCTCTCGGACACAAGACGCAGGTTCCCGCCAAGATCACGGCTGTCTCGCTGCAATTGCTCAATGCTGATGGCACCACGCTGGCCACCGTTCCTGCCGGCGAATTTGAACAGCCGGTGTTGAACTCACCGAACTTCCAGAATTTCAAGTACGAGCATGAAGGCGAACCGGTACAGTTTGCTGATGCCGTGCAGCGCGCCGAGTTCTTCAACAACATGAAAGGGAACTGGCACACTGAACTGAGCCCCGCCGGTGTGGTGGACCGCCTTACCATTACCGTTCCAAAGTTTGTGACCGTGATTTCCCGCGGCGTTCCGGTAACCTCCCTGAATTACCAGGCTGGAACCCTGCCCGATGGACACATCTTTGTCTTGATGCTGAACCTGTTCTTCAACCAGCAGCTTGGCCTGATCGTGAACCATGAAATTGACGCCAACAACTTCACGACCAACGACGTGAACATCGCGCTGTTCCCGAACACCTTTCTTTTCTCCTTCAACCGGGCGAACCCGCTGCTGCGCGGAAGCTGCTGCACTCTGGGCTTCCACACTTACTTCACTGACGGCGCGACTCTCGAGCACCGCTGGATCACCGACTATGCAAGCTGGATTTCCCCCGGTTTGTTCGGCTCCGGATTTGAGGATGTCACCGCTCTCAGCCATGAGATTTCGGAAACCTTTAACGATCCTTTCGTGAATAACGTTACGCCCAGATGGCAATTCCCCGGCGAACCCGGCGTGTGCCAGGGCAATCTGGAAACCGGCGATCCGGTGGAAGTGCTGGCCGATGCGAGCTTCCCCGTTACGCTGAAAAAAGATGGAGTGCCATTCACGTTCCATCCGCAGACTGAAGCCTTGTTGCAGTGGTTCGCGCAGACTGTTCCGTCTGACGCAATCCACGGCGCATACAGCTATCCAGGTCTGACTGCGCTCACGGCTCCGGCCACTCTGTGCCAGTAAGTTACAGGCGTTAAAAACACAAATGGCGCCGGTTTATCCGGCGCCATTTTTAGTGCAGGAAAAACTCTGTCACACAGCCACCCTCGCCTGTGTCTTGGGTTCTTGTCTATTGAATCGGCGATTGTGGCGATTGCGTGATGCGGAGATCACTCAATCGCTGTCTTTACCAGACCAATCGCAAATTTTAACCCACCAGTTCTAAACAAATCTAAAGATCATTTTCAAACTTCGGGCTCGTACTTACATCGCCATGAAAATTGATTTGCTTAGAGCAGGCCTCCGGCAAGAAGCAGCCTGGCTACTTCGGCGAAATCACCGGCCAGCACGCGGTCATGTTCTACCCTGGGGCTTACTTTGCGTATGGCGCTATAGGCGTCCCAGGCTGTAAGCCCGCAGTCTCAGCATCAGTACATCCCAAATGTAATTCGCGGGCATTGGAGCGATTCGCGTCCGACTTTTTTTCTTTGCTGCTCAAATCGGTTTGTGCTGGTGATGGCCTTCTGTGGGCAATCCTGCTTCCGACCAGCCCTGCTTGCCTTCAGAGTAATCTCTCACCTTGGTGTAACCCATGGCCGCCAATTCCCGGGCGGCGTTCTCTGAAGCGTGTCACGTGGGCTTGGCGCAATAGACGACGATGTCCGCGTTTTTATCCGGCAGCAGCTTGGGCGCCATTTCCCGCACTTTGTCCGGAGGCAGGTTGATCGCGCCCGGCAGATGGGCATGATTGAAATATTCAGGCGCCAGCGTCTCGACAAGAAAGAAATGATCGCGGCGGTCCATCTTTTGTTTCAATTCATCTCTTTCGATGGTTGCAACTTGAGTTTCCATCTAGCTTTCTCCCAGACATATTAGATGCGGCAGAGAATGTTTTTGCAAGGTAAGCTGCGGCTTGTGAGCTGTGGGCCTTTGTTGAATCTGCAAATTCAGCAACACTCAACTGACCGATGGAGAAGATTGTTTGTAACTTCGCAGCACGATTGCGAATCGATGTAAGTAGAGATCTTTCAGAGAGTAGTAAGGGAATCGCATTGGTAATTTCTAAGAGTCTTTTTTTCAAACCAAAAAAGATTTTATTACGTATCTTTATTTGTAACGTCAAAGAACTTCCGGGCACTATATGGAGTGGGAATGTTTCATAGAACCAGGCAGCAGACGGCAGGGCGGACGACCGAGTACGCGAGCGAATGCGATTTCTCAATCATTTTCCAGGAAGATGCTCAAAGGCTTTACCTGCTTGCGCTGCTGTTGACCGCCAACCATTCCAGAGCTGAACAATGCGTAGTAGCTGGACTGGAAGACTGCATCGAGGGCAACGCCGTATTCAAAGATTGGGCGCGCGCCTGGAGCATGCGTACGGTGATCAAGCGGGCCATTCAGATGGTCGCTCCGAATCCCTTGCAGAAAACCGGTGGACCAGCAGTGACTGCTCTGCCCGAAACCGGCGCAGGCGCGCAAGCGCTGGTGGCGGCCATTACTCCTCTGGCTGCATTCGACCGGTTCGTATTTGTGCTATCAGTTCTTGAAGGATATAGCGACCGCGATTGCGCAACGCTGCTCGGCAGTCCGCAACCGTTGATTGCCGCGTCCCGCGTTCGGACTCTGCAACAGGTCAAGCCGCTCGAAACCTGCGCCGCCGAAGCTCCTGCCGATTGCAAGCTGCGACTCCTGGCTCTTTCGACCGTAGCGTAGCGCTGCAAACCAAAGCAAAAACTAGCCGCGAATTGCTCGAGCCGCGATTGCGACTCATTGATCATGGTTCGGCCACACTGATTGGCATGCGATACAAGAGCTAATAGCCAAGCCAATAGCTAAGAGCCAAAACGCTATAATCCCCTCATGTCCACCGAAACGCTCTACTCTGTTGCTAACCGGGTCGCCACCATCACGCTGAATCGTCCTGACAAGCTGAATGCCTGGACGGCCGTTATGGAGCAGGAGGTGCGCGCCTCCATCGAAAAAGCCGAACGCGATGATGATGTTCGCGTGATCGTGCTCACCGGCGCCGGACGCGGCTTCTGTGCCGGAGCGGACATATCGCTGCTGAATCGAGTGGCAACTGAGGGTGTCGAGAAAGTCGGGCGCGAGAACGCGCTGGGCGGCGAGAGCCACCGCGAGGGAGTGCGGGCCGATTTCCAGAAAAAGCATTCCTATTTTCCTGGTGTCAGCAAGCCGGTCATTGCCTCCATCAATGGCCCGGTCATTGGCCTGGGCCTCGTGATTGCGCTCTATTGCGATATACGTTTTGCTTCGGATGCTGCGCGCTTCAGCACCGCTTTTGCGCAGCGAGGACTGGTGGCCGAATACGGTCTCGCCTGGATGCTACCGCGCCTGGTTGGCCTGCCCAATGCTCTTGATTTGCTGTTTTCCGCCCGGCAGATAGATTCAGCCGAGGCCCTGCGCATGGGACTGGTGAACCAGGTGTTCCCGCACGGCGAGTTGCTGAACAAAGTGAACGAATATGCGAAACACCTGGCCCACAATGTAAGTCCGCGTTCGCTGAAGATCATCAAGCGCCAGGTGTATGAATCTATGTTCCAGTCGCTGGAGGAATCTTTCGATGTGGCGGTTGAGGAAATGCTGGCCAGCCTGAAGTCAGAAGACTTCAAGGAAGGCGTGGCCCATTTTCTCGAAAAACGCGCAGCCGCCTTCACCGGAAGATAAAAACCCAGGCCCGTCGCTCACCAGACCCGCAACAGGGCATCACTTCCCGTCGTGCCGAGAAAACGCATAGAGATGGGTTTTGATCGTGTATGAGAGCTGAATTTGCGTGCCTCAACGAGCCATGTATCAGCCCGAACCGCCCTGAAGTGCGGAGTGTTACGTGAACCAGAAACTCAGAGCGGCTCTCGGCTACGACATTCCGGATGATACAAAATTGCTCCAGTCCCGCCCCGCGGGACGTATAAAGCTAGCCCGCCGTTTCAACGGCGGGAAAGTTGAAGCAACAGACAGAGTCCCCGTAAAGGGGACGACTGAACTTGCGTTGGCTGCAAGAATCTTAATGGGTCTTGAATTCGCGCTTGGTGACCCGCGTCTGTGAGAACTGAAATTTTGCATGCCGCCAACGAGACATGTACCAGACACGACTTTTTACTCGTGCCGAAAAGTGCACAAATACTGACTTCAGCCGCTGCCTCGCTCAGCACTTCGCTGCTGTTTTTCTGCCGTTCAGATTTTTCGAATCAACCAAACTGCCTCGCGCGTCTGATGATGGTACTTGCTCATGACTGAACTGGAAAAGCAGCGGCGGCTGAAGGTAGCCACATCCTTTGGGCTGGTCTATGTGCTGTGGGGCGGCACCTACCTCGCCATGCGCGTGGCGGTGGAACACATTCCGCCTTACGTGATGGGCGCGGTGCGCTACCTCATTGCCGGCCCGCTCATGCTCGGCTATCTGGCGCTGATTGGAAAAAAAATCCGCATTTCGCGTCGGGACGCTCTGCGCCTGCTGGTGATCGGTTTTTTGCTGCTCTCGGTGGGTAACATGGGCGTAGCGTGGGCAGAAGAATATGTGCCCAGCGGCCTGGCTGCACTGATCGCAGCGGTAGTTCCCATCTGGGTGGCAATGATCGAGGCCTGGATCTTCAGGGCGAGACGCATGTCTCCGCTGGGACTCGCCGGGCTGTCGCTCGGCATCGTTGGCATGTTGATCTTACTGTGGCCGAAGCTGACGTCCGGTACCCGCCTTGGGCATCCCGAGTTGATCGGCTTCGGCATTCTGATGATTGCATCATTGAGTTGGGCGATGGGATCGGTGCTTTCCGGTCGCTGGTCGCTCGATGTAGACGTTTTCAGCGCGAGTGCGTGGCAAATGACATTTGGCGGCCTGGTCAACGCGCTTATCGCTCTGCTGAGCGGTGGATTTCACCATACTGTCTGGTCGCAATCCGGTGCCCTGGCCATTGTTTATCTGGTCACCTGCGGCTCATGGATTGGATTTACCGCCTACATTTGGTTGCTGGAACACGTGCCCACGCCCAAGGTCGCAACCTACGCGTATGTGAATCCGGTGGTGGCTGTCTATCTGGGCTGGCTGCTCCTGCACGAAAAGGTGGATCTCTACATGTTGGCTGGAACGGTGGTGATTCTGGCAGCCGTAGCCATGGTCAACATCTCAAAGCTGAAAGCGCTGCGCAGCAGCGGAAGCGCCGAGAAAAACAAATCCAGGTTGATCGAAGTTGCAGGCGATTAGAACGCTCTTCACCAATCAGCGTAATCAACGAAAATCAGCGGTAAGAAGTAGCTCTTCAATTACCCACTTACCAAAGCACTCATTTACGAAATGGCTTCATTTCCGTTTCCATCGGATTCCGTCTTTCGTATCTTCCACAACAATGCCTGCGTCGGCTAGCTGCTTGCGGATTTCATCCGCGCGGCCAAAGTCGCGGGCCTTCTTGGCCGCTGTACGTTCGGCAACCAGGCGGTCAACCTCGGCGTCGGGCAGCATATCGGATTTGTTGAACGCAGCCAGCCGCGCGGCATCATCGTCATTCATGACCGCAAAGATTTCGTCGAACTGTTGCAGTGCTTCGAGCAATGGCGCTTTGTCGTCGTGGCGCAGTTCATCGCGGTCGGCGGAGATGTTCGTCTCGCGCACCAGGTCGAAGATGGCAGCCAGTGCCTGCGCGGTATTCAGGTCGTCGTCCAGCGCGCTCCGCATTCCGGACTTGGCCTCAGCCGCGAGCTGCTGAATCTTATCGTTCCTGCCGGGTGGAAACTGTCCCATTTCGATGCGCGACTTGAAATTGCGCAGCCGCTCTACTGAATTGGCGGCCTGCTTCAATCCATCGAAAGTAAAGTTCAGTTGGCGGCGGTAGGGAACGGAGGCGAGCAGAAAGCGGATGGAAGAGGGCTTGTGTCCTCTTTCCAGCAGGTCGCGCAAGGTAAAGAAGTTGCCGGCGCTCTTCGACATCTTCTCGCCTTCCACCAGCAGAAAGCGCACATGCATCCAGAAACGGGCGAAGGTTTTTCCAGTCAGGGACTCGGACTGGGCAATCTCGTTTTCATGATGCGGAAAGGCCAGGTCTTCGCCTCCGGCGTGAAGATCGAAGCTATCGCCCAGATATTTCATCGCCATCACCGAGCATTCGATGTGCCAGCCCGGCCGTCCTTTGCCAATGGACGTCTCCCAGAAGGCCTCGCCTTCCTTGGGGGCCTTCCACAGGGCGAAATCCCGGGCATTGTCTTTTTCGTATTCATCTACGTCAACGCGCGCGCCCGTTTCCATGCCTCCGAAATCTTTCTTTGACAGCTTGCCGTACTCGGGAAATTTGGCAATGCTGAAATAGTAAGACCCGTCTTCGGCGCGGTAGGCAAATCCCTTCTGCTCCAGGGCGCGGATGAACTTTGCCATTTCTTCAATATGTTCGGTGGCCCGCACCATGAATTCCGGGCGTTGCAGCTTCAACACTTCCATGTCTTCGAGGAACGCCTGCTCGTACTTCTGCGTGTACTCGTTGACCGACTTGTGCTCGCGCGCGGCGTTGCGAATGATCTTGTCGTCAACGTCGGTAATATTCATCACGTGGCGCAGCTTGAATCCGCTCTGCGCCAGGTAACGCCGCAGAATGTCCACTGCTACAAAGGTGCGGAAGTTGCCGATGTGGCCGTAGTCATAGACGGTAGGCCCGCAGGCATACATGCGGACGGTATTGTCAGTGGAAGGCGAGAACTCCTCCACTCTGGCCGAGAGTGTGTTGTATAGATGCAGTGGCAAACTTTCGATTCTAGGGGCGAAATATGTTTTGAAGCAAGCCGGAAGAAGCAGTCAGGAGCAGTCAGGTTCGCGTAACGAGATTACCATTGTGCTGAATGCTCAAGCCTCAAAGTTTTGACGGCCATCCTTCTAATTATGCGGGGATTGAGAAATACATTGGTGGAAGCCCCGGACTTCAGTCCGGGGAGTCGGCTTTCAAGCCCACGTAAACGCCATAAAAGTTCCAAAGGCTCGTGGCACCAATACCCCGGGCGAATTCGAGAAACCAAGGCAAGAGCCAAGAGCCAAGAAGCCAAGACCCAAGACCAAAAGCTCTTCACTTGCTAATTTCCGCCGTGCGGACGCCGGAACTGCGCAGGTCAAACGCCAGCCGCCACACATAATGCACGCCCGAAATGATGGTGAGCGCAATGGTGGTGCGCACACCGATGAGGCGGGCAAGATCGAGCCAGTACGCATTGGATATCTGGTGCAACATGACCAGCGGCACCGTAATGATCTGCACCAGCGTATTGGCTTTACCAAACAGGCTGGGACGGAAGATACGCATAGCGCCGGTGCCGTAGAGCAGCGTGCAGACCACCAGAATGATGATGTCGCGGCTGAAGACCAGCACCGTCACGCTCCAGCGGATTTTATGCATGGAAGAAAGCACCAGGAACATGGTGCTGAGCAGCAGCTTATCCGCAATGGGATCGAGATATTGGCCCAGCACCGTCTTTTGCTGCAGCAGGCGGGCCAGAAGGCCGTCAAGGCCGTCGGTAATGCCGGCGACAACAAAGATGATCAGTGCGTACAGATAATGATTGTCGAGTACGGCAATCACCGCGAATGGAATAAAGATAAGCCGCAGCAGGGTGAGCAGGTTGGGCGCGGAACTCAATTGGCGGAGCATTATTCCGGCTCCTGCGCAGATCGGGAGTCTGTCCCTTGCAAGAAGCTTGCCGCAGAGCAACCGGCTTTGGCCGCGAACTGCTCGGCCAGCGAAGGTATCTCGCCATTGCGAGCATCGAGTTCCATCCGCTCGATGCGGTGCATGGGAAAGAACACGCTGCTGGGGGCCGCTGTGTCTCCGGTCTTGATCAGTTGCGCAAAATCATCCAGGGAATGCAGGTCAATGCCGCGCAGGCTCACGCCTGCTTGATCGAGCGCCAGCAGCATCCCCCAGAACTTCTCGCGAGGTGTGCTGAGCGTAACCAGGACAATCGAACCCGGACTGAACAGCCGTCCGGAATGCATCTGTGCGGCAGTACCCATCGCAATGATTGTCGCACAGCCGCGGTTTTATGCTAGCTACGGCTTGTGCCGGAGACACGGCCCACAGAGGTGTGTGAGAGCTTGGAGTGTGGTGGGTTGACGACATAAGTATCAGGGCACGAGTTTACTCGTGCCATAAAGGCGCATAAACATTGGTCTTCAGACCCTGCGTACCTTCGAACTCATGGCAAATGTCATTATGGAATCGAGGGTTTCTCACACACGCTCTACAGCCCGCCTATGCAACAGGCCAGACGCATACAGCACCATGCGGAATCACTACAATAGTGACTTGGCAGCGCCACGTTCGTGACGCCCGCAAGGAAGAGAAAGGACTACGGAGATGGTATTCACCGGAAAAGTCGCACTGGTAGCTGGCGGCACAGGAGGGCTCGGCCGTGCAGTGAGCGTTCGCCTTCTTGGCGACGGCGCAGATGTAGTTGTCACGTATCAGAAAAACGAAGAATGGGAAGCTCTGAAAAGTGCGGCTGGAGCGGGTGTTTCGAAGCTGGAAGGCCGGCACATTGACGTTACGGATGAGACTGCCGTGCAGCAGCTTGTGGAACAAATCGTCGGAAAACATGGCCGGCTCGACATCATGGTGAATACGGTCGGCGCTTACGCTGGAGGCATTAAGTTATGGGAAATGGAGACCAGGGTCTTCGATCTGATGCTGGCCCTGAATCTGCGCTCCGGCTATGTGTTATCGCGGGCCGCGGTCAAGGTCATGCTCAAGCAGGGGAGAGGCGCAATCGTAAACATCGCGGCGAAAGCCGCGCTGGACCATGGCGCGGGCGCTGCCGCCTACGCGGCCTCAAAAGCAGCAGCCGTAGCCATGATGGATTCCCTGGCCGCAGACCTGAAAGGCAGCGGGATACGTGTGAACTCCATCTTGCCCAGCATCATTGATACTGAAGCCAATCGCAAGGCAATGCCGTCGGAAGATTTTTCGAAGTGGCCGAAACCCGAAGACATAGCCCGCGTGATCCTGTTCCTGTGCAGCGATGATGCCAGAGTAATCCACGGCGCAGCGATTCCGGTCTACGGAGATAGCTGAATAAGGGCGAGTTCTTCCATTTACGATTCCACCAACTCGCAGATCGTCCCGAATCCGCAGCACCCGCTGCACAACGCTTCAGATTCGCCTGGACTGCACAACACACCGGTGCAACGCAAACAATCGATATTTTCGGAAAGACTCCAGAGGGTTGGACAACGCAAAGTAGAACCGGAACTCTCTCGCAGGAAAACAAGCGGACTACTGCTCGTTACTAGTCTGATTTAAAGCAGTAGAGCGGCGAACGATCTGAGTACTTGAGCAGCTCACGAAGGATCGCAGGCGGGCGGAATTACTTTGAGACATCGTGCAGATTAGTGCTTCCAGCGAGATTATCTCGCGGCTAAAGTAGAACATTTCCTAGCTTGAGACAGTGCCCCACACACTCTAGCGGTGAGAAACAGAGCGGGATATCAAAGTTATTTGGTACATCTGTGCCGATTAGAAGGGTTCACGGGATGCCATTTGGAGCAAAAAAGTGTTTCACGTCTACATTGACAGACAGGGTTTGAGATCAATATCGCCAGATGGAAGTTGACCTGAATGTCTGATGGGAATGCCGACGCTGTATAGACTTACGTATCTGCCTCGATTCTCAGCAGAAGGGCTGAACCTGTAACGCACTTTGAAAGAATGCAGCATTTTTGAAGCATGACCAGAGCGTCAGTCCTTTCCATTTCTTCAGGCCATCCTAATGAGTAAGCGCCATCGGTTTCACGTGAATCGCCCACGAGCTGCCTCATATTAGTATATAAATTGTCTTATGGCGGAATTGGTTCCTTGGCAGGTGCTAAGCAGCGATTTACGTAGTCACCGCGATGCTGTGGCTAACGATTGGGTCCGATTACTCGACAGCGGCGAGGGCGAACGGGCCTGTGTAAAGTTCCTGCATGAGCATGCGGGTTTTTTCTTCTGTGACAGTGGACGGCGCTTATTGGCGATTTCAGAATTGGAATTGGGAGCTGATTTTCGACCTGATTTTGTAGTAGCCACCGATATGTCGAGCTCTGGTCTGGTCTACGAGTTCATCGAGATCGAAGATCCTAACCAAAATCCATTCACTTTGGCAGGTCAGCCATCGGCTCGCCTCAATGGTGCAGTTAATCAGATAATTGGATGGGACACTTGGATTCGTGGAAACCAGCAACTAGCTAAGAAACTGTTACCATCGCGCGAGTTCTGGACGCATGATCGCCTAGTCGTAAGATATACAATTATTACCGGCCGGAGAGCGCAACACGAGAAGTGGACTCATTCGCGGAACTTATTCTCTGATAGGGTTGACGTTCAGATTCGGTCGTTCGATCATTTGACTGATGAATTGCTAGAACGATATTTTGCTCCTTTCCCGAACCTCGCTTCAGTGGAAATGGATAACGCAGATGAATTTGTAAGAAACCAGCTCGTAAACCCTTTTCGGAGAGCTATCTCAAGTGCAGTGTGGCGCGAAGCCGCGCTGAAATTACACGATGATCATATGAATGCAAAAAATATTGATTTATTGGTAAGCTTAGCGTCTACTAGTGATCGCTTGGCTCCCTTTCTCCAAGACTGGGGCTCTCTGCCTGTTGAGAAACGAAGCTTTTATATTAATCAGCTTAAATTTATTCAAAATTTATAGGCTTCTATGCATGTGCAACTCCTAACATCATGTGATGGTAGAAATTCTAGAGTCTTCATCGCTGCATTTCGCCTCAAATCTATGTATGCAGTTGCATACATAGATGCTTGATAAATGAAGAGGCACGAATTCCTGATCTTCCCCGCCTTGCTAAGACGTTCTAATTACGGCTGCTATCGATGAGATCCTGCGCCACTCGTGCTTAGAACAGTCGCGGACTGAGTCATAGATAGATCACGCGCTAACTGCGGAGTTTCCCGAACTATGGCAGTGAGATCACGTATCCCATCGCGTACAAGACCAAGCTCCTGCTGAAGATTCCTTTGGTCATCTCGTAAGTCCATTAACCTGCTGCTCTACTCCCTCTGGTCAATCTTAGTGTGGTCAAGCAGAGTCTTGAGATCCGCCATCTCCTTCCTGTGACGTCGCTGCTCATGCTGTATAAGACGCAGTGCGCGACTGATAAGACGGCGTCAGACAGCTAAAAACATCGAAATTACACATGAAACCAACATGCTTGAGCATTTCGATTCCCATGCACGAAGGCGAACATATTCCGAATCAGAGTCACGCTCTAATTTTTACGCAAGCATGTTCGATGATCGTCCGACCGCCAGGCAAATCGGCCCGGAGAAGCGAATGCAATGAGCTATTGGATTTTCGGGAGTAACTTCGGGCAGAAGTTTTGGGTTCGGATGTAAGATGTAAAAATGGTAGGCACGAGGAGACTCGAACTCCTGACCTCTACCGTGTCAAGGTAGCGCTCTAACCAACTGAGCTACGCGCCTACATCAGGTGGGCAGAAACATTTTACCGCAGTCGGGGGCGCAATCCTAATCGCTGATTTTTGCCGTTCCGGTGACATCTTCACCCGCCACCAGCAGGAACTCATTTTTGGCGCCGGCCAATCGCTTTTCACGGTACGGGCGGTACACATCGCTGTCGTAAAACGATTCGGCCGCTTGTTTCGACGGCCATTCGATAATCAGAAAGATCTGCGGGGCGGGGCGCTGGCCTTCAATCTTTTCTATGTTTGAAGTCCGCGCCAGGTACCGGCCGCCGTGTTGCTCGACCAGCCTGGTTACGTTCTGGACGTAATCGCGGACCCAACTCTGGTCAGTGATGTCGAGTTCTGCAACTGAGTAATATTTCAAGGCCTTCTCTCCTGTATCCGCCGCACCACTACGGGGCGGACGACATTTTATGCGAATTCAAAGTTTTGTGTGCTGAAGGATGGAATCAATGCTGCTCTTTCATCGAATAAGTTTTGCGCCTCCGGCGCTTGAAACGGTGGGTGAGAGCTCAGTTTCGCCGCCACAGCACCATGCAGTTAAGAGTGTGCAGGGGCTGAAGCCCAGTATTTATAAGGCTTTTTCGGCACGACTAGAAGTCATGCCCTGTTACATGTATCTTCAACTTTAGTTCTCACACACGCTCTTCAGCCCAGTATTTATGAGGCTTTTCGGCACGAGTAAACTCGTGCCCTGATACTTGTGTCATTAAAGCTTCAAAATTTCGGTTCTCACATCCGCTCTGAGCCCATTACGAATCCCTTTTGACTCGCTCAGATGGGCATATAACCGCAGGAACCTCGACTGATCATGCCAGAGATTTATTGCCACCCGCTCGAACTCGGGGTAGGATACCTGCGCCATGGAAGCAGCCAAGCTCAGCATTGACCCCTCCGCCATTGTCACATTCAACGTTGATACTTATGAAGACCGCCTGCGAATCCTCGATATGCTGGCGGCCGCCTATCCGGTTCCAGCAGGGTTTCTCGATCCGATGCAGGGTGACCGGATACAGACCCAGTGGCAGCTTGATTCGGGCAGAGGCAACAATCCATGGTGGAACAAAATTAATTTTACCCTGACGGTCTGGCGCATGCAGGCGCTTCAGACCCGGGGCGAGTTCCCCAGTGTGGCGCTGCAAGGCACTATGCAGGTCCCGTTGCCGGAGGACGTCCGGCAGGACCTCTTCGCTTATTACGATGGAGTGCGTGCTATCCAGTCAGTCACCGAGACTGCGGAAGCACATCTCCAGACTTTGTTCTGGCTGGTCCACGATCACACCGTCGCCGCTGCGACCGCAGCAGCAGTTGATCAGGCCAGCACACTGGCGGCTGGAGAACGCGAGTTCGCCCTGGGCTGGGGCAAGGTGATGGTCAAGGTGCTGGCCGATGTTGACTTTTCAACCGACCAGCATTTCGTGGGTCCGCTCAATCGCGATTGTTTGCCCCAGCGCATCTGCCAAGTGGCGGACATTGATCCAATCATGCCCAGCGACCTGCCTCCACCACAACGCGCGACCGTGCTGATGATTTCCAGTCTGTTCCTGGCCTCAGATTTGAGCCCAATCTATACGCCGGTGCTGGAGGCGGGTGCAGCCGCGCTTGACGGCGGCATCGAGGCTGGTTTGGACCTGAAGCGGGATTTGTCGGACTTGAAAACTCATTTGCGCAGGTATGCCGTTCGAGCGGCGGGCATTTAGTTCGCAAAGCCCTCGATAGAAAACAATCGCGCGACCGCTACAAAAGTGATCTCTCCAGTTGTTTACGATCCGTTTCCAAGGAGAACTGCTGCATGCCTTCGCCTATTTTCTGTTCCGCAAAATGGCCGCGATGATACGTGGATTGCGGCGACCATGAAGAACCGCAAGCACTAAGAGAGGCTTTTCTTCTGGTGCGTAAGCGACCAGATAGCTGCGGATGGTCTGGAATCGCAGCGGCTCTTTTGTGATATCAGAACGCTTGTGCCCTTGCTGCGGAAAAGCAACCAGTTGTCGGATTATTCCCAGAATTTCTTCACGGACACGACCCGCTGCATCGATATTGTCTCTCGCGATGAATTCCCAGATTTGGGTGATGTCCTGTGCTGCGTTTGGATGGAGTTGAAAACTCTGGTTCGCTTTCATTTCGAAGAACGCGATTTGAGCAGTTCCTCTTGTCGCCGCAAATTCTCGAAAAAAGCTTCACCATCTAAGGGTTTTGCGCGACCGCTCTTGATGTCGTCATAGCGACTGTCGAGCATGTTGTGCGCTTCGGCCAATTCCTCCAGATATCCGGCCATCGCGTCTTCCAAAAGATCATCGGTCGCACGGCCGCTCCGGGACGCCAGTTCATTGAGGCGGGATTCTGTCTCCGGCTTGAGGTGCACTTCCATAGGCGGAGTATAGAGGCGTGACTATCTACTGTCAAAAAAGGGCAACCCAGAAAAATGTTTTACCGCTGATCTTCGCGATGACGCTGATCAGAAGGACAAGAGCCGTGATTGTCAGCAGGTGCTTAGAGCGGTCAAGAGCAAGACTATGCTCAGAACTGCACTTCCAGACCCAGGCAATTTGGCTGCTGATTTTCGCAGATCCTGCTCACAGACATTCGAGAAAAAGGCTGGCAGCGCTCAACATCGCTGATTCTCACGTAAACGCGAATGAAGAGCCGAGAGGCAAGAGTTAGAAGCCCAATATCCAGTTACTACCGTCGCCATCCCCCAGCACGTACTCTTTCCGGGCGCCCAAAGTCAAAGCCGTTGGATGGCCATGCCAATATACGATCGCTGTTAGGTTCCCTCTCCAGCAATAGCAGCAGGAGGAGCGCGAGCCGATCTGCCAGCATCCTGATGCTTTCTTTGATCCTTTTGATGAACTTGCGAACCTTCATTGGAATCCTCTGAACTCGGTTGATGAACGTGTGGTGAATGTTTCACCCTGTACCGCCGGAAATCTATACGAACTGCGCCCAGTCGGTAACTGAGGTCTCACGTCTCACTATTAGTTGGAACACTGGTGAGGTGCAAATTATGCGAGATAGGGTGGAGGCCGGCGGCTCAGCTTGAAGCAATGAGTATGTTGCGCCAGACGTATAAATGAAGCACGCACATGAAGCATCTGCGGGTTGGCTGAAGATTTTTTGAAGTCCCAGAGGACGCATGACACAAGCACGCACGCAAGCGCGGCAGGAAAGAGCCAGATCTTAAGTTTGGCTGGTTCCATCACGGCGGCGCTGCTGCCGAGGTCATCCGTCATGGAAATCACCGGGAACATAAAAGAAATGACGCAGACAATCGCGATTACCGCCATTGCGCGCCGGCCGCTTTCAACCGAAGAGGTTGAAAAGAGGTGGATTCCGGCTGCTATCAGCAGCGTGGCCGATAGAAGCGACCAGACGAGATTGAGTGCGAGTTCCACTAAGTTGGGATTAATCGAAATATATGATTTTCGGGTTTTGTCTAATTAGAACCCTTGGCAACCTTAAGAGTTGCCGAGAATCGAGAGCAACTCTTTTTATTTCATAAATTTGAGAGCTGTGCCTGCCGGGCAGCAGCCCCGGCCTGTGCAGCCGCAGCAAGCAACTCAGCCCTACCATTTCGGATGACATCAATGGGCCGGGTTCCTGAACCTGAGTAGCTCCCGCACTTCTCACAGATGTTGCGCCGGCGGCAGCGGATGTACACAACTCTTAAGATTTTAAGATGATCTGCTGACAGAAGGCGTTTTGTCGTTTCGTGAGTGCATCCAAATCACAATGACCCTTACTGGCCAGAGGTATTCGCGAATACGAGAAACTTTCCTGGTTCTCAGCTTGCTGTTGAGCTTGACTGTGAGCAGCCATGCGCAGACGCAAACAGGCGGTTGCGGCTTCCATGATCTTGTCCAGCAGACCGGTACGGACGCCAAGCAGTTTGGGCTGGGGATCGTGCAGGCTCCGCGAAACTCAGTGCGGGGTAAAAACCTGGCATGGGAGTTGCCGATTCTGGCAGCCACAGGAGTGATGATCGCGAAGGTGGACCGTCCGGCAGACCGGCGCATCCAGTCACTCTCGCTGCAAGACACTGCGGGCACCTGGTCGAATGTAGGGCTTGGCCTGGAGCTAGGCTCGGCAGGGCTGGCTTTTGGCGCCGGATGCGTCGGCCATCATTCTTACCTGCGAGATACCGGATATGCCGCTCTGGAGTCCATGGGAGCGGCCAGCGTGGTTGATCTGGGTCTTAAGCTGGCTTTTGATCGGCAGTTTCCGACTACTCCGCCGGGTGCAGGAAAATTCTGGCATGGAGGCCGGTCGTTTCCTTCAGGACACTCAGCCACCAGCTTCGCCTTTGCGTCGGCGGTCGCTCACCGCTATCCACATAATAGATGGGTAAAGTGGGGGGCCTATGCGCTGGCTGCGGGCGTGAGCTTGTCACGATATCCGGCCAAGAAGCACTTTCCGTCAGACATTCTGGTAGGCGCAACGCTGGGCTATGTGACCGGAAGCTATATTGTGGACCATCAGATTCATTAGGAAGAACTCTTACCGCTGATTTTCGCTGACTACGCTGATCGGCAAGACTGCTTGCGCATACCCGCGCGTTCGGGCAATGCCGGTGCTGTCTATGAATTTGCGAAAATCTATGCATGACCCATCAAAAACAATTTTCCATTCGGACTGGCGGCCATGGTGACATGCATGATCTCACCGCTAAAGTTGCTGAGATTGTGGCCGAATCGGGCGTGCAGACCGGTACAGTCAACGTCTTTAATGTGGGCAGCACTGCCGCAATCGGAACGATTGAATTCGAACCGGGCCTGCAGCGCGACCTGCCGCAAATTTTCGATAAGCTCATGCCGCCCAGCCGCAGTTATCTGCACGAGCAGACCTGGCATGATGGCAACGGTCATTCGCATTTGCAGGCGACCACGCTGGGGCCCTCGGTCACCGTGCCGATAGGCGGCGGCAGGCTGTGCTAGGCACATGGCAGCAGATCTTTCACCTTGAATGCGATGTTCGAGGCCGGGAACGTACAGTAATCGTCACCGTCGTCGGAGATTAACCGGTAATCTCGGGAGAGTGCATGCAGGCGTAATTCTCAGTCGCGCGTCTTCAGCTTCCATAGAATCTGACGTAGCATTCCCACCAGAATCTCGGCGTCGGCAGCACTCACATTCATGCGGTGAATCAGGCGGCGAATCTTCTCTTCCATCAATGCCTCAGGACGCAGATTGACATACCCGCTGTTCTGTAACGCATCGGTCAGCAAAGTTGCCAGCCGTTCCAGTTCGGCAGCAGTCGCCAGCATTGGCGGAGCGCTGTTTTCGAACGGCTTCACGTCATTCCGTACATCTTGGGCCGATACATCTTGCGACAGTTCATAAAGACATACGGCCACGGCCTGTCCGAGGTTCATGGAGCCATGTTCCTCGCGAGTGGGAATGCGCAGCAGCCAATGGCAGTGGCTCAGGTCGTCATTGGAAAGTCCGGTTTTTTCCGAGCCGAACAACAGAGCCACCCGGCCGGTCGCAAGCTGCGCGCGCATGACTTCCGCTCCCTGGGCCAGAGTCTTCAGAGGGCTCTGCAGGTCGCGATGCCCAACTGCGGTGGTGCCGACCACCAGATGACAGTCGGCTACAGCTTCGGCCACCGTCTGGTATTGCCGGGCGCTGGCTAGCAGGTCAGCCGCTCCCACGGCAGAACGGGCTTCACGGAATGAAGGTTCGTAGGGGTTCACCACGCGTAAAGCCGAGAATCCGAAGTTACTCATGGCCCGGGCTGCCGCGCCGATATTCAGAGGATTGCGGGTGGAGACCAGCACTACGCAGAGTTGGTCGAGTTCGAACATAATCGAGAAAACCTTATCACCGCAGAAAAGGCTGAGAGCGCATAGAATAAGGATTTTTGAACCTTAACTCGTGGCGGATAGCCAACACAGATGCGCCTCTGAAACTATTTTCGAGGCGGCTTGTATTATGTTCAAGATGATGTGTGCCTGGAGAAGCATCAAATGCGGGTCCTGATTGCCGGAGGCGGCACCGGAGGACACGTGATTCCTGCCCTCGCCATTGCCCGCGAGTTGCAGGCGCGCTACAGCGCTGAAGCGCTGTTTGTGGGTACGGCACGCGGTATCGAAACCCGGCTTGTACCCAAAGCTGGATTCCAACTGGAGCTGATCAAAGTAGGGGCGCTCAAAAATGTAAGCCTGGCCGTTCGGCTGCGCACCCTGTTCGATCTTCCGCTGGCCGTCTGGACTTCCAGAAAGATCATCCGGCGTTTTCGTCCTGAGGTGGTTATCGGCGTGGGTGGATATGCGTCGGGACCGGCAATGGCGGCGGCAATTCTGTCGGGCATTCCTACTCTGGCGTTTGAACCCAACTATGTTCCTGGCTTTGCGAACAGGATTGTCGGAAAGCGGGTCTCGGCGGCCGCTGTCCACTTTGAGCAGACTAAGCAATTTTTCCGGAATGCGCGGGTGGTAGGTGTGCCGGTGCGCCCGGAGTTTTTCGCCGTCCAGCAGCCTGCGGGTAATGCTCATCCGCCCACTTTGCTGGTCTTTGGCGGAAGCCAGGGCGCTCGGGCCATCAACCAGGTTGTGCCGCAAGTTGTGCCAGAAGTGCAGCGCCGTTTTCCCGCCACGCAGGTCATTCATCAGACCGGAGAGCGCGACTATAATGACGTGCAAGCAGCGTACCAGCGGGCCGGAGCTTCAGCGGAAGTTTCCGCTTTCATTGACAATATGCCGCAGGCTTTTGCGCGGGCCGACCTTCTGGTATGCAGGTCGGGCGCCAGCACGGTGGCCGAAGTAACGGCGGCAGGGAAGCCTGCGATATTTATTCCGTTCCCGCGCGCCGCCGACGATCACCAGCGCCGCAATGCCGAAGCCATCGCCGAAGCGGGCGCCGCAGTGCTGATTGCCGAAGCCGAGTTAACGCCGTCCAGGCTGACGCAGGCCATCATGGAACTGCTGGCCGATCCGGCGCGGATGCGGCAGATGGCACAGAAGGCGCGCGCACTGTCCCATGAAGATGCAGCGGCCCAGGTGGCGCAGATGGCCGTGGAACTGGCTGCTGGAAAAAAGTAAATGTTCGCCAAGATTCAGCGCATTCATTTTGTAGGCATCGGCGGCATCGGCATGAGCGGTATTGCCGAGGTGCTGCTGACTCTTGGCTACAAAGTTTCCGGCTCTGACCTGAAAAGTTCGTCAGTCACGGAGCGGCTGGCCAATCTGGGCGCCATCATCTTTGAAGGGCACCGCCCTGAAAACATCACCGGAGCTGAAGTGGTGGTCATCAGCTCCGCCATTCACACTGGTAATCCTGAAGTTACCGCCGCCCGCGCCCGGCATATTCCGGTGATTCCCCGCGCCGAGATGCTGTCTGAACTCATGCGCCTGAAATACGGCATTGCCATTGCCGGAATGCATGGCAAGACCACCACGACCAGCATGGTGGCCGCAGTACTGGCCGGCGGCGGACTCGATCCTACAGTGGTCGTCGGCGGACGCGTAGACGCCATGGGCTCCAATGCGCGCCTGGGCAAGTCGCAGTTTCTGGTGGCCGAGGCCGATGAAAGCGACCGCTCGTTCCTGAAACTCTCTCCCATTCTGGCGGTGGTGACCAACATTGATCGCGAGCACATGGACTGCTATCGCGACATGCAGGACGTGGAACAGGCCTTTATAGATTTCGTAGACCGCGTGCCTTTTTACGGAATGGTGGTGCTCTGTAATGACGATGAGCGGCTGCGTTCGCTCTTGCCGCGCCTCGCACGCCGCGCCACTACTTATGGCTTGCAGGCTGGCTCTGATTTCCGCATTGTGAAGAGCGAGATCCAGTGCGGAAGCGCCAACCGCCATTACTCCCACTTCGCCGTGGAGTACCGGGGCAAATCGCTGGGCGACTTTCACCTTCAGGTGCCGGGACAGCATAACGTGCTCAATGCCACTGCTGCGATTGCCGTAGGGGTGGGCCTCGATGTGCCGCCTGACACAATTCGCGAAGCTCTGGAAAGTTTTTGTGGCGTAGACCGCCGCTTTCAACTCAAGGGCCGGGCGGCGGACGTAAACGTGTTCGACGATTACGGCCATCATCCAACTGAGATTCGCGCCACCCTCGCGGCCGCCCGCCAGTGCGGATTCAACCGCATCCACGTAGTCTTTCAGCCACATCGTTACACTCGCACTCGCGACCTCATGGAAGATTTCGGCACAGCCTTCTCCGATGCCGACAGCCTGCTGGTGCTCGACATCTATGCAGCCAGCGAACAGCCAATAGAGGGCATTACCAGCGAACGGCTGGTTTCAACCATTCGAGAACTGGGAAAGAAAGATGCGCGCTATGTGGCTTCGTTCGATGAAGCTGCGCACCTGCTGGCCGCAGAAGCCAATAGCGGAGACATGATTCTTACCCTGGGAGCAGGCAGCGTTTCGCAGCTTGGGCCGGAGATATTGGAGCGGCTGAAGGGGCGGCGCAGCGTGAAGTCGGCGTAGTCGGTGTTCGTGAGAATGCGTTCTAGTGCGCTACGCTCCAAAAGCGGGAGCCGCGCGCAGGCCTTCGGCAGAGCGGAAGCAAGTCTTTTCTTTGTTTACCCGGCACTCCGCTGCTCAGATGCGCAACGAGCGCGCATCTGAGAAGCTTCGTGGCCGGGCTACTCTCGGTCCTCCTGCCGGACTGGAGTGTCTCCGTTTTCCAACTACAAGGTCACAAATGACAGACGGTGGAAAGTGATCACCGCTCAAAGCGCAAAGCAAGAGAAGCTTGGTGAGAATGCCTTGATACAGCGATGTGGGGGAGACATCACGTGGATTCTTCCACTCCGGCCTCCCTCCTGCGTCGGTCGGCCTCCGGTCAGAATGACAGACGCGAAAATTTTCGTGACATAGAATCGCGAACATAGAATCGCGATCAATCACTGCGCCGAGTGGGCAAGGCCGAAAAAATCAGAACAATTCACACACAGTCACGTTGGTTCTTCACTGCTTTCGCAGAAATGAAATAGAACTCCGTGCGTTAACGTGCAAAAAAACGTTTTTCCACATAAAACTTCTCTCAAATTCGGTAAAAAACAGGTATATTGCAATTGGCGCAACTCCGTTAAACAAAAACTTTTGAATGGCGCGCGATCAAGCTGAGTTCTACAGTCAGGACGAGCCTCGCACACCGTCGGCAGCACAAGCCGAACGCCTATCCGCGCGCAGCATAGAACTCGACGACGAAGAAGACAATCAGTTTCATCGCACCGAAAAGCGGGTTCCGGTGCGCCGCAGCGCTCTGCCTAAAAAAGCCGAGAAGCGGGTCAAGATGGCGCTGGCCATTATGGCCGTAGTGTTTCTCTTCGGATCGGCAGCGCTGGCCACTTATCGCTATGGCGTGCATTCGTGGCGGTTCCGCATCGAGTCCAGCGACAACATCGAAGTTTCCGGCGTACACAACGCTTCGCGCGCTCACGTTATGGACGTGGTCGGCGCTGACATTGGCCGAAACATTTTCTTTGTTCCGCTCGATGAAAGAAAGAACCAGCTGGAGCGGATTCCCTGGGTGGAATCAGCGACCGTCATGCGCCTGCTGCCCAACCGGCTTGCCATCCAGATCCAGGAGCGCGAGCCCGTGGCCTTTGTGCAGATCGGATCCAAGACCAGCCTGATTGACGCGAAGGGCGTGGTCATGGGCATGCCGGCCAGCAAGCAGAACAAATATTCGTTCCCCGTGATTCAGGGCATCTCCGAGACTGAGCCGCTTTCCTCACGAGCCGCCGCCATGAAGATTTACAACCGGCTGGTGCGCGAGCTTGATTCCGATGGCGCTCACTACTCGCAGAACCTGAGCGAGGTTGACCTTTCCGACCCTGAGAATGTGAAGGTCACAGCCAACGATCCTGCGGGAGCAGTGCTGATCCACCTGGGGAACTCAGATTTTCTCGCGCGCTACAAGCTCTATGTGGCCCACGTAGGGGAATGGCGGCAGCAGTTTCAAGACCTGCAGTCCGTTGATCTTCGCTACGAAGGCCAGATCATCGTTAACCCTGATGCAAATCGTTTGGCGCAGTCCACCGGAGAAGGAAAGGTCTCAAAGGTGAAGCTGCGGCACAAACGGAAGTAAAGGACCATGGCAAAAGAGCAGCAAAACATCATTACCGTTCTCGACGTAGGCAGCGCCAAGACCGTAGCGCTGATTTGTGAGATTGCAGATTCCGGGCTGCGCTATCGCGGCCACGGAGTGACCGAGTCGCGAGGCTCGCGCAAAGGCATCATCGCCGAGCTCGATAAGGCCATGCACAGCGTACACCGCGCCGTGGACGAAGCCGAGAAGATGGCTGAGTGTCCGGTGGGCAACGCCGTAGTGGCGATTGGCGGGCCGCACATCAAAGGCGTGACCAGCCGCGGAGGCATTGCGCTGGGCAGCCGTCCGCGCGAGGTCACGCGTGACGATATCCGGGCTACGGTGGAAAAAGCCCGTTCCGTCCATCTGCCCGCCGACCGCGAGATCCTCCATCTGCTGCCGCAGGAATTCATTCTTGACGATCAGGATGGCATCCGCGACCCCGCAGGCATGATGGGCTGCAAGCTGGAAGTGAAGCTGCACATGGTGACTGCCTCTTCCAGCGCCATACAGAACATGGTTACGGTCTCCAACCGCGCCGGGCTGCACGTGGACAACACTGTCTACGAAGCTCTGGTCGCGGCCGATTCCACCTTGCGCGCCGAAGAGAAAGAGCTGGGCGTGTGCCTGGCGGACATAGGCGCGGGATCAACCGACCTGATCGTCTACTACGAAGGCATGGCCGTGCATAGCGGCGTAGTGCCTGTAGGCGGCGACCATTTCACCAACGACGTGGCGGTGGGATTGAGAACTCCGCTGGTGGAAGCCGAGAAGATCAAGAAGCTTTTCGGCCACACCGTGAGCAGCAATGTGCCGGAAAGCAACGAGATCGAAGTTCCGGCGGTAGGCGACCGGCCTTCACGGCTCATGCCGCAGAAGTTTCTGGCTGAGATTCTCGAGCCCCGCGCTGCTGAGCTTTGCGAACTGCTGCGCGACCATTTGCACCACGCCGGTGTGCTGGAACTCTGCGGAGCAGGCATTGTGCTTACCGGAGGAAGCTCGCGGCTGATCGGCTTAGGCGAGATTTGCGAGCGGGAACTGCGGCGTCCGGTGCGCATGGCTTCTCCTGTTTCACTGGCGCGCATGCCCGCCCAGTTGGCTGATCCGGAATTTTCTACCGTAGTCGGGCTGGCCATGTACGCGCACCGCACCACGGTTGCCAAACTTTCAGAGGAGGTCGGGATTGGTTCAAGGCTGCGCGCCTTCTGGACCAAGCTCGGCGCATAACAGATTGCTCGTATAACCGGCATGGCCATGCCATGCCGCCCAGGTTGGAAGGTTTACAAATTTTCAGGCGGTTCAACCGCTGAAGTTGGAGTTGACACACTATGAGCGACGAGAGAGACAACGAAGTTCGAATCCATTTCAACGAAGATCCCGGCAATAACGCCAAAATCAAGGTCATCGGTGTAGGCGGTGGGGGCGGCAATGCCGTCAACCGCATGATCTGCGCCGGGGTAGAAGGCATCGAGTTTGTAGTAGCCAATACAGACCTTCAGGCTCTCCAGATGTCGCGGGCCCCAGTCAAGATCCAGCTTGGCACCAAGCTCACCAACGGACTGGGCGCGGGCGCCAACCCTGATATGGGCCGGCGCGGCGCTCTCGAAGATGCCGACAAGATTATCGAGGCGCTCGAAGGCGCAGACATGGTCTTCGTGACCGCCGGACTCGGCGGCGGCACAGGCACCGGCGCGGCCCCCATCATTGCCTCGCTGGCCAGCGAGATGGGCGCTCTGACCGTGGGCGTGGTGACCAAGCCTTTTGCTTTTGAAGGCAAACGGCGGTTGTCACAGGCGGAACGCGGCCTGGCCGAACTGATTGAGAGCGTTGACACCATGATCGTGATCCCTAACGAAAAGCTGCTGGCGGTCGCCCAGAATGCCGGGTTCTTTGAGTCATTCCGCATTGCCGACGACATTCTGCGCCAGGCCGTACAGGGCATCTCTGACATCATCACCATCCCCGGCATCATCAACCGCGACTTTGCCGACGTGAAAACGATTATGGCCGGCATGGGTTATGCGGTCATGGGCACGGCCAGCGGCAAGGGTGAACGCCGCGCCATGGACGCTGCCGAAGCTGCCATCGCCTCACCGCTGCTCGAAGCCGGGGCCATTGATGGCGCACGCGGAATCCTGATCAACATCACGGGCTCAAGCTCGCTCAAGCTGGCGGAAGTCAACGAAGCTTCCACCATTATTCAGAGCGCCGCCCATGAAGATGCCAACATCATCTTCGGCGCAGTGCTCGACGAGAAGATGAAAGACGAGGTCAAGATCACGGTCATTGCCACCGGCTTCAAGACTGATGAGCCGCAGCGCAAAGATCGCTCGGTTTCCGCCGCACAGGCCGCGATTTCGACTTCGCGGACGGTATCTGCGTATCAGACCCCGGTGGTTACGCCGCGGGCTGTGGCGGCTACCGCCAACGGCACGGGAAACGGCCACAGTAGCACCAATGGCAACGGCCATAGCAATGGAAACGGCAATGGCAATGGGAATGGCCACAGCCAGAGTTACGCGGCTGCGGCGGTTGCCCGTCCGGCGAGCCCCACTCGCGAACGGCCTACGCTGGAATCGGTAAAAGAAGCAGTGAGGGGAACCGTGGAGCAGGATGATCTGGACGTTCCGGCATTCATCCGTAAGCGCGGCGACCATAACTGAGGCAGGGCTAGAGGGCATCCCTTAGTTCCCGGCATGGGTACTGAGGGATTGCCCAGCAACTCTAAAGCAGAGTACCTGCATCTTGTTACAAAGCAGGTACTTATTTCTTTGAGGATGTAAATTTGGGATTGCGTTTTTTTGCAAATTCCCCTTAGTATCGAAAAAGCAGTTCTCCCCGATTTATCAAGTTTCTGTTTCTTGCCGATACTGGAAGTACAGAAGAAAACAGCAACAAACAATATTCCCTCGGGTCATAGGTTTCAGCAATGTTCTTAAGGTTCCGCATCCTGGCTGTATTGATCGTAGCTCTTTTGCTTTCAAGTGTTTCGCTGGCCGGCACCTCTGCCAATACCAAGTCGGCGACACACCGTGACCGCAAAGTTACCGAGAGTCCCCGTGCGCAAAGGCACATGTCGCGCCTGCGCCATAGCCGCGCCGCCGCCCGACACCATGCGCGTGCGCGCCGCCACCGCTGGGTTGAGAAGTTCTATACCAGCTCTTTTGCCACTGACATTACAGACGGTGACAACGTCGCCGGGGAAGATCCGGTCGTCCGCCAGGCTGCCATTGATGCCCTCGGCAACATGAACGGCACCGTGGTCGCGATTGATCCGAACAGCGGCCGTGTTCTGGCCATGGTGAACCAGAAGCTGGCCTTGTCGGAAGGCGCACAGCCCTGCTCGACCATCAAGCTGTCGGTCGCTCTCGCCGCTTTAAGCGAGAAGGTGATTACCGAAGAAACCCAGGTGGCCCTGGGTGGACGCTGGCACATGAACCTGACTGAGGCATTGGCGCACTCGAACAATGCTTATTTCGAGGCGCTTGGCCGTCGCCTGGGATTTGAGAAAGTCAGCTATTACGCGCACCAGTTTGGACTGGGTGAGCTGGCCGGCTTCAATATTCAAGGCGAGCACCTGGGCGTGTATCCTGCGCATGAGCTTGATGCCAAGCTGGGCGGCGTAGGCAAGATGTGCTCGTTCGGCGAAAGCATCTCCATGACCCCGCTGCAACTGGGAGCGCTGGTTTCGGCGATCTCCAATGGCGGTACGCTTTACTATCTCCAGCACCCGACTTCAGCCGAAGAAGTCATCAATTTTCAGCCGAAGATCAAACGGCAGCTCGACATCGGCCCGCTTATCCCTGAACTCTCGCAAGGCATGGCCGGCGCTGTGCAATACGGCACCGCCCGCAGCCTGCGCGTGAACTTCAGCGAAGAGCAGATTCTGGGCAAGACCGGCACATGCTCCAAAGACGGTACCCGCTTCGGCTGGTTCGCCTCGTATGCCAATACTCAGGCAGGCCGCATTGTTACCGTGATCTTCCTGCGTGGCGGACGCCCAACCTACGGCCCCAAAGCCGCCGAGATTACCGGCAAATTCTATCGCGCTCTCTACGATCACAAGTTCTTCAACCAGCCCGCTACTACCGCCAGCCATTCCACCGATGGCAAGGCCATCATGGGCGCACAGCAGTAAGAAATTTCAGCAGCATTGAAAAAGGCGTCCCTGACCGGGACGCCTTTTTGTTTTGGTCACGACATTGAGGCCACCAGCGTGGCCGAACCAGTTTTCCCAGATGGCGACGCTTGTAGCATTGGCAGTAATCAGGAATCCGCCTCGATGTCGCAATGCTGTATCCGGGTCTTGTAGAATTCCGGAGAACATGACTGACAAGCACGAAAATCATAATCAACATCTGGCTCCCCGTTATGTCAGGGAGTCACAATCTGAAATGGCGGAGGTCACTCTGCCCAACGATGCCAATCCGCTGGGCAACCTGCTGGGCGGTCGCCTCATGCACCTGATTGATATTGCCGGGGCCATGGCCGCGCATCGCCATTCGCGCAGCTATGTAGTCACTGCTTCCATGGACCACATTGATTTCCTTCACCCAGTCCATATCGGCGACCTGCTGATATTGCGCTCTTCGGTGAACCGCGCTTTTCATAGCTCCATGGAAGTTGGAGTCAAGTGCTGGGTGGAAAACTACATTGCCGGAACCACCCGCCACATCGCATCTGCTTATCTCACTTTTGTGGCCGTGGACAAAGAAGGGAACCGCCATCCCGTTCCTCAGGTCATTCCCGAAACCGAAGAAGAGAAGCAGCGCTTCGAAGGCGCAGGCCGCCGCAGAGAACTGCGCAAGCAGGAACAGGAACGGCGCAAAGCTCTCAAATCTCACCACTGATAACACTGATAGAACTGATTTGCACGGATAAAGCCACGGATTGGGTTTTGTTGTTTTGCTTTCGGCCTGTATGCAAATCGGTTTTACATATTTCGTACACACATTGTATAAAGTTTGTAGCAGGAACACACAAACCCCAAATTGCCTTATCAGTGAAAATCAGTCAGATCAGTGTAATCAGTGGTGAGCTTTCCCCTACC
This sequence comes from Terriglobia bacterium, assembly GCA_963823745.1. Lineage (GTDB taxonomy): Bacteria > Acidobacteriota > Terriglobia > Terriglobales > Acidobacteriaceae > Angelobacter. The sequence continues at coordinate 226,112 of CAWGMN010000015.1, forward strand.
GTATAATCAGAGATAGCCCGCACACAGAGAGAGGTTCTCACTTGGCCCACGGACACACTCACGGAGCGCCGCAACAAGCCGGCCCTACACCACTGCCCGGTGTAAAGAATATTGTCGCCATCGGTTCCGGCAAAGGCGGGGTCGGCAAGACCACTGTTGCCGTGAATCTGGCGGTAGCATTGGCCAAGCTGGGACATCGTGTCGGCTTGCTCGATGCCGACATTTACGGCCCCAATGTGCCGCTGATGATGAATACCAACATGCAGCCCCGCGTGCTGGGCGAGAACCGCATTGAGCCTCTGATGAATTTCGGGGTCAAGGTCATCTCCGTAGGTCTTCTGAACCCCGGAGACAAGCCGCTGGTATGGCGCGGCCCGATGCTGCATTCCATCATCCGCCAGTTTCTACAGCAGGTGGAGTGGGGAGAACTCGATTACCTTGTCGTAGATCTTCCTCCCGGCACAGGAGACGTTGTGATCTCGCTGTTCCAGACTGTCCCGCTGACCGGGGCGGTGGTGGTTTCGACTCCTTCTGATGTTTCTCTTCAGGATGGGCGCAAGGCCATCGAGATGTTTCGTACCGCCCGCGTTGATCTTCTGGGGCTGGTCGAAAATATGAGCCACTTTGTGTGTCCGCACTGCCACCAGGAGATTGATATCTTCTCCAAAGGCGGGGTAGCTCGTACGGCCGAGCAGTTCGGCGTGCCGTTCCTGGGCTCGATTGAACTCGATCCTGACATCCGCAAAGGCGGCGACACCGGCAAACCGGCCGTGCTGGAAGGAGAGAAGTCTCCTCACGCCAAGTCACTGTATGACTTCGCCCGCAAAGTGGTCGAGAGGGTGGAGCAGGTGAGGGGAACGCAGACGGATAGCGTGATTCAGATCCAGTGAATTGCCAAAAGTGCCAAAATGCCAAATTGAGCATTGAGACAAGTAAGATATTCGAGAGAATTTGCCTTCATTTTGTATTCCAAGTTTGCAGTCTGCATGTAGCCAACATCGATCATGCTTTCACTTATGGCAATTTTGGCATTTATGGCAATCTTGGCAATTCCCGACATTGGCACTCTCTCTGCCATTGTGCTAATTTCTTGACAGTAAGTCACTAAATTCCTACAATCTAGCTGCGCACAGAAACTTGAATCCTTCATCTAAGTTTTTGCATCTAAACAACTTAGCAGAATTGCAGGATGTCGAACCTGGGACAGATCGGCCCTCGAGAGCGGGAGATACTTACCGCCATCATTGAGACCTACATCTCAACCGGTGAGCCGGTAGGGTCGCGCACTCTTTCGCGCCTAAATAAGGATGGTCTGAGCCCGGCCACCATCCGTAATGTGATGGCCGATCTGGTGGATGCAGGGTTCCTGGAACAGCCGCATACCTCGGCCGGACGCATACCCACGGCGCATGCTTACCGCTACTATGTTGACCAGATTTCCGGGAAGGCGATTCTGTCGCCCTCTGACCAGAGTCTGATTTCAGATTCACTCGATGGTGTAGTGGGGATACAGGATTTTCTGGAGCGCACCTCGCACGTGCTGTCTCTGGTGTCGAGCGGCGTAGGCGTGGCCATTGGCCGCACTGGGCCGATTCACGCGCTGGAGCACGTTTATTTCTCGCGCCAGGGCGCAAATAAAGTGCTGGCGGTGGTGGTCACCAAAGCGGGCGTGGTGCATGACCGCATGATGCGCATCGAGAACGATCTTACCCAGACCGATCTCGATACTGCCGCGCGCTACATCAATGAGAACTTCAGCGGCTGGACTCTGGATTCCATCAAGCATGAACTGGCGCGCCGCATTGAGAAAGAACGCAGCGAGTACGACCGGTTGATGAAGAGCCTGGAGCAGCTCTACAAGAGCGGAGCGCTGGCGACAGGCGAACATGGCAAGAGCATCTTTGTGGAAGGCGTAGCCAATCTGGTGGCCAATGAGCAGGACCGTGAGCGGCTGCGCGGCCTGTCTGAAGACCCTGGAAGAAAAACAGCGGGTCGCAGAACTGCTCTCCGCCTATCTGGACACGCGCCAGGAGTCGGTGCGCGTGGTCATCGGACTGGAAGAAGCTTTGCCGGAGATGCGCAACTTTGTGCTGATCGGCGCTCCTGCGCGCGTAGGAGACGAGATGCGCGGATCGCTGGCCGTAATTGGCCCGACCCGCATGGATTACCAGCACACAATCACCGCGGTTTCCCATATAGCGCGGCTTTTTGACAAGCTGCTGAATGAAACCACGTGAAAATTCCAATTAGAAGATCAGGTTTAAAGGCAGACATGAGTAAGTCGAATGGACAAGCTGAACTTCGCTCGGAAGTTCAGCAAAACGTAGAGCAGCAAAGAGACAGGCAGGAGCCGGAGCTTCCTCCAGCCGATCCGAATGATGGTTTTGCCGAAGGGCAGGATGCAACGCCTGCGGCTGAAGCCCGTTCCGCAAAAGTAGAGCCGATTCGCGCTTCGGGCGATGCTGGAAAAACTGCGCACCGAGCGCGACAATCTTTTCGACCGCTTGGCGCGTTTGCAGGCGGAATTCGATAACTTCCGCAAGCGCTCGCAAAAAGAAAGTGCGGACTTCCGCGATTACGCGCTGGCGGACGCGGCCCGCAATCTGCTGCCGGTGATTGATAATTTCTCACTGGCGCTGAAAAATGCGGCGGCGAATCCTGACGACTTCAAAAAAGGCGTGGAGCTGATCCACAAGCAGCTTCAGGATGTGCTGCAAAAGATGAACGTGCAGCGTGTCTCTGCCCAGGGCCAGCCGTTCGACCCGCGTGTGCACGAGGCCATTGAGATGGTTGAGAGCAACGATGTGGAAGACAATCATGTGCTCGAAGAATTGCAGCCCGGATACAAAATCAAAGAGCGGCTGCTGCGTCCGGCCATGGTGCGGGTCGCAAAGAATACCAAACAGGTGAATTGAGGTTAGATTTGGCCACGCAAGCAAAACGTGACTATTACGAGATACTGAGCGTAAGCCGCTCGGCGAGCGAGCAGGAAATCAAGAGCTCGTACCGCAAGCTCGCCATGCAGTACCATCCTGACCGCAATCCCGGGAACTCTGAGGCGGAAGAGAAGTTTAAGGAATGTACCGAAGCGTATAGCGTGCTCATTGATTCCGAGAAGCGCGCCCGCTACGACCAGTACGGCCACGCTGGCGTGAGCAATGGCAACGGCGCAGGGTTTGAAGGCGTGGACCTCAGCGATGTCTTTCGGCGATATATTCAGCGACTTTTTCGGCGTGAACGTGCAAGGCGGGCGGCGTGGCGGAAGCCGCGTTCAGCAGGGCGGCGACGCGCGCACTGATCTGACTCTTTCCTTTGAGGAAGCGGTCTTCGGCAAGAAGACCGAGGTCAAAGCCCGCTGCTACGAAGCCTGCGACCACTGCAAAGGCTCAGGCGCTGCTCCCGGCAAAGGAGCAACCACCTGCTCTACCTGCGGCGGCCGTGGACAGGTGCGTTACCAGCAGGGGTTCTTCAGTATCGGGCGCGGCTGCCCAACGTGCCAGGGTACTGGCCGGGTCATCTCTGATCCATGCACGAAGTGCAAAGGCGAAACCCGCATCATGCGCGAGCGCACGGTGGAAGTCTCTGTGCCTCCGGGTGTGGAAGACGGCACCCGCATTCGCTATTCAGGACAGGGCGATGCAGGATTGCATGGCGGACCTGCCGGGCGATCTCTACATCGTGCTGCACGTAAAGCCGCATTCCTTCTTCGAGCGCGAAGGCAAAGATCTCTTCTGCTCTGTTCCAATTTCATTTGCGCAGGCCGCGTTGGGCGCTGAGATCATGATTCCGACGCTGGAAGGCGAGCACAAGCTGAAGATTCCGGAAGGAACGCAGTCTTCTACGGTATTCAAGCTCAAAGGCAAAGGCGTGCCTTCGGTGCGCGGCAGCGGCAAGGGTGATCTGCATGTGCGTGGTGAAGGTCCAAACTCCCACCAAACTCAACAAGCGCCAACGAGAACTGCTGGAAGAGCTGAACGGAACATCTTCCATCAACAATCAGCCCGAGCCCCGGGGGCTGTTCGAGAAAGTGAAAGACATCTTTGGGTAAGTTCGGGCACTACTACACATGGTTTGTGATCGTGGTGGCCGGCTCTTGCCGGTCTTCCCCGGCTGCTGCTCTCGCGGCGGTTTGCCGAACTGCAATATTCCAAGCTGCAAGAAAAGGGCGCCATCAAGCGCGCCAGGCTCATGGCGCTGATGGTTGTCGTGGCCGTGATCGGCTTTGTCGGACTCTACTTCACCCGCTGGGGGCACGAAGTCTGGATCAAGATCGCGGTGATCTTCTCGCTGCTGAGCGCCGGTGAATTCTTCTTTCAGGCGCAGTATCCGGGCATGGAATCACTGGTATTTCAAAACCGGCTGCTGGGGATTCTCTACGTGGGCCTGGCGGCTGCGGCGTACATCCTGCTGCGCAGGGCATGACCCGCCGCCGCTGGATTGCCGACCGCACGGCAGGGAACCGCGCCTATCTCACCGGACAGAATGCCGCCCATCTCGCGCGCGTCCTGCGCGCCCGCCCCGGACAGCAATTCGATATAGCCGCGGACGGAGTTGTGCGCACCGGGACGATTGTCGCTATATCTGCCGGATGAAGTCGAGTTCGAATTAAGTGATGAAGTCGCCGCAGAGCCTTTCGCTGAAGTTTCTGTCTTCCTTTCCATCTTTAAGTTTGATCGCATGGAGTGGGCGTTGGAAAAGCTCACCGAACTCGGCGTGTCCGCGATTATTCCGGTAATCGCGCGGCGTACCGAATCGCATCTCGCCCAGGCGGCAGCAAAACGAGTGGAGCGCTGGCGCAAAATTGTCCGCGAAGCCTCGCAGCAGTCGCGCAGGCCGGCGCCGCCAGACGTGCAAGATCCAGTTGCGCTCAGGAAAGCAATGCAGGAAGTGAACGGCTGCCGCATCGTGCTCTCAGAAGTAGAAGAACAGGCTTCGCTGAAATCGGTTCTGGCAAGCTGCCAACCGCCGGTAACTCTGGCCATTGGTCCCGAAGGCGGCTGGACCAACGAAGAACTGGAACTTTCCGAACCAGTGGATGGGTTTCCGCCTCGCTGGGCAATACGATTCTGCGCACTGAAACAGCCGCGATTGCGGCGATGGCTGATCGTGATGTCAGAACTGAGCAGCACATTGTAACGGTGCGGCTTCGCACACAATCGTACAGTTCCCCGCTACACATTCCTGGTGAAGACATCACGTGCGATCCCTCCATGCGCCCTCGCTCCTGCGTCGCTCCGTCTTAGTCGGGATGACAGTGCAATAGGGTTGAGGGTAGCGCAAATTGCATTCCAGGTACCCCTGCTGTGGAAAACTAGCTGGAAACTCTATGCATGAGACCAAATACAAACTACTAAAAACTAACTACCATGTGTTAATTGCTAGTTATCCTCAGCTTTTTGCTTTCTTCCCTTGCTCCATTCGCTTTTATTTCGCATAATGCACGTAGCGATTCTCCCCGGCATCATAGTGTCGAAAAATTTCGTTCCCAACCTCAGGCAGAAGCAGGCCATTGAGCACGTGTGTGGCCCTATGCTGGTTCTGGCAGGCGCCGGTACCGGCAAAACCTCAGTGCTGGTGGAGCGCATTGCCACCCTGATCGAGCAGAACCACGCCGCGCCCGAAGAGATTCTGGCCATCACCTTTACTGATAACGCCGCGCAGGAGATGAAGGAGCGGGTGGAAAAACGCCTGCGCCGCAGGGCCGCGATCTGCGCCAGCACCTTCAATGCGTATTGCCAGAGAGTGCTTCTGCGCTGCGAAAAAGATTTTCAGGTCATGCCTCCGGAAGATGTGTACGTGTTTCTGCGGCAACGGGTGGAGGAACTGGGACTGGAGCGCTTTATCAGGCCCGCCGACCTGGGCGAGTTTCTCCATGATCTGTGCACCTTCTTCGATCGCTGCCATGAAGAGCTGGTGGGGCCGGAAAAATTCCAGCAGTATATAGATTCTCTTCAAGCCCGGCCCCGACCTGCCGCGTAATTGCAAATCGAAAGTGGTGGAAGAGCTCGGCTCGGAAGAGATCATGGCGCGCTGGCGCGAGATTGCGCGCGTCTATACCAATTCCATGCGCCTGCTGGAGCAGCGCAACCTGGGCACCTTCGGCATGCAGATCAGCAAAGCCGTTGGGCTGTTGCAGTCCGATGCCCGGTTGCTGGAAAAAGAGCGCAAGCGCGCCCGCTTTATTCTGATTGACGAATTTCAGGACTGCAATTCCAGCAATATCACTCTTGCCGAACTGCTGGGCGGCGAGGAGAAAAACATATTTGCTGTCGGCGATCCCGATCAGGCCATCTATCGTTTTCGTGGAGCATCCAGCGCTGCCTTCCAGGAATTTCAAAAACGATTTCCCAACACCAGGGGAGTCATCCTTGATGAGAACCAGCGCTCCCGGGGAAACATTCTCCGCGTCGCCTTTGCTGCCATCAACGTCAATCCTGATTTCGCCGTGGAAGGCTCGCAGATCCAGTTCCAGCGCGTCGCCATTGCAATCGGCGCGAGACATGCGCGACCAGGCAATCAGGCAAGCTGGTTTTTGACGAGCCGGTGGAAGTCGCAGTCAGCAGGTGCGATACCGACGAAGCCGCGGACATTGCCGAGCAGATCTTGGTCCTGCGTCAAGCTAAAGCCACACGCGAGCCGCTTTCGCTGGCGGTGCTTTATCGCAATCACCTGCATCGCGAGCGGGTCATCGAAGAACTGGCGGCGCGCGAGATCCCCTTCATCGTCAAAGCCATGGATATTCTGGATGCGGCGGCAGTTCGCGATATTCTCGCCGTTGCCGGGGCAGTTGCCCAGGAAGGTGACGCCGACAGCCTGTTCCGCATCTGCGCCATTCCTCATTTCTCTCTCGATGCGCAGGAACTGCGGACGCAGTTGGTCGCCGCCGGAGGCAAGATTCCTTTCAAGACGGTGCTGGCAAATCTGGAGTCCGGCAGGCGGGTGCTGGCTGAGATCGAAGATGCGCGTGCTTCTGTTGCCCGGCAGAAACTCGGGACCTCAGCCGCGCTGGTCTACCTGATTGATCTGTTCGAGCTTCCGGTGGATGACATGGCTGTAAAAGCCCTGCTGCGGTTTGCAGCCGAATGGGAAAAGAAGCCCTACTTCGAATCCCACTCTTTACAGGTCTTTCTGGAGTACCTGAAATTGTTTATAGAAGGCGGCGGCATGGTCCCGCTGCTCACCGAAGACCAACTGGTGGAAGCCGCGGAAAGCAATCCTGATGCTGTGCAGCTTATGACTGTGCATGGCGCCAAAGGGCTGGAATTCTCGCATGTATGGCTGCTGCGGGTGGTCTCGAATTCTTTCCCCAATTCATTATCGTGAGTCGCTTTTCGAATTTCCCGCTGACCTGCGCAGCTCTATCGCTAGCGGCAGACAGCAAAGAGGTCAACGATCAGGAAGAGCGCCGGCTGTTTTATGTGGCCATCAGCCGCGCCCGTGATCGCCTGACCATCTGCTCGCGCCCCGGAAGGGGGAAAGACCCCACGCCTGCAGGTTTTCTGCGTCCTCTGTTGCAGAACGAAGCTCTTGCGCCCATTCTGTGGACGCGAAACACCGCGAAGCGGGAAAAAGATGCTGTGACGCTCGACGATGTCAGTGGCATCGGCACATGGCTGCTGCTGCCGCCTGCATTCAAAGCCGGGGAACTGAAGCTCAGCGCCAACGCTGTTGACAGCTATTCCACCTGCCCGCTGAAGTTCAAGCTGGAGCGCGACTGGAAGATACCGGGCGAAGTGGCGGCTGCCATGCAATACGGCAATGCTGTGCATACGGTGCTGAAGTATTACTACGATCCGGCGGCCGGCACTCTGCATACCGCGGAAGATGTGATCGCCGCATTCAAGACGGAATTTGCCAAAGCTGTGATTGATGATCCGGTGCAGCGCAACCTTTATGAAACCCAGGGTGTGAAGCATCTGCAAACTCTGCTGGCCGCCCATCCGCGAAATTCCGTAGATGTGATCGCCACGGAGGCATCGTTTCGTTTCAACATCGGCAGCCTCACGGTGGTGGGAAGAATTGATCGCCTCGACCGTTTGCACGGCAACGCGGTAAGAGTGGTGGATTACAAAACCGGAGCCGCCAAAACCCAAAAAGCTGCGGACGAAAGCCTGCAACTTTCCATCTACGCCATGGGCGCCCAGCAGATGGGTTTGGCGCCGCAGGAACTGGTATTTCTCAACGTGAAAAACAACGAAGCAGTGGTGACCGCCAGAACGGGGCGCAGCTAGGGAAGGCCGCGCGAAAAAATCGAGAAGGCGGCGGAAGGAATTGCCGCCCATGAGTTCGATCCCAGGCCGGGACTCCATTGCCGCTGGTGCGATTATGAGCGGCTGTGTCCAGGCACTGAGCAGCGCGTGCTGGTTCCGGTAAAGGCCCTCACGGCGGGGGTGAATGCATGACATTAGCCTCGAGCATCATCATAGCTCTCGGCATCATTATCGCTGCATGTTGCGTGGCCCTGCTGGTCCGCAGAAAACCTGCTGCGGAAGATCCCGCAGCCCGCGAGCTGCGCGCTGAGATGCAGGCACTGCGGGAGATGACGCAGCAATCCATCCAGGGCGTGAGCAGCACTTTTCTTACGCAGATGCAGGCTGTCACTTCGAACGTGCAGAGTTCGCTTGCCAGCACCACCTCGCAACTGGGCACGCGGCTCGATTCAATCAACCGCCAGGTGACCGAGCAGATCAATCAAAGCACCCATCTCATGAGCTCCAGCAGCAGCGCTATGGGTGATCGCATGGCGGCAGTCCAGAACACCTTTGCGGGTTTGCAGAAGCAGGTAGGCGAGATGACCGAGCAGGCCCGGCAGCTTTCTGATCTTTCGCGCTCCGTCAACGCCATTGAGCATGTGCTGCGGCGCGCCGAAGATGCGGGGCGGCTTTGGCGAGGAGCAACTGGAGAGCCTGCTGGGGCTGGTCTTTGCCCGGCAGCAGTTCCAGATGCAATACCGGTTTGCCTCAGGCGAAATTGCCGATGCCATGATCATTTTGCCGCAGGGCAAGGTGGCCGTGGACTCCAAGTTCCCCCTGGAAAATTTCCGCCGCATTGCCGAGGCCGTGGGCGACGACGAAAAGAAGGCTTACCGGAAGGAGTTTCTGCGCGATGTGCGCCGCCGGGTGGACGAGATTGCCTCCAAGTATGTCCGCCCCGCGGAAGACACGCTGCCGTTCGCGCTGATGTATGTTCCGGCGGAGAATGTCTACTACGAGACCATCATCCGCGACGAAGAAGGCAACAACCTGTACCGCTATTGCCTGGAAAAGCGGGTCGTGCCGGTCTCGCCCAACTCTCTCTATGCCTATCTGCAAACCATTATGCTCGGACTCAAGGGCCTTCAGGTCAGCCACCGGGCCGAGACCATTATCCGGGAAATCGAATCGCTCAATATTGAGCTGGAAAAATTCGGGAAGGCCTACGAGACCATCGGCGGGCACATCCGCAACGCTGCCACCAAGTTTGATGATGGAACCAAGCTGCTGACCAAGGTGGAACTGCGGGTGGAAAGCCTGGTGGGCAATGGCACGGAGCAGGCTGAGCTGTTCGAGCAGGAAAAGAAATCGTTGCGGGCGTCGGCCAACCGCTAAAAAAACAAAAATGAAGGGGACGCTTTCGCGTCCCCCGGTGTAGTGGTGGAAGAGCTGTTACTTTTTCTTGCTGCTCTTCTTCGCACCCTTCTTTTTCGAACCACCTTTTTAGCTGCCATTTTTCTATTCTCCCTTTCCATTTTTCATGGATATGCGGCCTAAGTAAAAAACCGCAGTTGATGAATGTATAGAGTTATTAAAAATTGAAGTCAAGAAAAAAATTGATGACTGTCTTGATGGCAGCATCTCTGAAATCCATCGAATGAGAAATTCGGAAATGAAATTTGCGGGCAGTCTGTTCGCTTGCGCGCATGATGCGAAGAAAAATCTTTGTGAAACGCGCATTTTCATTGATCGAAATGATGATCGCAATTTTTGTGTGTTGTTGCGTTGGCTGCGCATGCTCTTGGATGTGCACTCATGGCGAACACTTTGGTAACCGGCTGCGTCCAAAAAAAATTTACATGCAGCCGGTGGATTTTGTCATTTCATGGGGATGATGCCCTTCTGTACCAGGTATAAAGCGACCCCTGAAATCGAATCATGCCATGCATGCGCCATCATTCCCGGACGCAGGCTCTTTCTCCACAGGGCAAGCAGGCCGAAGAGGCTGCCATAGATTGCAATCAGCACCATTCTCTTCAAGCCCTCGTAACCATGTCCCGATCCGAAGATGATTGCGGAAATAATCAGGCCGATATAAACGTTTCCAGTGAGTGCCGCGAACTGCTGTTGCAGGTATCCGCGGAAAATGATTTCTTCCACCAGTCCCGCCACTGAACTCAGAACGATGAACATGACCAGCGCCTGCCAGCTTCTGGGGGCCGAGCAGGTCTATCATCTTTTTTGCTTCCTGGGCCTCGGAAGCGTGGGCCAAGTCCCAGCAGATACGCGAACCCTGCGAGCACGCCCAGAGAGAAGATCCAGAATCCCGCTGCAATGCCGATATCAATGAGAACATCTTCCACCGAGCTTCCAGCGTCCGCCGACCAGGTCGCGCATCTTCACGCCCCGCAAGCCGGATGCCGAACCAGACCACTGACCAAAAGAACGAACTCCAGAACGCGATGGTCAAATAGGTATTCGAGCATCTTGGACTTCGGCGACCCGCCGCCGGCTTTGGCAGGTTGGTATCGCGGTGAGGATACAGAGTTGCCGACCACGATCACAATCAGCAGCACGGTATGCCAGATCGGCGCCAGTAATTTGCGCTCGTTGGAGACCGGCAGGCCGGCAACAGGGTCGGAAGTGGCTATCAGAGGCTGGGGATCAGTTTGCATGAGCGGGACCTCGCCTCATCTTACAATGAAAGTTCTTCTTCCCTGGGTCAGAGAGGCCGTACCAAAGGCAGTACGATGACTCTTTGCTATTGCAGCGGAGCAAAAGAGCAATTGCCAGTCCAATGAAATGCAAAATTCCTGCTGCGAAATCCCTTCCATTTTCATCTATGTATAGAGCAGGGCTTGGAGCAGGCCGTCGCTTTCAATCGAAGGCCCCGATTCAGTATCATCATGAATGAGGAGATGCTATGGAAGACGTCGTAATTATCAGCGGTGTGCGTACCCCCATCGCAAAATTCCAGGGAGCGCTCGAAAATTTCTCCGCGCCGCAACTGGGCGCCATCGCTGTGCGCGAGGCCGTGAAGCGGGCCAAAGTTGATCCCAATCAGGTAGACGAATGCATCATGGGACTGGTGGTGGCCGCCGGACTGGGACAGAACCCCGCGCGCCAGGCAGCGTTGAATGGCGGGCTGCCGCCACCGTCGGCGCCATGACCATCAATAAAGTTTGCGGTTCAGGATTGAAAGCCGTAGCTCTCGCCACCCAGGCCATTCAGACCGGCAACGCCGAACTGGTCGTGGCTGGAGGCATGGAGTCCATGACCAATGCGCCCTATCTCTTCCGCAGGCTCGCAAGGGATTCCGGCTCGGCAATTCGCAGATCGTGGATTCCGTGATGAATGACGGCCTGTGGGATGTCTACAACAACTACCACATGGGCATGACGGGCGAGAACGTGGCCGACAAATACCACGTGACTCGCGACCAGCAGGACGAATACGCCTTGAACTCCCATCAGAAGGCCATTCGGCGCTGGAAGGAATGCCGCTTCAAGGCCCAGATGGTCGCCGTTGAGATTCCCGCCAAGAAAAAAGACGATCCCGCCCAATTGTTCGACAAAGATGAAGGGCCGCGCGAAGACACCTCGCGCTGACGTGCTTGCGCAAACTGAAGCCCGTTTTTAAGAAAGATGGCACCGTCACTGCCGGTAATGCGTCCACAATGAATGACGGCGCTGCCGCCGTGGTGGTAACTACCGCCGCGAAAGCCAAGCAGCTTGGCGTTGAACCGATGGTGCCGTATCATGGCGCAGGCCACCAGCGGCATCGAGCCGGAATGGGTAATGATGGCTCCGGTAGATGGCATTCGCAAAATCTGGGCCAAGACCGGGTGGAAGCCCGACGAAGTGGACCTGTACGAAATCAACGAGGCATTTTCCGTTCAGTCCGTGGCGGTGATCAAGGAACTGGGAATTGATCCTGCCAAAGTCAACGTAAACGGCGGCGCTGTTGCTCTCGGACATCCCATCGGCGCCAGCGGCACCCGCGTGCTGGTCACGCTCATGTATGAACTGATTCGCCGCAATGCTCGCAAGGGCATCGCAGCTCTCTGCCTCGGCGGCGGCAATTCAGTCGCCATGGCTATAGAGCGGCGTTAGAGCTGCACCTATTCGCTGTCGCCGAATGGCGCTTTCGGTCCATGAGCGCCGGAGGCGCGCCACAAAGTAGCCCAACGCGGGAGCGTTGGGGATAATGTCGAAGGAAAAATTCGAGCCCCTTTCAGGGGCGACCCCTCTAAAGTTGCGCGCGAAAACTGTGCGGGGTGCTATCGTCGGTGTCCCGGCCGAGCATCCGGTTGAGCCGTTTATAGAGCTGCTGCGCCGCATCGTAGAGTTCCGTAATGCCCTCGGTAAATTCGTTGGTTCCGCCTGCATCCACGTCGGCTACTACGTTGTGGGCCAGCTTGATCAGCATGTGCATGCGCTCCGCCTCAAGCTGCGGCAAAACACCAAAAGGATCGCTGCCGCTGGTGCGCAGGTCAATCCATTGCTGCACCGTCCATGCGGTCTGCCGGGTATGTTCCATAGCGTCGTGAAATTGCGCGATCAGCCGGGGATCCACCAGATCTTTCACCAGGTGTTGTTCCAGTTCGCTAAGAAGGGTAATGGCCCGCATGATCTGCCCGGAGATGTCGTCCGGTTGCGACGCTTCGGCTGTGTCGAGGTTTGGGGCATGTTCAATAAAGTGACCGGAGGATCGGCGGGCTTGAAGGTGCGTTTTTCCTGCGGCAGCATGTCCTGCTGGCCGGAAAGCGTGCCAATCAGAAATTCGAGCTTGTGCTGTTCTTCGGCAGCCAGGTGCAGAAAGGCCAGGCCCATTCCCACCGCATGGTTCGAAGTCTTGGTGACAGCCCGACCGGTGATGTCGAGATCATGGGTGCGCAGCCGGAAAACGACCATGCTGCTGGCGGGAAGCGTCGAGACGGTTTCCACATAACAGCCGGTCAGGCTGATATCGCTGAGGTTTCCCCAGACGGGTGTTCCGGTTTCCTGCTGGCGCAGTTCCACTCCGCCGGTGCAGAGGTAACGCGGATGCTTTCTCCTTGAAGACGGCATTTCTCTCCTCGACTGGGAAACTTTTTGAATCACGTCAAACCCAAAATGCCGGCTGGTCATTTTGGAAGCACCGCCCGCATCTCCGGAACTAAGTCTGACTACTGCTTTCTCAGGTTCAAGGCAGTGCAGACCGATCTGTCCTGCTTTTGGCGTGTACTCCCGGCCAATCCAGACCACCTGGTAAGGCGCTTGATGGCCGTCATGCTGAATATCAATGACTTCGCCTACCTTGACGCAATCCACGCCCATCAGCCGAATCCCCAGCCGCGTAGCGTCAAGAGTGCGGGCCTTCTGCACGAAGGCTTTGCCGTGACGGTCCAGACCCCAGACCTTCACATCCACATTGGTTTCTACGCGCGGTTCCCGGCGTCGGCTCATGCCCTACCTGGTTATGGGAGTAAGGCTGATGGTACTTTCAATAAGCTTTATATTCAACAAAAAGCTGCGGCTAGTGGTACAAGCCCGCCGGAAGCTGTTGTTGACGCTCTGATTTGGGCTGCGTCCAACAGGAATTCGGGGTATCCTTTAAGCAGGGATTTGTATGTACGAGTCATACCAGGAATTGGGAACGCCCGGACGCCCCGTTCCAGGGCCGCCATTACGGCTTCGATGCTGGCGCATTGCCTCGTGGTGTTCCTGGTGTGCCGCCGTCCGGACGCCATCTTTGTGCAGCCCAAGCTGGTGGCCCGGGGTGACATGGGCAAGTCCATGCTGATTTATTCGCCTTCCGCCCCCGCTGCTCCCAAAGTCAAAGTCACCCACAAGCAGGACTCATTGACATTCCTGCATAAGTCCGCCATCTTCGCCCCTCGCAATACCGGAACCAAAGCTCCCCAAAAGGATGCGAAGACGCGTCCGGTGGAAGAAGCCGCGACCTCCGTCCGTTATGGCACGCGTAATGGTTCGGTGTACGAGGGCTCGACTCTGGGCACAGATATTCAGCCGGCCATTCCAACGCTGTTTCCTGACCCGGCGCTTTCCACTTTGGAAGTTCCAGGTGTCGAAGGCGATGTTGTCGTCGAGCTCACCATTGACGAAGCCGGAAATGTAATTGAAACCAGGGTGCTCAAGGGCCTTGGCTACGGCATCGAAGAAAAAGTAGTTGCCGCGCTCCACAACTGGCACTTCCGCCCAGCGACCAAAGACGGCTCGCCTATCCCTTCCAAGCAAGACTACCGTTTTCATTACCCCAGCTAGTCTGAACGAGATTTGTATCAGGGTAGTGCTCGAACGAGACTTGTATCAGGGCATCGAGTTTACTCGTGCCGCTAAAGGTTTATGAATATCTGGGCTTCAGATGTGATGAGACAGCTGGTCTCGCGGTACAAGCTATGAAGCTGTACGCAACGAATTTCGAGATGCAAAAGGGAGACCAGCCATGAAGAAGAATATCAAAAAGCCAACGGCCAAAGGAACCAAACAGAGCCATACAGTGGGCATAGACTTAGGGGACAGATGGTCTCATTACTGTTTATTGGACCAGGATGGGGAAGTCATGGAAACGGGCAAGATCAGGACGCGGGAAAAGGACTTGCGCGAGTATTTTGAAGTTCACAAGCGGATGCGAGTCGCTATGGAGTGTGGCACGCATTCACCTGGATCAGTCGCTTACTGGAAGGATTAGGACATGAAGTGATCGTAGCCAACACGCGCAAGATCGAGGCGATCACCAGCAATGAATCCAAATTTGATGATCACGATGCCGAGCAGTTGGCCATCTTCGCCCACTTCGATGCTCGTCTGATGTATCCCATTCAGCACAGCAGTGCTGAACGGCAGAGGGATCTGAGTTTGATACAGGCGCGACGGACGTTGGTGCAAGCGCGCACCATGATCATCAACAGTGCCAGTGGGCTGGTGAAAAGTATGGGCGGACGCTTGCACAAGTGCAGCAGCGAGAGCTTTGAACAAAAAGCCAATTCAGCCGTACCGGCCAATCTGGTGGGACTGGTAACTCCACTGTTGGAGCAGGTTACGGTGCTGAACCAGCAGATTAAGCATATGGATCAACAGATCAAAGAACTGGAAAAGCGTTATCAGGAGATCATCCGCTTACGGAGCGCACGCGGAGTGGGGCACTTAGTAGCGGCCGCTTATGTGCTCACCATCAATGGGGCGCACAGCATGGCCCACAGTCGCCAGGCAGGAGCTTTTCTGGGGCTGCGTCCAGGGAAAAAAACAATCGGGTGACTCCGACTCGCAGTGTCGCATTACCAAGACGGGCAACAACTACCTGCGGGCTTTACTGGTGCAATCGGCACACCATATCCTGGGTCGCTGTGGGCCTGATTCAGCTCTGAAGCAATGGGGATTAAAGTTGGCCGCCAGCGGGGGCAAGCGTGGAAAAAAGCGAGCGGTGGTGGCTGTAGCACGCAAACTGGCCGTGATTCTACATCGCACGTGGTCGAGCAACCAAAACTATCAACCGTTTCCACGCACAGCCGCGGGCCCGCTTACGGTTGCCGGCAAGTTGGCATAAATCCATTTTGGAGCTTAGGAAAGGAGCCGTGTTGTTGTATCTGGTTTGCTAAATCTCGTGTCGCGGTGACTGCGGGCAGGGGCAGGGTCTTAGAGGTCGCGTTTCAGACAGCAGCACCCATTCATCGGTATCGGACACCACCATGCGCCAGCCTCCAAGCAGGCTAACAGAGTGCGTATAGAAGCCTGGGATGAATGTTTCTCGATTCAGCGGGAAAGGCAAACCAAACCAACGGCAAAAGCAAAACCCCCTATGAAGTGAAAAGCAAAACCAAAGGCAGATCTACAACTCGAGCCCCTACACCTGAATGCCATCATCATGTCGACTCAACTCGCTACCCCATATCTTAATCCTTGCCATGAAGCTAAACTCAATTGAGATGGTCCACTGCGCTGATTCGCGGCCCAAAGCTTTTGTTTGCAATCAGCAAATCAGCAGTGATCACTTTCAAATCAGCGTCATCAGCGAAATCGGCGGTAACATTCAGGAACTCTGCTAGAATCCCCAGTGCCTTCCATGCTCTTCAAGACCCAAAGCGCCGCTGTGTATGGCATTGATGCCAGCATTATTGAAGTGGAAGTGGACATCAGCTCGCGGCGTATCGGATCAAGGACAACTTCCAGACCGTCGGCCTGCCTGATACTGCGGTGCGCGAGAGCAAGCAGCGCATCCGGGCCGCGCTCAAGAATTGCGGCTACGATGTGCCGCTCACCCAGATCACCATCAACCTGGCCCCTGCGGACATCAAGAAAGAAGGCTCCGGCTTCGATCTGCCGATGGCCATGGGCATCGTTGGCGCTTATGGCGGGCTGGTGAAGAAAGGGCTGCCGGAGTTTGTGATGGTCGGCGAGCTATCGCTCGATGGCGGCGTGCGTGCGGTTCGCGGCGCATTGCCCATTGCCATCGCCGCGCGGGCCAACAAGATTCCCAACCTGATTGTTCCTGAGGCAAATGCGCGCGAAGCCGCCGTGGTCAGCGGCGTGAATGTCTATCCCGTCAAGTCGCTCATAGACGTGGTGAACCTGCTCAATACCGGCAATGGCATTACTGCCGGTCAAGGTAGATGCGGGAGAAATGCTGGTCAGCGTCGCAGAATCCGCTGGCCGACTTCAAAGACGTGCGCGGACAGTTCACCGCCAAGCGCGCGCTGGAAGTTTCCAGCGCCGGTGGTCATAACATCCTGATGATCGGCCCGCCGGGATCGGGCAAGACCATGCTGGCCAAGCGCATTCCGAGCATCCTGCCGCCGTTTACTTTTGAAGAGGCGCTGGAGACCACCAAGATTCACAGCGTGGCCGGAGTGCTCGAAACCGGCGCCGGGCTGGTGGCCGTGCGTCCATTTCGTTCGCCGCACCATACCATCTCTGACGCCGGATTGATCGGCGGCGGCGCCACTCCCCGGCCCGGCGAAGTTTCCCTTGCTCACAACGGAGTGCTGTTTCTCGACGAGCTTCCGGAATTTCCGCGCAATGTGCTGGAAGTGATGCGTCAACCGCTGGAAGACGGAAACGTGACCATTGCCCGCGCTACCATGTCGCTGACGTTTCCGGCGCGTTTCATGCTGGCCGCCGCCATGAATCCGTGTCCGTGCGGATACTGGGGAGACCGCAGCCGCGACTGCCAGTGCACGAAGATGATGATCCAGCGCTATGTTTCGAAAATTTCAGGCCCGCTCATGGACCGCATTGATATTCACATTGACGTTCCGGCAGTGAACTACAAAGAGCTGCGCGGCAACGATGGCGGCGCCGAAAGCTCGGCGCATATCCGCGAGCGCGTGATTCGCGCCCGCCAGTTCCAGCTCAATCGCTTTGCCGCCGCCGGCGAGCGGTTCTTTTCCAATGCCCAGATGGGCTCGCGCCAGATCAGGACCTATTGCGAACTCGACGCCGAAAGCGAACGCATGCTGGAACGCGCCATGCAGCAGCAGGGCCTGAGCGCCCGCGCCCACGACCGCATCCTGAAAGTCGCCCGCACCATCGCCGATCTCGAAGAAAATCAAAAGATCGAAAGCAAGCACATCGCGGAAGCTATCCAGTACCGCACCCTCGATCGGACCTACTGGACGTAAAAGGTTTTACCGCTGATTTGCCGCTGAGTACGCTGATCTGAAACACAGAAACTTTTGCCGCGAATTGCACGAATTCCGCGAATTTAGGTCGACCGTGAAATAGCTATCATTTAGAAATCATCCAGATTTCTAACCGGGTTTTTGCCTGAGTCTCCCTATCAGCCAATCTGATTCAATCGAATCGCGGCGCTGCCGACATTATTCTTCAAGCTCGCTCTCTTCTGGCGCATCGGTTGGGCTCTCGAACTCAATGCGGTAGCCGTCAGGATCGGTAAGCGGTACTACCCAGAGGCGGTTTCCAACGTATGGACGTTTCCGTATCTGCACTCCGCGTGATTTGAACTCGCGATAGAGCGCCAGTGCATCTTCACACATGAAGCAGACCGATGTTCCAGTCCCAAGCGGTTCCTTCGGGAGGTGTTTCGGCAAAAACTCCTGAAGCATGACCGCGGCATCCCCAAGCTCAAGCCAGCACCAGCGAATTCTCCCGTCGGGTTCGTCCTCACTGCGATCCGGAATCCACGAGTTCTTCATTTTGAATCCAAGCCCATCCACATAAAAACGCAGCGAAGCTTCCATATTGGTCACGCCGAAAAACGGAACCGCCTGCTTAACGTTGGCGCTCGTAATGGGTGTGGTTGTCATGGTTTACCTCAGTCAGGCACTGTTTATCCTAGCAATAGATCGTCTGTTGTGAAAACGCCAGTCGCACTCACGATTCTGCTGAATCTCACGCTGATTGCGCTGAGTACGCTGATCTGAAACACAAAAACTTTTGCCGCGAATCGCACGAATTTCCGCGAATTTACCCCACGAGTGAAATAGCTATTCATTACTATCGAATTGCCCAAGCTTTCACAACCGCAATGCTGAGACCAAAAAATACAATTCGCGGCCATTCGTGAAAATTCGTGGCGAAGATTTTGATCTTAGATCAGCGGTAGTAAGTATCTTGAACTAAGGCCTACTGAACAATTCAGCAGCTACTCAGGGCAACCCTGCTGGAATTCAGCACCTCACAATTGCCATGTTCCCCTCCTAAAGTTATAGGAGTTGTCCAATGTATGCATCACCTCGCTTTTCCTTACTTCGCCTGGGACTGGTTGCCCTGGCTGTAGTTGCTGTCACCCCCTATCTTCATTCTCAAAGCATGATGTTGAGAAATAATCATAGTAACTTCGGCGGCATTGCCATCAACCGAGGCGATTTCAATGGCGACGGTATTCTGGACATAGTTACCGCCAACAACAGCACTTCGTCTGTAAGCGTCTACTTCGGCAGGTCCGATGGTACCTTCGCGGCGCCTATCGACACTAATACCGGAATAGGGGCCAGCGATCTCGCTTTGGGCGACTTCAACAATGACGGCAAGCTTGATGTCGCAATTACCAATACCACCGGACGCAGCGCGCAAGTGCTGCTTGGCAACGGCAACGGAACCTTTCAGCCGGCGCAACTGATAAGTCTCGATGGACAGGCGGTGTCCATTACGGCGTCTGATTTCAACAACGACGGCAAGATGGATCTGGCCATCGGCATCACTCAATTCGGCAGCCTCATACTGAATGAAATAGAGGTATTGCAGGGAGACGGCGCCGGGCATTTTGCCCTGGCCGCTACTCTTGGATTGGGCGCCAATAACTCGCTGGTGCGGAAGATACGAGTAGGCGATTTCAACAACGACGGCAAGGTAGACATTGCGGTGCTTCAGCAGCAAGCGCTGAATGTATTTTTTGGCAACGGCAACTTCACATTTGATTTCCTTGCCCTGGCTGATTTTCAGCAAGCCAACGATATGAATACAGGTGATTTGAACCAGGATGGATTTACCGACATTCTGTTATCCACTTTCGACGGCGGATCTACCGGTTCCGCTTCTACCGGCGGAGTGCTGGCATTTTTTGGGACTCCCACCCGCAACCTGACCAGTCAGGATGCCATTCTGTCGAGCAACATCTCCGGGACTTCAAGCAGTTACGGATCGCCCAGCGAAATGGTTGCCGCCGATGTAAATGGCGACGGCATCAATGACATTGTCGCGCTCGATGATGATGCATTATCTGCCAACGGCGTGTATGTGTGGACAGGCAATCCCGACGGTTCGTTCCAGCAGACACCCACCAAGTTCATCTACACCACCGATCGCAACAAAGTTGCTATGGTGGCTGGAGACTTCAACCGCGATGGCAAGATTGATTTCGCTGCGACACTGATTGGCAATTCCACCATGGAGGTGCTGCTGAATGCGACTACACGGGCCGCATGTCAGAAGAACCTTTCTGATCCCTCTATGACCGTTTGCCAACCGCAGGAAGCTACCTTCTCGAATTCACCCCTGCACATCATCGCCAAGGGCAATTCCAGCAAGACTGTGACCGACATCAACGTCTACATTGATAACGTGCTGAAAGGACAGTTTGCGGCATCGTCCATTGACAAGACATTCACTGTCGCCAATGGCAGCCACTTTGTGGTGGTGAAAGGATTCGATTCTACCGGAGCCAGCTTCCGTTCCGACCGTCATGTAACAATTTTCACCGGCGCGCCCGGCCAGACCTGTCCGGTCTCTCCTGTCCTTTCTGTCCACATTTGTCTTCCAGCGCAGAATGCCACGCTGCATTCTCCAGTGCAGATCTTCGCCAATGGTTATTCGCCGCAACCTATCACCTCGATTCAGGTCTACATTGATAACCAACTGGTGTTCAACGACCTTACCGCCAGCGAGGTCAACAAGCTGTTCAGCATGAGTCTGGGTTCCCATTTCATCGTTGTGAAGTTTTTCGATGCCAATGGCAATATCATCAGCGACTCGCGCACCATTACCGTTAACTAGCGCAACAACAGAGACTGAGGATAGTTCAGACTATCCTCAGTCTTAGATTCAGGACCACATCACCCCAAAGTACGGAATTTGTGGTTACGCAGCAACGACACAAATCAAGTATTTGCGCACATTCGCCCACTCGTGACCGATAATCTGCTTCTTTCATGATGAAAAATTGGTAGTAGTAAGTATCTTGAACTAAGGCCTACATAACAATTCAGCAGGTACTCAGGGCAACCCTGCTCATATCCAGCACCTCAGAATTGCTATGTTCCCCCACGTGAGACCTGGGAGTTGTCTATGTATGCATCACCTCGATTCTCCTTACTTCGCCTGGGACTGATTGTCCTGGCTGTAGTTGCTGTCACCCCTTATCTTCATTCTCAAAGCATGATGTTGAGAAACAATCATAGTAACTTCGGCGGCATTGCCATCAACCGAGGCGATTTCAATGGCGACGGTATTCTCGATATTGTCACCGCCAACAACAGCACTTCGTCTGTAAGCGTCTACTTCGGCAGGGCCGATGGCACCTTCGCGGCGCCTATCGACACTAATACCGGCCTTCCCGCCAGCGATCTGGCTTTGGGAGATTTCAACAATGACGGCAAGCTTGATGTCGCTATCTCGAACAACAGTGGGCACACCGTCCAGGTGCTGCTTGGCAACGGAAATGGAACCTTTCAGTCTGCGGAAATTATCCAGACAGACGCGCCGGCAGTCTCGATTACTGCCTCCGATTTCAATAACGATGGCAAGATGGACATCTCGGATTGGAGTTGCTCAAGGCGTCAATGGCGTGAACGAGGTTGAGGTCCTACAGGGCGATGGTGCTGGGCATTTTTCTCTGGCTACTACGCTTTCAATATTCCCTGATTCCTTGGTGAAGAAGGTGCGAGTAGGTGACTTCAACAATGATGGCAAAGCAGATCTGGCAATCCTTGAGCAATCGGGGATAGATATAGCTTTTGGAAATGGCGACTTCACCTTCATATTTGAATCTATCTTTGCTGGTTTCCAGGCCAACGACATGACCACTGGGGATTTGAACCAGGACGGATTTACCGACATACTGGTTTCTACTTTCGAAACCGGGGCCAGCGGGCCTGCCTCCATAGGCGGGGTCTTCGCCTTAATGGGAACAGCCCAGTCGGGCAGCACCTTCAGGAACGTGATTTCTTCTGGCGCCTTTGGTTCCCCCAGCGAGATGGTTGCCGCAGACGTAAACGGTGATGGCATCAATGACATAGTTGCATTGGATGATGATTCAACCTCGGCCAATGGCGTGTATGTGTGGCTGGGCAATCCTGATGGAAGCTATCAGCAGACGCCCACCAAGTTCGTCTACACCACCGATCGCAACAAAGTTGCCATGGTGGCCGGTGATTTCAACCGTGACGGCAAGATTGATTTTGCCGCGACCCTGATTGGCAACTCAACTATGGAGGTGTTGCTGAATGCGACTACGCGGGCCGCATGTCAGAAGAACCTTTCTGATCCCTCTATGACCGTTTGCCAACCGCAGGAAGCTACCTTCTCGAATTCACCGCTGCACATCATCGCCAAGGGCAATTCCAGCAAGACTGTGACTGACATCAACGTCTACATTGATAATGTGCTGAAAGGACAGTTTGCGGCATCGTCCATTGACAAGACATTCACTGTCGCCAATGGCAGCCACTTTGTGGTGGTGAAAGGATTCGATTCTACCGGAGCCAGCTTCCGTTCCGACCGTCATGTAACCATCTTTACCGGCGCGCCCGGCGAGACCTGTCCGGTCTCCCCTGTCCTTTCTGTTCACATTTGTCTTCCAGCGCAGAATGCCACGTTGCATTCCCCAGTGCAGATCTTTGCCAACGCCTACTCACCGCGTCCTATCACCTCGATTCAGGTCTACATTGACAACCAACTGGTGTTTAACGATCTTACTGCCGGTGAGGTCAACAAACTCTTCACTATGGGATTGGGCTCGCACTTCATTGTGGTCAAGGCTTTTGATGCCAATGGCAACGACTTCAACGACTCGCGCACCATTACGGTGAACTAGCGCAACAACAGAGACTGAGGATAGTTCAGACTATCCTCAGTCTTAACAACTTCGCCGCAAAGGCCGCAAGGAGCGCAGAAGGTCAGAAAGCCGCGTGGAAGACCAGAGGGCGCGAGGCGGCCGAGAAGTTAGCCTAATACGTTCCTTTAAGATAGCGACGCGTAACTCGAATCCTCGAGCTTGCATTATTCGTTAAATTGAAAACTAACTCATAGCTGGGAACGGAGGATGGATGAACGACACTCCAGTCCGGCAGGACGACCGAAAATAGCCCGGTCACGGAGCTTCCCGGATGCGCGTTTGTCGCGCATTCGGGAAGCGGAGTGCCGGGAAAGGAACGAAAAGACTTGCTTCCGCTCTGCCGAAGGCCTGCGCGCAGCTCCTGCTTTTGGAGCGGAGCGCCCTAGAACGTTCTTACAACGATTGCTGCATTCCGAGACAAATGAGCACTGCTTTCTCTCTCTTTTTTGCGCATTGACCCTGAATAATGCAGGCGGCGGGGCGACACATCGTTGCGTGCTGTTTTGTTTTTCAGATCAGCGGTAAGCAATTACTCCACGCCAACCACGATCAACGTCGCATCGTCATCAAAGGCATTCCGGCAGTGGGAACGAACGCATTCCAGCAGCTTGTCTTTCAACTCAGTTGCGGGCAGCGTTACGCTTTCACCCACCAGTGCGGCAAGCCGATGTTCACCAAATTCCTCGACTTGCGCGTCCAGGCATTCGGTAATGCCGTCGGTAAACAAAATCAGCCGGTCGCCGCTGCGCAATCCAATTTCATTCTGGCGGTAGTCCCATTTCTTGAACGTGCCCAGCACCGCATCGGAACTGAAAAGCCGCTCGCTGCTTCCGTCGGCATGCATCAGGATGGGCCAGTTGTGTCCGGCGTTGGTATAGACCAGTTGCTTGCTGGCCGAATCTATTACGGCATAAAAGAAAGTAATGAATTTGCCGGGCAGCGCGTCGGCTGCAATCACTTCATTGAGCCGGTTACAAAGTTCACGAGGATCTGCCACCTGGCACGCCAATGTCCGCACTCTGGCCTGCAAGCTCGACATGAGCAGCGCCGCGCCCATTCCTTTTCCAACCACATCGCCAATGCAGATAGCTGACCGCGTTTCGCTCAATCTGATCACATCGTAGTAATCTCCGCCCACCGAGCGTGCCGATTGCGACGAGGCCACAATCGTAAACCCGCCATGTCCGGCAATTTCGCGAGGCATGAGCGACCGCTGAATCTCCGCCGCGTCCTGTTGTTCCTGCTGCTCATAGCGGCGGCGTTGCCGAAGAATGCGGGAGCGGGTCATCTGCTGCTCGAGCACTGCAAGCAATTGCGCGTTGTCCCACGGTTTCTCTACGAAGTCGCAGGCGCCGCGATGCATGGCATCCACCGCCAGCTTCACCGATCCCCAGGCAGTCATGACCACCACCGCCAGTGAGCTATCGAGGGCCTGCACCTGCGAAAGCAATTCCAGGCCTTCTGTGCCTGAAGTCGTGTCGCGGCTGTAATTCAGGTCGAGCAGTACCGCGTCGAAGCTGTGGCTGCGCAACGCCCGCAATGCTTCCGCCGGAGATTTCACAAATTCCGAATCATATCCGTTGGTCTTCAGCAGCAGACGAAGAGCTGCGATCACGTCGTCCTGGTCTTCTGCTACCAGAATCCGGGGGCGCTCAGGCGTCGAAAATTTTTCCTGTACTGGACTGCTCAATACGTTACTCATTTGCTTACAATCTCGGTGGCCGGAATTCCACAGCCACGCCTCTAACATTGCACTTATTGGCCCTAATGCGGCTTCCTCAAATTACTGAAAATACTAGGGTTGAAAATCGTCCAGAGGATGGACGGCGGCCATTGCTGTTCGTAAGCGAACTTCGGCTGTTCGGAAACGAACAGGGTTTTAGCCTTAACATTCCATGGGTTGAAGATGGAATTCCATTCTTTTCGTGCTGCTCAGAAGGGCCGCATCCCTTACTTTTCGTTCAGATAAACCGATTAAAAAGATTTTCTCTCACACGGCTTTAGCCTCGATCTTCCGTCTCGGGACGCAGAAAATCATTTTTTCTGGGCCAAGTGTGTAACCTCTCCCAGGGGTAGACACTCTAATCGGAGAGCAGACTCATCCGTCGACTGCTACATAGGGAGAATGCGGAACCGGAAGCCGTGTTCTCCCTCATATCCCTGGCCTTTCCATCGTCAACATTTTCTTGTGGTTGAGCCGCGACATAAACGGTCATAACCCGTCAACTCCAGATCCTCGACTATGCGTTCTGTCAATAAACGCAGGCACAATCCTCGCGGTAAAACAGAGCGAAAGATAGGTCTCAGATCATGTATGACGGCTTCCGTCTTTGTTAGGTGGCAGGGTATTCACGCTCAGGCGCAGCAGTCTGGAGTCGAATGTTGCCTGCACCTCGCGCAACGAGGCTGCGA
The DNA here is from genome assembly GCA_963823745.1 of Terriglobia bacterium. Classification (GTDB taxonomy): domain Bacteria; phylum Acidobacteriota; class Terriglobia; order Terriglobales; family Acidobacteriaceae; genus Angelobacter. Next base: position 251,227 of record CAWGMN010000015.1, read on the forward strand.
TCGCGTGCGCGGCTGCCAGCTCTTCAACCGGATAAGTTGTTGCCAGGGCAATCACCTGCATTCCGCACATGAGCCCGGCCTGAATGCCCGCCGGAGTATCTTCGAATACCAGGCAGTCTGAAGCAGGAAGCCCCAGCAGCGACGCGCCTTTGGAATAAGGTTCGGGATGCGGCTTGCCCCGCACAACATCGTCGGCGGTGATCATGCGCTTCGGCACCGGCAGATTGGCATAGCGCAACCGCGCAGCCGCCAGCGCATACGTGGCTGAGGTGACAATGGTAAAGCGCTCAGCCGGCAGAGAGCGAAGCAATTCAGAGGCGCCGGGCAGGGCCACCACACCTTCTCTGTCCGCGATCTCCGCGGTTTCCACTTTTGTATTTTCAGCCTGGGCGTCAAGATCAGGCGCGAACAGTCTCACGGTTTCAATGCTGCGCCGGCCATGCGCCAGTTCAACCACATGGTTGGGATCGAGATGGTGGCTGACCGCCCATGCCCTCCACACCCGTTCCACCGAGCCGGTGGAATCAACCAGCACTCCATCAAGATCGAACAGTATGCCTTTGCAGGAAAACTCCACGATTCAGGATAACAGCGCTTGAATCCAGCCGCGCAGCGGTGCCTGGTGCTGAACGGCCTTCCATCCCGAGACTGCTTTTATTTCTGTCCGACCGGACCTGCGGAAAAATCCGGATCATCCGTTTCATTCGGTAAAATTTCGCGCAACGCCCACTCGATGCGCATGACTGAATCTCGTATCACCTTGATCTGTACCGCCTGCGATGGTGAATAAGGCGAGTAGGTAATGCTCTGTAAGGCATTGCGCACGTGATGATTCATCGCTCCAATCATCTGCAATTTGCGCTGCATGTTGCGGTATGTGCGATGTTCATACCAAAACACCAGCAAGCCTGAGAGAAGCGCTGTTGCGATATTGTCAATCCATTGCCAAAGCCCGGTGATTCCTTTTCTGCGCAACGTGCTTTCGACTACCGCTCCGAGAATAAAGATGGCCAGCCCCAGCAGAAAACTGTACGCAGCTCGGGTCAGTAGAGTGGAATGACGTTTGTTCATCGTCATATTCTAGGGCACTCATCTCACTTGGTTTAACTCGGCCCTGGGCATAGGAATAGAAGCAGCAAAAGCAGAATCAGCAGCGCGGGATGCGGTGTGAGCAGCGGTAAAAGAAACTCGGGTGTACGGTTCATCTTGGTCACCTGCGGATAACCATTGCAATACCCGCGCCAAGAGCTTTGCCGCTGATTCTAAAAGAGATAGATATTTCATGAGGCGTGTCAAATCAGACACAATGGTTGATCGCTGAACACGTTGCATCGGCCCAGACGGCCCGGCATGGTGGAGGGGAGCTTATATATTTTCGGTCAGTCGTGAGATTTTTCTAACTTTCTATATTTTTGGAGGGCATTTCGACTCTACTACTACAGCAGGCTCATCCGTCGACTGCTATCAAAGAGGACACAGACCCGGAAGCTGTGTCCTCTTTACTTTTCGGCCAAAGTTTTTTCGATTTTTTCTTGCCCTATATTTTTCCGTAAGCGAATTCAACCCTATCGTTATGTAAGGCTCATCCTTGACTGCTAGCTCAGAGGGATACAGACCCGATATCTGTGTCCCTCAATTTTTTTGCCATCTGCGTCTCATTTCTGTACAGGAAGAACCCCGAACAATTCGAATGATCCACAACCGGCTCCGTCGTTACTCCGGGATAAGCCGTCCAAATTCCTGCACAAGACAGGTCAAGACTTCCTCATCTGAAGCGTCTGCAGTGTCCAGTGGGACACTGCGAAGCGCGCTAAAGGACATGTCCTTTAAAGTCGAAGCATTTCTATATTTTCAGGCGGGGTGCTGACTCTACTACAACAGCAGGCTCATCCGTCGACTGCTATTAAAAGAGGACACAGACCCGGAAGCTGTGTCCTCTTTCTACTTTTACCCGCCTTTTATTCTCAAAAGTTTTTCAAAGCTTTCTTATATTTTTGGTGGGGGTTTCGGCTCTACTACAACAGCAGGCTCATCCGTCGAACTGCTATTAAAAGAGGACACAGACCCGGAAGCTGTGTCCTCTTTCTATTTTTGCCCGCCTTTTATTTCTCAAAATTTTTTAAAGCCTTCTTATATTTTTGGTGGGGGTTTTGGCTCTATTACAACAGCAGGCTCATCCGTCGACTGCTAGATTAAAAAGAGGACACAGACCCGGAAGCTGTGTCCTCTTCGTATTTTTGCCCGCCTTTTTATTCTCAAAAGTTTTTCAAAGCCTTCTTATATTTTTGGTGGGATTTTTGGCTCTATTACAACAGCAGGCTCATCCGTCGACTGCTAGATTAAAAGAGGACACAGACCCGGAAGCTGTGTCCTCTTTCTATTTCTGACGGGCCCTTCCATCCGAGAATGTCCAGAAGTCGTAACGCTTTCAAACCCAAGAAAATCACTGGTAGAGACGTAGCATTGCTACGTCTCCTGCATGCGTAGCGATAGACTCGGGGGCATACGGGACGAATCGCGCGATCAGACTACAGCCGTAATCGGTACATCGTGTGCACCCGCCCATTGTTCCCACTCGCGCGCGCTGCGGGTGCGGAAGATGCGTTGCAACTCCTCCTGTGTAGCATCGCCGCCCGAAAAATCATCGAGGCATAATTCTTTTTTCAGTTTTTCCACAAATGATTGTTCCAGAGCGGCCAGCGCTATCCATCCGTCGGCTGTCTGGTAAAGATGATAGTAGGCCAGTCCGCCGCCCAGCATCCCTCCCGCTCTGGTGAGCCCCGCATTCAGCGGAGCCGCAAAATCCTTGAGCGCTTCATAGAGTGATACTGAAGCGTAGTGCGCCACACCGGTGCGTTCGCGGGCCAGCAAAAGCGCCAGCGCTGAGCTTACGGCCCGTTCCGCTCCCGCCAGGTCGGCATGCAATGTCACGGGCATAAGCGGGGGCGCAAGCAGCCCCAGCCGCGCCTGGTAAGTAAGATCATGACCGGCTATCTCTTCCTGCGGAGGCGGATAGCCAATGATGTTGAGCATGCATAACCGCTTATGCTGATCGTGAATTTTCTCCCACTCGAGTTGTAATCGCTGCAATGTCGAAGGACGCAAAGAAGTAAGCAACAGGCTGGCGTCTGCAAGCAACTGATGCAGTTCCTCGCGTCCCGCGTCACTCTTGAGATCAATCGTCACAAGTTTCTGGTTCTTCACCAGGTCGGCATACCACTGGGCCGCAACCCGCTTCAGCGGATCGCCCTGAGGCGGCTCCACTTTGATAATGTCGGCGCCCAACTTTCCCAGTCGCCATGCCGCCACCGGTCCCGGCACATTCACAGCCAGGCTTACGATCTTTATTCCATCTAAAATTGCCTGCATCGAACCTCTAAGAAGCATGGAATGTATGACGCTTTCACATTAACGTGCACCAAAGGTTAACAGAACTTGCATGAGTCCGAACCATCCCTAATTGGTGGAAGAGCGGCCCTTTCAGGGCCGCGTGAAGGTTGGAGAAATGTGGGCTTTAGCCCTGGTGTGAATGAGGCAAGGCTACATCTATTCTGCATTGCTCTAAAAACGCTTACAATCGGTAAGCTTTGCAGGAGGGCCGAAGCTTATGTGTTGGACCACACGGTTATGCGTCTTTTTGCTTTCGCTGTCGCTCTTGTCTGTGCAGGCTCAGCAATCGAAGTCCGCCGTTCCGCCTAAGATCAAGATAAGAACAGTGACGGCCTTCATTCGTCTTGACCGTCAGAATTACCGCCGGCAGGTTCAAGACGCTTTGACCGTGCTGCGGCAGGCGAAAACCGATTTCGCCAATGCCGGATACGAAGTCGAAACCATCCGCATCACCACCCAGCCTTTTCCTGAAATCATCAAGGGACTCAGCCGCCAGCAGGCGCTCGATTTTTTTCATGAATACGATCAGCTTGCGCAGCAGGAAGGCTTTACGCCTGACATCGGCCCGGCCATGAGCAAAGACAATGATGATCCTGCAAACGCCGATCTTCTGGGCCAGATCATCGCGACTACCCAGGCCATCAACGGATTCATCGTAGTGGCAGATGAATCCGGTATTCACAGGAACGCGGTGCGGGCCGCGGCCGGGGTCAACAAATATCTCGAAGAGCACACCTCTCACAGCGAAGGCAATTTTCGCTTTGCCGCGGGAGCTTTCCCTCCGGTCATCGCGCCCTTCTATCCAGTCTCCTACACCTCAGGCGCAGGCCGCGAATTCGCTCTTGGATTGGAGTCGGCCAATCTCGTGCAATCGGTTTTTGCGGGCAAGCCCGACTTCGACAAGGCCGGCGACCAGCTTACCGCGGCTCTCACCACAGAAGCCCGAAAGGTTGAGACCATTGCCCAGCGCGTAGCTACGCGCTCCGGATGGACTTACCAGGGCATTGATCTCACCACCGTGCCGTTGAAAGAAATTTCTATTGGAGAAGCGATGGAGTCGCTGATTGGCGCTCCCATCGGATCCCCGGGCAGCCTCTCAGCCGCGCTGGCTATCACCACGGCGGTGAAGCGCGTTTCCGTTAAACAGGCCGGCTACAGTGGATTGATGCTGCCGGTGCTCGAAGACTCGGTGCTGGCCAGGCGTTGGGAATCGGGAACGATCACCCGTGATTCGTTGCTTTCTTATTCTTCAGTGTGCAGCACCGGACTCGATGCTGTTCCGCTGCCCGGAGACATCTCGCAGCACGAAATAGAAAACATCATCAGCGACATGGCCAGCCTGGCAATCAAGTGGCACAAGCCGCTTTCGACGCGTTTGCTGCCCGTAGCCGGAAAACACGCAGGAGAGATGACCGAGTTCAGCAGCCCATATCTTGTCAATATCAAGATTCGGTAGAACTCACCAAACTCACTGGTAGAGACGTAGCATGCTACGTCTTCTTCCCGGTCACAACATTGCAATCCGAACGGTACCCCAATCCGGCAGAATCATGCCGGATGTAGAGACGGTGCTCTGCACCGTCTATGAGACGCGCCCCGCGCAGCTCATAGATTTTGTTGGATACGATGCTTGGTCTGGCAGCCTGCATATTCACTAACTGAAAACTACCTGGTGATTGGGAACGGAGAAGGAAGCTAAAATGCTATATCGTGGCCATGAAGTGGGAGACAGAACTATGGCACTGCTGATGAAACCCGAATGCGAGAAATGCCGGCATCCACTGCCGCCAGACGGCATCGCTTTTATCTGTTCTTATGAGTGTACCTTTTGCGAGCCGTGTACAACGCAGATGAACCAGGTATGTCCAAACTGCGGTGGTGAACTGGTTCGCAGGCCGCGGAAGCCAGCGAACTGACCGCTAACTTACTTGCTGACTGCTAATTGCTAATTACTCATCGGCCGCCATGCCCAAGCAAATGCATTCCTTCAGCCCAAACCGCTCAGCGGGCTGAATGCTGAATGCTGACTGCTGACTGCTAATTGCTCACCGCTGATTCTTCAAACCTCTCCTCACATTCCGGATGCTTCGACCGGTATTCACGCAATTGCCCAGTCCAGCGAGACAGGAAGCGTTCGGTGGCGTTTGTGGTCGCCTCAAAACTGAAGTGCAAGAGGGGCTTGCAATACAGTGAAAGTTTTATCATCCGGGCGGCGCGATGGATGCGCGCGCTTTCCTTGAGGATCTCGATCATGCTGATGATCCGATCTTCATCTTCGGATGCGCGGGTTTCGTGGTAGCAGTTGAAAACCTCCTGCTGTACAAACCTGGTCACCCGGATCAGGTCACGCGCGATCTCCCAGCACAGCCCGCGCACCTCTTCGCCCTGCTGCACCGTAAGCAAAGGAATGCGGTTCATGATTCTCTCAATAGCATGTTTGAACTCATTGCGGGAGATCGAACTTTCGCGGGTAATGGCCTGTACGGTGTAGACAATCAGGGTAGCGAGTGCGACGCACACACAAAGGATAAAAGCGGCGGTAATCGGAAAGTCCCTGCCAAGCGGCGGGCATGTGCCCTGGTGAAATGGATTGTTTTTCAGTACCGATGTAAGCCAATTTTGACCTTGCAAAAGCAACAATACTGAATTCATCGCATGGCCTTTCTTACGTCTGACACAATGGTCCGGCAGGCGTCCAGAAGATTTCGGTAGACATTCAGATCTTCCACGGTGAGCGGTTCACGTTGGGGCTCTTCTCTCCACAGGTATACGGTCCAGATGCCGGTGGCAGCCAGATACGCAAAGTGAGTGAGCGGAGTGATCCAGCCAGGGCACATCTTCCCGGTCGTGGCATGGATCGCGGCGGCTACAAGAATTACCGACGAGTACAGCCCTAATCCCAAAACAATGCCCCATACGTGATGCCGGAATGACAGCCCCAGGTTTTTGGAGAATATCCACATAAAGCAAAGCAGTCCGGAAACCAGAAGTGACGCGCTGCGATTGGCTGTGAGAATGATGCCGGGCAGGGTATTGATGGGAATGTCGGGAAAGACGATGAGCGTTACTGACAACACAAACAATGCGAGCGTCAAAATGACCAGGAGACGAACAGTTCCGGGCGAGTACTTGATGTGAGACCGAAAGATGTAGGAGAAAATTTCGAGTATCACCAGAAACGTGAGGCTATATTCAATCGGAATAGATATCCAGTAGGAATAAAAGTATGCAAACTGGTTTGGACTGAGATAGGCAATCAGAGGTACGAGAAGCTCGCGTGAAAGATCAAAAACAACATAGCTGAAAAAAACAGGAAACTTTCTGTGCATTCCCTGGCGAAGCATGACGGGAATAAGCACAATCTGAAGCACGATGCTGCCCAGCCATGGAATGTATTGTTGAGCTTGCATAGAAAGCCGCCGACTAAAGATAACTAAAATCAAGTCGGCGGCGAAGTGGTTATAACCGTTATTGTTATTTTCTTGAAAATTGGTTCGGGCAGGGTAGACCTGTCGCGTTTGGACCTTCGACCAGTTTTGGCGCGGTGCATGGAGTTGGAAGCCCGCCGCCCTGAAATGACATAGCGGTGAAAGTCTTTTGTTCCCGGGTTGCAAGCACTGAGCAGATGCTCAACAGGCCCATAGCTGCGATAGCGATGCGAAGTTTCATAGTTCCTCCTGCCAGAATTATCGCTTATCGCGACGGTTTTAACCGTCATGATCTGTAGTGGCAGTTCACCCGGACATAGAAAGTAATGACTCACGGAAAGTAATAACTGAGGAAAATCAATGACTGCACGACAACCAATGACTCGCGAAAACCAATGACTCACGAAAATCAATGGTAGAGACGTAGCATGGCTACGTCTTCTTCCGGTCACCAACGCCGCGAACCAAACAACGCCCCAATCCGGCAGAATCATGCCTGCCGTAGAGACGGTGCTCTGCACCGTCTCTGAGCCGCGCCCCGCGCGGCTCACATCACCGTGGTCACGATACTCCCGCTACTCATAGCGCAATGCCCGCATAGGATCTACGCGCATGGCGCGGCGGGCGGGCACGCAACACGCCAACAGCGCCACCAGCATCAACAACCCGACCACGCATACAAACGTGAGCGGATCGGTAGCGCTCACGCCAAAAAGCAAGCCGGTCATAAGCCGGGTGAGCGCCAGCGCGGCGGCTATGCCGGCGACGATTCCGATTGCGATTAACCGGCTTCCTTGTCCCAGCACCTGGCGCAAGACATGAATGCGTCGTGCTCCCAGCGCCATGCGAATGCCGATTTCATGGGTCCGCTGTCCGACCACATACGAGATAACGCCATAGACGCCTACACTGGCCAGCACCAGTGCCAGCGCGGCAAACGTTCCCAGCAGAATCATGGAGTACCGCCTCGCAGCCAGGGTGCTCGATATAGTCTCGTCCATCGTCTGCGGGCTATACACCACCTGCTCGCTGTTCATCCGGTGCAGCACGCTGCGCACCGAGTCAAACAATCCCGGGGCCGGGATTCTGGAGCGCATCACGACTCCTGTTCCGCTGGGCGCAAGCGCCATGGCTTGATCTGGCAATTGCATGAACGGACGATACATCTGCGCCCTGAGTGTCTGCTTGTCATCTTCTTCCAGGCCCCACTGCTTCACATGTTTCACTACGCCGACAATCTGCAGCGGCAGAGTATGACCGTTGTGATCGTCCACATTGATGCGTCTTCCGATCACATCTTTTCCGGGAAAGAACTTGTCCGCAAATACCTCGTCTACCGCGGCAACAAGGGGTGTGTGCTCCGTGTCGTGATCGTCAGGAAAGCGGCCGCGCAGCAGGGGAATTCTCATGGCTTTGAGGTAGCCGGGGCCGACTACATAGCTTAAAGTCCAATTCATGTCGTTGGGACTGGCAGGCTTGGGCTGGCCGTCCATCCAGAACACGTCTTCATCATCGCCCTGCATCGGAAACGCGCCCCATGAAAAAGCGGTGGCCTCGGTTTCCGGAATGGACGCAAGTTTATCGTCGAGCGCGCGGAAGGCCGCGCGAATCTGATCGGGAGAAGCCTTGGCCATGGATGGCGGCAGAGAAACGCCAAACGTCAGCACATGATGAGGATCGAAGCCGGGATCAACATTCCAAAGATGGGCCAGGCTGCGGATCATCAGTCCGGCGCCCACCAGCAGCACCAGCGCCATGGCCAACTCAGTCACCACGAAGATGTTCTGCGTGCGGTGCCGGGTGCGCCCCATCTGGCTGCCTTCTTTCATGCGTGCCAGCACATCAGGGCGTGAGGTCTTGAGCGCTGGAATCAAGCCGAAGAGAATTCCTGAAAGTACTGATACCAGCAAGGTGAAAATCAAAACCCGGGAATCCATGCCGATCTCGCTGGCCCGTGGCAGGGTCTCAGGAAATGTTTTCAGCATGGCGCGTGTTCCCCACGCGGCCACCACTAATCCCAGCGCGCCGCCGGCAAACGCCAGCAGGATGCTCTCTGTAAGAAGCTGCCGCATCACGCGGGCTTTGCTTGCCCCCAATGCGATGCGCACCGCGAATTCGCGGGTGCGGCGGTTGGAACGTGCCAGCAGAAGGTTGGCGACATTCACGCAGGCAATCAGAAGTACAAAGCCGACTGCGGCCAGCAGAACAATCAGAAACGGTCGCACGTCGCCTACGATCTGCGTCCTCAGCGGAACCATGCTTGCGCTGATGCCTTTGTTGTCTTCCGGGTAAGCAGCCGCCAGGTTTTGGGTGAGGGTGTCCATATCGGCTTGCGCCTGTTCGATGCGCACTCCGGGTTTGAGTCTTCCGATGCCATGAATTCCCAATCCCGCGGCTCGATGCGTGAGCAGCGGATTGGTCCACTGTCCTATCGGGACATACACATCGCTGGCTTTGAAGTCTCCGACGCTGAGACCAAAGCTGGCTGGTATCACGCCAACAATGGTGTAGTCTCGGCCATCCAGAGTGAGGCTCTTGCCCAATACGTCTGCCGCTGAACCGAATTTCCGCTGCCACAAACCGGCGCTGATCAGCGCTATCGGCGCCGCTCCGATCTCATCTTCGCCTTGCGCGAATAAGCGTCCCATTACCGGCTTGACTCCCAGCAATTGGAAAAAGCCTGAGGAGATCAGTTGGCTCTGCACCTGCTCCGCATCGCCGCGTCCGGTAAGACTGAAGGCCGACGCCCGATAGATGGCCATTCCCGAAAACGTGTGGTTGTCTTTCTGCCAGTCGCGAAAATTCGGATACGAGATTGAGCCGCGTGGAAAATTGGGCTTGCCTTCGTGCAGCGTGACCAGTTGTTCCGGATGCGGGTAGGGAAGCGGATTCAGCAGCACGCCGCTGACCACCGAAAAAATTGCAGTATTGGCGCCAATGCCCAGCATCAGCGTGAGCACCGCCACCATGGTGAACCCCGGGCTCTTGCGCATCATGCGCAGTCCGTAGCGGACGTCCTGAAGCAGTGTGTCAACGATCTGCACCCTGCGGGACTCGCGGCATTCTTCCTTCACCCCTTCGAGGCCGCCGAATTCCATCTGCGCGCGGCGGCGGGCCTGCTCCGGACTCATGCCCTGCTCGATGTAGTCGGCGACCTGCTGCTCCAGATGGAAGCGCAACTCCGAGTCAAGCTGCTTTTCTGTCTTTTCTTTCGCGGAATAAGCGGTCGAGCCAATACATGGGATTGTCTCCTCGTCATTCAGCGGTGCGGAGAATGAGCGCCACTGCATCCGAAATCAATTCCCAGTTGCGGACCTCGGTTTCCAGTTGCTTGCGGCCCTTGCGCGTCAGCGTATAAAACTTGGCCTCGCGGCCAGTCTCGGTCTGCCGCCATTCCGCCTGGAGCCATCCCTGGTCTTCCAGACGATGCAGCGCGGGATACAGCGACCCCTGCTGCACCTGAAAAAAATCCTTAGAGATCTGCTGGATGCGCTGCGAAATGGCATATCCATGAATAGGCCCCAGGGCCACCACCTTCAGGATCAGCATGTCCAGCGTGCCTTTCAGGAATTCCGTCCGTTGCTCTTTAGCGCTCATAGTCAGATGTTCGACATATTACACCTAGGAGTCCGTCATATCAAATCACCCGGATCAATTCAGCCCCCGGACAATTCGTTGCACCGGAGATTGTTTGTGGGCAGGGTGGGTTTGATTTTCAATTTTGGCAATTTTGGCATTCATGGCAATTTTGGCAATTGGCCCAGCTCAGCTCTTGGTCAGGAACCTGCGGTCTTCCAACTGTTTGGCATTGTATTCAGCGGATTTGCCGCGCGGCACGCTCAATGTTTTCCATTCAGTTTTGCGGATCATCTTGGCCACATAGAGAATCTGTCCGATGTGATGAGCGTAGTGATTGGAGGCGCGGTTGAGGGCCTGCAAGACTGTATGCGGCTCCTGGCGTATGGTGACGGTGCGGGTCAGGTCTTCGGGCTTGAGGGCGGCGATAGTATCGAAGACGATTTTCCAGCCATCTTCCCACCATTGCATGAGCTGTTCGCGGCGCACTGCCGCGTCCATCTCGAATTCCTGGTCGCGGTGTCGGTCAGGCTTTTCACCGTCGGTAGTAAGGAAGTCGGTGAAGCGCGAGCGCATGTTGCCGCTGATATGTTTCACGATCACGGCCAGGCTGTTCGATTCGGCGTCAGGCGTATAAAAGAGTTCCGCATCCTGTATCTGCGCCAGGGCGCCATCCGCAAGGCGCTTGTAGCCGCGCAGGCTGCGGCGGACCTCATCCAGATAGGCGGCGGCAAGGGAGTTTTCTTCAGGCATGGGACCTCGTTTCTCGCTTGTAGACCGTTGTTTCCTCCGGCTGGAATGCGGCCGCAGCAACGGCAAGTCTATGAAAAGTCTAGCAATTTCTCAGCGTAGTGTGGGAGCAGCGAAAAAATTGCATTCTCTGCGTTGGTTGTAGCGTATATAGCTGACAGGGAGCGCATTTGGACGGGACCCGCGAAGCCGCGATGCAGGCAGCTCTGGAAAGGGCCATACTGGGCGACAATCTGGCGTTTGCCGAGATCGTCAAGGGAAACCAGAGCATGGTTTTCAGCATTGCGCAGCATTATCTGCGCAACCGATCGCTGGCCGAAGAACTTGCCCAGGATATATTCCTGCAGCTCTATCGGGATTTAGCCCGCATCAAGTCCGCAGACCATCTGGTGTACTGGCTGCGGCGGGTCACGGTGAACCGCTGCATTGATCATGGTCGGCGCATGAAATTCGAGCCGGGGCTGGACGACGCTCCGGAGCCGTCAGTGGCGCCACATCTGGCTGATCCGTTTCTCGATGAGCGGCTGCGCGACAGTGTGGCTGCATTGCCGGAAAAGTGGCGCATGATGGTGATTCTCCGCTACCAGGAAGAGATGGACCTGGGAGAGATTTCAAAGTTGATGGACGTTCCGCTGAATACCGTCAAGAGCGGTTTGCAGCGGGCTCTGGCGGAACTGCGAAAGAAGTTATCGCGCAAGTTAGGAGTGCGGTATGCAATTTTCTGAAGACGATCTGCGCTCGGCGCTCCGTAGAAAAGATCCGTCGGCGGACTTCACTGCGAAGGTAATGGCAAGCGTCGTCGGTTCCAAAGCGGAAGCCGGTTCGCAAATGGAAGCTGGCCAGCAAATGGAAGCCGTCCCGCCGATAGCGCCTGCGGTCCACCAGAGCCCGTGGCGCTTGCGCTGGGCCGTGACAGGGGCGCTGGCGGCCTGCCTGCTGGTGGCGGGAACGTCGGAATATCAGATGCATCGCCACAAGGTGGAAGGCGAGCAGGCCAAAGCACAGGCGGTGCGCGCCATGCAGATTACCGCGGCCAAGATGGGTCATGTTTTCCGCCGTCCCGGTTCACGCCGGCCATGAATTCAGGCGATCACAAGGAGCATTTATGAAGAAATTGATATCTACGATGCGGAGCAACGGGAAGAAGCCGGTATGGCGGTCGGCGGTGATGTCGCTGCTGGTTTTCGGACTTACTGCATTCGCGGGGCTTCCGGCATTTGCGCAAAACGCCAAACTGGAATTGAAGAACCTGGAGAAGCTCAGCAGCAAAGCGTCTGAGGTGAATGACATCTCGCTCGATGGAGCAATGCTTCAGTTTGCCGCGAAATTCCTGGAGAAAGACGATTCCGAAGAAGCAGAGATCAAAGACCTGCTGCAAAACCTGAAGGGCATCTACATCAAAAGTTTTGAGTTTGATAAAGACAACCAGTACAGCCAGGCCGATGTAGAGGCGATCAGAGCGCAGTTGACTTCGCCGGGATGGACAAGGATGGTGGAGAGCCGCAGCAACCACCAGCATGAAACCGACGAAATCTTTCTCATGAAGGAACGCGACGCAATTACCGGCGTGGCTATTCTGGTGGCCGAACCGCGCGAGCTTACTGTCGTAAATATTGTTGGCCCTATCAATATGGACAAGCTTGCCAGCCTGGAAAGCCTGGTAGGCGAATCGCACCATTCGCACATGGACAAACAACAGAACAAACCGACGAAAGGAGCGGCCCCCAATGACAATAGCAAGACTGAGAAGAAGTAGCGCGCTGATTTTCATTCTGGTGGCGATTCTGGGCAATGCAGCTTCAGCCAGCGACCGGGTGTTCAACAACGTGGTTCATCATATTGAATCGCGGTACCACGTCCATCGCCAGGGACGGTTTGTGATGGCCTTCGCAGGGCTGGTGGTGAAGTGCTCGCACGTGGCCGGAGTCAAAAATTTCAAAGCGGCAATCTTTGAGAACCAGCGGTTTGTAAATTCGGAATCCGATACCGAATTCGAGCAGGTGATGCGCAGCGCTCTGGAGCAGGAGAAAGGATGGCAGCCGATCGTCCGCAGCTTTTCCTACAAGACCGGAGAACACACTTACATCTACGCACAGTACATGGGCAAAGACATGAAGCTGCTGGTGGCGACGCTGGAAAGCAACGAAGCAGTGGTAGTGCAAGTGAAACTTGACCCGGACAAGATGGTGGAGTTTATTGACGAGAACACCCATGAAGTCCATCACCGGCACGTTAGCAAGACTCCAACCGAAGAAGATGCGGCGGTGGAGATGATGGCGGAAGCAAGGTTGTTTTAGGGAGAAGCAATTAGCAATCAGCAATTAGCATTCAGTGCGCCGCATTTTGGGCTGAAGATGGGGCAGTGATCTGGGCAGCCTTAGATAGGCTCTTCGACTCCGCGCCCAAAGGGGGCGTTGGGCTTTTAAAGAACAAAGTATGGTTCGAGAAATCGTTCTGGTGAGAAACGGCGGGGCGGGACGGTGCAGTGAGAATACCTCGTATCGGTACAGTAAAGGAGACATCACGTGGATGCTTCGACTGCGCGCCAAAGGCGGGTGCGCGCTCAGCATGACAGACTGGGAAAGATTTCGCTACGAACCGTGGATGGCCGCTAACAATGTCACTCACTGTTATCTGTAATGCGGATCAGATGCTCAGAATGTTGGCGGCTCACGCTCAACTGTCGCGGCGCAGTTCCTTCGCCTGCCGGCTCAGGAGGACACGGCATCAGCTAAGTACCTAGTACCAAATACTAAGTACTCTCCAACCTACTTCACTTCCACACTGAACTTCTTAGGCCCGTCTTCAAAGATCACGATATGTTCTTCGAGGCTCATCTTCTGATAGCTGCTGGCGATTACGTGCGGGCCGATGGTAAGCGGCAGTTTTAGTTTGTGCTCGGGTTGAGCGACGCCATCCACCAGCAGCGTGGCCTTTTTCGGCTTGGCTTCCAATTCGACAATTACCGTCTGGTTTTTTTCGTCAGCAGTAAGATCGCCTTTGGCGATGCGGTCGAGAAATGCCCGGCGCGTCGGATACCAATGTTGAAAGTCCTGAAAGCGGGCAAGGGCCTCATCCACGGGCAAGGCCGCTGCCGGACTGGGAGGATCAGACCGGTATCGCCGATTGCTGTTGGAATAGATTGCACTGGCGCGGCTACGCAGGGAATCGCGATCGGAACAGAGCATGGAAGACACCGCTTCCAGTTTGGTCGTGGGCACGGACCTTTGCTCGGGGAGCAGAGCCAGCCAGCGCAGCGCCCGCGCTAGTTCGGCATGTTCGCCATGGGTGCGCCATGCCAGCCAACTGGCGAGCGAGTCCGCATCATTCTGCTGCTGGCGCTCATCTACCGGCAACGCCTGATGGCTGGGGCCGGAAAAAGAAAGCTTGACCGACTCCCAGAATCCCGGCTTTTTACCCAGTGAGATGAATTGCTCATACTTGTACAGATCGCGCTGCTGGTCGGCGACATAGCTGTCACAGGCCTGAGCCAGCGGCGTGGCATCGGTGTGGCCAAGCATATTGCGCGCGGATTCTATGGCGGCAATCGCGACCAGCCCGTCGGGCCCCGGGTTTGCGCGAGGCTCATCCTTTTCCAACTGGCTGATATAGTTTGCAGCTTGCAGCGGAGTGAGCCCAAGCTGCTGGAGCGCAATTTGCGGCTGCGCAAACCAGTCCACCATGCCGGTGGTGAGCACTACATAACGGCCGGAAGCATACGCGTCCGGCATTTTGTCATGAACAATAACTACCCGCGGCTCGCTGGAGTACTGTCCGGAGAACGCGCTGAACCGCTCCGTTTCCTCGCTGAGCCGGTCCTGATAATGCCAGTACTCGCGGTCAGAAGGATTGATGGCGTTCTTGCGCGAAAGCAGAGTCGAACTGATGGATTCCAGCGCGCCTGAGAATTCGCGAGGAGAGCCGGAGAGCGCAGTGCAAGACTTCTCCCCGGGGAACTGGGTCTTAAAGGCGTTGATTAAATCCTGCTGCCATCCGCATTGAGCATGGGCCGCAAGCGGAAAGCACACAGCAGCGAAGATCAGCTTTGCCAAACGAATATAGGTTGGCTTCATAGGAAGCAGCAGCCTACCTGAACCGTGACACCGCCGCAATGCACTTCGGTGCAGCGCCGGTGGGATTTGCCTGGGCGGTCGGGACAGGATCTTCGAGTCCGTGCCTAAGCAGGCGTTGGACGCTTAATGAACAAAGTATGGTTCGAAAAAATCGTTCTGGTGAAACGGCGGGCCGGTGCAGTGTAGTGAGAATACCTCGTATCGGTACAGTAAAGGAGACATCACGTGGATGCTTCGACTGCGCGCCAAAGGCGGGCGCGCGCTCAGCATGACAGACAGGGAAAGATTTCGCGATCGAATCGTGAACTGCCGCCAACAATGTCATTCGCCCTTACGCTCAGAACGTCGCGGCTCACGCTCAACTGTCGCGGAGCAGTTCCTTCGCCTGCCGGCTCAGGGTGACATGGGCTAACTAAGTACTAAGTACTAACTACCAACTACTCATATCACCTACTGCACTTCCAGACTGAACTTTTCATCCCATCATTGCCGCAGGGAAACAGACGCTTCGTCATCTACAATTGTTTTCTTTGAATGCAAGTACAGGTCTGAACAAATGCATAGCAAATGGCTTCGCCGCTGGTGCAACGCTCTTCTGCTGGTTCTGCTGCTCCCTAATCTTTTTATTCAAGTTCTTTCTGCTCAAACAGAGGCTCCGCCTCAGCCGGTACGTCCGCGAGTCGGGCTGGCGCTGAGTGGCGGTGGCGCTCTGGGGCTGGCGCATATCGGCGTGCTGAAGTATCTGGAAGAGCACCACATTCCGGTGCGAGTTGTGGCGGGCACCAGCATGGGCGGGTTGATTGGCGGGCTGTATGCCAGCGGCCACTCTCCGGCGGAGATCGAAGAAGTTGCTTTGCACGTCAACTGGGATGATCTTTTTCGCTCGGCGCCCAGATATGAAGACCGTCCGGTGGTGGAAAAGCAGCAGTGGAACCGCGTATGCCGGTGAATACACATTCCGCTTTGGCAAAAGGCTGGCTCTGCCGGCGGGCATCAATCCCGGACAGCAGCTTGCTTTGCTGCTCAGCCGCGAGACGCTGGCCTATTCCGATCTTTCCAGCTTCGATGACCTGCCTATTCCTTTCCGGTGCGTGGCGACCGATCTGGTCTCGGGCGAACCTTATCTGCTGGACCGCGGCGTGCTGCCCAAAGCGTTGCGCGCCACCATGGCGATTCCCGCAATCTTTACGCCGGTGGACTGGAAAGGGCACATCCTGATTGATGGCGGACTGGTCAACAATCTTCCTACCGATGTAGTGCGACAGATGAAAGCCGATGAGGTAGTTGCGGTAAGCGTTCAATCGGCGCCCATCAAGCGCACGGAGTTGAATACCATCACGAACATCCTGAGGCAGTCGGTGAATATTGCCGTGCTGCAAAACGAGCGCCGCAACCTGGCCCTGGCCGACATCTCCATCGTGGTGCCGCTGGGAGACGTAAATTCGCTGGATTTCGAAAAAGCCAAAGCCATTATCGAAAGCGGCTATCGCGCCGCCCAGCAGCATGCGCCGGACCTGAAAACGCTGGAACTGCCGGACGAGGAATGGCGGGACTACGTGCGTGATCGCGAGAGCCGTGTACGGCACGCGCCTGATTCCGGCCAACTGGTGGCGATTAATTCGCCGCAGCCGCCCATACAGGAAAGCGGCCGCCATGAGTTGCTGCGCAAGAGCGGCGACACAACATCAGAGCATGAACTGGAACACAATCTGACCGGGCTGGCGGCAGCCACCGGACTGCCCAGCGCGTTCTTCAGTTGGCAACGTCCACCGGCGCGGGAAGGCTTTCGCGTTGATCTGGAGCCGCGAACCAATAATGAGTTGCTGGTGCGGCCGGAGATCTTCTACCAGCTTTCCGACGGCGAGCCCAGCCGCTTTACGCTGCGCCTCAACGGCAGCGGCATTCCTCAGGACGCATACAAGTCGCGCTTTCTCGCCGATCTTTCAATTGGCTATGATCCGGGCGCGCATTTCGAGTACTACCATACGTTTGACGGCAACTCCGACTTCATCGCTCCCGGATTGCAGGTGCAACGCACCCATGTTCTCACCGACGTTGGCGCGCTGAGAAATGACGATACGCGCGACCGCGTGGCGGGTTCGCTGTATTTCGGGCTGGGTACATGGCGCAACCTTCAGGTGCGGGTGGGCGCAACCGGCGGCTTGGATAAGTACAGCAATGCGGTAACTGTGGATGGGGTCGCAGCTTCCAGCACGCCTTTTATCAATCCTGAGGCCACGGTGATCGTAAACACCCAGGATTCGGGCCAACTGCCTTCCCACGGAACGCGCGTGAACGGTTCGCTGGGATTCAGTTTTCGGGAGCATTCGTATCCGTACCTGCAAGCTGATTCTGATAGCTTTCAGCCTGTGGGCCGATCTTTCTCGCTGTTTGAGGTGGCCGACGCGGACAGCAGCTTTGGCCGCAAGCTTACTTTATATGACCAGTTCATCGGCGGTGGTTTGACCAATCTGGATGCGTATCACTACCAGGCATTTCACGCGAATACGCTGCTGATCGGCGGCGCAGGCGCGATCTATCGCGGGCTGAATCCGCATGGTTTTTCTTTCCGTCCATATTTCGCGGGATGGTACGAGGCAGGACGGCTGGACTTGGGGTCGCAGGGATGGCGCACCGCGCAAAGCACTTCGCTGGCGGTGCTTGCCCCTACGCCCGCAGGGCTGACGGGAGTGACGGTCAGCTTTGATGAGCGCGGACGGGCGCGCGTGCGGCTTTCGCTGGGAAGTTTCTGGAACCGTCCGTGAAGATTTCAAGGGTATACTGCGCACTACTGATGCACAGTGCGGAGTGTTTATCCATGAAGAAAATTGTCTTGAGCCTTGTCCTGTTGGTGCTGGTGTTCTCGTTTGCCGGTTCGGGACATTCGGAAGGCGTTCATACGCAGATCGGCCATACCCAGAGCGTCTATCTGCAACTCAGCCAGATATGGAAGAAGCCCAAGGGGAGCGGGCTCAGCAATGACAAGATTACCGCGGGCCTGAAAGAAGCGCTGGCGGTAAGCACCGGAAACGCCGTGGCCCTGACCGGCAGGCCCGACGGTTTTCTCAAAAATGCGGCTATCAAGATTCTGCTGCCGCCCAATTTGAAGAATGTAGGCAAGGGAATGCGCATGGTCGGCATGGGCGCACAGGTAGATGAACTGGAAGTAGGGATGAACCGGGCCGCCGAGCAGGCCGCGCCTGCCGCGAAAAAGATATTCATCAATTCGCTCGAGAAGATGAGTTTTCAGGATGCGCGCCAGATTCTTACCGGCGGCGATACGGCGGCCACAGAGTACTTCAAGCAGAGCAGCAGCGATGAGTTGGCGGCGGCCTTCGCTCCGATTGTGCATAACGCCATGGAGAATGTAGGCGTGGTGCGGCAGTATGACCGGATCATGCAGAATCCAATGGCGGCACGGCTGGAAGGCAAGAATTTCAGCCTGGATAATTATGTGGTCGGAAAGACTCTTGATGGCCTGTTTTATATGCTGGGCGAAGAAGAGAAAAAAATCCGCAAAGACCCGGCGGCACAGACGACCACGTTGTTGAGGGAAGTCTTCGGGAGGCGGTAGAAGTCAAAAGCTTTTGCCGCGAATTGCGCGAATTTTCGCGAATCTTTTTTGGGGTATGGTGAGCGGGTGTGCAAAAGGTACAACTCGCCTGCATTCGTAGTTTTCGAAATTCCCGGACTATCGGCGTCGAGTTCGAAAATCATCTTCTTGTGCCGCCCCTGCCGGGGCTCTGGCATTTTTGAGAACGCTTTCCCAGCGCTCACGCACTGGGCTAACATCTTTCGCCCGCTTTGCGGGCTTGCATCGTGGTTGTTTTGACATCCTGCATTTGCGCAAGATGATGAATGACGCAAGCCAAAAGCCAAGAGCCAAGAGCTAACTGCTATTTGCTAACTGCTACTTACTTCCCTCGCTGATCTTCAGCACTACTCTGCCTTTCACCTTGCCCTGGCGCAGATCGTCCATTGCTTCATTGGCTTCTTCCAGCGGACGCGTGGAGACCTGGCAGCGGACTTTACCCTGTGCGGCCAGGTCGAGCACTTCGCGCAGATCCTGGCGGGTGCCGACGGCCGAAGCGCGAATGCGAACTTCGACTGAGGCCATCATGATAGCCGGGAAGCAGATATTTTCCGCAGGCAGCCCAACGGCCATGAGCGTGCCCGACTGGCGGATGGAAGAAAAAGCCGTGTCGTAGGCGCGTTTGGTGGCTGAGGTGACCATGGCCACATGTGCGCCGCCCTGCTTGCGCAGCAGGCGGGCCACATCGGAGCCGGCGGCATTCAGGGTCTGCTCCGCGCCCAGAGTTTTGGCCAGTTCCAGCTTGTCATCGGCAACGTCAATGGCAGTCACGTGCGCGCCCATCTCGCGGCCGATCTGCACTGCCAGGTGGCCCAGGCCGCCAACGCCAAACACCGCCAGCCGCTGGCCGGAAGCGATGCCGGATTGCCGGAGCGCGCGATAGACGGTGACACCGGCGCAGAACAGAGGCGCTGCCTCATCCGATGAAAGATTGCCGGGAATTCTGGTCGCGTGCGTGGCGGGCGCTTTGATGAATTCGGCATAGCCTCCGTCTACGCTGACGCCGGTAATTTTCTGCTTTATGCACAGGTTCTCATTGCCTTCGCGGCAAGGCTCGCACTGGCCGCAGGTCCAGTAGATCCAGGGCACGCCCACGCGATCGCCAACCTGCAATTCAGAAACTTCGCTGCCTTTTTCGACCACGCGGCCGGCAATCTCGTGTCCGGGAATGAGCGGCTTCTTCACGATGCCGGCGAGTTGCGGCCAGTCGCCTTCGGCCACATGCAGGTCAGAGTGGCAGACGCCGCAGGATTCCACCGCGATCAGCACTTCGTGGGCTGCGGGTTCAGGGCGCGGGACATCTTCGAATGTAAGTGGCTTGCCGGAGTCATGCAGTACGGCGGCTTTCATAGGCATAGGGTTATTTGATAACAGCGGTGATGGGATTGGCAAAAAATGCAATGCTCTAAAAGTTTCCGAAGGAGGTTTCGTGCCTCCGACGCTTCTCGAGTTCATCAAGACCATTCCCAGCTCTTTCGAACCGGACTAACCTCTTGTCGCGTCTCCGTTGCTTGGCGACAATTGGCCGTCAGGCACCCAGATCGCTATGTACTACGGCAGGCACGGCCAGACTGGCAGTAAGTTGGCATAAGTGCTTTCTACCAAGTTGCTGCCGGTACCCGAAAACATGCAGGCCAAATGAATAAATTGAGCAGCCCTTTTCTGGTGAATACCAGGATCAGGTAATTCGGTTATAGCCCCGAGCACAGGCTTGATTCGCTTTTGATAGTTCGCCGGTAGTGCTTTCTCCGAGGTTGTGATTTAAGGAATCCATGGTTTGGCACTTCTTTGTAGGTAGCATCAGTTCCCCAATTGAAACTACTTCCACAGAGGAATTTAGGACATGTACCTTTTAACCTAAGTTTCTATTCAGAAACTCTGCTAATGTTCTTCCTGCTTCACCAATCTTCCAACCTAAGGCCATCGGTGAAAACCTCTTACTTGCTGCGTTTCTTGTTTGTGTCTTTGATTTGTTTCGCTATACCTGCATTTTCTCAATCCAACGTGAATGAAGAGCAAGGGCTTAAGCCCTATGATTCGCTGCATGGCGGCGATCTGGATAGCGTGAGTCTTACCAACGGAGGCCTGGTGTTGCACATTCCGCTGGCTTCTTTCCCTCAGCGCGGCGATCTGGATCTCAGCTTCATGGTGCGCTTCAGCAGCAAACAATGGATATGGACCCCTCCAACGACTCATCAGCAGACTGGGCATTGGGGGCCAGCGCCAAACTCCGGCACTCAGATTGTGAGCAGCGTTGACTGGTGGATGCAGACCAGTTCCACAGTTGACATTGATGGCGGGTACGACTGGTCCCGCAGCGTTAGTTCTCCGGACGGCAACACCCACCAATTGGGTGGGAAAATCGGTTCGATCACCCAGGGCGCGGTGTATCCTCTCCGGTCGCTAGATGCTACGGGATTGCTACACCCCGATGTTCAAACTCTGCTTCTGCCCAATGGCACACGCTATACCTATCCGTTCATGTCGGAGTCGTTGCGCACTGGTTTAGGGCAGGGTTATGTTCAAGGAGTACAGCCGGGCACGATCACAGACGCCAATGGCAACCAGATCAACATTAATACTGCGGGCAACGCGATCGGATGGACCGACACCATGGGGCGGTATATTCCCGGCTCACTGTCGACGACATCCAGCAATCTTGTTCAGCCTGGCGTTCCAACTGCTAATTTGACCAACTGCCCTAACGGATCCGTTTCGGCCGTGGAGTGGGATGTTCCCGGTTACGGTCCGTTGAACGGCGGAGTGAGGAATTTCAAATTTTGTTATTCAACCTACACAATTGCTCCTGTTTTTTGACGGAACAACCGTTTACGGTCCCGTGACATGGTCATTGCTCAATAGTGTCCGTAGTGCCTGACTTAACCAAGTGGACTTTTTCCTATGACAGCTATGGGGATGTAACGCAGGTTGGTTTTCCTACGGGCGGATCGATTTCCTATAGTTATGTGGAAGGGCCGTCAACCTGCACCTCATCCACACACAAGAGCATGGTCGTAGCTGCTCGCACCGTGAATGCCAACGATGGCACTGGCGGGCATACGTGGAACTATAGCTATAACCTGAATACCTCCGGGCATTGTTACAGTTACTAGCCCTCCTGATGCCACCAGCTCCACAGGGAACGATGCAGTACATACGGTAGCCAACCCGTTGAATGCAACCGATGGCTGCAGCCTTTATGAGACACAGGCAGATTATTACCAAGGCAGCGCGTCCGGAAGGACGCTTCTGAAGACGGTCACAACGCAATATTCCGGAAATCTGGCCAATTCGGATTTCAATGGAAGCGCCCTCGATTTCAACGTGGTATCCCATCAGGTCACTACTGTCTGGCCGGGCGGCACGACGAACAAAACTATAAGCACTTATGATGCTTCAACCACAGATGCAGATGGCGAGCCTGTCATTGTCGGAAGTCTTTTACAGAAAGACGAATATGATTTCTCCAATAATCTTGTCAGATCCACCTTCAACACTTATGTCTGGCAGGATTCCGGCAAGGCCATTTATAAGACCAACAACTTCGTATCATTATTGGAATCCACTACGGTCAAAGATGCTGGCGGCAACCAGATCGCCCAGACAACGTATGGTTACGATGAGACTGCGGCAGGCAGCTCAGGGGTCACAACGCAACTGACCGCACCGCCGGCAGGCGGGAACGTCCGCGGCAATATCACAACGGTCGGCCATTGGCTGAATAGCCCTAATTCCATCATTTCAAGCACTGCCACTTATCTTGATTCGGGCATGAAGGGCAGCAGCACCGATCCGTTGGGGAGGACAATTACCTACATCTACGGATCGAGCTTTTACGGGGCTTATCTGACCCAGACCAACACGCCCGATACGCAGATGCCGGACCCGGGAGCGCCGGTAGTTCATCACGTGATCAGTGGAGGCTACGATTTCAACACCGGACTGCTGACCAGCTTTACCGATGAGAACGGCCAGAGTTTCACCTATACCTACGACATTATGCTCCGCCTTGTTGAAGGCGACCATCCGGATGGAGGGAAGACTATTTTCTCTTATCCTGATGCAAATACGGTCACCCGGCAGCGCCTGATCACCAGCGGTACCTCCAATTATGACAGTTATACCGTCACCTTCGATGGTCTGGGCCGGCCGAAGCAGACCCAGCATGCTACGCCCAGCGGTACTGTATATGCCGATACTATCTATGACCAGATTGGGCGGATATGGAAAGTTTCAAATCCATACTATGTAACAACGGAGCCCACCTACGGCATTACTGAAACGCAGTATGACGGCCTGGGCCGCACTCTCAAGACGATCAAACCCGACAACAGTTTCAGTATTGCCCTTTACTCGGATAACTGCACGACTGGAACAGATGAAGCGGGCAAGCAGCGCAAGGCCTGCAGCGACGGGTTGGGCAGGCTCACGGAAGTAGACGAGCCCAATCCTGGCGCACAGGATACAGTGGCGACCGGTAGCATAACCATCAGCGGAACGGAGCAGTCCATCAGCCAGTCCGGTGCGCCCGGAAAAGGCACAGTAACCATCACCGGACAGAGAACGAATGGCTTGCGTTAAGACGAATCCTAATTGCCGGCTGCCTGTTTGGGACAGTGGGTCAATCGGCATCACCGTCAATGGATACACAGAGAGCGTATTATATGGACAGTCAACGAATACTAGTGCCGCCGCGGTCGCTTCAGCGCTGGCCTGCGCCTTTCATCAAGACACTTCGGCCCCAGTTGACGCGGGTGTCCCCGCCTTCATCCTTAGCGCCTAACGTAGTCGCACTCACGGCCAGGACAGTCGGTGTCTCCACTGATTACTCATTGTCGGTGTCGAATAATTTCACCACGTTGCCATCGGCTTATAGTGTCTTCGGACGCCAACCTTACCCAAGGCAAGGACGCGTCCTCCACGCCCGACACCGGCGCAGTCAAAATCACTATCAATGGTACCGATTACACTGCGACCTATGCCGGAACTGATACGACATCCACGATTGCACAGAGCCTTGCCACTGCCATTACCGCCGGAAATCTGGCGAACGCAACGGCTTCCGGCGGTACGGTCAACATCACCAGCAAGACCGCCGGAGCGTCGGTCAACTATTCCCTTGCCACCTCTTACACCTATGACACGGTGCACTTTACGCACGCGTCGTTTACCACATCCAGTTCGGGCGGGACGCTCACGGGTGGTAAAGACGCCAGCGCAATGACTAACAACCCGTATGTGACGCTGTATAACTACGACCTGCTGAATAATCTAACCTGCGCTGAGCAGCACCGGGCGGTCACTGGGACGGGTTGCAGTTCCAGCCCTGGCAATGACGCGACCAGCGCCTGGAGGGTGCGGCGCTTTACCTACGATTCACTGTCTCGGCTGCTGACCTCACAAAATCCTGAAAGCGGGCAGATCAGCTACACCTATGACGCCGACGGCAACCTCATCTCGAAAACCGGACCAGCGCCCAACCAGCTTCCGCCTTCGACGGCGACGGTGACTGTGACTTACGCCTATGACGCATTGAACCGGCTTACCGGGAAGACGTACAGCGATTCCACCCGATCGCCTAGCTACCGCTACGATTATTCCAGCTATCTGGGACAAACGTTCCAGTATCCTGTGGGAAGGCTCGTGGCCGCGACGGCCCTCAATGCGACGATTGCCGACTTTACCAGCTACGACCCGATGGGCCGCGTAGCTTCTACCGTGCAGTGCATCCCAGGCGTTGCCACCTGCCAGACGTCATCGGCCAGTTATGACCAGTTGGGCGATTTGATTACACTGGGTTATCCCGGAGCAGCTTTACCGTGACCTACGGTTACGATGCGGCGGCCCGGTTGATTTCGGCGGTGGATTCGAATACCAACACGTACGGCTCGGTGTTGTCTTCGGGCATTCTGGCCTCAGGCGCGGTGCAGGAGTTCACCAGCCCCAACTTCAACAACTTCAAGTATCACACTGACTACAACAACCGCCTGCAGCCGACGGAAATCTGGGTGGGGGCGGCGCAGGGCACGAATGCAATATTCGACAAGCAATACACCTACCATCCGCCCAGTATGTCGCAAATGAACAACGGCAACATCTACACCGTTACAAACGTAAAGGACTCGACCCGCACCCAATCGTTCACCTATGATCCGCTGAACCGCCTGACGACGGCCCAGGACCAGACCCCGACTGGTCGAATACCTACACTTATGACGCCTGGGGCAACCTGCAGAAGAAGCTCTATGGAACGATAGCCAGCGGCGAACACCTCGATACCACCGCCACCGTGCAGAACCAGCTTGTGGGCTACACCTACGATATCGCCGGCAACGTGGTTAACGATGGCGCGCACACCTACACCTACGACGCCGAGAACCGGATCATCTCTGTGGATGGCACGACGACTTACACCTATGACGCCGATGGGCAGCGAATCAAGAAATCGAGCGGCACGAATTACTGGTACGGACCCGGTGGAATGACGCTGGCGGAAAGCGACTCCGGAGGCATCTTCACCGATTATGTGTTCTTCGGCGGCCAGCGGCTGGCCCGCAATATCGGCGGAGATATCAAGTACTACGTCACCGACCACCTGCACTCCACCGCAGTTTTTGCCGACAAGAGCGGCGCCGTACTGGACGACAATGATTTCTACCCCTGGGGTGGAGTGATTCAAGGAATTGGCCAGACCACCAGCACCAACCACTACAAATTCACTGGCAAAGAGCGGGATACAGAGTCGAACCTTGACGATTTTGGCGCGCGCTACTACTCAAACACCATGGGACGGTTTATGAGTCCGGATTGGGCGGCACTGCCGACCGCTGTACCCTATACCGTATTAGGCGATCCGCAGAGCCTCAATCTGTATTCGTATGTGAGGAACAGCCCGATCATTCGGATTGATGGAGACGGACATAGCGTTGTTGTACTCGATGATGGCAATCCGGGCTTTAACGACGGTTTCCCCTCAGTCCAGAATTTTGGACCAGATGACGAAGCCTCTAGCGAACAGAGCATTCCCATGGCACCGCGACCGCCCTGCCCCTGTGAAGAGACTAACAATCAAAAGAAAGATAATACAGACAACAAGGATAGCAGCAGTACCACCAGCAGCAGTAGCACCAGCAGCACTTCCGAATCTCCGAAGCCGATGATGGGAGAAAAGGGTACACAGGTGATAAACAGGACCGTAGGAGATCTGCCAGATGGAATTAGGGTGGATGTAGAAAATCCTGCTCCAGGTAAGCGACCTGGTCAAATTCAAATTCAGCGAGGAACCTGGTCCTGCAAAAGACACGTTATTATATGATCCGCAAACAAATACCGCTACGAGAACGGCTCCAAAGCCAAGTTCTTTTAATAAGATTTCAAAGGGTGAGCTGCGGAAAATTCTTCAGTCGCCGGCATTTAAACGAGTGCTAAATAAAGCTCTTGAGACACTCGGCGAGAAAAAGTAATGATTCTACGGTCGAATAGCATCATGAAGAAAATCTTCACCCCACTGCCGTCATTTGACGTGAAATATGTGGATCTGCCGACGGAGCTCTTGAGAGAGCTTGATAGCGTAACCAGAGTCAGCCGAGATGGCCTGGTCGTTAGCTCGGAAGGCTATCGGTCCAGCAAAAAACCGATAGAAGATCCCACTGGCGTGGAGTGTCAGATTAATAGATGGGATATAGAAGAATTAGTATCAATTCACGAATTATCCATTTCAGATATTGCAGCACTGGGCTTTGAATTTCTCAAAACATTAGTGAATAAAATCCGGGCATCATCAATCAGCGCAAATATCCGGGTGATTATGAGTATTTCAGAATCTTGTGATCCTCCACCGCTGTATGGTTGTTGCAT
The DNA here is from genome assembly GCA_963823745.1 of Terriglobia bacterium. GTDB lineage: Bacteria > Acidobacteriota > Terriglobia > Terriglobales > Acidobacteriaceae > Angelobacter. The sequence continues at coordinate 277,893 of CAWGMN010000015.1, forward strand.
AAGATTTCATACGCTCAGGCCGGACAATCCGTGGCTGACTGAAGATCTGGAAGGATATGTTTTGGAGGGTGTTTTAGTCGTTGATTGGCAGCAGTAGGTGACAATCGGGCGATCCGGTGATCGGGAAATCGGGAAATCGGGTCATCGGAACCGAATCAGAGCACGACTGACGCGGCATCGATTTATCGCCCATATGGTGATCATCGCGCTTCCAATCAATCCCTGTTAACTAGTTTGCTACTCCCCTTTCCACAGGGAATGCCGTTATGCTGCACGGGATGGCTGTGCGCATGACAGTGTTGGCGAGCGGAAGCCGGGGCAACTGCACCGTGCTTTCGAGTTCCCAGGGCAGCGTGCTGGTGGATGCCGGCATTTCCTGCCGGGAAACCCTGAAGCGCATGCACACTGTGGGCGAAGATCCACGGCAGCTTAAGGCCATTCTTATTTCGCACGAGCATTCCGATCATGTGGGCGGATTGCAGGTGCTGGCTTCCAAGCTGAAGATTCCGGTCTACATGACCGGGGCCACGTACCAGAGCTGGCGGCGAGTCGCGAAAGATAAAGAAGGGAAGCCGGCCAAACTGGAGCGGCTGGAATTCTTTGAAGCGGGACGCAGCTTTACCATTGCCGATATCACCATCGCTCCATTTACGATTCCCCACGATGCCGCCGACCCCTGCGGGTTCACGTTTTCCGCCGATGGAGTGAAAGTGGGCATTGTGACCGATCTGGGCTGCATGACGGCCAACATCAAAGACCATCTGCGCCGCTGCGATGGTTTGATGATCGAGTCCAACCACGACCTTGAGATGCTGCGCAACGGCCCTTATCCGTGGATGGTAAAGCAGCGGGTGATGAGCCGGGTAGGCCATCTTTCCAATACCGCCCTGGCTGACTTCTTCCAGACCGACTATGACGGCGGGGCAGCATTCCTGGTTCTGGCCCATCTTTCCGAGCACAATAACCATCCTGAACTGGCGCGGGAGACGGCTTATAAGGCCCTGGGCATGCGGCCCAGCCTGTTCCAATCGAGCGCGCTGAGCCTTGCCCGGCAGGATACGCCCTTGCAGCCGCTCTGCCTGGGGTGAGAAGATTACCCCATCCGGCAACCGTGTTCCGAACCCAGCCAGATTGCTATCCCGCGGAAAGCCTGGGGTGGAATATAACTTGCCATCATCAGGAGCAATGATCAGGAAACAGTACTGCGGTGGCGTTTATCTAAATAAGGAGGAGGCCACCTATATTTGTGGTAAATGAAAGCAGGCAATGAACCACACCTGTACCGATAAGGTCATCGGTGACATACTGGCCGGATGGCGCTATGACATTTCCGGGCTGGCCCCGGAGATGCGCGGCGACTACGAGCAGCATCTGGAGGAGTGTGCCCATTGCCAGTCACGCCAGTTCCTGCACCGCTCCATTGATATCGGCTTGATGATTGTGGCCACATTTTCCGCCCTCATGTTCCTGGTAGCCTTCGGCGCGGTGCGGCATTACTCTCCGAGGCACGCGCTGGTGCTGGAACTGATCGCCCTCGCCGGATTCCTGTTCTTCAGCGTGGTGTGGCTGATTGTCGCAGTCGCTACGCCTGCCCCAGTGGTGGTGGCCGATGTGGCGCGCATCCATGCGCGGCGCATTGGCGACCGGCTGCCCCGCGAGATACGGGAGCGATTGCCGGAAGTTTTGAAGAATTCGTAGCCTGCGCAACGACATCCTTGTGCCGCCAATTTCGCTGTTTGCGATGAGCGTTCGCGATTTGGTAATTGGGTAAGTTTGGTAATTGTTACGGCGCCGGCAGTAACTTCTTCCCCGTGACACTATTTCTCTACGAGCATTTGTTTTTGTTAGGAACAGTATGCCGCCCCGGTGCGGGGCTCGCATTCTCTTGCTGACTTTCCCCAGGGCTTACGCCGCTGGGCTAACATATGCCGCCCCCGTCTCGGGGCGGTTCTGCGCAGTTAAGTGACGTTGGACGAAAGACGGCTCCCCCGGACTGAAAGTCTCGGGCTTCCAACAATGTGCCTTACAGCATTTCATAATTCGGCATAAGGAACTGAAGGATGGTCGAGGGATTATCGTTTTAAATTTACCCAATTACCAACTTACCCAATTACAAAATTCTTCTATAGTTCCAGCGTTCCGATGAGGTCTGTGATTTTTGACACCCGGTGTTCTGCGCACCAGCGGGCCACGCCATCCACAATTTTTTCGCTGGCGCATGGGTCCCACAAATTGGCGGTGCCTACCTGGACGGCGGCGGCCCCGGCCAGCATGAACTCGATGACGTCGGCTGCGGTGGTGATGCCGCCGATGCCGATGACGGGGATGTCCACGGTATGAGCAGCCTCGTACACCATTCGCAATGCGATGGGCTTGATGGCTGGCCCGCTAAGCCCGGCCGTCACGTTGGAGATGCGGGGCTTGCGGGTAGCGCCGTCCACGCTCATGGCCACAAAGGTATTGACCAGCGAGACAGCATCGGCCCCGGCGTTCTCGGCTGACTTGGCCATCAGCGGAATGCTGGTGACATTCGGAGAGAGCTTGACGATCAGCGGACGGCGGGCTGCCGCCTTGCAACTGGCCACCAGCTCTTCGAGAAGCACACGGTCGCTGCCAAAGGTGATGCCTCCGTGCCGGGTGTTGGGGCAGGAAACGTTGAGCTCGTAGGCGGCAATGCCTTCCGCCTCGTTCAGGATGCGGATGGTGGCTTCGTAATCTTCACGCGTGTAGCCGAAGACATTGCAGATCACGACTACATTTTTCTTTTTGCGCAGCAAGGGCAGCTTTTCTTCGACGAAGGCGCGGGCGCCGATGTTTTGCAGGCCGATGGAATTCAACATGCCTGCGGCGGTCTCAAACAACCGGGGCGGAGGATTGCCGGCCATGGGCTCGCGGGAGAGGCCCTTGGTGACGAAGCCTCCAATTTTTTCAAGCGAGACAATATCTTCGAATTCGATTCCGTAGCCGAATGTACCGGCAGCCGGTATTACCGGATTCTTGAATGTGATTCCGGCAAAGCTCACGCTTAAATCGGGTTTTTGCGGTGCTGTGATCGCCATGTGTGAGCGGGTGCGGTGAAAGAGAAAATTTCCTTTCTGTGCATGTTGCAATCTCTCTTCAGCGGTGCATACCAGCATTCTAGCAAGTTGGTTGAGAAGCGCGGCGGACGCGCCTCTTGCACCTCTTTGGGACGGCGCGGGCATGGTAGATTAATTTGAATATGCTCGATCTGGCTTTCGTGCGTGAAAACCTTGCTGTTGTGGAAGAAATGCTGCGGCGCCGCGGGACAGGATCCGGCGCAGGTGGTGGGTGATTTCCGGACAATTGACGAGCGCCGCCGGCAACTGATTACCCAGGCTGAAACCATGAAGGCGAAGCGCAACCGCGCTTCAGAAGAGAGTTGCCAGCAACTAAGGAAAGTCAGGCAGGACACCGGCGCGACCTTGCTGGAGCAGAACAAGGCCCTGCGGGAAAAGGGCTGACGCTGCTGGAAAAGCAGGCTGGCGAGGCCGACAGGAAGTTGCGCGAGCATGCTTACCGGCATACCCAATGTGCCGCACGAATCGGTGCCCGTCGGCAAGGTCGAGCGAAGACAACGTCGAGGTCGGCGCTGGGGCACGCCGACGGAATTCGACTTTGCGCCCAAGCCGCATTGGGAGTTGGGCGAAGCAACTGGGTGTGCTCGATCTGGAGCGCGCGGCCAAGATTACCGGCGCGCGCTTTGCCGTTTATTGGGACTGGGCGCCAGACTCGAGCGTGCGCTGGCCGAACTTCATGCTCGACTTGCATACCCGCGAGCATGGCTACACCGAGGTGCTGCCGCCTTACCTGGTGAATTCCCGATTCCATGTACGGTACCGGCCAGCTGCCTAAATTTGCGGCCAGACCTTTTCAAGTGCGAGGACAAAGATCTTTGGCTGATCCCCACGGCCGAGGTCCCGGTCACAAATCTGTATCGCGATGAAATGCTCGAAGCCGCGACGCGCTGCCGATCTCCTTGACTGCCTACACGCCATGTTTCCGCAGTGAGGCCGGTTCTTATGGCAAGGACGTGCGCGGCATCATCCGCCAGCATCAATTTCAGAAAGTTGAACTGGTGAAATTTACCCGCCCGAGGCAATCGTATGAAGAGCACGAGAAACTCACCCGACGCTGAGACGGTGCTGCAAAAGCTGGACTGCCTTATCGGTGATGCTGCTATGCACCGGCGACATGGGCGTCAAGCTCCGCCAAGACCTACGACCTGGAAGTGTGGCTGCCGGGGCAGAAGCTTTTTCGCGAAATTTCTTCCTGCTCGAACTTCGAGTCGTTTCAGGCGCGGCGGGCCAATATCCGTTTGCGTCCGGAGGGAGGCAAGAAGACGCGAATTCGTGCATACCTTGAACGGCAGCGGACTGGCCGTTGGGCGCACTTGGCTGGCGATTCTGGAGAATTACCAGCAGGCCGACGGCAGCGTCGTGGTGCCTGAGGCGCTGCGGCCTTATATGGGCGTGGAGAGAATTACGGCCAGGAAGTTTTAGAGTCAGTGTGATGAATGCCTTGAGTAACCTTGGGCATGGGACAATTCGTGGATATTTCCAATCCACTCTCACTCCTTCGTCAGTCGGGCTCCGGTCAAGATGACAGGTCTTTAGATTTAGGGCCGCAGATTTAGGGCCGCCTTGGGTTATTTGCGGCTTGTCGTATCGGAACGGCCGGATGTTGGACACCATCAATGTCCATTGGAACCGGCGGATTGCGTCCGGGGCTGGGGAAATTTAGACTAGCTAGGACATGTTGCGTGCGTGGCGAACCATCAAAGGCTATCTTTTCTGGACTTATGAGCGGGGCAGCTTTCACTATGATGTGATGGTGACGCTGATCCTGATCTTCATCTTCGTCTCGCCACGGTTCATCAATTTCAAAGACCAACCAGCAGAGCACCTGCCGCATCAAAATGGGATAGTCATCACTACAGAAGGAAAACATCTGGTGTACAGGGTGGATGCGTCCGACGTGGATGCCCAGGATGAAGGCATGGTGCGGACCAATTTGCTGAGCGTGATCCGTCCGATTTCCGGAAATGTAACGATCGTTAAAACGGAAGCAGTGAGGGACGAAGCCGGGCATATCGTGGCTTACCGGGCCATCGTCAACAGATAATCTGGCAAGGCAGGTGCTATGAAAGCGAAGCTGGTATTGGCAGTCATGCTGATGTGCGCGGGCAGCTTTGCCCAGAAGCCGGCTGTGTCTTCTCAGCAGCAAGAGCAGCAGCGGCGGCGACCTTGAATCGGTGCTCACCCAGATGGACAAGAAGTCCAGCAGTTTCAGGGACGCGCAGGCCGACTTTCAGGCTGACCAGTATCAGAAGGTAGTGGACGAGACTGACGTCCAGAAGGGCCAGATCTTTTTCAAACGCTCCGGCGATGACATGGATGCGGCGCTGAAGATTAGCTCGCCGGCCACGCGCTTCGTGGTCTTCAGGCGGGGCAAGATACGGATTTACGATCCTAGGATTGACCAGGTGACGGAGCGCGATGAAAGCAAGAACAAGTCGGATGTCGAAGCTTTCATGAGCCTGGGGTTCGGCGGCCGCGGCCACGATTTGCAGAAAGCTTACGATGTGAAGCTGGCAGGCTGGGAAACCGTGGACGGTGTCAAAACAGCAAAGCTGGAACTGGTGGCCAAGTCGGAGAGGTTCCGGGGCATGTACAGCAAAATTGTATTGTGGATTGATCCCGACAGGGATGTTTCGCTGAAACAGCAGTTTTTCGAGCCATCAGACGATTACCGGCTGGCCCACTACACCAATATCAAACTGAACACCAAATTCTCTGATGACGTGTTCAAACTGAATACCACTTCGAGCACCAAGGTGATTACGCCGCAGTGATTCAAAATCCCACCACTGATCGGACAGATCAACACTGATTTTTTTGCATGGGACAGATGGAGCGAATCGGCCGCAGCCTTTTTCCTGGCCCGGGCTGATCGCAGGTGGCACGCGGACTCCAACATAACGAGGATTGTTGCTCGAATTTGCTTCCATCCCGCTTGGGCCTTCACCTACAATTGCAACGCTGAAGCAGGCTAGTGCGTCTCAACAGTAGAGACAAAGGTCGAGGTGTCCTGTAGTGGCCAAAGTGTTCACCATCCCGGTTGTGCCAAACCCAAGCCGCCGCCGCAGCGGTGAGCGCAGATCCGATCCGCGGTACATCCAGGGCCAGCGCCTGCTGGTGGAAGCCATGAAATACCTGGTGCAACAGGACCCGGACCAGAATAAGGACGCAGTCATGCTGTTATCCGAGCATTTCCGCACCCGCTTTCGCATGACCGACCGGCCTGAGGATACAGGGAACTAAGTCCCATTTCGGCAACTGTCTCGCAACACGAATAATCCAATTTTCAGGATATTGGTCTCAGCCGAATATTCTGAATTTAGAATTCCCGCTCTCTTCCTGTCTTCTAAATCGTTGATTTTAAAAATCAGAATAGGCAATCGAATTGCATTTATATTCGACTGGGCAATGCAGGATGCGCACGCCTTTTCGGCTTCCCTGCGTTGTGCACTTCTCACATATACGGAGATAGAGGATGAATCGTAAACTGCGCGACATAGTAGTTTTAGTCGCCGTTAGCCTGGCGTTGGTATGGTGCATTCCGGCCATGGGGCAGGTCATTAAAGGTAACATTACAGGCACAGTTACCGACCCCCAGGGCGCGGTTGTATCGGGCGCACAGGTAAAGGCGACGAATACACAAACTGGAACTGTGCTTAAACACCACGAGTGACAGTCGCGGTCTTTTCCGCTTTAGCCTGATTCCAGCCGGAACTTATAAAGTAGAGATCACGGCCCCGGGTTTCAAGACTGCGGTGCATAACGGCGTTGATCGTTTCCGCGGGCGTTGATAGCGGCCTGGGCCAGACGAAACTGGCGGTAGGTGAGACCAACACTACCGTAGAAGTAGCTGCCGAAGCTCCACTCATTGAGACCACCCAATCACAGGTGACCAACACCTTTGCCGGAACCCAGCTTGACCACCTTTGCCGGTGTCAATGAAAACGAAGGTCTGGACAATCTGGCGCTGTTTGTTCCCGGCGTCACCGCAGCCCGCGACAATGGCTTTTCCAACACCAACGGCGGCAGCGGATTCCAGGTCAACGGCATTCGCGGCCGCAACAATGACCAGGAAATTGACGGTCAAAATAATAATGACAACAGCGTTGGCGGTCCCAGCCTGTTCGTCAGCGACACAGAATTTGTCCAGCAGTACGTTCTGGTCACCAACCAGTTCGGCCCGGAATATGGCCGCAATGCCGGTTCGGTGGTCAACATCATTACCAAGTCAGGCACCAACAGCCTGCATGGCAGCCTTTACGGCAACGAGAACAATTCTGTAATGAATGCTCTGACCAATCAGGAAAAGCAATTTGTCGTGAATCCTGATGGATCGCACCTTACGGAAGTTCCCCGCCTGAACGATGAGTTCGCCGGCTTCACCCTCGGTGGTCCGCTGGTGAAGAACAAGTTGTTCCTGTTTGGCGGCTTCGACGAAGAGATCATTTCCACGATCGCGAACCTCCATTCCGATTTCCTCACACCTACGCCTTTCGGCCTGGCCACCTTGAATGGTTGCTTCCCGGGCAGCACTTCACTGGCAGCTTTCTCCAAAATTGGCCCCTTCGGCATCAGCGGCGGCAATCCGGTAGCAACAACCGTTCCGCTGAATCCGAATGATGCGAACAGCCCCCGCGGGTTCGTTCCCCTTGCCATCACCAACGGCGCGGGCACAACCTGCGACAACGTGCAGTTTGGCGGCATAAGCCGTTTCCTGAGCTCTCCGACCCACAACTTCAACTTTGTGAACCGCGCTGATCTACAGCTTGGCAGCGACGTCATCTCTGCCCGCTATATCTTCAATCGCGGCAACACTTTCAATAATGATTTTGGCGATGCGGCTGCCGGATACCCGGTCAACGTGCCTGCCCTGAGCCAAGCCATATTACTGAGCTGGACGCACAACCTGAGCTCGCACATGGTGAACGAAGCTCGTGTTTCATTCAACCGTTTGAATGTGGACTTCGGCGGCAACACCATCGGCACCGTGCCCACAGGCCCAAATCTTGACCAGGGCGTTGCCCGCGTCACATTCCGCTTCCCTTCTGGCTTCGCCGAAGCGGGCAGCGCAGCGGGGCCGATCCTGCCTAGTCTGCCGTTCCTGTCGATCGGCACAGCCACCAACCTGCCCCAGGACCGTATCGTGAACACCTGGCAGGCACAGGATAACTGGAATTACGTACTGGGCAAGCACACGCTGAAGGCCGGTGTGAACTACACCTTCCAGCGCTCCCCCAATGGCTTCCTTCCCACCGTGAATGGCGCCTTCCGTTTTGACAGCTGGGGAACGGAAACAAACGTAATAAGTCCGGCATTCCATACCTCGTTCGTTGACAACACGCCTGATCGTGTTCAGATCGCTCAGGGTCTGGAAGGGCTGGATTTCCGCGAGCATGACACGTTCCTGTACGGCGGCGATGATTGGAAGATCGGTCAGAGCCTTACCCTGAACCTGGGGCTGACCTGGTCTTACTATGGCCAGCCGGCCAACCTGTTCAACCAGATCACCACCCAGCGTGAAAGCAATCCGGCAACAGCGTTGTTTAACCCGGCTGTACCGCTTTCAGGTCCGCACCTTCCCAACGATTCCGGCGCCTAAGAACAGCTTTGGCCCCAGCGTTGGCTTTGCTTACTCGCCGCAGTGGGGCGGGTTCCTGACCGGCAACGGCAAGACCGTCATCCGTGGCGGCTACAGGTTGTTGTACGATCCGCCGTTCTACAACATTTACCTGAACCAAGCGACCGCTGCGCCTGAAGTTTTCAACCAGACATTCAGTGGCGGCGCCGCCAATTCCAAGCCTCTGCCACTTAACCCCATTGGGCCGAATGTGCGCGCCTCTCTGTCGCCATTCCTGACCCCAGGCACTTTGGACCCGCGTACCCAGGCCCTGACTTCGTTGTCTCCGAACTTCGGTCCGACAAGGTCAATTCCTATACGCTGGGTATCGAGCGTGAACTTACCAAAAACGCGGCGCTCGAAGTCCGTTACTCTGGAAATCGGGCGTACGATCTGTTCCAGAGCGTGAATGCCAATCCATTCATCGCTGACCTGAAAACCGATTTCCCGAACCTGGTGCCCGCCAATCTCACGCCTTGCGCCGCCACCCAGCAGATTGGGCCCGGTGCAGGCACTGACGTAGGCCGTGTGAATTGCGGAATCGGCGTTGACCGTTCCCGTGATAACACTGGATACTCCTACTACAACGGCGTACAGGTCGAATTGCGCGCCAACAACCTGTTCAAGCAGCTGACACTCAGGACCGGTTACACATTCAGCAAGACCCTGGACAACGTGAGCGAGATATTCAGCACCTTTGGCGGCGGCACCTCCGTGGCCTTTGCGCAGAACCCGCTGGATATCACAAAGGGTGAATACTCCTTCTCGGATTGGATATTCCCCACCAGTGGACCGTGCTTTTCACTGAAGAGCTTCCGTTCTTCAAGGAACAGCATGGCTTCGCAGGCCATCTGCTCGGCGGCTGGGCGATTTCCGGAAACTACATTCTGTCTTCCGGCGAGCGCTACACTCCGTCGCAGATTGCAGTCACCCAGTTGACCGAGGGCGGCAACTACTTTGATTCCGCGTTCTTCAGTGCCTTCAATGGCGGCGTGGAACTGGCCCGTCCGTTCCTCGGAAATCCGAGCGCTCCGGTTACCTCGGTTGGCATTTTCGCTTCGGATGCCTGCAGTGAATTCGGCGCCCCAGAAATCTGCGCGGTGGCTCCAACGCAGTTGATCAGCTGAATGCGCTCAACGCATCCTCGCCCGGTCAGCCCTTCAATGTCGTCAACCAGACGAAAAACGATGTTCGCTTTATTGCCAACGGCCAGCAAGCCGCAACACTCTTCGGTACGCCGTTTGGCAATACTCCGCGTAACAACCTACAGGATGCAATCACCAACGTCGGTAACGTCTCGATCTTCAAGAAGATTAGATTGACGGAACGGACTTCGTTCGAATTCCATGCTTCGATGTTGAATGTGTTCAACCACTTCAACTTCTCCAGCGTGGATCCGTTCATTGACGATGCAGGCTTGCATACTTCCTTCACCGGTTTCGGCGACCCCTCTACTACGGGTGGCACCGGAAGGAAGATCTTTGTAGGCGGAAAAATATCGTTCTAGTTTTCTCTTGAAGTTTGTTTTCTTTGACCCGCCAGGTTTCCTGGCGGGTTTTTTTGCTTTTTTACCATCCAGCCTGGAGCGCTTGCAGATTTCTTTCAGCCAACGCAAGTTCAGGTGTCCCTATGATTAGCCCTGCCGGTCTTATGCCGCCCCGGGTGCGGGGCTCCCATTCTTTTGACTGACTTTCCCAGGGCTTACGCCGCTGGGCTAACCACATGTTGCCCCGTCTCGGGGCAGTGCTGTGCTGTGAAAGTAAGTGGCATCAGGGCAAACCGGCATTCTCTTCATGCGGACATGCGGACCCTGAAAAGCTGGTTTTCACCAGACTGGTACCAAAACCCGAGACATAGCAACGATGGATGGTTCCAGCCAGTCACGCCCTGGATCTAGGGCAACCGCCTACTGAATTTGGGATATTGCACCCTGCAAAAATCCAGAAACAAAGATTTCAGAACAATATTAGTCAACTATCTTATTGATTCTAAACAATTCTTAATTGTGGAACTCTGATTGCCTTAGACTTTAGTAACGGCGCGTGGGGGAAATCCAAAATCAAGACTCGAATCCAAAAATTCAGGTTTCTCTCTCGTCCTTTCACCAACCAAACGGAGAATGAGGAATGAAAATGAAACTGCGCGATTTTCTGGCTCTAGTCGCAGTTACTTTGGCGTTGGTATGGTGCATCCCGTCAATGGGGCAGGTCATTAAGGGCTCGATATCGGGCACAGTGATCGATCCTCAGGGCGCGGTTGTATCCGGCGCACAAGTAAAGGCGAAAAATGAGCAAACTGGCGGCGTATTTACGACGACCAGCGACAATTCCGGTAACTTCCGGCTAAATCTGTTGCCGGTAGGAACCTATAACGTTGAGGTAACTGCTCAAGGCTTCAAAACTTCTACACATATCGGCGTAACGGTAGATGCCGGTACAGACGCCGGTGTGGGTTCGCTGAAAATGAGTGTAGGCGAGGCCAGCACCACAGTCGAAGTATCAGCGGAAGCTCCGCTTATCGAAAGCACTCAGGCCCAGGTCACCAGCACCTTCTCGGGCGAAACATTGCAGACTTTTGCGGGCGTGCAGGAAAATGAAGGATTGGACCGCCTGGCGCTTTTTGTTCCCGGCGTAGTAGCAACGCGCAGCGACAATTTCTCGAACACAACGGCGTAGGTTTTTCGAGCAACGGCTTGCGCGGCCGCAATAACGACCAGGAAATTGACGGTCAGAACAACAACGACAACAGCGTGGGCGGTCCTGGGCTGTTCCTGTCGAACCCTGAATTTGTGCAGCAGTATGTGATTGTGACCAACAACTTTGGCCCGGAATACGGCCGCAACGCCGGTTCAGTGGTCAACATCATCACCAAGTCGGGCACCAATAGCTGGCATGGCACCGTGTAGGGAGAAGAAAACAACTCCTTCCTGAACGCCCTGAGCAACACGCAGCGCAACACCAACCGGCCGGGAACTGCGCCCTGTCCGGCATCAATCCGATATGCAATGGCTTCACCGGTCCGCCGCGCAGCAACAACGAGTTCACCGGTGGCACGTTTGGTGGCCCGATACTGAAGAACAAGCTGTTCCTGTTCAGCGGTCTGGATGATCAGATCGTCTCTGCCAACACCGTGTACACCAGCGGTTCACTCACGCCGACTCCGCTGGGTTTGGCTACACTGGCTGGCTGCTTCCCGACCGGCGCAAAGGCCCAGGCGGTAGCTGCCCTTACAACGAATGGACCTTACGGCATCAGCGCCGGTAGCCCGACGCCTCGCAACATCACAAACGTAACAAGCTATTACCGGTTGCCCCAGCGTTCAAATGGGCGGCGTTACCCGCGTCCTCTCGACTCCGAGTCACGGTTTTGACTGGGTGGAAAAAGCTGACCTTCAGCTTGGCAGCGACACCATCAGCGGTCGTTATCTGTTCAACCGCAACAACAACTTCAACACTCAGGACAACGGCGCTGCCGGGTACGTAGTCAACGTGACCGCCCTTAGCCAGAGCGGCCTGATCAGCTGGAGCCACAACTTCACTTCACACATGGTGAACGAAGCCCGTGTTGCTTTTGGCCGTCTGAATGTAGGATTCGGCGGAAACAACATTGGCAATCCATTTGACCCCTACTCCTGACAAGATTCTGCAGGCGGTGGAACTTCAGTTACCACCGGAGCCGGAAACCTCGGTTTCGGAGCCGCCACCAACTTGCCGCAGGCACGCATTGTGAACACCTGGCAGGCACAGGACAACTGGAACTACGTTCTGGGCAAGCACAGCTTGAAATCAGGCGTGAACTTCACCTATCAGCGTTCGCCCAACGTTTTCCTTCCGACGGTAAACGGCGCAGTACTCCTTCTCCAGCTGGAACAATTACTTCAACCAGAACCCGACTTCGATTTCGGTCGCGCTCGGCAATACCACCAGTGATTTCCGCGAGTATGACACCTTCCTGTATGGCTGGCGATGACTGGAAGCTGAGCCAGAACCTTACCCTGAATCTGGGATTGACCTGGTCTTATTACGGTCAGCCTGCCAACCTGTTCCATGATGAAACTCTGGCGCGTGAGAGCAACCCCGCGACGGCGTTCTTCAATCCTGCTCTGCCGTTGTCAGTCAGAACCTTCCCTGAAACTTCAGCGATGAAGAACAGCTTCGGCCCCAGCGCCGGCTTTGCGTATTCTCCACAGTGGGGCGGCTTCCTGACCGGGAATGGCAAGACCGTAGTCCGTGGCGGATACCGGATGCTGTACGATCCGGCTTTCTACAACATCTACCTGAACATTGCCAGCGCGGCGCCGCAGGTATTCCTGCAGACGCTGACCACCAACGCTTCCAGCTTCCCACTGCCTGCGGTACCGACCGGACCAAACGTCCGTGCGCTGCTGAGTTCGGCATTGACTCCGGGCGTTGCTGATCCGCGGACGTTCGCTGAAAGCACGATCTCTCCGAACTTCGGTCCCGACCGCGTCCATAGCTGGACGTTGGGAGTGGAACGTGAAATTACGAAGAACTCTGCCTTCGAAGCCCGTTATTCGGGCAACCATGGCACTAACCTGTTCCAATCCGTTGACGCTAATCCGTTCATCGGAACTCCGACCAATCCTGGTCTGGCGCAGGTGTTCCCGAGCCTCGTTCCCGCGGGCGTATCGCCTTGCCTCACCACCCAGCAGATCGGGCCGGGAGCAGGCACAGACGTGGGCCGCGTAAACTGCGGTGAGGGCTCAGTTCGCAGCCGTACAAACACCTCGTATTCCGACTACAATGCACTGCAGTTGGAATTCCGCACCAACAACATGTTCAAGCAACTGACCATGCGGACCGGCTACACCTGGTCGAAAACCACCGACAATGTCAGCGAAATTTTCGGCACCAACACCGCTGGCAATAACGTGGCCTTTGCCCAGAACCAGTTCAACTTCACCACTGCTGAGCACGGTACGTCCGGCCTCAACATTCCGCAGGCCTGGACCATCGAGTTTACCGAGCAGCTTCCGTTCTTCCGGCAGCAGCACGGCCTCGTAGGACATGCTCTGGGTGGATGGAGCATCAGCGCGGACTATATTCTGGCCTCAGGACAGCCTTTCACTGCTGAGCAAGCCAGCCTGGCCCGCTCCACCGATGGCGCCTTCAAGAACGGCGCACTCACGCTGCCGGCTTTCGGCAACTTCTACGACAACTCGTTTGTCGCGTCGTTTGTCGGTGCTGACACAGCACGTCCGTTCTCGGGCAATCCCAATGCAAATGCAACCACGGTTGGCATTATGGCCGGCGATGCCTGCCTCGGATTCCTGGGAATCATTCCCACCGCAGGCAACACCAATGCTCTGTGCAACACGGCTGTAACACCTACCACGCAGCTCATCAGCCTGAATGCGTTCAACAGACCCGACTGGCCGCCAGATCGTGAATGTCACCAATAATGACGTTCGCTTCATCATGAACGGTCGTTTCGCTCAGCAGGTATTCGGCACACCGTTTGGTAATGTGGGCGCGCAACACGCTGACCGATGCTCATCTCAAACATTGCCAACGTTTCGATCTTCAAGAAGTTTCAGATGACCGAGCGCGCCTCGTTTGAGATTCACATGACGGCATTGAATGCTCTGAACCACTTTAACTATGCCAACGTTGACCCGATTCTGGAGGATGCGGGCAGGAGCATACCTGTAAACAGGACTCTCGGCGTTGGCTTCAATGATCCAAGCCTGACCGCTGCCGCCGGACGTACGCTGTTCGTCGGTGGAGTGTTCCGGTTCTAAAAGTTGAATCTCTAAGCAGATTGAACTTTCATTCGCCCGCCGGCGAAAGCCGGCGGGTTTTTTTTTCTGCCGATCAGGTTGTGTGTTTTGAGATGAGGGAGTGCGGCGGGCGAAGGCGCCTCCCGCCAAAGCCAGAATTATGGGGAAGCACTCGAGCATGTAGCGCGGCTCGGGGTTTTCGAGGGTGCCCAGAAAAGCGGAGCGCAGCAATAGGTATCCGACCAGAACAAGCCCACAAAGGCCCAGCCGCCATCTGAGCCAGCCGATTACGGCGGCAGCCAGAAAGGAAAAATTCAGCGCCGCCCAAGCGAGAGCAAAAATGCTTTCTTCTGTGTGGTCGGAAAATTCCCACCAGCGCAGTTCGATGTTCATCATCTCAGTGCGAGGGCGAAGCCACATATCGGCGATTCTCAGGCCCGGCAGCCAGATGTAATAGCGGAAGGGATGCGATTCTCTTCGAGCGCAAGCCAGAGAATCAAAACGGGCATCAAGAGCCGGGCTGATGTCGAGCTGCTGATTGTAGGCGTTCAGTACGGATTGGGTCTGTTCGTATTGGGCGCGGGAATCAAATGCCCGCTGGGGAAGTGATGCCAGATCGATGGGTTCGGCCGATGCATGCCAGTACACTTCATCAACCGAGACAAAATCCACAATCCATGTTTTTACCCAATGATTGAAGCCCATGGGCACGAACTCGCCGGGATCGGTGGCATATCTAGGCGACAGAGGCTGAAAAACATGGAAAGTGCGCCAGTTGCGCAGCGTCCAAGGGATGAGAGGAGCGCAGGCGCTCAACAGCAGCAGGGCTTCAGCTACAACAATCCTGGGGCGCAGAGCGGGTTTGCGGAGGAGAAGGTAAAAGAGCGCGGCAGAAAACGGCACGATCAGGAGACAGGCGTCCGGACGCATGTAGATGGCGGCGCTGGTCCACAGGCCACAGGTAATCCAGAGGAGCGTTGCCGGTGCGCCGCGTTCCACCGTCTTGAGTGCCCGGATTCCGTAATAAAGCGCATGGGCGGTGGTAAAGATGGCGAGAGTTTCGCTCATTGGTGTGGCGGCATAGTTGGCGGTGAACGGACACACGGCGGCCAGCAGGTACGCAGCCTTGGCCGCCCTGGTATTCATCAGTTCCAGCGCCAGCGCGGCAATGACGAGGCAGGTATTAGTGTCAATGAATGCCTGGACCATCATGACGGCGTGGTAATGTTCCTGCCCGAAGATGGAGAACATCAGGGCCAGAAAAGCTGGGTAGCCGGGCAGCCGAATCAGGGTCGGCTGAACTGAGGGAGCGCTCAGCCCGTAGATGCCATGGGCGAGCCAATTTTTGGCAATGTCGCCGTAAATGAATGCGTCTCCTTCAACGTGGGGAAACCGAAAGACAAAAACCAGGCGGAGCGCCAATGCGGCCAGAGTGACCAGCAGGAAGAAAAGTTTGTTCCGCCGCAGCAGATCAAGAAGGGCTTTCATGGAAATGGCAGACAAGTGTAACAGGCAGCCTGTGTGCCGCACTCTTAGGCCGCAAGAGCTAGCACTCTTGTTCTGACTTCCACTCGCTTGTGATTGACCCGCTCAGCCCGTCAGCTTACGATTGAGTAACATTCCAGATGGCTAAACCCATATTTTATGATCCTGACCCGAAACGCAGGCGGTGGACACGCCTGCGCAGGCTCTTTGATGTTTTGGGAATAGCGATTACCGGTCTCATCCTGTTTTTTATCATCAGCGTTTTTTTCGAATCGGAGCCTTTGCCTCACCTGCTGATGCAGGCCCAGAAACGCAACTGGCGTCCGCTGAAAGAGAATGAGCGCAAGCGAAAGCCGAAGAGCAAAGGCACACACCGTAAGACCCAGGCTGCGCCTTCGGAGGTGGTGCTCAACCAGGACGAGGGAATCCGCGCCGCGTATTACGTTACGTGGGACGCGACCAGCTTCGTCTCGCTGCAAGAGTACTATCCGCAGATTGACATTCTGTTTCCTGAATGGCTGCACGTAATCACTCCGGACGGCACACTCCAGAGCACAGACGCTACTAACCAGCTTTTCCAGGTGGTGAAGAACGGATCAGTCCATCCGGTGGATGATAAGGTGATGCCGTTCCTGAAGAACGAAAAGGCGAATGTCGAGGTCTTTCCGCTCATCAACAACTTTGATCCGGTGCGGCGCGTCTGGCTTACCAACATAGGCGACTTCTTCAACAACGCTGCCAGCCGCGAGAATTTTCGCAATCAAGTCATTCAATTTCTGGCGAGCGATCGCTACAAGGGCATAGCTATTGATTTCGAAGAGATCCCCTTGCAGGCGCAACCGGGCTTCCGCGCGTTGATTGCGGAGCTTGGACGCGACCTGCATCCGCGCGGGTTGAAGCTGTATGTGAATGTGCCGGTGGCCGACAAGGATTTCGAATACGCGCAACTGGCCGCCAATTCCGACGGCCTGGTGATCATGAATTATGACCAGCATCAGACCACCAGCGAGGCCGGGCCAATTGCGGCGCAGGACTGGTTCATGTCAAACCTGCAGCAGGCCGTCAAAGACATTCCGCGAAACAAGATCATCTGCGGCATCGGCAATTACGGCTACGACTGGGCCATGGCCCACAAGCAGCGGCATCGCGTGCTTTCGGTGAGCACCGACAATGTGCAGGAGGAGTGGCTGCATGCGCGCGAATCGGAAAGTGACATCAACTTCGATCAGGACTCGCTGAACCCTAACTTTGCCTATGTGGAAGACAACGGGGTGGAGCATCAGGTCTGGTTTCTGGATGCGGTGACGGCACTCAATGAGATGCGCGCCGCCCGCAATGTGGGAATCCGGACTTTTGCCTTGTGGCGGCTGGGATCGGAAGACCGCTCGCTTTGGTCCATCTGGGACAACCCGATGGAGGCCAACGCGGAGCAGAAGATGAAAAGCATCCCTCCGGGCCAGGATGTAGACCGCGAAGGCTATGGCGAAATCCTCTATGTGCAGCACCAGCCTTCGCCGGGAGAGCGCGAAGTCAAAATGGATCCGGTGAGCCGCCTGGTCACCTCAGAGAAGATGACCGAGCTGCCGGAACCGTATGAGGTGAGCCAGGAAGGCGCGAAACCCAGGCAGGTAGCGATTACTTTCGATGACGGGCCTGATCCGGAATTTACGCCCAAAATTCTCGATGTTCTGAAGCACGAGCATGCTCCGGCTACGTTTTTTCTGATTGGCATGGAGGTGCAGAAATATCCGGGGCTGGCGAAGCGCATTTACCAGGAAGGCCACGCGGTAGGGAACCATACGTTCACGCATCCGGACATCAGCGATTTTTCGCGGCGGCATCTGGACATTGAACTGAATGCCACCGAACGGCTGTTTGCGGCCAAGCTGGGCATCAAGCCTCTGTATTTCCGTCCGCCGTATTCGATTGACCAGGAGCCTGATGTAGGCGAGCAGGTGCGCCCGCTGGAGATGGTGCAGGACATGCACTTCATTACCGTGGGCTCGAAGATAGATCCGAACGACTGGCAACGGGGACGCACTGCCGACGAAATAGTTTCGGCGGTGCTGGAGCAGGCGGATGAGGAAGCGACCACCGGATGCGAGACCCGCCTGCCGCTGAGCTGCGGGAACATTATTCTTCTGCACGATGGCGGCGGAGACCGGAACGCGACGGTGAAAGCGCTGCCGCGAATCATTGAAGGACTGCGCGCTAAAGGTTTTCAGATTGTAAGCGTGGAGCAGTTGATTGGAAAAACACGGACCGAGGTGATGCAGCCGCTGGCGGCCAATGAAATATGGTCGGCTCGCCTTGATGATGCCGCCTTCACGATATTTGCTTTGATCAGCGACTTTATCGTAATGGTGTTCTTTCTGGGCGACATCCTGATGACCGCCCGGCTCGTGGGAACGGGGGCGCTGGCCACGTTTGATCGCTTGCGCAAGTCGCAATTGCCGGCCAATGCTGCTTCCTTCCAGCCGCCGATCACGGTGATTGTGCCGGCCTATAACGAAGAGAAGGTGATTGAACGCACGGTGCGCTCGGTGCTGGCTTCTGACTATCCGAGTTTAAAGGTCATAGTCGTGGATGACGGCTCAAAAGACCAAACCTATGCTGTCGCCGAAGCTGCTTTCCAGCAACAGATTGCCGATGGACGAGTACTGCTGCTCACCAAGCCCAATTCAGGCAAGGCCGACGCGCTCAATTACGGGCTTACTCGAACCACCGATGAAATTTATGTAGGCATTGACGCTGACACCATGATTGCGCCGGATGCTATTTCCAGGCTGGTGCCGCACTTTGCCGATCCTGAGGTTGGGGCGGTAGCCGGCAACGCCAAAGTAGGAAACCGCGTGAACCTCTGGACTCGCTGGCAGGCGCTTGAATACATTACCAGCCAGAACTTCGAGCGCCGCGCCCTGAACGTGCTCAACGCGGTCAGCGTGGTGCCGGGAGCGATTGGGGCCTGGCGGACGGCCGCGGTACAGCAGGCGGGCGGCTACCATACGGATACGGTGGCCGAAGACGCCGATCTGACCATGTCATTGCTGGAAAACGGATGGAAGGTTGTGAACGAAGACCGCGCGCTGGCATTTACGGAAGCGCCGACGAACGCGAACGGTTTGATGCGCCAACGCTTTCGCTGGTCGTTTGGAATTCTCCAGGCCGTGTGGAAGCACGGCTCTTCGGTGCGCAGCCGTAGCCGCCTGGGTGGATGGCGCTGCCCAACATCGTGATTTTCCAGATTATGCTGCCGCTGGTTTCGCCATTCATTGACGCGATGTTTTTCTTTGGCGGCTTCATGTACCTGCTCCAGAGGCTGTCGCATCCGGAAAGCAACGATCCCAGCAGCTTTGAGCGGCTGGTGATCTTCTTTGTGATTTTTCTGGTGGTTGATTTCATGGCTTCGGCCCTGGCGTTTTTTCTGGAAAGACGCGTCGAAGGCCATGAAGAAGACTGGACCCTGCTGTTGCATCTATGGCTGCAACGCTTCGCCTACCGGCAGTTGTTTTCCGCTGTGCTGTTCAAGACGGTAAAGAGAGCGATTGACGGCAAGCCGTTTGCCTGGGACAAGCTGGAGAGGACTGCGGCGGTATCGGAAATGGGGGAGCAGATAGCAGGCAAGCAAATAGTAATTGGCAAATAGCAATTAGCAGAACCAAAGTCAAAAACAAAAATCAGTCCGAGAAGTTCTCGTGAGAATGCCTTGATGCAGTTTTGAAAGGGCACGCATCTCGTGGATTCTTTCTCCTCACGTCAGGTCGGCCTTCGGTCAGAATGCCAGATACCGACACCATGAAAATAAACGACAGATGACAATGAACGACAGAGATCTTTGCTAGTTGCTAATTGCCATTTGCCATTTGCCATTTGCTTCTTGCCAATGCTATTTATTTCCCACCGTTGGCTGGATAATTTCGCTTAGTACGTCTGACTGGGATTCGTTGCGCACCAGATGGGGGTAGCGTTCTCCGTCGTGGTACTGCACTTGATACACCGTATAAAATTCCGCATTCTCGGCCAGTATCGCTAATGGCTGCTGGCTGTGCATGCCGTCGCGCAGGGCAGCGCGGATTACGTCTTTGGAATACTTGCGGCCGTTCACAGCAATCAGCTTCATGCCCGGACCGATACCGGCTGCGTAAGCAGGCGAGCCGGGAATCACGTCAGTAATGGTTGCGTCTTTGGAGATGCTCATTCCCAGCGAGAAGCTCAGGTCAAGAGATTCGGCCACGCGCTCGCGGGCCGCCATGGTGGCATTCTTCTGGTCGTTATAGATGAGCTTCCATCCGCCATTTTCAATGCCGCCCAGAGGGGCGTGAGGTGATTTGGAATCCAGCCGCTGGCGCAGCAGGGCTGCCCAGTTATAAGGCGCAACCTTGTTCAGGACCGTCACTACGTCGTCAAATTTATAGGGAACAACCTGCGGAGGTCCGCTCTGTCCACCATAAAAAAGCCGGCAGAAATCATTGAGTGATTTTTGTCCGCCGGTCTGGCGGCGAATCATGGTATCCACTTCCAGCCAGATCAGAAAGCCTTCGGGATAGTAATCGGCGGAGCGGCGCCAGTTGGTCCATTCGGGAGCAGCAGAATAGGTTATCTGGACCGACGTGGCGGTGTCTTGCAGGGGCCGCCAGGTGCGTCCTGCGCGGTGGTCTAGCATGGCGCCGGTATAGGCGGCGTTTTCGCGGAACTGGTCAGGCGAGCGCAAGCCAATGCGGGCGGCGAGAATATCGCCCAGATAGTCGGTGAGCCCTTCATATACCCACAGCAGGTCGCCTTTCATCGGCTCCTGGTAGTTGGGCGTAACTAGCCCCAGGGGGCGGCGGTACTTGCCATTCCAGGAATGGACGAATTCGTGAGGCAGAAGATCGGCTTCAAGATTGTGCCAGTTGGGGTCGCTGAAGGTGTCTTCGGCGGTGCCATTGTCGCTGGATTCATGATGCTCAAGGCCGTGGTGGGCGGTCTCGTCGCTCAGGGTGAGCAGGAAATGATATTTCTCATAGTGCCGGGCGCCGAAGAGCTTTCCAGTCTCTTCGACAAGCTGCTTGTAGCTGGCCAGATCTTTGTCGGTGATCTGAAGCGCGTCTTCGCTTTCGGCGACCATGTCAATCACATGAATGGGCGTGACGCCAGGAGCGCTGAGCTGCACCTGGCGATAGTTGGCTCCGGCGATCAGAGGAGAGTCCACCAGGCGGGTCAGCGAGACGGGTTGAAATTCGACGTCCGCATCATTGCGGGACTGCTGCGTGGGCGTGAGGGCCGTCCCGAATTTCCAGCCTTGCGGCAGGCGGACGGAGGCTGCAACCTCCACCGCGTCTGAGCTGGTGTTCTGCGGATAAAGGACAACCTGGTTCCAGAGCAGGTCGAGCACCTTCGATGACGCAGCCGAATTCTTGCCGTTGTACGTAACGGTGTCGTAAGAAGCTTCGAGTTCGCGCGTGCCTGAGGGAACCTGAATGTGGAAAGCGTACATATCCACCAGATCGCGCTGCCATTCCAATTCATGGCCGCCGGCTTTGATGTGCAGCCCCATCAGGTTCTGAATAGGGCCGGTGGGCCGGTGATTGCCGGGAATCCACTTGGGATAGACGAGCGTGGTTGCGCCCATGCTTACAGGAATGATGATCGTGGAGTGGAGGATGTTGCGAGGGGCGTCGGTGGCGTCCACCAGCAGGCGCTCAGGGACGGTGGTTTGCGCGAAGGCCAGGGAACTTACCAGGACCATTGCTGCCAGCCATATGGTTTTTGTATGCCGTTCTTTCATGGGTCTGCTGTTCAATTCATCCTCCGCACCGCTTTGCGTCATGGAATCAGGAAACTGGTAATAGTAATCGCTTGGGGCTGGAAAGCAAAAAACTGCGGAATTGGAAACTTGCCTCATGTGCTGTTTTCTGGTGGTATGAAAAAGACTTCCAGCCCTCTTCGCGGGCGTGACAAGGAGAATCATTTGCCGAAACTGATTGAGAGCGCGACCCGGGTACAGCCAGCAGGCAACATGCCTAAGATCATTGATGAATACGTAGGACATCTGAACACCGGGCAAGGCGGTATCAGCGTGGCCCACATGCGCAGTTCGGCAGGCTGGGAAGAACCGGGACAGACGCCGGAATTTGAGGAGTACACCCTCGTTCTGCGGGGACGGTTAAAGGTGCGGCACAAAGACGGCAGCTTCGAAGTGAAAGCGGGGCAGGCCGTAGTTGCCCATCCGGGAGAATGGATTCAGTATTCCACGCCGGACGAAGGGGCGGAATATATTGCTATCTGCCTGCCGGCATTTTCGCCGAATACCGTACATCGGGATGAGTAGAGTGGCGGCAGTATAGGGGAGCAAGTGGAGTAATTACTTTTCGCGTCTACGATGATGCCAATGGAGGAATGCCGGGAAACTGATTCACAGTCCCGGCAGCCGCCGAACTCGAACAATGCCTAGGCAGCGTTCCTTCCCAAAGCCTCTCTGATCTTAGCTGCCGAATTTCCATGCTCTTTCACCAGCCTTTCCAGTTCTCCCCGGCTGACGCCCAGAGCTTCTGTCCAATACCGCACTTCGTGTTCTTCGCTGAGGCTGATCCGGCTGCGGTCCTGCTAGCCTTTATTCGTAAGATCGTCTGACATGCGCACATCCTCCTTATTTTGTAGGAAGGGAGAGTGACTCAAAGAGGTTGCATTGTACTTAGAAGCCCGCATGCCTGGCGCGATGCAGGTGTTATCCTCAAAATGCGTGTGGCCAGATCGAAGCAGCACCAGCATTCAATAACAGGAGACAACATTGAATCAGAAGAAAAAGCTCGAACTTCATCAGGAGACGGTGCGCAATCTTGGGATGGCGTCCAGCTACAAGAGTGACACAGTCTCCCCCTCTGCATATCCAGATATTTGTCCACGAACTGTTTCGGGAACGTGCCCGAACGTCCAATAGTACTTCCGGCGGGCGTCGAGCCCGCCGGGCCAGCCTTTCTGAAGCGGAAGAGACACTTACAAGTGTTGATTTGTCTGGTGGCGGCGGTAGGACTCGAACCTACGACCTACGGATTATGAGACCGTCGCTCTAACCACCTGAGCTACACCGCCATCTCATGAAGGGAAATACGAGGTAAAAACGAGAACGCTGCCTCAGGGCTCAGGCAGCATTTTGATTGTAAGGTGCACGATTTTCCCTGTCAAACAGGCTGTGAAGGATGCCGCGCATTGTCATTGACAGGAGGAGGAGAGCTCCCTAGGCTATGTGTTATGGAAGTGCATTTTAGTCCCGAAATGCAAGCCAAGCTGGAGAAGCTGGCTACGGAAACCGGACGTCCGGCCGGCGAATTAGTGCAAGATGCCGTCAGCGGCTACTTTGAAGAACTCACCCAGGTGCGTACCATGCTGGATGATCGCTACGATGCTCTTCAGAACGGCCAAGTCGAGCCTATTGATGGAGAAGAGGCCTTCAGACGACTTAGAGAGAGAAGCGCAATACGGCGATCTGGCCGTTCATGAGCTCCTACGCATTTCATCCGGATGCGTTGTCGGACCTCGAAGAAATCTGGGATTTCATCGCCGAAGATAATCTTGATGCCGCTGATCGAGTCATTGATGATGTGCATCGTGCTTTGGCTCTATTGGCGAGGCTTCCAAACCAAGGGCATCGTCGTTTAGACCTTACAAGCAAACCTCTGCGTTTCTGGCAGGTACACAACTATCTCATTGCTTATGCGCATGACCGGCTATCTCTCACCGTGATTGCTGTTGTCCACGGGCGACGCAGCCCCAGGCTTATGGCGGCAATGCTGGCGAAAAGAATGTAGTACGTTGCAAGACCCTATCGGCGGGCTCGAATGTCCGGATCCGTCAACATTCATTCCCGTGAATTCCACTCCAAAAATGCTTGTTGTATTACTTCAGCAGCTCAGCGTTCTCAGCGTAATCAGCGGTTGAGATTTCTTCCAGCAGCAGCTTTCGAATATGGGCCAACCAGCTCAGGATTGGGGGCACAATAGATATATACCTACAACATAAATTATTGAGGAGGATTCATACGATGGCGAATGTTGACAATCCTGATCGTCCGAACCAGACAAGCGGACAGAATCCACAAACTCAGGGCCAGGGCCAGAGATCCCAGACACAAGGTACACAGAGCGGAAGCGAATCCGGCCTGGGAGCCAAAGGCCCATCGAGCGTTCAAGGTAGTTCCGGCAGCTCAGGACAGAGCGGCAGTTCCGGACAGGGCGATTACACTTTCCGCTGCTCTGATGTGGGCTTCAAAGAATGCAACTGGCAAACCCGTGGCTCCAGCCCGGATGAGATCATGCGCAATGCCGAGCAGCACGGCAGGCAGCAACACAACATGACCAACATTGATGAAGAGACGCGCAACAAGGTCAGGAACAACATACGCAGAGCGGCCTGATACAGGCCTGATTACTGCTGCTGACTTACAGCCTTAAATTAGCCAAGTCGAAGAAAGCCCCCAACCCGAAGAAAAAAGGCGAGCCCGGCTCGCCTTTTTTTCTGTCCGGCGGCTTCAGATACAATCAATCTTTTCAAAATCAGACTATGCTGCGCTACTTTACTGCCGGTGAATCCCATGGAGAGGCCCTTGTGGCTTTTCTCTCAGGACTGCCTGCCGGTTTGCGGGTAGACCAGGAATTCATTGACCGGGAACTCTGGCGGCGGCAACAGGGATTCGGGCGCGGCGGCCGCATGAAGATCGAGAAAGATACGGCCCACATTCTCTCCGGAGTCCGGCATGGCAAGACCATCGGTTCGCCGATTGCCGTGCAGATTGAGAACCGCGACTGGAAGAACTGGCAGGAAGTTCTTCCGGTAGAGACCGGCGATCAGGCGAAGCACAAGAGTGTTGCATCGCCGCGGCCGGGCCATGCCGATCTGGCAGGCTCGTTGAAATACAACTTTCCTGAAGCCCGTTACGTTCTGGAGAGGGCGTCGGCGCGCGAATCTACGGGACGGGTAGCAATCGGCGCACTGGCGAAACTTTTCCTGCAAGATCTGGGGATGGAAGTGTTGAGCCACGTGATTGCCGTGGGCAAAGCCGCGCTGGCCGACGCGGATGTTCCGTGGGAAAAAGTAAAACAGCTGCATGCGAAAAATGAAGTCCTGTTGAACTGTGTTGATCCTGAGTCGGAAGAACGCATGAAGAAGGAAGTAGACCAGGCTTTGCGTACCGGCGATTCCGTGGGCGGAGTGTTCGAAGTGGTGGTGCATAATGTTCCACCCGGGCTGGGAACGTATGCGCAATGGGATGAACGCCTCGACGGCATGCTGGCGCAGGCCGTGATGTCATTGCAGGCGGTAAAAGCGGTGGAAATCGGCACCGGAGTGGAGTCGGCGCTGACATTCGGTTCAGGCGTGCATGATGAGATTGGCTATTCGCGAGAAGAGGCGAAAGAGGGTTTTACGGGATTCACGCGCAAGTCGAACCATGCGGGCGGAGTGGAAGGCGGTATCTCCAACGGCCAGGACATTCTGGTGCGCGGCTACCTGAAACCGATTTCGACATTGCGGCGTCCGCTGGGCTCGGTGGACTTTGAGAGCCGCGAACCGGTCAAGGCCGCATACGAGCGCTCCGATGTATGCGTGGTGCCGGCTGCGGGTGTGGCTGCCGAAGCCATGGTGGCGCTGGTCATGGCGCGTTGCGCACTGGAGAAGTTCGGCGGAGATTCCATGACTGAGACTTTGCGGAATTTTGAAGGCTATAAACAACAACTGCGGGAATTCTGACGAAAAGATGATCTATCCAATCGTGAAATATGGCGATCCGGTACTGGAGACGCCGGCCAAGACGATCACCGAATTTGATGACGAACTGCGCAAGCTGGCTGACGATATGTTCGAGTCCATGTATGCCGCGCATGGCGTGGGACTGGCCGCGCCGCAAATAGGAATCAGCAAGCGCCTTGTGGTGATTGACATCTCGTTCAAAGAAGACCCTGAGGCCAAGATGGTGCTGGTGAATCCGGAAATCGTACATACCGAAGGCCGGCAGAGAAGCAGCGAGGGATGCCTGAGCCTGCCCGACTTTCGCGAAGAGGTAACGCGTGCGAACGTTGTCACCATTAAGGCGCAGGGGCTGGACGGCAAGTGGTTTGAAAAAACCGGTGAAGGCCTGCTGGCGCGCGCTTTTCTGCATGAAACCGACCATGTGAACGGCAAGCTCTATATCAGCCATATCAGTGCCCTGAAGCGCGACCTGATGAAACGCAAGATCAGAAAGCTGGTGCGGGCGGGCGAGTGGGCATGAGAGTGGTTTTCTGCGGCACTCCGCAGTTTGCAGTGCCGTCACTGGAAAGCCTGGTCCACAACAACTTCGATGTGCGGCTGGTGGTGACCCAGCCCGACCGTCCACAGGGCCGCGGTATGGAACTGGCGGCCTCACCGGTGAAGAAAACAGCGCTCCAATTCGGTTTGCCGGTAGAGCAGCCAGAGAAGATCAAAAAGAATGAAGAGTTCCAGCGGCAACTGCGGCAGATAGCGCCGGAATGCATCATCGTGGTGGGCTATGGCCGCATTATTCCGCCCTGGATGCTGCAACTGCCGAGGCATGGAAATATCAACGTGCATGGATCGCTGCTGCCGAAATATCGCGGGGCAGCGCCCATCCAGTGGGCCATTGCCAAGGGTGAGACCGTAACGGGCGTGACCACCATGCTGCTCGATGAAGGGCTTGATACAGGCAACATTCTGCTGCAACGCGAGCTGCCCATATTGCCGGACGATACTTCGGTTTCGCTGGCTCCGCGTTTGGCCGCGGTCGGCGCGGACCTGCTGGTAGAGACGCTGAAAAAATTGGAGCAGGGAAACATTACCAGCATTCCGCAAGACAATTCTGAAGCCACGCTGGCGCCGATATTAACCAGAGAAGATGGGTTGGTAAATTTTCAAAAGTCTGCCGAAGAGATCTACAACCGGATGCGCGGGTTCCAACCGTGGCCCGGAGCCTACACACAACTTCGCGGGAAGAACCTCAAACTTGTGGCTGCCACACCGGCGCATGAATCTTTCATAGTTGGCGCACTCGGGCCTGGCGAAATGAAAGTACAGGGCGAGCGCTTGTTTGCAGGCTGCGGTTTCGGCACGAGCCTGGAATTGTTGCAGGTGCAGCCGGAAGGAAAGAAGGCCCTTTCGGCGCGCGAATTCATCAATGGATACCGCCCTGCCCAAGGGGAACGGCTGGGGTGAGCGATGGCCACCAGTCCAGCCCGCCATGCCGCGTTCCAGATTCTTTTGCGGGTGGAGCGCGAGTCGGCATACGCGGTGGAGCTTCTGCACTCGCAGCTTCTCGATGGGCTCTCGCCGGAAGACCGCAATCTAACCACAGAAGTCGTTATGGGCACGCTGCGCTGGCAGTCGCGGCTCGATGAGCGTTTTGCCGCCTTATTGAAAGTTCCGTTGCGCAAGCTCGATCTGGAAGTGCTGATTGCCTTGCGTATGGGCGTATATCAACTGGTATTCCTGAGCCGCACACCGGGGCACGCGATTGTGCATGAGACGGTGGAACTGGTGAAGCTGGCCAGGAAGAGATCTGCCGCGGGGCTGGTGAATGCCGTGATGCGCAAGCTGGAGCGGGACCGGCGCGGACTGACGGTGGACGGAAAAAGCCTGGCGGCTGACTACGCCCATCCGGAGTGGCTGGTGGCAAGGTGGGAGGCGCAGTTCGGTCACGACAAGGCAGAGCAGATGTGCCGTCATGACCAGCACGTTCCAGCAACAGTGCTGCGTGTCAGCGATGCGGAGACAGAGCGCAGCCTGATTGCAGAAGGCGTCCAACTGGTGCCGGGCGTGTTGATGAGCAGTTCGCGGGTGGTGCTCTCAGGCGATGTGACTCGAACTTCAGCGTTTCGCGAAGGCCGCCTAGCCATTCAGGACGAGGGCTCACAATTGGTAGCGTCCCTGGTAGGCTGTGGACAGCGCATTCTGGATTGTTGTGCCGCTCCGGGCATCAAGACAGCGGCGATGGCTACGGCCATGCCGGAGGCAGAGATTGTGGCCGCCGAGATTCATCCGCATCGGGCGAGAGTGATGCGCGGTTTAGCTCCGCAAGCCAACGTGCAGGTCATGACCGCCGATGCGCTGCAATTGCCTTTTGGCGACGACTT